>NZ_SMMX01000099.1 GCF_004345005.1 Extibacter muris
TCCTCGTACCGTATGGATCAGCGTCCCTTCTTTCCCTTCCTCTATTTTTCTTCTGACATAACACTTCTCCCCTTGTATGTTCTTTCCTCCTCCCCTCTCCTCCTTCTCCCCTTACGATACTCCTTCTCCTTCTCCCTTCTTTTTTCTTCCCCTTCCTTTCCCCCCTCCCTTCCTTCCTCTGATAGAAGTTTATTCACTCTTTCCTCTTTCCCTTCCCTCCTTTCTGATAACACTTCCTTCCGTGTATGCGGGCTCTTCGCTCGTCCGCTCCCCTTCCCCCCTTCTTTCTTCCTTTTTTGTCATGCTTTGCCTTGGCATTTTCTTGGCAATATTGGTCCTCTTTCACGTTTCTTCCCTTTTTCTCTTTTTTTCCCCTCTTCCTGAAAAATAAGCCCCTCTTTCTCTTTTCCTCCTTTCCTCTCCCTCTCTTTTTCCCCCTTTCAAGGGCTGTTCCCCATCTGGAACGATCGAGGAAACCTTCCTTTTCCTTTCTTCCCTTTCCCCCTCCCCCACCAGTCCCCCTTCGGTCCCCCTGTGCGA
>NZ_SMMX01000100.1 GCF_004345005.1 Extibacter muris
TTCTCCCTTCTCTCCTCCTTTCTCTTTTTGTTCCCCTTTTCATTTTCCCCTTTTCTTCTCTTTTCCTCCCTCCCTTCCTTTCTCTCCCCCCCCGTGCTAAGCTTTTCTGTTTGCTTATGATGTTGGTGCTCCCCCTTTTCCCTCTTCTTTTTCTTCTCTTTTCTCTTTCTCCCCTCCTTTCTCTCTTTCCCCCCTTCCTTTCCCCCTTTCCCTTTCCCCCTCCCCTTCTTTCCTGCCCCCCCAAGACTTCCCTCCCTCCCCTTTAGAACAGCCTCTTCTTCCCTCTCCCTCTTCTCGCCGTCTTCCCCCTCCTTTTTCCCTCTCTCTCTTCTCTCCCTTTCCTTCTTTCTTTTCTTCTCCCCCTCCCTTTCTTCTCTCTCTTTCCCCTCCTCCTTCTCTCCCTTCTCCCCCTCCGCTTTATACAATGGCCCCCTCTTCCCCTTCCTTCTTCTCCTTCTCCTCACCCCCCGTATTAGCTGATACAGGTTCTTCCCCTTTCCTTTCCCTCCCCCCCTTTTTTGCTTCTCCTCTTCCCTTT
>NZ_SMMX01000101.1 GCF_004345005.1 Extibacter muris
TATCAAGTGAAAGCAATCGTTGAGGAAAATGATACTTATAAGAGTACAGAAACTGACTGGAAAGAGTTTACAATCAGCAAGGCAATGCCGACTTATGAAGTACCAACTAACTTGACAGCTATTGTTGGACAGACCCTTGCAGACGTAACACTTCCAGAGAGCTTTGCGTGGCAGGACGATACAACAACTTCTGTTGGCAGTGCTGGAACAAATACATTCAAAGTGACATATACGCCAAAAGATACGACTAATTATAATACTGTAACAGATATTGAAGTTACATTGACAGTCAATCCAAAAATGGAAGAATTAAACGCAATTCCAACAATCAATGCCAGTGATAAGACATTGACAGTTGGCGATACATTCAATCCATTAGAGGGTGTTACTGCTTCTGATAAAGAAGATGGCGACCTTACAAAAGTAATCGAAGTCTTAGAAAATAACGTAGATACAAGCAAGGCTAGCGTTTATGAAGTTACATACAAAGTAACAGACAGCAAGGGTGCTTCAAGCACAAAAACGATTACCGTTA
>NZ_SMMX01000102.1 GCF_004345005.1 Extibacter muris
TCCTTAACGCCGTTCCGCTTCCTCCCTCCTTTCTCTTTTCTCTTCCCTCCCCTTCCCTTCTTTTTCTTTCTTCTCTCTTTTTTTTTTCTCTTTCTTCCTTCTCCTCTTCTTCCCGGCGTTTTTATGAATTATCGACTGTTAGGACATACCCTGCCCCTCCTCCTCCCTCTCCCCTTCCTCTTCTTCTTCCTCTTTCTCCCTTCCTCCTTTCCTCTCTTTCCTCTTTTTCCTTCTTAGAAGTTTCCCCTCTTTCCCCTTCTTCCTCTCCCCTCTTCTTCCCCCCTTCCCTCCCTTTTCCTCTATTGCGGAGGATTGGGCTCTTCTCTCCTCTTCCTTCCTCCCCTTTCTCCCTTCTTTTTCCTCTCTTCTCCTCCCTCTTCTCTCTCTCCGGATACCTTTCTTTTTCTTCTTTCTCCTCTTCCTTCCCCCTCTTTTTTCCCCCCTCCTCTCCTTTTCTTTTTTTTTCTTCCTTTTCTTTTTCCTTCCTTTCTTCCCTTCTTTTCTCCTTTTCTCTTCCCCCCCCTC
>NZ_SMMX01000103.1 GCF_004345005.1 Extibacter muris
TTCTCCTTCCTCCTCCTCTTCTTTTTCCCGTTCCCTCCTTTTTTTTCCCTCCTCTTTTTCCTCCCCCCTCCTCCCTTCCTCCTTTCTCTCCTCAACGCGTCTTCCCTTGCGGTAGAAATCTTTCGGATTTCTTCCTCCTTTTTCTCTCCTCCTTCTCTTTTCTTCCCTCCCTTCTTCCCTTCCTTCCTTTCCTCCTCTCCCTCCCCCCTTTTTCCTCCCCCCTTCTCCTTTCTTTCTTCTCCCTTTCCAGTTCTCCCTCTTTCCTTCCTCCCCCCTTCCCCTTCTTTCCTCTTTCCCTTTCCCTCTTTCTTCCCTCTTTTCCTCCCTCTTCCTCCCCTTCTCTTCTTTTCTTCCCCTTCCTCTTTCCTTTTCTTTCTTTTCTTTCTCTCTTCTCCCTCTTCTTTTCCTCCCCCAGAGATGACTTCCCCTCCCTTTTTTTTTTCTTCTTTTTCTCCTCTCTGGTCTTTGCAATGGCCTTCTTCTTTCTCCCCTCCTAAGTCCCCTCTGATTCAAACTCTCTTTCC
>NZ_SMMX01000104.1 GCF_004345005.1 Extibacter muris
CTCTCCCTTCTTCTTTCCTCTTCTCTTTTCTTCCTATCTTTCTCTCCTTTATCCTTTTTTACCTAATCTCTCTTTTGGGATTCTTGATTTTTTCTTTGATTTGCCTTTCTCTCTTCCCTCTCCCATCCTTTCTCTAACGATATACGGCTCCTTCCTCCTCTTCCCTCTACCTCCTCTCCCTCCCCCTCCTCCCCTCCTCCTCCTTCCTCTTCTCCTTCCTTTCCTCTCTCTTTCCTCTTTTTTCTTTCTTCCTCCCTCTCTTCTTTTTTCCCCTCCCCCCCCCCTCCTCTTCTTTTTCCTCCTCCCTCCCTCTTCCTTCTCCTTCTTTCTTTTCCCCCTCTCTCCTCTCTTCCCTCCCTCCTCCCTTTCCCTTTTCCCCCCTTCTTCCCTCTTTTTTCCTTCTTCCTTCCTCCTTTCCTTCGTGACCTATTTCCTGATGCCCCCCGGACATATGGCCTTTTTCTTTTCCCCCTCCTTTTCTTTCCTCCCCGTCGGCCTCCTTTCGTTTGGTGTCTGCATGTA
>NZ_SMMX01000105.1 GCF_004345005.1 Extibacter muris
CTCCTGCCCCGCCCTTTCGCCCTCGTCCCTGCTGTTCTTGGAGGACTCTTTTCTTTTTCCCTTCTGTTTCCCTCTCTCTTTCTCTCCCCCCCTCTTCTTCTTTCCCTCTTCTTTCTTCTCCCTTTTTTCTTTCTCCCTTTCTCTTTTTTCTCCCTCTCCTTCCTCCCCTCCCGAGAGACTCTCCCCCGCCCTTGACGGCTTTTCCCTTCTTTTCTCCCCTTCCTTTATTTCCTTCCCCCTTTCCCCCTCTTTCCCCCCCCTCCCTCCTTCCCTTCTCTCTTTCCTCTTCTCTCCTTTCTTCCCTCCCTCTGGATCATCATCCCGATAGGACTTGTTCTCTTCTCCTTTCTTTTCCCTTCTTCTCCTTCTTTCTCTTGCCTCTTCCCCTCCCTTCCCTTCTCTTCCCTCTCTCCTTCCTGTGGATGTCATCGAAGACATGTACCTTGCATGTTCTCCTTTCTTCCTCTTCCTCTCTCTCCCCCCTTACTCTATTCTTTCTAGATAACGGCATATCTGGCCATT
>NZ_SMMX01000106.1 GCF_004345005.1 Extibacter muris
AAAGAAAAGGAGAAAGAAGGAGGAGGGAAGGAAGGGAAGAGAGGGGGGAAGAAAGGAAAAAGGAGGACAAAAAGGACTATAATGAAAGGAGACAAAAGAAAAAAAAGAAAGAGAGGGGGGGGAGGAAAGAAAGAAAGGGGGGGGAGGAAAGGGAAAGGAGGGGGGAGGAGAGGGAGAAGGGAGGGAAAAGGGAGGGGAGGAGAAAAAAAAGAGAACATTATTTTTTGATGTGGGAAGGATATAAACAGAAAAAAGAAAAAAAGAAGGGGGAGAGAAGGAAAGGGAGAGGGATAAAAGAGAGGGGGAAGAGTACAAGGAAGTGAAGGATGAGGGGAAGGAAAGGGGAAAGAGAGGAGGGAAGAAGGGGAAGGGAAGGAAGAGGAGGAGAGAAAAGGAAATGAGTTAAGTCAAAAGCCGGACAACTAATAAAACATTTATCTGCAAGAGAGTGAGAAAGAGAAGAGGTGGAGGGGGAGAAAAAAAAGGAGAGGGAGAGAGGAA
>NZ_SMMX01000107.1 GCF_004345005.1 Extibacter muris
TCCTCCCTCTTTCCCTCTTTCCCTTCCCCCTCCCTCCCCTTTCTCCCTTCTTCCCTCTCCTCTGTCGGGTCCCCTCTGCCCTCCCCCTCTCTTTCCTTCCCCCCTCCCCTCCCCCTTCTTCCTTCCCTTGATGCAGAGATTGAAGAAATCTCCCCTTCCCTCCCCCCCCTCCTTTTCCTTCTCTTCTCCCTCTTTTCCCCCTTCTTCCTTCTCTTCCTCCTTTCCCCCTTTTCCCCTTCCTTTTCGGACAAATAGTCTCTTGTGTAGTATTTCCTTCTCCCTGCTCTCCCTCCTCTTTCCCTCTTCTTCTTTCCCTTCCTTCCTCCTCTTTCTTTTTTTCTTCCGCGTTTTTCTCTTCTTTTCTTTCTTCTTTCCTTTCCTTTTCCTTCTTTCTCTTTATCTCCCTTTCTCCGTATGCCTTCTATCTTTCCGTTTCTCCTTTTGTCTCTTTTCTCCTTCCTTCTTTCTTCTTTTCTTTTCCTCTTTCCCTTCCCTTTTTGA
>NZ_SMMX01000010.1 GCF_004345005.1 Extibacter muris
TAAAGATGTTGTAATCATTTTTGTTTGATTTCTATCCAAACCAACGATATATGCCATATACGAAGCACCTCCGATACCAAATATTGTATCATTATTATAACATATATCATAATCGTTAGACAGTCTGACGTACGGGTCTCGTATACGGCTCTACAATTTATATTCCAGCTTTTACCAAGTAACCGGATAAGGGATTGAGCAGACCAGCTCCATCTTTTATCCTATTTTCAAGTAGTTCTTTACTAATGATGAAATTCACTACGTTCATTCCACTTCTTCTGTACCAACCAAGCCTTGAATTTACGACCTTGAAAATCTCTTCATGGCCAATCCCGTTGCGATTCTTCCGATTTAGATAACACAGGTTTCTGTTGATGGTTTTCGGCTTTTTCCATTGTTTCATGACTATAACCCTTATTTTGTGTCTTAGCCATTGCCCAAACTCTTCCATAAACTGCTTCATCATTCCGATTCTAAAATAATTTATCCAAACTCTTACAATCTCATTTACTCGTTTGATTGTAACTGCCAGAGGCCTTGCTATTGCCTTTCCTCTTTTCAGATATTCACTCAACTTCTTTTTTTAACATACACACTTGAATGTCGCACAACGGCAGTATTCCAAACTTCCAGTGTGCAAACAAGTTTCTGTCACGATCCGCAACCTCTCCAAGCCAATGTTCTGCTTTTCTTCTTGCTCCACGTTTCTTGTACTTTCCGCGCACCCACTTTACCAGACACCCGTTGATTTACCTTAGCACATTATATATCTCTGATTTGTAAAAATGAGTGTAATAGTTAATCCATCCCTGTATCCAAACCTTTTTCGACCATACCATTACTGGTACCAACTTGTGGTTCACTACACTTGGCGGTAAATACCCGTGACTGGACTTTCACCAGTAAGATTAGCGCCATGCTCGGCACACATAAACAAAATAAAACAGGCTTACCGAACTACATCTAAGTAAGCCTGTTCTGTATATATGAATTATTTTGTATTAAATCAAACTATACTTTTTGACTATCTCTTTATAAGTTCTTATATGCCGGTATAGCCTGTATTTACAGGCTTTCCGGCATTTATCATATCGGAAGATGTTCTCAAATATTCTTATATCCCCTCATGTTTCTGCGTTCAAAGGTAGTAGAAAGAGTAGTAAAACCTCTATTTACTACTATGCAATCAGCCGTTCCATTTCCGCTAATGCACTGTCAGAAGTGGCATGAGCATAATAGTTCAACGTCATGTTGATGTTGGAATGCCCCATGATATACTGTAATGCTTTCGGGTTCATTCCGGCGTTTGCTAAATTGGTACAGAACGTATGACGTAAGGTGTGCGGCGTAGTCACGTTCGGTAATGCTTCCTCATGGCAAGTAACGAATATGGCATTCCAAAAGGCACTGTTTCTACCTGGATTAAGAATCTTGCACCTGTTGCAGTATCTGAGACAGAGACTATTTCATTAAAGGAATATAAGGCTCTTCAAAAAAAGATGAAAGAGCTTGAAATTGAAAATGAAATATTAAAGTGAGATTTTCCTGTAGCGGAGTGTACAATAGCTTCTCCATATGTAACCACTCCGGCTCCTCCCATTGCCTTTTCTTCCAGATAAGCAATCATCTCCGGGGTAAAATGACCATTCAAGTCAATCATACTCGGACTTGTTGGAGCACAGATAATTCTGTTTTTCATTATTGTAAGCGAAACCTTCCCGTTCCCGTCATACAGTTTTCTGACAGACAAAGCCGCTATGTAGCCTTCATAATGCTTTAGCACCGCGTTTATCGCTTAAATGTCACCTTCCGACGCCGCCCGGATTATCTGGAAGGACGGCAGATCAAACGCCTTATTCTTTTTGTTCCTGCTCATTTTGGTATTCCTCCATCATTCTTTTCATCAGCTCCAGCGAGCGTTTCCGATGCTCATAGACGGTACTTTTCACAAGTTTCATCGATCTGGCGATCTCTGTATCGCTCATATCCATGAAATAAGAAAGCAGCACTACCTCCCGCTTTTTTTCAGAAAGCGACTGTATCGCCTCCGCAAGCAGGGCGTCTTTCACTTCGATATCGTATCCAAGCGCCTGGAAACGCTTATTTTCTACTGCATACTCGTCTACAGTAAAAAGCCTGCCCTGCTCCTTCTGCGAAAGTTCCGACAATAACACTTCATGTTTCTGCAGATATGCCGTATGCCTGTAATAATCAACGGCTTCGCCTTTTAACGCCAGCCTGCATATCTGGTCAAACTGCTTTCTGATTGTCAGTTCAGCATTGGAAGAAGATTTCCTCATAAGAGTTTACCTCCTTCCCCCTTCCACCAGAACATGGATGAAGTTTCTATTTCCCTTTCATCCACTATCCCGAATGGGTGATGCCCAATGTTCGGTTCGGGAAGAAAATTTTTTAATAATTATTAAAATTTTTTTATATGTGTAAAATGCGCCCGGACGGGCCGCTGCATCCCCGTTCCGGCTGTCACAGTAACGCTCCGCAGGGATTTCCAGCTCCCGCGCTTTCTTTTGCTGGCATTCCTTATTTCCTATCAGAAACAGGTTCTCAATGCCATGCCGATGGTTCCCAGGCCGCATACCGCAGCCGTATCCTCCTGCATGACGGGGATCCTGCACATGGCGTGTAGCGCCGCCATGGTATCCCGGTGAAGATACGTATCCGGGAAGGTAGTAAGGCCAAGGCCTTTTGTCACCTCGCCGCTGATTCCGGCAGAATTGTCATAGGTACATTGAAAATCCTTCATCTCAGCCAATGTTCATTCCTCCTTCCTTTCGGCATACATCCTTTCCTTGCCCCTCTCCCGTAAATTGCGGCAGCATTCATAAACGCAATCATATTTTCTTTCGAGGTACCTACCGGGGTCGTACATCCTGGACACAGGTTATAACCGCAGGGATTATCCGCCGCCTGCTCAATGCAGGATCTGACATTTTCTGCAATCTCTTCTGCCGTTCCGTCCCGCAGCACCTCCACCGGCACTACGTTACCGCTGATTGCCACCCTGTCCCCATATGATTCCTTTAATTCCTTTAAGCTCTCACAATTATCCACCCAGAAACCGCTGACTCCGGCATTTACCACCTCTTCCCAGCGGTCTTTCGTATTCCCGCAGATATGGATAGACGTAGCGCCCTGGAATTCATTCAGTTTTTTTACCGTCTGCTTGAGATACGGAAGGAAGAATTCATTAAACTGCTTTTTGCTCAGAAGATTGCGTGCCGCCATCGGCTCTGATAACATAAACCCGATTCCCAGTTTGTGGTTTAAATCCTTACAGCACTTTACAATACAATCTGTACTATATTGCAGCAGACGATGTGCTCCTTCTTTATTTTTAACGGTGGCCTTAAGAAATCTCTCCGTCCCGATCAGGCTTGCCGCTGTTGTCAGCGGTCCCGCAAGCCCGCTTCCTAAGCCCCTCTCCTCGCCAAACCGCTGCTGCAGCCGTTCAAATGCCTCCGTAATGATTGGAAAACGTCCGTCTTTTTCCACATTCACCAGTTCCATATTCTCGACATCTTCAAACGATTTTAAGGCCGGTTCCAGGATATAAGATACATTCTTTCTTGGATACTCAAGCTTTGTGCCCAAGGCTTCTACCAGAGTCCTAAGCCCAAGCCCGATTCCCATGTTGTCTGCCTGGAAATCGTTCGCCAGCGCTGTCTCAACCTCTACCATCGCATCGGCTGAAAAATAATAATCCCGGATATCTATCCCATACAGAGGCGGCGCAGTCTCACTGACGCTTAGAGACGTCGGTATCCGGTCTACCTCTTCTCCTCTGGCATAGGCAAGCTTCCGCTCCTTCGGGGTCATTTCCAATCTGATCAATTCCATACTATCATTCCTTTCTCCGTCAACCTTCTGACCTTCACTTCATTTCCCACAGGAATCCGGTTTCCTTTTTACCTTCACAGACGGACATTCCCGCATATCCGCCTGTGAAGATACAAAGAATATAGAAAAGGGCAGGCAACAAGTGTCTGCCCTGCCTGTATTTTATTCCCAGCAAGGAATCTGTGTCCCGGCTTTTTCGGTCTTAAAATATTCTGCCAGTTCATCGCACTGTACAACTTCTGCAATCTCTTTTGCCCACTCTGCGTCTTTGTCTTCGCTTCTGACAGCAAATCCAACCGCATACACATCATTATCATCAGACTGGCACAGATATCCTTCTGCGGAAAGTCCGGCATTTACCATATGTCCGGCCGCAAGGCAGATCGCGTCCGCATCGCCTAATGACTGCGGGAGCACAGACATCTCAGCCTCTATAAATTCAAAGTTGTGAGGATTCTCTTTTACGTCATACATTGTCGGCACTTCTACAGAATCATCCAGCTTAATGAGCCCCTGCGACTGAAGCATATTCAGTCCGCGCGCCTGATTGGTCGCATCGTTGCAGAGTCCGATCGTCGCTCCGTCCGGAAGATCATCTATAGAATCCCATTTATCTGAATACATAGCGAACAACGGATAGAATGTCTTTGGCTCGATTATGACAAGATCCGTTCCATTCTCTGCATTGTAACTCTCCAGGTATGGCCCATGCTGATACCAGTTCATATCAAGGCTTCCTTCTGCAAGCGCAACATCAGGCTGTACACTGTCGTCGAATACACTCTCTTCAATCTTATATCCGAGTCCTTCCATCTTATCCCTGACAGACTCCAACTGGTTGACCATATCTGCACGGATCCCTATCTTGATCACGTCTTTTTTCTCTGCGGAATCTTTGCCTTCTTCCGTACCGCTCCCCGACTCGCTCTTTGTTTCGCTTCCTGATTCAGACTTTCCACATCCTGCCAGCATAACGCCTGCCATAGCTACGGCAAGAATTGTACATAAAAATTTTCTCTTCATAATTGCCTCCTGCTCTTAATGCATTTATCTAAAAACGGGCTTTTCACCCGCTTTTATCCTTTGATATTTATTTTAATTTCTTGTAAATCCAGTCTCCAAAATACTGAATAATAGCTACCAGGATGATCAATATCAGACAAATGGAGTACATGATCTCCTGATTAAAATTCTGATAGCCATATGTAAGGGCAACCGCACCAAGGCCTCCCGCACCGACTGCTCCTGCCATAGCCGTGGCTCCCAACAGATTGATGATCGCCAGACATAAACCAGAGATAATAGACGGGACGGATTCCTTTAACATTACCTTGAATACAATCTGCCATTTTGACGCCCCAAAGGACTGCGCAGCTTCAATAAGTGCCGGGTCAACCTCCTTAAAACTGTTCTGGAAGATACGCGCCATAAACGGAGTACATGCCACGGTAAGCGGCACAAGCGCCGCCGTATCTCCGATGGAACTTCCGACAATCAGCCTTGTAAACGGGATAATTGAAACCATCAAGATGATAAACGGGAATGACCGGATCGTATTTACGATAAAATCTAATATCCTGTTCAACACAATATTCTCATATAATCCGCCTTTTTCCGTCACGATCAAAACCACTCCAAAAACAAATCCAAATATCGTTGACAGAATCCCCGATATCAAAAGCATTTTCAATGTATTAAAAAATGCCGGAACAATGATCATCTGACAGATCTGTGCAAACGTAAAGTTCTTCAATGACATTATGCTTCTCCTCCCTTCTTCTCATCTGTAAGGTCAGTCATCTCCCGCCAGTTGAGCTCATGCTCATCCAGATACTGTGTAACCATCTCAAG
Organism: Extibacter muris; assembly: GCF_004345005.1. Lineage (GTDB taxonomy): Bacteria > Bacillota > Clostridia > Lachnospirales > Lachnospiraceae > Extibacter > Extibacter muris. The sequence continues at coordinate 5,710 of NZ_SMMX01000010.1, forward strand.
ATGCGCATCGTCTACATTGATCACAAAAATTCCCATACTGTCATTCTGGTATTCCTGTATCTTTCCGTCCAGGATTGGGAAGACATAATCTAACTCCTTGGACATCTTGCCGAACAGCTCTCCGTCGCGGATATCATTTACCATATGTGCAATCTGTATGTTATGCCCGCGCGGCGGAAGATGAATCTCTTCTTCTCCGAGAAGCCTCCGCAGAGACAATGGCTGCTTGATGAAGATATCCCTCACCGTTCCCTCATCCGCGATCCGTCCCTGTTCCAGGATGCAGGCCTTATTACAGGCTTTTCTCACCACTTCCATCTGATGCGTCACGATTACGATTGTGATACCGATTTTCTGATTGATCTCCAGCAAAAGCTCCAGGATCGAATTCGTCGTCTTCGGGTCTAACGCTGACGTCGCCTCGTCGCAGAGAAGGATCTTCGGATCCATGGTAAGCGCTCTTGCAATCGCCACTCTCTGCTTCTGTCCCCCGCTTAAGTTCTTTGGCTTGGCGTTCATCTTATCCGTCAAACCCACCAGCTCCAACAATTCCTTTACCTTCTTATCCGTCTCCTCTTTTGAATATTTCCAGCACTGCATGGGAAGTGCAATGTTCTGGCATACCGTCTCCCTCTCCAGAAGAGAAAAATGCTGGAATATCATGCCAACACGTCTGCGGAATTCCCTCAATTCCTTATCCTTTAGATCCTTGATCTCACATCCGTCCACGGTAAGGCTTCCGCCCTGATATGAAGTCAATCCATTGATACACCGAAGCAGTGTTGATTTGCCTGCCCCGCTGCGTCCTACCAACGCATAAATATCCCCGTCTTCAATCGTCAGATTGATATCTTCGAGAACACTGCTTTTGTCATCTTCCCATATTTTCTTCAGATTTTTTATCTCAATCAATTTTTCTCCTCCTCGTAAAATACGCTTTTCTTATTTAAATAAAAATTAATCATGATTTCATCATCTACAATTCCAATATTTTCTTTATACATTGTGCACTGCGCACAACATATTAGATGTAGTCTATAAATGTGCTTTATATATATGTGCTTTATATATATGTTTTTTCTATAAATATATCAGCAAGAAAATACCCTTCTTATGATGGGTAAATATTACAAACTAATGTGTTTCGAGCATTTCAATAAATGCAGACATCCTTGTATTCAATTGTCCGACATCTCCTTGGGAATAGTCAGTGACGACATCATTATATGGTATATGCTTCTCTTCATTCACAAAATTACTTACACTGATCGACTACATATGTACGGAATGGCATCCGGCCAGAATCATCTCCACAACACCGTCCACCTGGAACTAATCTATCATTCTCCCCAGAAGCTCAATCCGATTGTCGTTAGGAGTCATGATGGCACACCCAATGTAGAAGTATTTCCTCGCGATCGTCCCGTAGATATCCGGGTCATCTTCATCTACTAATTTATCGATCACATTCGCGCCGGTGCAATCCTCAAATGCCACAACCACACCGCCGTTATCTTCTATCGCCCTTACTATCTTCACAGAGTCCCCTCCGATGGGACATCCCGTAACCAGAATCCGCGGCCGCCTCTTCTGACCGGCATCCGGTTTGTATTCATCCAGAATCCGATCTGTCAACCGATTGATATCTTCTGCAGCCTGCTCCTTATCTAACCGATACTTACTTCCATACAGAACATTGAGCAGATCCATCCCATAATCGGAACCGGATCGAACTTCATGACCTCGTACAGCCTTTTTAATGCACTTCTCCGCCGATTCTCCACCCGAATAGCCCGCTTGACATCATCATCTGTTATCACGACCTGGAACTTCTCTTCCAGATAATCTTTCAGACGTATGATCTCCTCCCGCCAAAGCCTTAATCCTTTCTCAGATTGTATATTCGGAAGCTCCATAATACTGAAGCCTTCCGTATTTCCCTTGACCACAATCTCTTTAATGGCTTTCGATCCCTCTTCCTCTTCAATCAACACAGACGTTTCCAACACCTCTTCTTTCTGAGATTCTATATATCGCGCTATAAGCCTTAGAAGCATCTCGCTTCGCATATCCCAGTAATCATCTGAGGCAGAAAGTATCTTTTCCCCGATATCTACAGCCACGATCCTGGTATCGGTACATGCTGCTATATCACATATCATCTTCTCAATCGTGCCTTCGTTCCACAACATCTCGGATACTTTTATTATATTCAGAAAAAAATCCCTGTCCAATCGTTAATGCCGATAATCGTATTCAACTTATAGTTGTTATCAATCCCAGTGCATCATTGCCGGATACAATATTCCTCTATTATACATTCGTGAATCTTTTCCTTTTTCTTATAATTAATCCCCACCAATAATATATTCCCCGTATACCCCTGAATCCATGAAGTATATTCTTGACTTTTAATCTGGTCAATGGCACCTCTGACCGATTTGTCCCATTTCAACTCCACCACTCTCATTATTGTAAAATGGGTGTAGTTATATCCAGTTCAGGAGTTACGAGTTCAGAAATTGCAGCAGCATCTCCAGCTTCAGCCTTGCGATCCGGTCATCCAGCGACACATCCAGAAGCTCCTTCACTTTGTCGATCCTTTTACGGATCGTATTGATATGGACGTACATCTTCTCTGCCGTAATGCTGAAATTCATGTTATTCTCCAGATACACTTTCAATGTTTTCAAAGGCTCCCTGTTCCTCTCATCCTGCAAAAGCAACCGCCTTTCTGGTTTGCCACTGCGATCACTCTGCACATATTACTATCCTCCTGATTCTCTGAGTTATTTTTCTGTTCTTTCCACTTCCGCATATACACGGAAATATTTGTTTGTTCCTTTGTTTGCAAACGGTTCCGATACATCCTTTACATCCACGCCTTCATGACGCTCCAAAAGCCGCCAGAACCAGTGACGCTCTTTCTTTGTCCCCTGCATCCTGATTTTAAGCATATAAATCCTCCATATCCATGTAAAAACAGTATTCCGGATAACGGATTTTCACAGCCTCCCCAAAATGTCTGGCATAGCCGCAGCAGAATAAATCTTCCACCGTATAGAAACGGAACTCCTTCAGTTGTTCCTCCACATCCTCCGTATCAAAGACACTTGGCGTTCCATTACAATAGAGGTTAAACGCCATCCGTACAATTTTTGCACTGCCGCTGGTCTGCCAGCCTTCCCGCAGGCACATCCTGATTTAAAATCATAAATCCTGTCCACATTTACCCTTGTATCCCGGTCAATCCCCAGGCAGTACACCAACGTTTGCTTTTCCTCCAATCTTCATTTTGCTTTGACCAAAACAAAAAAGGACACTTCCCTAAAATTTCTTTTAGAAAAATGTCCTTAAAATGCTTACCGTATTAAGTTGGCTCATGTCCTAATCAACACATTATCAGGCATTATCCCGCATTATGCGCTGCAATTTTGTTGCAAAATCTGAACTGAAGTACCGCAAACCCGCATAAAATGGGCATTTATTTGTCCAAAGTTTTCATCGTGGGGAACAGCAGCACATCCCGGATTGCAGCCGCGTCGGTCAACAGCATGCACATCCGGTCAATTCCAAATCCGATGCCTCCGGTAGGCGGCATGCCGATCTCCAGCGCATTGAGGAAGTCCTCATCTGTGGTGTTGGCTTCTTCATCGCCCTGCGCCAGCAGCTCTTCCTGTGCCTTAAAGCGCTCTCTCTGGTCGAGCGGGTCGTTGAGCTCGGAATAGGCATTCGCCATCTCCCATCCGTTCATGAAGAATTCAAATCGTTCTACGTATTCCGGATTCTCCGGCTTCTTCTTCGTGAGTGGTGATATCTCAATCGGATGGTCCATAACGAATGTCGGCCGGATGAGATGCTCTTCTGCAAATTCCTCGAAGAACAGGCTCAGGATATCTCCCTTCTTATGCCTGTCCTCATATTCCACATGATGCCTGTCAGCTAGTGCTCTGGCTTCCTCCAATGTCTGTACGTCGTTCCAGTCCACTCCGGCATACTTTTTCACTGCATCTGTCATCGTGATTCTCTCGAACGGCTTGCCGAGATCCATCTCTACACCATCGTACACGATTGTCGTGGTGCCAAGCACCTCCTGCGCCACATGGCGGTAAAGGTTCTCTGTAAGATCCATCATGCCGTTGTAATCGGTATATGCCTGATATAATTCCATGAGCGTAAACTCAGGATTGTGTCTCGTATCAAGCCCTTCGTTGCGGAATACACGTCCTATCTCATATACTTTCTCGAGCCCGCCCACGATAAGGCGCTTTAAGTAAAGTTCCAGGGAAATCCTCAGCTTGAAATCCTCGCCGAGCGCGTTAAAATGCGTCTCAAACGGTCTTGCCGCCGCCCCTCCGGCATTGCTTACGAGCATTGGCGTCTCAACTTCCAGAAATCCCTGTCCATCCAGGTATCTCCTGATAGCACTTATAATATGGGAACGCTTGATAAAAGTATCCCTTACTTCAGGATTCATGATCAGATCCACATATCTCTGACGGTAACGTATATCCGTATTCGTAAGCCCGTGGAACTTCTCAGGGAGAATCTGGAGGCTCTTGGAAAGAAGCTTTACTGCAGATGCATGTATGGATATCTCCCCGGTCTTTGTCTTAAACACTTCGCCTTCTACGCCAACGATGTCCCCGATGTCGAGCTTCTTGAATTCCCTGTACGCCTCTTCTCCCAGGCTGTCCCTTGCCACATATGACTGGATGCCGCCGCTCTGGTCGAGCACATTGCAGAAAGAAGCCTTGCCCATGACACGCTTCTGCATCACACGTCCTGCCACAGATACGTGCTTCCCTTCCATCTCATCATAGTGTTCCCTTATATCTGCGGCATGGGCAGTCGCCTCATAGCGCATTACCTGATAAGGATCCTTCCCATTATCTTGAAGCTCTTTTAATTTTTCCCGGCGGACCTTCCTTAACTGGTTGATATCCGGCTCCTGTACATTTCCCTGCTGTTTGGACACGTTACCCTCTCCTTTCGATTGAACAGGTCTCCTATGTTCTACATGGAACGGCTGATTTCAAGAATCTTATATGCCATCTCGCCTGCCTGCGTCTCTACCTTCACGGTCTCTCCTACCTTCTTACCCATCAGAGCCTGGCCTACCGGCGATTCATTGGATATCTTTCCTTCCAGGCTGTTAGCCTCCGTAGAACCTACTATTTTAAATTCCATCTCTTCATCAAAAGTCTTATCGAATACCTTCACAGCACAGCCGACATTAATCTTATCGAAATCCACTTCATCTTCTACTACGACTTCCGCATTCTTCAATATGCCTTCCAGCTCTTCGATACGGGCCTCGATATCGCGCTGCTCATCCTTGGCCGCATCGTACTCTGCATTCTCAGACAAATCGCCCTGCTCCCTTGCCTCTTTGATTTTGCCTGCTACTTCCTTCCGCTTTACAACCTTCAAATTCTCAAGTTCATCCTCCAGTGCCTTCAGGCCTGCATAAGTAAGTAATTTTTTCTTTGCTTCCATGTCTCTCTTCTCCTTAATATACACAGATTTCTGTCTCTATTCTTTCACAGGTCTTCCTACTCCGCTGTCTGTATCGAAAAGATACTTTCACAATTTCATTATTATACATAATCAGCCGCCTAATGTCAATCATTTTTCGATACGAGAATTTATCTTACGTTTTACAGAAAAGCCCCGCCTCACATATTGGTTAAGTATATGTAGGACAAGGCTCTTTTATTATCTCAATTTTATCCAGCAATCCGGTCTGCAAGCAGATGTTCCAGCTCTTCATATGACTCTACGCTGTTAATCTGTGCCCTCAGTTTTGATGATCCCTTCATCCCCTTCGTATACCATGCCACATGCTTTCTCATCTCCCGGATTCCGAGATAATCTCCCTTATATTCCATCTGCATACGGGCATGCGCAAGCATTGTCTGCCTTACTTCTTCTGCGGTAGGGCGCGGCGGATATCCACCATGTATGGCATGCTCTCTTAATTCCCTGAAAATCCACGGGTTTCCCTGCGCCGCCCTGCCTATCATCACCATGTCGCATCCGGTCTGTTCCTGCATGGCTGCCGCCGACTCGGCCGATACCACGTCACCGTTCCCGATGACAGGGATGGAGACAGCTTCCTTTACCCTCCGGATAATATCCCAGTCTGCCTTGCCGGAATAGTATTGTTCTCTCGTCCTGCCGTGTACGGCCACCGCTGCGGCGCCTGCCTCTTCAATGACCTTTGCAATCTCTACTGCATTGGCATGCTCCTCGTCAAACCCTTTCCTGATTTTCACCGTAACCGGTTTACTTATGGCTTTTACCGTCTTATTCACGATGTCATACACAAGGTCCGGCTCTTTCATCAGTGCAGAGCCTTCTCCGTTCTTGACCACTTTCGGTACCGGACATCCCATGTTGATATCCAGTATCTGAAACGGAAGCTCTTCGACCTGCTTCGCAATCTCACTCATGATGTAAGGGTCGGAGCCAAACAGCTGCAGCGACACCGGATATTCTTCCGGGTGGATGGCAAGCAGCAGCTTTGTATTTTTATTCTTGTACTGCAGCGCTTTGGCACTGACCATCTCCATGCAGAGCAGCCCTGCCCCCTGCTCCTTGCACAGCAGACGAAATGGCAGGTCGGTAACCCCTGCCATAGGCGCCAGAATGTATGGATTTTCAAGCTCAACGTTTCCTATTTTTTTCATATATAATCCTCAGTCCTTTTAGCGTCAGCTGTGAATCATAGATATCAATCACGTCCGTCTCCGCCGCTATCAGCTTCCCAAGGCCTCCTGTTGCCACGACCTTGGCATCTGCGTAGCCGGATTCTTCCTTGATCTTATTGACGATATACTCCGTCTGCCCGATCTGTCCATATACGAGCCCGGCCTGCATGCTGGTAATGGTCTCTTTTGCCATGATGGAGTCCGGTTTTTTTATCTCAATTGCCGGAAGCATCGCAGCCTCACCCCAGAGCGCCTGCGCCGACGTACGGATGCCGGGGGCTGTGATGCCGGCCTCGAATGTCCCGTCCACTCCCACTACGTCATATGTAGTGGCCGTCCCGAAGTCAAGGACGATAACCGGGCCGCCGTGCAGCGTATAAGCCGCCACCGCGTCTACGATTCTGTCGGGGCCTACCTGTCTCGGATTCTCGGTCACGATCCGTATCCCTGTCTTGATCCCCGCCGATACTACGACAGGTTTTATGCCAAAGTATTTGATAATAGAACTTCCAAGCGAATGCATAATGTCAGGCACGACAGAAGCGATGATGACCGCACTGATATCTGCGCTTAAAATCCCCTGGCGTTCTACCAGCTCTTTCAGCGTGATTCCATACTCATCTGAGGTGCGCGGCAGTTTGGTAGTCATGCGGAACGTTCCAAGCAGCTCATCCTCCTTAAATACTCCAAGCGTTATATTCGTGTTTCCTACATCTATAACAAGTAACATATCAGCCTCCTATACTTCTTCTCCAAGGAAAAATACACGGTAGTAGAGCTGCAGGGCAGCGAGCAGTTCCTGTTTTTCCTTCTGAAGCTCCTTGATCTTCAGCTGGCTTCCTATCTCATCAAACATAGGGTCGCCTTCTTCGCTCGTCACTTCAAAGCAGAGTCCGCCGTCCTCTTCATAGACAAGTGTAAGAATCCCGCCCACATCATTTACATACAGCACGCACATGATCTTCAGCTCGTCCTTTATGGAACCTGGCAGCTGTTCAAAATCAGGGTTCAGATAATATTTTTCCTCGTAAGAATTGGCTCCGCAGAGCACCACTTTATTCTCATACATATCCATATACTCCTCTTACAGATACTTCACCGGCATATATCGCCTTCTCCTTGCCGTCTGCCGTCATGACGACCAGCTCTCCTGTATCGTTGATTCCGGACGCCACCGCCTCATATTCATTGCCCGGCTCGAGGATCCGCACCTCTTTACGGCAGTTGACAAGCAGCCGGTTATAGGGATCCTTCAGCCTAGACAGGTCTTCCGTCTCCATAAACATCTCATAGTTCTTCTCATACCGTTCCACGATGCTGGCAGCCAGCTGCGCGCGGCGCAGCTTAACTCCACCTTCTATATATAGAGAGGTAGCCGTTCTGGCAATGTCCTCCGGAAAGCTGTCTGCATTCACATTGACTCCGGCGCCGGTCACCACATAGTTGATATAATCGATCTCCGCACTCATCTCCGTCAGGATGCCGCACACCTTCTTCCCGTTTACCACGATATCGTTCGGCCATTTTATCTGAGCAGGAAGCCCTGTCTCGCCCATAATCCCCTCCGCAACGCTCAGCGCCATGACGAGCGTCAGCATGGGAGCTTTCGATGGCAGGAATTGCGGCTTAAGCAGTATAGTCATATAGATGCTTGTGCCCGGCGGTGACGTCCATCTTCTTCCCCGCCTGCCTTTTCCTGCCGTCTGACGGTCTGCGACGACGAGCGTACCATGAACGGCACCCTTTTCCCCGAGTGCCTTGGCCTGTATGTTCGTGGAATCGGTCTCCTTGGCATATACGACCGTCTTTCCTGCCCATCGTGTATCAATCAGGCTCTCCAGCTCCGCCTGTCCCATCACGTCTGGACTTTCTATGAGGCGGTACCCTTTGTTGCGCACCGCCTCTATCTCATAGCCTTCTTTCTTCAGTTGGTCTATCACTTTCCAGACGGCTGTCCGTGACACGCCAAAGCTGTCACAGAGCTGCTGCCCGGACACATACCCTCCGCTTTCACGGAGCACTTTCAGAATCTCTGTCTTCATTCCTGTCTCCTAGATGTTCCCAAGCGTAGCCACCATGACCGCTTTGATCGTATGCAGACGGTTCTCTGCCTCGTCAAATACGACAGATGCCTCGTCTTCAAAGACGTCTTCCGTCACTTCCTTGCCTTTGACTGCAGGCAGGCAGTGCATGAATATCGTACTGTCCTTCTTCGTCCTCGCCATCATCTCTTTGTTGATCTGATATGGGCGGAGCATCTCGATCCTCTCGGCAGCCTTGTCCTCCTCGCCCATAGATGCCCATACATCTGTATATAAGACATCGGCGCCTTCCACGTCATCCAAGTCATCAGTAATCGTGATGGAGGCTCCCGACTCATCGGCATACTTCCTGCACAGGTCTGTCAGCTCATCTGTCGGCCATAAGGCTTTCGGCGCCACATTGATAAAGTCCACGCCTACTTTGGCACATCCTATCATAAGGCTGTTAGCCATATTATTGCGGCCGTCTCCAAGGTAGGCAAACTTAAGCCCCTTCAGATATCCGAAATGTTCTCTCATCGTAAGAAGGTCAGCCAGAATCTGCGTCGGATGATAGTCATCCGTCAGCCCGTTCCAGACCGGTACGCCGCTGTACTTTGCAAGCGCCTCCACATGGTCCTGCCTGAAGCCGCGGAATTCAATTCCGTCAAACATGCGCCCGAGCACACGTGCCGTATCTTCGATGCTCTCCTTATGTCCAAGCTGGATTTCATTACCGGAAAGATACGTCGGATTGCCGCCTTCATCTGCCGCCCCTACCGTGAATGCACAGCGTGTCCTCGTAGACGGCTTCTCGAATATAAGCGCTATGTTCTTGCCCTTAAGGCTGTTTCCCGTGATTCCTTCCTTCTTCTTTTCCTTCAGGTCCGCTGCCAGATCAAGCAGGTACATGATTTCTTCCGGCGTAAAATCCTTCAGTGTCAAAAAACTTCTTCCTTTTAAATTCATCTTACGTTCCTCTCTTAATCCTGTTAGTATATGAACAAAACGTGGCAGATGGAGCTTGTCACTTAAGATTTCATATTTACTATATACAATATCATATAATTGGTCCACTGTGTATATCTGATATTTCGGAACATGCAGCAATTTTGCCGCCGCCTCCAGCATACCCATGAACAGCTCTTTGTCAGAGTGTCCTAGGGATATCTTAAGTGCAAATGCGATCTCTGCCTTTTCGATCTCCTTTATCCCACTCATCAGCTCTTCATAATACAGGCCGTCGTGCGTCTGTTCCACATAATAGATGAACCCTTCCAGACCGTACAGCATCCGTTTCGCATCATAGTATCCGATCATCATATTCTGACGGCTTCTCTTTCCGGAAAATTCTATAATGCTGCCTAGCTTGACACGGGGGCCTATCTCATACTTTACACCTGTGTCCGGCATCTTTACCCTGGGTTCCCTTCCCGGTCCGTAGATACGTACTTCTATAATGTTTTCATATCCCCTTTTGACAAGAGAGCTTAGCGGGACATTATTGATCACGCCTCCGTCGATATACTTCTTGCCGTGCAGGCGCTCATTTTTGAAGCCTATCAGATAGGCGCTGGCAAGCAGAAATTCCTCCAGCATCCCCTCCGGGATATCTTCCACGCTCAGGTCCAGCTCCTTGAAATCGGACACTGAAAATGTCAGCAGGCAGAATTCAATGCTGCTCTTCCTTATCTTCTTCTCATCTATGCTCTCATGGATCAGCTTTTTCAGCGGCGTGATATCAATACCGCCGTCTTTCAGGCGGCTCCATCCCTCATTCAGAAATTCCCGTATCGTCGTTTCTTTCCGGAAGAGACGTTCCATCCATTCGTCATCCACAGCCATCACATTAGAGAAGGTCATCTTGCTCCATATATTTTCGGCCTTTTCCACATTACCCATGCAAACGAGGGCGCCATTTAATGCGCCCACGGATGTTCCTGCCACTGCATTCAGCTTCACGCCGGCTTCCCTGAGAGCCTTCCAGGCACCTATCTGGTACGCACCCCTTGCGCCGCCTCCGTCAAATACAAGGCCATATTCTACTGTTAAATCAATGATGGGTTTCAACTCCATCACGCCCTTTCATACTACGCCTCTGTCCCGTCTTTCTGTCCAACCTCTGCCAGCGACTTTACAAGCCCTGCGATGCTCTGTATCTCTGAAGGTATGATAATCTTTGTCGCCTTGCCGTCTGCGGCCCTTTCAAAAGCCTCGAGGCTCTTGAGTGTCAGCACTGCTTCATCGGCGCCGGCCTCCTTCAGGAATTCAATACCATTCGCATTCGCCTGCTGTACTTTCAAGATGGCTTCCGCTTCACCTTCCGCCTCGCGGATCATCGCCTCTTTCTTCGCCTCCGCACGCAGGATTGCCGCCTGCTTCTCCGCCTCTGCATCCAGGATCGCAGACTCCTTATGGCCCTCTGCCACAAGAATGGTAGACTTCTTCTCACCTTCCGCACGCAGGATTGCCTCACGTCGTTCACGCTCTGCCTTCATCTGCTTCTCCATTGCATCCTGGATCGCGGACGGCGGAATGATATTCTTAAGTTCCACACGGTTGACTTTGATACCCCATGGGTCTGTCGCCACATCGAGAGAAGAACGCATCTTCGTGTTGATCGTCTCTCTTGATGTAAGTGTCTGGTCCAGCTCCAGATCGCCGATGATATTTCTCAGCGTGGTGGCCGTCAGATTCTCGATCGCCATAATCGGATTCGCCACTCCGTAGCAGAAGAGCTTCGGGTCTGTAATCTGATAGAACACGACCGTATCGATCCTCATCGTGACATTATCCTTTGTAATAACCGGCTGCGGCGCAAAGTCCACCACCTGTTCTTTCATGTCTACTTTTCTTGCCACCCGGTCTACGATCGGCAGCTTCACATGGAGTCCGGTCCCCCATGTCGCCTGATATGCGCCAAGTCTCTCGATGACAAGCGCCTGCGCCTGCCTTACGATCCTGATACAGGATATCAGAACCAGGACGACAACGACTATTACTATGATACCTATGATTTTACCAACTAACGCTCCCACTATGCCTTCTCCTCTCTTGCTCTTACTATGAGCTTCACTCCTTGTATTCCATCAATCACAACTACTGTATTCTTTTCAATGCGGCCGTCAGGCTCATCTGTCTTAGCCGACCACTCCTGTCCGTTTATCTCGACTCTTCCCTTAGACTGGAGTGTATCGATATCCTCCAGAACCAGTGCCTGCTGCCCGATCAGGCTCTCCGCATTGGTCTTCTGACGCTCCTTGTTAAAATATTTGACCGCGATGGGTCTCGTAACAATCAGAAGAATCACGGACACTACCACAAATACGATCATCTGCACTATCGTGCCAAATCCCAGCACACCGGCCACAAATGCTATGAGCGCGCCGCCTGCGAACCATATGGTCGTCAGACCCATGGTAAGGATCTCTATAATCAACAGAATTACAAATAATACCAACCAATACATCGTCTGCATATGCTGTCCTCTCTTTTCTTGTAATAGTATTCCTCAAGTCTATCTTACTATACTTCTGTCTATAAAGCAATTACTGTTGCCGTCTCTGCCTCGCCGCCTCAAACATGAGCACCGCGGAAGCTATGGCCGCATTCAGCGATTCCACCTGACCTTCCATAGGAATGCGGATATAAGAATCCGCCATCGCGGCAATCTCCTCTCTGAGCCCATTGCCTTCATTTCCGATAAAAAATGCACACGGATTCGTATAATCGGGTTCATCATAAGAAAGCATCCCGTCAAGATGCGCCGCATATGTATGGATACCTCTTTCCTTCATCCACCGCACGGCCCCGGCAATATCCTCTGTCCGGTATAACGGCATCCGATAGACAGACCCCATCGTAGACCGGATCGTCTTTGGATGATGCACGTCTACGCAATCGCTGCTCATGATGATTCCTGTCACCCCGGCACCTTCCGCCGTCCGGATGACGGTTCCCATGTTGCCGGGATCCTGCAGATTGTCAAGGACAAGAACATGCGCCCGCTCTCCGCCTGCCACCTGTGCAAGCGTATACATCTTCTGCCGTACGACGCAGAGGACGCCCTGGGGCGTCTTCGTGTCAGAAACATAGGCATAGACCTGATCAGACAATATCTCCGTCCGGATACGGCTCCCTCCCAGCACACGGCCGACTGTACTGCCTTCCTTATTGTAGAAGGAATCCGACACATATACTTCGGCAAGCCGGCCGGCCGGAACTTCCCGGAACATCCGGATCCCTTCCACAAGGAAGACGCCTTCTTCATCTCTGGCCTTCCTCTTTTTTTTAAGATTAACAAGCCGTTTTACCTTCTGGTTTCCTGTACTTGTAATCATCGCATCCCGCCCTTATCCTTTCCGAAAGTTCTCCAGTGCCTCGTTGGCGCCGACCAGAATCAATACCATGTCCTGGCCAAGCGGCCTGTTCGGGTCCGGATTCACCTCTACCTTATCACCTGTCACTACGCCTACTACGCTCACATCATGGGAGCGTCTCACATCCAGCTCCTGCAGGCTCTTTCCGCTCCAGCTATCTGGTACGGCCACCTCGGTGATACTGTACTCCGGAGACAGCGCGATCCAGTCTGCAAAATTCGTGGATACAAGATTTTTCGCAATCCGCTCTCCCGTCTCACGTTCCGGGAATACGACCGCGTCAGCTCCGAGCTTCCGCAGTATCTTCGCGTGCATTTCATTTCTTGCCTTGGCAAGCACATATGGCACGCCGAGCTCCTTGGATATGATGGTAGCCATTACGCTGGCCTCCATGTCTTCCGAGACTGCTATGATAACCCCGTCCAGATTCCGCGCCCCAAGGGAACGTATGACCTCCTGGTCCTGCATATCCGCCTGTATCGCATAAGACACGTCGTCTGCAATCTCCTGGATACGCTCCATCCTGTTATCTACCACGACGACCTCGCAGCCAAGGTTCTGCAGCGTGACCGCCACGCTGGAACCGAAGCTTCCTAGTCCAAATACTGCATATTGTTTCTTCATCTCTACCTCCTAACCTACCATGATCCGCCGCTCTGGCAGCCTGCGTATCTTATCTCTCGGATGCACCTTTCCGCCGAACAGGAGTGCCAGCGTAATCGGCCCGAGCCGTCCAAGATACATCATCGCCATGATGACCGCCTGGCTCGCCCTGCTCAGATGTGGCGTCAGATCTGCAGTCAGCCCTACCGTTCCGATTGCGGAGGACGCCTCGTACAAGATCCCGATGAACGGGACATCTTCCGGTTCTATCACCGTGATTGCGGTCACGCCGGCCAGGAACGCCGCGAACGCCACCAGCACGACGAAAAAGCCGGTGCGTATATTCGCGTTGTCAATTCTCCGGCCGAAGCATTCCGTATCCCGTCCACCCCTTACAAAGGTGATGCAGGCTATCACGAGCATCGCCACTGTCGTCGTCTTCACGCCTCCCGCCGTACCGCCCGGAGACCCTCCGATAAACATAAGGATGCAGCAGATCAGCTTGGACTCCGTATAGAGCCCTCCCTGTGATATCGTGGCAAACCCGGCTGTCCTCGTAGTGACCGACTGGAACATGGAGGCCATGACCTTCTCTCCTATGCTCATGTTTCCAATCGTGTCCGGGTTATTATATTCCATGCCCAGTACCGCGACGGTACCTGACACGAGCAGGACAGCCGTCGTAACTATTGCTATCTTGGAATGAAGCGCCAGGCGGGTAAACCACCATTTCCGCGGCACTTCATTTTTAAAAATCTTTTTGCTGTTGGTGATGACATCCGTCCATACCGTGAATCCGATACCGCTCAATATGATAAGCAGCATGGTCGTTATGTTGATGACTGGATTCGTCACATATTCCATCAGGCTGCTGTCGCCGAGTATATCTATACCTGCATTGCAGAACGCAGACACGGCATGGAAGACAGAATACCAGATCCCTTTTGCTACTCCAAACTCTGGGATGAACTGTACCGCATACAGCACCGCCCCTGCGGCTTCTACGATGAGCGTTCCGATGATGGCCCGCCTGACCATCCCTACCATCCCGCCGAGCCGGTCCATATTGTAAGATTCCTGGATTACGACCCGTTCCCGCACGGTAATCTTCTTTTTTAAAATCAGGAAAAAAGCCGTGGCACAGGCAATGACACCCAGCCCTCCAATCTGGATCAGAAGCAGCAGTATCACCTTCCCAAGCAGCGTAAACTGTACCGCAGGGGTTATCGTCACGAGGCCGGTAACGCAGACTGCGGTCGTGGACGTAAACAAAGCATCCATAAATGCAATGGGTTTTTCGTTGCATATAGGTAGCCACAGAAGTATCCCTCCAAGCAGAATCACTCCGAGAAAACCGAGCGTCAGCAGCTGCATCGTGTTCCACCTGATATTCTTCTTGTGCTCGCTCATGGACCTTCCCTCTCTTCGCTGTCAGATAATACCATTCATATACTACAATGGCCCTAAATATGTCCTGTTATACTTTGAAGCGGTAGCCCACGCCCCAGATCGTCTCGATATACTGCGGGTTAGAGGTGTCCATCTCCACTTTTTCACGGATCTTCTTGATATGCACGGTGACGGTCGCGATATCACCTATGGACTCCATATCCCATATCTCCCGGAAAAGCTCCTCTTTCGTATATACGTGGTTCGGATGGCTTGCCAGAAAAGTAAGCAGGTCGAATTCTTTCGTCGTGAATGTCCTCTCTTCACCGTTCACCCATACACGCCTTGCCGTCGTGTCTATCTTGAGCCCCCGAATCTCGATGATGTTGTTCACCTCAGCCGCACTTCCCGTCAGACGGTCATACCGTGCCAGATGTGCCTTCACCCTTGCCACAAGCTCGCTTGGGCTGAATGGTTTGGTCATATAGTCGTCGGCCCCGAGTCCAAGCCCTCTGATCTTATCAATGTCGTCCTTCTTGGCGGATACCATGATAATCGGAGTATTCTTGACATTCCTCACCTGACGGCATATATCGAACCCGTCTATGCCCGGAAGCATCAGATCCAGGATAAACAGATCATAGTCCTCTTCCAGCGCCTTCTTAAGGCCAAGTTCACCGTCATTGGCTACCTGCACATGGAATCCGCTCAGCTCCAGATAATCTTTTTCCAGATCCGCAATTGTCTCTTCATCTTCCACTATCAATATTTTATTCATGAATCGGTACCTCCTGATATTTTCTGAGCACGAAGTACATGGTCGTTCCGGTGTCCTCCCGGCTTGTGGCCCATATCTTCCCCCCATGCTCCTCTATGATTTTCTTGACGATCGACAGCCCTATGCCGCTCCCCCCCTTCGAGGAATTCCTCGAAGCATCGGTCCGGTAGAACCGGTCAAATATATTCGGCAGGTCCTTGGCCGCGATTCCCTTTCCATTGTCCTCGATTTCCGCCTGTATAAAGTCGCCTACATCCTTGACCCTGAGATTGATCTTTCCCTTTGATTTGTCCATATACTTCAGGGAATTGTTGACAATGTTGTGTATCACCCGCTTGATCTGCTCTGCGTCCGCGATGACCTGTACGCCTGGCGACACATAGTTGAAGTATCCAAATTCCACATTTTTAGACTCCATCTCAAGCGACAGGTCCTCCGCGCAGTCGTTGAAATATTCGTTCACGGACAATGTGTTGAAATTGTACGGGATCCTGTTCGTGTCTATCTTGGAGTACAGCGTCAGCTCGTTGATGAGCAGATCCATCTCATTGGCTTTATTATATATCGTCCTGATATATTTATCCATCTTCTCAGGCGTGTCCGCCACCCCGTCCATGATTCCTTCCGCATATCCTTTGATTGCCGTCACGGGCGTCTTCAGGTCGTGGGAAATGTTGCTGATAAGCTCCTTGCTTTCTTTATCGGATTCTACCTTCTCCTCCGCATTGTCTTTCAGACGCCTTCTCATCTCTTCCAGATCCCGGCACAGCCGTCCAAGCTCATCGTCAGACTCCGGCCTCAGTTCAAAGTCCAGGTTGCCCTCCTTGATGTTCTGGGCCGCATTCTGCATCTTGCCAAGAGGCTGCATCACCGCGCGGTATATCCAGAATATAAGAAGCAGCGCTGTCAGCACGAGCACGATTAGTATGCCCATCCCCAGGTCTACGATAAACTCCTGCACTTCCGGTATCATATTGCTGACATCCGTTATAATAAAGGCACTCCCCTGTTCGCCGTCCTCATATAAGTAATCCACCTGTTTGACAAGCGCCTGTGCCTCGCCGCCCAGATACACCCCGTTCTCAGATGTGTTGCCTGATTCCCCGTACTGCGGCAGCTGAGGAATCACATGGTTCACATTGTCGATGTCTGTGCCCATATATATGATCGTGGTGCCCTTGCGCACAAGCAGGTATGCCTTTTTCTTCTCCAGCTTTTTATTAAACTTCTCCAGACATGTGGCATCCTCGAGCTGCTCCGGGTCTTCCTGCACCATCTCCTCCAGCTCATGGTAAGGCTTTTCTGTCAGGCGTGACAGTACCTGCATGGAATTGGCAAAGCTTTTCACTGTAGTTCCGGTTATTTCATAAGTCTTTTCTATAGAATTAATCTGATACCGGCTCAACCCGCAGACCATAAGAAACGTAAGCAGGACCGGAATCAGTATCACTGTCAAAAATGCTATTATAAGCCTCGTTTTTAGCTTCATAGTCATATCCTCCGTGCTTAAGTATAGCATGAAAAAGGGTGCTTCACACGAAAGCACCCATAAACTTTTATAAAATTTTTATAAATATGAGGACAATATCTCTGTTTTGTCAGTCTTTTCCCACGGCAGATCGATATCGGTCCTGCCAAAATGTCCGTAAGCCGCTGTCTGCTTATAAATCGGGCGTCTGAGGTCCAGCATCCTGATGATGCCCGCCGGACGGAGGTCAAAATTCTCACGGACAATCTCCACAAGCCTGTCGTCTGACAGCCTGCCTGTGCCAAATGTCTCAACCCTGACAGACGTCGGATGGGCCACGCCGATTGCGTAAGACAGCTGTATCTCGCATCTGCGGGCGAGTCCCGCAGCCACGATATTCTTAGCCGCATAGCGTGCCGCATAGGCCGCTGAACGGTCCACCTTCGTACAGTCTTTGCCTGAAAATGCCCCGCCACCGTGGCGTGCCATGCCGCCGTATGTGTCCACGATGATCTTCCTTCCCGTAAGGCCGCTGTCCCCGTGAGGGCCGCCGATTACGAATCTTCCGGTCGGATTGATGAAGAACTTTGTATCTTCATCTGTCATTTCTGCCGGTATCACCTCGTCGAACACATATTTCTTAATATCTTCATGTATCTGCTCCTGCGTCACATCCGGGTCATGCTGCGTAGACAGAACGACCGCCTCCAGCCTGACCGGAGCCCCTTTTTCATCGTACTCTACCGTCACCTGCGTCTTGCCGTCAGGTCTCAGATAGGAAAGCGTCCCGTCCTTCCTTACTTCTGTGAGCTTCTTGGACAGCTTGTGTGCAAGTGCTATCGGGTAAGGCATCAGCTCCGGCGTCTCATCCGTCGCGTACCCGAACATCATGCCCTGGTCTCCCGCCCCTATCGCCTCCAGTTCGGCATCTGACATCTTGTTTTCTTTCGCCTCCAGCGCCTTGTCTACCCCGAGTGCGATATCCGGCGACTGCTCATCAATGGCGGTGATCACGCCGCACGTCTCGCAGTCGAACCCATATTTCCCCCTTGTGTACCCGACTTCCCTGACCGTATCCCTCACGATCTTCTGGATGTCTACATATGCATTGGTCGTTATCTCTCCCATTACGAGTACAAGCCCTGTCGTCGTACTCGTCTCGCAGGCGACACGGCTCATCGGGTCTTGTTCCATAAGTGCATCCAGAATCGCATCGGATATCTGGTCGCACATCTTGTCCGGGTGCCCTTCTGTCACTGATTCTGATGTAAATAATCTCTTTTCCATATGTTCTCCTTTCTTAACTGCCGTTTCCGGCACTGTAAAACTTTCTCCCGATGGTCTCTGGCAATATGGAAACACGTTTCCTATTGTACAAAAAAACAATCCGCCATAAGCGGACTGTTTTATATTCATAAACCAATCCTCTTATTGTTCGAAAGACTCGCTCAGGTTGGCACCTTCCTTTACGGGGTTGCCGCAGCTTCACAGATCCTTTGTATCTCCACTGCTCTGAATAAGAGAAAGTTTTATTATTAACTTGTTGTTCAATAAGACTTTACAGCCTTTCACGCAAAATGTCAATACGCAATTCATTCCTGGCGGACCTGTATACGGTCCGTCGCGGCCATACCGATTACGCATATGCCGCCTGCGATGATAAAAGAAAGGCTGGTTCCAAGCCGCGTATCCTGGACTGCCGCCAGCAGATAAGGGCAGAGGATGGATACGACTCCGTATCCGAGCATGACCGCTCCGAAGTTCATCCCCTGGTACTTCATGCCAAAGCAGTCTGAAGTCAGTACGGGAAATACGCTGACAAACCCTCCATATGTAAGCGACACGAGTGATATGAGCAGTATGAACAGGCCGCCCCTTGCCACCGTGAGGCCGATGACTGATATCATGGCGGTTGCATACAATACCTGTATCACCGCCTTCCTTCCACAGAAGTCCGACATCCATGGCGCTGCAAAACGCCCTGCGATGTTAGCGGCTGAAGCGGCTACGACGCCTATCAGGGCTGCGCCATCCGTCAGTCCCCGCTCCATCCCGAGCGATTTCATCAGCGGATTGACGAGCACATACGCCGGTACTGCAAGGGCCATGGATATGCTCAAGAGATAGTAGGTCTTCGTCCGGAACAGTTCCTTTGTGGTATACTGCTTCCTCTGCACGATTTCCACCGCGCCGCCTTCCCCATGTCCGGCCGGCCTGGCATCCGGCTCTGAGATAAATATGCCGCCCAGGCTTAATACGGCATAGATTCCCGTCACGGCCAGCATTGCATACCTGTAGCCGTGGTTCGCAGGCAGCCAGTCACAGAAAGGGTTCATGACTACGCCGGAGATGCCGACGATTCCTACCGTTATCCCCGTCACCAGCCCCCTCTTGTCCGGAAACCACTGCTGCGGCACGGCTACGAGCATGCTGAACGCGCAGCCGGAACCGAGCCCCCCGAGCAGCCCATATCCGGCTGATATCACCCACGGCATTCCAACCGGCGCGACTGCCGCCAGAAAGAATCCGGTACACATCACGAAGCTTCCGCTAAGAATCGTCGCCCTGGCTCCGATCTTGTGCTGAAGGTATCCGCCTATCATATTGCCAACGGCAAAAATCCCTATGATTATCGTAAAAGGCTGGCTGGATGCCGCCAGGCTGAGATGGTACTCAGATCTGACATGGGGCTGGAACACCGTCCATATGTACGGGTTTCCATGTACAAAATTAACGATGGCTGCAATGAGCAGAACCATATAACGGTTCTTTATCTTCTTCATCTTTTTCCCCGCTTACCAAAATCAGCCCGCAACATGCGGACTGATTCAAATGTCTGTTTTATATGATTCATCTTTTCTTCTAGCTTACCTTCAGCGTGAACTTCTGGATTTCCTTCTCCGTAGAGACCTGTTCCATAAGTGCGCCTATGCCGCGGAGCTTTTCATCAAATCTTTCGTATCCCCTGAGTATATAGATGATATCATCTACAATCGTTATTCCATCCGTGGCAAGTCCTGCGATGCAGAGCGCCGCGCCTGCACGAAGGTCCGGTGCGCTCACCCTGGCCCCGGAGAACTTATCTACCCCTTCGATGGTAGCAGAATTGCCTTCTACTTTTATATTGGCCCCCATTCTGGCCAGTTCATCCAGATATTTGAATCTGTTCTCAAATATGCTCTCTGTTATGGTACTTGTCCCCTTGCATAAAGCCAGCGTCACTCCTATCTGGGGCTGCATATCCGTCGGAAAGCCAGGATATGGAAGCGTCTTTACGTGGGTGCTTGTCAGGTCTCCTTTGGAAACGACACGCACCGCGTCGTCAAATTCCTCTACTTCACAACCGATCTCTGTCAGCTTTGCAATCGTAGCTTCCAGATGCTTCGGAATGACATTCAGCACCGTTACGTCTCCTTTTGTGGCTGCCGCGGCAAACATAAACGTACCCGCCTCGATCTGGTCCGGTATGACAGAGTATTCCGTCCCGTGCAGCCTGTGGACGCCACGGATCTTAATCACATCGGTTCCCGCGCCTCTGATGTTGGCTCCCATGCTGTTCAGGAAATTGGCAACGTCTACTACGTGCGGTTCTTTTGCCACGTTCTCCATGATAGTGATGCCTTCTGCCATCGTTGCCGCCATCATTACATTGATCGTCGCCCCTACTGTCACGACGTCGAAATAAACATGCCGCCCTTCCAGATTCTCTGCTTCGGCAACTACTTTGCCGTGCTCGATATCCACGTCGGCTCCGAGTGCGCGGAACCCCTTCAGGTGCTGGTCTATCGGCCTGCTCCCGATATTGCATCCTCCCGGAAGTGCCACTTCCGCTCTCTTGTACTTGCCAAGCAGCGCGCCGAGCAGATAGTAAGACGCGCGGATCTTCTTGATATAGTCATACTCCACATCAAAATTCCTGATACCGCTTCCGTTGATCTTGACCGTGTGTCGGTCTACGCGGTGCACCTTTGCACCGATTCCGGTAATTGCATCCAATAATACATTGACATCATTGACGTCCGGTATATTGTCGATAAGAACTGTGTCATCTGTCATGATTGCCGCTGCGAGAATCGCCAGAGCCGCATTCTTCGCTCCGCCTATCTCTACTTCTCCAACAAGCGGATGGCCGCCTTTTATAATATACTGTTCCATACTGCACCTCAATATCAATTTATATTCACTCTCAAAACTTTGATAACTATTTGTCTTTATTCACATTCTTTGCTATTATACCATAGAATCGAAAATTGTAAAATATTTTTTACAATTATGTAACTTATATTACATTTTTCTTAATGCAACCGTAACTTTTTATGCACTTTGTAACGCCTCGATCACCTTGTCTATCGTGTCTTCCAGCTTGAGCCCGTCCTCGCACACGGTCAGATCCGCATAACGCTCGAACAAGGGGACTCTCTCATCATACAGATCCTTGAGCGTCTGTCCGTCCCGAAGCACGACGCCTCTGTTTTTCGCACTTTTCAGCCTCTTGTTTATTGTCTCATAAGATGCCATCAAATATACGACCGTACCGATTTCTTTATAATGTTTCATGGCATTTTCGCAGTATACTACGCTGCCGCCCGGTGATATGACCGTATTGTGCACCTCTACTCTCGCATTCACACGGTCTTCTATTTCCAAAAATCCAACAATTCCCTTTTCTTCTATAATTTCCCTGAGGAGGTTCCCTTCCTCTTCCTGTATCAAAAGGTCCGTATCCATAAACTGATAGCCAAGCCGCTTTGCAACGACAACTCCGACCGTACTCTTTCCTACCGCAGGCATACCGATAAATATTATATTCTCCATGTCTGTCGTACCTTCCTCTATATGTTTAATGATTATTTTAACATATACAGGCTCATCCGTCCACCCTCACGAAACTGAGGAAGGAGTCAGGCCTTTCTTCTCAAGGTCTGGCTCCTTTCTTTCATTAGTAGTATTTCCGTCTCATGTTCCTGTGCTCACTGCGTCTGCGGCATAGTTCCTGATAGGCCATGACCTGAATCAAGTCATTCAGCCAGCTGCCCGGATCCTCTTCATCTTCCTCGGCCCTGTCGAATATCCGCCGGCACATCAGCCGCAGCTGCAGCTGATCCGGATATTCGTCATACATCATGCTTCCTTCATATTCCAGCCTGTCACATTCATCTTCAATATAAGGAATCAGCCGTTTGGCTGTGGCAGGATACAGGCTCTTCATATAATCCAGGTCCCTTCTGGCAACCTTGTCGTCATCATAGAGTAAAGGCATCGGATAGGCCATGTAGTAAGGCAGTCGATTGTCCATGTACACACACTCCTAAGCTAAGTATCTATCTTATCATATGCGCCGTTTTCCCCGATGTTCCACAATCCGGCAGACGGATCTTGCCTTATCCTGTCTCGTGCCGGCCATGGAGTGCATTTTCAATAACCGGAACTGTAAAGCTTCGTATAGGATTCATTCCTTACCGCCGCAGCGGGATTCCCCGGAGAGATTTCAGGGTACAGGAACAAAGTTTCCTATACCCTGAACAAAGAGTCCGCTTGCGGACTCTCCGCGCCGAGCGCATCCGACCTTTGGGAGGATTTCCTCCGCGAAAGCGAGTGCGCATCCCCCGGAGGTTTTTTATATCATAGGGAACGAAGTTTCCTATGTTATAAAAAACAGGCAGCGGATACCTTGCGGGATACGCTGCCTGCGACTGCCATATCAGGCTCTTTCACTGTAATGATGCGCTTCTTCAAGCATCATATCTTTTACTTTCATCAGACGAATCTGGGAGCTTCTTTCGTTCTCATCCAGCTTCATCGTAATATACTTGATATTTTTCTGTGCTTCCGGAATTATGACATGTTCCAGCGCATTGACGCGGCGTCTCGTCTTCTCGATTTCCACCGCCATGAGCTGGCATGCTTTTTCCGTCTCCGCAAGTTTCAGCATATCCGGCAGGATATCTGCCAGAGATTTTACGGCACCGTCCAGGTCGCTGGAAGTAAAGGCAAAGCCGTAAGAATATATATCATTCGCGTCCGCAGTCCTGGTCTTCGTCTCAAAGACCGGGATGTTGACGCTCATGACGTTCTTCTTGTCAACTTCCAGGTTCACTTCCTGCTTTGGTGCCATCAGCGCTGTATTCAGCGTAGCTTCGTCCATTCCGGCCTTGGCTATGACAAAATTCTTATTTGCAGAGCGGATTCCGGCCTCTACTTTCAGACGCAGTTCCATATTCTCACGGACAAGGTCCAGGAACTGGCGCATCAGCTCGTCACGTTTGTCTTTCAGGAGCTTATGCCCCTTGGCAGCTGTGACTAATTTTCTCTTTGTCTTGGTCAACTCCATACGGGTAGGAGTCACCTGCGTAGATGCCATCTATCCATCCACCTCCCTTTTCTGTTAATACATGCCGGCGAGATTCACTTTACACGGCCGGCTGGCTCGTTTACGCCGTGCCAGCTCGATTCCGCTTCGCTTCTTCTCGCTGCGGGCTGGCGCCCTATGCAGCTTGCAGGAGCCATATCGACTGGCTCGTTCACGCCGTGCCAGCTCGATTCCGCTTCGCTTCTTCTCGCTGCGGGCTGGCGCCCTATGCAGCTTGCAGGAGCCATATCGACTGGCTCGTTTACGCCGTGCCATCTCGATTCCGCTTCGCTTCTTCTCGCTGCGGGCTGGCGCCCTATGCAGCTTGCAGGAGCCAGCCATACGCAAGCAAGCTTGCATGGCTGATCCTTCAATCTGCGCACGGCTTACTGCTTTCCATAGTATAAATCTAAGAATTTGTCGTCGATACGTTTTAGTTCGGCCCTTGGCAGCATGGACAGGAGTTTCCAGCCGATTTCGAGGGTCTCCTCGATGGAGCGGTCTGTGTTGTATCCCTGTGATACGTATTCCTTCTCGAATGCATCGGCAAATTTAGCGTAGAGGAGGTCGATTTCGGTGAGGGCCGCCTCTCCGAGGATCGTCATGAGCTCTTTCGCGTCTTTACCACGTGCATATGCCGCAAACAGCTGGTTCAGTGTATTGGAATGGTCGGCTCTTGTCTTTCCGTCACCGATACCTTTATCTTTCAGACGTGACAGTGACGGCAGCACGTCGATCGGCGGCTGAACCCCTTTTCTGTATAAGTCACGGCTCAGGATAATCTGGCCTTCTGTAATATATCCCGTCAGGTCAGGAATCGGATGTGTCTTATCATCTTCCGGCATCGTCAGGATAGGAATCATCGTTATACTTCCCTTTTTGCCGTTCTGTCGTCCGGCTCTCTCGTAGAGGGATGCAAGGTCGGTATACATGTAGCCGGGGTAGCCGCGGCGTCCGGGCACTTCCTTACGGGCCGCGGATACTTCACGGAGCGCATCCGCATAGTTTGTGATGTCTGTCAGGATGACAAGTACATGCATATCCTTCTCAAATGCCAGATATTCTGCTGCGGTCAGCGCCATACGAGGTGTGGAGATACGCTCGATAGCCGGGTCATTTGCAAGGTTGACGAACAGTACCGTCCTGTCGATAGCGCCGGTCTCTTTAAATGATTCAACAAAGAAGTTGGACTCCTCGAATGTTATACCCATAGCGGCAAATACAACAGCGAAATTCTCATCTGTACCGCGCACCTTCGCCTGTCTCGCAATCTGTGCCGCCAGATTGGCATGTGGCAGACCTGACGCAGAGAAGATAGGCAGCTTCTGTCCTCGAACAAGCGTATTCAGGCCGTCTATGGCTGAAACACCTGTCTGTATGAACTCCTCAGGGTAGCTTCTGGCTGCCGGATTCATAGGCAGGCCGTTAATATCCCTCCGTTCTTCCGGAAGAATCTCAGGGCCGCCGTCAATCGGGCGTCCCAGACCGTCAAATACACGTCCAAGCATGTCCCCGGACACTCCAAGCTCCATGCTCCGTCCGAGGAAACGTACTTTACTGTTGCTTAAGTTGATACCTGTCGCACTCTCAAAGAGCTGTACGAGCGCATCACTTCCGTTGATTTCCAGCACCTTGCAGCGGCGTCTCTCACCACTTGCAAGTTCAATCTCGCCCAGTTCGTCATAGGCTACGTTTTCGACACCGCGCACCAGCATTAGAGGGCCGGCAACTTCCTGTATGGTTCTGTATTCTTTTGGCATAATTTAGAAGTCCTCCTTCCCAAACGCACCTGCGATTTCGGTGTGCAGTTCATTTAATATCTTCTCATACTCTGTCTCGATGTCTGCATCCAGAGTATATTTATAACGTCCGATTCTCTCTCTTACTTCCATGTTGATCAGAATCTGCATAGATGCGCCCTGGCCCAGTGCCTCAGATGCTTCTTCATAGAATGCGAGAACGAGCTTCATCATCAGGTACTGCTTTCTGAGAGATGTATACGTATCAATCTCATGGAAAGAGTTCTGGTGCAGGAAGTCCTCACGAATAGACCTTGCGGCCTCCATCTTGAGACGGTCCGTCGGTGACAGCGCGTCCATACCTACCATTTTTACGATTTCATCAAGTTCTGCCTCTTCCTGCAGAAGGCTCATCATCTTCTGACGCCCTTCCATCCAGTCGGATGCCACTTCATTGTTAAACCAGTCAGCCATGTTGTCAACGTACAGCGAATAACTGGTCAGCCAGTTGATTGCAGGGAAATGACGCTTGTAGGCCAATGCAGAATCCAGCCCCCAGAACACCTTGACGATACGCAGCGTCGCCTGGGATACCGGCTCAGAGATATCTCCGCCCGGAGGGGATACGGCTCCGATTACGGAGAGTGCCCCTTCCCTTTCGTCCTGTCCAAGGGAGATTACATGTCCTGCTCTTTCATAGAACTGTGCCAGACGGCTTCCGAGGTAAGCAGGATAGCCTTCTTCGCCAGGCATCTCCTCCAGACGTCCTGACATCTCACGGAGGGCCTCTGCCCAGCGGGATGTGGAGTCTGCCATCAACGCTACGGAATATCCCATATCGCGGAAGTATTCTGCTATCGTGATACCGGTGTAGATAGATGCCTCACGGGCAGCAACCGGCATGTCTGACGTATTGGCGATGAGGACGGTCCTCTGCATCAATGACTGTCCCGTCTTAGGATCTTTCAGCTCAGGAAATTCGTTCAGAACGTCTGTCATCTCGTTTCCACGCTCGCCGCATCCGATATATACCACGATGTCGGCCTCCGCCCATTTCGCCAGCTGATGCTGGATAACTGTCTTGCCGCTTCCGAAAGGTCCCGGAACCGCGGCAACACCGCCTTTTGCAATCGGGAAGAACGTGTCTACGACACGCTGTCCTGTTACGAGCGGCTTCTCCGGCGGAAGCTTCTTTACATACGGACGGCCCTTACGTACCGGCCATCTCTGCAGCATTGTAAGCTCTTTATCGCCGTCTTCCGTGGAAATGACTGCCACGGTCTCTTCCACTGTAAATTCACCTGATTTGATCTCTTTTATCGTACCCTTGATTCCGTAAGGTACCATAATCTTTTGCTGTACGACGATAGTCTCCTGCACGGTGCCGAGCACATCACCTGCTATCACTTCGTCCCCGGCTTTAGCAAGGGGAACAAATTCCCATTTTTTATCTCTTTTCAGGGAAGCAACCTCGACACCTCTCTGCAGGCTGTTTCCAGACACCTTCATAATATCGTCAAGCGGACGCTGGATACCATCGTAAATGCTTGCGATAAGGCCAGGTCCGAGTTCAACGGACATAGGCACTTCCATAGATTCTACCGGTTCCCCCGGCCCCAAGCCCGATGTCTCCTCATATACCTGAATTGATGCCTCGTCCCCGTGCATCTCGATAATCTCTCCAATGAGCCGCTGATTGCTAACACGTACAACGTCGAACATGTTAGCGTCCCGCATCCCTTCTGCGATAACCAGCGGTCCTGCTACTTTTTTAATCGTACCTGTACTCATTTGGACGAATCACCCACCTTTCCTTCTTTATTCGTTCCCAAAGATAATATCAGAGCCTACCGCCTGCTCCACAGACTTCTTGACGCCTTCCACCCCTGCTCCGGTATTGCCGGATATGCCGGGGATCTGGATAATGGCCGGTACGACCTGCTCCTGATATTTCTCTATTTCATGTTTTAATTCTGCCGCCATCGCCTCGGTGACATAGATGATGCCATAATCCCCAAGGGTCAGCTGATGCAGCTTTTCTCCGGCTTCCTCGCGGGTACTTACTGGAAACGTATCAAGACCCAATGTAGCGAAACCGTAGATACTGTCATAATCGCCCAATACCGCAATCTTATACATACATCTCCCTTACCCTTTCTCGGATTGAATCATCCGGTAAGTCATTGAGTTTGCCGGAAAGAATGATTCGTACCGTCTTTATTTCATTCTGTCTCGCAATTACGTAGGCGATTACAGGCCCTATTGTAAATGCATTATATTTCTGCGGACTTATCGTCTGAATGATCCGGTTATCACACCAGCGCTCAAATGCCGACGGAGAATCCGCCAGCGCTTCTGCACCTTCCGCATATGCGGTACCGGACAGATATTCCCGGATAGCATCCATGCCGCTGAGTGCAGCCTTTGCAAGCTGGTCTACATTGATACTCTCACATTCAGCCATCGCCCGTTTCATAAATTCCAAAGACTTCGCGGTTTTCTGTGAACGGACAGCAATCTTGATATCTGCAACTCCTACCGTAGATTCGGCATAGTCCCGGATAATATCGTCTTCCGCCTGCTGCCCCGCCTCATAGACTGCCTCAAGTGCTGCCCTGTCTATGATCACGTCACAGAGCTGACCATCCCTCGTGTGAAGAAGGGTCTCATATGCCTCCTCCGCCGCTGCCTGCATGTTGTGCGGAAGCTTTCCAAAGTCCTTTTCACGGACAATCTCCAGCATCACCTTCCCTGGGATGGATACATCCTCATAGAATATGTGCCTGTTCTCTTCCTCCGTACACACCTCTTTAATTGCAGCTTTCAGGTTGTGGAAAAGTTTTGGATAGGAAAGCACGTCAAATTTATCCATATCCACGGATAATTCCCTGACCACTTCCCATATCTTCTCCTCTTCCCGGGTCAGTATAGCTTCTGCATCCGCCGGGGTATCGCTGTCTCCCCATCCCCTCTCCTGAAGGAACTGAATGCACTGGCCATAATCCGCACAGGCAATCAGCTGGTCAACAGCGGAATTGGAGAATAGAGAAACTTCCAGAGCACGTATGCGCGCAACCGCGTAGGTATATTGTTCACTCATGTTACTCCTCCTTGTCGCTTATGGTTACGCTTTTTATAAAAATAACAGCTTATGGACCTTGTCTGACAGTTCATCTCTTTTGGCGTCAAACATAGCTTTTATCGTGCAGTTCTCTTCGATACCACCATACGCAAGAATAAATCCGTTTTCGATTTTCCTGCCCGTCTTTGATAACGTCAGACTGCCTCCCTTTTCAGCGGCGATGCCGCTGATCTTCGCCTCATATCCGTCAGGAAGACGTTCAAGGTCTGCGGATGAAAAATATATCTCCCCCTCCTGCGGCAGTGCATATCTGCCGAGCAGTTTCAGCAGCATGTCGAAGTACGCACTGCTTTCCATTGTCTTCAAAATTCCGTAGGCCTTATCCAGTACTTCTGCAATGATCTCCTGCTTTGCAGCAAGAATTTTCGTCCTTCTCTGCAAATCGATGGAAGAGACGATTCTCTCTTTATAATTTGCAATTTCCGCCTCGGATTTTTGGGAGATGCTGCTGGTTGTCTTGGCCGCCTCTGCTTTTGCCTTATCCAGAATCTCTTCTGCCTGGCTCTTCGCATTGGACAGCTTGCTGTCAGCTGCTGCTTTCGCTTCATCCAGAATCTGACTTTTCATTTTATCTAATCCAGTCATCTCGCACGCTCTCCTTTTCTTAATCTTTGTTTCATGCCTACTTATATACTGATTGCAGTAACAGATAAGATAGAGATCAAAAGTGCAAGAATTGCATATGTCTCAACCATTGCAGGGAAAAGCATAGCTTTACCGAACTGGTCCGGTTTCTTAGCGATGATGCCGATAGCGGCCGCAGACGTCTTGCCCTGGTATTTGCCGGAAACAAGACCGACGATGCCAACCGGCAGACAAGCTGCAAGAATAAGAAGACCGGTCGTTACTGATATGTCTGCAGCGCCACCGCCGAGCAGACCAATCTTTGACAGCGTGATAAAACCAACGAGCAGACCGTAGATTCCCTGTGTGCCGGGAAGCAGCTGCATGATAAGAACTTTTGCAAATTTGCTTGGATCCTCTGTAACAACCCCTGAGGCTGCCTGTCCGGCGATACCGACACCGATTGCCGATCCTGCACCTGCAAGTAATACAGCCACTGCTGCACCAAGTAACGCGTAAACAATACCAAAATCACTCCAAATACTCATTATAAAGTTTCCTCCTTAATATCTACATATTTTGTATCTGAATGGAATGGCTCGAAAGGCTTTCCGCCACCCTCATAAAATTTGCTGAAAAATTCAACAAACTGTAAACGGTTTGTATGGACATATGCACCCAGAAGGTTGATGGCCATATTAAGTGTGTGACCGACAATAAATACGATGACAAATGCGATGGCTCCTATCACTCCGCTCCCTATCATGGATGCCATCTGGTTTACTACAGAAGCGATAACTCCTGTCGCAAGTCCAAGGGCCAGAAGACGAGAATAGGACAGCACGTCGCTCAGCCAGCCTGTGATATTGTACAGGTCGTATGCTCCCAGTGCAATTCTAAGTGCCGGGTTCTTGCTGGAACGTCCCGACATCAGCAGAAGTCCGACTGCGCCGATTATGGCGAGCGCTTTGGCCAGCGTATTGACGGCCGGCGGGAAATTGATTTCTGCCTGTGCTATGGACGCGAATATTTCGCTTGGAAGCAGCATCAGGATCAGCCCTATCAAAAATACATACCAGAGTACCACGTCGCAGAAGAAATCCAGTACTTTGCCATCTTTGAGGCACATATAGCCTTTGATGCCAAGTCCCATGAACAGATGGATCACGCCGAACAGCATAGAATAAATCAGCAGCCTCATCGGGTCGTTCAGTGGAACAAACCAGAGTTCCTTTATATTTACCGCTGCTCCGAAGAACTTCTCAGAAAATACCGGTATCACGTCTCCAAAATATCCTCCGAAGAGAACACCCCAGAATAACGTGGATATGCCACAGAACATGAACATTTTTATTGACTTGTACATTCCCCCGCTCATACGCGGGTATTTCCTGAGCAGCACGAAACATACAATCGCCATGATGGCTCCGTATGCGGCGTCCGAAAGCATCAGCCCGAAGAAGAACACATAGAAAAATGACATGATCGTGGTCGGGTCGAATTCACCTTTGTGGGGAAGTCCGTAAGATGCCACGATTCCTTCCATGCTGGATGAAAAACTGTTGTTCTTAAGAACGGTTGGAGCCTCTTCATCTTCCTTCAAATCTTCTACGTCAATCACGCAGTCATACTTTTCGCCGACCGTTTTGAGCACTGCCGGTACCGCTTCCGCTGTCGTGTAACCGCTCATGACGAATGTCCTCTGAGACTGTGGAAGCGTGCCAAGCACTTCGTACTTCTCTGAGCGGATCCGGAAGTAGTCCGAGATTAGCTTCAGCTCTTCCCTGCGGTCCGTGCAGCCTGCAATCTCTGCTTCCTTTTCCTCAATCTTTTTATTCAGTTTTGCTATCTCTGCCTCAAGTTCCGCTTTTAGCTGTGCCGGCACTTTGTCCGTCACCTGTGACGGTCTGGCAAATCCGGCCGACCTGAGAGCTTCTTCTGCCGCGGCTTCGTCTGCCTTCAGGCAGAATACGGTCAGATAGACGGCATCTCTGTCGCTGGCGATAATATGCACATCTATAGCATCCAGTTCCGGATTCTGTTCTGCAATCGCTGCATATATGCCGTCCAAGGTGAGTCCTCCCGGCATCATCCCGACAAGCATGGCAACGTTGTCCGTACCCGGATGGTCCATCGGTACATCCAGCGCAAGCCATGGGGTCAAAGACTCGATCTGGTTTTCCAGCTTCAGGATATTTGCCTTGCTCTCTGCAATTTCTTTATTACAGCCTACCAGCCTGTTCGCTGTCGCTATAATCTTTTCCTTGTCGGCTGCTGCTTTGCTGAACTTTTCCTGTTCTACAAGCTTCTTACCTTCAAGGCTGGAAAGCATCGAGCTCTTTTCCGGAGCATAGGTTCCGAGTACAGCGAGCGCCTGATCGGCGAGCTGGGCTTTCTTGTCAAAGCTTTGTCTGGCATTCATGGTATCCATTCTGCCAAAAGCCTCGTCCTCTTCCACTACATGGTTGATTTCTATGACTCCCATGGACTGGACCTTCTCCAGGATGGCTTTACGGTCCTTCTTAAGCGCGCAGATACTTATCCTTTGCATCTGCAATACTGCCATAGCCGCATCCCTCCTTTACTCTTGATTTTCATAATGCTTTAAACGAGTTCTGCTATAACAGCAGATATCGCATCTCCTTCCTTCTGCTTTGCAGCTTCTTTCAAGGATACAATTTCCGTCTCTACGTCTGCCAGAGCCTTCTCTACATTTTTTTCTCCAGCTTCTTTTGCAGCCTGAAGTGACGCTTTTGCCTTTGCTCTTGCTTCTGCTTCTGCCTCTTCTATTATCCTCCCGGCATCCGCAGAGGCCCTTTCAAGGATTGAAGTACATTCTGTATCAGCATTCTTAACAATCTCTTCTGCCTCTTTCTCCGTCTCCTTGATGGCCTTAATGGTTTCTTCTACCATCGGTTCACCACCTCTCTTAGTTGAAACTCCCTGTAGTTAAAATTATAATATAATTCCTTAGAAAAGTCCACAAGTATATTGTCTTCTAAGGCTCTTCCACGTCTTTCATCTACACAATTCAACAAATATTCTATCAATTTCACCTACCGTTTATAGGCTTGATGCCCTCTGGGGTAAACTGAAAAATATGTGCCATATCCCCTTCCCTGCTTCAGTACACTGTATAAAAAGAAAGGTATTATTATGTAATATCGACAAGTTTACATAATAATTTATACAAAGCCGCCAATGTTCATAAGTTTTACAGGCTCCCACCCTGCTGCCATGCAAGACGATGGAGACGTCCTTCCAGATTCATACCCGAAAAACCGTTTTGGCGCAGCGCTTCATATAAAATGACTGCCACGGAATTGCCCAGATTCAACGACCGGATGTCGCCTACCATAGGAATGCGTATACTGTCTTCTTTATGTTTTACCAATATCTCCTCCGGTATTCCTGCACTTTCCTTTCCGAACATAATATAACAGTCCGGTTCATAATGGACATCCGTGTATACGTTCGGCGCTTTCGTCGTCGCCATATATATCTTAGCCCCCTTATTCTTGTCCAGAAATTCATCGAAGTCGATATATGTGGTCACGTCCAGAGCGTCCCAGTAATCCATGCCGGCACGCTTCAGATTCTTTTCATTCAGCCTGAAGCCAAGCGGCTCAATCAGATGAAGCCGCGTGTTCGTAGCCACGCACGTCCTGCCGATATTACCCGTATTGGCCGGAATCTCTGGCTCATGCAACACAATATTCAGCATTTCCTTTCCTCCTCGTAATCCATTTTTTAACTACTTCCTTCTATTTTAGTGAAAAACCCCCGGCCAGTCAACATACACTTTTGTTACTTTTGTATTACAATTTTACCAAAAGATTGGGATTTTTTAACATTTTAGATATATCAAAATTGTGAACAGTGTGAACAGGGACGTAGGTAAATTGAAAATGGTTACGTCCCAAATTAAACTTTGACCTGTACCCAAATGAAAAAAAAGAGGGGTCATTTTTCAATAACCGCTCTTAGTATGTCCTATTATTTTGTTTATTTCATCTGGTGCAGGCCTGTCAATGTACCTGATTTCTTCTCCGTTGCGTATGACTTTGTCATTGTTGTCCGTCATGCGGCCGATAACTGCTGCTTCTATTCCATTGCGCCGGAGTTCGCCGGCCAGCCTTCCGCCGTCGGCGGCAAGCATGAGAAAGCTTCCGGTGGAAGTCAGCTGGTATGGATTCAGCCGGTAATTTTCACATACTTCTATCGTCTCCTGGCGGACTGATATCTTCTTCATGTCAATATCTATGCCTGTCCCTGCCTCTTTCGCTAGATGCCACAGCGCCGCAAATATACCGCCCTCCGTAATCTGTCGCAGGATGCGTATGTCCGCCTCTCTGGCAATCCGGATTGCTTTTCCGGCGAATATGCTGCCATTAAAGGCTTCTATCTGCTTTATGAATGCGGGGGCGAACCTCTCCTTCAGTTCAGCTTCCCGCTCTTCTGCAATCCTCAGCATGCCCGCAAGCCCGGTCCATCCCGCAAGCACGATTTCCCTTCCCTGGCCTGCGGCGTCCTCCGGCTGCGCCGTACACTCCGTGATGCCGGTACATGTAACGGCCACAAGCGGCAGCGAAGCCACAGGCGTTTTATATTGAAGTAGGGAAAGTAGCGGCACGCCCTGCTCCCTGCAGGCTTTTTCAATCTGCTTTTGTACGGCAGGAAGCCGGGAGCTGCCATGGGATTCGGGTATCAGGATACGCACCTGCGCGTTAAGGCTGCCGGCCCCTTCAGCCACCAGTTCATTCAATGCTTCCGCCAGCGCATATGCCCCGGTCTCTTTCGACCATCCGCATATGCAGGATGTGGCGCTGACCGCGCGCACCGTCTGTATATCTGTACTCATCGTCTTCTGTCCACTCTCTTCCACTGTTACTGTCCCGCCCTATTCGCCGTTGCTCTCGCCGGCGCTCAAGCCTTTTGCTTCCGCTATGGCGGCATCAATCGCCGCTTTGTCCTGCGAACTGATAGCTTTGCGGACGAGCTCTGCCGCCTCTGCATTATCTGTCAAAGTTCCGACCTCGATAATCTGGTCCGACTTTTCATATGTACTGTTATTGATGATATCGCGGCTTACCTCGGCTCCGTCCTGGTACACTACTTTCCAGAGCCTGGCCGTCTTGCCGGTATGAGGGCTGCCCGAATATTGGACACTGCCCAGTTCCGCCTCTTTGTTTTCCTTGTAAGTGACACCGTAATCTTCTGTTGTGAGCGTCTCGCTTTCATACTCCACAGTCCTTCCTTCCGCCCTGGTGTCCTTTCCATAGATCGTAAACCGCATCTGATTGGCACTGTCGATTTCCGCAGCGATATAGACGGGCGTCTCATAGCTGTTTTTGAACTTAAGGTCGAGATAATCCCCTGCAATTGCAGCATCTCTCGACGGATCCACATAAGCTACCAGCATGGAGTGCGGATAACGCTCCAGCACCTCCAGTTCCGAATACAGCACTGCATTATAAAGCGTCGTCGACACCTGGCAGATACCGCCGCCAAAGGAATCCACCACCTGCCCGTTCTCATAGGAGCCTGCCTCCACATACCCATGCTCGGCATCGTAAGGGGCGGTCGTATCATGGACGGACAGTTCATCGCCGGGCATAAGGATGGTTCCATTGATTTTATCCACACCTGTCTTCAGATTCTTCCAGCGCTCTCCGCCTCCGGCATCTGTGGAAAATGATCCAAGTTCATCCTTTATGCTTTCAAGGTCTTTCGCCTTGATGGACGGTTCCTCTGTCTTGACGGCCATCTTGACCTTGAATCCTTTATGATCCCATCTGTCATTCAGATAGTCGACGATCATTTCTTCGGATGCTTTTTCATCTACGGTCTTGCCTTTCTTTTCTTTTATTATCTCAAAGCCATCCCCGCTCTTTGCTATGCTGGCATCTACCGCATGGTCCGCCAGGCCTTCCACCCTCTCGTCAATGACTGCTTTTGTCTTCTCTGCATCCAGGACAAACCCTTCACCAAGGACAAGCTTCTCTTTTTTCAGGCCTTTTATCTGACGGTACCGGGTGAAGAGGCGCCCCTTCTTCCCGTAGCCGGCTGCCTTATCCACAACTTTCCCGATATCTTTATACGAAAGCCCCAGTTCCTCAAGCGTCGCCTCTGCGGATCTGTCGCCCACCTTCATCGTAATCTTCAACGCCATATCTTCCTGAAGATGTTCCTTCATCAGCTCTCTGGCCTCTTTTTTAGTCAGACCCGAGACATTAACATTACCTATATAGATATTGTCACATATCTTATGTTCCGGCACCTTTGAAACATACCTGTACAGCACCAGATAGGATGCGCCGGTCAGGACGATAGCGCACAAGACGGCAAGGCCAAAAAGAATCCTCATCCTTCTCCGCCTTTTCTGTGTCATCCTCCTGCTTATTTTTTTACGCCGATTCTGAGCCATAAGCCTCCCCCTGACTTTTCCCCTGTTACGCCACCAGATACGGAATCGTCATTGTTGCAATCATCGCAATGACAATCACCATAATCATGATGGCTATGATTCGTTTTACCCTTTTGTCGTTAAAATTCATTTCTTCCTACCTTCTTTGCTTCCGTTGATTTGTTATATTTTATACTCTTTACAGTATTTTTGCAAGAAACAGTCCTGGCATTTCGGGCTTCTCGCAGTACAAATCGTCCTGCCGAACGTGATGATCTGAATATTGTAGAGTATCCAATGATTCTGAGGCAGCTCCTTCATAAGGTCCTGCTCAATCTTTTCCGGATCCTTGTTCTTCGTCAGCCCAAGCCTGTTCGATATCCGTTTTACATGCGTATCCACGACCACGCTCGGCTCGTGGTATATATTACCCCGGATGACATTAGCCGTCTTTCTGCCAACCCCAGCGAGAGAGACAAGATCTTCTATATCTCGCGGCACTTCTCCACCGAACTTATCCCGGATATCCTTCATACATGCAATAATATTCTTAGCCTTGTTATGGTAGAACCCTGTCGGCTTTATATCCTGCTCCAGCTCTTTCAAATCCGCATCTGCAAACGCATCGACGGAAGTATACTTTTTGAACAGCCCTTCTGTCACGATATTGACGCGGGCATCCGTACACTGCGCACTCAGCATCGTAGCGATAAGCAGCTGCCATGGAGCGTCATGATTGAGATAGCATACGAATTCTGTCCCGTACTGTTCATCCAGTCTCTCCAATATCTCCTTTGTTCTTTTCTTCATCTGTCCTTCCTCGTATCTTCTGCATCAGTCTTTCTATTACATGTCTATCATACATGTTCTTGCCTCGCCGTTCAATGGATTTCTTTGCATATAGTCGAACAATACCGTCTTTTTGAGGCATGTAAATCTTTCCAGATGTGTCATCTTACGCATCTGGTTTCTGTCAAATGTCTCATATCCTTTTAGAAAATGCCTCTGTTCTGCCTCTGTTTCATAGAATTGCCTTGCCTGTTCTTTCGTAAGCACATAGCGGCCGGCAAATTCCGGCCTCGTCTTGGCATTTTCCCTCAGATAATAGTCAAAGGTCAGCAGGTCGCGATAGTATTCTGCCTTCTCTCCACACCATCCGATGATAAAATCTAATAAAATCCCATAGCGGGCACTACGCTTGTGCTGTACGTCCATATGGTTATGTTCC
Source organism: Extibacter muris (assembly GCF_004345005.1). GTDB lineage: Bacteria > Bacillota > Clostridia > Lachnospirales > Lachnospiraceae > Extibacter > Extibacter muris. The sequence goes on from NZ_SMMX01000010.1 coordinate 42,489, forward strand.
ACGTAATATCCCCTTATCCTGTCATACATCTCGAACGGCGAATAGAACTCTTCTTCCAGGCTTCCAATCGTCCTCGTGAACTGGCCGCTGTTATAATATACCTCTACCATCTCTTCGATGCCCTTAAGGCGCAGGATATCATCATATGATATCCAGTCCGTATACAGCACTTCATAACAGGGCTTACTTTTATGCACAAGTCCGTAAGCCTCCTTCTGCCGTTCCATCCAGGAACCTTTCAGAACTTTAAGGAACCCCAGCTGGAGCTGTTCCGGATGAAGGGTGTATACATCGTCAAATGACCTCACGAAGCTGTCCATATCCTCATACGGCAGTCCGGCAATCAGGTCCAGATGCTGATGGATATTGCCGTAACCCTGGATTCTGCGGACGATATGCTTTACTCGTTCAAAATCCATCGTCCGCCTGATTTCCTCAATCGTACGGAGATTCGTAGACTGGATTCCTATCTCCAGCTGGATAAGTCCGGGCCGCATCTTCTCAAACAGCTTCAATTCTTCTTCTGTCAGCAAGTCGGCGGCCACCTCAAAATGAAAGTTCGTGATTCCATTGTCATGCTCCGTAATATACGTCCATATATCCATCGCATGCTTGTGGTTGCAGTTGAACGTCCTGTCTACAAATTTCACCTGGGGTACGCCGGCATCCATTAAAAACTGCAGCTCCTGCTTCACTAGGGCTGTATCCCGAAATCGCAGCTTCTTGTCTACAGAAGAGAGGCAGTAGCTGCATGAAAAAGGACACCCTCTGCTGGATTCATAATATACGATCTTATTCCGAAAGCCTTCCATGTCCCGGTATACGAATGGCACGCTGCTAAGGTCCAGCACTTCCCGACACGGATTTTCGCTGATACCGCCATCAAGCCCTCTGTACGTAATCCCATTTACCGGGCCAAATTCATCTGCTGCACCGGAAAGACCCTTTGTGCAGTAAATGCTGCACAGCTTCGTGAACGTCTCTTCACCTTCGCCCCGCATGACCCCGCTGACTTCCGGAAGGCGTCGGAGCACATCCGGCGCGTCATAAGACACTTCCGGCCCCCCGAGCCATATATGTGTGTCGGGGCATATTTTCTTCAGCTCTCTGGCCATATCCTCCACGTATGCTATATTCCAGATATAGCAGGAAAAGCAGATGACATCCGGTTTCCTTCTATAGATGTCCATAAGTATCTGATCCGGCTGCTGGTTGACGGTATATTCCGCAATGTCTGTCACAAGCACGGTGCTGCCCTCCTGCGGCATGTAATAAGACTGTGCATACGCCTCCAGGCTATGCACAGCCAGATTGGAATGTATATATTTTGCATTAATTGCAACCAGTAGTATCTTCATCTTCTTTCTCCCGTTTCTTTCCTCTTAAGACGCCCAATATAATAAGGATGATTCCCGTAACGCCGATGCCGGCCACAGCCATAAAATTCCACAGGAGGCCGCTTTGGTCCCGGCTTTCACGCGCGGTACCTGATTCTGGCGCCTCTTCTTGTTCCATGACGGTAAGCTCCTGAAGCACGACGTCGGCGATAATCTGCTGCCCTTCCTGCGTCGGGTGCAGTCCGTCCTGCTGCACATGGCCGCTGATTCCCGCCTCGTTCAAGTCCACGGTATGATAGCCATATTCATCCGCATGGGCCGCAATGATGCTGTTCATCTTGCCTATAATACTGTCCACCACCATGCCAAGTGTCCCGGGCATCCCAAGGCCGGTAGTCGGATTATAGATATCGGTGACGACAATCATCGCAGATTCCTTTGCCTCCCCGGTAATCCCGTCCATCATCGTGCAATAGCTCTCTTCAAATGCATCATAATCCCACCCCGCTATCGCCCTGACAGCCTTCAGCACTGTAGTGGGATGGGCTTTCATTTCTGCGTTCAGCATTTCCATTGCTTCGCTGATATTCCAGAACCTTTCTTCCCTTCCAAGCACATCCTGGCATGCTATTTTGAATGCGTCAATGAGGTCGTTCGCCCCAATCGTAACTGTGATGACATCTACTTTACGGATATGCTCCAGAACCTCTTCTTCCCCAAGCTTTGAAGCGTTGAACCGTACCGTGCTTATACCATTTTGGGCAATATTGGCCAGTTCTACGGGCATTCCTTTATCCCGGGCGTATTGGCGGCGTACGAGCTCGGGGTACGGAGAGATCTCTGTGTCGTCACATGAATATCCATTCGGGATGCTGTCACCGACAGCCAGATAGTGGATTTCCTGTGGCTGCTCCGCGCGCACCTGTGCCGCACAGCAGGCCGCTATAGATACAGATATCATAACAGAAGCAGTAATTTTAGTAAATGCAGCTTTTATCCGTGACATACTTCTCACCTCACTCGTATTATATAGTAGTAGTGTTTATAGACCCTCTCCAAGGTCTTGATACTATATTTTCATAACCATTCTTTACCTTTTCTATAGGTACGGTTATGATATATAAGATGCTGTGGACTGGTGTCACCTCGCTACCACCTGATGGTTTCAGAAAGTGTCCAGCCACAGTCTCTTTGTTTGATTGTTAATCAGTTAGATACCGCATGACGGTTTATTTAGAACGAGTTCACAACTGCGAAGAGCACCTGTGGTTCTAAAACAGCATTCATTTATTGCAAAGGAGATTTTTTATGATTTACGTCGGTATTGATATTGCCAAAGACAAGCACGATTGCTTTATTACTAATTCGGATGGAGAGGCACTTTTTAATGTCTTTACCATTCCTAACAGCCGGGAGGGCTATAATGACCTGTATCAAAAGATTTCTTCCCTGACCTCAGATTTTTCTGTAATAAAAGTAGGACTGGAAGCCACCGGACACTACAATTACAATCTTCTGGGATTCCTTATTGATAAAGGTTTGCCGACCTACGTTATCAATCCGCTTCATACCAATCTGTACAGAAAAAGTCTAAGCCTTAGACAGACCAAAACGGATAAGGTTGATGCCCGCACCATTGCATTTATGCTGATGTCTGGAGTAAACTTACAGTCCTACTCAGACACATCATACCATAATGAAGAGCTAAAGTCATTAACCCGTTACCGTTTTGACAAGGTAAAGGAACGTGCAAAATTAAAAACTTCTGTTTCTCGCCTCGTCAACATTCTCTTCCCTGAATTAGAAAAGCTGGTTCCGTCAATTCACATGGCTTCTGTATATGCCATGCTCTCCGAGTTTCCATGTGCGTCTAAAATTGCCGCTGCACACCTCACAAGGCTGGCGAACCTATTAGAAACCTCCTCCAGAGGTCACTATGGCAAGGAAACAGCCATAACATTTCGCAATGCTGCAAGAGCCTCTGTCGGTTCAAATATGCCCGCAAAATCGCTTGAATTAAAACATACCATCAAACTTATTCAGGAACTGGATGCAGAGATTGAAGAAATAGAAAATGAAATCAAAACCATCATGGACGAAATCAATTCTCCAATCCTTTCCATTCCCGGAATAAACTATCGCATGGGTGCTATGATAATAGCTGAAATAGGTGATTTTAGCCGTTTTGATTCCCCTGACAAGATACTTGCCTATGCAGGAATGTCGCCCTCTACTTATCAATCAGGACAGCTTGACAGCAGTTATTCCCACATGGAAAAGCGAGGCTCCCGTTATCTCCGTTATGCTTTGTTCAATGCCACAAAGTTTGTGTGCCATTGGGATTCAACCTTTGCAGCCTATCTTGCAAAAAAACGTGCAGAGGGAAAGCATTACAATGTCGCCATTTCGCATGCTGCAAAGAAACTGGTGCGAGTTATCTATCAGTTGGAAAAATCCGGGCAGGAATATATCACAGCTACATAAGCCTTTCTAACCCATATCTCCTTTTTTTGAGCATCTTTAAAGATGCTCTGTTTGTCATGCAGTTTTCAAGGTACTGATTTATCTGAAATGCATTTCTACAATTCATTCAAAAAATTTCATTTTAGGTCTTGACTTTTAATAGTTAGACTTTAATTATAACATATTTGCATTATGGAAACTGATAATTTCACATATACGGGAAGATTCTTTCGTTCCTGATTGACATTTCCTACAAAACACGGTATAATATAAACTCGTGCAGCCGGGGTGTTAGCGGTACCTTGTACCTGCAATCCGCTATAGCAGGGGTGATGTTACGCAGAGGGCAAAGATTTGTAAAGCTGCCCTTGACAAGTGGCGTTGAGGCTTGGGTCTTACGCGACGGAAATCTGTGAATCGTGTCAGGTCGGGAACGAAGCAGCACTAAGCAGAACCTTCCGGGTGCCGTAAGGGTGCCTGGGCTGAGTTAACTGTCAAGGTAACGTTTATGGATTTCGCTCGAAGCGTAACGCACGAAAAAAATATCTCAATGTATTGTCTTCTTATACATTTTTCCCATTAAATCAGCATTTTTAACAATATCAGCACATTTCCATGCTATACTGTATTTTAATTGCAATAAGCCGGCAGGAGGTATCTATATGGGAACATTTGAATTCAACGGAGAGAAGTACAGGCAGACATCAAGGCATCAAAAGAATGGGGCGCAGGCTCATGGCAGGACTGGAGCTTAATGGTGATGAAGCGGTCCTTGATTTTGGCTGCGGGGACGGCGTCCTGACGGAGCAGCTGGCCATGCTCGTTCCGGACGGCCGCGTTGTCGGGCTGGACACTTCCGAAGGTATGATTCAGACTGCTATGCAGTATAAGAAGGACAATTTAGATTTTATACACATGGACAACAATGATTTGGATTATACAAATGAATTTGACGTCATATTTTCTAATGCTGCACTGGGTGAAAGACCACGTTCGGCTTGTCCGTAACGTCTACAAAGCCTTAAAACCAGGTGGAATCATACAGTGGAACTGAGGCTTTTCCAGCGTATATGTAGAATACGAAAATGCCGACAGATATTTCTCCGATACAGATGAATTGGCCAGATGGATAGATCAGCCCTGCATCGTTCCTTTTCTTCAGTGCATACCCGCTGAAAAGAAAGACCGGTTCAGGCATGATGTAATACAGGCAATGGTCCGTAAGACAAAACAGCCCGATGGTACTTGCTTCGAGACCTTTCGGAGGCTAAAAGTACATGCGGTAAAATAACAATCTCAAGGAGGACCGGAAGGGTGATATGCCCTTCCGGTCCTCTGTGCGCTGCCATGTCAGCTTACGTAATCAATTACCCTTTTTCTTCTTCGCCTGTCTGAGTTCTTTAAAAAACGACTTCATCATGCCGCTGCATTCCTCCTGGCACACGCCGGTCGTAAGCTCTGTCTGATGGTTGAAGCCTTCTGTCTGCAATACATTCAGTACAGACCCCGCACATCCTGCCTTCGGATTCATACAGCCGACTACGACCCTGTCCATCCTGGACTGGACGATCGCTCCGGCACACATGGGGCATGGCTCCAGCGTCACATACAGCGTACATCCCTCCAGCCGCCAGTCGCCTATCTTCCTGCTTGCCTTGCGGATCGCCGTAATCTCTGCATGGGCCAGCGTATTCTTATCTGTATTCCTCCGGTTGTAGCCACGTCCGATAATCTTGCCTTCATATACGATTACACAGCCGATAGGCGTCTCGTTCAGAGCATACGCCTTCCTTGCCTGCCTGATAGCCTCCTTCATAAACTTTTCATCCATGCTGTCCATTTGGGTACACCCCTTTCCTCATTTAGGTACAGGCCATATGTCAATTGGGGACGTAACCCTTTTGAAGTTTACTACGTCCCCAACTTAACTTTTATCTTCTTATATGACGGCACCAATAGCCAAATTCTTCTCCGTCATTTCTTTCATCTTTATTTAGGTCGACATTCAGCTTTTCAGCTTTTATGAACTGCGGAAAACCGAAAGCTTCGGCGGCTTTCGCCTCTTTCGGATGGTAGATGCCCGGCACCCCGAGCCATATGTTCCCGTCTTCTTCTATGATGACGAGGTGATGATAATTGTAGTATCCGTGGAGCAGGAAGCTGTTATTCGACAGTCTCCATTCGCAGCGTGGCAGATTCACGATATCCTGCCGCAGTATCTTTGTACATTTTTTGCTCTGCTTCTGACAATCCGGTTCCGGCCTGACAGGTTCCGCTTCCCTGCACGGGCTGCACGCCGTACGGGTCCTGCATTCTGTCTCGGTCACTTCCGTTTCTTCCAGTGCCTCCACCTGCACGAATCTTGTGGATTCTGCCACGGATTCTGATTCTTCAATGCTGCCGGATTCTGCAGCCTCCTCTTCTTCAGCGGCCTCCATCTCTGAGACACCTGCCTCTTCTCCGGGAAAGTTACGGGCGGCTCCCCCGCGTTCCGGCTCCGCAGACATCCCGCCGGACGGCCCTTCTTCCTCCTGCACCGGATCCGGCATATCGTAATCCATATCCATGTTCGGTACTTCCGGCTCCTCCGGTACTTCCGGCATCTCTTCCGGTTCCGTCCCCTGCGACAGATCTGCAGGTGTCCACAGGCGCATCTCGTTCACATTCACAGGCATGTCATCCCACACCGCGGCATATTTCCGGTGCGAGCTGTTCTCCATGATGATCCCCTCTATCAGGTCATAATTACATGGTTCACCGACATCTTCCTTCGTATACCGCAGCTGATAGTTCACCGCAGGATTTACATTCTCCACTGTCCCCTGCGGCAGTCCGATACATTCTTTCTCTTTCTCGTAGAAGAGATATATGGTCAGCTCTTTTTCTCCTTCAAGCCGAAGACCTTTTCCGTGTATATGTACGATGCATTCGTCGTCGCTTTGGTCCACTTTCACGAAACCAACGTTCCGCATTCTTCTTCCACTCTCGTATTCATACAGATAGCGTATAAAACGTTTCAACATTTCACTCCCATTCGTAGTCCATTTATCACAATCTATTCCGAATGGAAGTAAAAAATGTTAAATAATCGCTTTCAGTTCCTGATAAAGTCTCTTGGCATAGCTGTCCGTCATGCCGCAGATATAGTCTGTCACGAGCAGAAGTCGCAGATACAGCCTCTCGGCATCAGACTTTCCCTGCGCATGATAATGGTACGCATTCTTATAATTGCTGGATATAAACGATACCATACGCATATCAATGGAATTCAGTTTGTGCCCGGGAACGTCATAATGTATCACGGCCGTCACGAACTTATCCATCAGATAGTCGATCATAGCGGCTTCCGCCACTTCCATCCTGTAGATGACCTCTGAAGTAAACACCTTTCTGTATGCCATATCGCCGAGCAGGTCCATCAGCTTTTCTGCAAAAGTATCGTGGAACAGGTCATGCTTATAGCTGCCCTCCATGATCGCATCATAGTTAGAAGTGAACCCGCACGTTGCACAGCTGATGAGAACTCCCTGCACACGTACGATCCAGTTCTTGATCGCGTATTCTTCCGGATCCTTCACATGCCTTTCCTTCCCTCTGCGGTATAATCCTTCCAGCTTGCCTGCCGGTTGGAATGCGGACTGCGACGCATCCGGGTATCGCTCCTGCAGCTCCTTAAGTTCCTCAAGCAGCTCGTGGTAGGAGATGAACCCCTTGATGAACGCATCCTCAATATCCGCGGTCTTGTATGCGATATCATCCGCCGCCTCGAGGATAAATGTCAGCGGATGTCTCAGTCCGTTGGTACCGGTCTGGGCCGCAATCTCTTCAAACATGTCCTCGTCCGCAAAATAGTACCCCATCTTCTTGTCCTTGATATTGCCCGATTTTTTATTGATGCCGACAGAAGAGACCGGATATTTCACAATCGTGTTAAGCAGCGCATATGTCAGGTTCATTCCCTGCTCATCCACGAGAAAATGTAGTTTTGTCACAAGGCGGAGCGCCTGCGCATTGCCCTCGAAATTATAAAAATCCTGCCGCATCTGCGGAGTCAGCACCTCTTCAATCGGCCCGCCGTCGTACGCAAGCACAGGAAGCCTGCGCTCAAACCATTCCCGTATCGCAGTCTCGCCAAAGTGTCCGAACGGCGGGTTGCCTATATCATGGATAAGCCCTGCGCACTGGAGGATATTGCATATATCTTCCTTCATGCCGGGCGTGAAGCCGGAATCCTTCTGATGCACAAGTATATTTTCTCCGATATTCTGTCCGAGCGACTTTGCAAGCGACGACACCTCGAGAGAATGCGTGAGACGCGTACGGATAAAATCACTCTTATCCAGCGGAAATACCTGCGTCTTGTCCTGCAGCCTGCGAAAGGACGCACTGCCGATAATCCGGTGATAGTCCTTTTCAAATTCGCTCCTTAAATCTGTAGACTTCGTATATTTATTTGAAGCTCCACGGCTTCTTTTCGTTGATAGCAGCTGTTCCCAGTTCACTGTCTTTTACACTTCCCTTTCCGATTGCCTCACGTCAGTCCAGATAGATCGGTGGTTCATAGTCCTTGCCAAGCAGCGCCTTCTTACGCTCCTGATAGCCAAGGAATGCCCATTCCGTCATATCCGTCCACGCGTGGTCTTCCCGATCATACACCTGCACATAGCCAATCCTGTTCGGGTGCATCCGCACGCTGTTCGTCTCATACTCCCGCCCCGTGTACGGGTTCACGTCCCCATTTACCCGGTCTTCGTCGTCATATTCCACCTCGGGCTCCACATACATCTCATCCATGGCTTCCTCGCCATCGTAGTCGACGTACGATGCATCCGCTTCTTCCATCTCTTCCCCAGGCACGGCATCCATATACGTTTCCTCCTGCCCTGCATATGGTTCTCCTACGCTGTGGGCGTCCTCGTCCTCTCCCGTTTCCGGATCCCCCGCGGCAAACTGTTCCGGCTTCTTCCGCCGCCTCTGCAGATATGATATCCAGCCGTGGGATTTCTTAACCTCCTGCTCCTGTGACCTGTCGTGCTTATCCTCTACAGTTCTTTCGTTCTCTTCCGCCTCCAGGGCCGCCACCTCTTCCAGCAGCTCCTCCACAGGCGTATCCAGTGGCGGAAGCTCTCCCGTCTCTTCTTCAATCAAGGCATCCAGCTCCTCATGTATCTCTACGAGTTCCCCGATCGTAATATCACGCTCCGGTACCACCGGCTTGTCTGGCTTTTCTTCTTCCTTTTCTATTTCCCTCCTGGATTCCGGCTTCCGTTGAGAGGTCGTTTTCTTTTCTTCTTTATAGTTAGAGGTCTTATCCGCACTGTCTTTATCTTCAAGGATGCTGAGCGTAAACGGGCATTCTAATATATCCGCTATCATACGCATGTCCTGTTCCTGAAAATTATCTCGCCCCAGCCTCTGAGTCAGGTTCTGGCGTGACATCTTCTTGCCCGTGCGTTCCTCTATAGTTTCTGCGAGTTCCTTGATAGTCATTCCCTTGCGGCTTAAGATTATTTTGACTTGCTCCCCGAATGTTAGATTCAGCATGACTTGTCCTCCTTATTTATTTTGTAAAAATATACTCACCCGATAGGTCTTATCGTTTGCATGTAAACTCATATGTTTCTTCATAAACCTATGCTTTTCCCTTTTTCATTCTAACAAATTGGCGAAAACACGTCAACTGTATGATGTCCCCTTTTCTCATTCGTTGATGACGAGCCTGTCATTACATTTTCTCACAATATCCTCATCTATCTTCAGCACTTCCCTGTCATACGTATAGATTCCATTCACTTCTTCCTCTACATCCGACAGCTGTGTATATATCACCGCTGACAGCCCCTTGCCGACAAGGGGCTCCACTCCCCGCTTCATAAGCGCGGCATATCCTTTCCCCAGCTCTTCCTTGCTGCCGTAGATCCGATACCCGTACAGGCCCGGATACATGCTGTGTCCCGCCACCTTCCAGCAGTAACCTCCAAATTCAGTAAGCGCATACACCCTTTTCCCGGGCCGGATGCGCAACGGAAAGAAGTAATTGTGAACGCTCCTGAAGTCTCCGCCGCCCTGGTCAAACCATCCGCTCGCCTGATCCAGTAGCCGTGTCGTATCTTCCCTGCGGGCGATCTCTGTCACCGCATTGGCGTCGAACTGCCCCCATCCTTCATTAAAGATGACCCAGACGACTATGGAAGGGTGGTTGTACAGCGTGCGGACCGTATCCTTCATCTCCTGTATGAACCTGGATCTGCTCTTTTCATCCCGTCTTCCAAGCAGACGGTAATACCGGTCTTTTGGCCTTATATGGAACAGCTCCATGGCTGTGGCCGCATAGGTGACATACGAGTGCCGGTACGGCTCTCCTCCGCACACCATATCCTGCCACACGAGCATTCCGAGCCTGTCGCAGTGGTAATACCACCTTTCCGGTTCTATCTTGACATGCTTTCTCAGCATGTTGAATCCAAGGCGCTTCATCTCCTTGATATCAAATATCATGGCCTCATCCGTCGGCGCCGTATACAGTCCGTCCGGCCAGTAGCCCTGGTCCAGCACCCCTTTCTGGAAATAAGGACGGTTGTTTAAAAACAGGCGCATAATGCCATTCTTGTCCTTTTCAGCCGATTTCTTACGCATGGCAAAGTAGCTGTCTGCCTCATCCTCACCCATGCGTATATGTATCCGGTACAGATACGGGTCCTCCGGGCTCCAGCTATGTACATCCCTGATTGGTATGCGGATGGGCCGGTTCGTCCATCCTTCTACCGTAATGTCCTGCCCCTCATCAGAACTGACAGTGACAGACACTCCGCTCTCCCGGCGGGTCCTGACCAGCACCTCTGCTTCCGCTTTATCATACCAGGGCGTAATCTTCAGCCTGCGTATGTAATGGTCGGGCACCTGCTCCATCCAGACGGTCTGCCAGATGCCGCTCTGTGCCGTATAAAACATGCCGCCCCGGTCCAGCTTCTGTTTCCCCCTCGCCAGATAAGCACGGTCGCTGTAATCCTGTATACGCACGGTCAGCTCATTATCCGTGTCACGGAGCATATCTGTCACATCCGCCGAGAACGGCAGATATCCGCCCACATTCCTGGCCACTGGCCGGCCGTTCACAGAGACTGCCGCACACTGGTCTGCCGCCCCGATATGCAGTATCCATCTCTTGCCTTTTTCCCTCTTAACCCCGACAGGCAGCTGCCTGCTATACCACAGATATTCTCCCGGCTTCAGCCGCCGCCCGACACCGGACAGCGCAGATTCCGGAGAAAAAGGCACAAGTATCTGTCCCTGGAATGCCTCGGGCTTTTTTCTGTCATCGGTAAATGCATAATTCCACACTCCGTTCAGGTTCACATAACTCTTTCTTCTAAGCGACGGTCTTGGGTACTCTGTAAGCACGCCGTCTCTGCCAACCTTATCCGTCCACCTCGTCTTCAGCTGTTTCATCTACATTCCCCCTTTCCGGCAGCATACGCGTCAAATCGACGATCTCCACCGCGTCTGCGATTTCTTCCCCTGTGGTACAAACCGCAATCTTTGCGCCAATTCCTTCTATATTATACTCCCTATACCGGAACTTCTCCTGAAATGCATCCGGCTGGCTTAGAAGTACCGGCCTGTCATCTTTATCGAAACCAATCTCAAACTGGTCCATGCCGAGCTTCATTCCGAGCCTCGTCGCTTTCATGAAGCTCTCTTTAAGCACCCAGAAACGATAGAACAGCTCCGCCCTGTCTTCCGATTCCAGAAGTTTTTCATATTCACTTTTTAAGAAAAACCGGTGTGCTACGCCCATTTTTGCCTCTCTCACCATCTCTATGTCGCATCCGGCCCGGACAGCACCGGCCGTATCGCTGAGTACGCATAATACGTAGCATCCGGAATGGGACAGGTTGTAGACATGTGACGCGTCAACCCCAGTCTCCCTTCTGGCTGCTTCAAGCAGGAGCCATGCGCCGATGCTCTGCGCCTTATTCTTCTTATGCTTTATCTGTTCTGCTTTGTTCCTCCGCCATTCAGGCACAAGTCCGCAGCAATGTCCATACGCGTCCGGTTCCAGCAGCGGCGTGATATCCGCAAGATATGTCCTGATCATCTGTCATACAGCCTCTTTCTATAAGTCATATATTTTGTACAAGTCAAGTATCCGCCCATACGTCATCTTCCTGCCGAGCAGTTCCTTATACTCTGCCGATTTGTTTCTTCCGTCTCCTTTGAGTATCTCCATCCTCTTTAGAATCCTGTCATATTCTGCCCTCACCGCCTCGTACATCGTTTCAAACGCTTCCAGCCTTCTCTCCTTTTCCCTGTCCATATTATCCCTCCCGTCTCCTTTATTTAAGCCAATTGTATCACACTTCACAGGCTAATTTTAAAATATTTGAAAAAGATATTGACATCTTTATACGAATGCGATAGTATTAATCATGATTTCACACTTTAAACAACTAAAATTTTACAGTGCGAATATGCCGCAGTATAAAGGCATGCTGATTCAGACGCATTATTTATAGAAACCGGAGGAAATATTATGATTATCGTATTAAAGCCAAACACAAGACAAGAAGATGTATCACGCGTGGAGCACCTTGTAAAACGCCGAGGACTTGATACCCATATCGTAGTCGGGCAGGAAATGACCATCATCGGCTGTATCGGCGACACGACGAAGATAGATGCCAAGTTATTTGAAGTAGATTCTTCTGTCGATAAAGTAATGCACGTCCAGGAACCGTATAAGCTGGCCAACCGGGCCTTCCACCCCGAGGACTCCGTCGTGGACGTATCGGGCGTGAAAGTCGGCCGGGGGCACCTCGCCCTGATTGCAGGCCCTTGTTCCGTAGAGTCCGAAGAACAGGTTCTGGAAATCGCCTCAAAGGCGAAGGAGTCCGGTGCGAACCTCTTAAGAGGCGGCGCGTTCAAACCGAGAACGAGCCCTTACTCCTTCCAGGGCATGGGACTTGACGGGCTCCGGATTCTGTGCGAGGCAAAGGAGACCACGGGGCTTCCGATCGTCACCGAGCTCATGTCCCCGGACCATCTTGATTGCTTTAACGAAAAAGTAGACTTGATTCAGATCGGCGCCCGTAATATGCAGAACTTCGACCTTCTCAAGCAGCTCGGTCAGCTCGACCGCCCGATTCTATTGAAGCGGGGGCTGAATGCGACCTATGAGGAATGGATCATGTCCGCAGAGTATATCATGGCATCCGGCAATGAAAATGTCATCCTGTGCGAGCGGGGCATCCGGACTTTCGAGACGTATACACGTAACACGCTTGATCTGCAGAGCATCCCGGTGCTACGCAAGCTCACCCATCTTCCCGTAGTCGTAGACCCAAGCCATGCGGGTGGAAAATGGTGGCTTGTGGAGCCGATGGCCAAGGCAGCTATCGCAGCCGGAGCAGACGGGCTGATGGTGGAAGTGCACAATGACCCCGAATCTGCACTCTGTGACGGTGCCCAGTCGCTGAAACCTCAGAAGTATGATGAGCTTCTCAGAGAAGTGACCCAGATTGCCAAAGTTATCGGAAAGAACATATAAACAGAAACGGATAAGATTACGGAGTTATAATATGAAGTTAAATGTAGATCTTGGTGATAAAAGCTATCCTATATATATAGAAAATAATATACTGGACAGAGCTTCCGACTATATTGCGAAAGTATTCTCGGGCAGAAGGGTTATGATCATCTCAGACGATAATGTATATCCCCTCTTTGGAGAGCGTTTAAAGAGGTCCTTATCCGGCAGCTTTGACTGTCACGAGCTGGTGCTGCCTCACGGCGAATCTACCAAAGCGTTCAAGACACTTCCGGTTGTCTATTTGGCCCTGCTGAATGCCAGACTTACGCGCAGCGACCTGATTATCGCCCTTGGAGGCGGAGTTATCGGCGACCTTGCGGGGTTCGCCGCCGCTACATACTTAAGAGGCGTGAACCTCGTACAGATTCCCACCTCTCTGCTTGCACAGGTAGACTCATCTGTGGGCGGCAAAGTGGCTGTGGATCTGCCTCAGGGCAAGAATCTTGCAGGTGCTTTTTACCAGCCTGCCCTCGTGCTGATAGATCCTCTTGTGCTCGATACCCTGGATGAACGATTTATCAACGATGGCATGGGAGAGGTTATCAAATACGGCTGCATCCGGGATGCAGGCCTGTTTCATACCTTGGAGACACACAGCTCTTTTGCAGATCTGAAAGAAGAGCTGCCTGCCATCATCAGCAGCTGTGTAGATATCAAACGGAACGTCGTGGAACATGATCAGTTTGATACCGGTGAACGTATGCTCTTGAACTTCGGCCATACGCTGGCACATACGATTGAGCAATACCACAATTATCGACGTGAAAGCCATGGGGAGGCAGTCGCCATAGGCATGTACCAGATTACGAAGCTATCGGAAGAGCAGTGCCTGACCGCTCCCGGCAATGCCGGAAGGATCCTTGAGCTTCTGAAGCAGTACCGTCTTCCTTACGAGTGCGGCATACCCCTGAGGGAACTCACGGAGGTAATCGAGCTGGACAAGAAGAACCTGAACGGCCGCCTGAACATTGTCCTTCTCCGGGAAATCGGCAACAGTTATGTTCATCCGACGACCATCGATTTTTTCAAACGTAACTTGCGGACCATATAAACCATATCTGGAGGTAGATATCATGAGATTAGAAGGAAAGATTGCAATTGTAACAGGAGCCGGAAAAGGAATCGGCAGAGACGCGGCACTTGCCATAGCAGCAGAAGGCGCAACCGTTGCCGCTGTAGCAAGAACACAGTCCGATCTGGATGAGACGGTACGGATGATAGAAGAAAAAGGCGGGAAGGCCATCGCGCTCTCCAGGGACCTCACGGTCGGAGAGCAGGTACAGTCTATGGTCGACACTGTCGTAGACCAGTTCGGCGCAATAGATATCCTGGTCAACAATGCAGGCGGATACCCTAAGGAAATATACAATAATATTGAACATCAGGCAATCAAAATATGGGAATGGTCGGAAGAGCAGTGGGACCAGATTATAAAGACGAACCTGCGCATTCCATTCCTCTGTATCAATAAAGTCGTTCCCGTCATGATAAAGCAGCGCAGTGGAGATATCGTAAGCGTATCTTCCCGCATGGGGCGTATCGCTTCTCAGATGGGAGCATATGCCGTCGCCAAAGGCGGAATCATCACCATGACTAAGACGACCGCAATCCAGACACAGGAATACGGCATAAGAGCCAACGCCGTATCACCAGGAATCGTAGACACGCCGGGACAAAGGGTCTACAATCACTCCGTCGGCCAGGATGACGCTAAGATGGGGCGTTCCGAAGATGTGGCAAAGGCTATCGTATACCTGCTCTGTGATGCTCCTGCAGTCATGACAGGCCAGTCCATCGATCTGTTCACCACTTTATAATCTTGCAGCACGAACAAAGAATTATAGAAATAAGCCGGGGCGGTCTTACACCATACCCCGGCTTTTCTCTCCCTGTTTATCGTACCCATATGTCCGGCAGCTTTATGATATCCCCGCCTTCTGTACGGTATGCCTTCTCCGGCCATTCCCCGGTCATGGACAGAATCTCCTGCCTGCGTCCCGTATTCATCACAAGTTCAGCGGACTTGGCCCCGCTCACCGTCACATACCACACATATGCCTGGCCGGAAGTCATGTACCTGTTATCATCGTACAGAACAGAGGCATCCGACAGCATATAGCCGACCGGCGCTCCGTGGCCGTGTTTCATCCATTCCTGTCCGTAGCCAAGTTGACGGTACCACGCCTCTACGCCATAATCCGCACACGCGTGGAGCACTTCCGCCTTTATCTCATTCTCCGTCATCCCCTGCCTCATACGCTTTGCAGTACGGGCCATGATCACATCGGTCAGCCTTCCAAGTTCTCTGTAACGTCCTATTTCCGTCTCCGTCATCGGATATTCCAGCTCATATATGGCCGCCGTGTCACACATACAGCCCGTAAGAGGGATGTCGGACAATGCCCTTCTCCCTTCCAGCAGGCTCCCTATATATGACTCTATTCCCGCGGATTTCCAGTCAAGCGTATGGAAGGTAAAGCCGATCCCTTTGAGGAGCTCTTCCTCTGCTTTGCCTGCATCGGCACGCAGGGCCACGGCAGCCCTCTCCTTCCGCGTGACCATGAGATAGACGAACCCGTTCTCCTGATTCAATATGACACTGCTTTCGCCTCCTCCGGTGAGCCAGGCAAAGTTGTCTCTCCTTGCAATTACGAGGGCTTCTGCCTGCCGTCTGTCAAGAAGCGCTCCTATCCTCTCCAGCTTGATGTCAAAATCTGTCATCTTATGGCTCCTTTTCCGTGATGGCAATAGACGTCCACGCCCATATATTTTCCCAGCGCCTCTGCAAGCACATCGGCAGAATGCCCACGGTTCATAGCTACATGGTGCTCGAATCCGTTGCTGCAGATGTAATCCATCAGGGGCTGGAGGCCGGGAAAACCTCTCAGAAAGTCTGTCTGTCCATTCGGTGGTGATTTATGGTTTGGCTGGTTGGAAAGCCTCAGGCTATACCTGTATAAGCCGCTAATTTGTGTATCCACCTAATGGGAATGGATGCCTGCCGAAAAGGATTTTTATCATGCATTACAAAAGATTGCTTACACTGATTGACAGCATTTCTTCATACCTCTCCGTGGGGCTTGATATTGGCGCTTATTTTACCTGGATGTCGATTGCGCTCCCCAATGGCTCTTTTGTCGGGAAGCCCTTTAAGATCATCCATTCCGACCCCCGGTCCAGGGACCTCGCTGTCACAAAAATAAAGGAAGCCCAAGAGGCGTATTCTCTCAAAAGCCGCTGCTTCCTTGAGTCTACCGGAATCTACCATATCCCGCTCCTGTGCTTCCTTCGTGATAAGGGGTTTGACTGCTCCGTGATCAATCCTATCATCACTAAGAATAGCACAAGTATCAACATAAGGAAACTGCATAATGATAAATTTGACCCTAAAAAGGCGGCCCTTGTTGGTCTGAACGTTTCCCTTAAGACCTCCATCCTCCCCGAGGATTCTGTCGTTGACCTGAGAAACCTGGTTCGTGATTATTACTATTTCAAGGATCTCCCGTCTGCTGTCACCCTGAAGCTCACTGCGGAACTCAAGGTATCTTTTCCCGCTTATGCTAAGGTTTTCAGCAAAGTCACCACCCAGTCTTCCTTAAAGCTGCTAAGCGCTTATCCTCTTGCGGAAGACATGCTTGCCGCTTCCAAAGATGAGATTGTAGATATCATCCGCAGCACAGCACGTTTTGGAGAAGCCTACGCCCTGCGTAAATACGAGGCGATCATCGCTGCTGCTCAGGATGCCGCTGTTTTTGGGCGGGCACTCTCCAGCAACGCTGTCCGCATCCGCCTTTACATTGATATTTATCTGGAATACCAGAAGCATCTGGCCGCACTCAATAATGTGAAGATTAACAAA
Source organism: Extibacter muris (assembly GCF_004345005.1). GTDB lineage: Bacteria > Bacillota > Clostridia > Lachnospirales > Lachnospiraceae > Extibacter > Extibacter muris. The sequence goes on from NZ_SMMX01000010.1 coordinate 59,737, forward strand.
GGGAGCGGCACGCCGGTGAATCCCGTGGTCTATGATTATTACACCCGGAAATGCTCCGGCAAGAAAAAGACTGTGTCAATGGGAACCGTCATGCACAAGATCTGTAACATCATCTTTGCCATGCTTCGGGATAACAAACCGTTTGAGGTAATCACTCCGGAAGAACACTGCCGGCGATTTGCAGCAGAGCATCCCGAAAAAGCCGGAAAAGCAGCGTAACCAACACAGCGGTCTGGATATTCAGCTTCTGACCACTCCTGATTTGGGAATGGTCTGTTAAGGTTACCCTTTTTGCCTTATTGTAATAAATTTAACTTTTTTCATATTACCTCTTGACATTTCTTAGCTGGACTTGTATTCTTTTGGGCCGCGCACCGGCAGTTCACTGCCAGGCGTAGAATCCGTTCTTACGTTCTATCGCGTTCGGGTCGCCAAGATCACCAACGAGTATACAAGGTGTCAGCTTCTTTTCGGTCTCGTCGAATTTTGCCTTCGCCTGTTCTACCATGTAATCCACTGTGGCCTCCGCTGTCGTGGCATTATCACACACTACTGTGATGTTGCTGCCTTCGTCGGATGTCGGCGGACGGTTGAAGATGACGATTGGGACTTCAGACTCATTTGCTGCCGTGGTAACTGTCACAGCCGTGTCTCCGTCTACCGGTATCATGATGATTCCGTCAATATCCTGTTTAAGCGCGTCATTGACCTGTTCCAGCTGTTTGTTCGCATCCCCCTGGCAGTTCAGCTCAATCACTTTGTAGCCTTCATCTTTCAGCGTGTCCGTGATAATCTCATGGGCCGCCACCCAGAATTCTGTTTCCAGGTCTTCGAAGCTGAAAGCAATCGTGAGATCCTTGCTGCCGCCGTCGCCGCTGTCTTTGGCTTCCTCCTTGTCGGCACATCCCACAAGGAGCGCTGCCATCATTGCCACTGCAAGCAGCACGCTCAACAATTTCTTCATAACATTTCCCTCCGTTTTCTTTAGAATTGTTTGTTGTGATTAGAGTATAAGAAAAAGAGACGTCATGTAACAGACGTCTCTTTTTAGATTATACGGCGGAATTTTTTAGTTTGCTGCTTTTCCCCGGGAGGGACACGGTCCCACGGTACGAAATCCTTTACCACAGGCCAAGAAAATGCTGCATCAGCAGGCTTACAGCCGTGATGCCAACCCAGCATGCCATTCCCATCAGAATCGGCTTGCCCCCGGTCCTGACCAGCTTGAAGATATTCGTATTCAGGCCGATAGCTGCCATCGCCATGATGATGAAGAACTTGGACAGTTCTTTCAGCGGCGTGAATACCTCGGCAGAGATACCTACGCTTAGAGCCACGGTTGTGATAATTGACGCTCCGATAAAGTACAGGATGAAGAAGGGGAATACCTGCTTCAGGGATACCTGCCCTGCTGCCTCTTTTTCAGCCTTACGCGTTCGGATGAACGCCAGTACGAGCGTGATCGGGATAATGGCCAGCGTCCTTGTCAACTTGACGGTTACTGCCTTGTCCAAAGTGGCGCTGCCGAGGCCAAACATGCTGTCCCAGGTAGAAGCGGCGGCGGTGACAGACGATGTGTCATTGACCGCGGTACCGGCAAAGATGCCAAATCCCTCCCCGGAATGCGTGGAGAATCCAAGTACCGTTCCAAGCATCGGAAACAGCACCGCCGCCAGGACATTGAAGAAGAATATGACGGATATGGCCTGTGCCACTTCTTCATCGTCCGCGTCAATAACAGGTGCCGTCGCCGCGATAGCGGAGCCTCCGCATATAGAGGAACCCACTCCGACCAGCGTAGATATCTTTCCCGGTATATGCATCGCCCTGTGCAGCACATATGCAATGATGAGCGACGTTGATATGGTGACGATGATGATTGGCAGCGACTGCCTTCCTGTTTCCAGAATGACGTTCAAGTTAAGGCCAAAGCCTAACAGGACAACCGCATATTGCAGAATCTTTTTGGATGTAAATTTGATTCCGCTCTCCAGCTTCCCTTTTTCCTTTATAAATAGTGTAATAACCATGCCTGCCAGTATCGCTATGACCGGTCCCCCGATAACCGGAAACTGCTTTCCCAGCAGCATGGACGGCACAGCTATGGCGATACACAGGAGCATCCCTTGCCAGTTCTTCTTTATAAATTCCATCTCATTTCCTCCAGAATCTTCTTCTTACGCAACATGAAAATAATACCATCGAATCACCATAATGTAAAATTATAATTATTTATTTTTTCATAAGCATATGTTATCATTATACCATACTTATCGAACTTCTAATGTTCAATAACTATAATAACGCTGTCACTTCAAAGGAGAATCCTATGCTGGACAACAGAACCGAGACCTTCCTAACCGTCTGCCGGGAGATGAGCTTTACAAAAGCCGCCAGAGCGCTTCACATATCACAGCCCGCCGTGTCTCAGCACATACAGTATCTTGAGGACTACTACGGGACAAAGCTTTTTCATTTTGAAGGAAAGAAGATCTGTCTCACAGACGCGGGGCTTCTGCTCCAGAAGTCCTTCAACTCGCTTCGGAATAATGAAATATATCTGAAGGAACAGATCGCGATGCTCAAGAACAAAAGAAACACGCTCCGCTTCGGCGCGACGCTGACCGTCGGTGAATACATGATATCCGGGCCACTGATCCACTATCTGAAGTCTCATCCTGATTCGGACGTCACCGTCACGGTAGCCAACACGAAGAAGCTGCTAAGCAGCCTTGACAACGGTGAGATTGATTTCGCGCTGCTCGAAGGCAACTTCCCGCACACTTCTTACAGGCACCGCGCCTACCGCCAGGAACAGTTTATCCCGGTCTGCTGCCAGAGCCACGTCTTTGCCCATCCTCCCGCGGCGCTGCACGACCTGACGGCAGAAAGCCTCATTATCCGGGAACCTGGCTCCGGCACACGTATGATTATGGAACAGGCGCTGGAAGACGCGGATATCGCCCTGAAAGATTTTGCCAATATCATCACTATCGGTAATATGAATACGATAAAAGAACTAGTGACCGCAGACTGCGGCATAACGTTCCTGTACAAGACAGCCGTAAAAAAAGAGCTGGCGGACGGCATTCTAAGAGAAATAGAATTGCCATCCCCCGGCATCACACATGAAATATCGATCGTATGGAAAAAAAATAACCTCTTCGACGCTTCATTGGAACAGCTGTTTGAAGAGCTCTTCCTAACTTGATCAGATGTATTTTTTTCCGTGCTCCGACGCCTGCAGACGCGTCATCGCCCTTGCAAGAGAAGCCTGCGACAGATGGTACTCCTGTATGCTCTGCTTCTGCCTCAGGCGTTCCCTGGCTCGCTCTTTCGCCTCCCTGGCGCGCAGCACATCGATATCTTCCGGACGCTCTGCGGAGTTGACCAGGATAGAGACGCGGTTGTTCATTATCTCCGCGAACCCTTTGGATACGACTGCCTCGATCCATTCCCCTTCCTTCGTCTGCAGCCTAAGTTTGCCGATTTCTACTGCCACCACCATATTCTCATGATGGGCAAGCACCCCCATCTGCCCTTCGGGTGTAGGAAGGATAACGGTCTGGCAGCGGCCCTCGAAAAAGACTTTGTCACTGCATATGATCTTCACGAAAAATGTATTCATGTTCTCTTACACTTCCTTTTCCGCTTTTTCTTTTACCTCTTCCATCGTCCCTACATTGAAAAAGGCGTTCTCCGGATACGCATCCATCTCTCCGTCGATAATCGCTTTGAATCCGCGCACGGTCTCCTCAAGCGGCACGTATCTTCCCTTGACGCCGGTAAATGTCTCTGCGACAGAGAAAGGCTGCGACAGGAACTTCTGGATCTTCCTGGCGCGGTTTACCGTCATCTTGTCTTCTTCCGACAGCTCCTCCATGCCGAGTATGGCGATGATATCCTGCAGCTCTTTATATTTCTGCAGTATCTCCTGCACTTTTCTGGCTACCTGATAGTGCTCCTCCCCTACGACATCCGCCTCCAGTATGCGGGACGTGGATTCCAGAGGATCTACCGCCGGATAGATCCTCTGCTCTACGATCTTCCTCGACAGGACTGTCGTTGCATCCAGATGGGAGAATGTCGTCGCAGGGGCCGGGTCTGTCAGATCATCCGCAGGTACATATACTGCCTGCACAGATGTGACGGAGCCGTTCTTCGTGGACGCTATCCTCTCTTGAAGCGCTCCCATCTCCTGGGCCAGCGTAGGCTGGTATCCGACTGCGGATGGCATACGGCCAAGGAGAGCGGACACTTCCGATCCAGCCTGCACAAAGCGGAATATGTTGTCGATGAAGAGCAGTACATTCTGGTGCTCCTCATCCCGGAAGTATTCCGCCATCGTAAGGCCGGTCTCCGCCACACGCATACGTGCCCCCGGCGGCTCGTTCATCTGGCCGAACACGAGCGCGGTCTTGTCCAGGACCCCCGACTCCCGCATCTCTGTCCACAGGTCGTTTCCTTCTCTGGAACGCTCGCCCACGCCGGTAAATATGTAATACCCACCGTGTTCAGTGGCGATATTGTGTATCAGCTCCTGTATCAGTACGGTCATACCCACACCGGCACCGCCGAACAGGCCTATCTTGCCTCCCTTGGCATACGGAGTCAGCAAATCGATCACTTTGATACCCGTCTCCAGCACTTCCACCGCCGGGCTCTGCTCCTCGAATCCGGGCGCCTTCCTGTGGATCTCCCACCGTCTGCTGCCGTCTTCCATCTCTTTTTCACCGTCAATGGCCTCGCCAAGCACATTGAACAGACGCCCGAGCGTCTGCTTACCTACCGGCACCCTGATTCCTGAACCTGTAGCGGTCACTTCCATACCTCTGTACAATCCGTCGCTGGATGCAAGCATGGTGCAACGGGCGATATTGTTGCCTGCGTGCTGTGCCACTTCCATGACGGAACGGCTCCCGTTATTGTCAACTTCCAGTGCATCTTTTATGAACGGAAGGTCCTCTCTGCTGTCAAATTCTACATCGACGACAGGCCCCATGACCTGTACAATTCTTCCTTTTGTCATCATCTCTGGCTTCACTTCCTTTTCTGTGCATTGGCCCCGCCGATTACTTCTGTAAGCTCCTGTGTAATATCAGCCTGCCGCACACGGTTATAAGTTATATTTAATTCACCCAGCATCTGGGACGCGCTGTCGGTGGCATGCTGCATCGCCTGCATACGTGAGCTGTGTTCGCTGCAGTACGACTCGACGAGACATCCGTATATGATTCCGTTTACATAATTTGGCACGATGCTGTCCAACACGTTGTGGGCGGACGGATACAGCGTAACGGTTTCCCTGTATACCCCCGACAGATAAGGCATGTTCTCCGGCGTAAAGTCCATCCGCTTGAGCGGGAGCAGCTTTATCGTCTCCGCCTCCTCCTGCATGGCATTCTTCATCCTCGTATAGATGATGTAGATATCATCCAGTTCTCCGGCCTCAAACAGATCCGTCATCTTTGCCGTTATGAGGCGGGCCCTGTGCATCGTCGGATACTGCACCGTATACCGGAAGTCCGTATCCACCTCCAGACCATCTTTTTTGGAAAAATACTGCCGCCCCAGCTCCCCGAGAACGAACAGCCTGTGCCTTCCCGGTTTTCTAAGCATCTCCTCCGCAAGCCGGATCACGTTGTGGTTATAGGCGCCGGCCAGCCCCTTGTCGGCTGTAATGACGATACATCCCGTCTTCCTCTCATCCGGAGACTTCTTCTGGCGTCCGTCTAAGAAGTGGCTGTGCATGTCAGGGACATGCCTCAGTATCCTGGCAATCTCAGCCTGCATCGCATAGAAGAACGGTTCTGTGTCCTGGAGCTTCTTTTTCGCCTGCTTCATCTTAGAGGAGGAGATCAGATACATCGCATTCGTGATCTTCTTGGTCTCCTGGATACTGGCCATCCGTTCTTTCAGTTCTCTTGCATTTGCCATAGTTACACCTGCTCATCTGTTTTCTTTATATTCTCCGACCGCTTTCAGAATCTTATCTGTCAGCGCATCGTCGAGCGTCTGCCTCTCTTCTATCTCTTTCCCGATTTCTGGATACGTCTTCCCGATATAATCCAGCATACCTGTCTGAAATTCCTTTATGTCCTTCGTGTCCACATCAAGAAGCACTTTATGGGTCGCCGCGCAAAGAGTAATAACCTGTTTATGCAGGCTGAGCGGATGGCACAGAGGCTGTTTCAGGAGCTCCGTGAGGCAGGCGCCGTATTTCAGCTGCATTTTCGTGGCCTCATCCAGGTCTGAACTGAACTGTGTAAAGGACTCCATCTCACGGGACTGGGCCAGATCGATACGCACGCTGCCGGAAGCTTTTTTCATCGCCTTCGTCTGAGCTGCCCCTCCTACACGGGATACGGAGAGTCCCACGTTGACCGCAGGACGCATGCCGGCATTGAACAAGTCGCTCTCCAGGAATATCTGGCCGTCTGTAATGGATATGACATTCGTAGGAATGTATGCAGATACATCCCCCGCCTGCGTCTCGATAATCGGCAGAGCGGTGATGGAACCCCCTCCCGCCTTTTCGTTCAGGCGGCTGCTCCGCTCAAGAAGACGAGAATGCAGGTAGAAGACATCACCCGGATACGCTTCCCGGCCAGGGGAACGTCCGAGAAGGAGGGAGATCGCCCGGTAGGCCACTGCATGCTTTGACAGGTCATCATACACGATCAGCACGTCTCTTCCCTGATACATGAAGTATTCTGCCAAAGCTGTTGCGGAATAGGGCACGATGTACTGAAGCGGCACACTCACAGACTTACGTTCCACGATACCGGGAGCCTCCTGCTCCACAGGCCGGTAGCCGTCCGCCTCGATACCGCCCAGTCCGTCAATCGGCGCTCCTAGTGCATCCACGATTCTTCCGATATATTTCTCACCTACCGGGATTCCTGCTCTCTTTCCGGTACGTGCAGCCTTGCTCCCTTCTTTTATATCAGAGTCGTCCCCGAAGAGAATGCAGCTTATCTCATTCTGCCGTATGTCCTGCACCATCCCTTTCAGGCCTGTCTCCAGCGTCACGATCTCCCCATACATGGCATGGTCTATGCCATAGATGGAGGCGATCCCGCCGCCGACCGAGACCACTGTGCCGGTTTCCTTGTCTCTGCTTACTGTATCATAATTCTCTATCTCTTCTCTTAAGATCGAGATAATTTCATCTGCGCTGATTGCACCCAATCTCATCACCTCCGGGTTAATTTTTGTTCCAGCCTTTTTAATCGGCCCTGCACGGTATAGTCATATTCTCTGCCGTCCACATGCAAGAGGAACCCTCCAATGAGCGACTTATCCTCCCGCATCTTCCAGCGCACGCCGGATGACTTGCATTTCCTGCATATGACCTGTTCCATCTTTGCAAGACGTGCTCCCGCAGGAGGTTCGGCATAGACAAGGCTGGCTGCCACTATTCCTGCTTTCCTCTCCATCCGCTCTCTGTATACGTCTATACTTTCGGGTACATATCCAATCTTTCCATCATCTGCCGCAACCTTCAGCAAGCTTCTCACCGCAGCCGGGAATATCCGGTCTATGACACGGTGCTTCGCCGCTTTCATGCGGCGCATCGTCTGTTCTCTCTCCGCACAGATGGCAGCCCTGGCTGTCTGAAGCATTCTGCCTGACTTGGCGTCGGCGTCACTTACGATGCGGTCATATTCATTCTTCGCATCCAGCTTAGCCTGTTCGATCAGCTTTCTGGATTCTTCCTTGGCGCCATTAAGAGACTCTTCATACCGCCTCTTAAGCTCCAGCGCTTTTTCCTGTTCCTTCTGTGCATGTTCAATCCTGTCCGCAATCATGGCTTCTCTTTTCTCCATGATACCGGTAACTGGACGGATCAGAAGATAGCTGTCGCCTCTGCGAGTGCACACCCGAGAATCAACGTCTTGCTTATCTTGCCTTCTGCCTCCGGCTGCCTTGCGATAGCGTCTGTCGCCTTTCCCGTTGCAATCCTGATGCCGATTCCTGCACCAAGTCCCGTCAACACTGCAACCCCTGCACCAATAGCTATAATCGTACCCATCATAATTCTTCTTTATCTCCTTTTCTACTTTTTACTATTCCTTTTGCTATTCCATTTCCTCATTCATAAATAGTGCCGTGAGGAATACAAACACATATGCCTGTAACAATCCGTCAAATATATCAAAATAAAAACTAAGCGGTATCGGTACAAGCAGCGGAACCACAAGCTTAATCAGTTCCATTACGACAAAGCCCCCGAGCATATTGCCAAACAGCCGCATACAGAGCGAAAGCGGCCTGATAAAGACCTCCAGCACCATGATGGGCGCGACTACGGGGACCGGGCTGGCGAAATGCTTCACCCAGTGCTTCCCTCCGTTCTTTCGGATACCTGAATATTCGATCAGAACCATGCTCATGACTGCCAATGCGGCCGTCACGTTCAAGTCTTTTGTCGGAGGTTTGAAGCCAAGCAGCCCTATAACATTAGAAACTGCCAGGTAGAGGGCTACCGTAATCAGATAAGGCATGTACCTCTTATTTTCCTTGCCGATGATCCCTTCAAAGAAATCCTGCGCCCATCCGATGGAAGATTCCAGTGCAAGCTGCAGCCTGCCAGGGTGTTCAACGCTCAGGTTCCTCACAAATACAACCGACAGGACCGTAAGTACCGCCATGATCAGCCGTGTTACGACAATGGATTCATCCACAGCAATACCGCCAAATACCGGAATTGTAAAAACGGTCTGGCAATTCAACTCTTCCAGCAGATTCTTTGTCAGCTCTTCCGTAATATCCCCTTCCTTCATGTCTTTTTTTCTGTAATGAAATAACTGCTTGCCATCTCGTTCAGAAGGCGGGTCTCCTGCCGCTCTTGAGAATGGGGCGTGCTCTCTTCCAGCACTTTGATACGGTCGTCCGGGTGTACATTCGGACAGATCTCTTCCCGCAGGAGACGGGAATAATTATTGCTCCCCCCGGCTTCTATATATTTTGAAAAGTAAGACAGGCCTTCAATAATACTCATGCTCTTCTCTCTGGAATGCATCAGGGCCGACAGCTCTTTCGCAGGCATGAACCTTGCCAGCAGAACAAGTATGGCGGCTGCGGACAGCAGCGCCAACGTAAAGATCCCTATACGATACTCTGCCGAGAAGGGAGAACATACTTCCCTGTACGACCACAGTCCCATAGCTGCCACGGCCAGATCATGGACTGCGCTCATCATCCATCACCTCTTCATCTTTGTTGACGCCTGATACCGCGTCTCTCGAGTCTGCTATCTGGTTCAGCACTGTCATATGATTCTTCAGTATCGCGATGTAGCCTTTCTTTCAATGGCCTGCACCTGAATCGTCGGAGAAGTGCCCCGCTCTACATGAATGCCGAACTCTCCGGTAGACCCGGTGACGGTGTTCTGCTCATCTCCCTGGATCCCCATTGACACTACCGCATCCAGCTTATCTATCTGTTTATAGCCCCCGTTTTCCGACAGGGTGATATTCCCCTCTGATATGTCAAATGCTCCCGGAGTAGCGGCAACGCTTGAACGCTGCCGTTCTCTGCCAGCATCACCCTGCGCCTGGATGAAGCTTGTGTTTTTCTCATATCTTCCACCTTCACCGCATTCGGGCAGCCATTTGCTTAATCCGCCTCAAATTCACTTTCTCCTCGCCGTTCATAGTCCTTGGACCTATGCCCTTTAGCGCCGCAACCCACGTCCTGTGTGCGGATGATGGAACTGCTGATCTCCTCGCTCGTCCGCAACTTTTTTCTTCCTTCCGTCATCCTCGCAATAATTTTACAGATTTTATCCGAGCGTGTCTTAGACACATCTAACGTGTCTAATGCTTTTTTTCGGTTCTTCCTTAATTTGTTTGTGTTTGCGCAGAAAAGATTCGGCTGCTTTGAAGGCAAAAAAACAGGCGCGGCATGCCTGCTGCACGCTGTGCCTGTTCTCGTTTTTTAAGATTAGAATATATTGCGTATCCCTTTCAGGTCATCCCCATATTCCTGCTGCATGAGGTCCGTAAATTTGTCGGCGCTCTTATAGAAGTACATGTCATGTCTGACACACTCTGCCGCAAGGGATATCATAGGCCTGCTCTCTGTCCAGATCACCTCGGCAATCGTGTCGCTTATGATCTGTCCAAACACTACTTCGCTCCTGTCCGACACGAGTGTAATCCAGCGTCCTCCCATCTCCTTTTTTTTCTCTTGCCCCATACCGTGCCTGCAATACTTCTTAAGAGGAATCTCCTCCTCTTCTTTGGCTCCAAATATGACGACACCGAGCCTCAGCCCCTTCTCTTCCAGCTTCCGGACGTCATCCAGGATGCATGGGAGATCCTCTGTCCAGATCTGTAGAAGCAGCTCCTCCTTCGTCTTTCTGATAATATCTCTGCATTTGGCGAATACATTGCCATTCGTCCTGATATGCCAGATATAGTCCAGATTCGTCTTCTGAGGAAAGATGCTGAGGCGCTCTTTTAAGTCCGACAGGACATTCTTAGTCTCATCTTCAACCCGTTCCGCCACCTCCGTCATCGGGACTGCTGCGTATTTGTTGTTGCTTTCATATTCTGTGTAGAGTATGAAGCCTTTCTGGATGAGCGATTCCAGTATATTGTATATCTTGGAACGTGGCACCCCCGCCAGCTTTCCTGCCTCATACCCGGACAGGCTGCCGTTCTGCAGGAGCGTAAGATAAACTTTGGCCTCTGCATCGGTCAGTCCGATCTTATTGAGCATTATGATTTCATTATCCATGGGGAGCCCTCACCTGCCTAGAAATTTGCCTTTACGTATAGTTCTTCCGGGATACATCTTGATACTGATATGCGGCATATTGCGTTCCTACTTCTAGTTCCAGTTGGTGCCGACACCGGCTGCCACTGCCTTCTCATAGATTTCCTTGGCTGCCACAAGATCCTGCGTTGCAACGCCTACCGTCTCAAACACGATGATTTCATCGTCATGTTCACGCCCTGCGATCTTGCCTCTTATTACATCGCCAAGGTCGCCCGTAAAGTCATCCTTTGTAATGATCCCTTCTTCAAGCGGAATAAGGATATCGCCGGACTCTGATAATACAGCATCCTCGGAATCAAAATATATCTTGGACGCACGGGTAAGGATACGTGGATCCATCTCCTGCATATGATGCTGGTAGGCGCCCACACAGCTTATGGTGGCCCCATCCTTCACCTTTGTCCCGTCGAATACCGGTTTGGAAGATGGTGTAACTGTAATCAAAAGGTCCGCACCCTCAACCGCTTCATCAGAAGATCTGACTGCCACGATCTTCGTGCCATAGTCCTTAAGCTCCTCCTGCATACGGGCCGCAAATTCCTGCGTACGTTCATAGTTCAGGTCATACACCCTCACTTCTTCCAAATCACGTGCAGCCATCATGGCCTCGAGCTGTGTCGCCGCCTGACCGCCGGTCCCGATAAGCGCACCGATTCTGGCATCCTTCCGTGCAAGCACGTCGAACGCCGCGCCAGAAGCCGCACCCGTCCGCAGCTGTGTCACATATGTACCGTCCAGCACTGCCGTCACGATTCCTGTCTTGCCGTCAATGAGCAGCACCTGTGCCGGTGATGACGGTATTCCATTGTCTATATTATGTGGGAATATGTTGATAATTTTCAGCGATGCCGTATCCATCTCTTCAACATAGGCGGGCATGAACAAAAAGCAGCCGTCATGCTTGGGCGCCTGGATATTCGTGCGCAGCGGCGCGTCACACTTCCCTTCGACTACGAGCCGAAACGCCTTTTTGTCTGCTTCGATCGCGTCCTTGATCGTAAATACTTTTTTGATATCCTCTCTGGATAATAACAGCATATCGTACCTCCTTTTTTACTAAATGGATATTTTTTATATTTAGTAACTCCTTTTGGGGTATATTATAATGCGTCTCCCTTCCCATTGTCAATACATTCACATTAATTCAGCACAATTCTGATTATATAATATCCTTTCAGCACTTGCGGCTTTCAAAATAGATGAACCGGTCAATCGCATCGAGAATATCCTGGAAGTCTTCCCTTGATGCAAGGTCAATATAGTCCGTGAGCAATTCTATCTGCCGGATTCAGATACCGGCAGCCAGAATGTGAATCTCGTTCCTTCATCCAGTCTGCTCTCTGCCTGGATCCTTCCCCGGTGGACCTTCACGATCCATTGTACCATCGGCAGCCCCAGACCAACCCCCCTGCGCCCGTCTTTTGTCCGCACGGCATCTGCCTGGTAGAACCGTTCCCATATATGCGGCAGGTCCTCCTTCTTTATGCCGCACCCGTCATCCTCCACACAGCCTTTTACAAAGTTCCCATCACAGGTGAGAGATACCAGCACGGTTCCGCCTTTCTTCCCGTAACGTATGCTGTTTTCCAGGAGATTTATAAAAAGGCGCATCAGCATTTCTTCACTGCCCCGTACCTTGAGGCTCGGGCTGATGTCCGTCACAATCCTGATACCCTCTGCTTCCGCCTTTTCTCCCATCTCTTCTGCAGTCAGCTGAGCCAGGACGCTCATATCGACTTCCTTCATCTGAAGCTTCTGTACGCCGGCTTCCCCCCGCGACAGTACAAGGAGCTGCTCTATCAGGTCCGACATTCTGCCCACCTGCTTAAGGATAACCGACAGGCTTTCCTGCATTTCTTCTTTGGAGGTCTCCGGCATCAGGGCAAATTCACTCTCTGATGTAATCACAGACACCGGTGTCCGCAGTTCATGGGATACGTCCGCCGTGAATACCCGTTCCCTTTCCAGCGCCTCCTCCACCGGCTTCAGCGTCCTGCCTGTGATGACATAGCCTCCTACGATGGCAAGAACTGCCAGAACAGGGGTGATGTCCAGCACAAGGGTCAGCAGAACCTGCCCCATCATAGACAGGTCGCCTGCCGATCCCACGGCCCGGAACCAGATAATCTGCCCTTCCGTCCGATAGGCTTCATCATAAGTAATCCATTTTCTATCTACTGATGAGACGCTCTGCACTTCACCGCTTTTTAGCACCGTGTCTTCCGGAAAATGCACAGGCACATTGCCTTCCCTCAGCTTGCCCCCTTCATCGTATATGCTGAAGCTCACGCCATCATCATAATATTCCGTGTCCTCTTCCGTCTCGTAGCCGTCCGCATGTATGTCAATCTCCTCCATAAAGTCATGCAGGCTTTCCTTCAGGTTCCCTTCCGCTCTGTTCCATGACACTTTTTCAGCCGTGAATACGAGAGCGGTCAGAGGCCCTACCATAAGCAGGAGTATGATCAAAGCATACCATAGTGTTATCTTCATCCTTACTGCGTTTCGTTTCATACTTCTTCCCTCAATACATATCCTTTTCCTCGTACCGTATGGATCAGCTTCCCTTCATGCCCTTCCTCTATTTTTCTTCTGAGATATCTGATATACACGTCTATCATATTGGAGCCACCGATATAATCATAATTCCATACATGTGCCTCGATGGCTTCTCTTGTTAGGACGCATCCCTTGTTGCGCAGAAGATACTCCAGAATCTGGAATTCTCTTGCGGACAGGTCGATCTCTGCATCCCCTCTGTGCACCTGGTGTGTCCTTATATTCATCGTAAGGTTTCCCGCGCGCAATACGTTATCCAGTTCGACGGACTGGCTGTTCCTGCGTATCATCACACGTATTCTGGCCAGAAGCTCTTCAAATCCAAACGGCTTCACCAGATAGTCATCGGCACCCAGGTCAAGCCCGCGCACCCTGTCCTCAATCGCGTCTCTGGCTGTGAGGAACAAGACCGGCGTGCGTTTCCCTTCCCTGCGCATCGTCTTCAGGACTTCTGTCCCTGGCATGCCTGGAAGCATGATGTCCAGGATCACAGCATCATAGTCCGTCTGCCTGATATACTCCAGCGCCTCAGCACCGTCGCCCACGCCGTCTGTACTGTAATGTTCCTTTTCCAGCCTTTTTCTAATCACATTCTGAAGATTTCGTTCGTCTTCTACTACAAGTATACGCATATTACCTCACCTCTTTGTCTTATTATAGTATAAAAAGATGAAACTCTCATTAAAATATATTTAAACTTATATTTTAATGTTGTTTTAATTTTTATACTATAAGATAGGCGTATCAAAAGAAAAGGAAGGTATTCATATATGAAAAGGAAACGTATCATTACAGCAGCAGGATTAACTCTTGTATTAGTATCATCCGTACTGACAGGATGTTCTGACGGCCATGAAGACAAACTGGAAGATAAGGTAGAAAAGCTGGAGCAGCAGGTGACGGATCTGGAGCGCAAGAACGCAGGCACCGGTTCTGATAGCAACGGTACGGACAGCAATGCTTCCGGTGCCGACACACAAGGGCAGGATGGCTCCACATCTGCCGGCAGCGCTGATTACGATACACTCAAATCCGCAGTCGAAGCCGCCGCGGAGAAGGTTAATTCAGCCGCTCCGTCCGGTACGGCCGCCGAACAGCGGGAACAGTTCTATACATTAAAGAATGAGCTGGACGATATCGACCATCAGCTGGACCTCTATGATGATAATCTGGAAAATGAGTACCGCAGCGGCTCACTTGACGCTGCTGCGTACAGGCAGCAGGAAAAAGACATCGACGCTCTTGAGGATATCCTTGATACTGCTGAAGACAAGCTGGAGGTATTGTTTGGAATCGACGACTGATTTGCGGACAGGGCAGTTGAACAATAGCATATCTTTCTATTATCGTAGGAGCGGGACTGGAAAGTCCCGCTCCTACACCCTCTTTTCCCCCAAAGAGCTAACGTAACGATGCTACAGGATTCACTGGCGATTTACTGTTGACATTTATTGATTGGCAATTTAAATTTACATATCAATCTTTTCTTCATTTTTTACAAAATACTGGTAAAGCTTACGCAAATCTTCCTCTTCACTTGCCACAATCTCCAGATGCAAATCCTCGCATCTGGAAAATATCTGAGCGATAGACAAATACTGGCAAAGCTTAGACTTCAGGTTCAGACGATCCCCTTCTCCGGTCAGAAGTTCCACCCGCCCTTTACAACTGTCGACTACTTCGAAAAACTCTGGTATGTTTGTTACATTTTCGATTTTCATAGACTCTCCTTTATAACGTATAATAATCAGACTCTGCAGAGATTCCTTCAATCCTCTTGGCAAGCGTAGCGCAAAGCTTCTGTCTCAGTGATTCGGAATCTCCGGCCTTCAAAGCATCAATATAGCTCTGGTGCTCCGCGATGATCTTGTCGACTCCCTCGCTGTTTTTTATAACATCCCGCCCATAGATTAGCTTGAAGAAAGAAAGCGTATCCCACAAAGATTCGATAACAGAACACACACGGTCCATCCCACTAATCGAATAGACTGCAAAATGAAACTTCCGGTTCTGCAGGTACAACTTCTTTGCGTCTAATTCCGGTTCTCTTACGATTTGGATATAATCCTCATGAATCTTCTCAAGCTCCTGCAAATCTCCATCTGTTATATTGGCACAGGCTTTTTCTGCCACAAGAGGCTCTAATGCCTGCCGCATCTGGTAAATCTGCAGGACATCCTCCTGAGTCAGGGACACCAGCTTCATTCCTACATAGGGAACAGACTCAGCAAGCCCCATTTTCTCCAGGCCATTCAATGCCTCTCTGATTGGCATACGGCTGACTCCAAGCTGTCTGGCAAGCTCTTCTGTGTTGAGCTTTTCGCCCATTTTCAGGGTCCCATCCATGATCCAGTCCATTAATTTACTTAAAATCTGCATGGGAAGGGTATCTCTCTGCAGCATTACAGATTCATTCTGATTCATTGTCACACGATTACTCATAATGGATCAACTCTTCTACTTTCTCATATTTACAGACCGAGCTTTTCGACCAGTTTTCCCAATATTGCCACTTGTGCTGTTTCCTCTACAAATTCAGCACTGTGCTCTGCGGCAAGAGGATCTTTTCCCATCGCTACGACACCATGGTCAGCTAACAAAAAAGCTGAGATATCGGGTGTTTTTTGGAACATATCTTCTACCATGGGCACATCTTCCGGACGTACCATGGCAGCATGGACATCAAGCGTAGGATAATCTGCCGGATTCTTCAGTTTGGAATGCCATGTTACAAGGGGCAGATTCTTCTTTGACGATGACCATCCAATAGCATAAGGAGAATGCACATGTACCACTGCGTTTACATCCGGTCTGAGTCGATATATGTATCCATGCAGCAACGCTTCTCTTGTAGGTTTTCCCTGCCCTTCAATGAGATTCCCGTCAAAATCAGTAATCAGAAAGCCTTCGGGTGTACAATCTCCCAGTGATCCGCCGCTTGCCTTAACAAGCATGGTCTCTGACCCTGGTATCCTGGCACTGACATTTCCGCCGCTGCCAGTCTGTATACCTCTATTATAAGCTCTTTTACTTGCAATCACAAGATTTTCTGCTATTTCATATACTTCCTGAGTCATGCATCTATCCTCCAATTCTTATTTTAATATGTAAAATCTTCCGGTAATGTTCCTCTTTGCTTCATTTCCTGAATGATATAATGAGCTGCCTTGTTTCCAAATTCTTTTGTGTCAAGGTTGTGAGGGATTAAGATAACTTCTACATTATCATTCACATTGTCCACGATTGTCTGTATCAATACGTTGTCAGTCTCCGGTGAATACAGTTCTTCTCCTGCTTTTGTATTATGCCGCATTCCCTTGGTTGGAATGAGAAGCTTCACCGGATATGTCACTTTGCTGAGTCTGTCCGTCAGAACCTTTCCTAATGCTTCTGCCTCACCCGGAAGGATCTTAATATGAGCAGTGTTGGCATTGTGCAGCATATGCTTTCTCTCATCCATACGTTCCGGAAGTTCGCTGGTACTGAAGTCTACAAAATCCAGTCCTCCAAGACTGATCACCAATGGCACTTTTTTGTCCACAGACTTTACAAGACGTGTACTTGCTTTTGGCCCGTATGAGAAACCGCCTCCAAAATATTCACTTGTAAGTTCATGCAGTGTCAAATCCAGGATACCGTCTACCAGCCCATTGGATGCCATTTCCTCCATGGTAGCTCCGCCTACTCCGGTAGCATGAAATCCGATAACTTCCATTCCTGCTTTCTCAAGCTCATCTACAGCAGCAACAGCACCGTTGTTGGTAACACCCATCAGAGTCACTGCCACAACTGGCTTTTCCCCTTTTTCCAGAACATTTCCGGCGAACTTCACCATGCCGACACAACAGGCGCAGGCATTGGAAATGACCTGCCTGGTCACAATATTTAATCCTGTAAAGTCACAGATTGCAGGCATGACCGTAATATCCTTATCTCCTACCACCAGGTCAAACTTCCTTGTTCCGCTTGCTACCGTGGTAGCCATTACCTTTGGAAATCCAATCGGCAGCCTCTGCATGGCATTTGCCGCCATCACCGTATTCTGCAGACCGCCTACTGAGATGATACCGTGGATTCGCCCTTCTGCATACAGCTTTTCCACATATGCAGCAACTGCATCTTTCATGAAATCAATCTTTTCCCCTTTTGTCTTCGGCTCCATCTCAGACCATGGGGTACCGTATGATTCGGCCACTTCTTCTCTGGAAATATCATAGTGATAAGACTTGGCAGGGCCGGTTGCCGTATTAATGACCAGCCCCTCCACTCCTTCCTTTTCGATAAAATCTTTTATGAACTTTGCTTCTTTGTATTTCGTATCACAGCTTTCAATAATTGCGATTGTCTTCATACGCATCACCATCAATCTTTCATTTAGCTAAAGCTAAAATATTTTGTTTCTACCTTCTTAGCTGCTTTTTTAGAATCCTTTTCAATAATTGCGCTCTTATACTCTTCATATACGAAATCACTGTCTTTTGATCCGATTACAGGAAGCTTGTTATCATGGGAATCTTCATATTTTTCAACTGCTGCTGATAAAATGACGTCATGGGCAAGCAGCAGATGTTTGTGCGGATCCACCCCAGCCTCTTTGCAGCGGCGCAGTGTGTCGCGAATCGTCTCCCATGCTGCAACAATGTCTACATATCTTCCTGGAGGGCAGATATCATAGTGGAGTTCTTCCTGCATATCCTGAGGTGCATCTACATTTCCCATCACAAATACGGAATCTCCTACGCAGTAATAAGGTCCCTTCTCTGTTTCCACAACAACGGTCATATGACCCGGACAATGTCCAAAAGACTCATATACGCTCACTCCCGGAACGATTTCCACTTCACCTTTTACAGTTTCAAACCGCTCATACACACCTGGCTGGTCATATGGTGCGATAAATTCATCTCCACAGGTAACATCTCCATCTTTGGCGATGATTGGACGGCAGTATGATTTATAGTGCAGTGGAATTGGATTATGCGCATAATTCCACTCTGTCTCATGGCAGATAAAACGTGCCTTTGTAAATTTTTCAAGATAGAATACATGATCCCAGTGAAGGTGCGTAAATAATACGATGTCCACATCGGATGGTTTATATCCTGCCTGCACCAGACGGGACTCAATATCATCAATACCTGGTCTCTGAAGGGATGGCCCGTGGTGATATTTATCTGCGTGCTCCGTCCATGACATACCTGTGTCAACAAGCACCAGTTTGTCTCCGCCTTCAATTAAGAATGTCAAATCCGGAAGCTGGTCGGAATCATTGGTAACTCCGAGTTTCTCTACATATTTTTTGCAGGAAAAGTGGTACCAGTACTCCAGTGGTTTTGTTGGAATGTAACCTGAGTTCAGTGGTCTGATTGTTAATGCCATAATAATATCCTCTCTTTCTTAAACTTGTTTATTTTAATAAATATTATATAGTGACCTTTTTATAATCTGGTCTGTCATTATAAGTACTACTGTACTTGTGGCTCAGCAGCAGCTTCTTTTGCTTCAATTTCTGCTATTGCTTCATCGGAATAAATACCTAGTTTTTTCTTTCTCATATGTTTATCACACATAGATGTGATAATTGGTGCCGTAAATGCTGTTACGATTGCTGACACTGCTACCTGAGCCGTTGCCGCATTTGCATATGGCTGCCATGTCGGATCCACTTCTGCAACAGATACCGGAACACTAGTTGCATTAGCTGCTGTAGTTCCCACTGCTGCCCCCATTGCATTTCTCTTCTTCTTTGGCAGGAAAAGCTGGAATAAAAAGTAGAACAAAAATGCTGTTAATGCGGAAATAATAGCGAGGACAATGCCTGCTAATCCACCTTGTGCAAGACTTGCAAGGCTCATTCCTGCTCCAATTGGAATCATCATAAAAAATGTGATTATCGGCATCGCATCTGCAGCAACTTTACGGAATGTGTCATCCAGGTTGCCCCAGATGATTCCAATACTCAGCGGAATCAAAGTAGCAATAAATGCATTCAGCGGAATAGATGCCATACCTGCAGTTCCCATTGCAATCATTGTAAAAAACGGTCCGTCATTCAATGATAAGATCGAGATGGCACCAGCGTCTGTCTCATCCCCATATTGCTGGGCAAGTCCCAGATATAATCCGCCTGCCGAATTGGTCAATGCTGCGATAATCGCCATTGGCGTAATTCCTGCAAACCCGGCAACGCCGCATATCTTTGTAACGATGAGGCCAAATGCTACTCCAAATACAAACTTCATAGCTGTCAACACAAATCCTTTGTAAATCGGCATTCCTATTTTCTTTACGTTAATAGATGCGCCATTCAGCAGGAGAAACATTCCTAACAGACAGGCTGTACCGGTCTTAAACATTCCAGTTGTAAATCCCCCTATCTCCAGGGCATTGGGTATAAATGTGTTGCAGACCACTCCGATAAGCATAGGAACGATAATCAGCCCACCGGGTACTTTCTGCATTAGCTTAAAAAAACTTTTGTTTTCCTTCATCCTTTGTTACCTCCTTATTTTTGGATATTGGATATTGGATACGATTTATCTTTAATTTATAATACCTTGTAATCGTTTATTTGTCAATCTGACTAATATGCTAAATATATTAATTTATTTTTGTGCATATTTATACTTTCTGTCATGTAGTACTTTTAATATGCGTAAAAAAAAACGGAGAGTATTATTCTCTCCGTTAACCGTTCTTCCTTGGCTTGGCTTTACGCAATACCTTGTCTTAACCGTTGCTGTCTCTTTACCTCCCTTTTCCCAAGCAAGGGATAATATAACCTTATTACATAGAAAACTTCTTTTCTGCCTGTGTACCTTCCCCCTTTCCATCCGAAAACCCGAAACACCTTTATCCATGCGGATCTGCACGAAAAAAACCACCGTCCCCGGAGTACCAAATGCTCCAAAAACAGTGATTTTCAACTGCGCGATCAGGGGTTCGAACCCTGGACACCCTGATTAAGAGTCAGGTGCTCTGCCAGCTGAGCTAATCGCGCATTTCCCTATGCTGCCGCAGGTAAGCCTGTCACCTGTGACGCAAGGGTAATTATATAATATCGTCTGCCAAATTGCAAGCCCTTTTTACAAATTTTTTCAGCTTTTTTAGACAAGATCTATTTCAGCTATCTTTGCTGCCTGCTCACGTCCTGTTTTGATTCCGGCAAATATATGCCTTGCCATTATTACGGTCCCAGCCGTCACGACGAGCGCTCCGCCGACGACGAGATACGGCACATGTCCAAGCTTATCGAACAGCACCCCATACATAGCCTGCCCAACCGGCTGTGCACACATGGAGACTGCCATCGCCATCGAGATGACTTTTCCGACAAGGCGGACCGGAGTGACTTCCTGCACATAGGCCAGCATCTGAACAGAGAACATAGTTGCTATCATCATGATGACGCCATAGCAGAGCGTCATGACAATATAGGCTGCCATCGCAGGTACCGGTAACGCAAGTATAGCCCCCATCGGAAACAGTGCAAATGATGTCCATAGCAGAAGCTTCCATGCTTTCTGTATCTTGAGCTTACCCGCCAATATGCCTGTCAGCACTCCTCCGATAAGCCCTCCCGCAGCGCCGAACCCTTGGGCATAGCCATAGAGCTGGCTGGAAAGTCCGAGATAGATCTTTACGATGACAGGTACGCCTACGATGATGAGGGAAGTCAGAAACAGGTTGAAAAATGCGATAAGGACAACTACTTTTTTGATGACGGGCTGCTCCTTCCGGATATAATTGACGCTGCTGCCCATATCCAGCTTTACGGTAGCCCATATGCTCTTTTCCGCCTTTTGCTTCACATCCGGTATCCTGATAAAGATTTCCATAACGGCAGACAGGAAGAAGCAGACGCAGCCTGCGGCCACGACAGGGGTCAGGCCCCACACGCCGTATACGATGCCGCCTGCCACCGGTCCAAGCAGCCCGGACAGTGCATTGATCTGATTGATGATTGCATTGGCGGTCATAAGGTTCTCCTTCTCTTGCAGAAGCGGCATGCTTGCCTGCACAGACGGCTGATACACTGCCTGTATGCCGGATAATATGATCATGACCATGGTGACGAGCATCACCGGAGAGTACACATGGATCCCCAGCAGGAACAGAACTGTCAGCAGCGCCGTTGAAAAATCCAGAAATACCATAATATTTTTCTTGTTAATCCTGTCTGCCAGCAGGCCGCCGACAGGCGAGAGCAGGGCCATCGGGATGAAAGAGCACGCCATGGCCGCGCCAAACACGACGGAAGACCCCGTCGCGTCAAGCAGGTACAGAGGCAGTGCAAATCGCAGGATACTGTTCCCGAACAGTGATATGATCTGCCCAATCACTACTAGCACAAAATTTCTGTTCATCAATTTCATATTTCATTCTCCTTTTCATACATTCGTTTGGTATGTATGTGACTATAATATATGCGGCCTGAAGATTTCAGACCGCTTTTTTTTAGTCCAGTACTTTCCGCATATCCAGTAACGCCTCCCTTACTTCATCATCCACTATCGTAAGTCCGGTACCGTTCAGGACCTGTTCGATACACCCCAGCTTACGTTCAAACCTATCCATATCTACCGCAAATACAAGCGGGTTGATCCAGATATTCGCCAGCAGCATCAGAACTTCCGCTGCCTCAGCCGGATATTTGACCTTCAGTGAACCGTCCTTATTTCCTTCTTCGATATAGGAGGCTATAATGGGTGCGAACTCGCTTACAGACTCCCGCACTTCCATAGCCAGGAACTTGGGATTCTGCATGATGGTAGGCGCTGACTTCATGAGCTTCCTCTGGTCCGCATTCTTCACGCTGTATAGTATCATCTGCTTTAACTTCTCGCGGCCTGTCATGTTATCAGCACTGTCATACATCGTTCGGAAGTCCACACCTTCGTGTACCTTGTCTCCGACAGCCCGGATGATATCTTCTTTTGATTTAAAATGATGATAAATCGCACCTTTGCTCAAGTCGCCGAGCTCATCTACGATATCCTGGATGGTCGTATTTTCATAACCCTTTTCCAGAAATAATTTCATAGACGCATCTAGTATGCGCTGGACCGTCATTTCAGGATATTTGTTCCTTGCCATTTTACTTTCCTCATCTGCAGACATTCATACATTCGTTTGGTATGTATATGTTATCACTGCTTTACCTGTTTGTCAAATACTTTTCATATTTTTTCTTTCCCTTCATATATTAGTATAAGGAGGACAAGTTATGATAAAAAAATTATATAACAAGGCGGATCTTCCGTACATTATCGCTGTGGCGGTACTGGGATGCCTGAACCATTTCCTGTACGAGTGGACGTATGAAAGCGCAGCCGCCGCTCTCTTTTGTCCTGTCAATGAATCCGTATGGGAACATCTGAAGCTGTTGTTTTTCCCGTATCTTTTCGTGGTTATCTTTATCTATTGCTATGAGCACAGGACGTCTCTTTTCCGATATTTTTGTTCGCGCTTGCTAGCTGTCCTGTTTGGGATGTCTGCCATAGTAGTAATCTTTTACACGTATACGGGTATCGTCGGGCGGAGTTTTGTCGTTCTCGATATATTTATATTCTTCCTCAGTGTCCTGCTTGCTTTCCGTGCAGCCCCTGTGTTCTATCGGTGCCCTGTCTGCAAGAATGCCAGTTCGCTCGTGTTTACGGGCTGGATTCTTGCTGTCGTATGTTTCTTTTTCTTCACATGCCACCCGCCGAATCTGCCATTGTTCTTTTCTCCGGTATAAATATTCTTAAATTATGGTTTTCATATACTTTTCTTGGCTGTATAATATAATTGACGAATTTACTTTAATGCGTTACAAGAAAGGGGTATGGGATTATGGCAATAGAATCTGTAAAATGTAAAATAGAACATCACGCAGTGCTTTTTGCATATCTCGCAAAGCACGCGATAGAGCTGTGCAAAGAAGAGGGCAAAGAGGCAGTGCTTGAGGGGATGACCGCCTATGGACGCGAGCGTGGCGCCCGGATGGCCGCCAGAGCGCTGGCCCGCGGTGACGAATTGACGACGATGACGAACCAGGCTTATGGGGAATGGAAACCTGACTTCGACGGGCAGATGGAGTTCGGACAGCTGCGTACCGAGCCTACGCTTAAGACTTACATATCACGCTGTGCCTGGTGCGACGCCTGGAAGAAGCACGGGCTTCTCGACTACGGGAAATATTATTGTGTCAATGTAGACAATGCAGTTTACCAGGGATTCCGCCCGGACTTTGTCTGTACACCAACTACAACTGCTCTTAGCTGGGGCGGTGAGCGTTGCGAGTTCGACTGGGGACATCCTCTGACGGCAGACGAAGCCAGACAGCTTGCGGATAAGAAGAAAGAGCTAGGCACGTCTTGTATGAAAGACTTTAATTTCCACACTGCCCATCTGCTCCACACGGTCGGCAATATGCTAAAAGAAATGCTTGGAGCTCAAGGAGAGAAGGCTGTTGCCCTTGCCCTGGAAGACTATGTACGTACGTTTGGGCAGGAATATCTCGACGTATTAGAAGGAGTGGACCATGAACAGTTCTGATAACATCATCGCAGAATGGCTCTCTGACCATGAGACATCCATAGAAGCGGCTGCGGATTATATATACCAGCACCCCGAAACGGCATATGAAGAGACGCTGTCTTCCCGGTGTCTGGCCGACTTTCTGGAGGCGGGCGGATTCCGGATTGCATGGAAGACCGCAGGTATCGATACCGCTTTTACTGCATCTTGGGGCAAGGGTAAGCCAGCCATCGGCTTTCTGGCCGAATATGACGCCCTGGCTGAAATCGGCCACGCATGCGGACATAATCTGCTCGGCACAGCAGTGGCTGCCGCTGCCTGTGCACTGAAGGCATATATGGAGGCATCCGGAATGGGTGGTACCCTTCATGTATTCGGCTGCCCGGCAGAAGAGATTATGTCCGGCAAGATAATCATGAACCGCCAAGGCATATTCGACGGCCTGGATGCCGCTGTGACGTGGCATCCATTTGACCGCAACAGGGTAAGCAACGATATCTGGCAGTCCCAGGATATCAAGAATTATATCTTCCACGGAGTCAGCGCCCATGCTTCCCGCTCTCCTGAGGAAGGAAGGAGCGCGCTGGACGCTGCAGAACTCATGAATGTAGGTGTCAACTATCTGCGCGAACATGTGCCCCAGGATGTACGCATGCACTATGCCTACAAAGATAACGGCCTTCCGGCCAATGTCGTTCCGGACTACGCACAGACGAACTACTTCATCCGCTCAAGCAGGCGTTCGCGCACCGAAGACGCAAGCAGGCGCGTGGACGACTGTGCCAGGGGTGCAGCCCTGATGACCGGAACAGAGTTAGAAATCGAGCTCGTCGGAAGCTGTAAGGAGATGAAAGTCAACCGTGTGCTGGCAGAGATATATTATGACGCGATGACCCGGGTTCCCATCCCCAAGTACACCGAGGATGAAATCCGCTTCGCCGCTCAGATCAGTGAAGAAGCCGGCCTTGACAATGGCGGCATATATTTCCAGGGGCTGGAACCACTTGAACAGGAGCCGGTACCCATCTCTATCGGTACCGACGTCTCCGAAGTCAGCCACACGGTCCCGACGATAACGTTGAGCGCCGCCGCCATGTGCAGGGGCACCCCCCTCCACCACTGGGCCGCCGCCAG
The DNA here is from genome assembly GCF_004345005.1 of Extibacter muris. Lineage (GTDB taxonomy): Bacteria > Bacillota > Clostridia > Lachnospirales > Lachnospiraceae > Extibacter > Extibacter muris. Next base: position 84,739 of record NZ_SMMX01000010.1, read on the forward strand.
ACAGGCCGGAATGAGCATCGGCAAAAAAGGAATGCTCTACGCTGCCCGATGCATGGCTGAAGGCACAAAACAATTGATTGAGAAACCAGAAAATTTACAAAATGCCTGGAAATTCCATTTAGGGACAGGGTAAAACTCAATTAGGGACGTAACCATTTTTAATTTTCTTACGTCCCCAATGAAAGGAGATAAACATGATTACTAAGAATATCGGTATTATCGGCTGTGGAAACATGGGGGGCGCTATTCTCTACGGTGCCTTGAAAAGTGGTGTCCTTCCTAAGGAGAACGCCTATGTATATGACATTAATCCTGAGATGATGAATAAGGCACGCGGCTGGGGCGTAAATCTTTCTAAGGATGATGAGGACGTGTGCCGAAGCAGCGATATCATCCTGCTGGCTGTTAAACCCCAGAACACCTCTGAGGCGCTTGCCCAATGTGCAGCTGCACTGGATGGCAAGGCCATGATGTCTATCGTTGCCGGAGTTACAGTGGAACGTCTACGTACGATGATCAGTGGCTCACCCCGCATCCTCCGCATTATGCCAAATACTCCGGCTATGGTCTTTGAAGGAGCATTTGCCCTCTGTTCAGACAATGATTTCAAAGAAGAGGAGCTTGCAGAAGTACAGCAGATCTATAATTCTATCGGTGTCGTAGAACTCGTACCGGAACACCTCATCGATGCCGTGTGCGGATTAAGCGGCGGCGGACCTGCCTATGTCGCCATGTTCATCGAAGCAATGGCCGACGGCGGTGTCAAGCAAGGTCTCCCAAGAGCTACCGCTTACCGCCTTGCCGCCCAGACATGTCTCGGAACTGCAAAGATGATTCTTGACATGAATATTCATCCGGGCCAGTTAAAAGACATGGTAACCTCACCCGGCGGCACAACGATTGAAGGATGTGAAGCTTTGGAAAAAGGCGGCATGAGGGCTGCCGTTATCGAATGCATCAATGCCGGAAGCGAAAAATCCCGGCGTCTCTAAAATAATAGTTCATTAGATTCTTATTTAGGTACAGGGTCTAGTTCATTTAGGTACAGGGCAAAATGCAATTGGGGACGTAACAAAATTGAAAATGGTTACGTCCCCAATTACGTTTATTTTATTCTGATGTTCCGTCCTGCTGCCCTTCATTTCCCTGGGTGCCCTGGCCGTCCTGGCTATCCTGGGTATCTGTACCGCTGCCGGTACCATCCTCCTGCAGTTTATCAGCTCCATCTACGGGCGCTTCATCGCCGTTATCCTGAGGACTGTCAGAAGAGTCCGGCACATCCACATCATCGGAAGTATTGCTCTTGTCGGAATTATCTGACGCATCACCCTCATCATCACCACCGAAAAGGTTCTTGAAGAAGTTGACTATCTTATCCCAGAAGCTTTCGCCGTCACCGGAATCTTTAGACTTCAGAGCGTCGATCGTACTGTCGATAACAGCATTGTCGCCCAGGATACTGTCATTCGTATTATTTATAATGCCGCCGTCACTGTCTCCACCTGTGAAGAAAGACTTAATCGAGTTCCACAGGTTGGAGAAGAAGCCTTCGCTTTTGCCTTCCAGGTTCTCAAGCGTATTCTTCAGCGCCTTCACGTCATAATCATACTCTGATATGCTCTTCATAAGTGATACGATTTTGGCCTTCTGGTCATCATTCAGAGACACGTTCTGGCTGTCCGCCGCGTCATTTACGGCACCTTCAATCTCGTCATCATCCTTCAGCCCGTCTTCTATGACTTCCTGCTTCACCTCGTTCATCAGATCTGCCGCTTCCTGCTGGCCGATAGACTCCGCAAGCTCACCCGTCGTGACAAGCTCTTCCGTTGCAGTGGCCTTCTGGTCTTCGCTCAGCTCTTCACCGCTGGCCTTCTCATATGCCATCATGATTCCCGTGAGCGCGCCTGTTCCGGACACTTCAATCGGAGAACCCGCCACCACGTTGCAGTTTTCCACCCCTGAGGTAAGAAGCGTACTTGCAATCATAGAGCTCGTGACAAATGTAAGGTTCGCCACCTTCACCTGGATCCCGCCGCTGCCGGTCGGCTCTACATAAGAACAGCTGTATGTCCGCGTTCCGATCTGGGCTTCCGAAGCGATTCCTTCCATATATTTTCTTTCATCTGCATTCGTAACCTCAATCGTATCAACCTTATCTGCAGATGTGCCGAAGTAATCATACATGGATTTCTTCTGTTCTTCTGTAAGGTTCGCTCCAAGCGTCACAACCTTAGAGCTGTCTGCCAGCGTTGTGAACGGTACGCTGACAAATGCCAGCACAGCTGCCATCATAACCGGTATTATCTTCTTAAACTTTTTCATCATAGTCTGGTGCAACCACCATACCCCCTTTTCATCAATTATTAGTAAGCTCCCACATAATATATCATATTCCCGGACATTTGCAAAGAAACAGCCCCTTAACTATTTCTGAATATTTTCTGTATTCTGTCGTAGAATACGTCCTCATCGATGATTCCCCGCATTGTCCCTACTATCCTGCCGTCCTTAAAACATATGAACGTCGGCACGATTTCTGTGTCATACTCCGCCGCCAAAAGCTTCGACTCTTCTGTCTCAACCTCACAGAACTTGATTTTTCTTCTATATTTCTTCTCCGCATCCTCCGCAATCGGCTTCATCATAGCGCATTTACCGCACCAGACCGCATAAAACATAACGACCACCGGAAGACTCTCGTGCTTTACTTCCGAATCAAAATCTTTAGCTGTTAAATGTAGCATAAGTTTCAACCTTTCTTAAGCCATCTTTATGTCAGCACTTGGGATTCAATATTCTGCACACCTCATCCAGTGATTTTTTTATACAGGCAAGTTTCTCATTTAAATTTCTTTTGCGGTAAGTGATTTCACATAGTTTATGTTTCAATCCTTTCTTTCCACGTCCCACATGCTCACATCCTGACCATTATTCTTCTTTATATTATATGCAGCAACTGCCCTATGCTTTCCTGACGGCCCTCAACTTGCAGATAGGGTTGCCTTCTGAGGAGAACTTCTCCTCGTATTCCGTCATGACATTTCCGCTGTTCATATCCTCATCGTCGTGCAGGTCTGATGTATATTTTCCCAGTTCCCACCTGCTGCATTCCTTGATCTCCTCTATAGAAAAGCCGAACAGCCCCCGGTTGTCCGTTTTAAATTCAAGCACTGCACCATCCGCAGCTATCTTATCATATCTGTACAGATATTCCTTGGATGTAAGCCTCCTTCTTGCATGTCTTGCCTTCGGCCACGGATCTGAAAAGTTCAGGTATATGCCAGAGACTTCCCCCTGGGCAAATACATCGGCTATGTCCGCAGCATCCATACAGATGAATCGGATATTACGGATTGCACCACCCTCAGGCTCCATATACTTTTCAACGGCCCGCAGAAGCACGCTTGAATACCGTTCGATTCCAATAAAATTCCTTTCCGGATACCGCTCTGCCATCGCCAGCAGAAACTTCCCCTTGCCCATTCCGATTTCAATGTATATAGGATTCTCATTGCCAAACACGTCGTTCCAGCTTCCCCTGTAGAGAGCAGGCTCATCTATCACTTCCCTGCATCCTTTCAGCACGCTTTCTGCACGTGGTATATTTCTCAATCGCATATATCTGCCTCCTCCTTTTCTGCTTCTATTTAGTCTATCTATTTCCTATAGAAAAGTCAATTAGTGTTTATTTTTCAATTTGTTTATTTTTACTATGGTAATTTAGAAAAATAAGTGTATTATTAACATATAATACAAATTATACTTATCAGACAGTAAGTAGAAACGGAGGCGTAGTATGGACTCTATTGTGGAGAAATTATCAGACATCGAGACGACTGCTGAAGCAATCGTAGACCATGCAGAGGCTCAGAAATTCAATATTGAGCAGCAGATACAGGCTCGGCGTGACAAGTTTGATAAAGACCTGGAAGCTGACACGCAGAAGAAGCTGGAGCGCATCCGCGCCGAGGCCACCGAGAAAGTCGACAGGATACTGGAGGCACAGCGGCAGAAGAACAAGGCGACGATAGACGCATTAGAGAAAGAATATGAGGAAAACCATACTGCTTATGCACAGGAAATCCTAAAACGTATAACTGAGGTGTAGAACATGGGCAATCTTATGGCATACAGCGGCATCGTAACAAAAGTGCGGGCCATGCAGGCAAAGCTCCTTACAAGGCAGGATTTTGAAAATATCGCTTCGCTCAGGAGCGTTCCCGAAATCATCTCCTACTTGAAAGAGAGGCCCGCCTACGCAGAATTAATGAATCAGATGGATGTGTCACTGTACCACAGGCGGCATGTAGAGAAGATACTCTACCAGTCTCTCTATGATGACTACACAAGAATCTTCCGCTTTGCAGGGCTGGAACAGAAGAAGTTCCTGAAACTCTATCTGAAGAAATACGAAGTTGACTTGATCAACTACTGTTTCCGGATTGTGTTTAATCATTATGAGAAGCCGTTTGACCTGAATTATAAAAAAGAGTTTTTTGATAAATATTCGCAGATCCGTATCGATAAGCTCATCACATCCAGGACTATCGCCGAACTTGTCGACAATCTGCAGTCGACAGAATATTACGCACCCCTGCGGAGGCTGCGGGATTCTAATTCCGCCACTCTGTTCGACTATGACCTGGCACTGGAACTGTACTACTTTTCCACGGTGTGGAAAAAGAGAAAGCAGATATTGACGAACAAGAAAGAGCTGGAAATCTATACCAGAGACTGCGGTACGAATATGGATCTGCTTAACATACAGTGGATATACCGCGCCAAGAAGTATTACCATATGCTTCCGCCCGATATATATTCACTGACAATACCGAACCACTACCGCCTGCGTATCGATGAATTCAAAGCGCTGGTTGAGGCTCCAACCCTGGAGGAATTCGAGCACTTGCTTGAAGGCACTTATTATGCGCGGAAATATAACATCCACGACAGCAAGACGATCGAGCAGATGTACAAAGAATGCCTGATGCACCTGTACCTGTCGGACCGGCGCGGCAATCCGTATTCGATTGCGACTATCACAACTTATCTGTTCCTGAAGGAAGAAGAGATATATAAACTGACGACTGCCCTTGAATGCATACGTTATGGCTTATCTTCAAGAGAGACGTTAGGATACCTGGGAGGTGTAATTCAATGATTGTAAAGATGAAGTTTTTGAGCATCAGCGGACCGCGTACCGACATCGACCGCGTATGTGACGTCTATCTGTCTAAATATGAGATGCAGCTGGAGAACGCGGTCACAGAGCTTAAGACGACCGACAATCTTCTGCCGTTCGTGGAGATGAATCCTTATAAAGAACCGCTGGCCAAGGCAGAAGAATTCACTTCCAAGCTATCTGTCTCCAATATTCCTGCCGATACGTCTCTCTCTACAGATGCTATCACCACTCTGATACGAGGACTCAACCACGACTATCTCGAACTGCAGGAAAAAAAGGAGCTGCTGAAAAAAAATAAAGATGAACTGCTGGAAAAGCTGCATGTATTAGAACCCTTCAGGCCACTGGATTTTGACTTGCACAAGGTTCTCCATTATAGGTATATGCAGCTTCGTTTTGGAAGAATCGGCATAGATTATTACCGGAAACTGGAGAAATATCTGTTTGAAGACCTGAATGCCATTTTCCTGGAGGGCACAAGAGACGAGAATTACGTATACGGGTGCTACTTTGTAGCCAACGCTGAAACAAGCAGAGTTGATTCAGTCTTTAACTCGCTGCATTTTGAACGTATCACCATATCAGACGAGTATATCGGAACGCCTTCTGTCGCATATGACAGCCTGGAAGAGGATATCTCAGATCTGGATGATCGTATTGCAGAGATTGACAAAAGCATACAGGACCTTCTGAACAATCAGGCAAGCCAGCTTCTCGGAGCACGCAAGCGGCTGGAGGAGCTGTCCAATAACTTTGACGTGCGCAAGATGGCGGCCCGTGTTGATGACAACAAAGAGGATTACTATATACTCTGTGGCTGGATGGGCGTGGATGATGTGGAAGCTTTTCTGAGAGAATCCGAAGGGGACGACAAAGTATTTGTCGTCGTAGAGGAAGACCGGGAGAAGTTTTTCGGCGCCCCTCCCACAAAGCTTAAGAATCCCAGGTTCTTCAAGCCATTTGAAATGTTCATCCGTATGTATGGCCTCCCCTCTTCCAATGAGATGGATCCTACCGTATTCGTGGCACTCACCTACACCTTCATCTTCGGCGCCATGTTCGGAGATGTCGGACAAGGGCTGTGCCTGTTCGTGATTGGAGGGCTCCTCTACAAGCTGAAGAACATCAATCTGGCGGGCATCATATCCGTAGCAGGCCTTTTCTCAGCCTTTTTCGGATTTATGTTTGGCAGCGTATTCGGGTTTGAAGACATGATACAGGCGCGCTGGCTGCGGCCGATGGAAGCCATGACCAGCCTGCCGTTTATCGGACAGCTCAACACTGTGTTCATCGTAGCGATCGCCTTTGGTATGGGCCTGAATATCCTGTCCATAATCTTCCACATCCTCAATGCCATCCGGGCAAAGGATACGGAAAACATCTGGTTTTCCAACAACGGCATAGCAGGGCTTGTTTTTTACGGATTTATAGTATTCACAATCGTACTTTATATGACGGGGCATCAAGTTCCCGGCAATATACTGATGGCGGTATTCCTCGGAATACCTATGCTCGTATTTATATTCAAGGAACCGCTCACCAACCTGGCCGAGCGCAACCACAAGAAGCTGGAGACAAGCAAAGGCATGTTTCTCGTGCAAGGGTTCTTTGAACTGTTCGAGACGCTCCTGAGCTACTTTTCCAACACGCTCTCTTTCGTCCGGATCGGTGCTTTTGCTGTGAGCCATGCGGCAATCATGGAAGTAGTGCTGATGCTCTCAGGCGCGCAGGAAGGTTCGCCGAACTGGATTGTCGTCGTAATCGGCAATCTGGTCGTATGTGGTCTGGAAGGGCTCATTGTAGGCATCCAGGTGCTCCGTCTGGAATATTATGAAATGTTCAGCCGTTTCTATAAGGGCAGCGGACGTGAATTTAAACCATTCAATAATCATAAAAAACAAGATAAAAATTAATCCATATCCAAGGAGGAGAAAAATCATGTCATTAACAGTAAAGTTATTATTAGTCGCAGCGCTGGTGCTCAGCATCATTATTCCTTTCGGTTACTACCTGATTGGAGAAAAGAACAAGAAACGTTATAAAAGGGCGGTCGGCACCAACGTATTCTTCTATTTTGGAACGTTTATCATCGCAGCTATCATGATGTTCGGCGGCAATACGGCTGTCGCAGCCGATACCGCTGCTGCTGCTTCTAATGCCACTGGATTCGGTTATCTTGCCGCTGCACTCTCAACCGGTTTGTCATGTGTCGGCGGGGGTATTGCCGTAGCAAGCGCCGCAAGCGCAGCCCTCGGTGCTATCAGCGAGGATTCCAGCGCACTCGGCAAATCACTTATCTTCGTAGGTCTTGCAGAAGGTGTCTGCCTGTACGGGCTTATCATCTCCTTCATGATCTTAGGTAAACTGTAATATGAAGATGTATCTGATCAGTGATAATATCGATACTCTGACAGGAATGCGGCTGGCCGGCGTAGACGGAGTGGTCGTACATGAGAGGAACGAACTCCGTGAGGCCATCGAAGATGCCATGAATGACAGCACGGTAGGCATCATCCTTCTGACCGAGAAGTTCGGGAGAGAGTTCCCCGACCTGATTGATGAGATTAAGCTGGAGCGTACGATGCCGCTGCTCATCGAGATTCCTGACAGACACGGAACCGGACGTAAAAAAGATTTTATCACATCTTACGTAAATGAAGCTATCGGCTTGAAATTATAAAAAGAAGGTGACCCGCGTGACGTTAGAAGAAAAAATATCACATTTACAGTCTGCTGCCATGGAAGAGGCCAGGGCGCAGGGAAATGCAATCATAAAGCAGCATGAAGAGGCGCTTCAAAGCGTTTTTGAACAACATCGCGCAGAGGCCGTCCGCCAATCCGAAACCCGGCTCAAGGCAGAGGCTACCAACGCCAGGCAGCAGCTGAATATGGCAGCCTCCAAAGCCCAGCTCGAATTGAAAAGAGATCTCAGCAGGACGCAGGGAGAGCTTAAGAACAAGCTTTTCGACGAAGTCCTCAGGCTGGTTGACGGCTATATGAAGACGGATGATTATAAACGGCTTCTTATCGCATATATTGAAAGTGCCGCCAGATATGCAAATGGCGAAACGATGACACTTTACCTCAACCCGTCCGATGAGGATAAGATGGCTTATCTGCAGGAGCATACAGGAATGACCCTGACCGTGAGCAAGGAAGACTTCATCGGCGGCATACGGGCTGTCATTCCGGGACGCAACATCCTGATCGACCACGCGTTTAAAGGAGCCATCGATAATGAATACCACAAATTCTCATTCAAGGGAGGTGCGGGAATTGAATAATACTGGAACAATCTACGGCATCAACGGTCCCGTCATCTATCTGAAAGGAAAGACCGATTTCAAGATGTCGGAGATGGTGCACGTCGGGGATGAGAAGCTGGTCGGCGAAGTCATCGCCCTCGACAAGGATCTGACTACCATCCAGGTGTATGAAGAGACTTCCGGACTGAAACCGGGAGAAAAGGTAGAAGCCACAGGTTCTGCCGTGTCTGTCACGCTTGCCCCGGGCATCCTGGACAATATATTCGACGGCATCGAACGGCCTCTCGAACGGATTGCGGACACCGGCGGTGCTTTCGTAACGCGTGGAGTGAGCGTCAACGCGCTGGATACCGATCGATTATGGGATACGCATATCACCGTCGCAGAAGGCGACATCGTACAGGGCGGCACCATTATCGCAGAGGTCCCCGAGACACGCGCGATCAAGCATAAATGCATGGTTCCCCCCGACATCTCCGGCAAAGTAGTATCCGTCGTCCCCGACGGAACCTATACGATCGGCGATACGCTTGTTACGTTGGAGCTGGCAGACGGGACGAAGAAGGATTTATCCATGACACAGTATTGGCCTATCCGCGTACCCCGGCCGGTTCATCACCGCTATCCGGCCAGCGTTCCTCTCATCACAGGCCAGCGGATCCTCGACACGATGTTCCCTATCGCCAAAGGCGGGACTGCCGCCATACCGGGAGGATTCGGTACCGGAAAGACGATGACGCAGCATCAGATTGCGAAATGGTCCGATGCGGACATTATCATATATATCGGCTGTGGAGAGCGTGGCAATGAGATGACCCAGGTTCTGGAAGAGTTTGGCGAACTCGTCGACCCCAAGTCAGGAAACCCTCTTATGGACAGGACCACGCTTATCGCCAACACGTCCAATATGCCGGTGGCCGCACGTGAAGCTTCTATCTATACAGGGCTTACGCTTGCCGAATATTACCGGGACATGGGCTATGACGTCGCCATTATGGCAGACTCCACCTCCCGTTGGGCGGAAGCTTTGAGGGAACTATCCGGACGTCTCGAAGAGATGCCTGCCGAGGAAGGCTTCCCGGCATATCTGGCCTCCCGGCTGTCTGCTTTTTATGAGCGGGCCGGCATGATGCAGACGCTCAACGGCAACATGGGTTCTGTATCGATCATCGGCGCGGTATCCCCCCAGGGCGGAGATTTCTCCGAACCGGTCACCCAGAACACGAAACGTTTCGTCCGCTGCTTCTGGGGGCTTGACAAATCGTTGGCATATTCCCGGCATTTTCCGGCTATCCACTGGCTCACAAGCTACAGCGAGTATCTGAATGACCTGAGCGGATGGTATTCGGACAACGTGTCACCCAAATTTGTAGATTACCGTAACCGGATGATGGCCCTTCTCAACCAGGAGAGCAGCCTGATGGAGATTGTAAAGCTCATCGGCGGCGACGTCCTGCCCGACGACCAGAAGCTCATTCTGGAAATCGCCAAGGTCATCCGTCTCGGATTCCTGCAGCAGAATGCATTTCACAAGGATGACACCTGCGTATCCATGGAAAAGCAGTTCAAGATGATGGATGTCATCCTCTATCTGTATAAGACCTGCCGGAAGCTCGTAGCCATGGGCATGCCGATGTCTGTGCTGAAAGCGGAGAACATATTTGAAAAGGTCATTGCCGTCAAATATGATGTCCCGAACAACAACATACAGATGCTCGACATGTATAAGATTGACATTGATAATTTTTATAACAGAGTTCTGGAAAAGAACGCATAAAGGAGGGGGTTCACAATGGGAATAGAATATCTTGGACTGAGCAGCGTCAATGGCCCTCTCGTCGTATTGGAAGGCGTTCAGGATGCCTTCTTTGATGAAATCGTGGAGTTCGTCATTGACAGCAATACGAGGAAAATGGGACGTATCGTAGAACTCTATGAAGACAGGGCCGTCATCCAGGTGTTTGAAGGAACGGAAAATATGTCCCTTAAGAATACCCATACGAAGCTGACCGGCCATCCGATGGAGGTTGCGGTATCTCCCGATATGCTCGGACGTACCTTCAACGGTATCGGCCAGCCTATAGACGGGCTTGGCCCCATCGTTTCAGATGATATGAGGGACGTCAACGGCCTCCCTCTGAATCCGGTCCGCAGGGAATACCCCCGCAACTATATCCGGACCGGAATCTCAGCGATTGACGGGCTGACCACGCTGATCCGGGGGCAGAAGCTCCCGATATTTTCCGGCAACGGCCTGCCGCACGACCAGCTGGCCGCCCAGATAGTAAAGCAGGCATCGCTCGGAGATCATTCAGATGAACAGTTTGCTGTCGTGTTCGGCGCGATGGGCGTCAAGCATGACGTTGCGGACTTTTTCCAGAAAACGTTTGAAGAAAGCGGCGTTGCAGATCATGTATGCATGTTCCTCAACCTGGCGAACGACCCGGTCGTGGAGCGTCTTATCACGCCGAAGGTAGCCCTCACAGTGGCGGAATACCTTGCTTTCGAACTGAATATGCACATTCTCGTTATCCTGACAGACATGACCTCTTTTGCAGAAGCCATGCGTGAGGTCTCGTCTTCAAAGGGTGAGATACCTTCCCGTAAAGGATACCCCGGCTATCTGTACAGCGAGCTGGCTACCATCTACGAGCGGGCGGGCATTATTGAAGGGGCCAATGGCTCCGTGACACAGCTTCCGATCCTGACGATGCCCAATGATGACATCACGCATCCGATTCCGGACCTCACCGGGTACATCACCGAAGGCCAGGTCGTGCTCGAACGGAGCCTGCACGGTCAGGCCATCTATCCTCCGATAAGCATCCTCCCTTCTCTGTCCCGGCTTATGAAGGACGGCATCGGAGCCGGATACACGCGGGAAGACCATCAGGGTCTGGCCAACCAGCTGTTTTCCGCCTATGCCAAAGTCGGCGAGGCCAGAAATCTGGCATCCGTCATCGGTGAAGATGAGCTCTCTCCTATTGATAAGCAGTATCTGAAGTTCGGCGAAGAGTTTGAACACCACTATATCGGGCAGGGTCCTGCGGAGAACCGCTCCATGATGGAGACGCTCGACCTTGGCTGGAAGCTTCTGGCACTGCTTCCAAAAGAAGAGCTGGACCGTATCGACACGAAGATTATAGACAAATACTACACGCAACAGGCAGAATAAAGGGGGGAATCATATGGATCCGCGGGAATTTCCGACCAAAGGCAACCTGATGCTTGCAAAGAACTCCCTGGCGCTTGCCCACCAGGGCTACGATCTGATGGACAAGAAACGGAATATACTTCTCAAAGAGCTGATGGGCTTGATTGACGAGGCCAAGGATATACAGGAAGAGATCGACTCCACCTTTACACGGGCATATGCCTGCCTGCAGCGGGCCAATATCGAGCATGGGATCAGCATGGTACAGCAGCTTGCTTTCACCGTTCCCATAGAAGATTCCATCCGCATCCAGACACGAAGCATCATGGGAACAGAGATTCCGTATGTCAAATATGACGCCAAGCAGAACGACCTGACGTATTCCTTCAGCACCACGTATGAATCTATCGATATCGTCCGTGAGGCATTCCGGGATGTAAAGGAGCTGACGATCAAGCTGTCCATGGTAGAAAACGCGGCTTATCGTCTGGCCACCAATATCAAGAAGACGCAGAAACGGGCTAACGCCTTAAAAAATATAACTATCCCGATGTACAGCAACCTCGTATATACGATAACAAATGCCCTCGAGGAGAAGGAACGGGAAGAATTTACAAGATTGAAGGTCATCAAGAAGATGCAGTCGAAATAAAGAGGGTGCCGCAAAATCATCTGATTAGATGGTTAAGCGGCGCCCTCCCTATTTTTTGCACTTTTCTATCGTCTACTGTTCATTTTTGCTGCCTTTCATGCCTGAAGCGCTTCAAACATTACCTTTACCTTGAACTGGTCTCCGTCTATCTCCACCGACAGGCTGCCTCCCATATTCTTTGTAAAGCTTTCCGCAATTGCAAGCCCGAGTCCGTGCCCTTCTGTGTTGCGTGATCTGTCCCCACGGCTGAACCGCTCCATGATTTCCTCCGGGCTGAAATCCATCTCATAAGAGGCCGTATTCTTGACAGATACATATATCTGGTTCCCTTCCCTCCCGGCATCGATATATATCCTCGTCCCTTTCAGGGAATATTTAAGCGCATTGCTTATGATATTCTGAAGCACGCGGTAGAGCTTCTTCCCGTCCCCTACTATATTAAGGCTTTTGTCGTCCACTCTTTCACGGATGACCATGCCGCTTTTGACGACTGCGTCTTCCATGTCTCCAAGCATCTGTTCGAGAAGCTTCTTCATATCCAGTTCTTCCAGTTCCAGATTGACTTCCCCGCTTGTAGATTTTGACAGGTCAAAGATATCCTGAATCATATCTTTTAGCTGTTCCTGCTTCAATGCAAGGATCTCGACATAATCTTTTGCCTCCTCGCCCAGCTTTTCTTTCTTGAGCAGGTCTATATAACCGACCATTGAAGTAAGAGGTGTCTTCAAGTCATGGGACACATTTGTTATCAGATCAATCTTCATCCGTTCCGACTGCATCTGCTTTTCCATAATGCGCCTGAGGTTTGCCCCGATACTGCTGAGCTTCTGCGAGCCTTCATAGAGCAGCGACTCCTCTTCCTCGATTGCCTGTGCATTCAATTCACCGTCCGCCATCTCATCTATCTGCCGCAGCAAGCATGCAGTATCTTTATATACCTTGTTATTTCTAAAGCTTTTAACATAACATACATATGAGACCGCAGCCAGGCCGGTAATTAGAACGACCCCAATCGGATCTCCCCACTGCAGCCCGCTATTCCAGACAACACCGACGGTCCCCGCCAGACATACCGTGACAATGATGAAGGATGCCCTGCCGTTTTCCCGCATCGCCTTCTCAAAGGCCATGGACGATCTCCTTATCTGAACAGCGTCATATATGACAGACGACTTTTTCAATGTTCCCTGGAGCACCCTCCTGCTTATCAGTACGACACAGCCTGCGCCGATAAGCGCCACCGGAAAGTAGAACAGCACGCACGTCACGAGTATCATGCCGTATGATACGATCCGAATGCCGTAAAATAAAGTTCCGTCCATAATGGATGTATGGATTCCCATAAACCAGACCCACAGGTCTAGCAGCAGCCCTGCCGCCAGCACCTCTGCACCGATAGTGTCTATCTTCCATCTCTTCATATCCTTCCATTCTTTTGCCGGGTAAAAGTGAAAGAACACGGATACCGCGATTATGAAGAGAGAGAGAAAAAGAAAGTATAATATCTTGAACTGCTGATTAGCCCCCCATCCGCCAAGCCCCCTGGCTGATACATACACTCCCGAGCAGGCGGCAGTTCCTGCTGCCGATGCAAGATACAGTGCAAGCGACGCCCTTCCTCTGTTAGTCATATTTTTCAATCTTGTAGCCAATTCCCCACACCACCTTTAAGTATTTTGGATTCTTCGGAGTTATCTCTATCTTCTCCCGGATTCTGCGGATATGTACCATGACCGTCTTCTCACCGGCATAGACATCCTCCTGCCAGACACTGCTGTATATCTGCTCTGCCGGAAATACGTACCCCGGATGTTCCATCAGGAACTCCAGTATCTTATATTCCGTGGCTGTCAGCTGCGCCTGCTCACCGTCAACCGTCACCTGCTTCGTGTTCTTGTCGAGCACGAGGCCGCCGGTCTTCAGGACAGATCTGGAATCAGCCTGCGTGGCCGCGCCGAGGGCAAAATATCTTCTTAGCTGCGACTTGACGCGTGCCATCAGTTCTGCGGTGTTGTATGGCTTTGTCACATAATCATCGGCTCCCATGGACAGGCCGATGACCTTATCGCTCTCTTCCGTTTTCGCCGACAGCATGATAACCGGTATATTGTTCTTCTCCCGAATCTTCATGAGGGCCGACAGGCCGTTTAGCCGGGGCATCATCACATCCAGTATGATCAGATGTACTTTATCCGTGACAAGCAGATCTAACGCCTCCATCCCATTATAAGCCCTGAGCACGTCATATCCTTCCAGCTCCAGAAGTTTGCCGAGCGACCTGACGATCTCTTTATCATCATCCACCACCAATACCGTATACTGTAACTGTTCCATCATCTTCCTCCGCTTCATTCCTTACTGTATTATCATGGTAACAGGAAATTCTAATTATTTTTCTTTATATTTCTAACAAATTCTTTAAGTTTTAGAGAGAACAGAAAAAACCTCTGTCCAGTGCTTGCTGAACAGAGGTTTGAAAGCATCTGCATATTTCTCTTCTATCGTCCTCCGGTTCCTCCGAACAGCGTACAGAGGGATGAACCTGTGCCGCCACACGTCGGGCACGTTATCTTCTCCGGAACTTCCGGTTCCTGTGCGGGGGCTGCCGCCTCATCTGTTTTATTCCCGCTCTCCCTACTACCGGAGTCCCCCGTGTCTTCACTTGCGCCGTCCATCATTTCTTCCGGCTCTGCCGTCTCTTCTTCCTGGCCGTCGCCTTCTACCTTATCCTTTATTTCCTGCAGGCGGCTTTCATCAGGCGGACTTCCGCTGCAGGCAGTCAAAAGCAATACAGCGGCCAGCAGCACATTCTATGACCGGCCCGGCCACGTTCATGTCAGAACTCGAATACTGCCACCCCGTACGCGGGCAGATTGTATGCAAAGGAGTATGGCCTTCCGTCGCATTCGGACTTGGCCGCCTTATATACGAGTGGCCTTTCTTCCCCGGTTCCGCCATATTCGGCGTCATCACTGTTAAGTATAAGCTTATACTGCTTTCTCTTCGGTACGCCGACCCGGTAGTCCTCCCGCCCGACCGGCGTGAAATTGCAGACGAACAGCAGATTCTTCTTGCAGTCTCTTGAGTGTCTTACAAAGCTGAAGATACTCCTCTCCGCATCGTCCGCATTAATCCACTCGAACCCTTCCCACGAACTGTCCATCTCATACATGGCTTTATTGCGCTTGTACAGATGAAGCAGGTCCCTGACCCAGTTCTGCATCTGGAGATGTTCCTCCTCTGCGAGCAGATACCAGTCAAGCTCTCTCTCTTCGCTCCACTCACGCAGCTGCGCGAATTCCTGGCCCATGAACAGGAGCTTCTTCCCTGCATGGCCCATCATGAACGCATAGCCTGCTTTCAGATTGGCATATTTATCCCCGCCGATGCCCGGCATCTTGTTGAGCATGGAACACTTCAGGTGGACCACTTCATCATGGGAGAGCACAAGGATATAGTTCTCGCTGTATGCATAGCTCATAGCAAAAGTCATCTGGTTATGGGCACATTTCCTGTAGATCGGATCCAGCTTCATATACTCCGTGAAGTCATGCATCCATCCCATATTCCATTTCAGGCTGAACCCAAGCCCGTCCTCTTCTACATCTCCCGTCACCTTCGGCCAGGCCGTAGATTCTTCCGCTATCATCATCGCGCCAGGATTTCTGCCTAGCACGACGGAATTCAGATGCTTGAAGAAGTCGATCGCCTCGAGGTTCTTATTGCCGCCATACTTATTGGCCACCCATTGTCCATCCTGCTTCCCATAGTCGAGGTAGAGCATGGACGCTACCGCATCGACGCGCAGGCCGTCCACATGATATTGTTCAATCCAGAACAGTGCATTTGAGATGAGGAAATTGCGCACTTCATTCTTCCCGTAATCAAATATCTTCGTCCCCCAGTCCGGATGCTCCCCTTTCTTCGGATCCGCATATTCATAAGTCGGTGTCCCGTCAAAATCAGCCAGCCCGTGTGCGTCACGCGGGAAATGGGCCGGCACCCAATCGAGTATGACGCCGATTTTGTTCTTGTGCAGGTAATTGATCATCCAGGCGAAATCCTGCGGCGTCCCATATCGTGACGTCGGGGCAAAGTATCCTGTCACCTGGTAGCCCCAGGAGCCGTCGAACGGGTGCTCCGCTATCCCCATCAGCTCAACATGCGTATACCCCATGTCCTTTACATACTTTGCAATTTCTTTAGCGAATTCCCGGTACGTATAGAACCCTTCATCTTCCCGTCCAAGGTGGCGCTTCCAGGAACCGATATGGACCTCATATATGGACAACGGTTCCTCCCTGTGGTCCCACTTGGCACGCTTCTCCATCCAGATTTCGTCCGTCCACTTTAAGCCTGTTATATCTGCTATCCGTGAAGCAGTTCCCGGCCTCAGCTCAGCATAATTGGCATAGGGGTCTGCTTTAAAGATATGCTGCCCGGAATAGGTCTCTATACAGAACTTGTACATCTCGCCTTCCTTTACGCCGGGAATGAAGCATGTATATATGCCAAGCGGTTCTCCTCTCTCCATGGGGTTCGCTTCCATATCCCAGTCATTGAATTCCCCCACAACTGTCACCGCTTTGGCATGAGGCGCCCATACGGCGAAATATGCGCCCGTCTTCTTGCCCCTGGTCACCTTGTGCGCCCCCAGCTTTTTATAGATTTCATAATGGTTTCCCTGTCCAAAGAGATAGTGGTCCAGTTCTCCAATCTCATATGATCTCTTTCTTTTTTCTGCCATACCGTCACCCCTCGCATTCCTGTCTTTATTTACGTATATTATACTTTAGACAGGCATAAAAAGAAAGGGTTTTGACAAATGTTGCCTTGTCAAAACCCTTTCTTTTATCTTCTTAAATCCTGAAATCTTCTTCCTTTAATATGATCCTGTCAGAATCGTCTGTGCTCTTTCCGAACACTCTTCTGGCAAGGTGCTTCACGTTAGCCTTCTGGGAATGCGATATCGCCTCATCCATAATCTCCTTGACCTCCGCCACGGTAACTGCATGGTCTTCCCTCTGCATAACATCTATCCTGCTGTACAGTGCAAGGATTCCCATCTCGTCAAGCTTATAGCCGTTCTCCTTGGCATATGTCTGGCCGAATGTCACAAGCTCATCATTGATGAATACCGGAAGTTCCAGCCTGGAAGTGAACTTCTTTCTGAATTCCGGATTGGCCGTGAGAATCCTCTCAAGCGGCTTCCTCTGGTCTTCCAGTACAAATAGAAGCTCTCCTGTCTTCTTCTCCATCAGATAATCCAATTCCTTCACAGTTCGTGAGTTCAGCTTTCCGGCCTTCTCTATGATAATCGCCCCGCCGCGCAGCTTCTGGATAATATTGGACAGTTCTTTCTTGTTCAGGGATTCACCCGTCACTATTGCTACCTTGCCCTGTTTCAGGTTCCTCTGCTTCTGAATCGCTTTCACGATATCCACCGCCAGTACAGTCTTTCCAGACCCCTTGCGCCCTATCACCATCAGGTTTCCTGTCTTGGATGTCCCTTCACGCTGTGCTCTTCTGTCATTGTCCAGCACTTCGACAATCTGCTCGCTCATACCTCTGACGGGAACGAAATAGGAAAACAATTTTTTCTGTTCCTCTGTAAGTCCTGCCTTCAGGCCAATCTCGCTCGTCGCGCTCAAATCATAACGTCCTGTCACGACAAAACCAGTGTCGAACGGGACACCTCCGCCTTTGGACTTTTTGATGCGCTTCTGAATCTCCTCCTCAGAAGGCTCCTCAATCACAAGCTCTTCCTCTTCCGGTTCGTCTGTCTCCGTCTCGTCATCGTCGAAGAAATCATCTTCGTCATAGCTGTCTCCGAAGTCCTCTTCGTCAAGATCGTCTTCGCTTTCAAAGTCGCCCTCTTCGTAGTCCTCTTCGTCAAAATCGTCTTCGTCAAAGTCTTCTGCATCGTCGAAATCATCTTCATATCCGTCTTCGTCGTCAAAGCTGTCCTCATCAGCATCTCCGGCTCCGAAGTCATCATCAAAATCATCCTCATCGAATCCGCTTCCAAAATCGTCCTCAAAGTCATCTTCCTCTTCCGGGACATCTTCCATCTGAAGCTCTTCTACAAGGCTGCCCATATTTTCTAACGGTTCATCATCCTCTTCTTCGTAGTAATCCGTCTCTTCTTCCGGCTCCGGCTCAGCAACACCGTGTTCCAGCTCTTCCATAAGCTGTCTGATATCCTCTGTCATACTTGGAACCGTCTTCTTGGCCTTCTCTTTTGCTGCTGATTCTTCTGCTTTGCGGGCTGCCTCTTCTTCCGCCGCTTTCCTCGCAGCCTCTTCTTCCGCTGCCTTCCTTGCCGCTTCTTCCTCCGCGGCTTTGCGGGCGGCTTCGGCTTCCGCCTTTTTAGCCTCTTCCGCTGCTCGTCTTTTAGCTGCTTCTTCCTCTGCTTTGCGGAATGCTTCTTCTTCCGCCGCCTTTCTGGCTGCCTCAGCTTCTGCTGCTTTCCTGGCTGCTTCCTCTTCCGCCGCCTTCTTCGCAGCCTCTTCTTCTGCTGCCTTCCTTGCCGCCTCTTCCTCCGCGGCTTTGCGGGCGGCTTCGGCTTCCGCCGCCTTCCTTTCTACTTCTCTGCGTTCCGCTTCTCTGCGCTTTCTGGCTTCTTCTCTTTCTTTGCTGATGCGTTCTACATCTTCCTGCTTCTGCTTTTCTATCGCCTCTGCATGGTCCTTCTGCTTTGCTTCCCATTCCTGCAGAATCTCTTCTATACGCATCTGGCCCGTTATACGTAATTCTTCCGTCTTCTCAGCCATCGCTTTTTCTTCGATATCAATACCGCTGGCAACTTTCACGCCATTTGCCAGAGCCTCCTGGAGCGTTGCTCCTTTGACTATCTTCGTAATCGGTGATTTCTGGCGGTTCTGGAGCTCTTCCAGTTCTTCCAGCTCTTCTACCGGTATCCTGCGCGTCTCATCTGACGGAACATCCATCTCCTCTTCTACAGCCTTCAGCACCTCATCCATTGCCGGTACTTCTGTTGTCATATCTTGCACTGTAGGTTGAATTGCAGGCAGCGGCATCTCTTCTTCCGGCTCACTGGCTGCTTCTTCCGGTATCTCCTCTTCCCCCGGTTCCGCTGCGGTGACACGGGTGCTTCTCACCGGCGCCTCCGTTGCCGCCTTATTAACCATAGGCTTCTTTGCCACTCCGGGGCGGCTGTCATACTTCTCCTGCTGCAGCGGGGTCAGCGGCTTATACTTCATCTTAAGCTCCATAGCCTGGTACACGTATTTCCCTTCACTGAACCACAGTATCAGGTCATCGCATTCTTCCAGACACTCCGCCGTCATCCCTGCCTCGTGATATAACAGGGCAAGTTCATACGCCCATTTTTCGACATACTCTGACTTCTTAAAATCTTCAAGCGCCGCAATCTGGTCTTCATAAGGCGCTTTCTGGACCTTAAGGATCTTGTATTTTAATATGTACTGGTTAGGGTCCTTAGGCGCAAGCTTTACAAACTCCTCATAGCAGTCTGAGGCTTCTTCGATATCATTAATCTTAAGGGCCAGCGTTCCGAGCCGGTATACGATCTTCCTGCTCCCCGGAGACCTGTCATATGCTACGAACAATATGTCCCTGCTCTTCTGATACTCTCCGTTAGATTCATATATTTCACTGACCGTATTGAGCATGGCTGCATTCTTCACCCTTCTCCAATCCACGGTATCAGCTATTTCCATCGCTTTTTTATATTGCTTCTTCTCCATATATTCGAGCATCTGCTCTGTTTTTACACGATATTCGTATTTATCCAAAGTTCTCACCTCAATAATATTTTTTATACTATTCCTCTCCTGTGTTTCTTAACTTTCGAAAGTTTATGCTATAATACTCCATAATTCACTGATATAAGTTTATCATAAGCCAATATCAATGTCAAAATATAAGCATAAAAAATATTAATTATATGTTACAAAACATTACAAAACTAAGAAGTGGTAAAATATTCCTTACTATTGCTCAAATCAACGCATATACGTGATAGAGATTGTGCCTGATCACATTCTCCGACTGCGGCTGGCCGCCGCAGCACGTATCGCCCGGGGGGTTTTTTATTACATTAGGAAAGAACTCTTCTATAGTAATCGAGTAGGAGAAATTTCCTCCGATGAGGAAATTTCGACCTCTCACACCACCGTGCGCCAGACTGTCTAACAATTCTTATATGATAAGTCTGATGTACGGTCTTTTTTCTATTGCTGATATTTTTTGATATTAAATTTTATATCTATTTTTTGATTATCCGCATAAACACTATACTTTCAAGCACTTTGAAGTATAGGAAAATACTCATTTTACCACGAATTTACCACGATTCAATGAGCCTTGATATGACACTGAAATCAATATGGGAGATAGCACAAATATCTGTGTATCTCCCGTTTTTTATTCGTGTAATATGATTACTTCACTCTGATTTCAAATTTCAAGATTGCTTTCATCATTTCTGTATAAATTTGACCTTTTAATTCTTCATCAACCTGCATAGTGATTTTACCACTTTCAGAGTAGTAAAAAGTACGCAAGCATAATTTACAGATATAAGCGTCATAGAATTTCAAAATTTCCTTTATTGCGGTTTCACTTCCAGCAGACGCTTTGCATATTACTTCTAATGTGGGATAGCCATATTCTTTTCTCATTGGTTCTATTCCTTTCTTTCAATAATGCTTTTAGTTTCTTCAATCCGTTACTTCTTCTGCGATAAATAGCAGAACGTGATACATGATACAATTCTGCAATTTCTTGGTCACTCATGCCTTGAAAATAGCGTAATAAGATTACATCACGCTGTTTCTCTGATAACTTATGTAAAGCAACAGCAAGTTTCTCATTTGATACTTGGATTGTATTATTCAAGACTTCAAAAGAAATATAATCACAAGAATAGTTATCTGTTGTTCCACATTCAAGCTGTTTCATATCTGACAATTCACAGAACAAAACTTCACGCTTAGAACGTCTTGCAAACTGTCTTTTCTTGCTTTTTACTGTACGTTTGATAACAGTCATTATCAAAGCATTAAACTGTATTCTAACGATATGCTCAAAAGAAGATGTGTTCATAATCTCACCCCCTTTCCGCAAACGCTGAAATATATAAACGGAAATACCGTCTATACCTTTGGAAAATACGGAAAAGAGAGCAAGAAAAAAGCCCACACAAAACATATAGTCTGTATGAGCTAAGATATTAAAATATTTAGTTGTAGTAGTGCATGGATTGCTGTTAAGTTGTTCTTGAGTTTTTGGTAAATTGCTTAAAACACTTCATACACAATCCCCCTTAAAGCGATTGTACCATTCTAAACTTTCGTCTTTTTGATAAAGATATAAATATATTCTTCTGGTGTAGCGCGTTTATTTCCGAAATACTTCTTGAAATTTGCCTGCACCTCTGGGTCTGTACTGTTCATAGCTTCGTCAATAGTAGCTTCTATATTAGCCCGAACGTCAGCCATGACATACCACCAGCCTTAGCACCAGCTTTCAAGACTTTTTTAATATCCCGTTTTTTTAAATTCATCAAAAATACTCCTTTTTATTCACTATATAAGCTAATCTTCTGATTTCCTCTTTGTTGATGGTTGGTTCTATAAAACCTTTATTAAACTCATCAATTTTCTTTAATGATTGAAACATTAAAGATGAATATTTCTTTCTTTAAAAACTTTTTTTGCTACTGTCACAGCATTTAATACCTTTGGGAAACCAGTGTATGGAATACACTGTAAAAATGTTTCTATCACTTTCTGCGGAGCTATACCTACATTTAGTGAGCCATTGATATGCACTTCTAATTGAGGTTCACAGCTACCAGCAGTTAGAAGACTGGATATTGTTACCAATTCTCGTTCTTGTAAATTTAAAGCTTGTCTGGTGTAAATATCTCCAAAAGCAAATTCTACAATGAATTTTCCTAAATCGGGTGAAATATCTTGCAATGATTTTATTACGTTCTCACCTCCAACTCCATCGATAGCCTTTAACTGTTCCATTCCATTATCAAATCGTGTTTTTTTCATTTGATTTTACCTCCTTAAATGATTACAATATAAGCGTATTACTTAGACTATACTGTAAGTCAAGGACTTTTTTAGGAGTGATTTTATGACGATTGGAGAAATCTCAAAAGCAACAAATATCAGTGAATATACTTTGCGATATTATGAAAAAAAAGGATTGATACGTGTAAAAAGAGACAGTGTCGGCAGACGTATCTATGAAGAAAGTGATATTGAATGGGTAAAATTTATTCAACGCTTAAAGGATACAGGCATGTTATTAAAAGATATTAAAAAATACTCAAATCTTAGATACGGGGGAGATGTTACCATGCCAGAGCGTTTATCAATGCTTAAAAAGCACAGGAAATATGTGCTTGAACAGCAAACAAAATGGAAAGAATATCTGGATAATCTTGACAATAAAATTATGTTTTACGAAAATTCTATCACTAAAAAGTAATTTTCCAGACTAAATATAAAAACTGTAGTCTGTAGATCACTTGACAGTGAATTACAGCTACGGTTTTTCTTTGCTGAATTTATAGCCTACACCCCAGACGGTAAGTATGTACTGCGGATTGTCTGGGTCTGGTTCAATTTTCTTTCTCAATTTCCGCACGAATGATGTTAGATTGTTTCCCTCTGGCGCATTTTCATAGCCCCACACATTTTCGTATAGCTGGTCTTTTGTGAATACCTGTCCTTTATATGAATACAGAAAATACAACAAGTCAAACTCTTTAGCAGTCAAATATATAGGCGTTCCCCATTCGTTGGTAAAGGTACGGGTAAATGGGTCTATATCAAATCCTTTTTTCCGCTGACTAAAAGAAGCAGGAATGTAAGTAAGCTTAGAGGACAGCCATTCCACGGTCTGTTGAAAAATAGCGTCCTCATTTTCTGTAAATTCAGCAATCAATATTTTCCCATAATATCACCACCTTTATCACATATATTTTAAAGTTTTATCGTTTTTCTGCAATGTACATCAACTATTGTACACCGACATTAGAAAGTAATCGAATTGCATTACCTCCCAGCACTTTATCTGATATTTCCTTTGTTGGGCTGACATATTCAATGACTTGTCTGTTTAGCTTTGGTTCTCCATATGGTGCGTCAGAACTAAATAAACATCTATCGGGTAATTCTGTCACTGCTATCTTTACGGCTAAAGAAGAAAATGTACCCGACAGGTCTAAATATACATTTTTCGTTTCTTTTGCAAATTCAACAACTTCCACCCAGTGATAACCGCCTAAATGCCCGAAAATCACTGGTGTTTTTGGGTATTTTTTTGCCAGCGACATTAGTATTTTTATTCCATCCAAAGTGACAGGATTGAACGTATGAACCCATATTGGCAAATATGGAAATTTTCTCAATGCTTGAAATATTGGCTCTAATTGTTGAACCTGTTCTATAGAGCCAGGGGTAAATTCACCAATGCCCTTTAATGCATTTGCAACAATGTGTTCTGCAATCCATTTTTCGGTTTCTGCTACTGTTAGTTCAAGAGGAACGGAACCAAATCCATAAAACTTGTTGGGATATGCTGTTAATACTTCTTTCAAATCTTCAATATTTTGTTTCATGCGTTGCAAATTTGCTTCCTTGCTATTTCCACCAGCTAATACCTTATATAAAACGCTCATTTCCTCTTTCAATTCGGATAATGTACTGGCACGCTCTGGGTGTGGTGCGGAGCAAAATAAAATCGCTTTATCAACCCCTGCTTCCGTTAATTTTTCTAACTGTAAATCTGTAGGCAACATTAAATGTTGGTGGCTATCAATAATCATGTAAAATCATCCTTTCTTCGTATTGACACTTTTGTTATAATAAAAATGTACCATGTTCCAAAATTTAGAACAAGTACGCACAATTTTGATATAAGGTATCTTTTTTGATATGTACCTCAACAGAAAGGAAACGATATAATGGCTAAGTCTATTACGACAAATAATATTTGCCCTATGGCATTAGGAATCAATGTTCTAAGTGGTAAGTGGAAATTGCAAATCCTATGGAATATATACAACAAAAAAGTAATTCGCTTTAATGAACTGCAACGGTCATTGGGAAACATTACCACAAAGACGTTGACAGACCAGCTGAAAGAGCTGGAAGAACAGCAAATTATTAAGAGAACTGTATATCCAGAAGTTCCCCCCAAGGTTGAGTATACATTTACCGATATAGGGCTGACGCTTGAACCTGTTTTAAAGGCACTTTGTGATTGGGGAACACAATACTCACAATCATTAAACATGCCATAATATTTTAGAAGATTGCGTGTAAATCTCACGAAAGAGAACTAAACGTAATTTTTTCATTTATTGACAGCCATATATTTTTGATATTTCTTACTATTTATTGTGATAAATGTAATACTTTATAAATTCTTCCAACAGTTTTTTCAATAGGCATATCTTTATAGAAATAGTATTCTACATATTTCCATTTGTCTGGATTGTATATCAGCACCTTTCCTGTACAATCGTCAATATCTAATGAAAAGTTTATAGCTTTCATTTGTTGTATTGGCGTAACTTCATGTTCAATTTCAAGAGCAAATTTTGACCGATTAAAGTCTTTCTCCAAACGACACGTCATTGGAATACCTATATTTATTTTTTGCCAGCCAAACGAACTTAGAATATTATCATAGTAACCTTCAAAAATGAACTTGTTCATACCGCCATTCTCTTTCCACATATAGAGCGGAGAATACTCATTACAGCTTTTTGTGGAATCAACTTTTTCGGCTATAAGGTATGCTTTAAATAATAAATCCTGAAAACCATCCGTTTTATATCCATTAACAGATACTCGTTGTCTAATTATGTTCATGTCATAGTCATCTGGCAGTAAAATCTTATATTGCATAGCAATCATTATTTTTTCCTTCTTTCTTCAACAGCTAATCTACATATTTTTCACAATTTAATTATACATATCAGCTCGTTGTGTGTATAATAGTTGTTAATGATGATAGATATCATTTCAAATGATAGCGGAGGAACTACTATGGAAAGTCTGGAACTTAGAATATTTAGGGAAGTAGCTCGTACAAAATCTATATCGAAGTCTGCGGAAAACATGGGGTATGTTCAATCTAATATAACTGCACATATCAAAAAACTGGAAGGTGAATTAAACACGACACTATTCATTCGCCATAGCAAAGGCGTAACCCTCACAAAAGATGGAGAAAAATTACTGTATCAAGCAGAAAAGATAATCTCTTTACTCGATAAGACCTTACAATCTTTTCAGAACAATCCTAAAACTTTAAAAATTGGCACAACCCAGACAATAGCTGGTTATTTATTGCCCAAATGTATCATTGAATATCAAAAACAGTTTCCAAATGTGTCATTGTCAGTTTCCACACTAAATCAAGACGAATTAGACCAGAGTCTATCTAATGGACTATTAGATTTTATAATCACTAACAGTACCCACAATATTACACAAGGTAAGCAGATTTTGGAATTTCAAGACAATTTAATGCTGGCAACTCCATGCTCCTGCAATTCCATAAATGATATTTTTACATATCCAATTATCATAAATAATATCAAGTCCTGCCCCTACAGAAAAGCTCTTTTGGATTGGTGGAACTTACATCAATCGAAATCACCAATGATAATTGAATTAGATACTGTAGAAGCAATTCTTAATACCGTTGCTATGGGCGGTGGAATATCATTATTACCAAAATATATTTTAGCAGATAAACAAAATATCAATAGCTTCTATATTGAAGATTTGCAATATACATCAATTCATATGTGGATTGCTATGAATAAGCTTCCATCAGAATATTTTGCTTTAAAGGACATTCTAAAAAAACAATTTAAAATAGATAACAACTAAGGCAGATAACCACGACACGGTGTATCTGCCTTTTACTATGTTATCCTACAATCTTCCAGTTATTATCTTTATGTAGCACTAGCTCAAACTGCGATAACAGTTCCATATCTTCTTTTGAATTTGGATTTATCCTTTTTACAGCATAGTAAGGTGTTTTATACTTGTGTCCCTCTGTGCTTTCCCCGAACATATCCATGCTGTATAAATCATCATAACGGTCTAACATTTTTTGAAACTTCAAATGCTGGATAAATTCTTTGATTGGGTAAAGGTCAGACGCTTCTATGTTCTTTCCGCTGATGTAATCTGTAATATATTCCCGTAACTTTTCCAACTCATATTCCAGCCATTCTTCTTCGCTGTCAAAAAAGTTATCATAATGTCCATGTTTCAGTTCTGCATTTAAACGTTCTTCCGCTCTTAGAAACTGGCAGACTTCCTTTTCTGCTTGATTGACATATTTCCATTCCCCCGATAACAATTCGTTCGGTGTTACGTCCAGCACTTCCATTATCTTTTCCAGCGTATCAAAAGCAGGATAATTCAACCCTCTTTCAATCTTGGAAAGGCTCTGCATATTGATACCGATTTTGTCCGCAAGCTCCTGTTGTTTCATTCCTCTGAATTTTCTTATGGTCTGTATATTATTTCCTAAATGGCTTATTTTCATCGCATAACCCTCCATATCTCGTTATATCTTCACTGTTATAAGTCTATCACGCTTAATATAGTTTGCAAAGACAAAAAAAGATGTTGACAAATAAGCATATAAGAATTACTATGTCCTTGTAATTGAATAAGCACAATAGAATGAAATACAAAAATATTCAAAAAGAAATATCTATCTAATTAAAGCAATAGATATGAATATTGGTTGAAATGGAACTTGTCAGAAAAGACAAAAACAGGACTGGCTGACAAAGCATTGCAGGACTGCTGGCGTGCGTCAGCAACAACGCCATGACGGCTTGCCGTCAAAGGACGGAAATGCTTTGTCGGCTGGCGAGCCTGCGAGCCTTGTCTGTGCCCCCGTTATCTAACAGGGGGGCACTATTTCACAAAAGACAAGTAAAAAAACATACAACCCCAAAGCTGTAAGCCGTAATGAGAAGTTTTAAGAAGATAGTGCATATCACACCTTTTGAAAGTTAGTTTACAGGTATTTCAAGGCTATTGTGGGATTGGAGGAATATAATGAACAACTTAGAATTTGCACTTGAAATGAAGAACAAGCGTCTTGCCAGCGGTCTTTCACAAGGAGAGCTGGCAAGTCTTACCCATGTATCTAGATATAGTATCAACCGCTTTGAGAACGGAAAAGCCAACGCCAGCAAGGAAACACAGAACATTATCCTGCGTTGTCTGAATTACTATGTCTGTGATAAGCCTTTTTATCTGCTCGTTGATTATCTGTCTGTCCGTTTCCCAACGACTGACGCATTGGGAGTTATCCGAAAGGTACTTGGCATGAAAGCGAAATATTTTATCCACTATGACTATGGATATTATGGCTATAAAGAGCATTACGCCTACGGGGAAATCAAGGTCATGGCTTCTGATGATGAACACATGGGCGTATTTTTGGAATTAAAAGGAGCAGGCTCACGCAATATGGAATACGTCTTACAGGCACAGAACAGGGATTGGTATTCATTCTTAAACCGTTGTCTTGACTGTGGTGGTGTTATCCGACGTTTTGACTTGGCAATCAATGATATGTGTGGTCTGCTGGATATTCCTGTCTTGTCTGAAAAATACAGAAATGGCGGTGCTGATTGTCGCTGTAAAAACTATGAAAATGTGCAAGGTGGCAAACTAAGCGGAAAAAATCGTATTTTAGCAGGCACACTCTATATCGGCTCAAAGACAGGCACGAAATATTTCTGCCTGTATGAAAAACAAAAGGAACAGGCAACGAAAAAGAAACATACGGATATTATCAACCGTTTTGAAATTCGTCTGCGTGACAAAAAAGCAGTACAGGCAGTTGAGGAACTATTATTGACATATAACCCTCATGGGCTGGTGTTTTACCTCATTACTGATTTTGTGGAATTTCCCGACTATCCATTGTGGGAGATATTCATTTCCCATGACAGTTTACCTTTTGAAATGAACCCTGTACCTGTCAATATAGAACGCACTCTGCAATGGCTGGAAAGACAGGTCATGCCGTCAATCGTGATGATAGAGGAAATCGACAGGCTGACAGGCTCAAACTACATGAAAAGATTGATGAATGTACCCACCTTTCCGAAGAACAGGAAATGCTTGTGGAACAGATGTGTACGGATATAGCAGATGTAATCGAAAGTGAGGGGGTGTTTTATGAGTAATGCACAGGATATTCCCGTATGGGAAAAATATACCCTTACCATTGAAGAAGCGTCAAAGTATTTCCGTATCGGAGAAAACAAGTTAAGACGATTGGCAGAGGAAAACAAGGACGCTGGCTGGCTCATTATGAATGGCAACCGCATACAGATTAAACGCCGACAGTTTGAACAGGTCATTGACAAATTGGACGCTATCTAGTGCAAATGAGCCTTGTATGTGTTATGATGAACACAAGTCATATCAAGGCTCTTTCCAACAGGGAAAGGAGCAGACACCATGAAAGAAAAAAGACGGGATAACAAAGGTCGTATCCTGCATACTGGAGAGAGCCAACGAACAGACGGAAAATACTTATATAAATATGTGGACGCATTTGGAAACACAAAATATGTGTATGCTTGGAGATTGACACCCACAGACCCGACACCAAAGGGAAAACGGGAAAAGCCCTCACTTCGGGAACTGGAACAGCAGATAAGACGGGATATAGAGG
>NZ_SMMX01000011.1 GCF_004345005.1 Extibacter muris
TCATGATGAACATCGGGGAGGAGCCGGTCTTAAGCACCCACGGGGTGGTGACCTCCCTTGCGTGGAGCATGGGCGGGAAGGTGAACTACGTGCTGGAGGGGAACCTGAACTACACGGGAGCGGTGATCACGTGGCTGAAGGACGACCTGAAGCTCATAAGCTCGCCGGCAGAGACGGAGGAGCTGTCGGGGGAGGCGGTGCAGGACGACGGCCTGTACCTCGTCCCGGCATTCTCGGGGCTTGGGGCGCCGTACTGGGACAGCCATGCGGCGGCGGCCATCGTAGGGATGACGCGCACGACAGGGAAAGCGGAAGTGGTAAGGGCAGGCGTGGAATGCATCGCCTACCAGATAACGGACATCGTGAAAGCGATGAGCGAAGATGCACAGGTGAAGGTGGAAGAGCTGCGTGTGGACGGAGGGCCGACGAGGAACCGGTACCTGATGCAGTTCCAGAGCGACATCGCAGAGGCGGCGGTACAGGTGCCGGATTCGGAGGAGCTGTCGGGCATCGGCCCGGCGTACGCGGCAGGGCTTGCCCTCGGTGTGTGGGATGAAAGCATCTTTGACAGATTGAAACGGGTAAAATATGAGCCGAAGATGGAAGAGGACGTAAGGACAAAGAAATACAGCGGCTGGAAAGCCGCGGTGTCCTCTGTGCTGACAAAATAATATCGTGGACAGGACGATTCAGCCCTGCCGCTTTCTGATGAAGTAAAAACTTCGGAAAGACGGCGGGGCTGCTTTTGTTGCACTGAGGAACGGTAATAATCATTCTTGAGTTTTCAGGCTGTCCAAGAGTTTTATCGTAGAAGAAGAGAATAACTAGAAGCAGTGCATCCTGATTGAGTAAAATAAAGACGGTTTGTGTTCAGTTTGTTGGCATAGCTTAGGATATTGTACTACGATTTGACCGATGTGTCAGTTATACGAAGGAGGAAGAAGGATATGAAGAAATATGTTGCAGAATTTATAGGAACTGAGGAATGCCGCCTTTTTTACAGATTTTAGTTGACAAGCCCAAATTCTATGTGGTATAGTAAAAAATGCGCTATTGTGGAAAGTTATGCCATGATACCGCGTGAAATGGCTTGAACAAGCGGTTTCACTGAATCAGTTGTATGTTATGGGCAACTCGTAGCCCACCCAAAAAATATATGAGGAGTGAAACGTCAATATGGAGAAAAACAGAATTCGTCCTATCAAAAGCGGAAAAAGTTCACGCATGAGCTATTCCAGGCAAAAAGAAGTTCTTCAGATGCCTAACCTGATCGAAGTCCAGAAAGATTCCTACCAGTGGTTTCTGGATGAAGGGTTAAAAGAAGTATTTGATGATATTTCCCCGATTGCCGACTACAGCGGCCATCTCAGCCTGGAATTTGTTGATTTTACATTGTGCGAGGATGATGTGAAGTACACGATTGAAGAATGCAAAGAGCGCGACGCCACCTATGCGGCGCCTTTGAAAGTAAGAGTACGGCTTCACAACAAGGAAACCGATGAAATCAATGAGCATGAAATCTTTATGGGTGACCTGCCGCTGATGACAAGTACCGGAACGTTCGTCATCAATGGGGCGGAACGTGTAATTGTCAGCCAGTTAGTACGTTCACCCGGAATCTACTATGCGATTGCGCATGATAAGGTAGGAAAGAAGCTGTATTCATCTACGGTCATCCCGAACCGAGGTGCATGGCTTGAGTACGAGACGGATTCCAATGACGTTTTCTATGTGCGTGTAGACAGAACAAGAAAGGTGCCGATTACTGTATTGGTCCGTGCTCTGGGAATCGGTACCAACCCTGAGATTGTCGAGCTGTTCGGCGAGGAGCCGAAGATTCTTGCAAGCTTTGAAAAGGATGCTGCGACAAACTACCAGGAAGGCCTGCTGGAACTGTACAAGAAGATCCGCCCGGGAGAGCCTCTTGCGGTAGACAGTGCGGAAAGCCTTATCACAAGCATGTTCTTCGACCCGAGACGTTACGACCTGGCCAAAGTAGGCCGCTATAAATTCAACAAGAAGCTTGCCCTGAAGAACCGCATCACAGGCCATGTGCTCGCCGAAGATGTCAAACATGCATTGACCGGCGGACTTGTGGCGGAAAAAGGGACCAAAGTAACGAGAGAAATCGCTGACGCTATCCAGAATGCAGCGGTTCCGTTCGTGTGGATCGAAAGACCGGAGGAAGAACGCAATATCAAGGTTCTTTCTAACATGATGGTCGACCTTGCATCCATCGTAGACATCGACCCGAAAGAGGTAGGGGTTACCGAGCTTGTGTATTATCCGGTACTGGAGACGCTTCTGGAAGAGACGGCAGGCGATATCGATGAACTGAAGGATGCTGTCAAGAGGGATATCCATGACTTGATTCCAAAGCATATTACGAAGGAAGACATTCTGGCATCGATCAACTATAACATCCATCTGGAATACGGCCTGGGCAATGATGATGATATCGACCATCTTGGCAACAGACGTATCCGCGCGGTCGGAGAGTTATTGCAGAACCAGTACAGGATTGGCCTGTCAAGACTCGAAAGAGTTGTCCGCGAACGAATGACCACACAGGATCTGGAGGGGATATCCCCGCAGTCTCTGATTAATATAAAGCCTGTCACGGCTGCAGTGAAGGAATTCTTCGGATCTTCACAGCTGTCACAGTTCATGGACCAGAACAACCCGCTCGGCGAGCTGACCCACAAGAGACGTCTGTCTGCACTTGGGCCAGGTGGCCTGTCAAGAGACCGTGCCGGCTTCGAGGTGCGTGACGTCCACTATTCACATTACGGAAGGATGTGCCCGATTGAGACGCCGGAAGGTCCGAACATCGGACTGATCAACTCTCTTGCGACATATGCGAGAATCAACCAGTATGGATTTGTAGAAGCCCCATACCGCAAGATCAGCCATGAAGACCCGGATAATCCGGTCGTTACGGATGAAGTCGTGTATATGACCGCGGATGAAGAGGATAATTACCACGTGGCACAGGCGAACGAACCTCTGGACGGGGAGGGACATTTTATCCATAAGAACGTATCCGGACGTTACCGCGAAGAGACGCAGGAATATGAACGGACCAGATTTGATTATATGGACGTATCTCCGAAGATGGTATTCTCTGTCGCCACGGCGCTCATTCCTTTCCTGGAAAATGATGATGCCAACCGTGCGCTCATGGGTTCCAACATGCAGCGTCAGGCAGTTCCGCTTCTCATGACCGAGTCTCCGGTAGTCGGAACAGGTATGGAAGAAAAAGCTGCCGTTGACTCCGGCGTATGTATGGTGGCAGAAGCAGCAGGCGTGGTGGAACGCTCTACTTCCAATGAGATAACGATCCGTCAGGATGACAATACGCTCAAGAGATATAAGCTCACCAAGTTCCTTCGGAGCAACCAGAGCAACTGCTACAACCAGCGGCCGATCGTATTCAAAGGGGACCGGGTGGAAGCAGGCGACGTAATCGCAGACGGACCGTCAACATCCAACGGTGAGATGGCGCTTGGCAAGAACCCGCTTATCGGCTTTATGACATGGGAAGGTTATAACTACGAGGATGCGGTCCTCCTGAGCGAACGTCTCGTGCAGGATGACGTGTATACCTCTGTCCATATCGAAGAATATGAGGCGGAAGCCCGCGATACGAAGCTCGGGCCGGAAGAGATTACCCGTGATATCCCTGGCGTCGGCGACGATGCGCTTAAGAATCTGGATGAGAGAGGAATCATCCGTATCGGCGCTGAGGTGCGCGCAGGCGATATCCTCGTCGGCAAGGTGACTCCAAAAGGAGAGACCGAACTGACCGCAGAAGAGAGGCTGCTCCGTGCGATCTTCGGTGAGAAGGCGCGTGAAGTTAGGGATACGTCCCTTAAAGTACCTCACGGCGAATATGGTATCGTCGTAGATGCGAAGGTATTTACGAGAGAGAACGGTGATGAACTGTCTCCGGGCGTAAACCAGGCAGTACGTATCTATATTGCGCAGAAGAGGAAGATATCTGTCGGTGACAAGATGGCGGGACGCCACGGTAACAAGGGTGTCGTTTCCCGTGTGCTTCCAGTGGAAGATATGCCGTTCCTTCCGAACGGACGTCCGCTGGACATCGTTCTGAACCCGCTTGGCGTGCCTTCACGTATGAACATCGGTCAGGTGCTCGAAATCCACCTGTCTCTGGCAGCGAAGGCTCTTGGCTTTAATATAGCGACACCGGTATTCGACGGTGCGAACGAGATTGACATTATGGACACTCTGGACCTTGCCAATGATTATGTCAACCTGAGCTGGGAAGAATTTGAGAAGAAGCATAAAGAAGATCTGCTCCCGGAAGTGCTGCAATATCTGTCAGACAACCGTGAACACAGGAAACTTTGGAAGGGTGTCCCGATATCGAGAGACGGAAAGGTCCGCCTCCGCGACGGAAGAAGCGGGGAGTTCTTCGACAGCCCGGTTACGATTGGACACATGCATTACCTGAAGCTGCACCATCTTGTTGATGACAAGATCCACGCCCGTTCGACAGGCCCTTACTCCCTCGTCACACAGCAGCCGCTCGGCGGTAAAGCCCAGTTCGGCGGCCAGCGCTTTGGAGAGATGGAGGTGTGGGCGCTTGAGGCGTACGGCGCATCTTACACGCTGCAGGAGATCCTGACTGTCAAGTCGGATGATGTCATCGGCCGTGTCAAGACGTATGAGGCGATCATCAAGGGAGAGAACATCCCGGAGCCGGGCATACCGGAATCATTCAAGGTACTGCTCAAAGAGCTCCAGTCCCTCGGCCTGGATGTACGTGTGCTGCGTGATGACAACACAGAAGTTGAAATCATGGAGACGGTAGATATGGGTGAGACGGACTTCCATTCTCTCATTGAAGGCGACAGAAACTACCGCGAGGAAGATAACCTCGGTGCAAAGGGTTATACAGAACAGGAATTCCAGGGAGAAGAGCTTGTGGATGTGGAAGAAGAGGCAGAGGAAGACGACTTCGACGTGGAATTTGAAGAAACTGAAGAATTTGCAATGGATATAGATGAAGAATAGGAAGGGGTGCCTGTATGCCTATAAACAGTAATGAACAATCATATCAGCCAATGACTTTCGATGCTATCAAAATCGGTCTGGCATCACCCGATAAGATATTAGACTGGTCCAGAGGAGAAGTGACAAAGCCTGAGACCATTAACTATAGAACACTGAAACCGGAGAAAGACGGACTATTCTGTGAGAAGATCTTCGGACCGAGCAAGGACTGGGAATGCCACTGCGGCAAATATAAGAAGATCCGTTACAAAGGAGTCGTATGTGACCGGTGTGGCGTTGAGGTTACAAAGGCAAGCGTGCGCCGTGAGCGTATGGGCCATATCGCGCTTGCCGCCCCTGTATCACACATCTGGTATTTTAAAGGTATTCCGAGCCGTATGGGGCTTATCCTCGACCTGTCCCCGAGAACGCTGGAGAAGGTGCTGTATTTTGCATCTTATATCGTACTCGATAAGGGAGAGACAGACCTGCAGTATAAGCAGGTGCTGTCCGAACAGGAGTATCAGGAAGCGCGAGAATCCTGGGGAAGTGCGTTCCGGGTAGGTATGGGAGCGGAGGCGATCAAAGAGCTTCTGGAATCTATAGACCTCGACAAAGAATATGAAGAGCTTCAGGCGGGGCTCGAGGGGGCTACCGGCCAGAAGCGGGCCAGGATCGTGAAGCGTCTGGAAGTAGTAGAGGCGTTCCGTGAATCCGGAAATAAGCCGGAGTGGATGATAATGACCGCAATCCCGGTGATACCGCCGGATCTTCGTCCTATGGTACAGCTGGACGGCGGACGGTTTGCCACATCTGACTTAAACGACCTTTACAGAAGGATCATCAACAGGAACAACCGTCTGAAACGGCTCCTTGAACTTGGCGCTCCGGACATTATCGTTAGAAATGAAAAGAGGATGCTGCAGGAAGCGGTAGACGCGCTTATCGACAACGGCCGCCGCGGGCGTCCGGTCACGGGACCGGGCAACAGGGCGCTGAAGTCGCTTTCCGATATGCTGAAGGGCAAGTCGGGACGTTTCCGTCAGAACCTGCTCGGCAAACGTGTCGATTATTCAGGCCGTTCTGTTATCGTAGTAGGGCCTGAACTTAAGATATACCAGTGCGGCCTGCCTAAAGAGATGGCGATAGAGCTGTTCAAGCCTTTTGTAATGAAGGAGCTTGTACAGAACGGCACGGCGCACAATATCAAAAATGCGAAGAAAATGGTGGAGAGGCTGCAGCCGGAAGTGTGGGATGTACTGGAAGATGTCATCAAGGAGCATCCGGTCATGCTGAACCGTGCCCCTACGCTCCACAGACTCGGCATACAGGCATTCGAGCCGATTCTTGTGGAAGGCAAGGCAATCAAGCTTCATCCTTTGGTATGTACTGCTTACAATGCCGACTTCGACGGCGACCAGATGGCGGTCCATCTTCCGCTCTCGGTGGAGGCTCAGGCAGAATGCCGGTTCCTCCTCCTGTCACCGAACAACCTGCTGAAACCTTCTGACGGGGGACCGGTTGCCGTTCCATCACAGGATATGGTACTCGGCATCTACTACCTGACCCAGGAAAGGCCTGGGGCAAAAGGAGAAGGCAAGGTATTCAAGAGCGTAAACGAGGCGATACTCGCCTATGAAAATAATGCAATCACGCTTCATTCACGCATCAAAGTCCGTATGTCGAAGGCTTTGCCGGGCGGAGAGGTTAAGACGGAGACGATCGAGTCTACCCTCGGCCGGTTTATCTTCAATGAGATCATTCCTCAGGATCTTGGCTTTGTTGACCGTGAGGCAGAAGGAAATGAGCTGCTGCTTGAAGTAGACTTCCACGTAGGAAAGAAACAGCTGAAACAGATTCTTGAGAAGGTCATCAACACACATGGCGCCACAGCCACGGCGGAAGTGCTGGATGCCATCAAGTCCACCGGCTACAAATATTCTACAAGGGCGGCAATGACAGTATCTATCTCAGACATGACCGTACCGCCGCAGAAACCGGAGATGATCCAGCAGGCACAGGATACGGTGGATAAGATTACGAAGAACTACAAGCGCGGCCTTATAACAGAAGAAGAGCGTTACAAGGAAGTCGTAGAGACGTGGAAAGCGACGGACGATTCTCTGACCGAGGCGCTGCTGTCCGGGCTTGACAAATATAACAATATCTTCATGATGGCAGATTCCGGAGCCCGTGGTTCCGACAAGCAGATCAAGCAGCTTGCGGGCATGCGTGGCCTTATGGCAGATACGACAGGACGTACGATCGAGCTGCCTATCAAGTCAAACTTCCGTGAAGGGCTTGACGTACTGGAATACTTCATGTCTGCGCACGGTGCACGTAAAGGTCTATCAGATACGGCTCTGCGTACGGCGGACTCCGGTTACCTGACAAGACGTCTTGTCGACGTGTCGCAGGAGCTCATTATCCACGAGGTCGACTGTGCGAAGAAAGGTGCCGAGATTCCAGGAATGTATGTAAAAGCATTCATGGATGGAAATGAAGAGATTGAAAGCCTCCAGGAGCGTATCACAGGACGCTATCTCTGCGAGGACATCGTCGACAAAGACGGCAATATACTTGTGAAGGCGAACCATATGGTGACGCCAAAGAGGGCTGAGCTCATCATCAAAAGAGGTGTTGATGAGAAGGGCGGAGAACTCAAGAAGATCAAGATCCGTACGATTCTCACATGTAAATCACACAGCGGCGTGTGTGCGAAGTGCTACGGGGCAAATATGGCGACAGGAGAGCCGGTACAGGTCGGTGAGGCGGTAGGTATCATCGCTGCACAGTCTATCGGTGAGCCTGGTACCCAGCTTACGATGCGTACCTTCCATACAGGAGGTGTGGCCGGTGATGATATCACGCAGGGTCTTCCACGTGTCGAGGAGCTGTTCGAGGCAAGAAAGCCGAAAGGTCTTGCAATCATTACGGAATTTGCAGGTACGGCTGCTATCAATGACACGAAGAAGAAGCGTGAGATTATCGTGACGAATAACGAGACCGGCGAGTCAAAGGCATATCTTATCCCTTACGGCTCCAGAATCAAGATACAGGACGGAGCAGAGCTTGAGGCGGGAGATGAACTGACGGAAGGAAGCGTCAATCCTCATGATATCCTTAAGATAAAAGGCCTGCGCGCCGTCCAGGATTACATGATACAGGAAGTACAGCGGGTATACCGTCTGCAGGGCGTTGAGATCAACGACAAGCATATCGAGGTCATCGTGCGCCAGATGCTCAAGAAAGTCCGCATCGAAGAGGCGGGAGATGCTGAATTCCTGCCAGGGACGTCGGTCGATATCCTTGATTTTGAAGATGTGAATGAAAAGCTTGCGGAAGAAGGCAAAGAGCCGGCGACAGGAGAGCAGATCATGCTCGGTATCACAAAGGCATCCCTTGCTACCAACTCCTTCCTGTCCGCAGCGTCCTTCCAGGAGACGACGAAGGTTCTTACGGAAGCGGCTATCAAGGGCAAGATCGATCCGCTTATCGGCCTGAAAGAAAATGTCATCATCGGCAAGCATATCCCGGCCGGTACCGGCATGAGGAAATACCGTGATGTACGGCTGGATACGGAACTGTCCATGGAAGATGAGCTTATGTTCGATGAAGAGCCGGAAGAAGCGGAAGAATTCGTCGAAGCAGAAGAATAGAACGGGAATAAGAAGATGCGGGAACGCAGGCCCCAGGAGCATTACGGCGTAATGTGGGGACGGCGTTCCCGCATCTTTGTATTGATACGATCAAGCGAAAAGGTTATAATTGCAGTAGTTACATTTTGTTTCATAAAAAGGAGAGAAAAATGAGTGATACATGTGGATATATCTATATCTTAACGAACCCTTCCTTTGAAGAGTACGTAAAGATCGGCTATGCGGATGATGTTCAGAAAAGATTGAAACAGCTTAACAGAAGTGAATGTATTCCATTTGCATTTCGGGTATATGCTACCTATGAGGTCAACTCCCGGCTTTCCGATATGAAGATCCACAGTATTATTGATAAATTGAACCCTAACCTTCGGTCTATTGAGACTTTCGCAGGGAAAAAAAAGAGTGCGAGAGTTTTATGCCATGCCGCCGGAGGACGCGTACAGTATCTTGGAAGCAATTGCAGAAATGCACGGATGTACAGATAAGCTAAAGAAAATAGAGCCGACTGTTTCCGAAGAGCAGGCGGAAGAGATGGCAGAAGAAATTGAAGCTGAGCACAAAGAGAGACTGGCTCCATTTCGTTTTTCTATGTGCAATATACAGCCGGATTCTATCCTTGAATTTTGGACTAGCGCAAATGTCAATAGTGGCATTACATGTAAAGTTGCCAATGACAGACAAGTCGAGTATCAAGATAAGCTATGGTCTTTATCCGCGCTTGCAGCAAAGCTGTCAAATTCAAAATGGTCTGTTGCCGGGCCCAGATATTTTAAATACAATGGCGAATGGCTGAACGATATCCGGGAACAAATGTCGGTAGAGTAGACACGGTACGAAGAAAGATTTAAGAATGTGCACGGGCACATTCTTTTTTTGCCCTAAAACAAGGGTGCCCTGCACCTTATTGATAAAAGTTATCAAATATGTTGTTGACAAAGATTCTCATAAGGAATATAATACCAATGTAAATGATAATCAATATCAACAAATGCCGGAGTGATAATATGAGTCAGGAAGAACGTCTGCAGGAGATAATGAAACGTCTGAAAGAGAATGGGTATCGGATTACGAGCCAGAGAAAGATGCTGCTGGAAGTGATATTGGGCAATGAGCATTCTTCCTGCAAGGAAATCTATTTTGCCGCAAAGCAGATAGACAAGAAACTTGGCATTGCAACTGTATACCGTACCGTACAGCTTCTGGAGGATCTGGAACTGGTCAAGAAGGAGATGGCGGTACAGCTATAATGTGGATAAAAAGGAGTGATCATGATGCCACTGACAATGCTTGGGTCGGGCGAGACTGCGTCAATCAAACGTGTAGGAGGCCAGAACGAGGTGAGGAAGTTCCTGGAGAGCCTGGGATTCGTAACCGGTGAAGAGGTGAAGATCGTATCGGTGAACGGAGGCAATATTATCGTCCAGGTAAAGGAATCCAGAGTTGCAGTCAGCAAGGGAATAGCAAATAAGATCATGGTTTAGGAGGAACGAAGGGAATGCGCACATTGAGAAGTATCGGATGTAATCAGACGGTCTCGGTAGTAAAGCTTCATGGTGAGGGAGCGGTTAAAAGGCGGATTATGGACATGGGAATTACGAAAGGGACGGAAGTGTTTGTCAGAAAAGTAGCCCCTCTAGGCGATCCGGTTGAAGTTACCGTTCGCGGGTATGAACTGTCGCTGCGTAAGGCTGATGCAGAGATGATAGAGGTAAAGTAACGGGAAGAATAGCGATTGGCGAATAAGACATAGCAGGAGGAATAGAGATGGGAATCAAGATAGCACTTGCCGGAAATCCAAACAGCGGCAAGACGACGTTGTTTAATGGACTGACCGGTTCAAACCAGTTCGTAGGGAACTGGCCGGGGGTTACGGTTGAGAAGAAGGAAGGCAAGCTTAAGAGCAATAAAGAAGTAGTCATAATGGACTTGCCGGGAATCTACTCCCTGTCACCATATACGCTTGAGGAAGTGACTGCAAGAAATTACCTGATTACAGAGCGCCCGGATGCCATTCTGAATATCGTGGATGGGACGAACCTGGAGCGCAACCTGTATCTGACGACCCAGCTTATGGAGCTGGGAATCCCCGTTATAATGGCAGTCAACATGATGGATGTGGTCAAAAAATCAGGCGATGCCATCGATACGAGAAAACTGGGAGAAAAGCTCGGCTGTGCGGTCGTGGCAATC
Organism: Extibacter muris; assembly: GCF_004345005.1. Classification (GTDB taxonomy): domain Bacteria; phylum Bacillota; class Clostridia; order Lachnospirales; family Lachnospiraceae; genus Extibacter; species Extibacter muris. The sequence goes on from NZ_SMMX01000011.1 coordinate 10,869, forward strand.
TCTGCGCTGAGGGGAGAGGGAATCGAAGAAGCAGCCGGGAAAGCGGTAAAAGCGGCGCAGAGCAGGCAGCCGGCAATGCCGGTACATGAATTTTCTCAGGAAGTAGAGGCGGTCCTGGATGAGATCGAGTCGATGCTGGGCGGAGACATTCCGGAAGAACAGAAGCGATTCTATGCAGTGAAGCTGTTTGAACGCGACGACAAGATTGCAGAGCAGATGAAGCATGTGCCGGACATATTTTCGATCATTGAAAAAGCAGAGAAAGATATGGATGATGATTCTGAGAGCATCATCACAAACGAGCGATATGACTACATAACCTCTATCATAGGAGAAAGCCTTACAAAAGCGAACAAGGAGAAGCTGTCCACGTCGGATAAGATAGACCGCGTCGTGACAAACAGATGGCTCGCGCTGCCTATATTTGCAGCCGTCATGTGGCTTGTATATTATGTATCTGTGTCTACGGTTGGTACATGGGCGAAGGACTGGGCAAATGACGGTGTATTTGGCGAAGGATGGAAGCTGTTCGGGCTGGTAGATGTGCCGGGCATACCTGTTATCGTAGAAAATGGGCTGAATGCTATCCATTGTGCACCGTGGTTGCAAAGTCTTATCCTGGATGGTATCATTGCAGGTGTAGGAGCGGTTCTCGGATTTGTGCCGCAGATGCTCGTGCTTTTCATATTCCTTGCATTTCTTGAGGCATGTGGATATATGGCAAGAGTCGCGTTTATCATGGACAGAATATTCCGCAAGTTCGGCCTTTCAGGAAAGTCGTTCATACCGATGCTTATCGGTACCGGATGCGGAGTGCCAGGCATCATGGCGTCAAGGACGATTGAAAACGACCGTGACCGGAAGATGACTATCATGACTACTACATTTATCCCATGCGGGGCAAAGCTGCCTATCATAGCGCTCATTGCAGGTGCCCTGTTCGGCGGAGCTTCCTGGGTTGCGCCAAGTGCTTATTTTGTAGGGATTGCAGCTATTATCTGTTCGGGCATCATATTGAAGAAGACGAAGATGTTCGCCGGAGACCCGGCACCGTTCGTTATGGAGCTTCCGGCATATCATATGCCTACGGTCGGAAATGTGCTCAGAAGCATGTGGGAGCGTGGGTGGTCCTTTATCAAAAAAGCGGGAACTATCATCCTGCTTTCTACTGTCTTCATATGGTTCACATCCAGCTTTGGATTTGTGGATGGTCATTTTGGAATGGTAGAAGATTTAAGCGACGGCTTGCTTGCAAGCATCGGCCGCGGCCTTGCCTGGCTGTTCGTTCCTCTTGGATGGGGAGACTGGAAGTCGGCAGTCGCAGCGATCACGGGTCTCGTGGCGAAAGAAAATGTCGTGGGAACCTTCGGTATTCTCTACGGCTTTGCGGAAGTGGCGGAAGACGGTGCAGAAGTATGGGGAACGCTTGCGTCCAGCATGACCGCTGTCGCGGCATATTCGTTCCTCGTGTTCAACCTTCTGTGCGCACCTTGCTTCGCCGCTATGGGCGCTATCAAGCGGGAGATGAACAATGTCAGATGGTTCTGGTTTGCAATTGGATACCAGACGATACTTGCTTATGCGGTATCTCTCTGCGTGTTCCAGTTCGGGAGCCTCTTTACAGGTGGCGGATTCGGAATAGGCACAGTGGCGGCAGTAATCGTGCTGGCTGGATTCCTGTATCTTTTGTTCAGGCCGTATAAGGAGAGCTCTTCGCTGAAAGCGAACGTATCCAGCGTAAATGCCCGCAAGGCAAAAGCATAAGCAGAAAGAAGGAGATATTATGGCATTGGCAGCAATCAGCAGTGTTTTATCAACAGGAGCGGTAGGGCTTGTCGTCCTCGGAATCATCGTCCTGATCGTACGGAGCATGTGGAAGAAGAAAAAGGCGGGCGGTTCCTGCGGCTGCGGCTGCAGCGGCTGTGCCCATAGCTGTGGTATGAAGTCGATGGACGAGACGAAGTAGATTGACTTTTTCTATGCAAGATAATATAATGAAGCTAGTTGAAACCGGTAGTGTACAGCTGCCGGTTTTAATGCCGAATATATAATGAAAGGTTGGGGAAAATATGGACCAGAACAAAGTATCAAGAGTTTTAAAGTCAATGGAAGAAAATGGAGTCCCTCAGATGATCATATCTGACCCGGTAGCCATCTTCTATCTGACAGGAGCATGGATTCATCCAGGGGAAAGATTACTTGCATTGTATCTGAATGTGAACGGTAATCATAAGATGATGATCAATAAGCTGTTCCCACAGGAAAAAGATCTTGGGGTAGACATCGTGTGGTATGATGACATCGAGGACGGTGTTGAGATCATGAGCAGATTTGTTGAAAAAGACAAGGTGATGGGAATTGACAAGACATGGCCTGCAAAATTCCTGATCCGCCTTCAGGAACTGGGCGGCGGAAGCAAATTTGTAAACGGCTCTCCTATCGTCGACTACATCCGTATGATTAAGGATGAAGGCGAGCAGGAACTGATGAGGGAATCCTCCAGACTGAACGATATCGCTATGGAAAAACTGATTCCATGGGTATCCAAAGGACTTACGGAGAGAGAGCTGAACGCTAAAATCCGTGAAATCTACAAAGAGCTCGGCTGTGAGGACGTATCCTTCGATCCGATTACAGCATATGCAAAGGGAGCGGCAGATCCGCACCATGTAACGGATGATTCAAAAGGGAAACGCGGCGACTGCGTAGTGCTTGATATCGGTGCATTCAAGGACAACTATGCGTCTGACATGACGAGAACCGTATTTATCGGCGAAGTGTCCGACCGTGCAAAGGAAATCTATGACATCGTCGTAGAAGCCAACAGACGTGGTATCGAAGCAGCAAAACCAGGAAACAGGATGTGTGATGTGGATCTGGCAGCGAGAAACTATATCGAAGAAAAAGGCTTTGGACAGTATTTTACACATAGGACCGGACATTCCATCGGTCTGGAAGACCATGAATTCGGTGATGTGTCTTCTGTCAATGAAGATATCATCAAGGTGGGACAATGCTTCTCTGTCGAACCGGGAATCTACATCCAGGAAGAGGGTATCGGCGTACGTATCGAAGACCTCGTAATCATTACAGAGGACGGATGCGAAGTGCTGAACAACTTCACGAAGGACCTTATCATAGTTCCGGAAGAGTAATAGAAAAAATAATTATAATAAGACCAGACGCTTCGCAACATGGGGCGTCTGGTCTTTTTTTCCTGCGTGTTAAAAGAAGAGGATGAGAAGGTAGAAGAACTGCTTGAAGCTGTCCGGAGACGCAGAGATGAAATATGATACCGTACCGGAGAGCGTTGTAGAGGTTAACCTGTTTCTCAGTGGAGAACCATAGGAAGACATTGAGATTCCGCAGGAGAATGTTCACAGCATCTGACCTGGAATGAAGGAAGCGGCTGACAGCCGCCGGCATAGTCAGCTGCCGCTTCCCATCACTTTAAGCGCCAGCAGCGCAAGCACGAGTAATATACTTGGCTTTACGACCTTCGTCCCATTCTTCATGACGAGGCCCGCTCCGATATAGCCGCCGAGCATATTGCAGGCGGCAGCGGCATGACCGAGCGGAATCATGACCTGGCCGTTGAGAAGAAAGACGATGAGCGAAGTTATGTTGGTAGTCAGGTTGATGACTTTGGCCTGCGCGTTGGCGGTCTTGATGCTGAGCTTTGCAAATATGGTAAAAGCAATGATCAGGAAGGTACCTGTTCCCGGCCCGTAGAAGCCGTCGTATCCGCCGATGAGGAAGGCGGAGAAGGGCAGGATGATTACAAGGACGTACGTCATGACGCTTTCCGGCACGAGCAAAGAGATGTGGCAACCGCAAAATCATAAAAAAGTACATATTCACAATTATTTTATGGTGTGTTAGAATATATGGCATATGAGTACAAAAGGAGGACGACCATAATGAACAGAGAGCAGGCACACGATATCTTGATGAAATATATGAAAGGTGATAATTATATTACGCATTCTTATGCCGTGGAGGCAATCATGAAAGGGCTTGCCAAGCGTCTGGCCCCGGACGAGGTGGAATACTGGGGAATCGTCGGGCTACTTCATGATCTTGATGAGGAACGGTGCGACTGGAAGAATGATATAAGCGTACATGGACCGACTTCCGTGGAGATACTGAAAAAAGAGGGGATTGACGATCCGGTGCTGTTTGACGCTATCAAGGCACACAATCCGAAGTGTGGCATGAAGGCGAAGACGAAGCTTCAGTACGCGGTGCTGGCGGCGGATCCGATGAGCGGTTTTGTTAAAGCGGTCGCTCAGATATATCCGGACAAGAAGATTGCCAGCGTAAAGCATAAGTCCGTGATGAAACGCTTTAATGAGATGCGCTTTGCGGCGGGAGCAAACAGAGATTATATGGAAATGATAGAATTTACCGGACTCAGCCTGGACGACCTCATAGATGTCGCTTTGGAGGAGATGGGGGCTATAGCGGATGTTCTGGGGCTGGCGTAAGAGCCGGCCCTTTTTTTCTGTATTAGGTAAAGCGATTTAATAAAATGCGTTATGCACAAAAATCAATTTTTATTTTGGTGAAAATAGAGAAAATAAAAGTTTGAATTGTGACAATTAACAAAAATATACCATATAAATCGTCGAAATATGACGATTGACACTTTTACATTTGTAAAGTATGATGTTGCTAAGACATTTGGTAAAACGGTTTACCGAACGTATTTACGCAACAATGAGAGAAAAGTCAATGTAAGAGGAGGAAAATCATGAAGAAATTTAACAAGTTAACTATTTTTTTGATTCCAATTGGTATTGCAGTTAACGTAGTGGGCGGACAGCTTGCGGTTCTGCTGAAGCTGCCTGTGTTTCTAGACAGCATCGGAACGTTCGTCGTAGGTGCTTTATGCGGGGGAGTTCCCGGAGCACTGGTGGGATTGGGATGCGGATTGATCAATGCCATATCGCTGCCGACACTTCTGCCGTACACGATCATAGGCGTGCTGTTTGGTTTTCTCGGTTCATTTTTGGCAAAAAAACAGATGTTCTCCAAGTTCTGGAAGGCGCCGGTCAATGGTGTGATCATAGCAATTATCAGTACCTGCATTGCCGTTCCGATTACAGCCATATTATATGGCGGATTTGTCGGAACAGGGGCCAGCGTAATTGTAACCACCCTCATGGCAGCGGGCTGGGATGTACTTCCGGCTACCTTTGTAAGTGAGCTGTCATCAGAGCTGATTGATAAAATTATCTGCCTGATTATCATATTCTTTGTCTTAAAGGCTATGCCCGCACGTTTTGTTGTAAAGCTTCCAAATGGAAAACATTTCATCAAAGAAGAGCAGTAATATATGGTTGCAGCCATAAGGCATATGGCTGCAACCTTTCCAAAAGGAGGAAGATTATATGGATTATGATTTTACAAAACAGTATATGAATCCAAAAAGGACAGGTAACGTGATAAGAGACCTGAACCCTATGAGCAAGGTAAATCTAATGCTGGTACTGGGGTTATCTCCGTTTATCGTCCAGAATTATTATTATGGTTTTGGAATGGTAATATTGTTTGTGCTGTTTTCGGCTGCAGCGGGCTGCTTCCGCTCTTTCTTTTCCTTGTACTGGAAAGTGCTGCTTTTATTCGGTGTATTCCTGTTTGTCGTAAAAGCGGCGTTTGCGCCGGGAGAGCATGTCCTGTTCAGGCTGTGGGGAATCTGCGTGTCGACGGAAAGCATACAGTCAGGGCTTAACATCGTATCGCTCGTTCTGGCTTTCAGCGGGGCGTTTATATTGTTCGTCAAGACGACGCCGATGGATGAATTTACATATGCCCTGGAAAAAAAGGGCGTATCACATATGGTATCATTCGTCATCTTGTCATCGTTTCAGACAATTACGGATCTAAAGCAGAATGCACAGGTCATTATGGAATCACAAAAAGCAAGGGGTATTGAGACAGAAGGGAACCTTCTGAAACGGGCGAAGGCTTACATACCGGTTATGGGGCCGCTCGTGCTCAACGCGATATCCAGCACGGAAGAGAAATCCATTGCTATGGATGCCAGGGCTTTTTCAGCACCCGTTGCACACACATTTCTGTCGGAGCTTCCGGAGGTGTCCATAGGGGAGAAAGCTGTTGTTATCTTATTCGACCTTGCTTTTGTAGGACTGGTAACAGGGAGGATAGTTTTATGGCTTATATAGAATTGAACGAGGTCACTTATACATATCCGCTTATGAAGGAGCCGGCGCTTCAGAACATATCCTGCTCGCTGGAGCTTGGAAAGTTTTATGGGGTCATCGGCGAAAATGCCGGAGGAAAGACGACATTCTGTAATCTGCTGCGGGGTCTAATCCCACATTTCTATAACGGTAAACTACTCGGAGATATGACGATAAACGGTGAGGATATCCGAAAAATCGATGTAGATATCCTGTCTACGAAGATGGGGTATATCTTTCAAAATCCATTTACCCAGATCAGCGGCGTCAGGAAGACGGTGTTTGAAGAGATAGCGCTGGGGCTTGAGAACCTGGGAGTCCCAAAAGCCCAGATGATAGAGAAGGTCATCGAGGTAGCGAAACTCCTGAAGATAGAAGAGCTGCTTTTGAACGACCCGAACCGGCTGTCCGGCGGGCAGAGGCAGAGGGTGGCTTTTGCATCGATCATAGCCATGGATTCAGATATATTTGTAATAGACGAACCGACCTCCCAGCTCGACCCGGAAGGAACGGAACGCATTTTCGAGATTATACACATGCTGAAGGAGCAGGGGAAGACGATTATTCTGGTGGAGCATAAGGTGGACCTTATTGCGGAATATGCGGATGAGGTACTGGTATTTCAGAAAGGCAGGCTGCTGAAAAAAGGGGATGCCAGAACCGTATTGAGCGATCTGGAACTTCTGGAGCATGGAACCATGCTGCCGCAGGCGGTTATATTAGAGCGGGAATTAAGACTTAACGGCATTGTACTTCCTAAGGTGCCGGTTACCACAGAAGAGTGCATAGACCTTTTGCGGAAGGGGGATGTCGGATATGAATCAAATTGAGTTGAGAAATGCCAGTTTCCAGTATCCGAATGGATTTTTAGCGAATGACGATCTAAACCTTATTGTGAAAAGGGGAGAAAGAGTTGCGATAGTAGGGCAGAATGGCGCGGGCAAGACGACGGCCGTGAAAATGATGAATGGGCTGCATAAGCCATGTAAGGGAGATGTACTTGTAGAAGGAAGGAATACGAAAGATTATACGACTGCCCAGATAGCGCGGCAGGTGGGATACGTATTCCAGAATCCTGATGACCAGATATTTAACCAGACCGTATATGCAGAGATAGCGTACATGCCTAAGTACTATAAGATGGCTGAAAAGGAAGTGGATAAGAGGGTAAAAGAGGTTGCAGAATTACTGGAGATAGAGACTTACTTAAAGATGAACCCTTTTGAGATCCCATATGTGACCAGAAAGTTTGTAACGATTGCAGCCATCCTGGCAACAAAGCCGCAGTACATTATTCTGGACGAACCTACAGCCGGCCAGGACCTGACGGGAATCAAGGTGCTGACGCGGGTGCTTGAGGAGCTGGAGAAAATAGAGATCGGCGTAGTGACCATCACCCATGATATGGAATTTGCAGCCAATAACTTTGAGCGTGTTGTCGCTATGGCCAATAAAAAGATCATAAAAGACGGAAACGTCCGTGACATATTCAGCGACGATGACATATTACGCCAAAGCAAGATAAAACGCCCCGGAATCGGACAGATTGCAGACAGCATAGGGCTGGGCAAAGATATCTTGAACGCCCGGGAGTTTGTAAAACGTTATAAAGAAGTGACGGCGCCATGATGCAGGTGCTGTGCTATGGGGATTCGAATACATGGGGATACCGGCCCGAGACAGATGGCAGGCTCATTTGGGAAGAGCGTTACCCGGGCATCTTAAGCAAGAAGCTGGGTGCCGGGTACCGGGTGGCAGAGAATGGACTGTGCGGCAGAACGACCTGTTTCGACAGCACAACGGAGCCCTATGTAAACGGGCTGGAAGAGGCGAACGTGTGCGCTTTGGTACATGCGCCCGTTGATATAGCGGTCGTCATGCTCGGAACGAATGACTGCAAAGACGAGTACGGCGCAGAAGTGGACGATATCGGGCAAGGGATGGAAAAGGTGGCGGAAGTATTTGAACATGCCGGGGCGCACATCATACTTGCGGCACCGCCGGTGCTGCGCGGACTGGAAAAGAGCCCTTTCTACCGTGAATTTGGAAGAGGGGCAGAAGAAAAGAGCAGGAGGCTGGCCGCATGTTATCAGAGTCTGGCATCGAGGCGCGGATGGCAGTTCCTGAATGTGGATACGGTTGCACGCGCGGGGAATCTTGACAGAATCCATCTCGATAAAGAAGGGCACCGAAGGCTGGCAGAAGGCATATACCGGATGATTGCACGTAAGGAGGAACGTGATGAACAAAAGCATAGAAAAAGCATTAGAAGAGAATAAACAGAAGTATATAGATTATCTACTGAAACTTGTCTCCATCGATACGCATGATATCGGCCACGGCATCGAGGGCGGCCTGGAGGCGGAAGGGCAGGACTTCATGGCGGACCTGTTCCATGAGCTTGGTGCAGGTGAAGTGGTAAAGGACCCGCTGAAAGAAGACAGTATCGTGAAATGCAAAGAGCAGTACAGGGAAGGGAATACGGGGCATAATTATGAGAACCGCTACAATGTCTACGCGAGCTTTCCGGGAAAGTCTAAGCGGTCGATCCTGTTTAACGGCCACATTGACCATATGCCTGCGGAGAACGAAGAAAACTGGTGCATACCGCCCCTGAGCCCGGCAGTGATAGACAATAGAATTACCGGCCTTGGCGTGGCGGACATGAAGGCAGGGCTTATGGCGTCCGTAATGGCCACAGCGCTTCTGAAAGATGCAGGCATAAGCTTGCCCGTCACTGTAAAATATGCGTCCGTATGTGACGAAGAAGGCGGGGGGAACGGATCCCTGTGTGCGGCGATGAGCGGTGTGAAAGCCGATGCGGTCGTGGTGTGCGAGCCTACGAACTATGAGCTGATCGTGGCACATATGGGATGGGTATTCTTCCAGGTCGAGATAGAAGGGATAGCAGTCCATTCCGGCTTGAAGCTGGCAGGGGTGAATGCAATAGAAAAAGCGGGAAAACTGATGAATGCCATCAATGAATTGGAGCACCGCTGGCTGCTAGAATATAAGCACCCTCTTCTGCCGCCGCCGTCAAGCAACGTGGGCGTTATCTACGGCGGAGAGGCCGGCTCGACCATACCAGATTACTGCTGCTTTAAGACCTGTGTCCACTACCTCCCGAATCTGATGAGCCATGAGCAGGTAGTTGAGGAATATACCGGGGCCATTCTCAGATGCTGCGAAGGAGACGAATGGCTGAAAGACCATAAGCCTAAGATCAGCGTATACCAGACGGGCAATCCATTTGAGATGGAATTGGGACATTCGTTTGTCGGGGCATTTAAAGATGCATATAGGAAAACCACCGGCAGAGAAGTAAAACTGGCAGGTTCGCCGGCAGGGTGCGACTCCAGGACATGGCACAATATCGTAGGGTGCCCGACGCTGCAGTATGGGCCGGGATCGCTGGAACAATGCCATGCGGTCAACGAATATGTCACGGTGGAGCAGTACCTTGACGCAATTAAAATTTATGCGAATCTGATTCTGGAGTGGGCAGAATCTGCAGAATAAGGGAAGTGAGAAAAATGGACAGGCGTGGAACTAGTACAAGGCATACAATACTGAAAAATGGTCTTGTCATTGATCCTTCAAATGGTATAGAAGAAGTGAAGGACATTGTAATAGAAGATGACCGGATACTTGAAGTGTGTGATAAGGCAGCCGTGGAAAAGGGAGACTGTGTCATAGACTGTGCCGGCCTGGAGATATGGCCGGGATTGATAGATATGCACCTGCATGTGAGCGACCTCTTCGAAATACATACGAATACGGCATATGGCGCTGCTGAGGACGGGGTTACGACAGCCCTTTCCCCGGGAGCAGGCAATACCTTCATGGCACCGGCTCTCTTAGGAGCAGAGATGGACAGAGGCCTGCCTCTCAACGTGGGAGTGTTTCTCGGAGCGGCAAACGTTCTCGGAACGAGATTAAAGGAAGAGGAACTGGTTGAACTATTCAGAGGTACGTTGGGACAGGAAGAGAAGGAAAGGAAGCTGAGCCATAACAGCATCGTCAATCATACGGCCCAATACACGGTGGGTATCAAGGAACATATGGGGCACTTCCTGCTCCCGGACGAGAAGATCTTGCAGCTTTACACTCTTACCGATAAGGCCCACCTGCTGTTTACCTCCCACACGCAGGATATCGATCACACGATGCATCTGTTCGATATGGCAAAAGGCAGGCACCTTCATCTGGGACATGCCAATGCTGCAGGCTGTGGCAGGCACGGAGAAGCTGTCTGGGCGATGAAGCAGGTGATCGGCTTATGCAGGCAGGAAGAGGTGAGTGGAGAGTTCGTGACGACAATGCTGCGCGAAGGCGGGGGATGCAGAGAAGGGCTGAAGATGACAGAACCTGCAAGGCAGATGGCACTGGAAGCTCTGGCAGAGCATATTGTTACGATTGCGGTGTCAGATGGCCAGAACCAGTCTACGATGAAGGGCTTCGGAGATACGAGGGATAATATCCCCTGCCTGCTGGAACTTGCAGAGCATAAAGTTCTGAGTAAAATGGACGCGGTTGCACTGATGACCTGCAATCCTGCGAAACTGCTGGCACGCAGGACAAGAAACGAAGAGTGGAGAAGCCGGTACGGACATCTGGGCATCGGCGCTTACGCCAATATCACTGTCGTTGACCCGAAACGGAAGTACGCAGTATACGTGCTGACCAACGGAAAGCTCGTATCATTTGAAAAAAGGTATCTGCGCCTGGGAGGCAGAGCCGGATACTGGGTAAGCAAATTTCAGACAAAGAAAAGTATGGGGATCGGAGAATTGCCCATGTACGATATCATATAGAAAGGCGGTACATTATAATGAAGAAAGTATTATTAGCCGGAGAATCATGGATGAGCTACACGACCCATGTGAAAGGATTTGACAGTTTTTATACATCCGTATATGAAACGGGGGAGAAGTGGCTGGTTGCGGCACTTAAAGAAGGCGGATATGAAGTGGATTTCCTTCCGAACCATATAGCTGCGGAGCAGTTTCCATTTACAGTGGAGGAGCTGGATGCGTATGACTGCGTGATCCTTTCCGATATCGGAGCAAATACTCTTCTGCTTCCGGCGGCTACGTTCACGAAGAGCGAGAAGAGGCCGAACCGGGCAGAGGTTATCAGAGACTATGTCATGGAAGGCGGAGCCCTGCTGATGATAGGGGGGTATCTTACCTTCTCCGGTGTGGATGCCAAAGGAAAATGGCACGACACCCCCGTCCAGGAGGTCCTTCCGGTGGAAGTGCTGACGGTAGATGACCGGATGGAGCACTGCGAAGGCGTGCGTCCGGTTACCGTAAGGGAGCACGAAGCGCTGAAAGGGATTCGGACGGAATGGCCGGAGGTGCTTGGCTACAATAAGACGATTGCCAGGCCGGAAGCTTTTGTGGCAGCTACAGTCGAAGGGGATCCATTTATCGCATTTGGTACATACGGAAAGGGGAGGAGCGCGGTATTTACAGGAGATTGTGCCCCCCATTGGGCTCCGCCAAAGTTCTGCGAATGGGAGGATTACAATCAGATCTGGCAGGGAATCGCGGGATGGCTGACGGATTGATAATACGACGTCTGCTGCCGATGGCAGCAGGCGTTTTCAGCATAGACAGGAGACGCAGATGAAGTATGATGCAGAGACATTCTTAATGGAAGTATTGAAAATCCCTACGGTCAACGGTAAGGATAACGAAAAGGCGCTGGCGATATTCCTTCGTGATTTCCTGAAGGAATGCGGAGTCAGCGCGGTGGTCCAGGACATCGACAGCAGACATGCGAACGTAGTGGGAGTCCTGGAAGGAAAGTCGAAAGAAACAGTTATCTGGAACGGGCATCTGGACACGGTGCCCTATGGCAAGATAGGAGAGTGGAAGACAGATCCGTCTGTGCCGTCGAAGAAAAATGGCTGTATCTATGCCAGAGGTGCCAGCGATATGAAGAGCGGCCTGGCGGCTATGGCTTATGTCCTGGGCAGTATGAAGGAAAAAGGATATGTACCCTCCCGCACGATATATTTCTGTGGTACGTGTGATGAGGAAAAGAACGGAATGGGGGCGAAACATCTTCTGGAAGTGCAGACGCTTGGCGAACCTGCGCTGCTCCTTATCGGCGAACCGACGGGCCTGCAGCCCGGAACGGCTCAGAAGGGCTGCATATGGCTGCAGATGAAGCTGCACGGAAGGACAAGCCACGGCGCATACCCGGAACAGGGAATCAATGCGGTAGAGTATGGAATCCGCATATTCCAGGATTTGAAAAGGAAGCTGAAAGAACACAGCCATGGCCTCCTCGGTTCCCCGACCTGCCAGATCACGAAGGCAGAAGGCGGCATAGTCCCCAACATGACGCCGGACACAGCGGAGTTTATGCTCGATATCCGGGTGGTTCCGGGCATTACCACATGGATGGCCGGCGAGTGGCTGCAGAAGATCATCGAAGGCTACAGGCAGGAGACAGACGGAGAACTGGAAGTGGAAGTGCACATACAAAACGACAGGCAGGCCATCGAGATACCGGCAGCCAGCCCGTGGCTCAAAAAGCTCCAGTGGGAGCTGAAGCTGGCCGGCCTGTCAAAAGAACCCATAGGAATCAACTATTTTACCGACGCCTCCATATTGGCAAAAGGAATACCGTCCACCCCGGTCCTCCTCTTCGGTCCCGGCCAGCCCGAAATGGCACACAAGCCAAACGAATACGTCGAAATAGAAAAATATCTACAATATATAAAAATATTAAAACGATTCCTGTAACCCCAAAATGGAAAAATATGGCATACTTATTGAACTACTAATGTTCAATAAGGTATACTGTACGTATAGGGCAGGGTCGCGGAACTTTTGCGAGGCTCTGCCCGTCTGTATATAAGCAGAAAAATAATAGTTTGGTGAGGGTATGAACATTGAGAACGACAATTAAGGACATTGCAAATTACACAGGTTTTTCGGTCACGACGATATCCCTGGTCCTGAATAATAAAGCGGATAAGATTCCCAGGAGTACGAAGAACAAGATATTGGATGCCGTTGAAGAATTGAACTATCATCCGAACCAGCTTGCGGTAGGCCTGGTTAAGAAGCGCACGCAGACGATCGGCCTGATCATATCAGACGTCAGCAACGTGTTTTTCTCTACGCTGGCAAAAGGGGTGGAGGATTCCTGCCGCAGCCAGGGGTGGAACCTGATTCTATGTAATACCAACGATAAGCATGAGCGTGACATGTCCTACATACAAGTGCTTGCAAATAAAGGGATCGACGGAATCTTGTTCTGCATGGCCAGAGACAGTGACAAGAAAAAGACAGAAGAGAGCATCCAGCTGCTGAAGAAGCTGAAGATACCATTTGTCATGATCGACCGGTATCTGGAAGAGGCAGACTGCAGTTCGGTCATCGTAGATCATAAGCAGGGGGGATATGCGGCTGTAAAGTATCTCTTAGGGCACGGACATAGAAAGATAGGATGTGTGACAGGGCCAAGCGGCCTGGAAGACTCTATGGAACGACTGAAAGGATATAAGAAAGCTTTGGAAGAATACCACATCTCCTTTCGGGATGAATTTATCTATGAAGGCAATTATGACCGGGAAAGCGGCGCAGGCGCAGTGGATTTTTTTGAGGGCAAGGAGATAAGCGCGGTATTTGCATTCAATGACATGTCCGCCTATGGTGTCTATAACAGCCTGAAGAAAAGAGGGATATCTGTGCCGGGAGGCATGTCGCTGATTGGGTATGACGATATCTTTTTTTCGGAAATTCTGGACGTACCCCTGACGACGGTCAAACAGCCGATCTATGAGATGGGAGTGGAAAGCGTAAAGCAGCTCATCGACGAGGTGGAGAGCGGCGTAGGTGCAAGAAAATGCATCGTGTTCCAGCCTGCGCTCATTGTAAGAGAAAGCGTCGGATACGGACCGGCATACGATCCGGACGTCGAATCCTTCAAAGAAAACACGTTTTTTCGCTAAAATCCTTGACTTTTCCATTTAATCATAATAAAATATTCTAGCGTGCACAAAGATGCATTGTATTTTTGTGCGCCATTATGCATATAATGCAAATCGCAACTTATTTAAAATCGTAGGAGGTGAAAGGAATGCCAACATTTAACCAGTTAGTAAAGAAAGGTCGTCAGACATCTGTAAAGAAGTCTACAGCTCCGGCACTTCAGAAAGGATACAACTCCTTGAGGAAGAGAGCCACAGACGTATCTGCTCCTCAGAAGAGAGGCGTATGTACAGCTGTTAAGACTGCTACTCCAAAGAAGCCTAACTCAGCGCTCAGAAAAATCGCCAGAGTTCGTCTTTCTAACGGTATCGAAGTAACAAGCTACATCCCAGGTGAAGGACACAACCTTCAGGAGCATAGCGTTGTTCTTATCCGTGGAGGAAGAGTAAAGGACCTTCCAGGTACCAGATACCACATCGTCAGAGGTACGCTTGACACAGCAGGTGTTGCCAAGAGAAGACAGGCACGTTCTAAATACGGTGCCAAGAGACCAAAAGATTCTAAGTAGTAGCTAAAATCGTTATCACAAACAGAACTATGATCAAGTAAGTTGCGGGTTATATAGAAGGTGTCCCGCTGCACTACACAGTATCATCAGAAAGACACATGTGAGTACCGATGAATTAATCAGTGTATCTGATACACAATCATGTTTAAGGAGGGAAGGACCGTGGCACGTAAAGGACATACTCAAAAAAGAGACGTATTAGCGGATCCATTATACAACAACAAAGTGGTTACAAAGCTTGTCAACAACATCATGTTAGACGGCAAGAAAGGCGTAGCGCAGAAGATTGTATATGGTGCATTCGATAGAGTGGCGGCAAAGACTGGCAAACCGGCTATCGAAGTATTTGAAGAAGCAATGAATAATATCATGCCAGTACTTGAGGTAAAGGCAAGACGTATCGGTGGCGCGACATACCAGGTGCCGATAGAAGTAAGGGCCGAGAGAAGGCAGGCGCTTGCTCTTCGCTGGCTGACATCATATTCTCGTAACAGAGGAGAGAAGACGATGCAGGAAAGACTGGCAAATGAGATTATGGATGCAGCCAACAACACTGGTGCATCTGTAAAGAAGAAAGAAGACATGCACAAGATGGCAGAGGCTAACAAAGCATTTGCCCACTATAGATTCTAGGAGGCAATAATGGCTGGAAGAGAATATCCATTAGACAGAACCAGAAACATCGGTATCATGGCTCATATTGATGCCGGTAAGACGACGCTGACAGAGCGTATCTTATATTATACCGGTGTAAACTATAAGATTGGTGATACTCATGAAGGTACTGCTACTATGGACTGGATGGAGCAGGAGCAGGAAAGAGGAATCACGATCACTTCAGCTGCTACGACATGTCACTGGACTCTGCAGGAGAACTGCCAGAGCAAACCAGGTGCCCTGGAACACCGTATCAATATCATTGATACGCCGGGACACGTTGACTTCACCGTAGAAGTTGAACGTTCACTCCGTGTACTTGATGGAGCTGTAGGTGTATTCTGTGCAAAGGGCGGAGTTGAGCCTCAGTCAGAAAACGTATGGCGCCAGGCAGACACTTACAACGTGCCAAGAATGGCATTCATCAATAAGATGGACATCTTAGGTGCGGACTTCTACAATGCAGTAGAACAGATCAAGACAAGGCTTGGAAAGAACGCAATCTGTCTTCAGCTGCCAATCGGCAAAGAAGATGACTTCCAGGGAATCATCGATTTGATGGAGATGAAAGCCTACATCTATAATGATGAAAAGGGCGAAGACATTTCTATCACGGACATTCCGGAAGACATGGCAGATGACGCAGAATTATATCGTACAGAACTCGTAGAGAAGATCTGCGAGTTAGATGATGACCTTATGATGGAATATCTGGAGGGAGAAGAACCTTCCATAGATTCCTTAAAAGCAGCGCTTAGAAAAGCTACATGCGAATGTCAGGCAATCCCTGTATGCTGTGGTACGGCGTACAGAAATAAAGGCGTGCAGAAATTACTCGATGCGATACTTGAATATATGCCTGCTCCGACGGATATCCCGGCTATAGAAGGCGTGGATGCGGACGGAAAAGACGTTGTCAGACATTCTTCAGATGATGAGCCGTTTTCAGCTCTTGCATTTAAGATCATGACAGACCCGTTTGTCGGCAAGCTTGCATATTTCAGAGTTTATTCAGGTTCTATGAACTCAGGTTCTTATGTACTGAATGCGACAAAGGGCAAGAAAGAACGTGTTGGCCGTATCCTTCAGATGCATGCCAACAAAAGAGAAGAGCTTGACAAGGTATATGCAGGCGATATCGCGGCTGCTATCGGCTTCAAGTTCACAACGACAGGTGATACGATCTGTGATGAGAAGCACCCCGTAATCTTAGAGTCCATGGAGTTCCCGGAACCGGTTATCGAGCTCGCTATCGAGCCGAAGACAAAGGCTTCCCAGGGCAAGCTTGGAGAATCTCTTGCAAAACTTGCAGAAGAAGACCCGACATTCCGTGCTCATACGGACCATGAGACAGGACAGACCATCATTGCAGGTATGGGTGAGCTCCACCTTGAAATCATCGTAGACAGACTTCTGCGTGAGTTTAAAGTAGAGGCTAACGTAGGTGCACCTCAGGTTGCTTACAAAGAAGCGTTTACAAAACCGGTTGATGTTGACAGCAAGTATGCGAAACAGTCAGGCGGCCGTGGACAGTACGGACACTGTAAGGTTAAGTTCGAGCCCATGGATGTCAACGGTGAGGAGACATTCCTGTTTGAATCAAGCGTAGTCGGCGGTGCGATTCCGAAGGAATACATTCCGAAGATCGGAGAAGGTATCGAGGAAGCCATGAAGTCAGGTATCCTTGGCGGATTCCCGGTAGTCGGACTGAAGGCGAACGTATACGATGGCTCTTACCATGAAGTCGATTCAAATGAGATGGCATTCCACATCGCAGGTTCCCTGGCATTCAAGGATGCTATGAAGAAGGCCTCCCCTGTTCTGCTTGAGCCTATCATGAAGGTTGAAGTCACGATGCCGGAAGAATACATGGGTGATGTCATCGGCGATATCAATTCACGCCGTGGACGTGTGGAAGGTATGGACGACCTTGGCGGCGGCAAGATTGTGCGCGCATTCGTCCCATTGTCCGAGATGTTCGGCTATTCAACGGACTTGCGTTCCAGAACACAGGGGCGTGGCAACTACTCCATGTTCTTCGAGAGCTACGAGCAGGTACCGAAATCTGTACAGGAAAAAGTGTTATCAGCTAAAAATGACTAATAAGCTGTACGGCGGTAAAAAAGTATTAAAAAGGCTTGAAAAACTGTACGATTTGAAATATAATCAGAGATAGCCGAGTAAACGTAAAGTATTAATAAATGCCTGGAAGGCGATATAATAAGGAGGATATTCAAAATGGCTAAAGCTAAATTTGAAAGAAACAAACCACATTGCAATATCGGTACTATCGGTCACGTTGACCATGGTAAGACAACTTTGACAGCTGCTATCACAAAGACTCTTTCTCAGAGAGTAGAAGGTAACGCTGCAGTAGATTTTGAGAACATCGACAAGGCTCCGGAAGAAAGAGAACGTGGTATCACAATCTCTACAGCTCACGTTGAGTACGAGACAGACAAACGTCACTACGCACACGTTGACTGCCCGGGACATGCCGATTACGTTAAGAACATGATTACAGGAGCTGCTCAGATGGATGGTGCTATCCTTGTCGTAGCTGCTACTGACGGTGTTATGGCTCAGACAAGAGAGCATATCCTGCTTTCACGTCAGGTAGGCGTTCCTTACATCGTAGTATTCATGAACAAATGTGACATGGTTGATGACGAAGAACTCCTTGAATTAGTAGAGATGGAAATCCGTGAACTGCTTGACGAATATGAATTCCCGGGCGATGATACGCCAATCATCCAGGGTTCTGCTCTTAAGGCTCTTGAAGATCCTTCAGGAGAATGGGGCGACAAGATTATGGAGTTGATGGATGCAGTTGATTCTTATATCCCAGACCCACAGCGTGCAACAGACCAGCCATTCCTTATGCCTGTAGAGGACGTATTCTCTATCACAGGACGTGGAACAGTTGCTACAGGTAGAGTTGAGCGTGGTGTTCTTCATGTATCTGAGGAAGTTGAAATCGTTGGTATCCATGAAGAGACAAGAAAGACAGTCGTAACTGGTATCGAGATGTTCCGTAAGCTGCTTGACGAAGCTCAGGCTGGTGACAACATCGGTGCGCTTCTCCGTGGTGTTCAGAGAGATGAGATTGAAAGAGGACAGGTTCTCGTTAAACCAGGTTCTGTAACATGCCACAAGAAATTTACAGCACAGGTATACGTTCTTACAAAAGATGAAGGTGGACGTCATACTCCATTCTTCAATAACTACCGTCCACAGTTCTACTTCAGAACAACAGACGTTACAGGTGTCTGCAACCTGCCGGACGGCGTAGAGATGTGCATGCCTGGCGACAACGTAGAGATGACGATTGAACTGATTCATCCGGTAGCTATGGAGCAGGGTCTTCGTTTCGCTATCCGTGAAGGCGGACGTACAGTAGGATCAGGCCGTGTTGCTAAGATTATCGAGTAATCTGATGATATAAAGGCATAAAGCATATAACTGCCCGGGAAACTTCGGTTTCCCGGGTTTTTTATGACATAATGGAGAAAGGTTTTCCGGGAGGAGAGAGCTGATGGACGGTGAGATATTAATTATTGGAGCTGCAATCATTGACGTGCTTGCATGTCCGGTGGATGAGAACGTATTCAGAGCCGGTTCCCTGCCTGCGCATGAGATACGCATGTCCACAGGGGGAGACGCGCTGAATGAGGCGACGGTGCTGGCCCGTATGGGGAAACGTGTGAGGCTTGCCACGGCCATCGGGAAAGATATGGCCGGCAGGATGCTGGCGGAACACTGTGCAGCAGAAGGCATCACACTTGAGGAGGGCTGCTTCTGTGATGATATGGACACAGGCATCAATATTGTGCTCGTGGAGGGCAGCGGGGAGAGAAGCTTCCTCACCAGTCTGCGCGGACATGACAAAATGTAAAAACAAGGAGACGGCAGAAGACCTTGCTCCTGCCCTTGCCTATGTCGACTATCTGTTTGCCAATGCGGCGGAGGCATCCCTTATAACAGGCGCGGAGAACCCGGAAGAGTCCGCCGCCCTGCTGGTGAGCGCTGGCGCGGCAAATGTAGTGGTCAAATGTGGGGGAGACGGATGTATCGTGCGCAGTACAGATGCCTGCTTCGCCGTACCGGCCGAGCCCGGGGTACGCTGCATCGATACGACGGGAGCCGGGGACAGCTTTGCCGCAGGCTTTCTCAGCGCGCTCTCAGAAGGACGGGCGTTAAAGGAGTGCGCTGAATATGCCAACAGGTGCGGTGCGCTTGCGGTTGCATCGGTTGGAGCTACGGAATGGAGCAAAGCTTGAAAAGTAAATGCCATTACATGGCGCTTCCTTTTCTGCGTGTGGTATAATGATTGCACGTGCGTGCAATCCAAGGCTATCGCCTTGCCGCCGTTACCGGCGGATTATACCCGGCAATCCACCGCTTGAAAAGTAAATGCCATTACATGGCGCTTCCTTTTCTGCGCTTGTGGTATAATGGGGAGCGAGAGTAAAATTAGAAAAGAACAGATGAGGAGGAAATGAAATGGAAGGTCGTAAGATTATCCAGGTAGAGGACAAGGTTCCTTTCCGGCAGCTCGTGCCGCTCAGTATCCAGCACATGTTTGCCATGTTCGGGGCATCCGTGCTCGTTCCGTTTATCTTCGGAATCAACCCGGCAATCGTGTTATTTATGAACGGCGTAGGTACACTATTGTTTATCGTGATTACAAAAGGAAAGGCGCCGGCTTATCTCGGATCCAGCTTCGCATTCCTGGCACCGGCGGGTATCGTGATAAGTGAGATGGGATATCAGTACGCACTTGGAGGATTTGTTGTAGTCGGTTTCTTCGGATGTGTGCTTGCGTTGGTTATCTACAAGTTCGGATCCGAATGGATAGACATCGTGCTGCCGCCCGCTGCCATGGGGCCGGTAGTGGCGCTTATCGGTCTGGAGCTGGCTGGTTCGGCGGCAGGTAACGCAGGGCTTCTGGATGAGAAGATTGACAGCAGAAATGTAATCGTATTTATGGTGACGCTCGGTGTAGCCGTATTCGGCAATATCGTGTTCCGCAAGTTCCTCTCCGTTATACCGATACTTATAGCAGTTATCGCGGGATATGTGGCCGCAGTCTGCTGTGGGATGGTGGATTTCGGACAGGTGGCTGCCGCATCATTGCTGGAGATGCCGAATTTCCAGACGCCCCGCTTCAGCATAGAGGCGATTCTGATTATCCTTCCGGTGCTGCTGGTCATAGCATCTGAACATATCGGGCATCAGGTGGTGACGAGCAAGATTGTGGGAAGAGATCTGCTCAAAGATCCCGGCCTCCACCGTTCCCTGCTCGGAGACAATCTCTCCACTATGTTATCCGGTATGATCGGCTCTGTCCCTACAACGACATACGGGGAGAACATCGGAGTCATGGCAGTCACGAAAGTATACAGTGTGCGCGTCATCGCAGGAGCAGCGGTGCTCTCCATCATCTGTTCTTTTGTCGGCAAGCTGTCCATGCTCATCCAGACCATTCCGGGACCGGTCATAGGAGGAATCTCTTTCCTGCTCTATGGCATGATCGGGGCATCCGGTATCCGCATCCTGGTCGATTCCCAGGTGGATTACGGAAGATCCAGGAACCTGACCCTGACATCTGTCGTATTCGTAACCGGCTTGTCCGGCATTGCGGTAAAGTTCGGAAATATACAACTGACAGGTATGGTGCTGGCATGTATCGTCGGAATGATGCTGAGCCTTATCTTCTATATACTGGATAAGCTGAAACTGACCAATGACAGAGATGAATGATGAGGGACACGGCAAAATGAATTGGGGACGGAGGTTTTTAAAAAAAACCCCGTCCCCAATTCATTTTCCGCAGTAACTTTGAGATTAAAAATAAATACAGAGTGCACTCTAAAAGTCTTGCATTTCTGCGGGATTAATGATAAAATTTAAGAGTATTTTAAGAAACGCTTTACTGTGATGCAGCGACAGCGAAGGAGAATTTCATATATGACAGGAAGAGAGCTATTAGAAAAACTGCTTGCTTCTTATGAGGCGAGCTATGACATAGAACGAACCTGCAGTATCAATGGGGATATATATGATGCACACGCGGCTTTTAGTGTGACCAGTGCCAAGTATGTCCTCGTCAAGAAGGCAGAACTGTGGCGGGCAGACTGCTTTGAGCACGTGTTTTTTCGTGTGAAGGACAGTCTTGGAGTGGACGACTTGGAGCGTTTCAGATTACAGGTTGCCTCATACATAGAACCGCAGCTCGTAAGAGGCGGAAAGAAATGGCCCGAAAAAAATCATATGTACACATACATTACGGGCGTGTTCATCTGTGAAAACGGCATCCCTGAGGAAGCCAGGCAGGCGGTGAAGAGTTTCCGCTTCGTGAAAAATTATAATTGGACAGTCCGCGGTTACAGCGAGGTAAGGATTCTCGTTTTTGACATGGAGAATAAGAAAGTCTTCGGCAACCGCGCGGCCAAAGACCTGGTGAAAGGCTATACTAAGGCCAAAGTAATAGGGCCTTTTTAGCAGCCAGCCGGAAAGCTGAAGGAGTCCGGCCGGTATACAGAACAAAAGAAGGAATGAGGAGGAAAACAAAATGAATGGTATTGTAGTATTGTTAGCGGGCATTGCGATTCTTATCATCGCCTATGTCACCTACGGCAAATGGCTTGCCAAACAGTGGGGCGTAGACCCGTCCAAGGACACGCCTGCACATACGGAAGAGGACGGTGTGGATTATGTCCCTGCAAAGGCACCTGTCCTGCTCGGACATCATTTTTCATCCATTGCAGGAGCCGGGCCGATCAACGGACCTATCCAGGCGGCAGTATTCGGATGGGTGCCCGTATTATTATGGGTGCTGATTGGAGGAATCTTCTTCGGCGCTGTCCATGACTTCGGCGCATTGTTTGCGTCCATCCGCCATAAAGGACAGTCCATGGGCGAGGTCATCGCGGACTCCATGGGAACAAAAGCAAAGAAGCTGTTTATCACGTTCTCTTATCTTACATTGATTCTCGTAGTTGCAGCCTTTGCCTCTATAGTTGCCAATACATTTATGGCTACATATACGGAGAGCGGGGCGGTAGACGTGGCAGCCAGCGCTGCCAACGCCAGAACTGCCATGATATCTATATTATTTATCGTAATTGCTGTCGTATTCGGCTTTCTCGTATACAGACGGAACGCATCGCTTGGCGTATCGACTATCGTAGGCGTCATTGCTATCGTTGCATGCATGGCAATCGGATTTAACTGGCATCCACTATACTTGAGCAGCACTACATGGATGATAATCGTAGGTATCTACATCACCGTAGCGTCTGTGACACCTGTGTGGATTCTGCTGCAGCCAAGGGACTATCTGAGCTCTTTCCTGCTCTACTTCATGATGGCTGTGGCAATCGTGGGAATCGTCGGCAGCGCGTTTACAGGCGGTGCCAGCATGGATATTCCTGCATTCACAGGATTCAAAGACACGCTGGCGCCGACCGGGGCATCGCTCGGCTATCTGTTCCCGGCCCTGTTCGTGACAATTGCCTGTGGCGCTATATCAGGCTTCCATTCGCTCGTCGGATCCGGTACGACGGCAAAACAGCTGAACAATGAAAGAGATGCCCGTCCGATTGCATACGGCGGTATGCTCATCGAGTGTGCGCTTGCTATCATTTCACTCTGCGCGGTAGGTTACATCTGGGCGAACTATGCCTCAGGAGAGACGGTTACACCGACCGTCGTATTTGCTACCGGCATCTCCAAGATGGTAGGTTCCATTCCGGGTCTGGCAGCAACAGAAGAAGTCGCTTACTCCATGCTTGTGCTTGCAGTGTCTGCATTCTGCCTGACATCGCTCGATACCGCGACACGTCTGGCCCGCTATATGTTCCAGGAGTTCTGGCTCAATCCGGGAGAGACGATTGCGGAAGCGACAGGATATAAGAAGGTGCTTACGAATCCGATTGTAGCTACGGTTATTACGGTGATACTCGGAGTCGGCCTCGGACTGACAGGATATGCGAACGTGTGGCCTCTGTTCGGAGCGGCGAACCAGCTGCTTGCGGCACTGGGACTGCTCGGCGTGGCCACATGGCTCGGCAAGGCAGGGAAGAACAACAAGATGTTCTATATCCCTATGGCATTTATGCTTGTAGTCACGATTACATCACTCTGCTTTACGATCAAGTCCAACGTAGCAGGCATCGCCCTGGGAGGCGAAGGCGTGTCATGGTGCTACGTACGTACGATTATCGCGGTTCTGCTCGTAATCCTTGCAGTAGTGCTTGCGGTTGACGGCATCAGGACGCTGATGAAGCAGGACAAAAAGGCTGCCTGACATCAGGGGCAGGCGAAGAGAGAAGGGCTATAAGATTACAGATGAACCGGCGCGGCATTGGCTGCGCCGGTTTTGCTATGGAGCCCCCACTTTCTGAAGCTTACATCTATCCATCATAATACCGCCTTCTTTCCATTTGCAGTAGGGTATGACAAAATGGATGAAACGGAGGGCAGGATGAAGAGAGAGAATTTTTTCAGGAAGAGATCCGGGGATAACAAGATACGGTTTCCTATCAAAAACAAGATAATGATGCTCACCGCGATGGCGGCCCTGCCATTTCTGACCATGGTCGTGTATCTGCTTATCACTATGATGAATTACAGCCGTGCCTACGATGATATCGTAAGGAACCTTGCCATTGCCAATAATTATAACCTGGATTTCAAAGAGGAGATGGATGAGAGCCTGTACAAGCTTGTAGTCGGATATGTTACATTTGACAATATATCCGAGAAAGACACGCTGAAGGATCCGTATGTCATGATTGATGAGCTTCGCAGCGAGTTCACGAAGCTTATGGATATAACGACGGAGACGGAGAGCAGGCTCTGGCTGGAAAGCCTGCTGCGCAATATCGACACATTGGAGATGAGGGTGGACGACATTGTGGAGAGCGTATCTGCGGGCGAGCGGTACGATGAGAATATAGAAGAGCTGGACAACAATATATATATTCTGACAGAACTGATTCAGGATGACATCCAGTATTACATATGCTACCAGACGCAGAGCATGGAAGAGGTTACCAATAACCTCAACCGCCGGATGAATGATTTCATCGTCATATGCATCATATTGGTCCTCCTTCTCGTGGCGGCGGTGACAGTGGTGACCGTCCTGATAGCTTCGGGCATCCTACGGCCGATAAGAGAGCTCTATGTTGCCACCGAGAAGATAGCGGAAGGCGATTTTGAAGTGCGGGCCAGTGCGGATTCCCGGGACGAGATCGAGGTGCTGGTCCACGGATTCAATAATATGGCAGGAAATATGCAGGGGCTGATCAGTAAGGTGAAGGAAGACGAACAGAAGATGAGGAGGGCAGACCTGCGGCTTTTGCAGGAGCAGATCAACCCTCACTTTCTGTACAATACGCTGGATACGATCGTCTGGCTGATCGAGGGCAACTAGACAGAACAGGCGGTAGATATGGTGGTCACGTTATCCGACTTCTTCCGGCTGGTGCTCAGCAAAGGAAAGGGGCAAAAGGTACTTCCTTCATGGAAGACTATACATACAACCTGGTTCCGGGTAAAGAAGGAATCCTTCAGGCCCATATGCTGGAAGTGTGCCCGTCTTGTATTTACTGCAAAAGAAGGTACCGCGGTGGCGACATCGCTCATCGACCTGGGAGGCCGGTTCCGGCTTATCATCAACAATGTAAATTGTAAACAGACAGAAAAGCCGATGCCGAAACTTCCGGTAGCCACGGCATTCTGGACGCCGGAGCCGAATCTCCAGACCGGAGCCGAAGCATGGATTCTGGCGGGAGCGCACATCACACCGCATTCTCCTATGACCTGAGTGCGGAACAGATGGGCGACTGGGCAGAAGCCATGGGAATCGAGGCGGTATACATCGATAAAGACACTACGATACGGCAGCTTAAGAACGAACTCAGGTGGAACGCGGCGGCTTACTGATTTCCCTGTTGCAATCCGTACCAGACTGTGCTACAATTCAGATACCCTAATTGCAGGGGTATCTGATTTACGTATTTTGAATCCTATATTTGGGATATTCTATATGCACCTCTTTCGTTTCAAGAAGCCTTTCCGTTTGTTTATCAAAGGAGGCATCGCAGATGAGGGTCTGTATCGGGGCCCATGTTTCTACAAGAAAGATTCCGTTCGAGTTAAATTTCGTGTGGTCCGCAAGCAGATAGTTGTGGGCTGAGTTCTGTAGTATGGTTCTTTTCACATCGATTCCGGTCGTCGCATTGTCGAAGAAGCCCCCGGCGGAGAAACCTCCGCAGGAAATAAAGGCCGTATCCACGAATATCTGCCGGGCCATATTGATCGTCGCCTCGGAGTCAAGCGTGACGCCATCGGTATGTGAGAGATAGCCGCCCATGATGAACAATTTTACATTCTGATAGTCCTTCAGATAGTTCAGGATAGCTGTACTGGCTGTGTAGACGGTCAGGGAATGCGTCCGGGGGAGCAGCTTGAGCAGCTCTAGCACGGTCGTGCTCGCATCCAGAAAGACGGAGGACGACTCCAGAAGGTGGGGCAGTGCAAGGCGGGCAATCGCCTGCTTATACTCAGTACCGTTCATGGAACGATAATAAAAAGAAAGCTCTGCCTTACTGTTGTCGGCTATGAGAGCTTTCCCGTATTTCCGTGAGACGAGCCCGTTCTGTTCCAGCTTGTCCACATATCGGCGCACCGTGACCGGTGATATGTTGAAATAACGGGCAATATGGTTGATAGATACCTCGCTGTGTTTCTTGATATAATCATATATGAGCGACTGCCTGGATGCTGACTTCATTGGGAACCCCCCTTTTTGCAAATCTTATAATGATTATAGATAGCGCGATTAGGGATGTCAAGAAAGCATTTTCGTATGTGGTCTTTAGGAGCTGTGCAGGTATTCGTCTATAATTATGTGTATGATCGCCCGGGTTCTCGGGCTCAGTTTCTTGTATTTCCCGATCAGGGCCTGCTCATCAGAATTCAGGGCATACTCCGCCACGGGCTCGATCTTATGAGGGATGGAAGTATAGCCGGCAAGGTAGTCGATAGAAGTTTCAAAATAATCCGCCATATTTTTTAATGTCTCCAGATTCGGTTCCGCAATTCCTTTTTCATACTTATATATTGACTGCTGGCTTGTATGCAGCAGGTCTGCCAGCTGCTGCTGGCTCAATCCTCTTTGTATTCTGAGCTTTTTTAGATTATCCATAGTATTCACATCCTTTTCTACTATTTTACCAACAACTGTAAGTGAAAAATAAATCTTTAAACGGTTTAAAAAGAAAACACCATAAGTTTATCGGGGAAAGTCGACATTGTGTTGCGTTATGGAACTATGTGCAAAGTGCACAAAAACTATTTTCATATACAGGATACCAGGTCAGAATGAACATTTTGTCTGTAGACAGTGAGCGTTTTGCTCCATAGAATGAAGAAAATCAATTGACCGTATATCTGTATCGCGTGAAGAAAAGGAGGCTATGCAAATGCAGTCTAAGATGAAAGCGCTCGTCACATACGGTGCTCATGACTACCGTTATGAAGAAGTGGACAGGCCGACAGCCGGTGAAGGGGAGATGATCATCAAGGTCGAGGGCTGTGGTATCTGTGCAGGGGATTTGAAGGCGTATCATGGCGGCAGCGTATTCTGGGGGGACGAAGGCAGCCCGCCTTATCTCGAAGTGCCGGCTATCGGTGGCCACGAGTTTACAGGGCGCATTGTGGAGATGGGCTCCGGAACCGAGAGGAAGGAGACATATGGAACAGCGGACAGCAGCTTCAAGGTCGGAGACCGGGTAGCGGTAGAGCAGATTACGCCATGCGGGGCATGCAGATACTGCGAAGAAGGCAGATACCACCTATGTGTACCACACAACGTATATGGATTCAAATATTATCTGAACGGAGGCTTTGCAGAATATGCGAAGCTCACGAAAGAGTCCCTTGTCTATAAGATACCGGAGGATATGCCTCTGGAGCAGGCGCTGCTGATCGAGCCCTATGCCTGTTCTCTGCATGCTGTCGGCCGGGCCGCGCCGGGTACGGATGACATCGTCGTCATCTCGGGAGCCGGGTGTCTGGGACTTGGCATGATTACCGCCGCGAGGAAGAGGAATCCGAAGTGCCTCGTCGCGCTGGATCTGAACGAGGAACGGCTTGAAAAGGCGAGGGAATTTGGATGCGATGTGACGATCAATCCGCTCCGGGAGAATCTGAAGGAGAAGATGATGGATATGACGGATGGATACGGCTGTGACGTATACATAGAGGCAACCGGACATCCGTCCAGCGTGAAGCAGGGGCTCGATATTATCTGCAAGGGAGGGAGGTTCATCGAGTTCAGCCTGTTCCTCGAGCCGGTCACATGCGACTGGAGCGTTATCGGAGATGGCAAGGAGCTTGACATGTACGGGGTGAGCCTGAGCCACAGATGTTTTCCGGAGACGATAGAAGGCCTGTACACAGGGGAGCTTAAATCGGAGGGTGTCGTGTCCCACAAGTTTGCCCTGGAAGATTATGAGGCTGCTTTTGAACAGAGCGCAAAGGGGAACGGTTCTATAAAAGTCGTGTTTACATTTGAATAATTCTGCAGGCGGACATTACGGGTGCGGGCTGAGGGCCCTCCTGCACAGCCGGGTGCGGTCGGCGGATTATTATAAATTATCAAGGAGGTAAAAAGTTTATGAAAAAAAGAATATCGGCGCTTCTGATGGTGTTGTGCATGTGTACGGGGCTTGCCGCCTGCGCAGGGAAGCAGGATGGTAAAAAGAGCGAGAAACCGTCCGAAGATGAGATCGTGGTATCAATCGCTACGCTGAACAACCCGATCGTATCCAACCTTGTCAAACTGGCACAGGAATACTATGACGAGAAGGGGGTCAAGCTGGATTTTGCGGTGCTACCGGAAAATGACCTGCGTGAGAAAGCGACGCTGGAGGCTTCTACAGGCGGTACGACTTACGACATCTATTTTACAGGTCCTTATGAAGCGAATTTCTGGATCACATATGGATGGGCAGAAAATCTGCAGCCATATATCGACAAGATGACGGATGAACAGAAGGAATCACTGGATTTGGATGATATCTTCCCAAGTATGCTGGATTCCCTGTCGGATCCGGAGACGGGGGATGTCTACGCGCTTCCGTTCTTCGGCGAGGCAAGCTTCTTCATGTACAATAAAGAGCTGCTCGATAACGCGGGAGTGACTATGCCGGAGAACCCTACATGGGAAGACATCTACGATATCGCGGTGGCGGTCGACGACGAGGAGGCAGGAATCACAGGTATGACGATGCGCGGCGCTCCGGGATGGGGCATGAGCGGAGCCCCCTTCGTCACCATCATCAATGCCATGGGCGGCAAGTTCTACGATATGGACTGGAATGCCACGGTAGAGACAGACGAACAGAGGGCTGCATGGGAGATGTATAAAAATATCCTCCGTGATGCAGGACAGGACGACATCATTACGTACACTTACAACGAATGTATCAGCCTCATGAATTCCGGCAAGTGCGGCATCTGGTATGACGCGACATCCAACGGGCCTAATCTGGAAGCAGATGATTCCCTTATCAAAGGAAAAGTAGGATATGCACCGGCCCCTTCAGGATGGCTCTGGAACTGGGGGATGAATGTCAACCCGAATTCTTCCGATGAAAAGAAGCAGGCTGCATTCGATTTCATGGTATGGGCATGTTCCAAAGACTACGTGGATCTGTCTCTTGAAAAAGACCCGAGCGGTGCGTCCACCCCGTCCGGCGTGAGAGCATCTACCTATGAGCTGGATGCGTACAAGGATCTGCCGTATGCACAGCCGACACTTGATGCGCTTTCCGACCTTGATTTTAACAATCCGTGTAAAGATGAGGTTCCTTATGTAGGACTGCAGTACATTGCAATTCCGGAATTCCAGGAAGCCGGTGATAAGATGACGGAATCTCTGGCTGCCTATGTGACGGACGAAATCACTCTGGATGAAGCGCTGGCCGCAACGCAGAAGGCCTTTGAACAGGCCGCGGAAGAAGGCGGTTACAAGAAGTAGAGCAGCATCATAAAGGGCGGCTGCCTTATGCCGGCGGCGGCCGGCGAAGCAGCCGCCCTTTATGCTCCCTGACAGGAGCGCCCGCCGCTGGCGGGCGGTGTACTGCATCTCAATGACTTACAGCACTCAAATGAAGAATGGAATGGAGCCTATGAGTAAAATAGCAAGAAACATGAAGAAAAAATATCCGGTGGAACGTAGCTTTGTAGTTCCTGCATGTG
Source organism: Extibacter muris (assembly GCF_004345005.1). Classification (GTDB taxonomy): domain Bacteria; phylum Bacillota; class Clostridia; order Lachnospirales; family Lachnospiraceae; genus Extibacter; species Extibacter muris. The sequence continues at coordinate 40,529 of NZ_SMMX01000011.1, forward strand.
TAATCGTGGCTGTAGCTACGCAGGTGCCATTTATCCTGACGATTATCTTCTCGGCGCTGCAGTGGAACATCGTACGGCCCGATCAGGGAATTACGATTTCCGGACTTAGTAACTTCATCTACTATCTGGGGAACCCGGAATTTTATATGATCTGTCTCCAGACGATAGTGATGATTGGTGCGGCTCTGCTTTCGTGCCTTGTCTTTGGCTATCTCATCGCACTTATGCTGGACTGTGACATACCGGGCAAGACGATTTCCAGAACGCTGATCCTAAGCCCGTTTTTTATCATGACGACGACGACCGGGGTGCTCTGGAAGACTGTCATCCTGAATACTAATTTTGGATGGGTCGGAATGATAGCGGACTGGATGGGCATCAAAGCAGTCGATTTTGTGAGCTACTATGCCAGGCCGCTGGTCGTATTTTTGTTCGTATGGCAGTGGATGCCGTTTTTCGTGCTCGTCCTTCTGGGTGGACTTCAGGGGATCCCGGGGGAAGTGCTGGAGAGGGCCAGCCTGGATGGATGCAGCTGGTTTGAGATGGTATTCAAGATCAAGCTGCCGATGATATTCAACCATATGCAGGTAGCGCTCATGCTCGGGCTGATCTTTCTTGTAAAAGAGTTCGGCCTGATACTGACGACTACGGGAGGGGGGCCCGGGCAGAAGTCATATACGCTCACCTATTACATATATAAGACGCTGTTCAGCGGTTCTAACGTGGGGCGTGCCGCTGCCCTGTCCGTCATAACGGTCGTCGTGACGCTGACAGTTATCAATCTGATATTCCGGGCCATCAAAAAGCGCCGTGCGGCATACGAGTAAGGGAGGGATGACATGAAAAAAGCAGTGGTAAAACGTGATGCACGAAGCAGAAGGGCTGCGGCGAAAAAAGAGGCCAGGCGGTGGATAGCAGGTATTGTCATACTGGCCTTTGCATTATTTTATTTTTTCCCAATCCTGTACATGATCCTGAGCGGCTTTAAGACAGAGGCTGATGCGGCCGTGCCTGCGATCCTGTTCCATCCGACGCTCGTGACGTGGCAGAAAGTGCTCGCGGACGTCTCTATGATCAACTACCTGAAAAATACAATATTCCATGTACTGCTTGGAACGGGAATCTGCCTTGTGATCGGCATCCCTGCCACATATGCGCTCGTATTCGCGAAGTTTAAGAAGGAAGGGCGTGGGGAGAGCCTGTACAACTGGTTTGTCACGACGATTCTCCTTCCCCCGGTGGCTGTCCTCATACCTCTTTATATCACGTTCAAGGAACTGAACCTGAATCATACGAGGGGCGGGCTGCTGTTTCTGTACGTAGGCTTCCACCTGCCTCTGTGCATCTGGCTCCTGTATTCGTTTTTTAAAGACGTGCCGGAGGAAGTGGTGGAAGCAGCCAGGATAGATGGCTGTACAAACAGGCAGCTGATCATGCGGATCATCATTCCGCTTACGAAGACGGGAATCATGACAGCAGGGCTTCTTGTCGCAGTATTCATCTGGAATGAATTCTTCCTGGGTTATAATCTGACGACAAATGCGACAGCCACGCTTCCGGTCTATATGGCAAGGTTCGGGCAGCAGCAGGGCCAGTTTATCGCACAGCTGTCGGCATCCGCCTCCATCTCGTGCATTCCGCCTATGATATTTGGCTGGATATCACAGAAATCGCTGATTAAGGGGCTGACGGCAGGAGCGGTCAAAGGATAGCGAAAATACAATTATAAGGAGATTACTTGAATATGGACAGAGAATTGATAAGGCAGGTGCTTACGGTTGCAAAGCGTCTGGATGAAAAGAATCTGGTCAATGCTTACGAGGGAAACATATCGGCCAAGAGCGGCGATACTGTCTATATAACGCCCACCGGAAAGAACAAGGCGTTTCTGACAGAAGATATGATTGCTGCGGTAGATAAAAAGGGGAATCAGACAGGCGGAAGCTGTAAGCCCACATCAGAACTTCCCATGCACCTCCAGGCATATGAGATCAGAAAAGATATCGGCGGAGTCGTACACTGCCATCCCACGTTCCTGACCGCACATGCCATATGCAACAGGCCGGTGGTCACGAAAGGATATCCTGAGATGATGGCAAACTTCAAGGTATTTGAAGTGGCGCCCTACGGGCGGCCCGGCACCGGGGATATCCTGAAAGGCGCGATTCCGATCTTCGCACACAGTGACGTGGTGATTCTCGGGAATCATGGCGTACTGGCGGTCGGCAAGACGGTGGAGGATGCCATGAATAAAGTAGAGGCGGCAGAAGCCATAACAAAGGCACTGTATTATGCCGATGTACTTGACAGGCCGTTAGATCTGAGCGTGGAAGAGTGTGAATATTTCTATCACATATATGACTGCAAATACAGCAGATAGAGGAGTGGAAAGGATGAATATACTTGATAAGTTTTCTTTGAAGGGCAAGAAGGTACTCGTGACAGGAGGAGCCCGGGGAATCGGGCTGAATTATGCCATGGCAGCGGCCGGAGCCGGAGCGGATGTGGCGCTTGCGGATATTGACGGAACCAAAGCCAGGGAGGAGGCCGGGAAACTCAGCCGTGCATATGGAATTCAAGCGGCCGGCCTCGAGGTGGATGTTACCAGCCCGGAGCAGGTGGAGGAGATGTGTTCTTCCATGGCAAAAAAGATGGGCCGGATCGACGTGGCATTCTGCAATGCCGGGATATCCATCAATATTCCGGCAGAAGAGATGACCTTAGACCAGTGGAGGAAAGTGATAGACATCAACCTGACAGGAGTGTTCCTCACTGCGACGGCGGCAGGAAGATACATGATACGCCAGGGAGGAGGCTCCATCATCAATACTGCATCCATGTCGGGGCATATCGTGAATATTCCACAGCCACAGGCCGCCTATAATGCTTCAAAGGCCGGGGTCATCATGCTTACAAAATCGCTTGCGGTTGAGTGGGCGGGAAAAAATGTACGGGTCAACAGCATAAGTCCGGGATATATTATGACCGACCTGATCAAAGGGCATGAGCTCATTCCGGTATGGACCGGCCTCTCTCCCCTGGAACGGATGGGCTGTCCGGAAGAACTGCAGGGAGTGGCGCTCTATCTTGCGAGCGATGCCGGCACATTTACGACGGGTGCTGATTTTGTCGTGGACGGCGCCTATACCTGCGTATGACAGGGGCGGCGGCTCTATACGGAACGTTCAAAGCGAAAGGAGTGGTAAGATGGCAGGAAACCGTTATATCGGAGACTATCCTGCGGTCGGCATACGGTCGGTGATAGACGCCAGGAAAGGCATGCTGGATGTGAGAGGATCTCTCGAAGAGCAGACGATGGGGATGGCCTATGCCGCGGCTGAAGTCATAGAAGAGGAACTTACGTATCCGGACGGGCAGCCGGTGCGCGTAGTGATTGCAAGGCAGAGCATAGGGAGGGCCGCGGAAGCGGCGGCCTGCGCGGAGCAGTTCCACAAAGCCGGGGTGGCGGTGACGCTGACCGTTACCCCGTGCTGGTGCTACGGATCTGAGACGATGGATATGGAGCGGGGGACAATCAAAGCCGTATGGGGGTTCAATGCGACAGAGCGCCCGGGCGCGGTATATCTGGCATCGGTGCTTGCGGCACATGCCCAGAAAGGGCTTCCCGCATTTGGAATCTACGGCCGTGATGTACAGGACAAGGACGACATGAGAATGCCTCAGGACGTGCGGTGCAAGATGCTCCGGTTCGTCAAGGCGGCGGTCGCGGCGGCTTTCATTAAAGGGAAATCATACCTTCAGATAGGTTCGGTATGCATGGGAATTGCAGGCTCATCCGTTGATACGGACTTTTTTGAAGAGTACCTTGGAATGCGGGTGGAATCTGTAGATGAGGTGGAAGTGCTCCGCAGGATGGAGGAAGACATATACGACCGGGAAGAATATGAGCGGGCCCTAGCCTGGAGAAAAGAATACTGCCGGGAAGGATTGGATAAGAATCCGGAACAGGCCAGAAAGTCTCCGCAGCAAAAGGAAAGTGACTGGGAATTTGCAGTAAAGTCGGCGTGTATCATCAAGGATCTGCTGAATGGAAATGAAAGGCTAAAGGGCAGGTTCCCGGAAGAGGCGATCGGACACAATGCAATAGCAGGCGGGTTCCAGGGACAGCGTCAGTGGACCGACCATTATCCGAATACCGATTTTACAGAGGCGGTGCTCGCTTCTTCCTTTGACTGGAATGGTGCCAGGGAGCCTTACATATTTGCCACAGAGAACGATACGCTCAATGCAGCCTCCATGCTGTTTGGAAAGCTGCTGACAGGCTGTGCCCAGATGTTCTCGGATGTCCGTACATACTGGTCAAAAGAGGCCGTAAGACGGGCTGCTGGTTATGAGCTTTCCGGCATGGCCAAGGAGGCCGGAGGATTCATCCATCTGATCAATTCGGGCGCTTCCTGCCTTGACATGTGCGGTGAAGTGAGAGATGCCGGAGGAAGAGCGGTCGTCAAGCCATTTTATGATATGACAGAAGCAGATATAAAAGACTGTCTTGCGGCTGCCGAATGGTGTCCGGCCGACCAGGGATATTTCCGGGGAGGAGGATACTCCTCCAGGTTCGTGACGAGGGCAGAGATGCCGGTGACGATGACGAGGATCAATCTTATCAAGGGGCTTGGCCCTGTGATGCAGATTGCGGAGGGATATACGCTTCATCTCCCCGATGAGGTGACGGATATACTCTGGAAGCGGACGGATTATACATGGCCGTGTACATGGTTCGTGCCGCGGGTGACAGGAAAGGGTGCTTTCCAGTCGGCTTACAGCGTGATGAACAGCTGGGGCGCCAACCACGGGGCCGTGAGCTATGGACATATAGGAGCGGATCTGATAACACTTGCCTCTATGCTGAGGATTCCTGTCTGCATGCATAACGTGGAGGAGGAGCATATATTTCGCCCGGCCTGCTGGAACGCGTTCGGAATGGACAGGGAGGGGCAGGATTACCGTGCCTGTGGTACATACGGGCCGTTTTACAAATAGTAGAAGGAGGATATCGGAATGGCAAATATCAGCATGGAGCATATCTGCAAGACGTATCCAAATGGGGTGGGTGCAGTGGAAGATTTCAACCTGGAGGTCCAGGACAGAGAATTTATCATCTTTGTCGGCCCTTCCGGCTGCGGGAAATCGACGACGCTCAGAATGATTGCAGGTCTTGAGGATATCACTTCCGGGACGCTGAAGATAGACGGAGAGACAGTCAATGAGGTACCCGCAAAAAACAGGGACATAGCGATGGTGTTCCAGAGCTATGCGCTGTATCCGCATATGAGCGTCTATGATAACATCGCCTTTGGCCTCAGAAGAAGGAAGCTGAGCAGGGAGGAGACGGACCAGAAAGTGCGGGAAGCGGCAAGAATCCTGGATCTGGAAAGCCAGCTGAAGAAAAAGCCGAGGGAGCTCTCCGGGGGACAGAAGCAGAGGGTTGCCATGGGAGCGGCAATCGTCCGGAACCCGAAGGTATTTCTTATGGACGAGCCACTGTCCAATCTGGATGCAAAGCTCAGAGTGCAGATGCGCCTGGAGATCGCACAGCTGTATGAACGGCTACAGGCAACGATGATATATGTGACCCATGACCAGACGGAGGCGATGACGCTCGGGACGAGAATCGTCGTCATGAAGGATGGTGTAATCCAGCAGGTGGATACGCCGCAGAATCTGTACAGCCGGCCTGCGAACCAGTTCGTGGGCGGATTCATAGGCACGCCGCAGATGAACTTTCTGAATGCCGGGGTAGTGGAAGAGAACGGGAGGCTCGCCCTCAAGGTCGGAAGCAGCCTTCTAAAGCTGCCGGAGTCGAGGCAGCGGCCATTGGAGGAAAAAGGATATGCAGGCAGGGAGATAACGCTCGGCATACGTCCGGAAGATATCAGAGATTCGGAAATCATCGTCAACATGCTGGAGAACTCATGTATCACGGCGAAGATACAAGTGTATGAGCTGCTTGGGGCGGAGGCGCTGCTGTATTTTGAATATGCGGGGCATAAAGTGACCGCCAGCGTACATGCAAGGACAAAGGTGCGGGAAGGCGACATGGTCCGGCTGGCGTTCGATATGGAGAAATCGTACCTGTTCGACAAGGAAACAGGACAATCTATCCTGTGACAGAAGGAAAGGAAACGGAAGGATGAAAGTAGTATATTTGACAGAACCGGGGAACATGGCGATAGAAGAGGAGGATATCCCGGAGCTTAGAAAGGGATGTGTGCTTGTTAAGATTGAATATAACGGGATCTGTGGTTCAGACGTACACTTTTATAAGGATGGAAGAGTGGGAGACTGTGTATTGCGGGAACCTTTTGTGCTGGGACATGAAGTGGCGGGAACGGTGACGGAAGCTGCGGATGATGTAAACGGATTGAAGCCTGGAGACCGGGTGGCGCTGGAACCGGGATACGGGTGCGGGAGATGTGAGTATTGCAAGACAGGACGTTATAATCTCTGTCCGGACGTCAAGTTCTTTGCGGCACCGCCTGTAAGAGGCGCGCTGCAGGAATACGTCGTGCATCCGGCAGATATGTGCTTCCGGCTTCCGGACCACGTATCCACGATGGAGGGAGCCCTCGTAGAGCCGCTTGCGGTCGGGCTTCACGCCGCTTCACTGGGAGAGGTTACGCTAGGCCAGTCCGTGGCCATACTTGGTGCGGGATGCATCGGGCTCGTGACGATGCTTGCCGCAAGAGCCCGGGGAGCGGCCGATATCGTCGTCGTCGACCTGCATGAAAAGCGGCTCGAATATGCACGGAAGATGGGGGCATCGCACACGATCCGGGCAGACGGTACAGATGTGGCGGCAAGGGTAGAAGAAATCTTAGGCGGAGGGCCGGACGTCGTGTTTGAGACAGCCGGGTCACCGGTGACGATAGCACAGACCGCGTATATCGCAAAGCGCGGCGGAACGGTGGTTCTCGTCGGAATGGCATCCCAGAGTGAAGTGAACTACAACTTTTTTCAGCTTATGGAGAAGGAAGCAGTCGTTAAATGCGTATTCAGATACCGCAACCTGTATCCCAAAGCCATTGCGGCTATTGCAAGCGGCAGCATCAATGTCAGGCAGATCGTAACGCATGAGTTTGAACTGGAGGAAGCAGGCAGGGCGTTTGAGACGGTGGTGCGGGACGCGCAGGATGTGGTGAAGGGTATGATAAGAATGTAAAGCAGGTGACATCAGATGAGTACGGTAGGATATAAGGAATATGACATTCTCTGCGTAGGCTCCTGTGTGCAGGATATCCTGATAGAAGGGATGGGGCCGGATTCTTTCGCGGAACCGGTCACGGTGCTGGGAAGCGTCCTGTTCACGACAGGAGGAGATGCGGCGAATGAAGCGATAGTGCTCGGAAGGCTTGGAGACAGGGCGGGGCTTGTGGCGAGGATTGACGATGGCCCGGTAGGAGAAGCACTATACAGGAATCTTACGGAGGAAAAGATAGATTTATCATATTTGTGCAGGGATGAGGCAAGCCGCTCCACGACAGCCTTTGTCATTCTGGAGGAAGACGGCGGACACAAGTTCTTCCTGCACAAAGGATATGAGGAAGGCATATCCCTGAAGGAGATAGACATGGATATGCTGCAGAAGACGAGGGCGGTCTGTATCGGCAGCCTCTATACTTCTTACAGGCTCGACCGGGGTGGTGCTGCGGTGCTGATGCGGGAGGCCAGGAAAGCAGGTGTGCTGACATTTGCAGATATGGATCATGACGTGGAACAGCTCGGTCCCCGCGCTATGGACAGCGTGTATCCCTACGTGGATTATCTCCTGCCCAGCATAGAGGAGGCCAGATATATAACCGGGAAGGATAACGAAAGAGATGCGGCCGCAGAGCTGCTGTCAAGAGGGACGGACACGGCTGTCATCAAGCTCGGTGATAAAGGATGTTACGTAAGGAGCCGTGAGGAAGAATTCTATGTAGACCCGTTTGAAGTGGCGGCAAAGGATACGACAGGCTGCGGCGATAACTTTACGGCAGGCTTCATCCATTCTGTACTTGGAGGAAGGAGCCTGTACGAGTGTGCAAGATTTGCCTGTGCCGCGGGTGCGGTCAATTCACTGGACATAGGAGCACACATGGCGGTCAGAAGCAGCCCGCAGATAGAGAGATTTATGGACAAGACCGGGCAGAGAAAGATAACACGGTGACAGGAGGTAAGGCGATGTGCAGGGTATTGGCGGCGGACATAGGCGCAGGCAGCTACAGGGTGATGGAAGGTACATATACGGACCGGGGCCTCGATATGAAAGAGCTGGCCCGGTTCAGGCATGCGCCTGTCCAGAGGGGCGGACATTATTACTGGGATATTGAGGAGATGAGGGACAATCTGATCCAGGTGGTGAGAGCCGCGGCAAAGCAGGGCGAGAGGATCCGCTCCATCGGTTTTGATACGTTTGGTTCAGACTTCGGTCTGCTGGACAGGGACGGCGTGCTTCTTGACAGGCCGCTAGCCTACCGGGATAAAGTCAGTGACGGCATATACGAAGCGTACTTTAAAGAGGACAGAGCGATCTATGCAAGAACCGGCGTAACCTATGCCACTACAGGCACGGCCCATATACTGAAGGGAATGGCAGAGCAGAAGTTTCCGGCCCTTAAGCATGCCGCGCGCCTTCTCTTCCTGCCGGATCTGCTTGCCTATCTCTTTACCGGGGCCATGGTAAATGAGTATACGATAGCCACTACATCCCTGCTGCTGGATGTTAAGCGTAGGGAGTGGGATATGGGACTGATTGAACGCCTCGGACTGCCGGCACAGATATTCCATCCATTGTCTGCTTCCGGTACTGCCGTGGGACCGCTCAGAAAGGAAATCTCAGAGGGGATCCCCAATCTGCAGGGTACGGTGGTGACTGCATCCGTCTGCCATGACACGGCTTCGGCGGTATCTGTCGTCCCGTACGCCCGGGGCCGTTCGTTCATCAGCAGCGGCTCGTGGTCTGTAAAAGGAATCGTGTGCGGCAGCCCCTATACGTCAGATGCAGCCTGCGCGTGCAAGATGAGCAATGAGGGGCAGCCTGGAGGAAAGTACCGGCTCATCCGCAACATAACGGGGCTGTGGATTCTGGAAGAGTGCGCGAGGGCCTGGAGAGCAGAAGGTATGGATCTCCACATACCTGAACTCGCTAAGAGGGCGGAAGAAGGGGAAGACTTTCCATCTATGATATACACCGATGCCCCGGACTTTAAAAAGCCCGGCAACATGCCGGAGAAGATCAGGACGTACTGCGCCAGGACACGGCAGAAAGTGCCGGGAACGCCGGAGGCGGTCATGCGTACCGTAATCAACGGGCTCGCGTTGGAGTACAGGCGGCACAATGAACAGCTGGAAGGCGTGACAGGATGTCCGGTAACCGGTATATATATCGTGGGCGGGGGAAGACATAACCGGCTGCTGAACCAATGTGCCGCAGATGCCACGCAGTGTCCGGTAATCTGCGGGCACCCGGAGGCAGCGGCCGCCGGAAATATACTTATCCAGCTGCATGCGTTGGGAGCGGTCCCGTCTATGGACGAATTCCCCCGCATAGCGGCGAAGGATGTGCCGGAAGTGACATACATACCGGGCCAGAAGGAAATATGGGAAGAGAGATATGGAAGATATCTCGACTTAGCCAGATAAAAGAAAGACAGGAGGAAAAAGAGATGCTGATGAATATGAAAGAGCTTTTGGAGGTGGCAGACCGGCACCACTTTGCAGTACCGGCCTTCAATGCGGGCTGCGGCCAGATAGTAAAAGCGGCAATCGAGACGGCGGAAGAGAAGCATGCTCCGGTAATCATCGAAGTACATCCGGATGAGCTTGAGTTTCTGGGCGATGCCTTTATCACATACTGTGTCAAGGCCGCCAATGATACGAGGATGCCCGTGGTCATTCATCTGGACCACGGTTCCATGTACAGCCAGATTGAACGGGCAGTTCGTGACGGCTACACATCTGTCATGATAGATGTCTCCCGCAGGTCCTTTGAGGAGAATGTATTGATAACGGGACGTGTCGTTGAGTTCGCGCATCCGCTCGGCGTGTCCGTCGAGGCGGAGCTTGGTACGATCGGAATCATGGGAAACAGTGCGGAGGAAGGGACGAAGGAGATTACATATACGGTTCCCGCCGAGGCGGAAAAGTTCGTAAGACTTACAGGGGTGGACGCACTGGCAGTCGGTATCGGTACTGCCCACGGACTGTATCCGAAAGGGTATATGCCAAAGCTCCGGCTGGATATATTGGAAGAGATTAAGGCCGCGGTGCATATTCCGCTTGTCCTTCACGGAGGTTCCGGCAATCCGGATGAAGAGGTGGCAGCGGCAGTAAAGCTCGGTATCAATAAGGTCAATATCTCTTCGGACATCAAAGACCCATTCTACCGGCAGGTCAGAAAGACGCTTCAGGATGAGACGCTCAGGGAGCCGAATGAGATATATAAGGATGCCATGGCAGTGATGAAGAAGATAATGGGGCAGAAGATGGACCTGCTCGGCTGCACGGATATGGCAGGCCATTACCGTCCATAGAGAGGAAAAGCGTATGCGTAGTCTTGTTGTGGACATTGGTTCCAGTAATGTGAAGGTATATCTGGCAGAACTGCATGCGGATAAAGCGCTGGAGATGAAAGAGGCAGACCGCTTTGCGACGGACCGCTCTTTTTTCCTCGGACATCTGTCCACAGACATATTCCCTATCTATGACAGGATATGCCGGGTGGTCATGTCGCTTGCAAAACAGGGTATTTCTATTGAGTCTATCGGGATAGATTCGTGGTGCTCAGACTTTGGAATCCTGGACCTGGACAGCGGTTCCATATCGATGCCGGTCTTTTACCGGGACGGCCGGACGGATGGGGCGTTGGAGAAAGTGGAGGCCGTAATGGATTATGAGGAGATATACCGGCGAACCGGACAGAGGAAGCTTAAGGATTCCACGCTGTGCCAGCTTCTGGCCTATATGGAAGAGTACCCGCAAGGCCTCTGGGGCAGCAAAAAGCTGCTCTTTCTGGGAGATATGCTCATGTACCTGTTCACCGGCGTGGCCTGTTCCGAGCTGTCCGTGGCTTCGTACTCGCAGCTGTACGACATGCAGAGCGGGGGATGGGACCGCCATATGCTGGCGCGGTTTGGCATACCGGAAGAGATTATGCCGCCTGTCGTGCAGCCCGGGACAAGGGTGGGCGCCATAAGAGAAGACCTGGCCCGTTATCTCGGCATAGGCAGGGTATCGGCAGTCATGCCCGCAGTACATGACACTGCCTCCGCAGGGGCAGCGGTTCCCGCGGAGGCGGGGAAGGCATGGGCTTTCCTTGCTACCGGCTCGTGGTTCCTCATGAGCATGGAACTGGATGCGCCGGCGGACGCAGAGAAGTCTTATAGATATCAGCTTTCAAATACTGGCATGGGGTTCGGGAAGGTACTGCTGAAGAAGAATATCACTGCCATGTGGCTCGTGCAGGAGTGCAGAAAGCGGTGGAAAGAGAGGGGCCTCGATTATGAATACGGGGAGCTGAAGGAGATGGCGTGCAGAGCAGAACCGTTCCGGGGAATGCTTGATACGGAACATGAAGGGTTCCGCCACCCGGAGGATATGGTACGGGAGATCTGCTCGTACCTCAAAGACACGGGGCAGGAACCGCCCGGTGAAGATGATGCAGGGCAGATTGTGAGAATCATATACGAAAGTATCGCCCTCCAGTCGGCGGAGGCATTGCATATGCTGGAGGATGCGTCGGGCAGGGAGACGGAAGTGCTGTATGTCCTTGGAGGTGCCAACCGGATTGAACTGCTGAACCAGCTTCTGGCAGATGCCACGGGACTTACGGTAAAGACCGGGCCCACAGAAGCATCAGCCGTGGGAAACGCGCTGCTCCAGGCATATGGGGCAGGGATGGTCGGCTCTCTGGAGGAAATGCGGTCTGTGGCTGCGGGAATATGCCGGATTGAGGAGTATCAGCCCCGGGATACCGGCCGGTGGAAGAAACGCCGCGAAGCATATGAGACGTTTAAAGCAGAGGCAGGCACCCGTGTGTTGTCCGGCGGGAGAAGAGAACGGTGTAAGAGAGGCGGAGAAAGGAGAATAGAGCTATGACAGAAAAATATATGCGAGGGGTGGCGGCTGTCGGCGGCGGAGGCGTAGAACTGGTGCGTGATGTTCCGGTTCCGGAGATAGGGCCGTACGAAGCTCTCGTAAGAATGAAATCATGCGGGTTCTGCAACGGGACCGACTTCCACATCATACGGGGGGAGATGTCTGTGGAGGTCGACACCTTTCCCACGCTGCTTGGACATGAAGGCATCGGGGATATCGTAGAGCTTGGCAGCAAGGTGAGAAACTATAAGATCGGAGACCGTTTTATGAATCCGATGATTAAGTTGATGCCGGGTACACGGTACGGCTGTACATGGGGCGCCATGTGCGACTATGGCATCGTCCAGGATCAGAAGGCCATGGTTGATGACGGCGAAGATCTGTCGCTGCTGAACCCAAGGCAGCTGGAATGCGTGCAGATTCCGTCAGACTTCGATGTCATCGACGGCGGGTGCCTCATCACGCTGAATGAATGTTTCAGCGCCGCCAGGAACTTTGATGTGGAGGACAAGGACGTCCTTGTGTACGGGGCAGGCCCCATGGGACTTGCCACGATGAAATATATGAGGCATCTCGGAGCCAGGACGATCGTGGCCATAGACGGGGTAGAGGAAAGGCTTGCCCTGGCCAGGTCTCTGTCCGGTGCAGATGAGACGATCAATTATACGGAAGTGGACAAGAAAGAGGTGCTGAAGGGAAGAATCTTTGACCGTGTCATTGATATCGTCGGCCAGACCTCGATTCTGCTGGAAGGTTCCCAACTGCTGAAACCATATGGCATCATCGGTGCCATGGGCGTGCTTCGGAATACGGACGCGATGGTGGATGTGACAAAGCTTAAGAATAACACGCGCCTGCAGATGCTGAACTTTCCATATGGGCAGTATGACATAACGGCAGAAAATATCAGGCTGATAGAAAAAGGCGTCATCCATCCGAAAGATTTCTACAGCCATGTAATGAGCGTGGAGGATATCCAGGAGGCCGTGAGGCTTGTGGCGGAAAAAGAGGCGGTCAAGGTAATTCTGGACCTGGCAAACTAAGCGGAGGCGTACGGATGAAAGAAAGAGAACTGAAAGAACTTATATGTGATATCGGAAAACGGATCTACACGAACGGCTTCGTGGCTGCCAACGACGGCAATATCACCGTGAAGCTGAATGAAAAGGAGTATCTGGCTACCCCTACCGGCATCAGCAAGGGTTATCTGCGGCCGGAGATGATTGTCAAGGTAGACAGGAGAGGGGAGACGCTGGAAGGAGAATATAGACCTTCTTCGGAAGTGAAAGTGCATCTGAAGATATATGAACAGAGAGAGGACGTCGGAGCTGTCGTGCACGCACACCCCCCTTATGCCACCACTTTTGCAGTCGCGCATATTCCCCTTGATTCCTACCTCCTGCCAGAAGCGGTGTATGCGCTTGGCGCCGTGCCAGTCATACCATATGCACAGCCATCTACGCAGGAGCTGGCGGACGGGCTCGTTCCGTACCTTCAGGATTATGACGCATTCCTGCTGGAGAACCATGGGACGGTCACGGTGGGGGCAGATCTGATCCGGGCCTGGTACAAGACGGAGACGCTGGAATACAACGCGAAGATAACATATATGGCAAGGCTTCTCGGCAGGTCAAAGGAGCTTTCGCGGGAAGAGATTGACAAGCTTCTCGCTGCGTTTCAGAAGGACAATCCCGGCGCAAGACATCCGGGCTATGTAAAATTCAATGATTAGACAGGAGGCAGAAAGATGAAAAAGAGACCGGTGATAGGAATCGTAGGCCTGTCGGACGGTGAACCTGAAGTACACGCACAGCTCAAGGGCATCGTGCAGGAACAGGTTGATGCCATTGCCAGAGCGCTTCGAGAATCCGGCGAGATAGAAGTCATAGAAGCAGAAGAGCTTGTGTGCAGCGTCAGGACCGCAAGAGAACAGGCCGAATACTTGAGAAAGATGGATGTGGACGGTACGGTATTGGCTTATGGCGTATTTGCGTTCCCGAACTTTTCCGCAATCGTTGCACGTAATGGCAAGGGGCCGTTCCTGCTGGCTGCAAACCTGAATCCGGACTGGCCGGGCATGGTTGCGATGCTTGCCGCGGGAGGAGCGCTGAACCACCTTGGGATCCGGCATTTCAGGGCGAGCGGGGATATCACGCAGCCGGAAGTCTTTGAGAGGTATATGCGGTTTGCCAGATGCGCCCGGGCCGTCACCCGTCTGAACGGCCAGAAGTATGGCCTCATAGGCGGCCGCAGCCTGGGAATGTACAGTGCCACAGTGAGCATGCAGGACTGGCAGAAGAAGTTCGGCGTAGATGTGGATCATATGGATCAGAGCGAGCTTGTAAGGCTTGCGGGGGTAGTACCGGAAGAAAAAGTAGAGAAGGCGCTATCCTGGCTGGAAGAATATGTAGGAGAGATACGGTACAATGGCAGCAGTTTTACAAGAGATAGGTTAAGAACTCAGATACGGCATTATGAGGCGTTGAAAAAAATAATCAAAGATAATGCATATGATTTTGTAGGTATCAAGTGCCATTATGAGATGAGCCGCCACCATTGCACCGAGTGTATCAGTGCGGCCTTCTGCAATGACCCTTATGACTGGGACGGTGCAAAGGAGCCGGTGGTCTGCGCCTGTGAAGCGGATTCCGATGCCGCGCTTACCATGCAGATCCTGAAGCTGCTCACGGATGAGCCGGTCATTTTTATGGATGTGAGGCACTATGACGATGAGCACGGCGTGATGGTGTTCTGCAACTGTGGTTCCCAGTCTACCTATTATGCGACGGGACGCGACGATTACAAAGAGAACCTTCGCAGGACGAAGCTGTATCCGGCACTCGATATCTATGCAGGCGGAGGATGCCACGTGAATCTGATGACTGCACCCGGCCGGGCAACCATTGCCCGGCTCAACCGTAAGGAAGGGAAGTATCGGCTCACTGTCATACCGGCTGAATTTGTCACGCTCCCGGTTGAGAAGATGAAGGAGACGACGGAAGAATGGTCTCATGTATACGCCCGGCTGCCCTTCGACCATCAGATATTTCTGGATGAGTTTGATGCCAACCACTGCCATGCCGTATATGGAGATAAGACGGAGGACCTCAAGATGGTCTGCAGGATGCTGGACATAGAGGTAGAGGTTCTCGGAGAATGAATAAGAGGGATTGGGGATCCAATCGACTATATGAGACAGGAGGCGTTGCGACATGCAGAGAATATTGAATAATCCAGATGATATCGTGGACGAGATGCTGGCCGGTTTTTTGAACGTTTATGGGAATCTCGTTGAAAGGACCGGAAATCCCCGGGTTGTGCGGGCTAAGGACATCCCCCCGGGAAAGACAGGTGTCGTTACCGGAGGTGGTTCCGGGCACAAACCGGCTTTTGTCGGATATGTAGGGAAGAACATGTGTGACGCTGCTGCAGTTGGCGAGATATGTTCCTCCCCGACGGCTGCGGCCTTCCTGGATGCATTCCGGGCAGCTGACCAGGGCAGAGGCGTGGCCTGCCTGTATGGCAATTATTCCGGTGACAATATGAATGTCCGCATGGCCGTAAAGATGGCGGAGAAGGAAGGGATCCATGTAGAAACGGTGGCGGCCAATGATGATGTGGCCTCAGCTCCGAAGGAAAAGAGGGAAAAGCGCCGGGGCGTGGCCGGCGAGGTGTTCATGTGGAAAGCCGGGGGAGCAAAAGCAGCCCAGGGTGCGGAGCTTGACGAAGTAATCGCCGCTGCCAGGAAAGCCATAGACAATACGCGCAGCGTGGGCATCGGGCTGACACCGTGTACGCTGCCCGCGGTCGGACATCCTAACTTTGAGATCAAGGAAGGGACGATGGAAGTGGGAATCGGCCATCATGGCGAGCCGGGAATAGAAGTATGTGGGCTTGAGAGTGCCGCCGGTATGGCAAAGCGTATGGCCGACATCGTGCTTGGAGACAATCCGTTCGGGAAGAAAGAGGAGGCCGCGGTACTCATATCCGGTCTGGGCGCCACGCCGATGATGGAACTATACGTGCTTTACAATGAGATCGAACAGCTGTTCCGGAAGAAAGGGATCCATATATACAAGGCATATGTGGGAGATTACTTTACATCGCTTGACATGATGGGTGTTACGTTGACTGTCATGAAGCTTGATGACGAGCTGAAAGAACTGCTCGACTTTCCGGCACAGTGCGTGGGTATGACACAGTTATAGGAGGCAGTAGGATGGAGGGATTCAGTAATGCGCGGGGGAAGTCCGTGCTGCTTGCCATTGTCAAGGCGGTGCAGGATAATAAGGCTTATCTCGGCGAGATAGATGGGTTGATCGGTGACGGAGACCACGGAATGAACATGAACAAGGGGGTTACGCTCTTCGCAGCCAGATACGGCAGCAAGGACATCAGCTTTACAGACGGGCTGGAATTGCTGGGGATGGTCCTCTTAGGTGAGATCGGAGGATCCATGGGCCCTATATACGGCACCATCTTTACAGAAATGGCACGCACAGGCGCAGGCTTTGATATAATCGGATTGAACGAGCTGAGCCATATGATGGAAGCAGGGCTTAGGGAACTGGAAGATATCGTGGAGGCGAAAGTAGGAGACAAGACCCTCATAGACACCCTGTCTCCGGCCGTGTATACGCTGAAAGCAGAAGCCGGTACGGGAGGATGCTTTGCACAGGCTCTGGACAGGATGAAAGCCGCGGCAAAGGCAGGACAGGATTCCACAAGAGATATGGCTGCAAAGCATGGCCGTTCCAGCAGGCTTGGGGAGCGTTCCAGAGGCGTACTGGACGCGGGAGCAGTATCCTGCTGCATTATCCTGTGCGCTATGGCCGACGGCATAAAGGAGCTCCTTTAGGGCGCCGGCGGTAAGTAGAGGAAAACGTAGTATCATATTCTTCCTGTTCATAGTACAATAGAGACAACGAATAAAAAGGCTGGGTACGTACGATGAGAAGGTCTGGCAGAGAGAAAGAGGGAAGTATGCCTTATCTTAAATATGTAGTGGCTATCGTTGTATTACTGGCGGCATTGATTGCGGCGGTCGTCTGCTGCTATATGGATATGAATGAGAAGCTTCTGGCAGAAGCGCGCAGGAACTTGAAGGCAGAGAACGAGTATAAGGAACAATATTTCTGGCAGTTCATAAACAGCAGGCTGA
Source organism: Extibacter muris (assembly GCF_004345005.1). GTDB lineage: Bacteria > Bacillota > Clostridia > Lachnospirales > Lachnospiraceae > Extibacter > Extibacter muris. The sequence goes on from NZ_SMMX01000011.1 coordinate 57,786, forward strand.
ACTGGTACAGGACAGTGGCCGCGTTCTGCGACGGGCCCGTCGGGTCCGGTGATGAGAACTGGCATATGATTCTTAAGGAGTACAGTTCCGATGATATGCGCTTTGGTATCGCGGATACGCATGGGACGATATATTTCGGAGATAACGAGACGGCGGACATCAGCGGCCGGAGCTATTACAATAAAGTGATACAGGGGAAGGAAGTCATCTCCGATGTGCTGGCCGGAAGCTGGGACGGACAAGAGACGGTCGTCATGGCCGTGCCTATCTGGACGGACGGGAAAGTGAGCGGAGCAGTCTGTGCGGAATATACGGCCTTGAATCTCGGACAGACCCTGAATACATCGATTACGGAAAAAGCAGGAGCAACGCTTGTGTTCGACAAGACGGAAAAATAGTTGCATCCTACAAAGGGATGGAAAACTTTTCGACGATATATGATATGCTGGAGACGATGCAGTACAAGGACGGAAACGAGGTCGGAAAGCATAAGGAGGACGCGGAGGCGGGCAAATCCGGCTATCTGACATATTACAATAACGACAAGGTACGGCTGTTCTACTATCAGGCGTCAGAGTACAATGACTGGACCAGTCGAGAGAGGGATGCACATGGAACATAACAAGTCGTTCGGTGCCTGCCTCTTTATAGATGTGGATAATTTCAAAGGGGTCAACAATACATACGGACATGATGAAGGAGACCGCATACTCATCAATGTAGGGCGAATATTCATGCAGAATACGCGCGACCGGGATATCGTCATCCGGTTCGGCGGAGATGAATTCGTCATATGGATGTATAAGGTAGACAGCATTAAAGCAGCCGAAGATACAGCCAAGCGGATTCTGAAAACATCTTATGATGAGGCTGGAACGGGCCTGAGCATTGGCATAGCAATGGTAGAGCCGGGAGAGAAATACTATGACGCGGTCATAAAACGGGCCGATGAAGCGCGCTATCAGGCCAAGGCGGAAGGCAAAGGCCGGTATGCGGTTCACCGTGATGCGGCAGAAGAATAACAGGCAGCGCTTAACCGCGTATCTACTTGCCGACAGACGCTGCCAGGTCTTCCAGCACCTCTTCCACGGAATCCGTGACATAGGTAGAGTAATAGGCGATGCCGGGAGCGGCGTTCGACATGGCGTAGCTTGCTCCTGCAAGCTGCAGCATTTCAACATCGTTATACTGGTCCCCGAACGCGATACAGTCTTTTGCCTGTATATCCAGATGTGCCAGCAGATTGGACAAGGCAGTTCCTTTGTTGGCGCCCGGGGCGATAAAGTCGACCCAGAGATTGCCTGAAGTCACTACATTGATTCTGCCACGGAAACGCTCTTTGAAAAAGGGGGCCATATCCCGTGTTCCGGAAAAGCTGCACGCTGCTATCTTCAGAAACGGTTCATGGATATCTTTCAGGCTATCTACCTGACGGATATCAAATTTTACAACTTCTGTCATGTGCCGGATAAACTCCGGATTGCCGGAATCCATATAACCGCCGGATTCACAGGACAGGAAGCAGTCACATTTACCATATTCCTTTACGGAATCGAGTATTTCAAGGCCGAGTTCCCTCTCGATGATTCCACGTGAGAGAACCTGGCCTTTGTGTATGCATAAAGAACCGTTTTCGGCGATATAGGATATCTCATCTTTAATTGGTTCAAAAAGGCGGCGCAGATTGCTGTACTGCCTGCCGCTGGCCGCCACGAAACGGATCCCTTTCTGCTTTAATTCCATGATAAGCTCTATCATTCTCGGGCTTACAGCCTGTGCGTCATTCTGCAGGATCGTTCCGTCGAGGTCACTGGCAATCAATTGTATCATAGTCTGTCTCCTTTTCTGGGTATTGCTAATTAAATTCCTACCCATTATAATATAAAAAGAAAATGAATGGAAGAGAGGAGCAAGTGGACAAGAATGAAAATTGGAATTGGTAATGACCATGCAGCGGTTGATATGAAGCAAGAAGTTGTAGAGTTTCTGGAAGAGAAGGGGTATGAGGTAGTTAATTTTGGAACAGATACGAAAGAGAGCTGCCACTATCCGGAGTATGGACGTAAGGTTGCCGAGGCCGTCGCCGCCAAGGAAGTGGACCTTGGAATCCTTATCTGTGGGACAGGCGTAGGGATCTCCCTGGCAGCCAACAAGGTAAAAGGGATACGGGCGGTCGTATGCTCGGAACCATATTCAGCGAAGCTGTCCAGACAGCATAACAATACGAATGTACTTGCATTCGGGGCTCGTGTTATCGGGATCGAGCTTGCGAAGATGATCATAGAAGAATGGCTGGACGCGGAATTTATGGGAGGCAGGCACCAGGACCGTATCGATATGATAATGGCAATTGAAAATGAATAACAGGATGGGAAGGATTGCCGGCGACCTGCATGTGCATACGGTATGCTCCGACAGCTCCGCATCTGTGGAATATGTGCTGGATTATGCAGAGCGGATTGGGCTTGCGTACATTTCGGTTACTGACCACGATACGCTTGCAGGTTCAGGCAGGGCGCTTAAGCTGGCCAGGCCGGGAGGCGTCAAGGTCATACCTGGGGCGGAGATATCCGCGCGGGACGAAAGAACCGGCCGGAATGTCCACATGCTTTGCTATTATCCGAAAGATGAAGCCGGCCTGCAGAGCTTTCTGGATGAGACGCTTGCAAGACGGCGGCAGCAGAAGCTTGAAATGGCTTTAAAAATCAGCAGGCTGTATCCCGGATTTACGGTGGAAGCCGTGGAGGATCTGTCTGGTGAGAGCGGGGCAGTCTATGAATGCCATCTCATGCAGGTGCTTTGCAACCTCGGCTATACAAACACGGCTATCGGGCCGCTGATGGAGGAACTTATCTCTTCCCGCGGCAGCTGCTACGTGCGAGGCAGCTATCCGTCTGTGGATAAGGTGGCGGAAATCATCAAAGATGTGGGCGGTATCGCGGTGATTGCACATCCGGAACAGTTCGATTCATTTGATCTGGCAGAAGATTTTGCCCGCAGAGGTCTCATACAAGGGGTAGAAGTATGGCATCCGAGAAATTCCGCTGCAGCCAGAGTGCGGCTCAGGGAGATGGCGGGGAAGTACCGGCTGCTTGAAACCGGCGGAAGCGATTTCCACGGACAGTACGCCAAAAGGCCCAATCCCCTCGGCGCGTGCGGCTGTACCCTAGAGCAGATAGAGCGGCTATCTACTTTACTGGCACGGGCGGGGGCGGCTGTGTGATACTGCCGGCTGATGGCAGGGCTTTGGCTATGTCAGCATAGTGATAAGGGGCTAAGCAGGGTGATAACCTTAGTTAAAGGTAATCGTCATGAAGAAGAGCCGGAATCAGGTACGGAGATGTTTATGAGATGACATCCCCTGCCTGGTTCCGGCTCTTCTTGCAGCAACGGCGTGCACACCTCGCTATTTTTTATCAGCCAGCTTACGCAGCCAGCAGCTTTATGTTGGCCAGTAACGCCACACAGCCGTCCTCGCCCTTGTTAGTGAAGTAGATAGCGGGCGGGGAGCCGGGTGGGAGATGCGCAGGTGTAAGCGGAAGAGGCGGAGAATCCGTCCCGGAATCCTTGGTTTGTGGGAGAGGAGCTGCTATCAGCGACTCTGCCGCAAAGTTAGGAGGCCGTGGACTAGTCGAAGCCTCGGACGCATCGGAGCAGATGCCACCCGGCTCCCTGTCCGCGGTCTGTTTCACTAAACCCCCATTTACTGGCAGGAGTAGGCTCCGTCTACGATGAGATCGCTTCCTGTCGTGTAGCCTGAGGCGTCCGACGCAAGGTAAAGCACCGGCGGTATCAGCTCTTCTGGCTTTCCCATCCGGCCGAGCGGCATGAGCGGGATCCATGCGTCTATCAGTTCCTGCGGCGACAGGTCGACAGACATCGGTGTGGCGATGTAGCCCGGGCTCAGCGAATTGACCCGGATGCCATATTGTGCCCATTCTACAGCCAGTGACTTGGTCAGGTGGATAACCCCTGCCTTTGAAGCATTGTAGGAACACTGCCACTGTGGTATGTTGACGATAGTCCCCGACATAGAAGCCATGTTGATGATGCTGCCCTTTATGCCTCGTTCAATCATAATTCGTCCCACGGCGCGCGCCATGATAAATTCACCGGTCAGGTTCGTGTCTACGACCTGTCGGAATTCCTCTACGGTTGCATCCATGGTTGACTGATGCATGCAGATGCCCGCGTTGTTGAAAAGGATATCGATGGTGCCGGAACGTTCCAGTATGGAGCCAAGCGCCTGCTCCACCTGTGGTTCGTCTGTGACATCGGCTCTGAGCTCGTAAGCGTTTCCGCCGTCTTTCATTATCATATCCACCGTCTCTTCGGCTCCGGACCGGGAGATGATTACAACTTCCGCTCCTGCTTTGGCAAGGCCACAGGCAATGACTTGTCCGATGCCGCGTCCGCCTCCGGTCACGATGGCTACTTTGCCGTCTAATCCAAATATATCTTGTAAATACATGATAGGGTCCTCCTTTTAGGTTCTAGTCAAGCCAGCCTTCCCTCGGTACTGCGTGGAAAGTATCGGCGAGGGCTTTGAGCTGGTCTTTTGGTATCTCGTTCTTGCGTTCTAGATGGGCAATCTTCATATAGATTTCTGCAGCCTTCTCCACGGTTTCTATGAGGCCGAACGCTTCATCCAGTGTTCTGCCTGTGCCGAAGATGCCATGGTGCGCCCATACGACGAGACGGCAGTCCCTGATCTTTTCGGCAGTGGCCGCCCCGATGTCGTTCGTTCCTGATACCATCCATGGTACGACGCCGATGCCGTCCGGAAATACGACGATACATTCTGTAATCATCTGCCAGAGCGTGCAGGTGAAGTCCCGGTCATCGATGGAATGTACAAAGGTCATGGCAATCGTATTTGCCGGATGGCAGTGCATGACGACCTTATGCTCAGGGTCTGCTTTCAGCCTTGCCATATGGTTCATGAGATGGGTAGGGAATTCGCTTGTCGGTAACGTATTGCCCTCAAAGCCCCAGAGCAGCTCCAGTTCTCTGCCATTTGACGCCACACGTACGATTCCAAGATTCCCTTCCGGGTCTTTGGTTACGTTCTTGAAATACTTGCCGGTCCCTGTCACGAGAAACAGGCGTCCGGCAAGCTCTGCGGCATCAAAATCTATCGGGATATTGCGGATGGTCTTGGAAAGGTCGAGATAATCTGCCAGCTCCAGTTCATCCAGCAGCCAGCTTATATTTCCGCCGTTTCTCTCGTCCCATCCGAGACGGTACATGTTAGCCGTCATATCACAGATATCGGTTATGATTGGTGATTCTAATATATGTTTCATCTTTGCTCCTCCCTGGCGTCTCACAGCGACGCCGGTTCTGAATCGTTCGACAGTTTCAGAAATGCCTCATAATGCATATTCCACTCCTCCGAGTTCTGAGGGGTATATTCTTTCGTCTGATAAGACGGCCTCATGATATCTTTTGCCTCATTGAGCGTAGCGGCCGCGCCTGTAGCGATGAGCTGTACTGTGATGTTGCCGATGGCAGTTGCCTCGTCCGGCCCTGCGATAACCTTGCGGCCCGCCGCATTGGCTGTAAACTGGCAGAGCATGGATGCTTTGGCTCCTCCGCCCATCATGTTGATGACAGGAAGCGGCTTTTGGGAGATGTGCTCCAGCTGCTCGATGGTCCATCGGAACTTCATCGCAAGGCTTTCATATATGCAGCGGATAATTTCGCCCGTGGATTCAGGCCGTGCTCCATAGTGGTCCATACAGTACTGCTGTATTTTAACGGGCATATTGCCGGGCTCATAGAACAGGCTCTCATCCGGGTCGAAAAGGAAGCCGAACGGTTTGGCGGCTTCGGCAAGCCGGCCCAATTCTTCAAAGCTATAGTCCTGGCCGTGCTCTTTATAATAGCGCTTCGTCTCCTGGATGAACCAGGAACTCATCACATTGCGGAGCAGGCGGTGGTGGCCTTTGAATCCGCCCTCGTTGGCAAGGTTCGCCCGGTAGCCTTCCTCGGTGATGACGCAGGAGTCCAGTTCCGTGCCTATGAGCGCCCATGTGCCGCAGCTCATGAGGGCACAGTCTGATGTGACCGGAGAAGAGAGATATGCGGAAGCCGTATCATGCTCGCATACGACAGACACGGGAAAGCCTTTCGTCTCCATATATTTGTTGTAGCTTTCCTGCGTGTGTCCGAGCAGGGTGCCCGGCTTAGTCAAAGTGCCGAACAGGCTGCGGGGTATGGAATAGCTGTCCAGAATCTCCTGGCACCAGTCATCCTTCTTGAAATCATACATCTGGCTGACGGAAGACAGCGTGTATTCGGATATCGTCTTTCCGGTCAGGAAATTGATGAGCAGGTCAGGGATAAAGAGCAGCTTGTGCGCGTTCTCCAATATGTATCTGTGGCCGTCCTCGCACATGGCGGCGAGCTGCATGTAAGTGTTGAAGAGCGCGTTCTGGTTGCCGCTCAGGTTGTAAAGCTGTTTTTTGGAAAGCCGTCCGTATATCTTCGCGGCGTGGCGTTCGGTACGCTTGTCCCTGTAACAGCGCACCGGAGTGAGCAGCGTTCCTTTTTCATCGATAAATGCAAAATCATTGGAAAAGGAGTCGATGGCAAAAGAATCGATATGGTCGTCCGTCAGTTCTATCGCTTTTTTGATTCCGATGTTCATCTCTTTGTAGATGTTGATGATATCCCAGTACAGGCTGCCGTTGATCTGGTATGATACATTGTCGAACCTGTGGATATTCTGTATAGAAGCTTTGCCGTTACCCACGTCTGCAAGGAAGAGCTTGCCTCCGCTTGCGCCCAGGTCAAAAGCCAGTATGTTCAATGTGGACCCTCCTCCCTCTAGCTTGTAATAATCTTAATATTATTTTTGGAAGTAATCGTACGTATGTTGCTGCCGGTCTGCGGCGTATAGTCATATTTGTCTGTCACGATATAATCGATCGCATCAAAATCTGACAGATAGAAAGGCCCGTTGATCTCGAATTTCGTGTGGTCTGCCAGCAGATATGTCTCTTTTGATTTCGACATGAGCGCTTTCTTCGTATCGACCTCGTTGAGGCTGATATCGGTAAGCCGGTTCTCAAGCGTAACGCCGGTACAGGAGATAAAGGACTTGTTCGGGAAAAAGTCCTCCGCACTTTTGATCGTCCTCGTCCCGTATACCGAATAATTATTACAGTTATAGAAGCCCGCCAGCGAAATGAGCGACAGGTTGGGATTCTCGAGCTTGGCCGCCTCCAGCAGTACCTTTATGGAGTTTGTGATGATAGTCAGGTGTACTTCTCTTGGAATATAGTCCAGGAGAAATAGCGTGGTCGAACTGTTATCGATGAAAATGGTATCCCGGTTCTCGATAAATCCGGCTGCTTTCTGCGCTATCTTTTTCTTTTCCGGTATATTCCTCACATGCCGGAGCGCAAAAGGATACTCGTTGTTGAGTATAGTGTCGCCGTACTTGGCAGACGCTCCGACGGAACGGGAATTGCCGTTCGTTATAGCTCCGCCGTGGGTTCTCGTCAACAGGCCTTCGCTTTCCAGCTCTTTCAGGTCTCTCCGTATCGTCTCCTTGGATGTGCGAAGCATATCGGCCAGTATATTGACGCTTACAGAAGACTGTGACTTCAGCAGATCGATGATTTTGGCTTTCCTTTCATGGCTATACATAATTCATACCATCCTTATTTAGAATTTAGATGAGGTTCTTCGTAATGGTACAGAAAGCGTCACACTCGATGCGCTCTAACATGCTGTAGGCGAGATAGATGCTCGGACCAGATACGACGACGCCGTGCTTTGGCATGATCATTCCGATCGGCTTCTTCTCGGCCAGCTCCCTGTGGTCCTCAAAATACTGGTATACGTTTCTGCTCAGCTCTTCGGAATAGGCTTTCGTCCATTCGATACATCCGACCTCGCCGCGCCCCATCGTGGCTTCTGTCACATTCGGAATCGGCTTGCACTGTGCCACGAACGGCATACAGTAGAACGGATGGGCATGTATCGTGCATTCTATTTCTTTGAAGTTGCTGAGAATCAGCACGTGCATCAGCCCTTCGCGGGAGAGCTTTCCTTCTCCTTCCAGTATGTTCTGGTCATAATCGATCAGAAGGAAATCTTCCGGCTTCATATTACAATGCTTATTCTCTGACATAAGTGACGGGGACATGAGGATGCGGTTATCGTCCACGCGTACCGCGAAGTTCCCTCCGGCAGCGTTCGTAAGCCTGCGTTCCCACATCAGCCGTGCTACTGTTACCATTTCCTGTCTCATTTCGTAATAAGATAAATTGCTCATACTTTTACTCCTTTACTTTAATATAATTGGCAGATTTTTTCAATTGTTACTTGGTTTTTCAATTCCATGGCGCGGCTATAATCATAGCCCGCCGAGAGCTGTGATTCGGCGGTGGCGGCTGAGACTCCTGTCGCAGTCCGTATCGTCTCTTCCATATCATATCCCTTCGTCAATCCGTATACGAAGCCGGCAAGATAGCAGTCGCCGCAGCCTATCGTATTGATGACATCTACCTTCGGCGGATGTACACGGTATACCCCTTCCGGAGTCTTGACGATAGAACCGTCCCCGCCGAGTGATACGGCTATGATCTCCACGCCATATCGGTCCAGAGAATCAATGGCTTTGATAATAGACGCGTCATCTTCCGGAATGCTGTACCCGGCCAGTGTAGAGAGTTCGTCCAGATTCGGCTTGATCATATAGGGAGACTCCTGGATGCATTCCTTCAGCGAGGCGCCGCTCGTGTCCAGGAAGAACTTCAAATCCCTCTCCCGGAAGATGTGCAGGATCTTATTGTATATAGAAGGATTGGGAGAATTGGACGCGTCGCCCGAAAATATGAGGTAATCTCCGGGGAGGATGGCTTCCTTCATCGTGGACAGAAGTTCATCCAGCTCTTTTTCGGTGAGCGTGACTCCGGATTCCGCGACGATCGTACAGTCGGCACTGTCCTCGATGATCAGATAATTTGTCCTCGTCTCCTTGTTATCTTCCATATAATGGTTGAACCGGACGTCGATGCCGTAATCGGAGAGCATCTGAATGACCTGCCTGCCGTTTTCGCCGTGGCATATGCCGAAGGCGTTATTATCCTGTCCCAGAAGCTTCAGGTTGATAGATACGTGTGTGCCTTTGCCGCCGATAGTATCTGTGGTTTTCTTGACCCTGTTTGTGACATTCTTCTCCAGCTCGTTCAGGTACAAGATCCTGTCAATGGCGGGGTTCAGCGTAAGGGTGTGAATCATAACATGCTCCTTTCTATGTACATCTTATATAAGAAATTAAGCATAAGATAACACAAAAACAAAAAGAAAACAATAAAAAACAAATAGAAAGTCAAAAAGAATAATTGAATGACGGTTGATAATATGAACTAAATATGAACAAAGATATAACTAAAAATGTACATTTTAACAAAAATCATAAAAAAGTGACTGTCAAAGGACAAAAAAGTGACTTGACAAACAAGGGTCATAATATTATAATTTGTCCTATAATAAGCAAAATGCATAATAAATATAAAATATTTGTCATATAATCGTTAAAAATGCTGAGTAAGATATTGGCCAATCACAAACGGTCATAAACGGTAATAAAACAAATATGTATAATTGCAAAAAAATGATAAAAGCTGTGCAGTATATGAAAAGGGAGGAAAGAAGAGTGGAGAATATTAAAATGCGTGTCAGCGGAATTAATAAGTCTTTCCCAGGAGTCAAAGCTTTGGACAACATCGATTTTGCGGTAAGAAAAGGGACGGTGCATGCCCTCTGCGGTGAGAACGGAGCAGGAAAGTCTACTCTGATGAAGATTATCAACGGACTTTACAAGCCGGACTCAGGACAGATATTCATCGACGAAAAGCCGGTGGAAATTAAAAACCCTATCCAGGCGCAAAGCTACGGAATCGCCATGATTGCCCAGGAGCTGAACTATGTACCTGAGATGTCGATAGAAGAGAACCTGTTTCTCGGAAGGCTGCCGGTGAACAAGCTTGGTAAAATCGACTGGAAGAAAGTCCGCAAGGAGACGGTCAAGTTTCTTGAGCAGGAGAAGCTTCCGTATGACCCGGAGCAGAAGCTTAAGACGCTTACCGTATCTGATATCCAGATGCTGGAGATCATAAAGGCCATTTCTAATAACGCAGATATCGTAATCATGGATGAGCCGACATCGGCAATCACGAACAGAGAGGTAGAGGTGCTGTTTGAGAAGATTGCAGAGCTTAAGAGCCGCGGCGTAAGTATTATCTACATATCCCACAAGATGGAAGAAGTGTTCCGCATCGCAGACGACATCACCGTACTGCGTGACGGCACGGTCGTCGAGACGCATCCGGCTTCCGATATAGACCTGGACACGGTCATTGCACTGATGGTAGGGCGGAAGATGGAAAATGTATACCCGAAAGAGGAAGTGCCCGTCGGCGATCCGATTCTTGAAATCAAGGATCTGGAGAGCAGGGGGGTATTCAAGGATATCAACTTCTATGCGAAGAAAGGCGAGATCGTAGGATTTGCAGGGCTGATGGGAGCAGGACGTACGGAGACGATGCGGGCGATTTTCGGCCTGGACCCTTATGACGGGGGAGAAATCAAAGTCCACGGCAAGCCGGTGCACATTAAGAAAGTAAGAGACAGTATCAACAACAAAGTAGTCATGCTGTCAGAAGACAGAAGGCGTTATGGAATCGTACCTATCAGAAGCGTTATGGAGAACGCGAGCATTTCAAGCCTTGACAAGTTCATCTACGGCGGCAGGAGCCACCCGAGAGAAGAGAAGAAGCTCGTCGGAGAATATTTTGACAAGATGAACGTCAAGACACCTTCGTTAGAGACTGCGATACAGGCGCTTAGCGGCGGCAATCAGCAGAAGGTGCTTCTCGCAAAGTGGATGCTTAGAGATCCGGATGTGCTGATTCTGGACGAACCGACCAGAGGTATCGACGTTGGAGCAAAGTTTGAAATATACAGATTGATGACCGAACTCGTGAAAGAGGGTAAGACCGTCATCATGGTTTCGTCAGAACTGCCTGAATTAATCGGAATGTGCGACAGGATCTATGTCATGAACAAAGGGATGATTACAGGATGCCTGAACAGGGATGAGTTCTCGCAGGAGACGATTATGAGATTTGCGACAGGTACAGAAAAAGCGGAGGTATAGGAAGATGAGTAAAGGTAAATTCAAAAACAGTAAGTTTGTAGAAAAATATTCTATTTTTATCGTGTTGCTGGCGATGTTCATATTATGTGCGGTAATGAATGAGAATTTCTTGTCCGTGAACAACCTGACTAACGTTGCCCGGCAGCTGTCTGTAGGAACCATCATAGCATACGGAGAGATGCTCCTTGTCATCGCGGGGCTGATTGACTTGTCCGTAGGCTCCGTACTGGCACTTTCCGGCGTGCTTTCGATCGCTTGTTACCAGTCCACCGGTTCCCTTGTGCTGGCCCTTGTGCTGGCAGTTGTAATCGGAGTTCTGTGTAACCTTGTAAATGCGGTACTTGTAACGCATTTTGATGTTCCGGCCTTCATCGCCACGCTCGCTATGCAGACGATGGCTAGAGGTGCAGCCCTTCTTTATACAAAAGGGCAGAACCTGCTTCAGCTGAAGGATTTTACAATCTTCGGGCAAGGCAGCGTGGGACCGATACCGATGCCTATCATCTTCATGGTCGTCATCACGATCATCACCTGGTATATCATGAACCACACGAGATATGGCCGTTCTCTGTACGCGATCGGCGGCAACGAAGGGGCAGCCATCGCATCCGGCATCAATGTTAAGAAGAACAAGTACATTACATATATCATCAACGGCGTATTTGCCGGAATCGCAGGCGTATTGTTCATGAGCCGTGTCAACGCAGGGCTGCCAAACGGTGCGGTCGGATACGAGATGGAAGGACTGACGGCTACTATCGTCGGCGGCACGAGCTTCTCGGGAGGCGTGGGAACGACGATGGGTACCCTTGCCGGTGCGTTCATCATCGGTTTCCTGAACAACATCATGAACCTGACCGGAGTGGACTCCTACGTACAGCAGATAGTCAAAGGCGCCATCATCGCGTTTGCGGTCGTACTGGATATCCGTTCCAAGAACAAGAAGACGAGGAAGGTTATCCTTGTGGCAGATGATACCAAGAAGGAGGAGGCGAAGTAAAGCTTCCCTCACAAAGATGAATGCATTAAGTGCAGAACTTTTACAATATGAAAGCAAAAAAAGGAGGACATTATCTATGAAAAAGAAAGTTATAAGCGTATTACTCTGCGCAGCAATGGTTGCTACCATGGCAATCGGATGCAGTAAATCAGACTCAGGAAGCTCTGATGACAAGAAAGATTCAGGAGACAAGAAAGACAGCTATAAAGTTGCTTATATCGCAAGAGCCCAGTCCGATTCATTCGCGGCATGGCTTGCAAATGAGCTGAAGGCTGAATTTGAAAACTATGATGATATGACACTGGAAGTATTTGACGGTGAGGCTAACGACGAAAAAGAGAACACGATGATTGAGAACGCGATCTCCAGCGGATTTGACGGAATCATCATCCAGGCGAACAACGGTGAGGCTCAGCTTCCTTATATCCAGCAGGTAGTTGACGCGGGAATCCCATGTATCACGACAAACCCACGTGTCGAGTGTGAAGGAACCGGCTCCATCGACGCCGATCCATACGAGCAGGCGAAAGTAAACTGCGACCTTGCTATCGACCAGATTCCTGAGAATGCAAAAGTTGTCGTACTGTTAGGACCAGCAGGAAACTTCCACAGCACAGAGAGAAGAAATGCATGGGAAAAAGAATTCTTCGAGAAGAGGCCAGACGTTGAGATTCTTGCAGAAGACATCGCAAACTGGAACAAAGACGAAGCTATGGCACTCATGGAAGACTGGGTACAGGCATACGGCGACATCGATGCAGTCGTATCTATGAACGATAATATGGCAGCGGGCGCAATCGAAGTAGTAAAAGATAATGACAAATTCAAAGATATGCTGGCATACGGCGTTGACGGAACAGCAGAGGCTTGCCTGTTGATCAAAGAAGGCAAGATGACATCTACAGGCTTACAGTCAGCAATCGACCTGGCTAAGATGAATGCAGAAGCAATCCATTCTGTACTGACAGGCGAAAAGAAGATTACTGACATTAATGACAACGTTCCGGCTCCATTGATCACAAGCGACAATGTTGACGAGTATATCCAGATGTACAAAGACAACGGACAGATTAAAGAATAATAGAATGTCAGTAAATAAAAGTATATTGTAAAAGTAAAAAACTGGCAGGTCTTATGGCTTGCCAGTTTTTATACAAAAGATGCGCTGTCTCGCATGCGGGACATTTTATTTGACCTAAAAAAATCGAGAAAAATTTAACAATCCAGGAAAGGACAGGTGGTTTGGTATGAAAAACAGAGCGGCTTATATGACAGATTTAGACAAAATGGAGATCCGCGATATCGAGATGCCGAAAGCCGGAGCAAAAGAAGTGCTTGTCGAGCTTGAGTATGTAGGAATCTGCGGTTCCGATGTTCATTATTTCCATGACGGGAGATGCGGCGATTACAAGGTAGAGGGAGACTTCATGCTCGGACACGAATGTGCGGGCACGGTCGTCGCCCTTGGCGAAGGCGTAGAACACCTTAAAGTCGGTGACAAAGTTGCACTTGAGCCGGGTATCACGTGCGGCCAGTGTGAATTCTGCAAGACAGGGCGTTACAACCTGTGTCCGGACGTACAGTTTCTGGCGACGCCTCCGGTACAGGGCTGCTATGAGAACTACATCGCATTTCCGGAGAACATGTGCTTCAAGCTTCCGGATAATATCAGTACGAAGGAAGGTGCTCTTGTAGAACCCTTATCCGTAGGTATGCACGCAGCCAACCAGGGCGACGTAAAGCTCGGTGACTCCGTAGTAATCCTCGGCGCGGGCTGCATCGGCCTTGTGACGCTGCTTGCCTGCAAGGCACATGGCGCCACAGATATCACGGTAGTGGACGTGATTCCGAAGCGTCTTGACTATGCCCTGAAGCTTGGCGCGACCCGTGTCATCAACGGCAGAGAGGCGGACGCGGTCGGAGAAGTGGATAAGCTTACGGATGGCGCAGGGGTGGACAAAGTATTTGAGACAGCCGGCTCCCCGATTACAATCCAGCAGACACCGTACATGGTGAAAAATGGCGGAACTATCGTTCTCGTAGGGATATCCGCACAAGAGAAGATAGAGTATAACTTCGCCAAGATTATGGCGAAAGAGGCCAGGATCGAATCCGTATTCCGCTACAGAAACATATATCCACAGGCAATCGCAGCCATTGCGGACGGCATCATCGACGTATCCGGCATCGTGACGCACGAGTTTGACTTTGATGATATCCAGGAAGCTTTCGACTGTGCGATCAACAATAAGGATGATGTCGTAAAAGCGGTAATCAAGATTAAGTAGCGGACAGGAACACCATGGAGGATGATTAGAGATGGATTACAGGAATTTTAATGAAGACTTCAGCCTGGCAGGGAAGACGGCTATCGTCACAGGAGCTGCGAGCGGTATCGGATTTGAGATTGCGAAGATGTATGCGAGAAAAGGTGCCAACGTAGTGAGCTTCGACTTAAGCGAACCGGCCGAACTGCCAGCGTATATGAAGAGCCAGGGCGTGGGTTACATGGCTTATGCAGGAGACATCACAAAGACTGAGGCGATCGAGGAGTGTGTCGGCAGGACCGTGGAGACGTTCGGATCCCTTGACATCCTCGTCAACTGCGCAGGAATCGGGGTAGTGGAAGGCGTGCTGGAGCATGATGAGGCGCTCTGGGATAAGACGCTTAGTATCAACCTGACAGGCACCGTGCGGTTCATGAAGGCCGCGGCAAAAGTGATGAAGGAAAACGGCGGCGGGAAGATTATCAACATGGGCTCTCAGGCCGGAGTGGTCGCGCTCGACGGGCACCTGACCTACGGCTGTGCCAAAGCGGCGGTCATCTATGCCACGAAACAGTTCGCAATGGAGCTGGCCCAGTATAACATCAACGTCAATGCCGTCTCACCGACAATCATCCTCACACCTATGGGCGAAGAGAACTGGAACAATGAGCGGGGAGAGGAATTCAAGAAGAAGATACCGGCCCACCGTTTCGGCTATCCGGAAGAAGTGGCGGCGTGCGCGGTGTTCCTTGCAAGTGACGCGGCAAGCCTTATCAACGGGGCGAACCTGGTAATTGACGGTGGATTTACAATCTGCTAAATGAATATGACTAATATCAGACGGAGGTTCTTAAAGATGGAAGAGAAAAGAGTGAAAGAACTGGCACTAACGGCAGCAAAGATAAGGAGAAAGGCGCTCGAGGCAATCGAGGCGGCCCACTCCGGACATGTAGGCGGTTCTTTTTCAGTGGCAGACATACTGGCAGTATTATACTTCGAGAAGATGCATATAGACCCATCTGACCCGAAGAATCCGGACCGTGACCGGTTCGTGTTATCCAAAGGACACTGTACGCCGACGATGTACGCGACGCTTGCGCTGAAAGGATACTTCCCGGTGAGCGACCTGATGACGTTCCGCAACGTGGACAGCTATCTGTCCGGGCATGTAGAGATGACGAAGGTCCCGGGTGTGGATATGTCGGCAGGCTCTCTTGGGCAGGGCTTGTCTGCAGCGGTCGGTATGGCGCTGACAGGCAAGGTGGATAAGAAAGATTACCGTGTATATGCGGCCCTTGGCGACGGAGAGATCCAGGAAGGACAGATATGGGAGGCCGCCATGGCTGCCGGAAACTATGGCCTTGACAATCTCACCGTGTTCGTGGATAACAACAACCTGCAGATCGACGGTACGGTAGAAGAGGTAATGTCCCCCTATCCTATCGGAGATAAGTTCAAAGCGTTCAAGTGGAATGTGATTACGATAGACGGACACGATTATGAGCAGATTGCCGGTGCGGTCGATGAGGCGGCAAAAGCAAAGGGCATGCCGACAGTGATCGTGGCAAAGACGGTAAAGGGCAAGGGCGTATCATATATGGAGAACAACGTGAAGTTCCACGGCGGCACTCCGACAGAAGAACAGTTCAGACAGGCATTTAGCGAGATCGATGCAGCTATCGCATCACTGGAGGTGTAATCATGGGAAATGTAATATCAACGAGAGAAGCATATGGAAGGGCTCTGTGTGAATTCGGAGCTGACGAGAAGATCATGGTATTTGACGCAGATCTTACGATCTGCACCATGTCCTGCTATTTTGCCGAGAAGTATCCGGAGCGTTTCTTTAATGCGGGCATCGCCGAGTGCAACATGGCCGGAATGGCTGCAGGTGCGGCGGCGTCCGGCAAGACGGCTTTCGTCCATACATTTGCGATGTTCGCCGCAGGCAGGATATACGATCAGGTAAGAAACTCTATCGCCTATCCGGGGCTTGATGTAAAGGTGGTTGGTACCCATGCCGGGCTGTCCGTAGGAGAGGACGGCGCTACCCATCAGTGCATCGAGGATCTGAGCCTGATGCGCACCATACCGGGCATGACGGTCATCTGTCCGTGCGACGCGAATGAGACGCGGGAAGCTTTGAAGGCCATGATCGGTTATGACGGCCCGTGCTATCTGCGGCTCGGACGTTCCGGGGTAGAGTGCGTGACGGACAGTATGGACGGTTACACATTTGAACTTGGAAAGGGCGTACAGGTAAAAGACGGCGGCGATGTGACGATTATTGCCACGGGACTTATGCTGCAGGAAGCGCTGAAAGCGTCGGAGCTTCTTCAGGAAGAAGGGATCGGGGCAAGGATCATCGATCTCCACACCATCAAGCCGATAGACAGGGACATCATCATAAAAGCGGCAAAGGAGACCGGTGCCATCGTGACGACAGAAGAGCACAACATCATCGGCGGGCTCGGAGCTGCAGTATCTGAAGTGGTAGGCGAGACGTATCCGGTGCCGGTCGAAAAGCACGGTGTGGAAGATGAGTTCGGACATTCCGGAACAGCTGAGGCGCTTATGGTGAAATACGGCCTGACGCCTGAGAAGATAGCGGCAAAGGCAAGAGAAGCGATTGCCCTGAAGAATAGAAAGTAGGTGTCTAGAATGGAAATGATGAAAGCGAATGTATATGACAAGCCGGGCCACTGCCAGATAACACAAGTGCCGGTACCGGAAATAGCGCCTCACCAGGTGCTCATCAAAGTAATGTCCTGCGGCATATGCAAGGGTGCAGATGTGGCCCTGGCGGGCGGCGGGTTCCTGGCGGAATTCCCTCTGCTGAACGGACATGAATTTGCAGGATACATATATAAGGTAGGAAGCGATGTCAAGACATTCAAGGAAGGTGACCGGGTGACGGCAGACAATACGGTGCTCTGTGACGACTGCTACTATTGCAGGAAAGATGAGCCGCTCTACTGCGAGAACTTCTATTCACTCGGCTGCAACGGCCCTGGAGGGTTTGCGGAATATGTCGCGGTGAACGCTGACAAGGTATTCCCGATCAGCGATAACCTGTCCTTTAATGATGCTATATTTGCAGAGCCTACGGCGTGTGCGGTCCATTCTATGGACCGGGTCCAGGTGCAGTTCGGAGATGACGTGCTCGTATACGGCTGCGGTCCTACGGGAATCATCCTGATCCAGCTCCTCATGCATTCCAATGCAAACCGGGTCGTCGTGTGCGGGCCGAGCCAGGATAAGCTGGACATACTGAAAAAGTACGGATGCAAGGAGACGATTCTCATGGACAGGAACGATCCCGGCGTGCATGAGGCGAAGCTTAAGGAGATCGCGCCAAAAGGATTCGACGTGCTTGTAGATACGACTGCAAACGTTGCTGTCATGGAAAGCATGATCAAGTTCGGCAAGATGGGCGCCAAGTTCATGATGTTCGCTATGCCGCACGCAGGCGCGAAGTGGGCCATCGACCCGGAATACTGGTACCTGCACGAGATACAGCTCATTCCGACATGGGCGCAGACCCACTGTTTCGGCCGCGCGCTGGAATATCTCGAGTCAGGCAAGGTACAGGTGAAAGACCTCGTCACACACGAGATGCCTCTTGAAGATTACGACAAAGGCATCGCGCTGGCTGCAAAAGGCGGCCCGGGAACACTGAAGGTCATCCTGCACCCGAATTATGAATAAACGGCAATCCCTCGAGGATGCTGAATTTAATAGCGGTGTACGGCAAACTGTAAAGCTGCACAGAGATGTCATTCTCTGTGCAGCTTTCCGCTTTGTCTGTCTTGTATGCAAGTGGTCAGTGTTCTTATACAGCAGAAGGCATTGATTATTCTGCGCCCACATCAGACAGCAGAAAAAAAGCCGTAGGAACAGATTCTGTTTGACATTTTTTATTTATGCAATAAAATAGTAGTAAGAAGCCCGTACAGGAAGGAGGCAGAAATATGGCAAGTATTAGAGACATTGCCAGAGAAGCCGGTGTTGGTGTCGGAACGGTGTCCAGGCTTATCAATGGCAGCGGTTACGTTTCAGAAGATACGAAAATCAAGATAGAAAACGCGATGAAAAAATTTAATTATACGCCAAACGAACTGGCAAGAAATCTATACCATAAACGGAGTGGAATTATTGCAGTAATCGTACCGAATATTGTAAATCCGTTTTTTTCAGAATTTGTAAATCATGTAGAGACAGAATTGTTTAACGCTGGCTTTAAGATGATGCTTTGCAGTACGACGAAAGAAAATAATGCAGAACATGACTATCTGGATATGTTGAACAGGCATATCGTGGATGGTATCATTACCGGGGTGCATACTCTTGATATAGAAGAATATCTTAAGATGCGTAAACCGATTGTTGCATTTGACCGTTATCTTGGCGACCATATACCTGTTGTTACGGTGGACCATAAAAAGGGCGGGAAACTGGCGGCAGAAGCATTGATTAGAAGCGGGTGTAAAAAAGTATTGCATTTTAAAGGTGCGACAAAAGTTAAATCACCGTATCACAAGAGGCATTTCGAGTTTGACCGTGTCATGAAGGAGAATAATGTTGAAACGATCGGCTATGATCTTGACTGGAACCGTTTTGAACTTTGTTACATGAAAAAAGCAATTGCAAACGTGTTTTCAAACGAAATCGATTTTGATGGTGTTTTCGGTGTGGATGGTCTGGCAATCGAATGTATGAATGAAGTAATCAAAAGACATAAGAATGTTCCGGAAGATGTAAAATTGGTCAGCTATGACGGAACATACGTCGTAGACATGGTAGAGCCCAGATTGACGGTCATCGTCCAACCTATCCAGGAGCTGGCAAAAGAGGCGGTCCGACTGATTCTAGAATTATTGCAGGGCAAAAAATACGAGAAAAAATCAGTTGTTTTAGATGTCGAACTGAGACAGGGAGATACGACGATTATTTAGTGATATATGACAATTCAGGAAGTTCATTTTTGTTGCTTTATATAAAAATACTTATATATCAAAAAAAAGATTGACTTTTTTGTCCCTTGGAATATAATAAAATTAAATAAATCGAAGAGTGCGCAATTGAGATTTTATTTTTTTTCTTTGATGTGGAACCCGTTCCGCATCAAAGAAATATAGGGAACGGCAATTTTTTTTAGTCATTATGGAACGGGTTCCATAAATTGCAGAAGAAAGGGAGAAATGTATGAAAAGCAAGTATGTAAAAAGAATTTTATCAGCAGTTATAGCGAGTGCACTGTCAATGGGATTGATAGCAGGCTGTGGCAGTAAAAGCCAGGAAGCCGAAAAGGATGAGAGCGGGGCAACGGTTATAAAATTGGGGATTCATGTAGCGAATCCGAAAGAACAGGAACCGGTTACGAACAGCATTGTTGAAGCGTTTAACAAGGCCAATGAAGGAAAATACAAAGTTGAATTTGAAGCGGCTGATACGGAAACACATTCTAAGAATATGAAGCTAAAAGCAGAAGATGGAACTTTGCCTCAGATATTTTGGATTGAAGGTTCAGAAGCTTCAGAGTACAGCGAAGCCGGGGTTTTGATGGATCTTACAGAATTCTTAGAAGAAAATTCTGATATCAAGACAGCGCTGGATGGAATGGAGGAAGCTTTTAAAGATGATGACGGACAGTATGGCCTTCCATATCAGTGTAATGTACAGGGTATTTTTTATAACAAAGAATTATTCGACAATGCCAATGTTGATTATCCGACGGATGAAACTACATATGAAGAATTTATAGATATGATTAAGAAATTAAAAGATAGTGGAGTAACGCCGCTCGCTATTGGCAGCAAGAACAGCGCTTATGCTATGTGGGAATTTAATGAGTTCCTTGAAAGATATGGATGGGGCGATGCCATTGCCCAGATTCTGGACGGAAAAGAAAAATACAATAATAAAGAATTTCTGAAATGCTTTGAAGCATTACAAGGGCTGAAAGAAGCTCAGGCATTTCCAGAAAACATGGCAACAATTGAGTATTTTGACGCAAAACAGCTGTTTGATGAAGGAAAGGCAGCGATGTTCGGAACAGGACAGTGGGACTGTGCAGAGTTTGATGAGAATATTGGAGATAAAATAGGCTTTTGGTGGGGACCTAGGTTTACCGATACAGATCAGAATCAGGATGTTGTGATGAAAGTACCTTCAGCGCCCATTGGCGTCAGTGCGGCTACGGCTGAAGATGAAGAGCTGAAAGAAGGTGTTTATGAATTTTTGAAATTCTACTATGGAGAAGAAGCGGCAAAGATTTCTTATGAAGGATCTATTTTCCCTGCTACTAATTATGAAGGAGTCGCGGCTTCTGACACACAATATTCTATGAATGCAATGCTTGCAGCTCTCTCCAATGGATGGGACAGTCCGAAAGCAGCACCGGATCTTACCGTACCGTCTTCAGTTCAGGAAGCATTATATGACGGCATTTTTGGGGTTCTGCAAGGGAATTATGAACCGGCCGAAGCACTGGATAATATGGATGCTACGGCTGCAAACAGTCAATAGTTTTATAGGATATCTTTGCCGGAGTAAAACCGGCAAAGATGATTGGAAAAATAGGGTGAAAGCATGTATTGGTTAAGTAAAAATAGATATAAAGCAGGTCTTTTGCTGCCTACATTGTTAATTTACAGCACATTTATAATACTGCCGATAGCAATCGCAATATATTATAGCCTGACCAAATATTCGGGAATTGGTCAACCAAGGTTCACTGGAATGAAAAATTATATTCGATTATTCCAAGATCCGCTGTTCTGGACTTCCTTTAAGAATACGATGATTATATTTGTTCTGGCTTTTGTACTTTTATTGACCTTATCGTTTTTCATTGCATTACTATTGAATCAAAAGCTAAAAGCAGTTGATTTTTCTAAAGCTTTGATATTTTCGCCTGCTATCATAGCACCGATTATCGTAGGTATTATTTGGGTTTACATTTTGGATCCTAATATCGGTATCCTCAATAATATTCTGGATGCCATAGGGGCAGATGCATTGAAACTGAAATGGATTGGCGGAAAATCGCTGTCACCATATAGTATTGCGATTATTTACTTCTGGCAGCAGCTGGGGTATCTGGTGACTATTTTTATCGCAGGCTTGAAAATGATACCCGGAGATGTCTTAGAAGCTGTGAAGATTGATGGAGCCAGCGCTGTACAGGAGATTCGCTATGTGACGATTCCGATGATGAGAACGACGATATCTACAGTTGCAGTGCTGATAATTACCGGAGTATTCAAAGTGTTTGAGATTGTCCAGCAAACGACCGGAGGCGGACCCAATCATCTGTCAGAAACTCTCGTTACATATAGTTATTCGCAGACATTTGCAAGTGGTGATTACGGATATGGGATGTCTCTCGCTACGGTAACTTTCATATTGTCGCTTATCATTACGGCTGTGTATACGACTCTGACAAGAGAAAAGGAGGAATAGAGGATGTTGAGCAAGAGAAAAAGGGCAGGGATGTATGTTTTAATAGCAATCATTACTGCATTGGTCGTATTCCCGTTCATCTGGATGCTGGTCCTTTCTTTTAAGACGAATTCCGAGATTTTGTCCTCTCCGCTGTCTTTGCCAGAAGTATTCAATCTTGATAATTATAAACATGCATTGGGAATATTGAACTTTCCGAGATTGTACGCGAATACATTTTTTGTCTGTATCGTGTCACTTGTCGTCGAACTGGTAATTACATATTTTAGCTCATTCGTATTGGCAAGAATGGAATTTAAAAACAAGAAGATAAAAAAGATGTTGTATGGTTTTTTGATTCTCGGGTTATCTGTCTCACCGTTCATTTTGTTATTCCCGGTTTATAAAATCAACGTATTTTTTGGGCTCCGCGGGAAACTGGCATTGATTCTTCCATATGTTGCAACATCCATTTCATTTAATACCCTATTGCTTGTCGGCTATTTAAAAGCGTTGCCCTCAGAAATTGATGAGGCTGCGATTATAGATGGATGTAACATTTGGGATTTGATGTTTCGTATAATACTTCCTATGACGAAACCGGTCATCGCGACAATCGTAATTTTCAATGTGCTCTATATCTGGAATGAGTTTCCATTTGCGTCAGTTATGCTAAGGGAGGCTTCGGATTATACGTTATCTATGGGGGCTTCTTTCTTTAAAGGGACATATACTGTCGATTATGGTGGGATAGTGGCATCCAGCGTAATGATTATTATTCCGGAATTGATCTTCTATGGACTGTTCCAGAAGAATATAGTGGAAGGTATGACTGCCGGAGCAGTAAAAGGATAAAAAAATAAACAGGATAATTATTAAGGAGATAAAGCGATATGAGTAAAGTTTCAGGATTATTTCAAGATTTGACAACGATAAAAAAGGCCAGAAACGGCAGGCTTGCAAGTTGGGATCAGAGGGGCAAAAATCAGGACTATTGGGAGATACCGGCAAAAGAAAGTATTGTATTAGGTGAAGTTGAGGGGCCGGGGTGTATAACGCATATCTGGATGACTTCCTCCTGCCGTAAAGTGAAAGCACCAAGTATTCTGGATCCGGTATCAAATGCGTCAGCTGCGCCGGTAATGGAGATTCACCCGGCATTAGGGGTCATATGGGACGATTATGACCCGTTTTATTACAGAAAAGCATTGATTAAAATCACCTGGGACGATCAGGATACACCGAGTGTTCTAGTGCCATTTGGAGATTTCTTCTGTATAGGCAACTGCTATCCTGGCAACTTCAGTTCTCTGCCGTTCAATGTTTCTCTAAAGCCGGAAGAGGCAGGGCGATATGGTGCACCTTGTTCTGTATCGTGTTATTTCCCTATGCCGTTTAACAAAAGGGCAAAAATCGAAATTGTCAATGAGAATGAACTGCCATTTATTTTATATTTCAATATTGACTATGAGATGTATAAAGAGCCGCTGGATGAAAATACAGCATATTTTCATTCAAGCTGGAGACGTGAGAATCCATGTGACGGGTGGGGGCCGGATATACAGACGAACTCGCCGGAAGTCAATAATGTGACAAATTTTAAAGGGGACGGAAATTATACGGTGCTGGATGTAGAAGGGACGGGCCATTATGTAGGGTGTAACCTTACTGTAAAGCATTACCAGGGAAGCTGGTGGGGCGAAGGAAACGATATGTTCTTCATAGATGGCGAAGAATATCCAAGCCTGAACGGTACCGGAACAGAAGACTATTTCAACCATGCGTGGGGGATGCAAAGAAATGCATTTCCATTTTTCGGAACAATCGTACATGAAGGGGACACGGATGGATTTCAGGTATCTTACCGCTTCCATATTACGGATCCTGTTCGGTTTGAAAAAAGCCTGAGAGTAACGATTGAACATGGACATGCAAACCATCTCTCTGATGACTGGAGTTCTACGGCATATTGGTATCAGACATTGCCTACCGGTAATAAAATCACAGTTCTACCCGTGGAAGAAAGACTGCCCAATGTTCCTGTTCTTCCTGATAAGGCACAGAGAACACCTGAATTAACAGAAGAGATGAAAGCAGCAAGAAAGTCCTGGAATAAGCGATGGGAAGAGTATGGTCCTGCCAGACAGGAACAGTTCAGGATTAAAGAGAATAAAGCTCGACGCGAATCTATATTAAATACGGAATTTGCAAAAAAGCTTCGCGATGAATATAAATAAAATTGGAGGAGTCTTATGTCCAGAGAACTAATGATACAAAACATTGAAAAGGCTCAGAAAGAAATAGATACAAAAAAGGATATAGTAAAAACAGGAAAGATGCGTCAGCATTATCACTTTATGGCACAGACAGGGTGGCTCAATGATCCGAACGGACTGATTTTTTACAAGGGCAAGTATCATTTTTTCTTTCAATATAACCCATATTATGGATTCTGGGATTATATGCACTGGGGACATGCGGTAAGCGACGATCTGCTTCACTGGGAATATCTTCCCTTGGCGCTCGCCCCGAGCGAAGCTTATGATGATCATATGCGCGGGGGATGTTTTTCCGGCAGCTCAATTGTCTACGAGGATAAACTATTCCTGATGTATACTGCAACCACTAATGCAGGGAAAGGGTTTGAACAGACACAGTGCATTGCCTATAGCGATGACGGAATCCACTTTGAAAAATATGAAGGGAATCCGGTTATTACAGCTCCCGAAGGAGTTCCGGCCTGCCAGTTCCGGGATCCGAAAGTGTGGAAACATGAGGACACCTTCTATATGGTATGTGGAGCAAGCAGAGATAATAAGGCACAGGCGCTACTGTACAAAACCACGGATATGGTTCACTGGGAATATGTCAATGTGTTAGCCGAAAGCAGAGGAGAATGGGGATATATGTGGGAATGTCCTGACTTTTATCCTCTGGGAGACCAGTATGTCCTGATGTTTTCTCCGATGGGTGCCGGTGAACGTACGGTAGTATATCTGACCGGAGATTTTGATTACAGTACCGGTAAGTTTGATTATCATACGAGCGGAGAGATTGATTGGGGATTTGACTATTATGCGCCGCAATCCTTCATGGCTCCGGATGGGCGGCGCCTGATTGTCGGATGGGCAAATGCCTGGGACTGGATGCCATTCTGGAAAGACTGGGGGCCTGCTTATAAAGAGGGATGGTGCGGTTCATTTAACCTCACCCGGGAAGTAAGGATGTCAGATAACGGGACATTACAGTTTGTGCCGGTAAAAGAACTGGAACGTATTCGGACGAACGGAAAAAATATAAAAGCATTGACGGTTGCGCAGACAGTAACTAATCTGGCAGCAGGAGACGGTATCTCTTTTGAATTGAAATTTTCTATCAATCTGGATGAGACGGACGCAAAGCAATTCGTTATGGAATTAAGGAAAGGGGCAGGAAAGAAAGTTATATGCACCTTTGACTTTGAGCATACACAGCTGACAGTAGACCGAAATAATTCAGACGGTTGGAGCAAAGGAATATCAAGAAGCGTGCTGGCCGTACACAATAAGAAAGTGCTGGATGTACATGTCTTTTCCGACCAGAGTTCCCTGGAGATATTCACGGATTGTTATCAAAACAACCATTCTAATAATGTATTTGCCGGAAACGACCAGAATGAAATCAATGTATATGCTTATGGAGGCAAAGTCTGCCTGACAGATATAGAATCTTATGGACTGGAGGATTGCTATCAGAAGTAAAATCTAAAGATTTCCTGCGATACGAAAGAAACCGAAAGTAGACAAAACAGGAACACAATGCTAGAATATCCTTAGAATCTATACTTATTGAACTGCTAATGTTAAATAAGGTAAAATAATCAAATCGCATTCAGGAGGGAATTAAGATGAAGATTGCAATCGGCTGTGACCCAAATGCACAGGAGGCAAAGGAAGATTTAATTAAATTTATGGAAGCAAAAGGCTATGGAGAGATTACTGACTTCGGAAGTGATGACCCGATATATGCCAATACTGCTGTCAAAGTAGCAGAGGCGGTGGCGTCCAAAGAGTATGATCGTGGCATCCTTATATGTGGGACGGGCATCGGCGTGTCTATCGCGGCAAATAAGGTCAAGGGCGCATATGCGGCATTGGTTTCCGACGTATACTCTGCACAGAGGGCCCGCCTGAGCAACGATGCGAACATCGCATGCATGGGCGCGTTTACAACCGGTGGAAAGGTAAGGGAGCTGCTTGCGGAAGCATTCCTGTCTAACGAATTCGTACCGGGGTGCTCTTCACAGCCCAAGGTAGATGCATTTGTAGAATATGATAACACGCGTGACTAGATCCGCGAGCAGAGGGCATGGAAAACACAGGCTTTAGTTGGCCGGTTTTCCGTGCTTTTTTAGTGACGTGGATTTTTCTTTATGAAAGTTTAAATATTCTGAACATACCGTGGCAGCATTATATATAGGATCTAGGTTCTTTTAATATTTTGTTAGCTTGAGAAAATTAAAAATCATATTGAACCAAAAATCTATCCGGAGATTAATAAAGTAGTCCTAGATGGACGAGATTGTATTCATGTGAAGTTTTCGGGAAAACAAGTCCCATATTTTGCTTATGGAGTAGCCAGAATCAGAGTGGCAGATGAAGATTTGCCGATGTCACCTGAAGAGATTACTAATCTGCTTTTAAAGTCTGGGCGAGAAGGAAACCGTTGGGAAAATCTTGTGTCCGATAAATCTGTAGATGATGTGGATGAAGAGTTACTGAAAAAATATACGGTACAGGCACATGATGATGGACGAAATGCGATAACATACACAGATAAGAAAACAGTTTTGAACCAACTTGAACTGACAGACGGGGACAAGCTATTACCTGCATTGAAACTGGTGGATATTGCAGAAAGCTATATAAAAAGCAATATTCATTGGAAAGTGGAGTTTACGGGAACATTACAGAGAACTGAGATACCGGAAATTCCTGTGGATGCCATAAGAGAGGCTTTGCTGAATTCATTTTGCCATAAAGATTATTCTTCCGGTGAGAGCAATGAGGTGGCCATTTATTAAAATCGTGTGGAGATATATAATCCGGGTACTTTTCCAGAAGGACTTGAGCCACGGGACTTTATTGATAAGGCCGAAAGGCCTGTTCGCAGAAATCCTAAGATTGCCAGAATTTTGTATTACTCAAAAAATATTGAAAGTTTTGGTACCGGATTGAAACGTATTGCCGATGTCTGTGATGCTGCAGGTGTCAGATATGGATTTCAGAAAAAGAGAACAGGATTTGTAGTTTGTTTTTATCGGCCAGAAGAGAGTAAACCGGTAGAAACCGATAAAAAGCCGATAAAAGCCGATAAAAAATGAGCGAAAAGATTTGATTGTTAAATATATAGAAGTAAACGATTGTATAACCAACAAAGAAGCTCGTAAATTATTAGGACTTGCAGATTCAACGACGAAGAGAATGCTGAACGAAATGGTTAAAGAAGATATTTTAAAAATAGAGGGTGAAAGAAAAGCGAGAAAATATTTGTTATCAAAAAGATGAATTAAATAGCAGATATATTCAGGGGGTTATTGATTTTATCGATAATCCTCTATTATTAAGTATTGAAGCACAGTTCCTCACATTTATACGGCCAGTAAAGGCGACATTGAACGTTCATGCTTTTTCGGTGCATTGGCATAGGAGGAAGGTACCAACACTAACAATATTACTCTAGATACAAACAATGGGACATTATGATATAATAGAGTGGATTTTAGACGATACGAAAGAGAGGTTGCACGATATGGTGAAGGTACTGATTGCAGATGATGAGAAGAAGGTGTGCCAGCTGATTGTCAATCTGGTGGATTGGAAAGCGTTTGGGCTTGAGATAGTCGGGGTGGTGAACGACGGGATATCAGCCTATAAGTTCTTGCAGGATTATACGGTCAATGTCATGATTACAGATATCCGCATGCCCGGCTGCGATGGGATGGAGCTGATACAGAAGGCGAAGGTACTGTATCCTGACATGTATATCGTCATCATCAGCGGATACAGCCAGTTTGATTACGCACAGAACGCTATCCGCTATGGAGTGGAAGATTATCTGCTGAAGCCGATACGTAAAAAGGATCTGACTGCGACGCTTAAGAAGATTATCGAGAAATGCAGGGAAGAGATTCTGGACGCACAGAAGTGGGAAGACATGCAGAAGAGGCTGGAAGAAAATGAAGAACGGGTGAAGGGCAGCTTCCTGGAGGATCTGCTGAAACGGCCGGAAAAGTTTGGCGGCTTCTATCCGCTGGATCGGATCAACAGGGAATACCATTACCAATTTCAGGACATCTGCTATCAGACCTTCATCATCAAGGCCATACCGGTAAAGAGGAAAGAGGACTCGGATACGAGAAGGATCCTGCTCCAGAAGGGGACGGAAATCGTTAAGGAAGCGCTGGAAGGCATGTGCGGCGAGGCGGTAACCGGTGTGGTTGACGGGGATATATGCGGGATACTCAACGGAACGGAAGAAGACATGAAGAAGGCTGCCCGCAAGCTCAAAAAGGTGAAGCTGGACATATCAAGGCTGCAGGATGTGTTCGAGGAGGTGCAGGTGTACGTCGGCCTTGGCAGAGAGGCGGGGAGCATGCAGAACATACGGGAGAGCTTCGAGACGGCAGAACAGGCGGTGCAGCAGAGGTTCTATTACGGGGAGGACTTCCTGCTGAAGGCGCCGCAGGGGGATAAGTATAAGGATACGGTTGGAGAGATCATCGATAATGCATGCAAGAAGCGATTCCTGAACTATATCGAGATTATTGACCTTGAAAGCATCGAGGGGGAACTGGATAATCTGGAAAGGCTGCTGCTGGAAAGTCCTGAGAAAGACGGCCGCCTCGTCTCAGGAATATACAAGGAAGTCCTGACGCTGTTCTATTTTGGTACACATAATTATAATATTGCCATACCCGACCAGTACCCGGAACTACTAAAGCACCTGGAGGTGCTAGGTACCATCCATGAGGCGGTTGGCTATCTGAAGCAGTATATGCTGCGTTCTCTCATGCATTGGATGGAAGAGAAGAAGTATGTGGAATCGAGGCCGATCAGGCAGGCGAGACAGTTTATCGGGGAAAACTACTACCTTCCGCTGACGCTTGAGACAGTGAGCAGGGAAATCGGATTCAATCCTACATATTTTTCGGGTATGTTCAAGAAGGAGACGGGAAAGAACTTCTCGGATTACCTGAAGGAGATAAGGATAGAGAATGCGAAGAATATGCTCTTGAATACAGAGCAGCAGGTGGAGGATATATCCTTTGCGGTCGGATACTCGGATATCAAGTATTTTTCCAGACTGTTCAAAAAGCTGACGGGAGTCACGCCTACAGAATTCCGCAGGCTGTACAATTAGAAGGAGGCAAGGGATGAAAAGAAAAGCGCTTTCCGCGCGGGTCGCGGTTGTCATCGTTTTGCTGCTGCTGTCTGGTGTCATCAATATAGGGATCTTAAGCATTATCTTTTCGGAGGGCACCGTCTCCGCAGCGTTCCTGTGTACCGTCATCCTGGCAGAGGTTATCGTGCTGCTCGTCTCAGCCTATCTGGCGGCAGAGTATGTGCTGAAGCCATATCAGGAGATGAGGCGGCTTTACCAGCGCTTTATTGACGGACAGGTGTATGAAGAACTGTTCGACGCCGAGTATGAGCTGATGCCGCAGTGGTATGAAGTGATGAAGAAGATACGGCATCTGCTGAACAAGCAGGATGCCATACGGATGTCCAAGAAGCAGGCGGAATATCTGGCGCTGCAGAACCAGATCAACCCTCATTTCCTGTATAACACGCTGGAGGCGATCAGAGGGGATGCCATCTGTGCAGGACTGGACAGCGTGGCGGAGACGACGGAGGCCCTCTCTATCTTTTTCCGGTACTCTATCACAGGAGTGGACAGGCTCGTCACGCTGGAAGAAGAGATAGACAATGTAGAGAATTATTTTACCATCCAGCATTACAGGTTTGGCGAGAAGCTGAAGCTTCAGATTACCTATCCGAAAGAGGAGGAGGTCCTGCAGCTGCGTCTGCCGAAGCTTACGATCCAGCCCTTTGTTGAAAATGCCATATATCATGGGCTGGAAAAGAAGGTGAATGGCGGCGTGGTGCGGGTGAAGATTGACACGACGGAGTATAAGCTGATGATTACTGTGTCTGACAACGGCGTCGGTATGCCGGAGGAGCAGGTGGAGAAGATAAACGGTTACTTTGAGAGGGTGGCGGTCAGCTATGTGGGAGATGACCGGAAGAAAAAGGGCGGCATCGCTATGAAGAATGTCAACAGCAGAATCAAGCTGCTGTTCGGTGAATACTATGGAGTGCATGTATACAGTGTTGCGGGAATCGGTACAGATGTGAAGGTGATGCTGCCCAGACTGAGGCGTGGTGAATATGAAGAGAGAACGGCTGAGGATTGAGAACATCAGAAAAGGGAGTCTTCTCAAACGGATCGAGCTCCAGGTGTTCGAGGGGGAGATCATCCATTGTGTGTTTGACAATATACAGGAGAAGACGTTATTCTTCGATATCATGACGGGGAAGCAGAAGGCTGATTACGGAAGGGTGTATTATGAAGAAAATAACATTCCGGAAAAAGATACTGCTCGTGTGCTGAAGATGCGGGTTGCGCTTATATCAAGAGAGAGCAGGCTCATCGATTCGGTGTCCATGGAGGAAAATATGTTCCTTGTACGGCCGCAGGTGAAGGGACACTGGGTCAAAAGAAGGAACTACAGGAAAGAGGCCGCAGAGCTGTTTGAAGAGTTTGGACTGGAGATAGACATGGAAAAGCCGATGGGGCGGCGTTCTGTATTTGAGAAGGTGCAGATAGAGATCATGAAAGCCTATCTGCTCGGACAGAAGATTATTATACTGACCGCACTCAGCATATGCCTGAGCGATGCGGAGATGAGAAAACTCTGGCAGCTTCTGGAGAAGCTGCGCGGCAGAGGGCTTTCCTGCCTTGTCGTAGAACCGCTGGAGGATATCAATTTTATCTATACAGATACG
Source organism: Extibacter muris (assembly GCF_004345005.1). GTDB lineage: Bacteria > Bacillota > Clostridia > Lachnospirales > Lachnospiraceae > Extibacter > Extibacter muris. The sequence continues at coordinate 88,719 of NZ_SMMX01000011.1, forward strand.
GTAGTGGTCATAAAGCATGGCAGGACGTGTGCGGTAAAGGATGTGGACGACTGCGACTATACGACGCTTCACACCATCCTTTACTGCGATGAGATGGAGAAGAACGCGGAGGACTGGAAACGCGGCACAAAAGAAATGTCCGGGGAAGGGATTAGCGTACAGGACATTTGCACGGACTACCTCAGAAATGTCTCTTTCTCTGTAGACAGAGGGGAGATCGTAAAGCTATTCTGCATAGACGAGCGCAGCTATGACGAGGTCACCGGCTTTCTGAAGGGCGAGTCGGAGGCAGTGTCGGGCAGGCTGCGCATCGGCAGTGCGCAGAAGGCTGTCGGGAAGGTGCTGGGGGGTGTGAAAGACCGGATCGGCGTCGTGCAGGGCAACCCAGGAACCGCTTCGTTATTCGGGGAGCTGTCCGCCATGGATAATCTGCAGATACTGCTGTCACAGAAGGTGAGCGGGATGTGGATGATTCCGAAGTACAGAAAGAGCATCCGAAAACTGCTCGGCGGCACCATATCGGACGATGTATATGCAAGGAAGGTGAAGGACCTGTCCCCGTCGGATGTGCAGCGGATCGTATATTGCCGCTGGCTCATCTATTCCCCGCAGCTGCTTGTCTGTATCCAGCCCTTTGCCGAGGGGGACATACAGGCGAGGGAGACGGCAAGGGAGATGATATATATGCTGGAGAAAAGAAACATCCCCGTCCTGATCATAACCTCCAACACGGCTGAGCTGAACTACTGCCGCGGGAGGGAGCTGTATATGCGGCACGGCAGGATGATAAGCAAAGAAGAGGCTTATGAATTCCTGTATTCAGAACTTTGATGAATGAAGAAAAACGAAGTAGATGTATGATAGATATCCGGACTGTATCCTGTGGTATCCCCGCCTGGCGGGGATATTTTTTTTTGTTCAATAAGGTAATACGTGCCATTTCATTATACATTTAGAACTTGGACAATATAGACAAAAATACAACCAATCAATAAAAGATATTATGTAAATCACCCAACTTCTGAAGATTGTCCCCCTTATTGTGAAGATGGTGGGTAGGATACGAAAGAGTAGTGTGATACGATGCATGCATCGAGAGGAACCTGTGAACGGTGATGAGATATATGGGAGGAAAAGTTATGAAAAATGAGGAAAAAGCGCAGGACGGGCTTGTGCTTGAAGCTAGAAATATCACAAAACGTTTCCCGGGGGTCCTGGCATTATCTAATGTGAATTTCAGGCTGGTCAAAGGTAAAGTCCACGCCCTTATGGGGGAGAACGGGGCCGGCAAGTCAACTTTGATGAAGATCATTGCAGGTATCTACCAGGCAGATGAAGGCGACATCTATCTGCACGGGGAGAAGGTCTCGTTCCATACGCCGAAGCACGCGCTCAGCCATGGCATCTCCATGATTCATCAGGAACTGAGCCCCATATTGGATATGACGATTGCCGAGAACCTCTTTCTTGGAAAAGAATTCTGCAAAGGAAAGCTTATCGATTACAAGTCGATGAACCGGGAGGCTGCCGAACTGCTCAAAAAGGTAGGGGTCGGCCTGCCGCCGGGAAGGCTTATGAAGGAGCTGACCGTGTCGCAGATGCAGATGGTAGAAATTGCCAAGGCGCTGTCCTATGATGCGGAAGTTATAATAATGGATGAACCTTCGGCGACCATAACGGACAGGGAAGTCGCCAGCCTGTTCGGAATCATCAGAAGCCTGAAGGAGGACGGCAGATGTATCGTCTACATCACCCATAAGATGGATGAGGTCTTTAAGATTGCCGACGAGATAACGGTGTTCAGGGACGGACAGTATATCGGTACATATGACGCCGGTGAGATAGATGAAAATGAGCTTGTCGTCAAGATGGTGGACAGAGAGCTGACGGAGATATATCCGCCACGTACAAACGAGGCGGGAGACATCGTGCTGAAGGTGGAGAACCTCAGCCAGGAAGGTGTATTTGAGGACATTTCTTTTGAGCTGCGAAAGGGAGAGATACTTGGCTTCTCGGGCCTTATGGGTTCCGGAAGGACGGAGGTGATGAATGCGCTGTTTGGCATCACCCAGCCGACGGGCGGCTCTATCTGGGTCAACGGGGAGAAGCTTGACAGGCCAAAGCCGGGGAAAGCTATCTCGAAAGGGATCGGATATGTGACGGAGGACCGGAAAGGGAACGGGCTCGTCCTGGAGATGAGCGTGTACGATAACATGGTACTGCCGTCTCTTGGAAAGCTGTCCAACAGGATGGGGGCCATCAACCGGAGGCAGGCGGCAAAAGTAGCGGAGGAATACAAAGACAAGCTTAACATCAAGACACCGAATATGCAGCAGATGGTCAAGCAGTTAAGCGGTGGAAACCAGCAGAAGATCGTGCTGGCGAAATGGCTGCTGCAGAACCCGGATATATTGATATTCGATGAACCTACGAGGGGTATCGACGTCGGGGCCAAGACGGAGATATACAAGCTGGTGGCACGGCTTGCAGAAGAAGGGAAGGCGATTATATTTATCTCTTCGGAAATGCCGGAGATTCTTGGAATGTCAGACCGTGTCGTCGTATTTTATGAAGGAAGAAAAAAGGGAGAGCTGGCAAGGGAAGAGGCAACACAGGAGAAGATTATGATGTTCGCTTCGGATGTCGATGAAGGAGGATTGCAGTGATGAAAGAGATGACAAAGAGGTTTGACCGGAACTGGATTCAGACATATATGCTTATTTTTATAGTGATTGGGCTTGGGATTATACTATCGTTTATCTCAGGCAACTTTTTGACAGGGACGAACCTGCTCAATGTACTGCGTCAGATATCGATCAACGGGATACTGGCCATCGGGATGACGATCGTATGCCTGACCGGTGGGATCGATCTGTCGGTTGGTTCTATCGTGGCATTTTCAGGAATCATAGCAGCAGGGCTTCTGAGGGACAAGGAGTATCCGATAGCGCTCATCGTGCTGATTGCGGTTGCAATCGGCGGGCTGCTCGGACTCTATAACGGCTATTTTGTGGCGTACTGGAATGCCGCGCCATTTGTCGTAACGCTGTCTATGATGACGATAGCAAGAGGCATGACTTACGTGTACAGCACCGGACGTCCGATATCGAACCTGCCCACGGAATTTCTGGCAATCGGCAAAGGAAGCATAGCAGGCGTGCCGGTGCCGACGATTATACTGATCATCGTATTCATACTGGCCAGCGTGATGCTCACGAAGTTAAAGTTCGGGCGGTATGTGTATGCGGTTGGAGGAAATGAAAATGCAGCTATGGTATCCGGCATCAATGTAAAGCGCATCAAGATGATGGTGTATGTGCTAAGCGGCATTGCCTGCGGAATCGCCGCAATCATACTGACCGCCCGAGTGTCTGCGGGGCTGCCGACGGCGGGTGAGAGCTATGAGCTGGATGCCATCGCCGCCACCGTCATCGGTGGTACGAGCCTCTCGGGAGGGCGCGGCAGGCTCTGGGGCACGATAGTCGGAGCCATCTTATTAGGTATTGTGAACAACGGGCTGGACTTGATGAACGTGTCGTCGTTCTATCAGCAGATTGTAAAAGGGTTGATTATTCTCGGGGCGATTTTAATCGATTCAAAACGTAACCAATAATAACAGGAGGGAAAGTTATGAAAAAAAGAATATTATCTATGTTACTCGTAGCGGCCATGGCTGCCAGCCTGCTGCTTGGATGCAGCTCAGGGACAGAAGAAAGCGACGGCAAGGGGGATGACAAGAAGGCGTCAAAGAAGGACGGAGGGTATACGATCGGCTGCACGGTCTATTACATGACCGAGTTCGTAACTCTTATGACAGAAGGCATGGAGAAAAAAGCAGAGGAGCTTGGCTGTGACCTTGTCATGCTGGACGCGCAGCAGGATGCACAGAACCAGATTACGCAGATTGAGAACCTGATAGCCCAGAAGGTGGATGTCATCATCGTGGCGGCTGTAGACTCGGACGCGATACTTCCGGCTATCGAGATGTGTGATGATGCAGGTATCCCGCTTGTCGGCGTGAACATGCTGTTCAACACAGAAGAGCCTTACCATTATGTAGGACCTGACGATGTGCTGGCCGGAGAGCTCGAGATGCAGAATGCCATAGATGAGATCGGCGGAGAAGGCAACGTCGTCATTCTGGAAGGGCCAATCGGTCAGTCTGCGCAGATCCAGCGTCTGGAAGGGAACCAGAACATACTTGACAAATACGAAGGCAAGATTAACGTGCTGGCAGACCAGACGGCAAACTGGAGCCGTGAGGAGGCGCTTACTCTCGTAGAGAACTGGCTGGAGACATTCAGCGGCAAGATAGACGCTATCGTGGCCCACAATGACGAGATGGCGCTTGGCGCGATCCAGGCGCTGGAGGCGGCCGGCCTGACAGACAAGATTGTCGTTACAGGCGTCGATGCAATCCTGGATGGCTGCAACGCGGTCAAGGACGGCACGCTTCTCGGAACCGTATATCAGGATGCAGGGCTGGAAGGAAGCGAAGCAGTGCAGAAAGCATATGACGTGCTAGAAGGAAAAGTGACAGAGAAAGAATTATCTTACATCGATATGAAATGGATTACGAAGGATAATGTAGACGAGCTGCTGGACACTATCTATGCAAAATAGTGGCAGATACATAATCCGATGATAAAACGCAATGAGCCCTGAGAAGAATTATAAGTGGTTGGGTAACCCCCAACCACATTAAAAATAGAGATTTGTTAAAAAAATATCATATAGTATTGTACAGTAGTAGTTCAACAGGTATATTTTATTGAGTATCAGCAGTTCGATAAATATAGAATGGTGGAAAAGAGGTATACGTATATGAAAGGAAAGATGAAGGTTGCGGTGATGACAGGAGCGAGGCAGATGGAGTGGACGCAAAGGGACATTCCCAAACCGGGAAAAGGTGAGCTTCTCGTCAAGCTGGAGTATGTGGGAGTGTGTGGTTCTGACCTGCATTTTTATGAGGCCGGGAGGCTTGGAAACTGGGTACCGGATGGTCCGCTCGTGCTTGGCCATGAGCCGGGGGGGTTTGTAGAAGAAGTCGGCCCGGAAGTGACGGGATTTAAAAAAGGTGACCGGATAGCGATAGAGCCAGGGGTCCCATGCGGCACCTGTGACATGTGCAGGAAGGGGCTGTATAACCTCTGCCCGGATATGTCCTTCATGGCGATACCGAACGAGAGGGACGGGGTATTCTCCGACTACTGCGTCCATCCGGCGAATATGTGCTTCAAACTGCCGGATAATGTAGACACGATGGAAGGGGCGTTGATTGAGCCGCTGGCTGTCGGGTTCCATGCCGCTAAGGTGGCGGAGGCCGAGATTGGGCAGAGCGCCGTCGTACTTGGCTGCGGCTGTATCGGGCTCGTCACGATCATGGTGCTGAGGGCAAGGGGGATAGAGGAGATCTATGCGGTAGACATGATCGGCAAGCGTCTGGATAAGGCCAGGGAAGTCGGCGCGAAAGAGGCATTCAACGCAAAAGATGTCAATATCGAAGAATTTGTCAAGACGCTTCCGGGAGGGGGAGTGGACATCGTCTTTGAGACGGCAGGCGCGGAGTTTACGACACGGCAGTCTGCGAAGCTGATCAAGAACGGAGGCCGGGTCGTGCTGGTGGGCATGTGCGCGGAACCTGAGATCGTCGTGGATATCGGCAGCCTGAGCGCGAAAGAAGGTGACCTGAAGACGATATTCCGTTACCGGAACCTGTATCCGACAGCGATAAAAGCGGTGAGCGAAGGTACGATTCCGCTGAAGTCCATCGTCTCCCACATCTTTGAGTTCAAGGAGGTGATCGAGGGGGTTGCCTATAACGTAGATAACAAGGCAGATGTCATAAAGGCAGTTGTGAAATACTAGAACGGGGGAAAAGTATGAGGAAAATAATCAATGACGCGGACCATGTCGTTTCGGAGATGATGGAAGGGTTCGTCGGAGCTTACAGCAGGTACTTTCGGAAGCATCCCGAGGTGAATGCCATTTTGTCCAGACAGAAGCGTACGGATAAGGTGGCTCTTGTCATCGGCGGAGGAAGCGGACATGAGCCGATGTTCGGGGGCTTTGTCGGGAAAGGGCTTGCGGATGCGGCCGCCTGTGGCAATATCTTTGCCTCGCCTGACCCGAATACGATATACGAGGCGGCGAAAGCGGTGGATAACGGAAAAGGGGTGCTCTTCGTGTATGGCTGCTATGCAGGGGATAACCTGAACTTTGACATGGGCGAAGAATTTCTCAGGGACGATGGCATCCGGACGGCCCATGTGCGTGTACAGGACGATGTGGCGAGCGCACCGAAGGAGCGGATGGAAGACCGCAGGGGGATCGCAGGTGACGTATTCGTAGTCAAGATCGCGGGCGCGGCATGTGACGCGGGGCTTAGCCTTGAGGAAGTGACGCGTGCTGCCGAAAAGGCGAGAGACCATACAAGGACGATAGGGGTTGCCACGGCTCCGGCCCAGCTTCCGGGAGTGGATAAGCCGATCTTCGAGCTGGGTGAAGACGAGATAGAATACGGTATGGGGCTGCATGGAGAACGGGGAGTGCTCCGCACGCTCTGGCAGCCTGCCGATGTGCTTGCGGCAAAGATGTACGCACAGATAATGGAAGATACGGACCTGCAGGCAGGTGATGAGATATGCGTACTCGTGAACGGGCTTGGCTCTACGACAATCACAGAACTGGCAATCGTCTACCGCAAGATAAAAGAGCTGCTCGATAAGGACGGTATCAGAGTATATGACGCAGATTTGAACAACTACTGCACGAGCCAGGAGATGGGAGGCTTTTCGGTTACTTTTTTCCAGCTTGACGAAGAGCTGAAAGGCTATTACGACAGCCCCTGTTACTGCCCGTACTATGCCAAAGGGGAACTGGCAGGCTCCAGCTGCAGGCAGGCGGAAGAACAGGAAACCGTCAAGAAGGCTGAAAACCGGGAAGCCGAGGGAGAGGATAAAAGGGATGGAGATGCCTCTGACGGGGAGGCCGGCGCCGCTGTAGAGCCGGATATAAGACAGAAGGGCGTACTGAATGAACTGAGTGCCCAGGACGCCAGAAGGATGCTCCTCTACATAACAGACAAGATTATAGAGAAAAAGCCATATCTCACGGAGATAGACAGCGCCATCGGCGACGGAGACCATGGCATCGGCATGGCCGGAGGCATGAAGAAGGCAAAAGAAAAGCTGGAGCAGATGGCTGGCGAAGAGAATGCCTATGCCGTGTTCGAGGCTGCCGGAAAGGCGATGCTCATGTCCATGGGCGGCGCCTCAGGCGTCATCTTCGGGAGCCTGTACCTGGCGGGGGCAAAAGGGATGGAACCCAAGCCGGTTATAACAGCAAAAGATCTGGCCCGGATGGAGCAGAAGAGCCTGCTTGCCATCCAGGAGAGAGGGAAGGCTGAAGTAGGAGACAAGACGATGGTAGATGCCCTGGCCCCGGCTGTAGACGCAATGAAAGCCAGCTGCAACGAAGGACTCCTGCCCATGCTGAGAGCGGCAGAAGCCGCCGCATTACAGGGCGTGGAAGACACGAAGAAATATGTGGCAAAGTTCGGAAGGGCCAAGTCGCTCATGGAACGGGCGGTCGGTTACCAGGATGCGGGAGCAACCTCGGTGTGGCTCATCTTCCAGGGGATGAGAGAATACGTAGAAGGATAAACAAATTGGGGACGTAGGGAAATTGGGGACGGAGGAAATCTAAAAAACCTCCGTCCCCAATTCATTTTTGGGTGTCCCCAATTCGTTTTACCCTGTCCCCTTATTGAATTATCTGTATTCTAATGTTAGAATGTATCACAAACCAAAGGTGACGCAGTTTTGCTCGGAGCATGGGAAGGAGATGGCGGGTATGATGTTTTATGTGTTGAACGGGAGTCCCAGAAAGAACCATAATACGGCAAAGATTTTGAACTCTGCAATGGAAGGGGTCAGAAGCCTCGTTTCTGATGCAGAGTTCAGATGGATTCATGTCTATGATTATTCCTACAGCGGATGTGTCAGCTGCTATGGCTGTAAACGTATTGGGGGAACATATTATGGGAGATGTGCAAAACGAGATTCGATTACCGGGCTTCTGGAGGATATCTCCCAGGGGGACGCTCTGTTGATTGGAAGTCCGGTCTTCTTCCACGATCTTCCGGGGCAGCTGCGGAATTTCTGGAGCGTCTTTTGTACCCGTATCTCGTCTATGGACAAGCGTACACTTCGATTGCGCCGAAGCGCTTCCCTGTCGCCTTCTTCTATACGATGAATGTGACGGAAGAAAAGATGGAGCAGATGAATTATCGTGTAAAACTGTCTGCAATGGAAGAGTACGCAGAGATTGTCTTTTCCAAGCCGGAAATCTTTTATCGCTTCGACACATGCCAGTTTGACAATTATCAGTTGTACAAGGCGGACCGGTTTTCGGAAGAGGAGAAGCTGCATACCAGGAAGGAACAATTTCCGAAGGACTGCCTAAGAGCCGCCGCGTTTGGAAAGAAGATCGCACAGAGAGCTATATGTCAGAATCCCACTGCTTCAGAAAGTCCTGACAGAACTTGATGAAGTCTGCCTGTTCTGGATAAAAATAACTGTTATGTATGGAAATCAGGTTATACGAATGATATTCCGGTATTCTGAATCAGCAGCTGCTTTACGGTTGTAAGGCTGTTGCTGATTTCTATGCGGTGCGCAAAGCGCATGGAGGAGATATTGTTATCCCGGAATATCTGCTCCAGCCTGTTTCTCGACGGGGTCTTATCGACACCAAGTATGAGGGTGCTGTTATAAAGCTCTTGTATGGATACACTCTTTTCTGCAAGCGGATGTTCGGGCGAGCAGGCGCAGATCGTACTGCTGCTGCACAGCTCGTAATAATCATGTTCTGATTTCGATACGATTCCATCCATCAAAAAAAAGTCCAGCTCTCCTTCATTTAGCATTCTTGAGAGCGCGTCATAATTATCAGTCACAATCCGAATCTTATAATCTGGATACTTTTCCATAAATGCAATAATCAGATAAGGTAAAAAAGACTCCCCCGCAGACTGTTCTGCTCCGAGCCGCAGCTCCTTTGTAGAAGAGGATAAAAGGGACAGGTGCTCTCTGATACGTTCGGAATCGGAATGTACGGAATTGACGTACTGGTACAGCGTGCGCCCTGTGGGAGTGAGGACAAACCTGCGGTTCGTGTAAGTGTAAAGTTTTGCGTGATAATAACCTTCCAGATACTTGATGTGATGGGAGACGGCAGGCTGCGTGATATGCAGCTTCTCGGCAGTTTTTGTAAAACTTTTCGTCTGGCAGAGGGTCAAAAAGGTAACCAGTCTTGTATCTAACATGTAGAAGCCTCCTGACTATTATTTGTAGTAATAGATGAATTACAATTTAGAATTTTATTATAGATAAAAAAAGGCTGATATAATCAATAGTAAGTCGATAGAATCGGAAAAAATACTATTAATTAGCAAATAAAATGAAAAAACAGTCTTTATTTCTGATAGTTCAATCAAAATCCATAAAGGAGGGTAATATATGAAGAAAATGATTTCTAGTTTACTATGTGTTGTTATGGCAGCCGCCCTGTTCGCCGGATGCGGTAAAGCGTCGTCTGATTCGGAAGAGACCGGAGATACGCCATCTGTCGGGGATACGGCAAATGACGGCGATGATATAGTCAGATATACGCTGACCTCAACCCCGCAGATCGACCCGGGCGTCGGTTCGGACCTTGGAGCTGCAACGGTACCGATCAATCTCTATGATCCGCTCGCGCAGCCTCAGAAGGACGGGAGCACAGAGCCATGGATAGCAACGGAGTGGGACGTCTCCGAGGACGGAAAGACATGGACCTTCAAGCTTCGCGATGATGTGAAGTTCCACAGCGGCAATCCGCTGACGGCGGCAGATGTCGTATATTTGATGCAGAGGAACCTGGATATGGGCGAGGGGTTTGGATATCTGTTCAGCTCTGTTGTCGAAGAAGCAAAGGCAATCGATGATACGACGGTTCAGTTTGTCTGCAGCAAGCCGACCGGAACGTTTCTTGCAACATTAGTAAGGCTTTACATACTGGACAGCAAGCTCGTAGAAGAAAACTATGCAGACGGCTATTACGGGGACAAGGGCGATTATGTCAAAGCGTTCCTTCTGGAAAATGACGAGGGAAGCGGACCGTACAAGGTAAAAGAGTATGCGGCCAACTCCCATGTGTTGTGCGAGAAGAATACGGAGTACTGGGCAGGCCTGGATGATAACACGCCGGAAGAATTTAAAGCTATGCTCTGCAAACCGGGAGAAAATCTTGTCATTACATATGATCGTGTGTAGATGAGAGAGTGGTCCATGCGCTGACAGAGGCGGCTTACACGATAGATACAGTCCCTACGGTCGTCTATTATCCGACGGCTGAAGGATTTTATGCGGACCCTCCGCAGCCGGTAGCTGACGCTATCGCAGCAGCGGACGTATGGATCGAGCTGACTTATGCATCTATTATGCACGGGCCGGCTTACCGCAAGGCGGTGGATGAGAACGGCGCGTGCTATATCTGTGCGACGGGGCTGGATACGGAGATGTTAGTAAACTGTATCGGCAAAGTGAATGTGGATAAGGTGATTGAGCTTGGAGGATATTTCAAATACCGTCTGGAGAAGGCACAGAATATCCAACTGCTCTCCAAGCAAGGCATGGATCTTAGAGGCAGCATGGGCGGGCGCAAGGTTCGCCACTCCGGAATCAAGGCATCAGAGAAAGGGTATCCGGTCATGCTGACCGGTTAGACGATCTGTATCGACTTCAAAGAAGGTCGCGTCGTAGACGTGACAGGAGGTGAAGAAGCGGACATCTATAGGAACTGGCTGTATTCCTTCCACGATCCGAATATGCTCTGCCTCGCACATTACTCACAGGGATTTAATCCGGGAGTCAGAAAGGTGACCGGGCGTATCGTGGAGAATGAAAGGGTGTTCGGCTGTATGGAATTTGGAATCGGCAGCCAGGGAATCAAGATTGGCGGTGCACACTGGAGCGCTGCTTCGCATTCAGATGGAACTGTTCTGCGCCCTACGATTATATTGGATGGTGAAAAGCTGGAGGAAGACGGCGTGTTTGTAGATCCTACTGCTAAGAAGCTCTGCGCGGAACTGGGGATTGCAGGATACTAAGATGCGAATTTGCTAAGATGTTAAGCACAGATGAGGAGAACATATGGGGAAAAGGCGGATTTTATTTTTAAAAGCAGTTGCATACAACGACTTAAATCCGATGATTCAGTCTTATCTGGACAAATATCGGGACGAGGATACGCAACTTGAAGTACGAAGTCTAAAAACAGGTCCGAAGCATTTAGAATACCAGTATTATTAGGCCATTGCAGGAAGCGGCATCTTAGAAGAAGTGCAAAGGGCAGAAAAGGACGGGTTCGATGCAGTTATCATCAGCTGTTTTGACGATCCCTTTTTGTACCTGTCACGGGAAATCAGCCAAAAGATAGTCGTTACAGCACCCGGCGAAGCCAGCATGCATCTGGCCGCCATGCTGGGAAACCAATTTTCTGTCATCGTAGGAAGAGATAAGTGGATTCCCCAGATGAAGGAGAATGTGCACAGATACGGGCTGGAAAGTAAGCTTGCGTCCTTCCGGAGCCTTGGCATGGGGGTGCTTGAGTTCCATCAGGATGAAGAAGAGACAGTCAGACGGATGAAACGGGAGATACGCTCGGCAATTGAAACAGACCGGGCAGAAGTCATCATCCTTGGCTGCAGCATGCAGTTCGGCTTCTATGAAGAACTCCAGGAAGAATTCCAGGTACCGGTCATAGATTCCATGGTCGCAAGCCTGAAACATACGGAGTACCTGCTTCAAGTGCGGGAACAGACTGGCTGGTGCTTCAGCAGGCGGGGACTGTATGAGCGGCCTCCGGAACAAGAGATGTAAGAGTGGGGGTTAAATTAAGATCCTAATTAGGGACGGAGGAAAATGAATTTTCCTCCGTCCCTAATTCGATTCAGGGTGTCCCCATTTCCATTCGGGGTGTCCCCCAGTGATTCCCGTGTTGCCTATTGATTTTTAAACCATTATAATATAACATAATAAATTAATGTTGGTGCCAGAGAGTATGAGATGAAAGGTGTTTGAAATGCAGAATAGAAAATGGCGTGTACTGATTGTGGACGATGAATTTAGGATTGGGATGTTGATCAAGAAGCTGATCAAGTGGGACGAGTATGATATGGAGTTTGTGGATGCTGTCGATAATGGAGAGGCTGCGTTTCAGATTATCAAGGAGAAACGGCCGGACATCGTGATTACGGATATCCGGATGCCGAAGATAAACGGGCTGGACCTGATCTGCATGACACGGGACATAAGCCGGGACATCAAGTTCGTCGTCATAAGCGGCTATAAGGAATTCGAGTATGCGCACCGTGCGCTCCAGTATGGGGTGGATGATTATCTGCTGAAGCCGATCAGTGAGGACGAGCTGGACAAAGTGCTTAAGAAGATACACAAGGAATTTATGCAGAAGGAGCGCCAGCTTCAGGAGAGGCAGGAGCTTCAGGAGAAGGTTACGGAGAGCAGGCAGATTATCAAGCGCGACTTTTTGAAAAATATAATCGAGCAGGATGACGAGGTCGAGATGGACGATGCCAGAGTAGCGCTTGAAGGTGAAGTCTACCGGGGGATTGATATCAAGCTCGACTATGTCGATTACAGCAAGAGCGACAGGAAGCAGGACAGGCTGACGGTGGAGCGGGTTGTCTCCATCGTGGAAGGGATTCTGAAGGAGGTATCGGAAGAGGTGCTCATATGTGAAAAGGAGAACCTGCATATCTACTGCCTCTTCAATTATGATTACAGCAGGGCCAAGCTTATCAAGAACAGTATCAACGACATCCTGTCGGAGATAAAAGATTACCTGATGGGGTTTGAACAGTATGAGGTGACGATCGGTGTCGGGACAGAGAAGACAGACTTCGCGGGGATACGTTTTTCTATCAAAGAATCCAACCGGGCAGTCGGCAACCGCATCAAGATGGGAACCGGGCGGCTCATCTACGCCGATACATTGTCAGGCGGGGGAACTGCCTCGCAGGACAATCCGGTGGAACAATACAGGGAGGCTTTCCTGGCGAGCCTGAAGGTATATTCCAGAGATAAGATGGAACAGTGCCTGAATCAGATATACAGCAGCTTTATGCTGCGGGATGATATCGACTTCTCAAAGTGCTATACGGTTGCGGAGGAGCTGGTCGAACTGTTTTTCGGTTATATGGATCTCCATCAGGAAGAGTCCCGCCAGCTTCGGAAAAGGCTTGGCGGCAGCTGCCAGCACTGCTACTCCGTCACGCAGCTTAAGAACCTGCTGAAGGCGGAGCTGGGCAGCTATCTGGATATGAACCGGGAGGCCGCCGAGGACGAATCCGTCAAGCCGGTACGCCAGGCAAAGCAGTATATCGAGGAACACTATAATGAGAAGATAGTTCTGGAAGACATCGCCGAAGTCATAGGACTGAACCCGGTCTATTTCAGCGTCCTGTTCAAAAAAGAGACCGGCATGAACTTCAGCGCCTACCTTATGAACGTGCGCATGGAAAAAGCGAAGGACATGCTCTGCAGTACGAACGAGACGATAGCCGCCATCGGCGAGAGCGTCGGATACAAGGACTCCAGGTATTTCAGCCAGACATTTGCCAAAGTAGTCGGAGTGAAGCCGGCCCTTTACCGCAAGCTGCACTCTTAGGAGGAGAATATGAAACTGGTCAAAAGATTAAGTACTGTGATAATATGTGAAATCGCCTTCCTGCTCCTGCTGTTTACGTGTATCGAAAGATACGGATATTCCAGGGCCGTGATACCGGCAGCCATGCTTTTCCAGGCAGGAGCCATGATCTATCTTACAGCAGCTGTTCTGATTCCATTTAAAAACTTTGCCGAGACGCTCGACTATTTTGCGGAAAGAGACAGTTCGGAAGAAGAAGACATCGAAAGAGAACTGGAGCAGGTGGCAGGGCGTGTCCCGTATATGGAACAGATCGGGCGGCTTGCCGAACGGTTTGCCAAGCGGCGTACGAGAAAGAGCTCCGCGAAGATCTTCGACAAGCAGACAGAGCTGACGGCCCTCCAGAGCCAGATAAACCCTCATTTTCTATATAATACGCTGGAATCCATCCGGGGACAGGCTCTGATGGATGACAATTTTGAAATCGCAAAGATGGTGGAAGCGCTCGCCGCATTTTTCAGATACAGCATAAGCGGGAAAGGAAATCTTGTCACGCTGCGCGATGAACTTGCCAATATCAACAATTATATGCTCATACAGCGGTACCGTTTCAACAACCGATTTTCCATGGAGATCATTATAGATGAGGAAGATGAGGCTGCCTATGACTTCCTTATCCCGAGGCTGATCATCCAGCCCGTAGTAGAAAATGCCATTTTCCACGGGCTCGAAGAGAAGCTGGAAGGAGGCAAGGTTATCATCGAAGTCATCGTCACAGAAAGCAACCTGATCGTCACCATATCAGACAATGGCAAAGGAATAGACAGCAGGGAGCTGAAGGAGCTCAACGCCAGGATACAGTCCCAGGATATGCAGCTGGATGACGGCGGCAGCAGGCAGCGGAACACAGGAATCGCGCTGCCGAATATCCACAAGCGGATCCAGCTGCTCTTTGGAGAAGAGTATGGGGTAAATGTATACAGTACCGTCGGCCAGGGGACGGATGTAGAGATTACGGTCCCGGCCGGATATGAAAGGGGCGGTGGATTGGAAGATGAAGAAAGAAATACTGCGGATTAACAGTCTGAATTATACATATGCGGGCAACAGGAAGCTGGAGAACATCTCCATGTGCATACTGGAAGGGGAGAGCGTCGGCTTCCTCGGACTGACCTATTCGGGCAAGGATCTGCTCGTCCGTCTGTTGTGCGGCGAGGCGGAGGCCGACATACGGGGGCTCAACATATATGTGGACGGGGCCAGGATGTCAGACCAGGAGGAGCTGGCCCGGTACGTATACCGTATCGCGGCATCGAATTATAAGATTGATGACTGGACGGTAGCAGAATATATAGGGCTTGTAGATTCCGGATGGTTCCAGATGCTCTGGAACAGGCGGCGGCTGGAAGAAGAGACGGATGCATATTTTAAAGAGCTCGGCATCCCGTTCGATGTCGCCCGGAAGCTGAAAGAACTGACTGAGCTGGAAAAAAGGATTGCAGATATGGTAAAAGCCAGAAGGCACGGGGCCAGGATCGTCATAGTGGAGGACGAATTCGAGGGGATGCGGCCGGAATCGATCGGGGAATTCGCCCGTATCATGAAGAGGCTGGCCAGAGAAAGCATGGCTGTCATCGTAAACAGCCATTCCGATATGGTCTTATCCATGCTGTCAGATAAATATATCATCATGAAAAAAGGACGGATTGTGAAAAAGTGCAGGACGGACTATATACAAGGCAGCAGACATCTGGAAAAGTTTCTGCTCGGCGGCACGATCAAATCCAAAAAGCAGGACATGGACAGCTATGCGCTGGAACAGAGCGAGGAAAAAAAGACGGTGTACCGGGTGAGAGGTCTGGAGCTGAAAGACGGAAGGAAAGGAGACTTCAACTTCTCAAGGGGAGAGGTCGTCACGTTCCTTGTGCTGGACGGCAGAGAAAAGGAGAGGCTCTTCCTCGTGCTGTCAGGAAGGCAGCCGGGAAGGGACATTTACTGCAACATCGATTCGCGCGAATATGCGTCCGGCGATTTCAGCGGATTCGTACGGGGCAAGGTCGTGTCTGTCATGCATATGGGGAGCAAAGAAGAAGTGTTCACGCATATGTCCGCAGGGCAGAACCTGCTGCTCCCGTCACTCGGGAAGATTTCTTCCGTAGAGTATATCGCATCATCCGGAAGGATATCAAAGATGCTGAAACATAATATGGACAGTGATGCCATGATGCCGGACATGGAAGCGGGCGACCTGGAAATCAACGATCTTATCAGCATAACGCTTGAGCGCTGGTACATATATAATCCCAAGGTGCTCGTCCTCTTCGAGCCATTTGCACAGTGCGACGTATACGGGGTGTCCATCGTAAAATCATACATCAAGAAGTTTGCGAACAGGGGAACAGCGGTAATCATACTGAAGTCCAGAGAAGAGTATGTAGAAGATATCTCGGACAAGATCATAAGCCTTGATTAGACATTCTGGTCAACGCCTTAAAATGTTCACACTTAATCTAAATCCTGTCACATTGGAATCTGAATTTCCCCCATGTATAATAAAACCATTCCAAGAGGGAAAGAACTAACATAAAGGAGGAAATGTACATGAAAAAGAAAGTTTTATCCGTTCTGCTGGCAGCAGTCATGGTTACTGCGCTGCTGGTAGGATGCAACTCCGGAGAGCCTAATAAAGAATCAGGGGGAGAGGCGAAGAAGGGCGAGGACCTGACATTCGTCGTCGTACCTAAATGTGTCCATGCCTGGTTCGATGAAGTCAACAAAGGTGCACAGCTACAGGCAGATGCGTTGTCCGACCAGCTCGGTGTGGAAGTAAAGATCGACTACCGCGCGCCGTCCAAGTCAGACGTGGCCGAACAGAACTCAGTCATGGAGCAGGCGGCTGCGACGAAGCCGGACGGTATCGCTGTCGACCCTGTAGACTATGAAGGAAGCAAGGCCGTAATAGAAGAGATCCAGTCTCAGGGCATACCGGTCGTACTCTTTGACGCACCGTCACCGGAAGGCAGCGGCCTCACAAGTGTCGGCAATGATTTTAAAGAGCAGGCGACGATAGCCGCAGACAAACTTGCAGAACTCATTGGAGAAGAAGGTAAAGTTGCAGTGATGCAGGGATTCCCGTCTGCACCGAACCATGCAGAAAGATACCAGGCACATCTGGACGCGCTGAAAAAATATCCAAATATAGAAGTGATTGACGGCGGTATTGACAACGACAATGTAGAAGAAGCCCAGTCCCAGGCAGCAGCTGTTCTTGCAGCCAACCCGGATCTGAAAGGCTATCTGAACTGTGATGCCTGCGGCTCCGGCGTGGCGGCAGCTATCGAGGAGGCAGGAAAAGCAGGTGACGTTACATTCGTTGCGATGGATAACCTGATCGAGATCCTTGATTACGTCAAGAGCGGAACGATTTCCGCGACATCTTCCACAATACCTCAGATGCAGGGTTCTATGGCAGTTCTGATGATGTGGCAGCAGTCTATCGGAATCGAAATTCCACAGAAAGTTGACACAGGTATTGCATACATTGATGAGACGAATATCGATGAATGGATCAAAACTGTAAGTGAATAACAATCAGAATGACTAGAAATGGGGGGCTTGTGACTGGATTAATTCAAGTTACTCGCCCTTCGTTTTTTTAAAAGGAGCATGTCTATGAAAGTATTAGAGGCACAAAATATTACGAAATTATTTCCGGGCGTAGTCGCTCTTGACTCGGTAGATGTATCCTTTGATACGGGAGAGATCCATTGCGTCATCGGAGAGAACGGTGCGGGGAAGAGTACGCTGATCAAGTGTCTGACAGGCGTGTATGAGCCGGAAGAGGGGCAGGTCCTGATAGGCGGGGAGGACGCGCTGAAGAACAAGGTGCTGTTTGACAAAGTGGCATACGTGCCCCAGGAGATAGATCTGTTCGGCTATATGTCTGTTGCGGAAAATCTGTTCCTTCCATATGAGAAATCCGGCCTCAAAGGAATTGTAAACCAGAAAGAATTAGAGAAGAAGGCGGTTCCACTGCTTGAGAAGTTCCGTATACCGGTAAAGCCGGATGAACTTGTGAAGGATATATCCGTATCCGCACAGCAGCTGCTGCAGATTGCGAGAGCCACCGTCCATGAAGATTATGAAGTGCTGATGCTGGACGAACCGACGACCAGCCTGACGACGAGCGATACACAGATATTATTTGACATTGTAAAAGAGATTAAAGCAGAAAATAAAGCGATTATATTCATTTCCCATAAGCTGGAAGAGATATTTGCCCTCGGCGATGTACTGACAGTATTCAGAAATGGTAAGAAAGTTGCTTATTCCAAATTGGAAGAGATAGATATACCGTGGGTAATCCGGCAGATGACCGGCCGTGAGCTTGATCAGGAGCAGGTATTTTATTCTGACAAGGTATCGGAAGAAGTGCTTCTGGAAGTCGAAAGCCTGACAGGGGAACGGTTCACGGATGTGAGCTTCACTTTGAAAAAGGGAGAGATCCTGGGATTTTCAGGATTGGTGGGGGCCGGCAGAAGCGAGCTGATGCAGGCTATCTTCGGTTACCTTCCCGTATACTCGGGCAGTGTGAAGCTGGATGGCGAGGACTGGAAACTGGGCGATACGAATTATTCTGTAAACCACGGGTTTATCTATCTTCCGGAGGAGAGGAAGAAGCAGGGGATACTCCCGGTCCTGTCCATCCGTGAGAACATATCTGTCTCAGCCCTTAAGGACTTGACGAGCGGACTTGGCATCTCCAAGAAGAAGGAAAACGAACTTGCGGGCAGGATCATAGATACATATGATGTAAAGACACCGGATGCAGAGAAAGAGATTCAGTTCCTGAGTGGGGGCAACCAGCAGAAGGTCATCATCGGACGTTCCATGTGCTGCAGCCCGAAGGTGCTTGTGTTCGACGAGCCGACGAAGGGGATTGATGTCGGCACGAAGGCAGAGATATACCGTCTCATGAAGGAGCTGGCAGAGGAAAAGGGCATCGGCATCATCCTCATATCCTCAGAGATGGAAGAGATCAAAAAATGTTCCAACAGAATCATTGCATTGTACGAAGGGAAGAAAGCCGGAGAGTATGATGCAGAGGCGGATAAGGAAGCAATCCTGAGTGCTATTATTGGAGTAAATTCTTAGAGAAAGAGGAGTCGTTAATTATGAATAAAGAGAAAACAAAGACAAACAACGTCTTCGTAAATGCGTTGAAGAAAAGTAATATGACAGCTATCGGCGTCGTATTGTTATTGATGATTATTATCGCAAGTGTAGCTTCTCCGTATTTCCTGGATATGTATAACCTGCAGTCTCTTATCAGAGACCTGGCTTTTATCGGCATGATAGGTATCGCCCAGTCACTGCTTCTGCTCATCGGCGAGCTGGATCTGTCGGTCGGGAAGATCGCGTCCCTGTGTGGTATCCTTGCAGGTATGATGATGGTGAATTATGGCATCAATCCGTGGCTTGCGCTTGCGCTTGCGCTGCTGCTCGGTCTTGTGTTCGGCTGTATCAACGGGCTTATCATTACTAAGCTGAGGCTGAATTCCATGGTAGCCACGATTGGTATGCAAGGGGTATACGGAGGCATCAACCTTGTGCTGACAAAAGGAAAAGCAATCACTGGGATTCCGGAAGACATCTACATACTCGGCAAAGGGAACCTCGGCCCGGTACCGTTCCCGTTCGTGTTCTGCGTGGGGGTGCTCATCCTTATCCTGTTCATGGTGAAGAAGACAAAGACCGGACGCTATATCTACGCCATCGGCAACAGCCGCGAGGCAGCAAAGATTCTTGGCATCAAGGTGGATAAGATCAGGGTGATGATATACGCTATCGTCGGGCTCATATCTTCTCTGGCGGGCATCCTGTATGTGGCAAGGCTCGGTTCCTCCCAGTCTGCTATCGGTGAGAACTGGCCGATGAACTCTATCGCCGCATCTGTCATCGGTGGGGTATCCCTGACAGGCGGTATCGGCAATCCGGCGGGCGCGCTCATAGGCGCGGCGATCATTAGCATCATCCAGAACATGATCGTGCTGTTCGGCGTCAACGTATACTGGCAGTCAGCCGTCAGCGGCATCGTAGTCGTCATCGCCATATCCTTCAGCTCTATTTCAGAGATTATGCGGGAGAGAAAGCAGAGAAAGATAAAGCTTGGCTAAGATTCATATATGGGCTGCACAAAGTGCGGCCCTTGTTCGGAAAGCCTGCTAATAAAAAGTCAAGCACTTTTTGAAAAATTTTTGTGAAGTGATTTTATGGCACAACTCTAAGACCGCCTCATCAGCCGGTCAAAAAGAAAGTCGTAATAGATGGAATGATTATTCGT
>NZ_SMMX01000012.1 GCF_004345005.1 Extibacter muris
AAGGAGGCAACGATCATCCCCTCAATCTAATAAAACAATTATCTCCTATCAGACTGGAGATGTAAAGAAGTAGGTCTAAGGGTTTATAGGTATCCCTTGAACAACCTAAATACATTATACAAGGAGGAATCAACATTGGATAATACGAACACCAATCCTGATAGAATACCCGAACTGGATTCTGAAACTGCCAACCAGCTTCTTAATAATATCTTTGCAGAATGTGAAGTCGTACCTAATGCTATTCCTCTTGAGACGCTTGAGTCTTGGGGAAATTATAAAAAGACGGAGTTCCGCCTTGGCAGAGTCATCTCTTACGTTGTCCTCGTAATACTTGTCCTGCTGCCGCTTCTCTTCTTCCGTCCTACCATCATTGCACAGAGGACAAATGTAGATTCTACAGACAATGCGGTCTATGAGATACAGGTCAAGACGCTGCTACCCGTGGATGGAGTTTCGGCGACGATAGACGGTACCCCGGTCTCCCTGGAAAAGGTTGATTCTAAAAACTACATGGTAGCCATACCGCAGAACGGTACGCTGCTGATTAAAGCTACGGCCATGAACGGACAATACTCGGTCAAAAAATATGAGGTGACACATCTTGATATGGACAAACCGGAACTGATACGGTCATACACAGAGAATGGCTATATATATATTGTCGTACGTGACACTTATTCGGGCATAGATTATGAAGGCATATCCGGAACTGCCTCTGACGGCAATACGGTTGAGCCTGCGGTCGTCGATAAAGAAAACGAAACCATAACATTTAAAATACCGAGCCAGCCGGTGAACATCATGATACCTGATAATTCAGGCAATACGCTGGAAATACTAATATCGCCTACGGAATAGTCAAAGGAGGATACTGCACATGAATAAGAAGACAATATCTCAATCTTTATTGTTGCTCTTCCTGTGCTGTATCCTCTTTTGCAGCTGCGGGGGGAAGAAAAGTTCACCATCCAGGTCAGGACCCGTACGTGACAATACTCCCCAGGCCCTTGTACCGGAGGCGAGCGGAACAACTACATACGGTAATGATATCGTGACTTTTGATGCATCTCACACGGACCAGGGTTATATGATGGTGCAGTACAGGGGCACTAACGGGAAAGTCAAGCTGCAGTTTGCCGCTCCTGACGGTACCACTTACACCTATCTGCTGTCCCAGAGCGGAGGCTATGAGACATTCCCGTTCTCAGCCGGAAGCGGCACCTATTCGGCAAGCCTGCTGGAAAATGTACAGGACGATATGTACAGTATCGCCTTTGCCCAGGATATCGAAGTAAAAATCGCAGATGAATTCACCCCTTTTCTCTACCCGAACCAATATGTAAGCTTTACCCCTGATTCAAAGGCTGTCAAAAAGGGAGAAGCATTGGCTGAAGGGGC
Source organism: Extibacter muris (assembly GCF_004345005.1). Classification (GTDB taxonomy): domain Bacteria; phylum Bacillota; class Clostridia; order Lachnospirales; family Lachnospiraceae; genus Extibacter; species Extibacter muris. The sequence continues at coordinate 1,402 of NZ_SMMX01000012.1, forward strand.
ACATTCTGATTTAGAAGTAGTAGAAAATATATATCACTATGTAATCAAAAATGTTTCTTATGACAATGATAAAGCGTCTTCCGTTACTTATGGTTACCTTCCTGTCGTTGATGAGACACTGGAGACCGGAAAAGGGATCTGCTTTGATTATGCCTCCCTGATGGCTGCAATGCTCCGTTCACAAGGCATCCCTACCAAGCTGGACATAGGATATGCGGGAGACGCATATCACTCCTGGATCAGCACATATGTGGACGATAAAGGCTGGATTGACAATATCATCGAGTTTGACGGCACTTCATGGGAGCTGATGGATCCTACCTTTGCCGCTAACAGTGACAACAAGTCTTTGAAAGAAGCCGTCGGAGACGGAACAAACTATGTGTTAAAATATACGTATTAGTTTTGATGCATTTATAATGGTTTAATTATGATTAAGAAAGGAGTTCTTATGGAGCAGCAAATATTTACCCCTCTTTCCAATATGGAAATATCTGCCTTCTGTTCTCAGATGGCAATGATCTTACAGTCCGGCATCTCATCGATAGAGGGGGTTACTCTGATGCTGGAGGAAAGCAAAAGTTCTGAGGAGCAGGAACTTCTTATGAGCATGCAGAAGACCCTGTTTGAAACGGGAAGCTTTTATAAAGCACTTGTCTCTACACAATCCTTTCCAGATTATATGCTGCAGATGGTAAATATCGGCGAACAGACCGGTAAGCTGGATGATGTAATGAAATCGCTTGGTGAACACTATGACCGCGAAGCGACAATCGCCCAATCAGTCAAAAATGCCGTCACATATCCTCTCATTATGATATGTATGATGCTGCTCGTCATCGTCGTGCTCATAACAAAGGTAATGCCTATCTTCAATCAAGTGTTCCGGCAGCTCGGGAGTGAGATGACTGGTTTTTCCAAAGCCATTCTCAATCTGGGAAGTGCGCTGAACCGTTATTCAGTCGCATTCATAGCGGTGCTGGCTGCACTCATCATTTTTATCTTCTTCGTCACACGCACAAAAAGCGGACGCGCATGGTTCGGCAGGTTCACCGCCAGGTTTGCCTGGACCCGTTCCGTATCCGAGAAAATGGCGGCCTGCAGATTCGCCAGTGGGATGGCACTGACCCTGAGCAGCGGAATGACCCAGTCGGAATGCCTGGAGCTTACATCCAAACTTACAGACACCGAAAACTTCCGCCAGAAACTGGAGCAATGCCAGGTGAAGATGCAGGAGGGCGAAGATCTGTCCCAGGCGCTGCTTGATATGGACGTTTTCTCCGGGATATACGCCCGCATGGCCTCCATTGGTTCCAAGGCTGGTGTACTGGATGAAGTTATGGGCGATATCGCGGACAGGTACCAGGAGGAGATAGATCAGAGGTTCACGAATATGATTGCAACTCTGGAACCTACTCTTGTCATCATACTTTCCCTTATCGTTGGTATGATATTATTATCTGTAATGCTGCCATTGATGGGAATCATGTCTAGCATATAGAAGATTGGGGTAATATACATGAAGCAACGTTTTGTATCCAATAAGTCCAGATCCAGCAGCAGAAACTTAATCGTTTCTATTATAGTGTTCTTTATAATATTTGGCTGTTTCTGGTTCGGTATATCTTCCTTCTCCGATAAAGCTTCCTACCAGGAAAAGCAGACTCTGGAGACAGCGGTCAGCCGTGGCATAGCCCATTGCTATGCCATAGAAGGCGCCTACCCGGAAAGCCTTCAGTACCTTAAGGAGCATTATGGGCTTATCTACGATGAAGACCGGTTTTTTATAGACTATCAGATTCTTGGTTCCAATATTATGCCTGACGTAACTATCATTGATAAGGAGGATGGGCAATGAAATTCCAGACTCGCCAGAAACATATGATCGATCTTATATTTCCGATAGCTCTTTTCTTTGTCTTCGCGGCATCGTCGTTCGCCGTACTGCTTCTGGCTGCCAATCTGTACAGCTCTACAACAGGGCAGATTCAGGCAAACGACCAGAACCGGACTTGTCTATCCTATATCACTGAAAAGATACGGCAAAACGACAGTAAAGGCGCTGTTTCCATCCAGGACATAGAAGGGACCCGGTGTCTGGCATTGCGCGGCAATTATAATGGTGTGGACTGTACTACATATATATATGAATACGACGGGTTGCTCAAGGAGCTGTTCCTGAATGACGGGGTCGATATACTTCTGAAGAACGGCAAAACAATCATGGAAATCAACAGCCTTGGTATGGATAAGACCGGGACCGGGCTATTGGAATTTACATCAACAGATAATAAGGGGGCCGAGGACTCTCTTATTATCTCAGAAAGGAGCGTGCCATGAAAAAACAGACCTCCAACCGCTCCGGGCTGCTTCTGATGGAAATCATCATAGCTATCCTCTTCTTTTCTGTTATCAGCGCCATCTGCCTGCAGCTGTTTGTAAAGTCACATACGATCAGCCGGGATACCGAAGAGCTCGACAGCGCTGTAAACCAGGCAGTTTCCGCTGCTGATATCATCCGCGGCACAGAAGACGCCGGAACCGTCCTCAGAGAGTATTATCCACATATGAAGGCAGAAGACAGCACTCTGCATATTTACTATGATAAAGGGTTTCAGCCATGCACCGAAGCGGATGCGGCCTACTATCTGGAGATAGACAAAGGAGCCTCAGACAGCGGTATCACAGAATACAGACTTTCCGTTGCTAAATCTGGCTCGTCCTCACACATATATGAGTTAGATATAGTAACATACAAGCAATTGAAACCGTAGGAAAGGAGCCTCTATGAAGAAAAAGACATATCCTGTAGCCAATATAGGCTCCGTATCTTTGCTCATGGTGTTTATCATACTTTGCCTTGTTACCTTTGCCACCCTGTCATTGTCCAGCGCTGCCGGAGATTACAAGTACAGCAAGGATACTGCCGGACATAATACGGAGTATTATAATGCATGCAATGAGGCAGAACGGAAGTTGAAGGAGATTGACGGTATATTAGGGAATGCTTACAGGAACAGGTCCGGTGATTACTATGCGGACGCAGCCGTATTGCTTAATACGGTGGAAGGAATCACCCTGGACCTTTCATCTGACGAGCCGATATTGACCTTTGAAGAAAAAATCAATGAAGATAAAGCACTGAAAATTGTTCTGACACTGAATAAATCTGATAACCTTTCCGGCGGTTTTTACCGCATTACGTCCTGGCAGGAGGTATCTACTGCAGGATGGGAGGGCAATGACCGGCTAAAATTAATCGAATAGGAGATTTTCATAATGAATGCAACTGATTTTTTTGAAAACGCCATAGAGAAAAAAGCATCGGATCTTTTTATCATCGCAGGCCTTCCCGCTTCTATGAGGGTCAATAATACGATCGTACGCATCAACGATGACCGGCTTCTTCCCGATGACACGGAAGACCTGCTCCGTCAGATATACGAGCTGGCGGGAGAACGTTCCATGGACAAGCTTCTGGAAACGGGGGATGACGACTTTTCCTTTGCCATCGCGGGACTGTCACGTTTTCGTGTGAGCGCTTACAAGCAGAGGGGCGCTTTGTCGGCCGTTATACGTATCATTACCTTTACGCTCCCGAATCCGGCTTTGCTCGGTATACCTGACAGTATTATGAAGCTGGACCGCTTCCCGAAAGGCCTGGTGCTTGTGACAGGTCCGGCTGGAAGCGGCAAGTCGACGACGCTTGCATGTATGATAGATGATATCAACCACAACTTTGAAAAGCATATCATCACACTGGAGGATCCGCTTGAATATCTGCACCGGCACGATAAAAGTATCGTAAGCCAGAGGGAAATCAATGTAGATACGGACAGTTACGTGTCTGCCTTGCGTGCCGCGCTGCGGCAGAGTCCCGATGTCATCCTACTTGGCGAGATGCGTGATTATGAGACGACACAGGTAGCCATGACAGCCGCAGAGACCGGTCACCTCATCTTCTCGACCCTGCACACGATTGGAAGCGCGAATACGATAGACCGTATCATAGATGTATTCCCGCCTAACCAGCAGCGCCAGATTGCGGTACAGCTGTCCATGGTGCTCCAGGCAGTCGTATCGCAGCAGCTCGTCCCTTCCGTGGACGGCGGCATGGTTCCTGCCTTTGAGATTATGACAGTAACCCCGGCCATCCGAAACATGATACGGGATAATAAGATTCCTCAGATAGACGGAATCATCTATTCTTCTGCCAGCAACGATATGATAGCGATGGATACGAGCCTTCTGCGCCTGTATAAAGCTGGCACCATCACAGAAGAGACCGCGCTTACCTTCGCAACAAATCCGGATATGCTCGGTAAGAAATTGCGATAAGGTATAAAAAGGATTAGATGTGCCATGAAGCACGATCTAATCCTTTTTGTTTAACATGTCGAATATTTTGCCTTTCTTATTCCTCATGCCTTATATTTTTATTTTATCCATACACTCACTATATGTATTATGTATGTTAGCTTCGTGTATATATATAAATTTCCTACACACTGCGCCATAGGCTATCAGAATCCTATGGCGTTTTATTATACCCATTTTCAGAAGAAAGGAGGGCTACATGGAACTGAATGAAATGGAAAAGAGATTGCTGTTTCAGGTTGAGGGTGATTATCAATCTAAAGTCTTGAATGAGCTCTACATGTCGACACAGTATGTCGGCGATCCTGCGCGGAGGAACGCGGCAAAGAGTCTCATGGAAAACTGCGCCCACTGTCGGATGCCGAGTGTATGGACCTGGTGCGTGATATTCAGAAAAATTACCGGCTTCCGCAGGCAGGACGTACTATCGGGTAAATTCATGACGCTGGAACGCTTTGACCCAGAGGTGCGCCATATGTTGATCTTCGATGTGTTATCCAGGGATGTTTTTGAAGCGAAGCATAGACCGGGATTTGATTATCACTGCTCAGCGAGAGGCGCTGCAGACGCTTCGCTGTATTATCTCCAATCTGGAATACCGCTTCTATAAAGCATATGGTATGGAGATTGAGGACATACGAACCGTGTATGGGGAATGTACCTACCGGCTGGTTCCCAGGGAGGACGAGCCTAGCGTGTGCCTGATGCACGAATGGATTTATCTTCCTTCTGCCTAAAACGCAATGTCGTTGCATGGACCTGGGATGCTTCCATATCAGAAACGGGTAGACAGCTTGTATCAGAATGCACACACAAACGCTCTGCTGGATGCCTGCGCGGAGGTTATCGTAATCCAGGAAGAATACATGTCCAACGTCTTTGCCAAACGCAACCGCTATATGGTCGAACATTCAGACCGCGTAATTGCAGTATATGACGGTCGGGAAAAAGGCGGTACAATTAAGACAATCCGTTTTGCACACCAGTTTCGGAAAGAACTGCGGGAAATACCGATAGGATTAAACTTGAACAAAAACGGGATAAATCTTGGACAAAAACGGATATGAAAAAGTGAAAGTACAGGCTGCTCTATGATATAATAAATATTCAACCGGGAAGACCCATTATAAATCTGGTTGACTTTACAGAAAATTATAGATCACCTTTTGTGAAAATGAAAAACCACAGTTTGAAAGGAGTATTTGCATGAAACACGTATGTATGCTTATATCGGTGGCCGACATTAACGCTGCAAGAAAATTTTATGAGGATCTGTTTGGATTAGAGGTGTTTCAGGATTACGGAAGGAACATTGCCTTTACCTGCGGTCTGGCATTGCAGCAGGATTTTGACTGGCTTGTAAATCTGCCGAAAGAAAAGATATTAAAGAAATCCAACAATGCGGAAATCGTCTTTGAGGAACAGGACTTTGACGGTTTTCTGAACAAGCTGAAAGAATACCCGGATATTGAATACCTGGGAGAAGTGATTGAACATAGCTGGGGCCAGCGGGTGATCCGGTTCTACGATTTGGACGGCTATATCATTGAGGTTGGCGAGGATATGAAAATGGTGATAAAGCGTTTTCTTGCTTCCGGCATGACTATGGAAGAGGTTTCTGTGAAAATGGACGCTTCTATTGAGGATTTGACAAAACTTCTAAACAGCTAATACATGATGGACGAATAAACAAATCGGAAGTTGTAGGGAGGAAGTATGTTAAGATTTTTGAAGATTATCTGTATGTCAGTAGTATGTTTAACAATGCTATCTGGGTGTTCATCTAAACAGGATAAAGTGGAGCAGATAAAGACAAATCAGTTAGATCAATCTGAAACAGATGATAAAACAGTAAAAAAAGAGAGTGAGAACACTGGGGAAGAAATGCTTGATTTAAGTAATGCCTTTAATAGTATAAATGGTTGTGCGGTTTTATACAGTCCATCAGAAAACAAGTATTCTCTATATAATAAAGATTTGGCAGAACAAGAAGTATCCCCATATTCAACTTTTAAAATTATTTCTACATTAATAGGATTACACAACAATATTATTAAAGATGAAACCTCCACCATGAACTATAATGGAACTCAATATCTAAATTCGGAATGGAACGAGAATTTGACTTTGCAAAAGGCATTTCAAACGTCTTGTATATGGTATTTTCATCATATTATAAATAGTGTAGGGGAAGAAAAAGTCAAAAAAGAGCTAAGTGAGTTGAAGTATGGTAATTGTGATGTTTCCGAATGGGAAGGAAGTATGATAAATCCATACGAAGAATTAAACGGGTTTTGGCTCGGCTCATCTTTAAAAATTTCACCTTATGAACAGGTAGAGATTTTATCAAAAATCTTTGAAGGTAATAGTTTCTATGACAACGAGAATGTCGAAATACTAAAAAAAATTATGCTAATTCAAGATAATAAAGAGAAAAAAATATATGGAAAGACTGGTTCTAGTTCAAATGGAGAAGCATGGTTTATAGGTTTTACTGAAAAGGAACAACAGAGAGAATATTTTGCTATATATCTCAATGACAGCTTACAAAAAGAACAAATTTCAAGTAGTGTTGCTAAAGAAATTGCCCTAAAAATAATGGAGTAAAGATGTTTTAAATTCTGGTTTGCTGAGTTCTTTCAAACCTTATTTTCGTAACGATGTCTTGTAATCAGATGGTTACGCCAATGGAGGAAACATATATGGATATTCAGAAAATTATCAGCTTAGTAACAAAGACGCAGGGGTTAATTAAGAACCGTGAAATGGCCGCTCATGTGGAAGAGAAGGGCCTTGCAGACTATGTAACGCAAGTAGATATTGCCGTGCAAAATTTCTTAAAAAAGGAGCTGTTTGCCCTTGCACCGGATATTCAATTTCTCGGAGAAGAAACTGGATTGCAGGAAATAAAGGCGGATAGCTTTTGGATTTTAGACCCTGTTGACGGGACCACAAACCTTATGCATGATTACCAGCACAGCGTTGTATCTTTAGCCCTTTGCCGCCAGGGGGAAATTGTTATGGGGATCGTGTATGATCCCTTCCATGAAGAAGTGTTTTCAGCGATTAAGGGAAAGGGCAGCTTCCTAAACGGACAACCCATACATATATCAAATGAAAAAAGACTATCAGACACGATAATCGGACTGGGAACAGCAAAAAGAGAGCTGGCCGATGAAAACTTTGCCCGGTTCCGCAGGGTGTTCGGCCAGTGTCAGGATGTCCGCAGGATCGGCTCTGCCGCGCTGGAGCTGGCATATACCGCCTGTGGCAGACAGGGAGGCTATTTTGAGATATATCTGAATCCCTGGGATTATGCTGCCGGTATGCTTCTAATTCAGGAAGCCGGCGGTAAAGTAACTGATTTTACGGGAAAGCCGCTTGATCCGAGAAAAGGCGGCAGCGTAGCAGGAACAAACGGATATATCCATACAGAACTGCTAAATCTGCTGTAAGAAGTGTGTTCCCTTTTCAGGAGTAGGTGAGAATATAGCAATACTTTTGAGTAGCTAATATCTCATGGACAAATAAACAAATCGGGACTTAAAAAGAGGAAACTTACAAATTGCTAATGGTACAAGTTGATTATGTTATGAAACAAATAACAGAATACAATGCCTACGATTTTGAGATAATCGGAATCATTGGTGCAAATCGTTCGCCAACCTGCGGCGTGGAAACCACATCAGATTTTAATAAAGAGATAAGCGGTAAAGACGTTTTTATGAGCGAACTTATCAATAGAATAAATGCGGAAAACTTGAATATTCCTATGCTGGGCATCAAAAGCACTGATAATATTCTTGACCAAGTGAGGTCTATTATTAAGTAAAATTTTTTCTGGGAGTAACGCAACAGAAAAATATATGTGAATTTATGGAGGGGATGCGATGCTTGAAAATATACCATCTCATTTAACTATGACGGAATTGCTTGGACAATCCTTGCTTGAAGTTTGGCAAGCGTTATGTTTGGCCTTTGTGGCCTATACGCTAAAAGTAATTGCATTGGATTCATGATTATCTTTGGAAAAGATGAAAGAACAAAATTTGAAGATATAAGGGGTACTCTTTCTGACGCCGTTTGCAGGCAATATGATGAGGCAAAAACCTATCGTGACGGGAAATGGGTCATGTTTGAACCGACCAATACGGCTGATTTTGACGATGAAAACACCATCATTCTGCGTGTGGAATTAACGGATGGCCTGTTGCTCTCGCATGGGACTAGATATGAGTTTTAGCCTTTCACAGCCGATGGAGGTGCCAAATATGCGGAATTTCTCTATGCCGGAATACATACCTCCGACTTTAGAATTGGATGAACTTATGCGACTGAAGCGCGGTTTGGAAATGACAGTTTCAAAAGAGGCATCAGACAGCATAACGTCTGAATTGCCGTTAACACTAAATTCAACACCTGCAGAACGCGCGGAATGGGTGGAAAAGGTAATGAAAATGGTGCCGGCTGGTATATAGAAGAAAATCAGTTATATACGAAAATGTTTACCTGTGAATGTCCGATGCTAGAGAAGGCGGCTCTTTTACAATCTCTAACTTGGTGCCACTGTACTGCAGGATATAATAAGAAACTTTTTGAACTTGTTTTTGAGATTCCCGTGTATGTGGAAATATTGCAAAGCATACGACAGGGATTTGATTTTTGTCTGCTGAGAGTCACGTTTAGCAAAGATTAGGATTTATTTTACATTAGGAGATGCCATGAAAGGATTTAACCGACAAAACCAATTATTTTCCCTCTGCGGTTTGAATTGTGGGCTTTGCCCCATGTTTTTGAATAAAAACTGCCCTGGCTGCGGCGGCGGTGAGGGAAATCAATCGTGCAAAATCGCAAGATGTAGCATGGAGCACGACGGCGCCCAATACTGTTTCCAATGCAGCGAATACCCTTGCGAAAAATAAGATCATATTGACGACTTTGATTCCTTTATAACACACCGAAACCAAAAATCTGATATGGAAACACTGACGCTCAAAGAAAAAAGTGCTTTTGTCGCCGGATTACTGCAGGATGCAGCGACAACGAAAAATATCAACCTAAGACTCCATTAGAAAAAGGGATAATTTGAATATGCTATGATTTTTGTTCATGAACCAGTGCTTATAGCTCATCTAATCTTCCCTTCTCTCAATTAAATATTTTGAAACTGCGCCACATATTTTTGATGGCGCTTTTTCTTTGTAACAGAGCGCAAAGGTATTGGAAGCCTTTGCGCTTTTTATTAACAGAACTCAATAAGGAGGAACGCGCAGACGATGTGATTGCCTACCATCTCCGGCAGGCGTTTAAGCCCGGCGAAGTCTCGCCGGAAGAAGCAAATCAAATTGGTCGGAAGTTGGCATTGAAGCTGACGAAAGGCAACCACGCTTTTGTCGTCTGCCCCCATATTGATAAGCACCACGTTCATACATCATCATAAATTCTACGACGCTGGACTGCCAGAAGAAGTTCCGTAATTTCTGGGGTTCCACCTGGGCGATCCGGCGCATGAATGACAAGCTGTGCCTGGAGCATGGTCTTTCCATCGTAGAAAATCCAAAATCCAGCCGCAACCACTACGGCACATGGCTGGGGAGTAACCGGCAGCCGGGATTGAAGTCAACCGGGAACGAAAGCACCTTCGGTATCGTCTGTCGCCGGAAGATCGATATACCCGGTGCGATACGCTGAAAGGCGACTATACGGAGCCGGCCATCAAAGAACGGATTGCCGGAACCCGGACGATAACGCCCCGCCGCACTTCTCCCCAAAAGCCGGTTTCTAAAGTCGGTCTGCTGGTGGATATTGAGGCGGCGATCCGCGCTGGCAAAGGTCCGGGTTATGAACGGTGGGCGAAGGTGTTTAATCTGAAACAGCTATCCCAGGCGGTAATCTATCTCAAAAAGCATGGCGATATGAGCTATGAGGACTTGCAGAAAAAATCGGACGCTGCCATTGCCAGCTTCAATGCGCTTTCGGTGCAGATCAAGGAACTGGAATCACAAATGACTGCCAACGGAGACAGAGCGTGAACTACGCCAAAACGCGGGTGGTCTATGTGGAATACCGGAAATCCGGGAACGGATTCCTGCCTCATACGCAATCTTACGTAAGATTGCATTGCTTGCCGTTAGTCGTATCCCCTTAAAATGGCGCAAAAAACGGAGGAATTGATCCACGGAAATGTTCAGCAGGGTGACAAGCCGGTAAAACGTGTTCAAGCTGGGATGTTCTCCCCGATTCTCAATATTCATGATGAAGCCTTTTGAAAAAAATGGGCCTGCTATAATGTGCCAATGAATGCAGCACAACCGAATGGTTATGATGTTATTATGGCAAGTGGTATGTTGGGCTTTCTTCTGCCAGAAAAAATTGATGAAAAATCGGCGGAAAGCATTACCCTGCTAAGTGACAATCAGTTTTGGAACAACTGTCAAAAATCAATCGAGCGTTCCTTAAAGTGAAACAAATCATAATGTCCGATTCCAGTTTATTAAGTGGCACAATGATATTACTCTTGCTGTAATGAATTAGTGAGGGCCTTGCTGAAAACTTCGCTACTTCCCTATATGGTGAGGAAAATGTAGGGCCGTGGGTAAGCAAGACAGATATGGAAACTTTGAATGGATATATCAAGCCTATCATTAGGGAAAGTCTTGATGAACAGGGCTTAGATAACCTGACAGCATATCTATATGGTGATGAAATGGAAAAAATGCAAAATTATTTTCCTGTTGGTTTGCCCTATTGTGCCGGATACGCTTGTGGCTATCATATGATAAAATATTATTTGCAAAAGACTGGGAAATCTATCATTCGAGCTACTTTAACACCCGCTGACGAAATACAGAAAGAAGTAAAGGGATTTTGGAATGAGGTCTGAAAAATGACAGTACATGAAGTTGCAAAGCTAACCGGCATTAAAAATTCTACCCTTGTTCGGATGATATGTTGATGTGCTTGGGCGAAGTCTATCAAACTGATGAACGATTTTCGGACTATATCAATAGATTTGCCACATGGAATATCGCAGAGTTTTTCGGAGAGGCAATTAAAGCACATTGTCGTAATAAATAGTAATCTATAACCATCTGCCGCACGACGGTAAAAGAAAAAAGCCGTCGTACAGCAGTCATTTTTTCGCGTCCCTAAAACATCACGGCGGCAAAAGGAGGTTGCTGCAGTGATGCGAGATAATATACGACAAAATGTGGTAAGGATTGCTTCTCAAAAAAAGTTCTCCCGACTTATGGGATCATTCCGGCAACTCATACGAAAATAATTACTACTTAAATGACTACGCTTTTGCCTATCCCCTTGTAAAATGCACTGAGAACATTGGAACGATATACAACTTGACTATGTGTGCAATGTACGGCAATATACTCATGGTCGAAGGCCATTTCAAACAGTGCCACATTGCAAAAGGGCATTGTGTGAATAGCACAGCCCAAAATAACGTGGTATGATGTGAGCATCATAGGGATGAGCCAAACGACATTTTGCTCGTAGCTATGAACATCAATTATAGGAGGTGCTGCAATGCACGCATGGGAAGCAATCGAACAATCTTTGACCTTTATCGAGGAACACCTGGCTGAAGAAATCTCGACAGAGACGCTGGCAAACACCGTCGGCCTGTCCCCTTTCTATTTCCAGCGCTTGTTCAAGCGATTGGTAAATAAATCGGTTCAGGAATATGTGAAACTCCGCCGTTTGGCGAAGGTAATCGAGAATCTGAGCGACTCGGAGCAGAGAATCCTTGACGTTGCCTTGGACTACGGCTTTTCCAGCCATGCGAACTTTACGCGGGCTTTCAAGGAAACGTATGGGATCACACCCGAAGACTACAGGAGGGATTTACCAATGCTCAACACATTTGACAAGCCGGAGGTTTCCATGAATTACGTCCTGGTTGACGAAGGGGTCCCGCTGGTGGCGGGAGATATCGTTTTGGAAATCCAGAGAAAGTCGCTGGCGAACCCGGAAATCTACCTTGGTCTGGAAACCGCAGTTCATATTTCTGAGCAGATTCCGGCCGGTGAAAGCACTGGCGTAGATGCGCCGGGTCAGCTTTGGAAACGGTATCATACGGAGAAAGCCTCAATTGCAGCCATCCTCGATACCCGCGTGGAAATGGGGATGTCCCATACGGAAGATGCTACACAAGGCCTTTTCACCTATTTTGCGGGTGGCCTTGCCCAAAATGTTCAGGGCCAGTTGCAGGGTGGCTTCGTAAAGAAAGAACTTCCGGCAGGCGAGTACATCGTTTGCAAAATCGAAGCAGAGAAATTCGAGGATTTGGTGACGGTCGCTTTGGATCAGGCCAGCAAGTACCTTTTCGGTACATGGTTGCCTCACCACAACCTGACCACGGAGCCTTTCTCTGCAGAGAAGTATTACCGAGATGCGAAGGACATGGCCTACATGGAAATTTGGGTCAAGCCTTTGCCGCAGGATAGCAGTGTCTAAGGAGGGAATTGGGATGGATTGGAATATGCTCTATTCAAATGTAACGCCGCCAACATGGGAGCAGGTCACAGAATATATCGGCAGCCCGTTATGGGCAGACTTCAATGAGCATATTCAGTCCACCTACCAGATTACGCCCTACATGGAACACAGTCGTTGTTCCATGCAGGCTGGCTGGAACGTTAAGTATAAAAAGGGTGGGAAATCCCTTTGTACGCTCTACCCGATGGAAGGCCATTTTATCGTCCTCGTGGTTATAGGAAGCCATGAGCTTACAGAGGCAGAACTTCTTATGCCGCTATGTTCTGAGTATGTGCAGTCGGTATTCAAAAAAACGAAAACTGGGAATGGACAGAAGTGGTTGATGCTAGAGGTACGGGATAGTGAGATTATGGAGAATGTCTTTCGCCTCATCAATCTTCGAAAGCGTATACCGTCATAACGGGAAATATTGTGGCTCAATTTAGTGGGCCACAATATTTCCTATTTTATACTCAGAGAATGAAAGCGCATTATTCGACAAGCCTTTGTGAAGATAGCAACATTATGCAAGAAAATGAGATACGCATGAACTATAATGATATAATTGGAATAACTTTGTGGAGGTGACGTATGAATAACTCTGACAGCAGAATTGTTTTTGATGAAAAACTCAATATAGAGATATTATCAATGACAGGAATGATAGAAAATTTACCTCCACATTTCCATGATTACTATGAATTAGGATATATAGAGAGCGGAAGCCGACGGGTAATCTGTCAAGGCAAGGAGTATACAATAGGGAAAAATGATCTGCTCCTATTTAACCCTAATGACAATCATACTTGTTTGGAATTGAAAAAAGAAGTGTTGGATTTTAGATGTTTTCATATCACTACTGAGCGTATGGAAGAATTGGCGTTGGAATGTATAGGATATGCCATATGTCCATATTTTGAGCCGCAGATTGTTCACCAAAGTGATCTTATTCCGCAAATTAAAGAATTGATTGATTTAATTGAAAATGGATCGTATTGTGATTTGCAAAAGGAAGAACTGCTTTATATGATCATCGGCGATTTGGTCGCAGATTATGCTCAATCATTGGAATGCGAACAAATATCACCTATCAGCTTGGTTTTAGCAGCCAGAGTCACTTTACTAATTTTTTCAAAAAATATGCCAGAGTGACTCCGAAACAATATAACAAACTTTATAATGCTTAAAAGAAGCTTTCTGCGTGGAAAGGGGGTAGCGACATGGGAAATTAGCTGTATTTGATATATCTGAACCGGGCGGTAAAATTGCAGAAAAGCTGCTTGTGCTGTTAAACACCCGTCAGCGTCAGGAGTTAGTAAATTATCTTCTTGATTCCGAAAAGAAACAGAATAATCCGGCTAACAGCCCATGCGCCATTTCCGAAAATTATAGGGTGCAGACAGCCATTGATGAACCGTTTACAGAAATTCAAATGGACGATTTATATTTCTGCCAGGAGCAACGGCTTGTATGTATTGGCGAGCAGGTAATCAAATTAACGGCTAAGGAATTTGACATCCTTGCTTTGTTAATTACACACCCGAAGCGGGTATTTACTTATGAGCTGATTATGAAATTGGTCTGGAATGAGGATTATACCTGCTACTCCCGCAAGGCAGTCAATAACCATGTGAGCAATCTTCGGAAAAAGCTGAAAATTACACCGGATTCTCCGGATTACATCAAAAGCGTTGTTGGTGTTGGATATAAATTTGAAGTGCCGTAATATAAACTATGGAATCAGAGGGAGGTTGGATGTAACTAAGTCGTGGTTGTCGCACCGGTTCGCTTTGCTTATTATCGGCTATCTTAAAGCCCAGAAGTAAGCTGCCTTGACGATTATCTATAATTATGCTACCATCGGCTGATAATATTATAACGTTTTGGTGCATAATAAAGTCAGACTGATTGTGAACGTAAGGAGCAATGCAATGAATGAAAAAATCTTAGTGGTTGATGATGAAAAAGAGCTGGCCGATTTAGTGGAAGTCTATCTGAAAAACGATGGATATACTGTTTATAAATTTTACAACGGTACGGATGCGTTAAAGTGCATTGAGTCCGTCCACCTGGATTTAGCCATATTAGATATTATGCTCCCGGATATTGACGGCTTTCAAATTTGCCAGAAAATCCGGGAGAAATTTTATTTTCCTGTGATTATGCTGACAGCAAAAGTAGAGGATGGGGATAAAATCATGGGGCTATCCATTGCGGATGACTATATCACGAAGCCGTTCAACCCACTGGAAATGGTTGCCAGAGTGAAAGCGCAGTTAAGGCAGTATATGAGATACAGACAACCACCACTCAAACAGGAGGATGAACGCAGCGAATACGATATAAGAGGAATGACGATCAGTAAGAACAGCCATAAATGTATCTTATTTGGAAAAGAGCTTCAGCTGACACCGACGGAGTTCTCTATTCTCTGGTATCTGTGTGAAAACCAGGGGAAGGTTGTCTCAACGGAGGAACTATTTGAAGCGGTATGGGGAGAAGAATACATGGAAAACAATAATACTGTTATGGCCCATATCGGTCGGCTCAGAGAGAAAATGAAAGAACGGGCAAAAAACCCTAAATTCATAAAAACTGTGTGGGGAGTGGGATATACCATTGAAAAATAGAAAGAAAATAAATTATGAAGATGACTATCTGCTTTTCAAAAACAGATTATCCATCAAAATGCTGCTCATGATGTTATGCTCCCTTCTGGTTATAGCGGGTATTTATCTGTTTGTTTTAAAAGGCAATTTTGCAAATGCCGTAATTGCCATTTTAGAGCATTTTGTTTACCAAGACCGCGATGAGGCCGCAGTCGTCTACCTGAAAACCTTCAAGAGATATGAATTCTGGCTTTTTCTCCTTGCAGTTTTAGGTGTATTTTTTGTGATTTTTCGCATGTATGTGGACAATGTTTCAAAATACTTTAAGGAGATCAACCGTGGAATTGATTCTCTGGTGAGTGAAGATGCCCAAGATATAGCTCTGCCGGCAGAACTGGCATCAACGGAAAGAAAAATCAATTCCATACGGCATACTCTGACGAAAAGAAAAACGGATGCCGAGCTTGCGGAACAAAGGAAAAATGACCTTGTTATGTATCTGGCTCATGACTTAAAAACCCCTCTTTCATCGGTAATCGGATATTTGACGCTATTAAGGGATGAAGGCCAGATTTCCGATGAACTTAAGACGCGGTATTTATCCATATCACTGGATAAGGCAGAGCGCCTTGAGGATTTGTTTAACGAATTTTTTGAGATTACACGGTTCAACCTTTCCAATATTACGCTTGTATACGGCAAAATCAATCTGACGAGGATGCTCGAACAGTTGGCATATGAGTTTAAGCCGATGCTGGCCGGGAAAAACCTGAAGCTGGAATTTGAAATGCAGCCGGATATTTTTGTTTCGTGTGATGCAAACAAGATGCAGCGTGTATTTGATAACCTGCTGCGAAACGCTGTCAGCTATTGTAACGCAGATACAAGCATTAAGATAACTGCAGAGCAGATAGAAGATCATGTGCTCATTAAAGTCATAAACGAGGGAAATACAATTCCGCAGGAACGATTAGAAAGAATATTTGAGCAGTTCTACCGCCTGGATATATCAAGAAGCTCCGCAACGGGCGGTGCCGGTCTGGGACTCGCCATTGCAAAGGAGATTGTTGAACTTCATCACGGGCAGATAACCGCCCACAGTGCAGATGGTTTTACCTGCTTTGAGGTGTCATTGCCTCTCGTAGGAAAATCGTAAGAAATTCCGTTAAAAATCATATATTATCCGCAAAGGAAAGCGAAAACATAAATCGCTCCATTCTGATATGCTATATATCGGGTGGAGCGATTTTTTACTTCCAGAAAGGAGTTTGGGATAACGATGGAATATCAAAATAATAACGAAAATTACGATAACAGGAACAGGAGAAAATCAAAAGAGAAAAAAAGGGAGTATTACAGAGCTGTATGTATCGTGCTCTGTTTACTCATAGCCGTTACAGCATTCGGAATTGTGAATCTGATAAGGGGCGGCAAAGAAATCCCCATCCCCGGCAAAAAGGTTACTCAAAATAATGAGGCTTATTCTCTGGTGAATGGCGAACAAAACGAGGCGGTTTCCCCCTCCCTTGACTCTGCAGAAAATCCTCTTTCCGTAAACATCACGGCAGCAAATGCTATTGTGATTAACGCCGATACCAATGAGACATTATATCAGAAAAAAGGTACAGACAAAATTGCGCCGGCCAGCACAGCTAAGATGATTACAGCCTTGACGGTGCTGGATTACTGCTCCCCGAACGATGAAATGAGGGTGGGCGCGGAAATTGAATTGATGCATGATGATTCGTCAAGGGCATGGCTTATGCAGGGCGATACCCTGACCGTCAGACAGCTCTTAGTTGCCCTTATGCTTCCTTCCGGCAATGACGCGGCATATACGCTCGCGGTGAATACCGGAAAGAAAATTGCCGGAGATAAGGGGCTGTCAAATGCGCAGTCCATTGATGTGTTCATGGATAAAGTAAACCAAAAGGCAAAATCGCTTGGCGCGGAAAACTCAAATTTTGTAGTACCGGATGGATATGACGCCGATGGGCAGTATACTACGGCCTACGATCTCGCTGTTATTGCAAAGGCATGTCTGGATGACCCTTGTATTTCGGAGATCGTGGCAAGCTATTCGTCTTATGAAAGATGGCCGAATGGCCGGAAGGTCACTTACCAAAATACAAACGAACTTCTCAATCCAGACAGCCAATATTACCGTCCTGAAGTAATCGGCCTAAAAACGGGAACCAGCAGTCTTGGCGGCGCCTGTATCATTTCTGCGGCGGTCATTAACGGAAACACCTATATCTGTGCAGTCATGGGATCAACTGAGAACGACAGATTTCAGGACAGCGTTGATATTATTGACGCAATTAAATCGCAATAAACAAATAAGGAGTGAAGCAATGAAGAAAAAGACTGATATTACTGTTTTTGGATGTGAGATGGACGAGGCAGCGGTTTTCTATAAACTTTCCTGTGAATTTGGCGTTACAGTCTCACTCATAAGCGAAGCCGTATCGGAAAACAATGCAAAATTAGCTGCTGGATGCCAGTGTGTCAGCATAAGCCATAAAGCGGAGCTATCGGAACCTCTCCTCCTTGCGCTGAAAAACGCCGGAGTAAAATATATCTGCACCCGGAGTATTGGTTTCAACCATATTGATATACAGGCAGCCGGGCAAATGGGAATAACCGTTGGCACGGTAGCATACTCACCGGGGAGCGTCGCCGACTATGCCATTATGTTGATGCTTATGCTGATGCGTGGAACAAAACCCGTAATGCACAGAGCAGAAATTCAAAATTATTGCCTGAATAACCTTCGTGGAAAGGAACTGCAGGATATGACGGTTGGCGTTATAGGGACCGGACGGATTGGACAGGCTGTTATGGAACGCCTGAAGGGATTCGGCTGTACGGTGCTGGCATATGACCGCAATCATAAAGCGGGAGCAGGCTATGTTTCATTTTGTGAGCTGCTGCAAAGCAGCGACATCATTACGCTTCATGTCCCACTGGCAGAAGATTCTTTCCATATGATTGGCCGTGAGCAATTAAACATGATGAAGAAAGAGGCGCTTCTTATCAATACGGCACGGGGCGCTTTGGTGGACACCGGGGCATTGATAGACGCATTGGAAGATGGAAGAATTGGAGGCGCCGCTTTAGATGTACTGGAAGGCGAAGAAGGAATTTTTTATTATGACTATACGCATAAAGCGCTAGAACACCCCTTTTTATCAGCTCTCCAAAGGATGCCAAATGTGATCGTTACGCCGCATACGGCTTACCATACGGAACGGGTGTTGGTTGACACAGTGAGCAATACGATCAGAAATTGTCTGAATTTTGAAAGGAGTCTTGGAAATGTATAAGATAAACGTTGCGGTCCTGTTTGGGGGCTGCTCAGAGGAACATACTGTATCAATAAAATCTGCAATGGAGCTTGCCGCAAACATAGATATGGAAAAATATCAGCCTTTTTATATTGGAATCACAAAATCAGGCGTTTGGAAACTGTGCGAAAAGCCTTGCCTTGATTGGGAACGATATGCAAAATATCCAGTCGTCTTTTCGCCGGGGAGAAATACGCATGGCCTGTTGATACAAAAAGATGATGGATATGAAACCCAACTTGTAGATGTGGTGTTTCCAATGATTCATGGGAAATTTGGGGAAGATGGCTCAATACAGGGGCTGCTCGAACTATCGGGTATTCCCTATGTTGGCTGTGATATTCAAAGCTCCGTGATTTGCATGGACAAATCACTTGCTTATACTGCCGTAAAAAATGCAGGTATCAAAGTCCCCGATTTCCAGATTATCCAGGACGGCGCCAGCCCGGGAGCAGAGAGATTTGGTTTTCCTCTTTTTGTAAAACCTGCACGCTCTGGTTCTTCTTTTGGAGTTAATAAAGTAGATAAAGCGGAAGATTTATGCGCGGCCATAAACGAAGCAAGGCAATACGACAGAAAAGTATTGATCGAGCAGGCCGTTTGTGGAAGTGAGGTCGGCTGCGCCGTATTGGGAACTGGTACGAACCTGATTGTCGGCGAGGTCGATCAGATTAGCCTAAAACACGGCTTTTTTAAGATTCACCAGGAAGCACAGCCTGAGAAGGGATCTGAAAATGCAACGATTAAAGTTCCGGCTGACCTGCCGGCGGAGATAAGGGAACGGATTCAGAAAACAGCTAAGAAAATTTATCAGATACTTGGCTGCAGAGGATTGGCCCGCATTGACCTGTTTTTACAGGAAGATGGGCATGTTGTCCTCAATGAAGTTAATACCATGCCTGGTTTTACTTCGTATAGCCGCTATCCCCGTATGATGGCTGCAGCAGGCTTTACCCTTTCGGAGCTCATTGACTGTTTGATTGAACTGGCGCTTAGGAGGTAAACACGATGAAACAGAATTTTATTTTTTTAGACGAAATGCTGCCCGGCATTCGTTGGGACGCCAAATATGCCACATGGGATAATTTTACAGGAAAACCGGTAGACGGATATGAGGTAAACCGTGTTGCAGGAACCAAAGAGCTGGGAGCTGCTTTACGCAAAGCTCAAAAACTTGCCATGAAACAGGGGTATGGGCTGCTCTTATGGGATGGTTATCGCCCTCAGCGTGCCGTAGATTGTTTTCTGCATTGGGCGTCACTCCCGGAGAACAATCTGACGAAAAAGCGGTATTACCCAAATATAAAGAGGAATGAAATGGTTACAAAGGGTTATGTGGCCTCACAGTCCAGCCATAGCCGCGGAGGTGCGGTTGACCTCACCATTTTTTATTTAGATACCGGTATGCTTGTTCCTATGGGCGGAGACTTTGACTTTATGGATGAACGATCCCATCACACTGCAAGCGGTCTGACAGAGGAAGAGTCAAGGAACCGGGAATGCCTGCGTCATATCATGGAAAGCAGCGGATTTGAAGCCTATTGTAACGAATGGTGGCATTATGTTCTGGCAGATGAACCGTACCCCGATACATATTTTGATTTTTGCATTGCATAGTGGGTGATTGAAGAAATAAAATAGCTGAATATCTGTTCCAACACCGAATCGTGTTTTTCGAGTGTTTGCGAAGATAATTCCAATCGCTATTTTTCTCTTAATTGCCTATGGTTTTATTAGCAAATACCAAACAGGATTGCAACAGCTTAAATCTTGGGTTTTATGGAATAGCGTATTAGCTGGTTTTTTTACAGCTGCTATGTCGGGGCACCCTTTCAGTATTTTAACAGCTTTTATTTCTGTACCGATTACATCACTCAATTCATTTTTGGCATGTGGTTGGTTTGCCGGTCTTACCGATGCTTTAATTATTAAACCGACAGTTGATGATATAAACCGTGTTCCAGATGATATATTTCATATCAAGCGCTTTTTCAGAAATTGCTTTTTGAAAGCTATGGTAATCGTGATTTTTGCCAATATAGGCAGTTCGCTTGGTACACTTACTGCCACTTATTTTGGTATTCTAAATAGCGGTATAATAGCAAAAGAAATATCCCTACATGATATAATCAGCTCCTTTTCTATTTTTACAGTAACCACGATTGTAGGAATATTGCTCTTTCGCAAGTACGAATTATAATGGACGGAGAAAAATAATGAATGGATATTATGTCCTATTTGCAAGAATAAGACACAGATTAGAATACGGATGATACTATACTTGAAAATTTCCCGCTGTACTGTCCCAAATGTAAGCAACAAACTTTAGTTGTAATACGTAAACTGAATTCACCTTTTTTATAAAGGATTACGATTTCCTGTATGTTCATGGGTAAAATATATAAAAATGATATACAGGAGGTCTATGATCATGAATCAAATAACAGTGCAAAAGATACAGGCGTTTGAAGAAAGCCTGTATCTGAATGAGAAATCCAAAGCGACTGTGAGCAAATATCTCCAGGCCGTGCGGAAACTGGCGGAGTATTTGCACGGGGAGGAACTTACCAAGACCCGGCTTTTGGAATACCGGGAGATACTGCAAAGCCGGGTGAAGGCCCAGACTGTCAACGGCGCACTGACTTCTATCAACGCTTTTCTAGAGTTCTGCGGCTGGCAGGACTGTAAGATAAAACTCCTAAAGGTACAGCGGAAAGCGTTTCTGGACGAGACGCGGGAGTTATCAGAGGCGGAATACAAGCAGCTTTTGGCAGCGGCCCAGGCCAAAGGAAATGAGCGGCTGTATCTGGTGATGCTGACCATATGCGGCACAGGTATCCGGGTCAGCGAGCTGCAATATATTACAGTGGAAGCGGCAAAAACCGGACGGGCAGAAATTTACATGAAAGGGAAAAACCGCACCGTTCTTCTGCAAAAGGAGCTGCGCGGCAGGCTGCTGAAATACACAAAGGAGCTGGGCATAGACAACGGCCACATTTTCCGCACCAGAAGCGGCAGGCCCCTGGACCGGACGAACATCTGCCATGATATGAAAAAACTCTGCGCCAGCGCCAGGGTGGATTCACGCAAGGTATTTCCGCACAACCTGCGGCATCTGTTCGCCCGCAGCTTTTATGCCATTGAGAAGAACCTGGCCCATTTGGCGGACATCCTTGGCCATAGCCGCATTGAGACAACACGAATCTATGTGGCGGTCAGCGCCGCAGCTCATGAGCAAATCTTAAATAAAATGAAGCTCATTTTATAAAAAAACCACAGATTGACTCATCTGCGGTAAATGTTATCACACCTGTACTGTAAAGCACGTTACAGGTACATATAGTATATCGTAAAGTTCCAATATTTTCAAGTGGTACATAGGGAAAATCCTACATAAAACAATATTTGCGTATGACAAGAAAGCCTGCATCCGCCTTCCCATTTGCAGGCTTTTTTGTTGTGGCAGAAAGGGCAATTTGCAGTCAGGACAAGTCGCTTTTTTCTGTTTTCCGTATGAATTTTAGGCCTGCAGCTATGCCAAAGTTACCGCAGATGAGTCAGTCTGCGGTATTCAGTCGCATGTTGGACAAAGTCAACGGCAGTCGCGGCAACAAACTGCCGCCAAAGAAAGGCAGGTGATCGTATGAATTGTAAACAGGAACCGGATGCAAAAGAAGGGAAGGTTCCTGCGCTTAATCCGGAGAAGGCTTATGAGATACTGATGAATGTATTTCAAGCCTGCAAGATAGAACCTCCGCCGAATTGCCATGTATACTTTGAAAATGCGTTTCTCCTCCACCACCTGCATGAAATCAGTGCGGAGGATTTTAGTCTGCGGGAGTGGGAAGACGCGGTTTCTTATCTGACCGGGCAGAATCAATCCTTTACAGAACCGAAACAGGCGAAGAAATATTTATTGGGCTGCACGTTGAACCAATGTGAAGAAAACCATGAAAAGAGGTAAAAACTATGAAACAAGCAAAAAGAAGCAGACTGCTAGCCATGCTGCTGGCTGTCGCCATGCTGCTGAGTATGCTCCCCACCGTGGCTTTTGCGGAAGAAGCCGAAAGCACACTGGCGGAGCAATGCACTGTCACCGAAGGCTGCATGCTAGAAACCGGGCATGAGGGCGGTTGCGTTATTACGGAATCCGAAACAGGGTCTGACGCAGAATCAGCAGCGGAGCCTACCGCAGAGCCATCTGCAGAGCCAGCGGAAACACCTACAGCTGAACCGGCCACTTCTGGTACCTGCGGCGCTACTGAAAACGATAATGTTTCTTGGGCACTGACGGAGAATAATGATGTCAGCGACAGTCTTGCCTATACCCTCACCATTTCCGGTTCCGGGGCGATGGCAGATTACTCTGAGGCGGGAACAGCGCCGTGGTGTACTACTTTACCAAATGAGGCATATAAGACCCAAATCACAAAAATTGAAATCGGCAAAGACATCACCGTTGTAGGGGCCAATACCTTTGTATGGTGTGAGGCAGTGAAAACAGTCACGTTTGAGTATGGCAGTCAGCTGGGACAGATCAAAATGCAATCCTTCCATACTTTGAAGTCGTTGACCAGTATTGAGTTTCCCGCATCCTTAACTGAGATTGGGGCAGGAGCCTTTTTTAATTGTGCAAAGCTTGAGACCGTAACCTTCCAGCAACCAGAAAATCTTTTGTCAATTGGTTCAGCTGCATTTGGTGGCTGCACCTCCCTAGTGTATTTCAATAATCCTACGAAAAGCACGTCATCTGAAATAATACCTGTAGCTGTAAAAGAAATCGGATCAGGAGCATTTCAAAGATGTGGTGCTATGGTTGGACAAGTTACGATTCCTGCAGAAATAGAAACTCTGAATGCCTCGTTCTGGAACTGCTCAAGAATTTCCAAAGTCACCTTTGAAAGCGGCTCTAACTTGAAGACAATCACGAATAATGCGTTCACCAACTGTAGTATTACGGAAGTGACCCTGCCGGAGGGACTGAAGGAAATCGGACCCAATGCTTTTTATGACGTGCCCCTTACATCCATTCAAATCCCTGCGTCTGTTACCTCGATTGGAGATAATGCTTTTCTGCAGAGAACCGGTAATCATGCCTTTGAGAGCGTGGTTTTTGCTGAAGGCAGTGCGCTCAAAAGTATTGGGTCAAATGTGTTTGGCAGGACCGGCGCCCTTGCCAATATTAAATCCGTTGCGCTGCCCGAAGGCCTGGAAACAATCTCAACGACCGCATTCCAGCAGTCTGGAATTGAATATATTACCGTCCCTTCTACAGTGACCAGCATTGGACAGGATGCATTTCTTCATTCCTGCAAATATGCCATCAATCTCTCGGCGGTTTCGGAGACGGCTTCTATCGCGGGGTGTACTTCAAATGTTACACGTGGCTGTATGCTCTATCTCCCGTCTGAAACGGTCAAAAAAAATCTGTATTATAACGGATCATATGATCCAGTTTATTTGATCACAAACGGTGGCATCGTACCCCATACTAAATTTAAAGAAAAAACACTCGTTGATCCCGTCAGGGAGGGGTATACCTTCGCTGGCTGGTATGAATCTTCTACCTTCACTGGTGATGCTGTCAGCTCTGCGGAAAATGGTAAAACTTATTATGCCAAATGGAACTACAAGATCACTTTTGATTCTAATGGCGGTTCCGGTACTATGAGCGCACAACAAGTCACAGAGGGCGGCAATACGACAAGCTTATCAGAAAATACCTTTACCAGGGCTGGCTATAACTTTTTAAACTGGAATACGGCGGCAGACGGTAGTGGAGTGACATATGAAAGTGATGCTGTTGCTTCCACTGTTCCAAACGGTACAACATTGTATGCCCAGTGGAAGCCCAACACCTATACCATCAGTTTTAATGCTAAGGATGGTAATGGCACTATGGGGTCGATTACAGCCACCTATGACAAGCCAGTTACCTTAGCCTCCTGCACATTCACTAAGGCAGATTATAACTTTGCAGGTTGGACAACTGAGAAAAATGGAGCGACTGTACATTACACCGACGGCGACCAACTAAAGAACCTGACCGCTGAGAACAATGGAACTGTCACGCTATATGCCGTTTGGACAACCAAAGAGGTTCTGGCCCCTGATGTAAGTGTCCAGACTAAGACCTACAATGGTCAGACTCAGGGATTCACTGTGGATGGCGGATTTACCGTTACTTACGAGCAGAACGGAAATACTGTGGAAGCTCCTGTCAACGCAGGAAGCTATGACGTGACGGTGACTAAAGAGGCTACTGACAGCACCGCCACCTATCATCACAAGATTTATGGCGGACTTGTGATTCAGCCTGTGACTGTAACCATCACCGCAGAGGATCAGAAAATCTGCGTGGGTAGCGCTTTGCCTACATTTACCTACACCGTTTCCGGTCTTGTGGATAGAGAGAGCCTAAGCACGGAGCCTGCTGTTGCCTGCGCCGATGCGGACGCAAATACGGCTGGCAGCTATACCATCACCGTCAGCGACGCGGCTGCCGGAGACAATTATACGATTACTTATAAGGCCGGAACCTTAGTTGTACAGCACACTCTGGAAGTGGTAGAAGGTAAAGAATCCACCTGCACCGAAGCAGGCTATGAAGGCCATTGGAAGTGCAGCGTCTGCAGCAAGCTGTTCTCGGATGAAAACGGTATAACTGAAATTGAAAAGCCGGCAGAGATTGCGGCCAAGGGCCATACCTGGGGCGAATGGAAAGCTTTGACTTCCCCTAACTGTACGGATAAGGGCAGCCAAAAGCGCACTTGCTCCGTGTGCAATGTTGTAGAGACAAAAGATGTTGACCCTAATGGCCATGACTGGAATGAGAAATATACCGTAGATAAGCAGCCCACCACTACCGAAGACGGCAGTAAATCCATTCACTGCATGGTCTGTAATGCGGTAAAGGACAGCACAGTAATTCCCGCTATCGGCTCGCAGCCTGCGGGGGTGAAACCGGAAGATGCTCTTGTAGAGATCCCCATGCTCGGCGGAAACACGGGCAATCCCAGCAAGCCGAGCGGCGGCAGCCCGCAGACGGGAGATAACAGCCATATGACACTCTGGATTTCCCTGCTGGCAGTTTCTTTGGTTGGCTTTCTTGCAACGCTTCTGGCAATGAAAAAGAAAGATTATTGAGAAATTGAGAGAAATAATTTAAAGTACGACGGTGTGGGAGTATGATTGCGCACCGCTTCTCTAATGGAAAGCAGCGGATTTGAAGCCTATTGTAACGAATGGTGGCATTATGTTCTGGCAGATGAACCGTACCCGGATATATATATCAATTTTTGCATTGCATGACTAAGTGAGCTGAAAAAAGGAAAGCGGAGAAAGATTTTTCTCTCCGCTTTCCTTTTCAATTACTTTATGGGTAGCTTAACTGTAACATTCAATCCAATAGGACTTGTTTCAAAAAAATGGATTGTTCCCTGATGTGCTTTCACAATCTGCCGCACAATTTTAAGACCCAAACCATGTTCCATTTCATCGGTCTGTTTTTGCGTACTGGAAATATCCTCGTCACTGTTTAATGCATTTAACTGCGCTTCACTTACCCCGCATCCATTGTCCATAACAGAAAAAATACAAAGTGTGTCATTACTGCCAATGGAGACCTGTATTTTACACCCATTACGATTATGGACAATACAATTCCTTATCAAATTAGCCAACATTCGGCTAAGTAAAGCCTGATCTCCGA
Organism: Extibacter muris; assembly: GCF_004345005.1. Taxonomy (GTDB): domain Bacteria; phylum Bacillota; class Clostridia; order Lachnospirales; family Lachnospiraceae; genus Extibacter; species Extibacter muris. The sequence goes on from NZ_SMMX01000012.1 coordinate 27,939, forward strand.
CAATCGAGATGCTTTTACCGGGATTATCTTCTGATAGTTCCAACTCGTATAGTTCTGATAGGCTATCATTCAATATTTCACTGACAGCCTGCCGCGCCAATTCTACCGGGTCAAGGCTTTGTTTTTGCATAGGCTGCATGGAATATTCTAATTTAGTTGTCAAATTCAAATCAGCCACTAAATCTTTTAACCGTTCACTGTGCTTTCGGATTATCCCAGCCTGGTTTCGGACAGCTTCTGGCAAAGAAGAAGTGTCTTCAATTTCGCTTGCATATCCCAAAATCACAGAAAGCGGTGTGCGTATATCATGGGAAATTCCTCTGATCCAGTCTGCACGGGTGTTATCCTTTTTCAGCAAATAGTCACCGGCCTTATTCAAACCAGCATTAATCTCTGCTAACTCGCCGGTTTCTTCCAGATGGATAGGCTTTCCGGAGGACAGATGCCGAATGCCTCTCAAAATCGGCACCATAGCTTTTTCTACCCGGCGGGCATTGCGGATAAACAAATATATCATCAATAATATGTTAATGCAGAATACCGCCGCTAATCCAAATAACATAGGCCAAATGTATTGCGCCTTGAAGGAAAAATAGTAATTCACAACACTTCCAGGAGGAAAGCCAATCACCAAAAGCCCATCCTGTCGTTTTGCGATATTGGTCGGATAATCATCGAGATACCAACGACTAAACATTGCAATATCCATTGAGGAATAGTGACGTGGTAATTCTTCCGGTAGATTTTCTTCCCAAACGACAGTGCCATCATCACCTAAAATCATAGCCCATGCGTCGGCATTATTCAGCATTTCCTTCGCTTGTATATCAGCGCTGAATTCCCCATTTGTTACCGTGACATGATCTGAAAAGTCTTCAATCGGGAACTTGGATGTTGCCATATTGCCTAAATAAGCTATCACAAAATAGGAAGCCACTAAAATAATATTAACAGCCAGAAAAAGGACTATAATTCTAACTGTGGAAAATATATAGCGGCGAAAAAACCGTTCTGATGCGTTCACCTCTGCGCCCCCTTAATATTCAGGCGATACCCGATTCCCTTGATCGTCACAAGGGTAATCGGCTTTGAGGGATTTTCTTCAATCTTCTCTCTCAAATGCCGGATATGTGTAGCCAACGTACTCTCATATCCCTGCCAGAAGTCGCCGCAAATCGCCTGACATAATGCGCCGGTAGTAACGATTCGTCCTGCGTTTTCATACAGTTTTTCAAAAAGCTGGAACTCTTTGGCCGTTAAAGAAATGCTTTCACTATCGCGCTGTACTATCGCTTTATCCAAGTCCACGGTTGCTGTATCAAAGGACACTTTGCGCTCCTTCCTTGGGTAGGCTCGTTTTAATATAGCCTTCACTCGGAATAATAATTCCTTCGGCAGAAAGGGTTTCAACAGATAATCGTCTGCACCATTTTCAAATCCTGCAAATTTGTCCTCTGCTTCACCGCGGGCTGTCAGCATAAGGACAGGGATTTTGCTTGTCTTTCGTAATTCTTTTAGTGTGGCAAATCCGTCCATACCCGGCATCATAACATCGAGGATCACCAGATCCGGCTGCCTCTCTTTACATACTTTCAAGGCAGCTTCACCAGAGGATGCCGTCAACACCTGCGTAAAGCCTGCTCTCATAAAAATGGACTTCACCATCTCCAACAGTTCGGTTTCATCGTCCACCACAAGAATAATCTTATCGTTCATAAGTCACCACCTTTTTTCAACTATTCTTATTATACCGCAAGACAAATAAATTTCCTATTCTGGTCTTGAAATCTCAAAGTAAACTCAAAGTTGGCTCAAAGTTATCTCAAAGTTGATGTGTTATGCTGATTACAAGAACAAAAAGGAGGCGCAAGCTATATGAGTGATTACATTATTGAAACACATGACTTGACAAAAAAATATGGAAGTCAGGTCAGTGTTTCCCATCTGAATATTCATGTGAAAAAGGGCCGTATCTATGGACTGTTGGGGCGCAACGGTGCAGGTAAGACCACGACTATGCGGATGCTGTTGGGATTGACAGCCCCCACGTCTGGCGAGGTAACAATATTCGGAAAGCCTTTCCAGGGCAACGAAAAGGAAATCTTGCCCCGCATTGGCTGTCTGATTGAGTCACCGGGCTTTTACCCCAATTTGACAGGGACAGAAAACCTGAAAATCTTTGCCGAACTGCGGGGCTTGAGGAACCCCAACTACATCAAAGGTGCATTGGAACTTGTCAACCTGCCTTACCGGGACAAAAAATTGTTTTCGCAATATTCTCTCGGTATGAAACAGCGGTTGGCGATTGCGCTGGCTGTTATGCACAATCCTGAACTGCTGATTTTAGATGAACCGATCAATGGACTAGACCCCATCGGTATTGCAGAGGTACGCGATTTTATCAGGGAATTGTGCGACGCCAGAGGGAAAACGATTTTGATTTCCAGTCACATCCTTTCGGAAATTTCCCTGTTGGCTGACGATGTTGGAATTATTGACCACGGCAATTTGCTAGAAGAAGAAAGCCTGAAGGGGCTGGAGTCTAAGAACGCAAAGTACATTCATTTCTGCGTATCGGATGCACAAAAGGCTGCACAGATTATTGCCGCGATGTTTCAGAGCAAGAATATCCAGCTTATGGATAACAATAATCTGTATCTCTATGATACGGCCCTGCCGGTAGCAAGGATTAACCGCGCTTTTATCGAGGCTGAAATCGATATTCTGGAATCCCATCTCTGCGAGGATACTTTGGAGGATTACTTCAAGAGAATTACAGGGGGTGAGGGAATTGCTTAAACTGATCCAATGCGAGATGCGGAAGTTAAAGCGGAAACACTTTGTATCATTTGTGATTTTCGCCGCGCTTCTGTTCCCAATTCCGTTTACGGCTCTTGTACTGGCCGGGAGTGTGGGAAACTTTACCGGCTTTGAAGCAGTTTTCGGCCTGTTGGCTACTATGGGTATGCCCATCATGCTTCCAGCGGTTTTAGGTATCATTGCGGCTATGCTGTTTTTTATGGAGCGGGATAACGATACTTTGAAAAACCTACGCACTATCCCTATTTCCCCGTTTAAAATTGCTACAGCAAAAATTGCTGTACTTTACATTTTGGGACTGCTCTTTGCCTTTGCCACTATGGTTTCGTCAATGGTTGGCGGCCTGATTGCCGGAAGTGAACTAACAAACATCGGGGAAAACTTCGGTATTGCGATTATTACAGCATTACTTTACACAACAAGCATTTTGCCGATTGTCATTGCGCTTGTAGGATTTAACCGCTCTTATATTTTTTCGGTTATCTTAACCTTTTTTTATACGATGTTCGACTTTATGCTTGCGTATGGAGGCCTTTTTGCCACAGCAGACCCTATGATGCGGCTGGTAACAAACATCATGCCAGCACCTATCATTTACCGTTGGCAGGCCGTCCGGTTCGTTGATCCTGGAACCCCGGCATATTCTGTAATGGAGCCGTATTTTTTACCGCTGTGGCCCGTTGTATTAACTGTCGTTATTATTGGGGTGCTGTCTTATCTGGCGATTATCAGAATTTATAACAAATGCGAAAGTTGAGGTGAGAAAAATGGCATGCATTATAAAAACGGAATTTTATAAAATAAAGCGGTATTCCGTAATTTGGATTGGCGTAGCGACGATGTTTACCGTCGTGCTCCTTGCTCGGTTTATGGCAACGGCCTCTGACGGGGCAACACATACGCTCATAAACTTTACTTCCAGTGTAATTTTGAACAATTTGGTTCTGATATATCCTGCAACAATCGTTTTGATTGCCGGATATATCATTGACCGGGAGCGTACAGACGACACGCTGAAAAATATTCTCACAATCCCTGTGTCCTTTCGGAAAATGCTGATTGGAAAACTGATTGCTGTTGGATGTATAGCAGTAGCACTTTCCGTTATTGAATTTCTGTTCACGCTCATTGTTTTCTTTGCAAGCGGATTTCCCGGATTTTCTATCGGTGGTGCGGCATTGGCCCTTTTTCAGATGATCGGGATCAATTTGATCTCCTATATTGCAGTCATGCCTGTTATTGCTTTTACCGCTCAAAAAAGCGGCAGCTTTATGGCCGGGGTTGGCTTTGCTTTCTTTTATGGTTTCGTTGGAATGATGGCTTCCGGCCACGGCCTGCGTGATCTATATCCTATTACTGCGGGCCTTACCGTAGTTGGTTATCAAGATGGAAGCAGTGATCCAACTGGAAACGTCTTGTTGAGTGCAGCCTCCATCCTGTTTATGCTGGCCGTGACATTCATTATTGTTTCCACAGCGAAAAATCGTGAAGTAACCGCCACAAAGAAAAAGAAGAAAAAATCTGAAAAAACGGTTCACAAAAGAAATTATAGTGCGAGGTAGGAGGATTTTCACATGAAATCAAAAAAAGTTATAGTAGGCATTATTGTCACAATATTAGTTGTCATCTGCATGGGGGTAGCTTTTCTTGCGACCCAAAATGACAATTATTATACGCAAATTGACAACAGATGGGTGCAGGAGATTGCTCCGCATGGAGCAATGAATTATAAATACACGCTGAAGGCCTACGATGAGGACGGGAACGAAAAGGATGTTGTGTTTGAAACAAGCCGTATTTTGACAGATGATGCGTTTCTCTGCCTGAAAGTCAATTTTATACGGGGTGTGGTAACATGGGCAGAAGTTGAATACAAGGAATTACCTGCGAGGGTTCAGCAGTATTATAACGAGTAGGTTAGAGCCCCTCCTAAATATAAATTAGTTGATTGTAAAAATACTTATTATTTTTCCTGCGTTTAGTGTGTTGTATGCTGATCTGACCTGCATAGTGAAATCTTAAAGAAGAAAAATAATTGTTTGAAAAGGTTTTCCTGCAAAGCAATACGCCTGTCTGCAATTCTACAGACAGGCGTATTGTACGTGTATGGTGTATGGTTGATCGGAATTGACCTGCGTTTGGGACAGGCTTTTTCTTTCAGTTCATCCCATTTAGAAAGGTTATTTTGTCACGATGGGCCTTCCATCTTTGTCAACTAATGGGCAAATGCCCCCGCCCGTTCCAAACTTTGCGACAATGTAATTAACGCCGGTTTCTTTATCTACTACCACATAAAAGCCCTTAACGCTTCCCTCGGTTTCAGTAATTTCAAATCTCTTGTATAGGTTAAAATCAAAGTTCCTGTCTTGAAAAGATGCGATAACTGATTTGGTACATTACATAGCACCACGCCAATGCAAGGATCGGAGAACAGCACAGCAGGATAAACACAAGCTGGTCTGTCAATTCAACTCCCAGCATGGCAAGAAGATGGCATATTCCAAAACAAATCCCTGCCGGAATGAAGAATGATACTAACAGCAGCACACGGCCTTTTTCAGCCCCGAATTTGAACACAAGGGGGGTACGGGTTGGTAATGCCATACGAGTTTCCAAAAAATCATTTGACGAATGGTTAGACGCGCAGACGTTCTAATCTTAGAAAGACAGAACTGACAAGAGCTTCCAAGCAGGCCATTGAAATGTTGGGTCAAAAAGACATTTATTATATCTATACCCCGCTTATGCCGAATACCAGTACCCGTCTGATTCTGAAAAAGCCCAAAACAGATTCCAGCATCCGTAAAATCTGGCTGCCAAAGACGGTTGCCTATATCATCTGTGAATGGAAAAAGTCACAGGAAGAATTAAAGGGCTTTCTCGGTAACGAGTACCAGGATTTTGATTTGGTGGTTGCATTGCCAAATTGCATACCTTGCGAGAATCGGATTATCGAGAAAGAGTTTTATCTGCTGAAACAAAAGGCAGGGCTCCCTAACGTCGTCTTTTACTCTTTGAGGCATTCCAGTACGACTTATAAGCTAAATAAAGCTCAACCACGGCGATCGAAGGCCACACAGGGCGATACAGGACACGCAGAGATTGATATGATTACTAAGGTCTACGCTCATATTCTTGACGAGGACCGCAAGATCAACGCACAGAAATTTGAGAGCGCCTTCTATGCAAAGCCTGATATGAGGAATGTAACGCCTCCACATGAACTGCCTTCGGCACAAACCTTAGACTTGGCAGCTTTGATTGAGCAGCTTCAAAAATGGCCGGAACTTGCAAGCACGCTGGCAGCTTTGATTTCAGGTCAAAAAGCGGTCTGAAATCTAAAATTAGCAAAGAGGCAGATTTTATTAGTATAGATTTTTGTTTGTTTCCAATTAGCAAATAATACATCGTAACTCATAAACAAACATGTTATCTTACAAACGGTATAATGGTTTGAAAGACAAGGTTTCGGATAAACAAGAAACGCCGAAAACCTTGATAAATCAAGACTTTCGGCGGGATTTTTGGCGTACATGAGAGGATTTGAACCTCCGACCCCACGCTTAGGAGTTGGAGTAATTCACTATAATTCACATGCGATCTTTGATAGATTGGAGTTTTTCACTCCAGGGTGCCAGATCCGCCAGCTGTTCATCGGTCATCTCTTTATCTGGCCGGTGCTCCAGCAGAAATTTAAGATATCCGTAAATATTCAGCCCATGTGCTTTTGCCATCTCAACCATTGTGTAGATCACTGCGCTGGCATTCGCTCCGTCAACGGAACTGCTGAACAGCCAGTTCTTCCGCCCCACTGCGAATGGACGGATCGCATTCTCGCTGAGATTATTGGTAAAGCTGCAGCGCCCGTCTTCCAGATAGGTCTCTGCTGTATCACGCCGGTTGAGAACGTAATTCACCGCTTTATCCATCCGGGTATTCCGGACCGGCCTCTGCTGATCGAGTCACGACCAGAAAGCCTCCAGAACAGGTTTTTCCTTCTCGAGACGCAGCTGTTTCCTTTTTTCAAAATCACCGGGATATTTTTGGTTAATGGAGTCCTCAATGGCGAATAACCGGTTGCAGTACTGGACTCCCTGTACTGCCGGCTGGCTGTAGTCATACTGCTTTCCTTTGGGGACAGCGTCGATAAAGTATCGGCGGATATGCGCCCAGCAGGAACAGCGTCTGATCCCCGGCAGATTGTTGTACCCCTGATAGTCGTCAGTTTCCAGATATCCATGGTAGCCTTCCAGAAACTCCTTTGCATGGCTGCCGCTTCTGGTCGGGGAATAGCCATACAGGATGATCGCCGGAAGCCCGTCCTCGCCGCTGCGGAACAGCCACATGAATGACTGGGTCTGGGCCCTGCGTCCTTCCTCATTCAGCACCTGGACTCTTGTCTCATCTGCCATCGCAAACTCTCGTTTCAGAAGCTCCCGATGAAAGTAATCATACATTGGCTGAAAATAGTTCTGCGAACAGTAGATGATCCAGTTGGCAAGAGTGGTGCGGCTGATCTGGGCACCATACTGCTTCCAGTCTTTCTCCTGCCGGTAAAGGGGAAGCCCATTGGCATACTTCTGATACATGGTCCATGCAACGGCAGAAGCCGAGGCAGGGCCTTTCCCAACCAGAGCCGCCGGGACCTGGGACTTTACGATCACGGGTTTTTCCGTATCGCCGAGTCCTTCCTTGCAGGATGGGCATCCGTAACTCTGGCTGTAGTATTCGATCACTTTACAGGTGGCAGGAATGAATTACAGTTCCCGGCGGACATACTCCTCGCCGACCAGGACCATCTGCGTACCACAGACCGGGCAGATCTGCTCTTCTTCCGGGAGAGGTATCACTACTTTTTCAACCTTCAGGCCTTTAAAGAGCTCTTCATGCGTTGCCTTCTTTTTGCGGGTATGCTCCCGGATTACCGTTTCTTCTTCCAGCAGGGATGGATCCTGTTCCACTTCCGCTTCATCGAAGAGATTCTGTTGTCCCGGAATATCATCGGATCTTCTTTCGCTGGAAGAGCCGAAAAGTTTTTTGGTAAGATAGTCCACCTGTTCCTGGAGTGCTTTCTCGTGACTGGATTTTTCGTCAATAATAAGACGGAGGGATTTGATCAGCTCAGTCTGTTCAGATATCATTGTTTTTAGTTGTGATACTGTATCTTTCAGCTCTCTGAGCTGGATATCTTTCGCACTGGAAGCCATCGTTTCCCTCCTCGGATTTGATACCTTTATTATACCAGAAACGGGGCTTTTGCTAAAGAAGAATCGCTCCTGAAAAACGCCGAATTTACAGGGGATTTCAGGATTTTTCTATGCAGGATTTTTGCTGAAATCCAGATGGTTTTTTACTCTGCCTTGAGGGCTTTTGGCTGGCCAATATCGATCCCCGACATCAGCCAGTCGAACTCCCTCCAGGATAGATCCCGGACCTCCGACTGCTTCCTGGGCCATTGATAGCCGCCGCGGACAGACAACCGCTTATAGATCAGAACGAAGCCGTCAGGTTCCCGGAACAAGGCTTTAATCCTGTCCCGTCTTCTTCCACAGAAAAGGAAGAGAGCGCTGGACGATGGATCCATCTTAAGCTGGTCTTCGATAACGGCGCAGAGCCCGTCAATGGATTTCCGCATATCTGTGTAGCCGCAGACAATGTAGATCTTCTCGAGCCCGGAAATGTCACCTAACATGAGAGCTCCTAGAGCAGGCGGAATGCCCTGGCCAGCAGGACAGGGTCTGCATCATTGCTGATGCGGACCGTGATATCCTTCATAGCAACTGGCTATTTGATGACACAAGAGGGAATTCTGTTCGATTCCCCGCCCGCTTATGTTGTGGTTGTGGTGACTAAAATATAACACAAAGGAGAGAACCCTGTATTTTAATTATTCAGTTGTAACACATGGGTTAAACCAGATAGGGATAAAAATAGATATGTATGGGCAGGAGCATAGATTTTCTCCTGCCACGCCTATATATTAGGCGGTTTGACGTGTAGTATGCTGCATATATGCCTTTTCCATTTCCCGCATTTCTTCATCCGTTGGAATGTCTACAATCCCAACATAGGAATAATAGATGTCGATTTTCTGTGTCCGTTTCCCGTCCTTTTTCTCACGTTCATGGATTACGATTTTATCCACAAAGGTATTTAAGATTTCGGGCGTCAATTCGTCAATGCGGGTGTACTTTTTGGTGTCGGCTATCAGCTTGGAAACATTGGTGATTTCCGTGTCGGCTTCACTGACCTCGGCGGTCAGGGTTTCAATTTCCTGTTTTAGCTGTTCCTGCTCAGCTTCATATCCGTCCGACAGCTTGTAAAAGCGTTCGTCATTCAGCTTTCCATTGACATTATCCTCATAGATTTTACGGAACAGGCGGTCAAGCTCATCTATCCGTTTTTCATCTTTTTCAATCTGTTTCTGCTTTGCAGATAACTCGTATCTGCGTTCTGCAAGGGTAGTGTCAATCTGCTGTTTGATAAATACACGCTCAAACTGCTGCAAATAAGACAGGAAATGCTGAAGCTGTTTCAGCACCAACTGGTTTAATGCGTCCTCTCGGATATAGTGCTGTGTGCAGTTCTGTGTACGGCTTGTCCTTTTATACATGGAACAACGGAAATGCACATATCCGTTTGCTGCTGCCAAGCTGAGTTTTGCCCCGCAGTCGGCACAATAGAGCAGACTTGAAAACATGCTTGTCATCCCGCTTTTGGTCGGTCTACGTTTGTTCTCCCGTATCGTCTGGACTTTTTCCCACATATCTCTGTCAATGATGGGGGTATGGGCATTTTCGATGTATGCCCGCCTGTCTTTTGCCGTAGGGATGCGTTTCCTGCTTTTAAATCCTAACCTCGTGGATTTGAAGCTTTCCGTTATGCCAATATATGCCACGTTTTCCAGGATGGCAGCTACGGTAGCAGATTCCCAACAATATGGGTTCTCCGACACTTTTGCAACACCGATTCCCTTTGATGCTTTATAGGCTGATGGGGTAAGCACCTTATTTTTCCATAGGATTGTGGCTATATCCGACACACCCTTTCCCTGCATACAGAGGGAGAATATCCTACGGACAACCGCCGCAGCTTCTTCATCCACAAGCCAGCGTGTCTTGTCGTCTGGATTCCGTAAATATCCGTAGGGCGGTGCTCCCAGATGTTCGCCTGCAAGCCCTTTCGCTTTCTTGACTTCCTTTACCTTTTTGCTCGTGCTTTTTGGATACCATTCGTTGAAAAGGTTGGTAAAGGCGGCAAATTCATTGCTTTCAAGACTGCCCGTGTCCACGTTGTCCATGATGGCGATAAACCTCACGCCCGCTTCTGGGTAGATGATTTCGGAGTAAGAGCCGACCTCGATATAGTTCCTGCCGAAACGGGATAAGTCTTTTACAATGACCGTTTTTACAATCCCTTTTTCAATATCTGCCGACATTTCCTTAAAGCTTGGGCGGTCAAAATTCGTACCCGTATAACCGTCGTCAACATAGAATTTCGGGTTGGGAAAACCGTGTTCCTTGGCGTATTTTATCAGATATTCTTTCTGGTTTACAATGCTGTTGCTTTCGCCTTCCCGTCCGTCATCTTGGCTTAATCTACAATATAATGCCGTAAACTCTTCCTGCTGTCTTTTCATAAAGCTCTCCTTTCCGACAGCAGACACGGTATTGTGAAGTGTAGGTACAGCATACCACATCTGCCCTTAAAATTCAACGCTTTAAAGCGATAATTCTTCCGCCGCCTGCTATTCCCCGTCATCATCACCCCAATTCTCCCCGTCATAAAATCCATAACCGTGTGTGCCACGCCGAAATATATCCGCAAGAATACAGAGCAAATCCCGCCCGTCTTTTCGGAAATGGGCGTTGACGGTGTATTCCGTGCTGCCGATTTTTTCGCTAAGGCTTGTCGGCTCTGGGATGCGGACAAGGGGCGTGACATTCTCGGCGGGCGGCAGAGGGGGATATATTTTGTCGGGATTTACCATAGGGGCGTCTTTGTATTCTTCCATAATTGACTGTATTTCTTCCTCGGACAGCCTGCTCATCGCAATGATTCCTCCCTCCTGTGTTCTGTTTTAGTTGGCTGCTTCTGATGATTTGACCGTTGGTTTTCTATCGTGTCATGGATTTGGTTTAAACAGTCGTCAATGTGTGCGGAGCGTTTTTCAATCCCGTCTGCATATTTCAGCCGCTTTCGTAGTTCGGTTATCTGCTCCGTCACGCCATTTTTTTCGGCTCTTAATGTTTCTTTTTCGGCTGGTGAAGCACGTCGTATTTTATTCTGCAAGTGCCGCCGATAATCGGTAAGCCGTTCCATTTCCGACTGATTTTTGTCCCTGTCAGCGTGTAAATCAGAGAGGGTGGAGATGTTATTCTTTGACATATAGCGCACCTGTGCGGTAATCTCATCCAGTTTCAAAAGCTCCTCTTTCATCAGCGGGCTTGTAGGCTTGTAGTCCGTTCCTTTCGGAAATATCCCCAATTGGTAGCACCAGTAGTAATACAACGCTAAGATTCCAGTGGTTTTTTGATGCGGTTTCCACGCTTTTTTATATTCCTCTGGCATATAGGGAGAGTAGGAAATCCTCGCTTTGTAGTTCCCGTATCTTGCCCTTGTCCCTAAATGTGAGCGGATAAAATCGGGCGTTAAGCGCTCGTCAAGCGTATCTAACCTTGTGAAGTGTTTATACTGCGGCAGCTTCATCTTCCAATGGCTTCCCGAAAAATCAACCTCATACCCTTTGTCGGTAAGGTATTTCATCATATGCGGAATATCACGGCTGCCGCTGATTGCCTCTGTTAAATCTTCCAGATAGACATTGTAACGTGTCGGCTTTCCGCTTTTCTCATCCAGATACAGCGGTCTTGACGGGGCTTTCCTGGGGTTCTCAATCACCGACAATCCGTACTCTCGGCACAAGTGATCGGACACTTCCCTTAACCGTTTCTGCTCCGATTTTGAGTAATTATATTTCTTCCCGTCCAGATACGAAACAGAGTTAAAACAGAAATGGTTATGGAGATGCCCTCTGTCAAGGTGGGTGGCAACGATTATCTGGTATTTGTCTCCCCACATTTCCCCTGCCAGTTTTAAACCGATTTCATGGCACTGTTCGGGCGTTCCCTCGTCTGGCTTGAAGCTCTGGTAGCCGTGCCATGCGATATAACCGCTTGTCTTTTGGTACTGCTTTTTCGTTAAAATCATCTGTTGCAGGGCAGTTTCTTTTAAACAGTTGAGGGCGGAAACATATTCGCCGCTGTCTGTTTTCTCTGGATTTTTCACATAGGAAAACACATGGAAGAAGTCCTGCATATCCTCATTCGGCACGGTCTTTTCTGGATTTTCTACATAGTCAATCAAATCTTTTAAGTTCCCCTTGATGTGCCAAAGGCTTGTTACCGCCATATCAGACCGCCCCTTTCCCTGCATAATCTTCGATGTCAAACGGCTGCGGCATGGTAAACCTCTGCTGTAAATCTACCGTCAACTGCTCAATCTCCTTGCAGATTTCAGCGGCGGTAGGGAAGTAGGGAATGCACTTTTTAAAGGCGGCGTGTACCTCATAAAGTGTATTTAACAGCTCCCAAAACTCGACTTGCGGCACTGGCTGCGGGGCGATTCCCCTGCATAGCTGGCGCATAAATTCCGCTGCGGACAGACCGCAAGCGGCGGCACAATTCTTTAAATGCCTGCTTTCTTCCTCATTCAATCGGACAGTAATCGGGACATTCCGCACGTTCTTTTCTGATTTTTCTCTGTTCATTTTCCTTAATCCTCCAGTCTTGAATTTCATTTTTAACAGGGTATTCAGGGATGTTCCCTGAGTAAATCCACACGCCTTTAGGCTGTGGATTGGATTGTGGCTGACACAATCCGATGCTCGCTATCTCTGTGGACAACGCCGCAGAGCATTTTTCCTGTGCAGCGGCATTCTTAACGCCTGTCTTATCCTCCGAAAAGAAAACCCTATGTCCTTTCCACCTCCGTTCTGGATTCAATTTCTCTTGACTTTTGGATAAATGAAAAAGCCGCCACACCGCACCACGAACGACAGGAGAGATTTCTCCTGCTCGGATTCGCAATGCTATGTAACGGCTTTGAAATTCAAAACCATGCTGCCATACGCCAGCCGAAAAGGGCGGCTTACGTTCGCAGCGGTCAACCTTGTCCGTTGGCTGACATTCCATTCTTCCATCTATGTGTGCTTATTTAATTTTTGATTTTCCAATTTCCTTATGGGTATTTCAGAATACCATAGCGGTTACACCCATGTCAAGATTTTGGACAAACTTTTTATTATTCCCTGTGGACGGAAATTTTATTCACCTACTTTGAAAATTGGGCAAGGGAATTTTATCCCTCACCCAATAGTCCATAAGAAGATAGAAAATATTAGATGGTTATAAAATCTTCCGCAGCTTTTTACGCAGATGGTCTAGCCTTGCATAGATAGCCCCTGTTGTCAATCCAACAAGCGGGGCAATCTCTTTTGTGGAATAGCCCTGCATTTTCAGCAGGATGATTTGCAGGGTACGCCTGTCCACCGTAAGCAACGCCCGATACAGAGTTTCGTTCTCAATCTCATCCAGTAAATCGGCAACGGTCTTTACCTCGGCATTCCGCTCCCTGTCTGCCATCCCCTCAAGGTATTCGCCGAAGTCGCTTGTCCAATGGTAAAACCGCCTGTTGGAATTGAAGTCTGCCCTGTCGTCTGTGCGGATTTGCTCAATGGTGTTTTCATCAACTCCATGCTCCCGTAATATTTTTTCCTCGGCTTCTTTCCAGATAAGCCATTTCCTGTTCTTCCGTCCGTTGTTGTATGACATTCTTTTTTCCTCCAATCTGAAATTTTTGAAATGTAATAATTCAGATTGGAAAGGCGGCGAACGGCAGCCAACATCAGAAAAAACCCCGTGGCACATTTCGATAAAAAACGACAAAAGAAAAACCGCAAAGGTTCTGTGACCCTTACGGTTATAAGTGATACTAATTCTGTTAAGTGGAGATTCTACTTCTGGTTTAATGGCAAGAAGCAGCGTTGCATAAGCAGGGATTTTTTTAACTGGCTTCCTGCCATTCCCCGATATGCTATGTATAAGTCCAATTTGCGTTGCATAAGCAGATAGATTACTGCCCGAAAAAAGGACATAAAAAAATCTCTCCAAACTTTAAAACAGGTCTGGAGAGTGTCTGTTAAGTCTTTTCGGGCATAGCAATACCGCCCACCACACGCCGTTTTTTTATTTGGTGGACTTTAAGTTCAACCGTTCACTTTTAAAATACTACGAAATATTTTTGAAGATTTCATAAAGTTTTGCAAAAATAATGAGCGATGTTTCCCATCGCCCATTAAATCCTAATATGGAATTTTTATTTTAACCTCTGCACCGCCTGTATTATCGGAATTTTTAAGAGTAAGTTCCCCATTGTGTTGCTTTACAATGCTGCTTGTGATATAAAGCCCCATGCCAAAGTGCATATTAGAGCTTCGGCTGTTGTCGCCCATAAAAAACTGCTCCTTTGCATGGTGCAAATCTTCATTTGTAAAACCACTTCCCTCGTCTGTTATAGAGATGTACAGAAAACCGTTTGATTTTTGCACATCTGCATAGATTGTTCCTTTTTGTGGAGAGTAGTCTAACGCATTTGCTATCACATTCATAATTGCCCGTTCCAGCAGTAATTTATCCGCTTTGAAAGTTCCTAAGTTATCCCCTTTTTTCATGCGTAGACAAATTCCTTTTGTAAGACATAAGGCGTTTGTCTGTGCTTCAATCTGTTCCATATAATCAGATATATCAAATTTCTCCAAATTGAGCTGATACCCGGCTGCCGTTCGGGATATATCAATCAGCGTTTTAATATAAATGCCTATCTGCCCAGAGCTTTCTGTAATGTACTCAGCATATACACGTTGTTCATTGTCAAGTTCTGTTTCACTTATTAAGTCGATGTTTCCTTGAATAACGGTTAAAGGTGTTTTCAAATCGTGAGCAAGTGCCGCGATTTGTTCCCTTTGTCGTTGTTCTGCGTTCCATTGCTTCTCTAAAGAAGATTTCAGATTGTCTTTCATATCAGAAAAAGAACGCAGTACATCTTCAAATTCTTTGATTTTTGAGTGTCCGACTTCAAAATCAAGATTTTGTCCTGTAACCTGTTTTGTTGCTTCAAAAAGCGGTGAGAGCTGTACCTGCATATTCTTTGCAAACTTTGCTGTTAATATTACACAAACCGCAATGCAGTTTATCCCTAAGAGGATATATAACAAAATTTCCGGTGAGGGGAAATGTTCATAAAGCCACTCATTCGTAAACTGTGAGCCAATGTAATATTGAAGCACTACATATTCAGTTTTGCGTGTAACAAGCAAATACTGTTTGTTAATGTTTTCATTTCTCTTTCCATATATGGCATAATCCATAGCCCGGTCTAAATCGTCACCCTCTAAGGATGTTTCTATCATTTGATAATTCTTATCCAACACTAAATACTTACACCCCATAGGAAGCTGCACATCTGTTAAATCCGGCGTTGCAGCAATAATAGGAACAAGGTCTTTTGTACTGCGTTCTGAATAATCAGCATAAGCAATAAATCCTGTGCTTGCTCCTGCAAAAATAAGACTGAATGGAATAGCGGCCGAAGCTATCAGTCCGATTAGCAGCATACATAAAAATTTCCAAAAAGAAAATTTCAGTGACGTTGTTTTTATTCCCATTTGTACCCAATCCCCCAAACTGTAGTTATCGGCTGAATATCCAATTTGCTTAATTTCGCCCGGATATTTTTGATATGAGTGGAAATGGTAGAATTATCGCTGTCGCCCTCCAAGCTGAAAACAGCTTCATAAATCTGTTCTTTTGAAAATACCTGTCCTTTATTTCTTGCAAGGTATTCACAAATCAGATATTCACTTTTGGTTAGGGGAACAGGTGTATTATCTACCCGTAGCTCCTTTGCGGACAAATCAATTTTTATCCGTTCAAAGGTAAGGGCGGTATGCCGTTCCCTGTGTTCCCGGCGTAAGTGGGCATTTACCCTTGCCCGCAGCTCCGCAATGCGGAATGGTTTTGTCAGATAGTCGTCTGCTCCCAAGCCAAGCCCGAATGTAATATCATTTTCCATTGTCTTAGCTGTCAAAAAGAGAATAGGGCAGTCTACCAATGAACGGATTTTATTGCAATAAGAAAATCCGTCCATATCCGGCATCATTATATCCAGTATAATCAAATCGTATCTGTTCAGCTTATCAAGCGGAACCTGTGCGGCAGACGTATAGGCAGTAATGAAATGCCCATCTTTTTGCAGTCCATTTTTCACAAGCTCTAAAATGGGTCGTTCATCGTCAACCATAAGGATTGCTGCCATAGTGTCGCCTCCTTTCGTTGCTCTTTTCGCATTATAGCATAATCCGTAAGGGCAGAAAAGCGGTCATTTCTGCTCTGCAATATAGTAGCGGTTATTTATTTTTACCGCAACCGCTTCTGTTTTATCCGTACCGCAAATCTCGTAAACGTCTGTGTAAAACCATTGTTCCCGCCCCTGTCCGGCGTTTTTTCCGTTCCAGTCAATCTTGTTCAAATCTTCTTTGGACAAAGGGCGTTTCGTTTCCGTATCGAATGTAACGCTTTTTGCAAGAATATCAATCCAGCTTCCTAATTCATCATTTGATATGGTATCAGAGGTTACTTGATAAATAATCCCGTCACAAAGGAGCTGCGTTGCATTTTCGGGATTGATTTCAAACTTTCCACTCATAGACTGCTCTGTGTCCTTGAAGTCAAAGACCGTATCTGTGTCTTTGATATTTTCTTTTCTAACAGCTTTGTGATACCCTCCGTTTACATCTACAATCAGATAATCGTCAGCGTTGGGGGCTGCGTACACATTCAAGAATGGGATAATATAAGCAGCTTCCGGGGCTTTATCCGCTAAATCTGCCAACGTCCGAAAGGTAGCGGCTTCTATGTTTTCCTGAAGCAATACTTTTCCTGTTTCGTCTACAGCTGCAAGCTGCCGGATATATCCAGTCCATTCCCCAAGCCCGCCATTAGAAACGGTATCCTCCAAAATCGTATAGTCGTTTCCCTTAAAGGAAAATTGCGTCACATTCTCTGCGTCCAGATAGCATTGCTCTTTATCACTGGAATATTCCTTGATTTTTTCCTGTAAAGAGCAGCCCGCAAGAGAAAAGCATACAACAAAAGCAAACAGCACGACTATAAACATTTTTCTGTTTTTATTCATAATTTTTCCGTCCTTCCCAATGAGAAAACCATAATAAGGTCAGCAACAAGCCACCTGTCGTTAATGCTGCAATCCATATTTTTTCCGTTCCATAGTTGAAAATTTGTCGGCTCAAAATATCCTTTACCCAATTCATAGACCATGAAAAGGGAATATACTTCGCTATGCCTTTTAGTTCGATATTGCTATATAAGATACATTGCAGACTTTCAAACACGCCCCAAAACAGGGATAACCCTAATCCAAATTTGAAGCTAAGGAACAGGTGCAAGATGTATATTATCAAATTACAAAATGCCATCCCGGCGGCGGCTCCAATCAGCATTCCGAGCTGCACGGTATCAGCCATTCCCAAAAGATGTATGCCAACCACAAATAACAGAAACAGAAAGAACAGTGCAAATACCCCCGAACCATAAAGATAAGTTAATTTTGCAAGCATATTTTTGTGTCGGTTCGGTACAGCAAGCAGCGTCTGGAAGTGTGAAGCCTTTTCTTCCAGTGCAACATTCAGACCGACAATAACGCTTATCAACAATGGAAAAAACGTTGTCGTAATTTCCAATATCATTTTGAGCTTTTTACTATCTGCTGTGCTGGCATACTGGAAATAGTAAGCAAGAAATAACAATGCCCCGATAACAGGTATACAAAAATGAATGGCCCAAAACGGTGTATGCTTCGTTTTTTCCTGTTCAGAACGAACCGCATAAATAAAACCCATTTCCGTCTACCTCCCTTTGGAAAAATCCTTTGCGTCGGCATAGGATAAAATAAGAAACAAGAGTATTGACAACGCAATGGAAATCATAATGGCTATAGAAAATCCACAATTCCCCGCATAAGTTCCGTTTATTTCAATTCCCATAAGCGGCTTTGCCAGTTTGGCCGCCCAGCAATACGGTACAAACCACCATGCGATTGTATTTCCTAATGCAGTAGCAGTAGACAGAACAATCCCAAGTATTGTATTTAACACAATCGGCACAAACATTCCCGTTTTGCGTGCTAAGTACAGGCACAAAGGAATTTGCCAGACAGACGCAAGGATAATCCCGATACTTCCTACAATGCTGTGTAAAACAGAATATACTGCCGTTGCCGGAGTGATGATATTACTGATAGAGATAAGCAATGCTAAAAATATCGCTGAAACAAGCAGTTTTTCGACTAAGATAATGCCCTTGGCAAATTCAAATCTTGAAAGGTTCACAGGCATAGAAAATACCGAATAGTATTTCCCGGCGTTTTCTTCTTTTCTGTGTGACAAAGAACACAAAATTGCGATTGCTCCCGGAAGCAAAAACGCATACCACCAGTAAAGTGTCATGTACTGATACCCCATAAATCCACCCATAAGCCACGCAAAAATAGCTGTGATTAGTGGAACAATGAAAATCAGTTTGTTCGATATTGTCCTCTTAAATTTCAAATGTTCTGATTTCAGATAGTCCATGCCTTAACCCTCCCTGTGATTGCTTTTTACAACGTCCATAAAAAGCTGTTCCAAATTCTCGTCTGCGTTCAGTTTCCCCTCATAACCCAGAACACCACCCGCAATAATACCAATATGGTCAGCTGTCTGCTGCACTTCTGAAAGAATGTGACTGGACAGAATAACCGTAATCCCTTTTGCTGGAAAAGAGCGGATAAGCTCTCTGAGTTCTTCAATTCCAACCGGGTCAAGCCCATTAGTCGGTTCATCAAGAATGAGCAGTTTCGGGTTGTTTAGTAATGCAACCGCAATTCCAAGACGCTGTTTCATACCAAGAGAAAACTGTCCGGCTCTTTTCCTGCCTGTTTCCGTCAGTCGGACGATTTGCAGCACTTCGTCAATCCGCTTATCTGTCAGTCCTAAAATAGTAGTCCTTACTTTCAGATTTTCATAGGCGGTCAAATTTTCATAAAGCGGCGGCATTTCAATCAACGCTCCGATATGGTTTAAATCGCTGCGTTTCCATGTGTGACCGTCAAATTCGATATTTCCAGAGGTCGGTTTCAAAATGCCCGTAATCATTTTGAGCGTCGTAGATTTTCCAGCTCCATTCGGTCCCAATAGTCCATAGACGGAATTTCTTTCAATGTTCAGCGATATGTTGTTTACAACCGTCTGTCCGCTGAAAGATTTGCAGAGGTTTGTTGTTTTCAAAATCATTTCCATATTCTGTTTTGTCCTTTCTTTTGATTATGGGAAAAGAATAGCTGATGTTTTTGAAGATTTCATAAAGATAAGGAATCTTTTTAAAATCCTGATTAACGCCTGCCATATCAGTATAAGGTAAATGGGAAAAGCTAATTTTGCTTTATCGGGTTATCTTTTTTCGGGCATCGGCAAGTTTAACAGCTCCTTTTGGTATGAGCCATACCCGATTGATATTCAATATGCCCTCAATCCGATTTTCCTTACAGAGCCTTTATGCTCGCCTTACCGATATTCCCCAAAGCCCCACTGCTTCCTGTGCCGTCATATACTCAAACATTTCTTTCTTCCTCAAATTGTACTGTATCTACTATAGCCGTTTGAACAAACATATCAATTCATAAAACACGAATTTTTATCCCACAAAAAAGAAAAACGACAGAGCTTTACACCCTGTCGCCACTCCATTATGTGTATAAGATTTCTTCCTCCACAATCTCCCTCTCACAAGCCCTTATGTTACCTAGCCGTCCTGTCCATTCTAAGGCGTTTTCCTCCTTTAGGCGTTCCGTTTGCCCTGTGCCTGTTTCATGCCCTCTATGAGCCTTTCAAAACATTCCTGTGCCTGCCTGTCAATGTCGGCAAGGTATGTATTCAGCCTGCCGCTTGTGAGAAGATTGGTGTATGTAACTTTGCGATACTGCTTCAGATAGTCCAGATGCCGCTGTCCCCATGTGCCTATCGGCTGTTCTTCTTCGGCGGGTACAGTCAAGCATGGTATTAAGTAATCACTTTCTTTCCGATATGTACCGCCTAACTGTTCGAATAATGATTTTGCCATTTTGTAATTCCTCCAAATAAGATATTCACTCCACGTTGTTATGTCTGCTGTCTTAAACAAAATTTTGAGTTTTCTCCTTATCTGGTTTTATTCATGTATTGTAATCCTACAAATTAAAAAAAGGTGTCCCAATTTCGTTATTGATTTTTTCCTCGTAAAATGATAGAATATAAAAGCTGACAACTTAATATGTTTCTGTAGCTCAGCAGGATAAAGCGTCCGCCTCCTAAGCGGTAGATGGTTCGAGTCTAAATCTTGCATACAACTTTATATTTTTACAAATGTCCACGTAGCTCAGCTGGATAGAGCACACGCCTCCTAAGCGTGGGGTCGGAGGTTCAAATCCTCTCGTGGACGCCAGCAAACAACGCTGTAAGCCTTTATTTTCAAGGGTTTGCAGCTTTTTTTATTTACTGCAAGCTCTAAACAAAATCATATTCCGCCAGGTGAGGGGTAACTGATTGTTTATACGTTTTGGTGTATTTTTTGCTAATTGGACACGAACAAAAATCTGCACCTTGCTAATAAAAATAGACCTTTTGCTAATTTGAACTTTTTGCTTGATTTTGACCTGAAATCAGGGCTGCCAGAGTGCTCGCCAGTTCTGGTGATTTTTGAAGCTGCTCAATCAAGGCTGCAAGGTCAACGGCCTGTGTCTGAGGCTGTTCTGGTTCCTGTGGAGCTTTCACATTCCGCAGATCAGGATTAGCATAGAAAGCGCTCTCAAACTTTTGGGCGTTGATTTTACGGTCCTCGTCAAGAATGTGGGCGTAAACTTTGGTAATCATATCTATTTCAGCATGTCCTGTATCGCCCTGTGTCGCCTTCAAATCGCCGTGATTGAGTTTTAACTTGTAAGTGGTACTGGAATGTCTTAGAGAGTGAAATACCACGTTAGGCAGCCCTGCACGCTGTTTCAGCAAAGAAAACTCTTTCTCGATGATACGGTTCTCACATGGCCTCCCATTAGGTAAGGCAATAACGAGATTAAAATCTTGATATTCCTCTCCGAGAAAGCCTCTCAATTCGTCCTGCGATTTTTTCCATTCCCGCAAAATGTAGGCCAGCGTTTTAGGCAGCCACACTTTACGAATACTGGAATCGGTCTTTGGCTTTTTCAGAATAATGCGGGTGCTGGTGTTTGGCATAAGCGGAACAAAAATGTGATAAATGTCCTTTTGCCCCAGCATTTCAATCGCTTGCTTAGAGGCTCTTGTCAGTTCCTTATCTATGAAAATATAAGCATTATCTGCAGCTATATTTTCGTCTGTAATATGTACGTTATCCCGGGTAAGACCTAAGATTTCGCCCATCCTCAAAGAGCAGGCAAAAGCCAGGTTCATAGCTATGTATAATTTGCTGTCGGTACATTCATCCAATGCCTTGCGAATCATATCTGCATCCCATATATCCCGCTTCTTGTATTCTGTTTTGGGAAGCACAGTATTTTCAAAAGGGTTCTTTCCTATCAGCTCCCAGCGGACAGCCTGCTTAAAGGCACAGCGGAGAAGTTTGATAATCTTCTCTATGGTCTGGTTCGATACAAATTCGGATCTTGCTTTTCTGGTTTTAGTGGACACACAAGGCGTTTTTTGAAGGGTCTGGATATATTTATCTACTACACGTGGAGTAATGGACTGTACTTCCAAATCGCCAATAATAGGATTGATATAGTTGGCAATCAGGGCATTTTGGCTGTCATACATTGACACACCCCATTTTTTCTCTCCGTAGGTAGAAACAAAATCATACAGAAAATCAGACACTTTTTGATTGTTTGGGGGAAGAAATGTACCATTATTCTGCTGGTTTTCTACTTCCGCTTTTCGTTTTAATGCCTCTTTGTGTGTATGCCAGGTTTCCCATTTCTGCTTTGTCTCTCCGTTTTCATCAATATAGTTATAAACAACGGAGTATGCTTTTTTTCTTTTAATAATAGATGCCATATACGATCTTCCTTTCTAAGTTAGAACGCCTGTGCGTCTAACCATTCATCAAATGATTTTTTAGAAACTCGTATGGCATTACCAATTCGTACAACTTTGAAATGTCCCTCTTTTACAAGATTGTAGGCAGAGGTTCGGCCAATATTAAGAATCTCAGCTATTTCCTCAACCTTATATGTTCGCTGTTCGGGAACATTTCTTTGCACATCCTTGACGGTCTGGCTCATAGTGTCCTCCTTTCTTCAGCCAGTCAGGTAATGTGCAGAAATAACTTCCTGCGATTATTATACCGCGCTGGCTGTGATTTGTCTGCTTGCTAATAAAAAATTTGCGATTTATCCATATTTGAAAATTTATTTTCTGTCTATCAAAACCACATGAATAAGTCGGACCTGCGTTTTTACAGTCACAGGCCCGGCTCATTGTATCTGATTTCGATTTACTGCCGTATTTGCCACGCCCCCCGGCAGGCCCTTTCATAACAGGGCGGGACTATTACAGGCTGCGGATAGCTTCGCCGCATCATAGCCCCGCAGTCGCCGCCGCTTTGCCGGAGCAGGCGCACGCCGCAGGAACTCCCCCCAAGTCCTTAGGAGGTCGTGAGAAAGTACCATTATCATCTATGCCGTTGTCGCGCCCTGCCTGCCACAGCAGGGTCAATGGTTTGCGTGGATCGCTCGGACAGCGGGATTCATCACCTCCTTGGCTGCCTGTTATGGCGCCGCCCCATTTGCCGCTCGGAACACAGAATGAAGTACCTGTAATAGCGTATATGAAATTGTCAAGGAGCAAGCGAGGGGCGTGGCAGTTATAATCGTATTTCAGTTAGGGTGTGCCGGAGCTTGTGCTGTCGGCCACACCTGTCAGGCTTGTCCTGCCGGATAAATATGTCCCTCTATTATTCATTTCATTTTCGGGCATTATTTTCGGGGTCTGACTCCATTTTTTCAAAATTTTTTTTCAAACGCCGAAGCCCTCGCTGGATTCCTTCGTGTACGGAGCTAACACCGAAGCCCTCGCTTTTTGCAATTTCCAATATGCTCATGCCGAGCAGAAAATGTGAAGTGACACGGTTTCGCTGTTTTTCCGGCAGGGAAGCAATCGCCTGATACAGCCTGGCACTTTCTTCTTTCTGTTCCAAAATTTCAGCCGGCGTCAGGACGATCACCAGAGCATCATGCTCTACGTTAGTATCGTAGTCCAGGGAAAAATATGCCTTATGCCGGTATGTACGCAGGATATAAGCGGCCTCTGCCAGCTTATATTCCCGGAGCAGATCAGCAACCTCGTCCGGCACTTCAACAGTCATATCATTTGTATAAAATGGGTAATAATCCCTTAAATTGATTTCTTTCATATGTAATCCTCCAATTTCGATTTGATTTTTTCGTTACATGGGCAAATCAAAATCAGAGGAGGGGAACGGCAGCCTGGAAAACATGAACCGCAAAACTTTTTTCTAAACCTTTTCCATACTGCAAACCTCCTATCCACCTTAACTTTTGAGAGGGATAAGAGGAGCGTGCCTCTGCAACCAGGGCATGACAAAGCTGCCCTGCGGAAACAGGCCGCAAAGCCAAGAACAGGTTTCGCCAGCGTTAAAATACGCTGAACTTTGTTAGCCGCACCTCCGTTTGTTGGGTTTCATAGCTGCGTCCTCAAAATATACAGAAAATCTATTTGAATATGGTTGAAACGCATCCTTTTTTCGAGGAATTTCACCAAGAGATGAAAAACGCCCGATTAAGGATTTTTCCTTAAATCGGGCGTTCTTGTCTATCTTATCAAGTTATACTTGTATGTTTTTATGTGTCACCATTCAGCGATAAGTGAGGATACAAGGTGTATGTGCCGCCCGGTGTACCGTTATCGCAGAGCATCATTCTCCACCGTAAAGTATGGCTAGCGTTGGACGGGTGTTGTGAAAAGAGCAGAATAGCAACAATTACAATCAACAGGGCGGCCACAAACAGACAGGCCATAACAAAGCGTTTTCGCCACTGTTTTTTTCTTCTGGCCGCCATTCTTCTTTTCCGAATTTTCTTAAGCCAACAGCATTTATGTTTGGCTTTTACTCATTCATGCTAAATCATGTTTCGTTCCTTATTCTGTATCGGTATGTATTCTTCTTGCCGCAATTAGAAAGCGTCCGTTGTCCTCCTGATAGCTGCAAGTGGATAAAATGGTAATCTGCTCCCCATAAGAGGGCGTAATGCCGGTATCGTATAAGGCGTTCTCTGAAAGATAGCTTACAAGTTCGTTAAAGGCTTTCTCGGTCAGATCACCCGCCTGATAATACCAACGGTAACCCGGTTCGTCTTGATATAAAATGCGGGTTTTCAAAGCGGCAAATATTTCATACTCCCTATATTCGGTGGTTGTCGTGAAAAGGAGAGGGGGAGTTTCCTCCCAAAACGCCTTTGACGCATAATCATCAAGCGTGCCAAACATGGTATTATTCTTCATGTTGTGCCCATACACGATAAACAGATCGCTGTCAATCGTGCTGCCCGCGCCGACAAAGGGCGTTCTGCTTTGAGAAGAAGTTTTATCAAAAGCGCGGCGCAAATAATATTCCGGCTCGTCCGGCGTACTCATAACCGGATAATCTATATTGGTATTGTCGATATGCAGCCAGCCTCAAAATCGCTGTTTTCCGCATACAGGATGGCATACTTGGTGTACTGCGGATCTTCTAATGTTTCCTCGATATGGCCTTGCGACTGCTGCGCCAGTTCTACGGTCGCCGCAAGTTCTGTAAAGGAAGCCTGTTCCTGTTTGCCCTGTATGTAAAAATTGATAATCATAACGGCAGATACAACAAAAAGGTTGAAAAAAACAAGAAACAGGACAGAAAAAACAGGTTTCAAGCTATTTTTATGTCTGCGACTTTTCCATGCGCTTCTTTTCCTTGACCTTGTGACATTGCCTAAATAAAGTTTAATTTCCCTCACCCTTTCAATAAATTCAGACAAGAAACGGGCTGGAATAATCCAACCCGCCTTGCTTCGCTCTTATTTTTGAGCTTCATTTACCTTTCCGCGCAACGATTTTCCCGCCTTAAAGCTTGGCCGGTAGCCAGCGGGGATGCTTACTTTCTCTCCGGTTTGAGGGTTTCTCGCTTTACGCAGAGGAGAATATTTCGCTTCAAAAGTTCCAAAGCCGGTAAACTGCACTTTGTCCCTTGCTGCCATTCTTTCGGTCAGAATGGCAAGAACAGCGTTCATGCTTTCGGTTGCCTGTGACTTGGTAAGGCTGGTTCTGCTGCAAAGTTCTTCCACAAACTCATTTCTATTCATTTATTTCCTTTCTCAAAGGGTATAGGCGTTCTCTTTTTCAACGCTTCTTATTTGTGTCTTTTATGGCGCTGTTTTCTTCCAAACAGGATCACCGCTATGCCGAACACAGAGAAGCAGGCCAAGGCAATCCAAAGGCTTATATTTGAGGTATCACCTGTCTGTGGCACATCATCAGGCGTGTCAGGTGTAGGCTCCGGTTTCGGATCTGGTGTAGGAGTTTCCTCGCCATCTTTATGATTGTTAAATGCTTCGGTAGCGGTAATATTTGCGGCAATCGTACCGGCTGTTTTTGCGCCGGCCGTTCCGTTCACCGTAACCGTATAACCTGCGTTCTGCTTTTCCTCGACGGTATAGCCTACGCCAGCAGGGAGATTGGAAGCAGTTTTGCTCTCGTCCGCCTTCAAGGTAAAGGTGGCAATGCCTTTTTCAAAGGTCATATCCCCGTAAACTCCGCTTATTGTGGTATTATCCAGCGTTACGGTAAAGGTAAATGCCTCTGTATTGCTTGCGCCGCTGCCGGAAACGGTCTTTTTCACCTGCAATCCACCGTGGCGTTCCGGGTTCGGATCATTTACCAACCACCATTGGGATTTATTATCCTCGATTGCTTTCCAGTCCATATAAACACCGTTACGGGTATCAATCCAAGTGAAGTCACCGTCATCCGTTGTACTTCCAGCACCGGAAATAACGTATACCTGCGCTTTTTCCGGAACGACATTATCGTAGTCGTAAATGCTGATCCTGGTGAGGTCCGTTACTGCGCCATCCGCTGTCAAACCTTTTCCGGCTGGGATTTCCAAAGTGCCGCTTTTTTCCTTATCTCCCCGATAGTTTTCCAAAATATGAGCGTCAGCACCAAATTTTAATGTGGCAGAAGTATCAATGACAAGGTCATAAACATTCACCAACTGCTCATTATCCTGATGCTCGTTGTCGATCACCACATTCGAGCTGTCTGTCACTTGCACAAGGTGTGCATTTTTAACTCGCTTAAATATATCGTCGTTGTTGCTTTCCTTGAAGTAAACCTCAGCTCTTCCACCTAACGGGAGAACTTCATTATCTCTAATCTCAAATATTTCAAAGCCGTAAATTGTATCAGCAACTCTCGCCTGATCTTTAATCGTGATTGTTGCATTTTTATAGACGTGTGGAGCGACAGGATTTGCTTTTTTGAGCGTACCTCCCTTCCAGTATTCCGAATTAGGATTACCGATTCCGTAAACATTTTGTACGCTTGCATTTCCTTCAAGTAATACAGATGTGTTTCCAATCACGCGAGAAGCCTTTCCGCCGCCGTAGACATTGTTAGCCGTACCATTGCCGTGAATTTTTACTTCAGTATTGCCATACACAACTCCTGGGTATATGACAGTTCCATCGCTCGCATACCATCCATCGGCGCCATGATGATTTTCTCCACCGCCATAGATGTCTCCCAATACAGAACCGGAAACATCCACATAGGTATCGCCAAAGTTTCGCCCTTCGATTGCACCGCCATGGACATCTCCCTCTACAACAGCGCCTTCATAGACATAGACAGAGGCCGAGCCGGTCACATCAATATAGTCTTCATCACTATAATAGCCTCCGCCAAAAATGCTTCCCGCATGCCGCAAGAATCTGTTGCTGTTTTCGTGGTTCTTTTTCAGAACCTTACCATATACATGCACATTGGTGTTGCCCACTACGCTTCCGTCGTCGCTGCCGCCGATGAGGGCATGAACTTCAGCGTCTTTATTTATTGTGGTGGTAATGTTTCCCGTAACCGTTCCTCTCACACAACCGCTGGTAACTGTGCCTCCGTACCAGGTTGAAACCTCGCCTAATTCCATATCCGCATTATGCCCGCCTGCATAGATGCCGCCATTGATTGTAATATCAATATTGCCGGTGACATTATCGCTTGAGCTGCCACCATAGACATACTCTGCATGTCCGTTAACTGTTACATCAATATCACCATTGACATCCCCAAAGACACCTCCGCCATATATCCGGCAGCTATAGTATTTTGTGTCGTCTACCCGGCCTTCTCCGTTAAACAAAACATGAATATCAGAGTTAGCTGTATAGTGTTTTTTGTCAGTGTCGTACCCGTCTGCCAACGACCACTGTTCCGTGCGGCTGGTAGAAGCCCCTCCAATTACAGAGTCTATTACCACTGCGCCTTCATCTACGGTTATATAGACATCATCAACAGAAACCATAGAGTTGCGAGCGCCATATACGTCGCTTACCAATGCGCCGGGAAGTATTTTAACCTCGATTTTCTCACCTGTGACATCGGCGATCTGCGGTTCGCCTTGAATGTCGTGGCCGCTGCCTATCACATCTGCCAATGCGTACTTCGTGCTACTGCCATCCTGATACCTCCTGCTTGAGCCGTATTCCAGATAAATACTACCTGTCGTGACCCCGCCGTAACATC
The DNA here is from genome assembly GCF_004345005.1 of Extibacter muris. Lineage (GTDB taxonomy): Bacteria > Bacillota > Clostridia > Lachnospirales > Lachnospiraceae > Extibacter > Extibacter muris. The sequence continues at coordinate 55,675 of NZ_SMMX01000012.1, forward strand.
CGCCGTACACCTTTGATACGGCTGCATCTCCGGCTACATGAACATATGTATTTCCGCTATTTCCTCTATAGCTGCCTCCGTAAATACCGCTCCAGTCGCCGCCGTTTATCTCGATATGGGCACTTTCTACGTCTTTCTTATTGCCGCCCCCGAAAATAGTTGTGGCTTTTGTATACGCTCCGCTAAATTTCTTTCGTACACTATCTGCCATATATAAACTATGGCCGTTTGCAAAAATCATTATATGTGGATCTGAACCTTCAGTAGAAGGTATCCGAAGTTCTACATTCTCAAAACTTGTGTCCGCCTGCAACTCAATGGCTTTGGTTCGGTACATTCCCTCTACATCCACCGTCAAGTCTTTTAAGACAATGACTGCATCGTTGCCTTTACCGATAATTTTGACTTCAGCATCAGGATTATCTGCGATAGCATCGTTGATGGCTGTTTCGATGTCTACCCAATTTTTCTCACCATCAACTTCGATTGTTATTGTTTCTTCTTGCGATTTTTGAGGATTGATATTTTCGCTGTCTAATTCTGAACATAGAGAGCAATCATAACTGCACGGCGTACCCTCAACCGCCTCCACACAACCGCAGCTTTCGTCATGCGAATGGGTGCAGTTCAATTTCTTTGTAGTACAGGCGCTTTCTTCGCTGCAAACATGGGTACATTCGGTTGGGCTGGCCTCGCCCGCATCGGACGGGGTAGCGCTGTCATCCAAAACAGTTTCATTAGGATAGCAACTTTCGTCATGCGAATGAACACAATTCGTTTCAAAGATAGTGCAATCCTCCGCATGCTCATGGGTGCATAGATTGCCTTCCACGCCCTCGCTGTAACCGCAGTCCTCGGTATGCTCTGTATGATGAGCGCACAAGCCACCGCCTGTCGAAGCAGCAGATACTGCCATTCCTTGCGGAACAAAGCCGCAAAGCATAACTGCACATAGCAGCAGGCTTAAAAATCTTTTTTTCATACTCTTTTTCCTCTTTATTTTCATATCAATTTACGTCTCCTTTTCAGGGGGCAAGCTGTTCTTATGTTTGCGCCTTTTTCCTGCACTTCTTATTTGTGTCTTTTATGGCGCTGTTTTCTCCCAAACAGGATCACCGCTATGCCGAACACAGAGAAGCAGGCCAAGGCAATCCAAAGGCTTATATTTGATGTATCACCTGTCTGTGGCACATCATCAGGCGTGTCCGGTGTTGGCTTCGGTGTAGGATCCGGTTTCGGAGTTTCCACGCCATCTTTATGATTGGTAAATTTTACTTCTGCACTGCTGTTTTCTGGAATCGTACCTTTGTCAGCAATAGAAGAAGTTGTATAGCCGTTGCTGTTCGCTTCTTTTTCTACGACAGTATATCCCGTACCGGCAGGGAGCCCCGTGGCATTTGCTTTTTCACCATGTTTTAATATGATTTCCGCAACTCCGTTTGTAAACTCCATATCGCCGTATGTACCGCTGATTGTTTTGTCATCAAGGGTAACTGTAAAGTGAAACTTTTTGTCTTTATCGCCTTGTGTCCCTGTTACTTCTTTCTCTATTGTGATTCCACCCATTTTTGGTGCATGATAGGTGTTGGTAACAGTATAGCCATCAGCGGCGGTACCGGTAACGGAAACCTCATAGCCGTTGCTAATGGTGATTTCTTCTACCGTGTAGGCAATCTTTTTGCCCGCCTTGTATCCGTCCAGATCAGAGAAGGTACCCGTCCAATTGTTGGCAGCGGTCAGGGTCAAGGTCTTTCCCTCGACAACTTTACCGTCCGCCAAAAGTTTAATAGTAACAGATTCTGGTCTCTTGCCGTCTTGATTATTGTTATCATTCCACACCTTGGTGACTTGGACTGAGGTCTTAGGCGCATGAACATTCTCAAAAACAATCTTATCAACTTCTGTTGTGCTTTGAGTAGGCTGAAGGGTTTCCTTTTTGATTGTATGGCTTTCTTGTAGCACATTATCTGCATTCAGTGTAATTTTGTATTCAATATGATACTTTGCATTGTCATATTGATACGCTTCGTCATCGCCTTTTATTTCAGTTACATCAAAGGTATATGTCCCCGGAAGGCTAAAGTTTATATCAAAGCTAAAGGCGCCTATTTTCGGCTCCGATGATGGAATTACCTCGGAGGATGAAGTTGTCTTGGAAAGGGAATAACCCAAGGTACCCGGTAAATTAGTGTCCGTAAGTTTGAATCGAAACACTTCATCGCTGAAATTAAATTGCGTGCCCTCGAAATCAAGTAAATGTTTTTCACCGGAAAGTGTGACCTGAATCGGCTGTGGTCCTTTTCCAATCGTAATCCAACCGTTGGCACTGATACCGCCGCCGCTTTCCGCCTGATTATCTACAACTATTAAAGAAACTAACTGTTCTGCTGTATCAATATCCTTCTGCTCAAGCTGTGATTTGAGCCCATAAGCATTGGTTCGATTATATATGCTAGTGACATCTTCCTCCGGTGTAGTGCCAGCTATGTAACGGTCGCCATGGTTATCGGCATACCAGTGAACCTTGCCACCACCTAAAGTCTTGTCAGACATATAGAGGATGCCATTAACCTGACTTTGCTGACCTCCTAAACTTGTCGTAAATGTATCTTTGCGCTTTTCGACGGTATAGAAGTCATCTCCTGCGTTGACTGCAGTATTTCCCGTTACTAAAGCTCCTTCTTCAAAATAAATATCACTGATACCAATTGGGCAAAACCAGAGTCCTCCGCCTTCATTGCTTGCCTTATTTGTACGAATCTCTACACGAGAAAGCGACAAATGATAGGGTACAGTTTTAACATGTACACCACCGCCGTGATTTTTTGCTGTGTTATGAGCAATCTCACCTGCTTTTAGGTAGACTTCGTTCGACCAAATTAAGATTCCCCCGCCATCACCGTCCACATCCATCGGTGCAGCACTGCCGCCCTGGGTATACTTGCCTAGGGCTTCGTTGCGGCTGATGCTCCCGCCGTTCATGGTAAAACGTCCGGGAAAACGTGTCTGCCATTCAGACATGGAAACTTTCGGATAGTCGTCTGCTGTAACAGGCTTCTTCTCGTTGCCCGCGTATTTGAGCAGGTAGCCATCCTGAATGAGAACGCCCCCGCCACCAACTTCTGTTGTATTTTCGGAAAGGCTGCCGCCATTCATGGTGACATCGGCATTGGCGCTGACAAAGAGACCGCCGCCCTTGTCGTATCCGGTATTGGAACCAATATAGCCGTCATTAAAAATGAATGTGGCGATGGCCGGTGTATTTGAGGGAAGCACATCCAGATCCTTATAAGCATTTTGCATAGTATCCACATTATTTCCGATGCAGACCCCGCCTGTACCGCCTTTATTGTAAGAGATTTCGCCGCCGTTCATTGTGAAAGAGGAACCATCAAAAACATTCACTCCGCCGGCATCCATCCACCATATTTCCGACAAACCGTTTTCGCTGATCTCACCATCGTTCATTGTAAAGGCTGACCCGTGGTCAACTAAAACGCCTTTGTCTTTCGCCTTTTCAATGAGACCACCCTCCATGGTGAACATAGATTGATGGTCTGCATGGACTCCGATTTTTGCAGAACCTGTAATCACGCCATCGTTTAAGTTAAGATTGGCACCATTGTCTAGCTTGACTGCGCAATCTGGCCAATAATAATCGCTACTTCCGATTTGTCCACCGTTCATGACAAATAAGCTTTTATCTCCATCTAATGCAATGACGGCTTTGGAAGATGCCCAATCACCAATTATGCCAGAGTTCAGAATAAGATCCCCCTTGCTTTCAATAAGCGCCTCTTGCATATAGCCGGCATTACCGCTATAACCGCGCCAAGTAGATCGATAGGCATCGGTTGTTGTTTCCCCTATCGTCAAACCGGCTTCTTCGGGTATGAAAAACAGGGATGAAAGGTCTTTTTGGTTTGGCTCAAAAATCGTAACTTGTGAAAAGGATAACGTTACCTCAACGCCAGCCGGAACAGTAATGGTACTATCAAAGGCGATCTTTTCAGCATTTACACTGATTGTTTCTGTGCTGCCGGAAGTAAGTTCTTCAATCGTTTCCTTAAGTGTGGCAAAATCCGTCACCTCTTCTGACCTCAATGAAAATTCTTCGATTTCGTTGTCTAATTCTGAACATAGAGGGCAATCATAATTGCACGGCGTACCCTCTACCGCCTCTACATAGCCGCAGTTTTCATCATGCGAATGGGTGCAGTTCAATTTCTTTGTAGTACAGGCGCTTTCTTCGCCGCAAACATGGGTACATTCGGTTGGGCTGGCCTCGCCCGCTTTGGACGGGGTAGTGCTGTCATCCAAAACAGTTTCATTAGGATAACAGCTTTCGTCATGCGAATGAACACAATTCGTTTCAAAGATAGTGCAATCCTCCGCATGCTCATGGGTGCATAGACTACCTTCCACGCCCTTGCTGTAACCGCAGTCCTCGGTATGTTCCACATGATGAGCACACACGTCACCGCCTGTTGAAGCAGAAGCTGCCATGGTTCCTTGCGGAACAAAGCCGCAAAGCATAACCGCACATAGCAGCAGGCTTAAAAATCTTTTCTTCATGCTCTTTAACTTCTTTATTTTCATATCAATTTACATCTCCTTTTCAGAAATCTTCGTTTTCATTCCCCGCAATTTGAAAAATCATCTGCTTTATGCCTATCCTCAAAAGGCCATTTTCACCCGTATAAATACTCCGCCATAATTGAAAAGATGGAAAAGAGAAAGCGGCTCCAAGCAGATTGACTGCATAAACGGTTTTGCTATGGAAAGATAGAGCGTGTTTCTCAAATCAGAGATGTATTCATACTCGCATTGCTTCAAGCTACAAACAGAAAAAGGCGTGATGCGCCTTTGATTATAGAATATTTATTTGAGTAACAAAAAAGGACAGACTTATTCTGTCTGTCTGTCTGTCTGTCTGTCTGTCTGTCTGTCTGTCTGTCTGTCTGTCTGTCGCGAGTATATCGAGTGTAAGCACAATTGTCAACCCCTTTCTTATAAAAAAACAAAAAAACTTTTGTTTATCTTTACAAGAAAAGAGAGTATTCTAATCGAGCACAGATATACATTAAATATAATATCATAAAACTTCTTAAAAATCAAGTAAAATGGGCAAATCATTTTTCCCTATTTGTAGGATTACAATACATGTGTTACAACTGAATATTTAAAAAGCAGAGATACTGCCTTTTGTGTTATATTTTAGTCACCACAACCACAACATAAACAAAGGAGTTCCCTGCTATGGCTAGTATAACACAAGATATGAGATACCGTCTATCCCTGATCCGCTACGCTGAGAAGTATGGCGTCACCAAGGCGGCTGTCAAATACAAGACCAACCGGCAGTATGTCTACCGCTGGAAACGCCGCTTTGACGGCTCCATGGATTCCCTCCGTGACCGCTCCAGACGGCCTCACCATCACCCCAACCAGCATACCCCACAGGAAGAAAAACTTATCTCGGATATGCGTCGCCGTAACCCTGATGCCGGACTGGTCGTCTTCTGGGTCAAACTCAGGCAGCGCGGCTATTCCCGCTCCATCACCGGACTCTACCGCTTCCTCAAAAACAGCAGGGTCATTGGGAAGCAGTTCTTCCAGTACATTGCCATTGACGAGTATTCCAGATGGCGCTTCGTGGAAGCCTTTGAGGAACACAGCACCTATTCTTCCGCGCAGTTTGTGGAACACCTCGTAAAAGCGTTCCCCATCTCCATCGAGTGCATCCAGACGGATAATGGGTCGGAATTCACCAACCGCTTTACTTCTCACCGGGACAAGCCGACCCTCTTCCAAAAGCACTTGGAAGCACATGAGATAAAGCACAAAGTCATCCGTCCCTTTACCCCTCGTCACAACGGGAAGGTAGAGCGCAGCCATCGAAAAGATAATGAGCGTTTTTATGCGACCCATCTGTTCTATTCCTTTGAGGACTTTGCTGCGCAGCTGAAGGTGTATAACCGTAGGGACTATAACAATTTCCCCATGCGCCCTCTAGGCTGGAAAACACCGAATGAGGTCTTAAAGGATTATTTACGGTCAGTGTAACAAATGTTTGAAAACCTACAGAAATAGGGGACGCCCTTTTTTTAATTGGGGACGGGGTATTTCTAGAAATACCCCGTCCCCAATTGCCTTTAAAAGTTAATTCTTCCCTGCAGCCAGATATCTCCTTTAAAGCGGCGTCCTACGGAAGGCTCTCCTGTCACTTTCTTAACGGGCACGCAGATATCGAACTGCAGCTCATTCACATCAAGTTTCATGACATAGAGCTGTTCCTTTGTATCTTCATTTTCTATTGTATGTATATCCAGTATCTCACCTAATATGGAGTAGCAGTCACATTCTATCCCGTATGGCATGAAACATGTATCCACTATACTGAACACATCTTCTGTGATGAGGCGTCTTGATACTTTGGAATAAATGTCTATATCGTCCAGCGTCAGGCTTTCCATCGCGGCCTGATCGCCATTTTTAGCCGCACTTAATAGCATCATCCTGTTTCTGGATTCTTCCTGTCTCTTTTTTTCTAATTCGGCGTTCTTTAATACCGGGAGCAGAATTGTACCCTTATTGCATAGTCCTGAAAGTGTTACAGAACCGTATTTCACTTTTTTGCCGGACATCTGCTTTTCTTTGATAAATTCTACCGCATTCTGCAGATAAAAGATTAGGCTGATACCTACTTTTACATCTTCACATATACCTACGTAGGCTTCTTCACCCATCCTCCTCTCCACAACGACATCAGCATAAGATGTCAGTCCGCTGCCGATAAAATATGGATAATAATACTGCCGTTCAAAATGCTCGTTTATATCCATATCCCCACAGATAGATACGCCTATGCCGGCGCCGCATTCCCTCTGATACTCGCAGAAATCCAGTTCATTTTCGACTTCTACGAGTTCATGATGGGTGAATGACTCCTCTGTGTCTTTCAGGAATTCATTCAATCGTCTTTTTGAAGTTATATTGCCATAACCTATGGCCTGTAAAAATTTATGCATGGGTTTTTCCTTACAATTTTAATGTTTTATTTCTTTTCAATCTTTGTCATACCACCCATGTATGGCTGCAATACTTCTGGTATACGGACTGAGCCGTCTTCCTGAAGGTTGTTTTCCAAAAATGCAATCAACATTCTAGGTGGCGCTACTACTGTGTTGTTAAGTGTGTGCGCAAAATATTTGCTTCCGTCTGTGCCTTTTACACGTATGCCAAGCCTTCTCGCCTGTGCATCCCCAAGGTTGGAACAGCTTCCTACTTCAAAGTATTTCTTCTGCCTCGGTGACCATGCTTCTACGTCGCAGGATTTAACCTTCAAGTCAGCCAGGTCTCCGGAACAGCACTCCAGCGTACGTACCGGCACATCGAGAGAACGGAATAAGTCTACTGTATTCTGCCAGAGTTTATCATACCATACCTTGCTCTCTTCCGGCTTACAAACGACAATCATCTCCTGCTTTTCAAACTGATGGATTCTGTACACGCCACGTTCTTCAATCCCATGGGCGCCTTTTTCTTTCCGGAAGCATGGTGAATAACTCGTTAATGTCTGTGGTAGCTGGTTTTCATTGAGCATCGTATCGATGAATTTGCCGATCATAGAGTGTTCGCTCGTTCCGATGAGATAGAGGTCTTCACCTTCAATCTTGTACATCATGGCGTCCATCTCTGCGAAACTCATAACTCCTGTTACGACATTGCTGCGAATCATGAATGGAGGGATGCAGTAAGTAAAGCCACGGTTGATCATAAAATCTCTTGCATATGTGATTACTGCTGAATGCAGCCTAGCGATATCTCCCATAAGATAATAGAACCCATTTCCTGCAACTTTTCCTGCACTCTCGAGGTCTATACCGTTAAAATTCTCCATAATCTCCGTGTGATATGGTATTTCAAATTCTGGTATTGCAGGTTCTCCATATTTTTGTATCTCTACATTTTCACTGTCATCTTTTCCTATAGGTACAGATGAATCGATGATATTAGGAATCGTCATCATAATCTTTTTGATTCTTTCCTCTACCTGCTTTTCTTCTGAGGACAAGGCCTCTATTCTGTCAGCATTCTCCTGTACCTTTTTCTTAAGTTCTTCAGCTTCTTCTTTCTTGCCCTGTGCCATGCATGCGCCAATCTGCTTTGATATCTTGTTCCTGTCTGCACGCAGCGCCTCAACTTCCTGTTTAATATCTCTATTCTGCTGATCTAATTGTAATACCTCATCTACGAGAGGAAGTTTATCATCCTGAAATTTCTTTTTGATATTCTCTTTTACTGTATCAGGGTTATTTCTTACAAATTTGATATCTAACATAATTTCCACCTCATTATTCGTTATTGTTATATTTACTATTTATCAATAATGTCTTTGATCTCTTTGTCATATGATTCACTGAATATAGCTCTGTCAAGTGCTTCAGCCTCTTCTTCAGCTAATTCTACATAACTCTCGCCTTTGACGATTTCTTTGATATAAGTGTAGCAGCCTTCTCTGCTGTGCATTGCGTTAATGACCCATCCATTATTATTGCCGTCAAGCATAGCCAGCGCAAAACTGAGCTTTCCACCCATTTCGTTGAATGCGTCATACTTGATAATGCCAAGCTTCTGATAGTCACCTTCCATTTTTTTATTTATTTCTCTTATATCCTGTCTGTTTTGTTTTGTAACCTTAAGTATGGTGTCTATCTCTGCAAACTTGTCCTTAAATCCTTCTTCTAAAGTTTTGCCATCTTTTCCTCTCATAAACGTTGCGTAACTGCTTTTTAACCGGTTATACTTCATAGTGACATTTACATATAATATAAACAATACGATAAACAATATCAACGTAAAGATGAAGATTAAAGCCGGATCTATTCCCAACGCATTCAGTATCTTACTTTCCATATATGCCTATTCTCCTTTGTTGACGCTCATCATTAAATCGAACACACGTTCTAATTCACTGTCTGAATAATATTCTATCTCTATCTTACCTTTTCCTTTTCCTTTAGATGCTATACTTACTTTGGTTCCCATTACTTCTTTTAGTTTATCAGCCAGATCCGTATATATGAACTGGTTTTCTATTATTTTCTTTTCCTTTGGCTTTTTCGGATTTTTTATTTCTTTAATTAGCTTTTCTGTCTCACGCACACTAAGCTTTTCATCAAATATTTTGTTTGCCAGCATATACTGCTGTTCATAATCATCTATTGCTAAGAGTGCTCTTGCATGTCCTGTAGATATCATGTCATCTATAATCATCTGCTGCACTTTTTCATCCAGCTTAAGAAGACGCATCGAGTTAGTTACAGCCGTCCTGCTTTTAGAAACTCTTTCTGCTACTTCATCCTGCTTTAAGTTGAATTCTTCCAATAGTTTTTTAAATGCCATAGCTTCTTCAATTGGATTCAGGTTCTCCCTTTGAATATTTTCAATAAGAGAGATTTCAACTATTTCCTGCTCTGTGTAGTCTTTTACAATAACAGGTACTTCTTTTACACCGGCCATCTTAGCCGCTCTCCATCTTCTTTCGCCTGCTATTATTTCATAATAATCTTTCCTTTTTCTGACCAGAAGTGGCTGTAGTACACCAAATTGTTTTATGGAATCGGCCAGTTCGAGCAGTGCGTCTTCTTCAAAATTTTTACGCGGCTGTTCTCTGTTCGGCTCTACCATATTAATCTTCATCATCCGTTCCCCCGAACCTGGTTTATTATCCTCCGAGGGGTTGCTGGTATTGGTCATAGCTGCCTTTAAAGGCTTGTCAGGAATCAAACTGTCAAGCCCCTTCCCAAGGCCTTTCTTCTTTACTGCCATATCGTCCTCCAAATTAATTATTATTTATTCATCACTTCATCTGCCAGCTTCATATAACTTTCAGAACCCGCAGACCTCGAATCATACTGGCTTATAGGCATACCGTAGCTCGGAGCCTCAGCCAGACGTATATTACGTGGTATAATTGTTTTATATATGGTCTGCTGAAGGTTGTCCTTTACATTTTCTACAACTTGAAGTGACAGATTGGTTCGTGCATCGTACATGGTAAATACGACTCCTTCTATCTCAAGTTGAGGATTCAGGCGTTCCTTGACTAGTTCAACAGTATGTATGAGCTGACTTAATCCCTCCAGGGCATAATATTCACATTGAATAGGGACTAAAACTGTATCTGCTGTAGTCATTGCATTAATCGTAAGCATACTTAATGACGGTGGACAATCAATTATAATATAATCATAATTATCCCTTATGTCCTTAATTGCATCTCTGACAATATACTCTTTTTCTTCCACACCTATAAGTTCTATTTCAGCAGCAGATAGATCTATACTGGTAGGTAATATGTCAAGATTTTCAAGTGCATCTTTCTGTAAAACTTCATCTACATCAGCGTTTCCGATAATCAAATCATAAACTGTTTTGTCAACCGATTCTTTATCTAATCCGAGACCACTTGTCATATTACCCTGAGGATCCATGTCTACTGCAAGAACTTTTTGTCCTTTTTCTGCCAGGCAAGCGGATAGATTAATTGCTGTTGTAGTCTTTCCAACACCACCTTTTTGGTTGGCAATGGCTATAACTCTTCCCATTTTAATCACCTTTCTGTTTTTTGCATAGATTTAGTATACCACCTTTTCAACATTATATCTACTAAATGTTTCACGTGAAACATTTAATTTTGAATATTATAGTGCTTTTTTAATAATTTTTAATGTAAGTAAGTGGTAGTGTAGTTATTCTTTTGATGATTTAACATATTTTACTACAGAAAATAGTTAGCATTTATAGAATAATTATTTTTTTAACTGAGCATAAGATTATGTATTTATATGTGTCTAGTACTTCTAAACAAGATGTTTCACGTGAAACATTTTTACTTTTTAGCTTTATATATGAACTTTAATGTAGTATAATATTCTTATGGATAATAGTCTTATATAATATAATTATCCTTTGAGTTAATAAGCTATTTTAAAAACCAAAACAAGGGGACGTTGTTTTAAAAGAAAGTGGGGTTTATATGAGCTGGAAAAAGAAATTTGCTGCGGTATCTGCGTTAGCTGGCGTATCTGCTGTTACATTACATATGATAAATAAGTTTATATACTTTTCTGCCACACTGGATGATTTATTGACAAATCCATCCGGTTCTTATTATGAATGGAGATTTGGCAAGATTTATTATACAAAAAAGGGAGAAGGCAAACCTTTACTTCTCATACATGATTTAACTACTTACAGTTCTGCATATGAATGGAATAAGGTGATTGATCATTTATCTAAGAATCATACTGTCTTCAGTATAGATTTATTAGGCTGCGGCCGCTCAGATAAACCAAACCTCACCTATACTAATTATATGTATATGCAGCTTATTACAGATTTTATAAAACATGTAATAGGAGATAAGACGGATGTAATAGCAACGGGAAAATCTGGTTCGTTTGTTTTAGCTGCATGTCAAAATGATAATTCAATAGTAGATCAAATTGTATTAGTTAACCCAGCCAGTATAGAACTTCTTGGCAAAATACCTACGAAAAGAAGTAAATGTCTAAGCTTGTTGATAAATACTCCTGTAATAGGTACTTTTGTCTATAACATGCTCACGAAGCGAAGTGATATACAGGCATTGTTCCAAATGGATTATTATTATGATTTTGATAAGATAGAGGAAAATTTAGTGCGCACATATTATGAAAGTGCCCACTCTGGAAATGCTTCATCAAAATATCTATTTGCAAGTATGTCAGGATATTATACAACTATAAATATTCCTCATTGTCTGGAATCATTATCTAACAGCATATTTATAATAACAGGAAAATCTAATTCAGATAATTTTGATTTTGCCGATGCCTATAAAGATATACTCCCGTCCATTGAGATAGTCGAAATGGATGATAGTAAATATCTGCCTCAGTTGGAACATGCACACGAATTTCTTGAACAGGTTAATATACTGTTGTCAACTGAAGAATAGAAGAGTAGTGATATACAAAAACATCCTATGAACGTGTTACTGTTCATAGGATGTTTTTAATACAATATAAATTATGTTAATGGCTCTTTCGATGGCAGACCTGCTTTACGTGGATATTTCTTAGGAGTCATTTTAGTTTTTTCTATAATTATAAATGATCTGCCTATATCTGTTCCTGGAAGTTGAAATTTTACTATGTCTCTGATATTTCCACCTAATAAGGATATGGCATTTTTAGAATGTTCTACTTCATTTTCTATATCCTCCGATTTATACGGAATAAATATACCCCCTGTCCGTATATAAGGTATGCAATACTCTGATAGAGTAGCCAGATTTGCGACAGCCCGTGAAACACAAAGGTCATAGTTCTCTCTATATTCTGTCTGTTTCGCATAATCTTCCGCACGCCCATGCATGGCTTTGATACCCTTAAGACCAGTATTTTCTATAACTGTATCTAAAAAACGTACTCTCTTTTTCAAGGAGTCTAATAACGTCACATCCAGTTGGGGATATATGATTTTCAAAGGTATGCCCGGAAATCCTGCGCCTGTACCGATATCTATGATATTGTGAACTTTTTGTAAATTGACAGCTTTAACAATAGCAAGACTATCTAAAAAATGCTTTTCAACTACTTCCTCATATTCTGTAATACCAGTCAGATTCATAACCTTATTCCAATCTGTAAGCAGATTATAGAAGATCTGAAACTGCTCTGACTGATTTCCATCAAGTGTAATATTAAGTTCTTGCAGTTTTGACTCTAATATATTATTCATTATAAACTCCTATGCATTAAGATACACTAATAGCACTGAGATATCTGCCGGAGATACGCCAGATATCCTGGAAGCCTGTCCAATGGATACAGGGCGGTATTCCTTTAATTTCTGGATTGCCTCGATGCGCAGACTTTTCACTTCGTCATAGTCGATATTTTCCGGTATCTTTTTCTTCTCCAGCTTCTTGAACTGTTCTACCTGTTTTTCCTGGCGCCTGATATATCCTTCATATTTGATAGATATATTAACCTGTTCTATAACTTCATCCTGTAAATCATTTGGCATAATTGGACGGCCTTTATCAATCGGTTCCAATATATCATACGAAAGTTCGGGCCGGCGTATAAGTTCTGCGAGAGTAGTGCCTGAATTCAAAGGGGTACTGTCATATGTGGAAAGTAAATCCTGCACCTTCTCATTTATACCCACGTGTGTATGAAGCAGCCGATCTATTTCGTCAGCAATCAATCTTTCCTTAAGAAGGAACCTGTTATAACGTTTTTCTTCTATCAGACCCATCTCGTAGCCTATTCTAGTAAGCCTCCGGTCTGCATTATCCTGCCGGAGCAGCAGCCGGTACTCAGCACGTGACGTCATCATCCTGTATGGCTCATGGCTTTCTTTTGTGACCAGGTCGTCAATCAGCACACCAATATACGCCTGTGAACGGTCTATAATCATCGGTTCCTTGCCATGGAGCATCCGGGATGCGTTGATACCTGCCACAAGTCCTTGTGCCGCTGCTTCTTCGTAACCTGAACTGCCGTTAAATTGTCCGCCGCTGAACAGACCTTCAACCGAACGAAATTCTAATGAAGGTTTAAGCTGCCTTGCGTCGATGCAGTCATACTCGATTGCATAAGCATTTCTTACGATCTTCACATGCTCAAGCCCGGGAACAGTCCGGTACATGTCATACTGTACGTCTTCCGGAAGCGAGCTTGACATGCCTCCTATATACATTTCGTTCGTCTCTAGTCCTTCGGGCTCGATGAATACCTGGTGCCTGTCCTTATCTGCAAACTTAACAACTTTATCTTCAATGGATGGACAATATCTCGGACCTGTTCCCTCTATCATTCCAGAATATAAAGGAGACCTGTCGAGGTTCTTCCTGATAATCTCGTGCGTCTTGTCATTTGTATAAGTCAGCCAGCATGATACCTGGTCAATCTGTACATCTTCTGGAGCGGTAGTAAATGAAAAAGGTACAATTTTTTCATCACCAAACTGTTCTTCCATCTTACTGAAGTCGACTGTATTCCTGTCAATCCTGGCCGGAGTGCCTGTCTTAAAGCGATACATCTTAATACCAAGATCTTTCAGGCATTCCGTCAGATAGTTTGCCGCCTGAAGTCCATTGGGCCCTGTATTCTGGCTTACATCACCGTATACGCAGCGTGCTTTCAGATATGTCCCTGTACATAAGATAACAGCTCTGCACCGGTAGACTGTGCCAGAATAAGTCTGTACTCCTGTCACCTTATTGTCTTCAGTTATTATATTTACTACTTCTGCCTGCTTTATTTCCAGCCTTTCCTGGCTCTCTAGCACCTGGCGCATTGTATTGCTGTAGCGCAGTTTATCAGCCTGTGCCCGGAGGGAGTGTACGGCAGGACCCTTTGACTTATTTAGCATCTTAGACTGAATGAAAGTCTGGTCAATCACTTTTCCCATCTCTCCGCCAAGTGCATCGATCTCTCTCACAAGGTGTCCTTTGGAACTTCCTCCAATATTAGGATTACACGGCATCAATGCTATGCTGTCTACACTCACCGTAAAAACAATCGTCTGGAATCCAAGCCTGGCAGATGCAAGTGCAGCTTCACATCCTGCATGCCCTGCGCCAATAACCACAATATCGTATTTGTCTCTATTTTCCCATACAGAATTTGCTGAATATCTCATTTACCAAATCTTCTCCCATCGTATCCCCGGTAATGCTGCCAAGAGATTCATAAGCATCTAGCAGATCAATTGAGTAAAAGTCTTCCGGCATCCCGCTGTCAATCGACTCTATAACCCTTAGTAAAGAGTTACGGGCATCCTGCAGCGCAGCCTTATGTCTCACATTAGTTATATATATTTCATTATTAAATGAAAGATTTCCTTCAAAAAACATATCTTTTACTACTTCTTCAAAATCATTAATGCCACATTGATTCTTTGCTGATACTTCTATTACTTGAATTTCTTTGCTTTCATCACATTCATTATTTGCAGGATTTATTGCATAATAAGCATCTATTACTTTTTCCTTATTAATCATCATATCTAAATCTGACTTATTTAGCAAGATAATCACAGGTTTTCCAGATATCATTTTTATTATCTGCGTGTCATTCTCATCAAGCGGAGCAGAGGCATCGATCACATATATAACCAAATCTGCTTCATCAGCATGTAGCCTTGCCTTGTCTACCCCAATCCGTTCCACGATATCATCTGTCTCCCTGATACCTGCGGTATCTATTATATTAAGTGAAATGCCCTGAAGATTAATGTGCTCTTCTAATATATCACGGGTCGTTCCCGCTACCTCCGTCACGATAGCCCTCTCTTCACCTACTAGTACATTAAGAAGCGTAGACTTGCCAGCATTCGGCTTACCGACGATGACCGTCTTTATCCCTTCCTTAATGATTCTTCCATCGTTACATGTAGAAAGTAGTTTCTCAATCTCTGACAGAAGTTCAGCAACAGTGCCCTTTAGCTCCTTACCATAGCCGTCGACACTGATATGTTCAGGGTCATCTAAAGCAGTCTCAATAAAGGCCGTATGGTATATTATTTTATTTCTAATGTCATTTATTTTTGACTTTACATTTCCCCTCAACTGACCTATTGAACTTTTTAACGCATATTCATTCTGAGAAGCAATCAAATCTCCAACAGCTTCAGCCTGGGACAAATCAAGCCTGCCATTGAGAAAGGCACGCTTTGTAAACTCTCCTGGCTCCGCGGGCCTCGCCCCATTTTCAATCATAATTTCAAGAACACGCTTGACAAGATAGACCCCGCCATGGCAGTTAACTTCCACCGTATCCTCCCCTGTATAGCTGTGAGGACCTCTCATAATCATGACAAGTACTTCATCTACAGGCCCATTGTCATCCTTGATAAAGCCATAATGTATCGTATGTGACTTCTGGGATGAAAGCTGCTTGCCATTCTTTCCCTCATATATCTTGTCCGCAATCATAAAAGCTTCATCACCGCTCATACGGACAATACCAATACCAGAATCAGACATTGCTGTGGATATTGCCGCAATAGTTTGAGTTTTCACAACAATTACCTCCGTTTTCATAGGGGTCTGACCCCTATGAAAATATACAAAAAATAGGGGCAATTTCAACCCCTATTTTTTCTTTTTATTTACTTACGTACTAATGTAACTACTACTCTTCTGTAAGGCTCTTCACCTTCGCTATGTGTGGATACTGCGGAATCTGCTTGTAAAGCTGAATGGATTATTCTTCTTTCATAAGGGTTCATCGGCTCAAGGGATACGGTTCTTCTTGTCCTTTTTACTTTACTTGCTATATTCTTTGCAAGGTTTTCCAGAGTTTCTTTTCTTCTGCGCCTATAGTCCTCTGTATCAAGTTTTACCCTTACATAACCGTCCTGCGTCTTGTTGGCAACTCTGTTTGTGAGATATTGAAGAGAGTCCAGTGTCTGTCCGCGCTTTCCTATAAGTATACCCATATTTTTTCCATCCATGTCTATGCTCAGTGCACCTTCTTTGTCAACCGTTGATGTCACTTTTACACCTTCCATATCCATGGCCTGCAATACATCATATATGAATTTCTCACATGCTGCGATGGTCTCTTGTTCAACCTTCGCAAGATCTGCTTCTTCTTTCTCTGCAGCCGGCTTCTCCTCTTTTATTTTTACAAGAGCCTTTTCTTTCTTTATCTCTCTTTTATAATCTTTTTTAAAGTCTTTTTTTACTTCTGTTTTTTCTTTTTTAACCGGCACTTCTGGTTTTGTCTCTTCAACAGGTTCTTCTTTTACAGGCTCTGCTATCTTCTTGCGGGCTTTTATTACTGCCTGTTTCATTCCGATACCAAGGAAGCCTGCACTTCCTTTTTCAATTACTTCATAATCCAACTGGTCACTTGTCACGCCTAACTGGATTAAAGCCTCTGTAATTGCGTCATCCAGCGTCTTTGCCGATACAGTAATATATTCCATAACCCATGCCCCCTAATCGTTCTTGTTAAACTTTTTAACCATGTTTGCCTTGGACGCCAGACTTCCTTCCTTAGCGTTTCCAGCATTATCACGTGCCCTTGCTATTTTCTCTTCTCTTTCTTTTTCTGTCAGACCTGAAGTACCGCGGTTTGCAGAATCTTTTAGAGTTCTTGTATTTGTCTGTGCCATCGCATTTATTTTTTCAGCTTTCTCGCCTCTCTTCTGGCGCTTCTCAGCTGCTTTTTCTTTATTTTTCTCAATAATATCTTCTACCGACACTTTGCCCAGGTGCTTATTGATAAGTACCTGCTGAACACACCGTACTACTGCACTTATAATCCAGTAGAGGCCAATACCTGAAGATAATGTAAATACCATGAATACTGAGAATATCGGCATCGTCATGTTCACCGTCTTCATCGTTCCTGCCATCGGATTATCCTTGTCCATCTGCTGGCCTGATATAGACTGTGAAAGCTTGATACTGAGAAACTGTGTAAGGCCTGACAGAATGGGGAGCAGTATGGCAGTTATAATTATGATGATTGGAGCTATGCCGAAGGAACCACTTTCTTTTATCATCTGGACAGGTGACAGTGTAAGATCTGGTATCGTAATAAACTTATTCACATCTACCGCCGCATTTTTGATGGCTGGAACGTAATTCTTCATATCATAGATAACCGGATACAGTGCAAACAGCAATGGCATCTGAATCAATAAGGGAAGACATCCGCCTGTCATGGATGTTCCATACTTGTCATATACCTGCTGAATCTCTTCCTGCTGCTTCATCATAGAAGCCTGATCCTTTTTATTCTTATACTTCTTCTGAACTGCCTGGATCTCAGGGTTCATGACAGAAGACATCTTTGCTGTTTTCTGCTGCTTGATAGTAAGCGGAAGCATAATTGTATATACGACTATTGTGTAAAATATAATAGATAAGCCCACCAGGCCGTTGTCCGATGGCAATACGTTATCTAACACCGTGTAGATAAAGTTCATTACTTTACCGAGTAACCACGCAATCTGTCCTACAATAGGCCAGTTTGCAGTAGTTAATAAAGCAGCTGCTGTCATTCTTTCTTCCTCCATTGTAAATACGATTAATATAAATTATCAGGGTACGGGGTCATATCCACCCTTTGCAAATGGATTACAACGCAGTATTCTCCAGATGGCCAGACGACTTCCTTTCCATGCTCCATATTTTTCAATTGCCTCAACTGCATATTCGGAACATGTAGGAAAATAGATACATGTGGAATATTGCTTGAGTCCTGAAAGATATTTCCTATAGAATCTGATACATCCAAGCAGAATTCTTTTCATAATATGTCACCCCACTAATGGGAATTGCTTCCCACATCTATAATTTCATGAAGATGTCCTAGATGGAGCAATGCGCTGACGATTTCATTGTAGTTCTTTTCTTTAGCGCCTATTCTTGCTATTACAATTATATCTAATCCGCATCTGAACTTATCTTCTTGTAGTCGATAACTTTCCCTGATTAACCTTGTCAATCTGTGTCGCACTACACTATTTCCTACTTTTTTACTTACTGAAATACCTAACCTGTTCTTCTTCGTATGATTTTCCATCACATACATTACAAGATACTTGTTCGCATAAGAAATACCATTATTATAGACAGTCTGAAAATCCTTATTTTTCTTTAAAGATTCGGAATATTTCATACAGTGGATCTCCCAATTTTTAGAGAAGAAAAGGCCACATATATGCGGCCTACGCTGATAATCTCTTTCTTCCTTTTGCTCTTCTGCTTGCAAGTACTTTTCTTCCACCTGCTGTGCTCATTCTCGTTCTGAAACCATGAACTTTAGATCTCTGTCTCTTTTTTGGCTGGAATGTCATTTTCATTGATATCCACCTCCTTATATTTTACAAGGGATATACTCCCACATATTTCTAAAGACATCAGTTAAGATTATATTAAAAAAAAGCCTGTACGTCAAGCAAAAGCTAGGATTTTGTCATTTTTTTTAATTGGGGACGGAGGTTTTTTCAATTTCCCCCGTCCCCAATTATTTTCCATATTATCCACATTTTGTGGATAACCTGTGGGTTTTAGGTGGATAGACTGTGGATATACAAGTTTTTTTCTCTTTTTGTACCGTGTATGTGGTATTTTCTGCTTATGATAAAGTTATCCACATGAATAATCGTTGCTTAAATAGTGATTTTGATGTAAAATGTAAAGAACGGGTTTATGCTTAAAACCCTTTTAAATGGAAAGATTAGGAGTTTATGGGAATGAACATTGTGAAGGAAAAATGGCAGGAGATTATAGAGCATCTTAGAATCGAGCATGGGTTGTCCAACGTATCTTTCTCTACATGGATCCAGCCTTTAAAGGTATATGACGTTATAGAAACCACGGTATTCATACTTGTCAATATGAATGCAAGTGTGGAATATATCGAGAA
Organism: Extibacter muris; assembly: GCF_004345005.1. GTDB lineage: Bacteria > Bacillota > Clostridia > Lachnospirales > Lachnospiraceae > Extibacter > Extibacter muris. The sequence continues at coordinate 75,123 of NZ_SMMX01000012.1, forward strand.
GAAGTATCTGCTCCCTCTTAAAGTCTGTATTGCAGAGATTACGGGAACGGAATATGAGGTTATATTCTTATCAGAAGATGATGAAAGAATCGATGAGATTCAGAATATGGCCATTGAAGCGAACCAGAAGAAAAAATCGAAGTCCGCAGCTGAGAAGGCCGGGCTTAATCCAAAGTACACTTTCGATACGTTTGTCGTAGGCGGCAACAACAACTTTGCCCATGCGGCTTCTCTGGCGGTTGCGGAATCACCTGGGGAAGTATATAACCCCCTGTTCCTTTACGGAGGCGTAGGACTGGGAAAGACCCATCTCATGCATTCAATCGCACATTTTATATTGGAAAATAGTCCAAAGAAAAAGGTCCTGTATGTAACGAGCGAAACGTTTACAAATGAGCTGATCGATGCGCTGAAGAACGGGAAGACGGCCGGCAATGAGTCGGCCATGTCAAAGTTCCGTGACAAGTATAGAAATAATGATGTTCTTCTGATAGACGACATACAATTTATAATAGGAAAAGAAAGTACCCAGGAAGAATTTTTCCACACGTTCAACCATCTCCATACTTCTGGAAAACAGATTATCATCTCAAGTGATAAGCCTCCTAAGGATATCGAGACGTTGGAAGCACGGCTCCGCACCCGGTTCGAGTGGGGACTTATCGCGGATATCTCGGCTCCGAATTATGAGACAAGGATGGCAATCCTTCAGAAGAAGATTGAACTTGACAAACTGGAAAAATATAATATACCTCAGGATGTCATCGAATATATTGCTACTAATGTAAAGACAAACATCCGGGAGCTGGAAGGTTCCCTGAATAAGCTGATAGCGCTGTACAAACTGAATAACAATGCCACAGAGATAGATATCACCCTAGCCTCAGAAGCTCTGAAAGATATCATATCCTCCAAAAACAACAGGGAAGTGACACCCGAACTCATACTTGATATCGTTTCCGAGCATTTCGGCGTATCCATCGTTGATTTGAAAAGCAATAAACGAAATGCAGATATATCCACCCCAAGGCAGATTGCGATGTATCTTATCCGCTCTATGACAGACACGCCATTGAAATCAATCGGCATCTTCCTAGGAGGGAAAGACCATTCCACAGTAAAGCATGGAGTTGACAAGATAACAAAAGAAGTCACGACTGATGAAACGTTATCGAATACGGTAAGCATCATAAAGAAGAAAATTAATCCGGCTTAATGTTAATAAAATTGTGGACAACCTATGGATATCTCTTGTTGCAGAAATAAAATAGTGAATTACGAAAAAGTTATCCAAACAGCGTCCACATATACTCCCCGTTACATTCCACACAGTTATGAGATGCCAAAACAATGGCAGACAGAGGGCTCAGGATGGTTTTCCTCTTTTCCACAGCCCCTAATAAGAAGAATACGGAAATCTTTTATATATTTATATATTAGCGCCGCACGAAAGGAGTTATACACATGAAGATTATATGCAGCAAATCAAACCTTGTAAAAGGAGTCAGCATCGTATCCAAAGCTGTCCCTTCTAAGACGACAATGCCAATACTGGAGTGTATCCTTATTGATGCTACTACTGACATTATCAAATTGACAGCAAATGATATGGAACTGGGAATACAGACAGAGATAGAGGGAGAGATTGCAGAACGTGGGATAATTGCTATCGATGCAAGAATCTTTTCAGAAATCGTAAGAAAACTTCCGGACAATGATATCGTAATCGAAACGGATGCAAATCTTCAGACAGTCATTACCTGTGAAAAGGCAAAGTTCGATCTGTCAGGAAAGCCAGGAGAAGAGTTCTCATACCTGCCCATTATAGAGAAAGAGGAGTCGATAGAAATATCACAGTTTACTTTGAAAGAAGTAATCAGGCAGACTATCTTTTCAATTGCCGATACAGAAAGCAACAAATTAATGACAGGTGAGCTGTTCGAGATAAAAGACAGTATCTTAAGGGTCGTATCTCTTGACGGACACAGGATATCAATCCGCAAGATTGAATTGAGAAATGAAGTCGCAGACAAGAAGCTCGTCGTACCAGGTAAGACTCTTACGGAAGTGAGCAAGATACTGTCCGGAGAGGCAGAAAGCATGGTGAATATCTCATACACGAATAACCATATCGTATTTGAGTTTGACCAGACGATCGTAGTCTCAAGGCTCATAGAAGGCGAATACTTCAAGATTGACCAGATGCTTTCCAGCGATTATGAGACAAAAGTGAGAATCAACAAGAGAGAACTCCTCAGTTGTATCGACAGGGCGACGCTTCTCGTAAAAGAAGGAGATAAGAAGCCGATTATTATCAATATTGGCGACGAAATCATGGAGCTGAAGATCAAGTCGCAGATTGGCTCTATGAATGAGGAGATAGTGATTGAAAAAGAAGGGAAGGATCTTCTTATCGGATTTAATCCGAAGTTTCTTATCGATGCGCTTCGTGTCATCGATGATGAAGAAGTCACACTTTATCTCATGAATGCAAAAGCTCCATGTTTCATAAAAGACGACGGGGAGAACTATATCTATCTGATTCTGCCGGTAAATTTTAATGCAGCATAATCAATAAGCACAACATTGCAAGTAAGGAAAATAATATGCAGAGTATAAAATTGAGAGAAGAATTCATCAAGCTTGGACAGGTGCTCAAGGCTGCAGGCCTGGTGGATTCCGGCGTTGAGGCCAAAGAAGCGATCCAGGACGGTCTCGTCCGGGTCAATGGAGAGACAGATACCCGCCGTGGAAGAAAGCTCCATGCCGGCGATGTGGTAACATTTGACGGGGAAGAAATAAAAATTGAAGATTAAATCTTTAAAGTTAAAGAATTTTAGAAATTATGATCTTTTAAAACTAGAGTTTGATGATGCTACAAATATCTTTTATGGGGACAATGCACAGGGAAAAACCAATATCCTGGAATCTATTTATCTATCAGGTACGACCAAATCCCACAGAGGAACAAAAGACAGGGATCTGGTTCAGTTTGGGCAGGAAGAGTCACATATAGAGACAGTTGTGGAAAAAAACGGTATTACGTATCAGATCGACATGCATCTGAAGAAAAACAGTCCAAAGGGAATTGCCATCAATAAGATTCCTATACGTAAGGCAAGCGAACTGTTCGGAATCATCAATATCGTATTTTTCTCTCCCGAAGACCTGAACATCATAAAAAACGGGCCGTCGGAGAGAAGAAGATTTATAGATCTTGAATTATCACAGCTTGATAAGGTATATCTTAATAATTTATCTAATTATAATCGTATCGTAAATCAGAGAAATCATTTGTTAAAAGATATCACCCAACAGAGAAATCTAATGGAAACGTTGGATGTATGGGAAATCCAACTCATCCAGTACGGTAACAAGATTATGGATAGAAGAAAACAGTTCGTAAATGAAATAAATAAAATAATTTCTAATATACACAAAAAGTTGACAGGACATAGAGAAGAGATTCATTTGATTTATGAGCCGAGCATCGGGAACCTTACGCTTGAGCAGGCTCTGTCCAAAAATAGAGAACGGGACATGAAGATAAAAAGCACTTCAGTAGGGCCCCACAGGGATGACATATGCTTTATGGCCGGGAACCTTGATATCCGCAGGTTCGGATCACAGGGACAGCAGCGGACTGCCGCGCTGTCGCTCAAGCTATCAGAGATCGAACTGGTCAGGCAGTCGATACATGATACCCCTGTGCTATTACTTGACGATGTATTGTCTGAACTTGACAAACACAGGCAAAACTATTTATTAGATAGTATTCATGATATACAGACGTTAATCACGTGTACCGGTGTGGATGAGTTTGTGAATCATCGTTTTTCTATAAACAAAGTATTTCATGTCCAGGACGGACAAGTAGCAAAAGAGAACTAGGAGGATTAGAATGAGTACAGAAAAGGTGCAGCACGAATATGGCGCGGACGAAATTCAGATATTAGAAGGTCTGGAAGCTGTCAGAAAACGGCCCGGTATGTATATCGGCAGTACATCAGCACGCGGTCTCCATCATCTTGTATATGAGATTGTGGACAATGCAGTTGATGAAGCCCTGGCAGGATTCTGCGATACCATATACGTAATGATAAATCAAGATAATTCTGTAACGGTTGTGGATAACGGCCGCGGTATTCCTGTGGGAATCAACAGCAAGGCAGGACTGCCCGCTGTTGAAGTCGTATTCACGATACTACATGCAGGCGGCAAATTCGGCGGCGGAGGATACAAAGTATCCGGAGGCCTCCACGGTGTAGGTGCTTCTGTTGTAAATGCTCTGTCAGACTGGCTGGAAGTTGAAATCTATAGTGACGGTAAAGTATATATGCAGCGCTATGAACGCGGCAAAGTTGCAAAGAAGCTGGCTGTCATAGGTGAATGTGGACCTGATAAGACAGGTACGAAGGTTACGTTCCTTCCGGATGATACTATTTTTGAGGAGACTGTATTTGACTATGATGTACTGAAGCAGAGGTTCAGAGAGATGGCCTTCCTCACAAAAGGATTAAAGATTGTCCTGCGCGACGACAGGCCGGTGGACGAGCCTGTGGAGAAGGTATTCCACTATGAAGGCGGTATCAAGCAGTTTGTCGAATATCTGAACCGTAGCAGGACGCCGCTCTACGAAAATATCATCTACTGTGAAGGATTCGTAAATAATGTGGCTGTTGAAGTGGCAATGCAGCACAACGATTCTTACAGTGACAACACATATGGATTTGTCAACAATATAACCACCCCGGAAGGCGGCACCCATATCGTCGGTTTCCGTAATGCATTGACAAAGACGTTTAATGATTATGCCAGAAAAAATAAACTGCTGAAAGACAGTGAACCAAACCTGTCAGGTGAAGATATACGAGAGGGGCTCACTGCAATTATCAGCGTTAAGATAGAAGATCCGCAGTTTGAGGGACAGACGAAACAGAAGCTTGGCAACAGTGAGGCAAGAGGCGCTGTGGACAGTGTCGTCAGCAGCCAGCTGGAAGTATTCCTTGAGCAGAATCCGTCCGTGGCGAAGATGACGGTTGAAAAATCAGTCATGGCACAGCGGGCAAGGGAAGCTGCAAGAAAGGCAAGGGATCTGACGAGAAGAAAATCTGCCCTTGACAGCATGTCGCTGCCAGGGAAGCTTGCTGACTGTTCCGACAAAGACCCAAAAAACTGTGAAATCTACATCGTAGAGGGTGATTCTGCGGGGGGATCTGCAAAGACCGCGCGTGACAGAGGAACACAGGCCATACTTCCCCTGCGAGGAAAAATACTGAATGTAGAAAAGGCGAGACTGGATAAGATATATGCCAATGCGGAAATCAAAGCCATGATCACTGCATTCGGTACAGGAATACACGATGACTTTGATATATCAAAACTACGTTATCATAAAATTATCATCATGACAGATGCCGACGTAGACGGTGCACATATCAGTACCTTATTGTTGACATTCCTCTACCGTTTTATGCCTGATCTGATCAAAGAAGGTTATGTATATCTTGCACAGCCGCCGCTCTATAAGCTGGAGAAGAATAAGAAGGTATGGTATGCCTACAGTGATGAAGAACTGGACGGAATACTAAAAGAAGTAGGCCGCGACGGCAGCAACAAGATACAGCGTTATAAAGGACTTGGAGAAATGGATGCAGAACAGCTCTGGGAGACGACCATGGATCCTGAACACCGCATATTGCTCCGTGTGACGATGGATGATGAGACCACTTCTGAGCTTGACCTTACATTTACAACTCTTATGGGTGACAAAGTAGAACCAAGACGCGAGTTTATAGAAGAAAATGCAAAATATGTACAGAATCTGGACGTGTAGGAGGTAAACGATGGAAGATAATATATTTGATAAAGTCCATGAAGTGGATTTGAAAAAGACGATGGAGACCTCCTATATCGACTATGCCATGAGCGTAATCGCATCACGTGCACTGCCTGATGTAAGAGATGGCATGAAGCCGGTACAGCGAAGGATTCTCTATTCCATGATTGAATTGAACAACGGCCCGGATAAGCCGCACAGAAAATGTGCCCGTATCGTGGGTGATACGATGGGTAAATACCATCCACACGGCGACAGTTCCATCTACGGAGCGCTTGTCAATATGGCCCAGGAATGGAGTACAAGATACCCGCTCGTGGACGGACACGGTAACTTTGGTTCCGTGGACGGTGACGGCGCAGCTGCCATGCGTTATACGGAGGCAAGGCTGAGCAAGATATCGATGGAACTGACTGCAGATATCAACAAAGACACTGTAGACTTTATACCGAACTTTGACGAGACAGAAAAGGAACCGGCGGTACTTCCTGCCAGATTCCCTAATCTGCTTGTCAACGGTACATCCGGTATCGCGGTCGGCATGGCCACTAATATACCGCCACACAATCTGGCTGAAGTTATCAATGCAGTTGTCAAAATCATCGATGACGAGATAGAAGATAATGAAGCGACGACGATTGAGGATATACTTAAGGTGATAAAAGGTCCCGATTTCCCGACCGGAGGAATGATACTCGGCACAAGAGGCATAGAGGAAGCATACCGGACCGGCCGTGGCAAAGTCCGTGTCCGTGCGGTGACCGACATCGAGACGATGCCAAATGGAAAGAGCCGTATCATCGTAACAGAACTTCCATACATGGTCAATAAAGCCCGTCTAATTGAAAAAATTGCAGAACTGGTACGTGATAAGAAGATTGATGGAATTACAGATCTGAGCGACCAGTCAAACAGGGAAGGCATGCGTGTATGTATCGAACTGAGGCGGGATGCCAATGCAAATGTTATACTGAACCAGCTGTATAAGCATACGCAGCTGCAGGATACATTTGGCGTAATCATGCTTGCTCTTGTCAACAACGAGCCGAGAGTCATGAATGTTCTTGATATGTTGAATTATTATCTGCAGCATCAGGAAGAAGTCGTGACACGGCGTACAAAATATGAGCTTAACAAAGCAGAAGAACGTGCACATATCTTAGAAGGATTGCTGATAGCTCTTGATAATATCGATGAGGTTATCAGAATCATCAGGGGTTCAGATAACGTACAGGCTGCTAAAGCTGAATTGATGGAACGCTTCGGCCTATCCGATGTACAGTCACAGGCCATCGTGGACATGCGTCTGCGTGCCCTGACAGGACTGGAAAGAGAGAAGATTGAAAATGAGTACAAAGAACTTATGGAAAAGATTGGAGAACTGAAAGCGATTCTTGCAGACAGAAAGCTGCTGCTTGGTGTCATAAGAGAAGAGATTATCGTAATCCGGGATAAATACGGAGATGAAAGAAAGACATCGATTGGGTTTGATGAATTTGACATCTCTATGGAGGACCTGATACCGAGACAGGATGTTGTCATTACGATGACGAAGCTTGGCTATATCAAGCGTATGTCTAATGATACATTCAAGGCACAGCACAGGGGCGGCAAAGGTATCAAAGGCATGCAGACGCTGGAAGAGGACTATGTAGAAGAGCTGTTTATGACGAATACGCATCATTATATCATGTTCTTTACCAATACAGGCCGTGTATACCGTCTCAAGGCATATGAGATTCCGGAAGCAAGCAGGACTTCGAGGGGGACGGCAATCATCAATCTTCTGCAGCTCATGCCGGAAGAGAAGATTACAGCAGTGATTCCGATTGAAGAATATAAAGAAGGCGAATATCTCTTCATGTCTACAAAGAAGGGACTCGTCAAGAAGACACCGATAACGGATTATGCCAATGTGCGCAAGACCGGCCTTGCGGCAATCACGCTCAGGGAAGAGGATGAACTCATAGAGGTCAAGTATACGAACAATGAACGGGACATTATCCTTGTGACTAAATACGGTCAGTGCATCCGCTTTAATGAGAGAGATGTACGTTCCACAGGCAGGACATCCATGGGAGTACGGGGAATGAACCTGGCAGACCGTGATGAGGTCATCGGCATGCAGCTGGATTCCCAGGGAACGCACTTGCTTATCGTGTCTGAAAAAGGTATGGGAAAACGTACGGAGATGGAAGAGTTCACAAGCCAGAACCGTGGCGGAAAAGGTGTAAAATGCTATAAGATTACGGAAAAGACAGGTAACGTCGTCGGTGTAAAAGCAGTAGATTTAGATGATGAGATTATGATCATCAACACAGGCGGCATCATCATCCGCATGAAATGTGATAATATATCCTCTCTTGGCCGTGTGACATCAGGAGTAAGGCTTATCAACCTGCCTGACGGGGATACGGTTGCAAGCATCGCAAAGGTCCGTAAAGGGGACGATGAAGATCCGGAAGAAGAGCAGTAAGTAGAAAAAGGTGGAACCAGCAGTTCAGGTTCCACCTTTTTCATACATTATGTTATTTTACTTCTGCCCGTCTCACGATAGAGAAACTAACGGCAGATAAGAGTATAAAAGTAATGATAAAGAACAGGAAAGTAAGAATCAGATTATTGGAGTTAATCCCCATAACGGTTAAAAGGATATCTACAAATGTATTCCAGGCCGATGGGAATAACCCGCAGATTAATGGCAGTATGACAAATAACGTTACCGGCAGGCAGATTGCAAACGGTGTCTTGAAATGCTTAGGAAGCCGGTAGAAGATACCTGCCACAAGATAGCCGAGCAGAAAAAGGCATCCGGTCATGAGGGCAGTCAGCAGCATATTCATCAAGAATCCCGCTGTCCCGTCCAGCTTCTCATGGAGGGAAGGAAAAATCATCTGGATGGAAGTATTAACTTCTATATTTTTATAAGATAATGCCGTAACCTGAATCAACTTAGTCATAAGCCCCTCTGCGACAGCAAAAACGACACTGAATATGCCTATCGTGCAGAGGCTGCTTTTAAAATAAATTATCCTGCTGAAACCATTCTGCATCAGCATGAGGAAGTGCTCGCTGAATATGCTGATGCCGGTTATCAGGCATACAAACGCGCCACTCATCCCTATAGATACAGATCCGCTGCCAATATTAATCTTTACAATACTTAGACCGATGAAGCCTGCTGCGAAAATGAATAATAAAATGGCAAAATAACAGATAAATACAAGTTTTAATTCTGATAACTGATATTTCAATGCTTTTTTCATTCCAACCCCTCCTTATACGCCTGTCAGCTGAATAAATAATTTCTGCAGATTCATAGACGATATCTCCAGTCCGTCAGGGAGCACATCATCCGGCCTACCAAGAAGATATACGGTTTTCAGGCCCCCAATCGTATCTTCCCCAATAGTTTCCCTGCCTGATATATATGCATTGACCAGCGCAGCCGGACCGGATACACAATAGCCGCCGTTCAGAATATCATCTCTTGATTCATCTTTTATAATCTGTCCGTTTTTTATAATGACGACATGTTCCACAATATTAGTCACCTCTTCAAGCAGATGGGTAGAAATTACCACGGTAAACGGGTTTTGGGCATACTTCTCGATAAGAAGCCTGTAAAAAAGATCTCTGTGGTATGCGTCCAGCCCAAGAACAGGTTCGTCTAAAAATACATATGGAACATTGACGGAAAGAGCCATGATGTTCTTAAATATAGACTGATAGCCGGTAGATAAGTTTTTGATTTTCCTTTTTTTAGGTAGCTCGAATACTTTGCACAGCTTATCTGCATATTCCATATCGAAATCAGGATAAAATTCTTTGCCCCAGAAGAAGGCTTCTTTCACTTTCATTCCCTCCGGATACAGATTATTTTCATTCACCAGAAAAAAGCGGGATAGCACTTGCTCGTTCTCTTTCACAGGCTCGCCGTCTAGCGTCACGGTTCCCTCATCCTGGAATATCCGGTTATTGATGATATTCAGAAGCGTAGATTTGCCCGCCCCGTTTCTCCCTAAAAGACCGTAGATCTTTCCCTCCTCCAGTTGAAGATTTACGTCAGCCAAAGCTTTTGTGTCTTTAAAAGTCTTGGAAATGCCTTTTATCTCTATTCCTTTCATTTTACAAATCCCCTTTCTATCATCGCGATAATGTCATCGCTTGTGATGCCGAGCCTTTTAGCCTCCTCTATCATCTTACAGATATAGCTGTCATAAAACTGGCTCTGCCTCTTATCCTTTAACCTCTGTACGGCCCCTTTTGATACAAACATCCCTACACCCCGCTTTTTAAATAAGATTGATTCGTCTACAAGTAGATTGATTCCTTTTAGCGCTGTTGCCGGATTAATTTTATAATTAACGGAAAATTCCGTGATGGAAGGAATCTGTTCCTCTTCGTGAAAAGCGCCGGTCAGTATGCCGTCTTCTATAGTTTCGGCAATCTGTATGAAGATTGGCTTTTCCTGATTTAGTTCCTGCTTCATGCTATCCCTCCTATCTTATTTGGTTAATTACTTAAATAATTAACTATATATGTATTAAAGCACAGATTTACATTTATGTCAATATAATAATTCTCATAAGAAAACTGCCCCTTTATAGGGGCAGCTTTTATAATGCTTCATTTTCATGAAATTCTTTTTTCTGTCTGTACATGGCTGCATCCGCCCGTTTGAACAGCTCCTTCAGATTCCGGTCTTTTTCGGGATGGAACAGTTCATAACCGATGGAAAGCGACAGGGGGATTTTCAATGCTAGTTCTGCTGAAAGCTCTTCCAGCCTGCAGTTGACATTCTCTATGAAGTCTTTCATTTCCCCGTCATCCGTATCCCAGAAGAGGATGACAAATTCATCGCCTCCAAGCCGGTATGCCGTACTGTTTTTTGTAACGGAGGACTGTATGGCCCTGGCAGCCGTCAGTATAAACAAATCGCCGGTGCTGTGGCCTAGCCGGTCATTGACGAGCTTCAGGCTGTTGAGGTCGGCTATGACAATGCCAATCCCGTCTTTTTTCGTCCTGGCTTCCAGATTATGCAAGTCCGTTTCAAAAGAATTGCGATTCTTAAGCTCTGTCAGACGGTCCGTGTTGGCCATGTCCTTATAGGCCGGATTCGACACTCTCCGAAAGATGAGGACTGCCGCGGCCGTTCCTGCTATACAGGTAATTAAGATGATGAACGGCAGGAACAGCTTCATCTTGTGGAAGGTGTCATACTGATGGGCGGCTTCAAATTCGATGCCGAGCACGCCGACAACCTCATTTTTATCGTGTATGGGAAAATACGTAATGAAAATACTGCCCCAGTCTGTCTGCTTAATATCATCAGGCAGTACGATATCTCCATTCAGTGCGCGTTCCATATCCCCATATATTTCATGCTCTATCCGATCTCCCGGATAGCGAAAATCTGCGGCCTTATAATCCAGTCCGTCTATGACATAGATAAAATTTCCGCTGCTGTCCTTTTTGGCAGTATATAGATATCGGACATCTGTTGACAGCTTGACATCTTCCAGCACTTTCTTCATGGAGATATAGGAAGGCTCGTCCATGTCCTCCTTCGTATTGATATCACGGAAGGTACTTTTGTCCAGGCTGTCTTCAAGATAGTCGTGGATAGCAGTGACTCTGTCCTCCAGATTCAATATCATGTCCTTGTATGCCAGGATATAGCCTATGTGGAATATGATAGAGGAACAGAATATTGTTGTCATAATAATCAATATAGATACCTGGACGTCTACCCGCCTTATCTTTTTTCTTAAGTTCTTACCGGTTCCCACTCCCTGTTCCTTTCTATGGCGGAATTGTTAAGGGATATTATAACTCGCGTATTATAATCTCAGCAACTTTTTTGACCGTATCAGCTACAAACTGCGTACACTGTGCCTTCCTCTCAGGAGAATTACGCTCCATCCCCTGTGTCAGGACACGGCAGCATGTACCGCCGCAGGCCGCCTTGAAGTAGTCGTGCAGCTCATTGGTAAGCGCAAAGCAGCGGTTGATCTTCTTATCGCCCGGTGTGGACCGTCCGAAGAAATATCCGATACACATCGTACCTCCGGCAAGCGCGCCGCAGATACATCCTCCTCCCCCGAGCCCCCAGGGAAAACCGGAGCTCATCGCAATAGCGTCATCAGACATATCCAGCTCGAAGTTCTTTTTGATTGCATAGATGATAGATTCGGAACAGGCGAACCCGGAATGAAAGATATCCACAGCGTCCTTTTGCAGCTGCTCCATGTTGATATCAGTAGTCATGTTATAAACCTCCCATTTCATATATGTAGAATTTTCTTAATCTCTTGGTCATATTATAGCCTTACTTGTGGAAAAGTTCAATCAGGGACAGGGCAAATTGGGGTTGGGGACGGGGGAAATTTCAATTTCCCCCGTCCCCAACCCCAATTTGCCCTGTCCCTGATTTTGACATGTGGCGCTAAAACCTTTATACTATAATAAGTGAAAACTATCCAATTTTAAACCGGGAGGAAAATCATGCGTACAATTGACGTAGATATTATAACTGATAACATCAAAGAGATGTGTATAGAAGCGAACCATTTTCTGTCGAAAGATATGGATATCGCGATGAAGGAGGCGGCCAGGAACGAGGAAGCCCCGATTGGGAAGCAGATTCTGGAGCAGCTGCAGGAGAATCTGAAGGTTGCGGCGGATGACATGATTCCCATCTGCCAGGATACTGGCATGGCGGTCGTATTCATAGAGGCAGGACAGGACGTTCATTTTACGGGCGGAAGCCTTGAGGAAGCGGTAAACGAAGGGGTGCGAAAGGGATATGCCGAAGGTTTCCTCCGCAAGTCTGTCGTAAGTGATCCTATTATAAGAGAGAATACGAAGGACAATACCCCGGCAGTTATCCACTATAGTATCGTGCCTGGGGACAAGGTTACCGTCAAGGTTGCCCCGAAAGGGTTTGGCAGCGAGAATATGAGCCGCGTCTTTATGCTGAAGCCGGCGGACGGATTAGACGGGGTGAAAAATGCGGTCTTGACGGCTGTCAGAGATGCAGGACCGAACGCCTGCCCTCCGATGGTAGTCGGTGTCGGCATAGGAGGCACCTTCGAGAAATGTGCACTATTGTCCAAAGAGGCGCTTACGAGGGAGGTCGGCTCACAGGCAGATATTCCATGGGTATCCGAACTGGAAGAGGAGCTGCTTCAAAGGATTAACGGCCTTGGCATCGGACCCGGCGGCCTTGGCGGTACGACGACAGCACTCGCGGTCCATGTAAATACTTACCCGACGCATATCGCAGGCCTGCCAGTGGCGGTCAATATATGCTGTCATGTGAACAGACATGTGATCAGGGAGATATAAGTTAACTAAAAGTACGTGAAAGGAAATGTATTATGATGGAAAAGCATGTTGCAGCTCCGATAACAAAAGATATTGCCCGTACACTGCGCGCGGGGGAATATATCTATCTGACCGGGACAATATATACAGCAAGGGATGCCGCCCATAAAAGGATGGAAGAGGCATTATCCGGAGACGAAGGACTTCCCCTTGATGTCAGAGGCCAGGTCATATACTATATGGGACCCTCGCCGGCGAGAGAAGGCCGTCCCATCGGTTCAGCCGGACCTACGACAGCCAGCCGCATGGACAGATATACCCCAAGGCTTCTTGATCTGGGGCTCGGAGCCATGATTGGAAAGGGAAAGCGGAGCAAGGAAGTACTGGAAGCTATCGTAAGAAACGAAAGTGTTTACCTTGCGGCGGTAGGCGGCGCCGGGGCGCTGATTTCTAAATGTATCAAAGAGTCTGAAGTCGTAGCATATGATGATCTGGGGACGGAAGCCATACGGAAGCTGACCGTGGAGAACTTTCCGGTAATCGTTGTGGCAGACTGCGCAGGCAATAATCTGTACGAAACTGCTATTAAGGAGTATGAAAGATAATGAAGAGAATATTGCTTATGGTATGCAGGAATATCATCCTCGTACCGTTTATGTGGGTCAAGTTATGTTATTATGCCTCTCATGTGGACAAGTATTCGGAAGAAAAACGGTTTGAAATGCTGAAATTCATAACGACCCGCGCCAACAAAGGCGGTAATGTCACGATTGAAGTACACGGGAAAGAAAACATACCGGAAAAAGATGGGTTCATGTTCTTTCCCAACCATCAGGGATTATATGATGTACTGGCAATAATACAGGCCTGTCCGCGCCCGTTTTCTGTCGTGGCAAAAAAAGAAGTTGCCAATATACAGTTTTTGAAGCAGGTATTTGCGTGTATGAAGGCATATATGATTGACCGCGACGATGTCCGCCAGGCAATGCAGGTTATCATTGACGTTGCCAAAGAGGTGAAGAACGGAAGGAACTATCTCATATTTGCGGAAGGTACCCGCTCCAGGAATGGTAATAAAGTGCAGCCGTTCAAAGGAGGCAGCTTCAAGGCAGCCACGAAAGCAAGATGTCCGATTGTTCCGGTTGCACTTATCGATTCGTTCGTCCCGTTCGATTCAAGTACGATGAAGCCGGTGACCGTCCAGGTCCATTTTTTAAAGCCGCTGTACTATGACGAGTATAAGGATATGAAGACGACCGAGATAGCCGGACAGGTAAAGGATGCTATCCAGCAGACGATACAGGAACATGATTCTAAAAGCGGCTGGCTTATGTAAGGTAAGGCGAAGAAAACCGATAGACAGTCGTATGGTCATACAGTTCTCCTACTTTTAAGAAAGGCTGTTCCCATTCCGGGTGGTTCACGCTGTCAGGCGCATACTGGGTCTCAGTGAAGACAGCACAGTGCCTCTTGTAGGGCACTCCATATTTGCCCGTCTCGCTGCCGGTGAGAGAGTTGGCGGTATAGAGGTGGACGCAGGGCATGGTAGTGAAGCACTCTAACGTCCGTCCACTGCCGGGATGGGTAAGCGAGAGGCAGGGCCTCAGGTAGGACCCGCCGTCCAAGAACCAGTTATGGTCATAGCCTCCAAACGTCTCAGTATAGGCGGAAGGAGAAACAATCTGCGCCCTTATGAGCTGTTCCGTCCGCAGATCCATGTTCGTGTGGCCCGCGGATAGCACCTGGCCAGGAATGCCATTACAGCCGGCAGGTGCAAAAGAGCTGCCATATATCTTCAGCCGGTGGTCCATACAGGTGGAGGAACGGCACGTGTCCAGATTCAAGGCCATATGGTTTGAAAGGCTGCATACCGTATCTCTGTCGCTGACCGCTAGAAAACGAATGGAAAGCTCGTTCTGTTTATTTAAGGCAAAATGGACAGAGACCGACAGATTGCCGGGGACGCCTTCTTCCCCGTCCGGACTCAGACGTTCCAGCCGGACATATTCCTGACCGCTGTCATCCATACATACAGAGGGATTCCACATGTACCGGTGGAATCCTTTTTTACCGCCGTGAAGATGATGGAAGCCGTCGTTCTGGGCTACCTGGATTAGTTTACCGTCTAAAAAGAACCTTCCGTTCTTTATCCGGTTGGCATATCTGCCCATTATCCATCGTATAGACCGGCGTTCGCCTTTTCTTATCTCTGCTTTCTAAATATATTTTCATATGGATGCTCATCCAATTACCTCCTACGCTTATGAGAACGATAACAGACGTCTCTATCTGAGCCCCATATTATAGAGCTTCCCGGCACATGTCAACCGGTCGGTCCAAAATGGACGGCTCACTGCAGCTTTACTGTGATATGTAATAATAATCCGACATTACGGGATGTGGAAAAGTTAGCCGGCGTGGCAGTACACCATCTCTAATTATCTGAATAACCCGGAAGGAGCGAAGCCGAAGAACAAAGAGCGGATCGAGGATGCTATAAAGGTCCTGCACTTTACTCCCAATACGATGGCACAGCGGCTGGCAAGCGGAAGGACGAATACGATTCTGCTGTACATACTGTCAGAACGTGAAATCGGAGACTCCACGTGGCTGCATCAGCTGTCTCTCATACAGGCTGTCAACGACCGTCTGCATATGACAAGATATAATCTGCAGATTAAGATCGGCCAGGTAGAAGATACCGTATTCAAATGCAGGCGGGTAGAGCGGAAATCGACAGGAAAAGCTTATGATTCCATATTCTTCCGCAAGTAGAGCCGGCCATATAAGAGCATATTCGCTTCACGACACTAAAAAAACGTTAAATAGACTAACATGCAGGAGGAGAACGACATGAGCAGAGTAGTAAGGATAGCAAGCCCGGAAGGGATTCTAAATGAAGAGCAGGTAAAGCCTGTTCGGCTGGAGGACAGCGTATACCAGAAGAGGAAGGAACTTCTCACAAGACGGATTCAGGAGAAGAATCTGGACTTTGCAGTGCTCTATGGAGATAGAGAACATTTTCAAATATAAAATATTTCACACGGTACGACTGCAGGTTTGAAGAGACACTTGGCATCGCGCTCCATGAGGATTTGCTTCCTATGAGCGGCTACAACGCAGTGATGTTTCCGTTCCTGCTGGACAGGAAAGAGATGTTTGCGTTGGAAGCATAATGACGTGCCATAGAGGAAAGGGAGTGGAGCAATGGCAGATAAAATTGCAGTTTAGTTAGAGCATATCAGCAGACATTTCCCGGTGTAAAGGCATTAAATGATGTAAACCTGGAATTAAAGAAGGAGAAGTACACGCGCTTGTCGGTGAAAATGGAGCCGGAAAATCTACATTGATAAAAATACTTGCCGGGGTTTACCACCCGGATGAAGGCGGGCAGATCAGGCTCGGATGGACAGGAGAGACCATCACAGACCCGTATTCGGCCATCCGGCATGGAATATCTATCATCTATCAGGATATCAGCCTGTACCCGAACCTGTCCATTGCAGAGAACATCTGCATGGGAAAGGATGATAAAAGGTTCATCAGCCACAGACGCCAGGAAAAGGTGGCGGTGGAGGACATGAAGCTTCTGGACATTGAGATAGATACGAGGAAGAGGCTGGAAGATGTAAGCATCGGCGTACAGCAGATGGTCGCGATTGCAAGAGCAGTATACTTCGAGTCCAGGGTCATCGTCATGGACGAGCCGACCGCGTCACTGTCAAGCGGCGAGGTAGATAAGCTCTATCATATTATCGAAATGCTGAGAAAAAGAATATTTCCATCTTGTATAGCAGCCACAAATTTGAAGAGGTATTCCGTGTATCCGACCGGATCAGCATTCTGCGGGACGGAAATTATATCGGGACCTTCCGTACAGAAGAGATGTCCTAGGATAAGCTGGTCGTCCATATGGTAGGCAGAAAGATTGATGAGATAGAGGAAAAGAAGCCGGTGGACCGCAAAGATAAGCTCATGGAATTAAGAGGGTATACCAAAGAAGGGAACTTTGCGGACGTGGATTTCACACTTTATAAAGGGGAAGTGGTGGGACTTACCGGTCTTGTGGGCGCCGGAAGGAGCGAGCTGTTCCAAAGCGTGTTCGGCATTACGAGGCCTGATGCAGGGCATAATCGTAAAGCAGAGCGTGAGGGCCAATCTGACCGCCACGGTTCTGGATAAGATAACCGGGAAGATGGGCCTTCTTGACAAGAAGAAGGAAGATGAGCTCGTAGAAGAGAATATGGAGAAGCTGGACATCCGCCCGCGGCTGCCGGAGATGAATATCGAACATCTGTCTGGCGGAAATGCACAGAAGGTAGTCGTAGGAAAATGGCTGTCTACAGATCCGAAGATATTTATCGTAGATGAACCGACGGTCGGTGTCGATATCGGAGCAAAGACAGAGATCCACAGGCTTCTGAGGAATCTGGCCGTTAGAGGGATGGGCGTCGTTGTCATATCTTCCGAACTTCCTGAGATTCTGAAAGTATCTGACCGGATCGTCGTCATGAAGAAGGGCAGGATCGTCGGTGAGATGAAGGCGGAAGAGGCTACGCAGAAAAAGATTCTGGAGAAAGCGCTCTGATGTGCGGAAAGGGGTTCGAGATGAAGAAAATACTTGCAAAGCGGGAGGCGACGCTCCTGATAGCAATCCTGATAGTTGCGGCGATTACAACGGTGATCAATCCTCAGTTCCTGACACCGTTCAACCTTATCAATATCATATCCACCAATGCGGCTAATGCCATCATGGCAGTAGGGATGACGGCAGTCCTCATCGTAGGCGGCATCGATATATCCGTATCTGCACAGCTTGTCACAGTCGGCGTGCTGGCGGGGAAGCTTATGCAGATGCAGGTTCTGAACGTATTTACTATGTTTCTGGCATTTTTCATAATCGGGGGCCTGCTCGGAGGCGTCAACGGCACGCTTGTTTCCAAGACGAACCTGCCTCCCATCATCGTCTCTCTGGCTATGAACTGGCGGCAGCGCTTCTGGCCGGAGGAAGCGGCAAAGTCTACGGCACGATTATTGGTGTGCTCGTCTTCGCCATATTGGGGAACGGGCTTAACCTCAACAAGATATCTTCCCTGAAACGGCAGATGCTCATAGGGATTGTCCTGCTTGCCGTCCTGCTCATCCGGCAGTTTTCCGGAAAACTGAAGGAGAGACGGATGATAAGCGGTCAAAATAAATAACAAACCAACTCAATGTAAGGAGCAAGAACTATGAAAAAAGTAAAACAGCTGACGGCAGTCATTCTGGCGTTTGCCCTTGTATTCGGGCTTGCCGGATGTACAAGAGGCGGAGCGGGCGAAAAGGACAGCAAGTCCGGATCTGCTGAGACAAAGAAGGAAGAGGCCCTTCAGGATGTCCTGAAGAATGAGTTCCCTGACATCCAGGTGATGCCTACGGTATATCACGGCGGCGACCAGCAGAAGGCTTACGCGCTCTGCCAGGACCTGCTGACGGCCAACCCAGATCTGGAACTCATCGCCGTCATCGCTACACCGGGACTTCTGGGTGCTGCCCAGACAGTGGACGCATCCGGCAGAAGCAAAGTGATCGTGTACGGTGCAGAGCAGCCGAACAATATCAAAGAATATATGAAGAAAGACAATCTGAATGTAGTAGGCTGCCTGTGGGATGTAATGACACTTGGGAAAGAAGCGGTCAATATCGTGTACAGCTGTCTGGCGGACGGAAAAGAATATAAGGAAGGGGATACGGTGGAAGGGTATCCGGAGTCCTCTGTAATCGGAACGAACATTACGTTCAATGCAGTGCTGGAATTCGATAAGGATACCGTAGACGATTACAATTTCTAGTGGAAAGAAAGGCATAAGCAAAGGAGGCATGCAGGATGATTATTGATGCTCATATGCATTTGATCAGAAAAGAGAACTTTGATAAGGAAAGATACCAGTGGCTTGATAACTGGAGACCCTTCGGTCGAGATACGGGGCCATATCGAAAAAGTCCGCACCGGATTCAACGAGATAAACAGACGCTGCGGATGGCCGCTGCTGACGGAGGAAGAGATAGAGGGCATCATGTAACGCAATGCCGCACGGCTGTACGAACTGGAGGCTTAGTAAAGTGGACGCCGGTAGCGGAGAGGCTTCTGGCTGATGTAAGGACCTTGGCGTGTGTGAGCATGTTGATAACATATTTAAGAAGCTGAAATCTATGCCAGAAAATCATAATTTTAGGAAATCCGGAATCAGTCGGAGGTTGTTATGCGAGATAACATCTTCATACCTGATTCCGGATTTTCTTGCAGCAACATTTTCCATGCTTCGCTGCGAACGTTGATAATGAACATATATAACCTGCCCGTCTTTTGATTTCAAAAAAGGGTCATAATCCAATGATGGACTCGGGTACCTTAGATAGGACCGGGGGATAGTATAAATGTATTGTAATTTTTTCCTTTTATTGTATTATAGTAATGGTAGTATATTACATAAGATTATCGCAGAAGAGGTAAAAAGCCAGCCAGATGATTTATGAAAATGAAATAAAAAGGTAATGATAAGATTAAAAAGAGAGGATGAGCGTCCTCTCTTTTTAATACAGCCGACGTATCAATTTATACTTATTGAACTACTAATGTTCATATGGTATGCAATTTCAAAATCAGTGGGGTGAAGGAATGAATAAGACATATGGATATGTACGAGTATCGACGAGAGAGCAGAACGAAGACAGACAGATGATTGCACTGCGTGATTTTCCCGTGCTGCCTGAAAACATTTATCTGGACAAGTTAAGTGGAAAAGATTTCAACCGTCCTGAATATCAGAAGCTGTTGAGAAGGCTGAAAAAGAAGGATATACTGGTTATCAAATCAATAGACCGGCTTGGCAGGAATTATAAAGAAATACTGGACCAGTGGAGATATCTGACCAAATCTAAGGAAATATACATCGTAGTGCTGGACATGCCGCTTCTCGATACGCGAAAGAGCAATGACCTGATTGGTACCCTTATTGCAGATATCGTACTTCAGCTGTTATCCTATGTTGCCGAGACGGAGCGGGAAAACATAAAACAGAGGCAGGCTGAAGGAATTGCCGCTGCTAAAGCAAGAGGTGTGAAGTTTGGAAGGCCGAACAAAAAAGTCCCCCATAATTTCTATAAAGTGTACAGCCGTTGGCGATATGGCAAAATAAGCGGCAGGGAAGCAGCCAGACAGCTTGGAGTATCCTATACCACATTCATGAAATGGGCCGGCTATGCGGAGAGAAGTTCTGACAGAATAAAAAAGTAGAACTTTATTGGGCGCTTCATATATAATAAAATTATCGGTAAAAAATAGAGAATTTTGTAGAGAAACGAAAGAATTGCGAATACATATACAATAAAATGAATCAATGTTTTTTGATCAAAAAAGTCTACTTTTATAAACAGTATTCTTTCACATATAAAGGAGGAACAGATATGGAAAAGAGAAGTTTTCTTGAATATCTAGCTCAAGAAGCCGGGTGTGACTGTCTGTCGGATCTGCGGCTCAGACAGGAGCAATGGTCGCCCCGAATCATTGAAATACTGGGTAACATCGATATGGATGAATATGTATTAAGTGATTGGAAAGAAGTCACTTCTTATCTTACAGATACAGAATTAAGTGTATTAGATGGAATAAAGACAAAGAAAGAAGCAAAAGAATATATTATTAACTGGTTGAATTCAAAAAAGCATTGACAATACAGGTTTCCTTTAGTATAATAATCCGTGCTGGAGAAATACTCAAGAGGCTGAAGAGGCGCCCCTGCTAAGGGTGTAGGTCGGGTAACCGGCGCGAGGGTTCAAATCCCTCTTTCTCCGTTAGTCATGAATGGCTGTCTGGGACTAAAGTTTCAGACAGTTTTTTATGGCCAATGCGCAGACGGTATCTTAACTATTATATATAGTAGAAACTGCTCCACATCGTACAAGGTATAGTATCTGTTAAGAGCTTGTTTAAAAAAAGTAAAAAAAAGATAAAAAAGCACTTGACATTTATAGCCAAAAAATGATACTATATCTGAGCTGACCCAAACGGGGGAGCAAAAGCACCTTGATAATTAAACAATAGACAACGACCCTGAAGATTTCTTGAAAAGAGAAAAATTCAGAACGGACATCGAATGAGATGTC
>NZ_SMMX01000013.1 GCF_004345005.1 Extibacter muris
ACACCTGATGGTCCAAGGAGAAAACGTCACACCAATGCCTGCTCATTATACAGCTTAAACAATGAGAGGATTAAGTCCCAACTGGCTGTTGGGTACTGAAACCCTACACTTATATATTAGGAGGAGAGGAGCATGGTTCAGCACAGTGGGGAAATACGCAGGAAGTCAATAAGAAGTACAGCGAAAAAAACTTTGAGGCAAATAAACTGATGACTAAGAATGTGCGGATTAGTTATAACAGCCGCAAACACCGTAGAAACCTGTTGACCATTGTGGTAGGAGGAAGTGGGGCGGGAAAAACCCGCTTTTATTGCAAACCCAATCTTATGCAGGCAAACACTTCTTTTGTGGTGCTTGATCCGAAAGGAGAGAATTTACGAGATACCGGACACCTTTTGGAGCAGAAAGGATATGAAGTCAGGGTGCTGGATTTGATTAACATGGAGAAGAGCCATTGCTACAATCCATTTGTTTACCTGAAGGACGATAATGATGTACAGCGTCTGGTGACAAATCTCTTTAAAGCTACGACACCAAAGGGAAGTCAGAGCAACGATCCCTTTTGGGATACCGCCGCTTCTATGCTGTTACTGGCACTTATTTTTTATTTGAAATACGAAGCACCGGAAGAGGAACAGAATTTCCCGATGGTCATGGAACTATTGCGAGCAGGGGAAGTACGGGAAGATAACGATGAGTACCAATCTCCGTTAGATGAATTGTTTGAACGTCTAGAGATGAGAGAGCCGGATCATATCGCAGTGAAGTATTATAAAGATTATCATTCCGGAAGTGCAAAAACATTAAAGTCCATTCAGATTACACTGGCGGCAAGACTGGAGAAATTCAACCTGTCAAGTTTATCTGCACTGACCGCAACGGACGATTTGGATTTACCGTCTTTGGGAGAGAAGAAGGTTGCTTTGTTTGCGGTGATACCGGATAACGATACCAGTTACAATTTTCTGGTATCTATCTTATATACACAGTTGTTCCAGCAATTATTTTATCTGGCAGATTATAAGCATGGCGGGAGCCTGCCTGAGTCAGTTCATTTCTTGATGGACGAATTTAGTAACGTATCTCTGCCAGACGATTTTTCAAAAATTTTAAGTGTTATGCGGTCAAGGGCGGTAAGTGTCTCGATTGTACTGCAAAATATCGCTGCCTTGAAAGCCTTGTTTGAGAAAGAATGGGAGGCGATTATCGGCAACTGCGTGCGCACGGAAGCCGCCAGCGCGATATAAATTGGCGACGTGGTACTTATAGGATTCCGCCTTTAGCAAGCGGTAGGTAAAAGTATCAAGTGATGAAAAATCACAGCCTATTATTTTACAACTTATCCGAGAGGGGAAACCCGAAGGGGAGTGTAGCATGTTGTCGCTCTTACTATCCTTTAAGTGAGAGCCTGTACAGGAGGATGTTAATCCTAAGTGACCGAATGTACAAAAATAAAAATCAGTGTATGAGGTATAAAGCTAAACTGCCTGAACGATAGCCAGAGTGGGGGAACCCGACTCCGCATACGAAAAGGATTGAAACGTATGCTATTCCATGTTGATTACATTTCGCAATTGTGGAATCAAGCGATACTCATGGAAAGACAACCACAAGACAGTGGGTAAATGGCGAAAGTCGGTGCCGACAACACTGAATGCTAATCCTATATTTACTAACCGTGGATGACCTAAACCCGGTAACGGGCATGGTCACACAGCTCCCATAGTAGTCTGAGACGTTAATGACGTTCACATGGCGAAGGGGAGCAGCTTATTTACTAATACAAGAAGAAAGGACGGTGCGAGAGGCATTGAGAAATCCAATCGAAGTATTATGTAGTTTGACGGAAAAGTCAAAGAATGAATCATACAGATTTCAGAGGTTGTATCGGAATCTGTACAATCCAGAGTTCTATTGGCTTGCATATAAGAACATATATGCAAATACCGGCAGTATGACTGCCGGTGCTGACGGAACAACGATTGATGGAATGAGTGACGAAAGAATCAACGGGATTATAGATTCCCTGAGGGACAGAAGTTACCAGCCAAAACCTGCACGAAGGGAATACATTGCAAAGAAAAACAGCAATAAAAAGCGTCCGCTGGGAATCCAGTCGGGAAATGACAAGCTTGTGCAGGGAGTAGTGAAAATGATTTTAGAGAGCATTTATGAACCAGTGTTCAGAAAAACCTCACATGGGTTCAGACCAAACAAAAGCTGTCAGACGGCATTACAGCAGATACAGAGTACCTTTACAGGTGCAAACTGGTTTGTAGAAGGTGATATTCACGCCTGTTTTGATAGTTTTAATCACCACACGATTATTCGGCTTCTGAGAAAGCGCATAGATGATGAGACATTTATACAGCTTATTTGGAAGTTCCTAAAAGCAGGATATATGGAGCAATGGACATACAACAGGACATACAGCGGTGTCCCGCAGGGGTCCGGTGTTAGTCCAGTGCTTGCAAATGTATATCTACACGAACTGGATAAGTTCATGGAAAACTATGCACAGGCATTTAGTCAGGGAAAGAAAAGAAGAATGAATCCGGAGTACAATAAAGCCATGAAAAGAGCATCTTATTTTAGGCGCAAAGGCAAGGAAAAGTGGACGGATTTATCCCCGGATGAACGCATGGAAAGAACTAAAAGGCTAAAGGCACTGGAAACTGTGGAAAGACAAATAACACCTGCACTGCCATTAGATGATTCCTATAAGCGTATCCAGTATGTACGTTACGCCGATGATTTTACTATTGGAGTAATCGGGAACAAAAAAGATGCCGAACAGATTAAATCTGACGTTGGCAAGTTCCTAATGGACAGATTAGATTTAGAGATGTCCGATGCAAAAACGAAAGTAACGCATACCGGAGACAGAGCCAGATTTTTAGGATATGACATCACAGTATCCAGAAGTCAGGAATTAAAGAAGTCAGCAGGTGGTTATAAAGTAAGAAGCCATGCAGGAGTGGTGAGATTGCTGGTACCCAGAGAAAAGTGGGTAGGAAAGTTACTGGAATATAATGCTATCAAAATCAAGATTAACGAAAATGGCAGAGAAAGATTCGTTGCCCTGCACAGGGGCAAGCTGGTGAATCAGAGTGATATAGAGATTCTGGCAAGATATAATGCAGAAGTACGTGGATTGTACAATTACTATTCTATTGCAAATGATGCCCATAAAATAGGTAAATTTGCCAATGTCATGAAATATAGTATGTACAAAACATTTGCGTGTAAATACAAAACAAATGTCCATGAAATCAAACGCAGATATTGTGTCGGAGACTTATTTACGGTTGCATATGATACAAAAGCAGGCAGGAAAACCACAACTTTTTATAGGGATGGATTCAAGCGTAAAGAAAAGGCAACAAAATTTGATAATGTCAGTGAGTTGCCACAATACTCAAAATATGCTAAAACCAACACCCTGAAGCAAAGAGTGGAACGTCATACCTGTGAATTGTGCAATAAGGAATGCAGAAATCTGGAAATTCACCAAGTTAAGAAACTGAAAGACCTGAAGGGCAACTCAGAGTGGGTGCTTCTCATGCGAAAGAGGAGACGAAAAACTCTGGTGGTATGCCCGGACTGCCATCAATTGATTCATTCTTAAACACCGCAAATATAGTAAGCGGAAAGCCGTATACATCGAGAGGTGTACGTGCGGTTTGGGAGGGAGGGGATGCAAGTCCTGCAAGGGATGAGCTGAACCTTACCTCATGATGAATTTCTTTATTTGGGAGGAAATGAACAGAGTACCCACAAATATGTGAGCGAGCTGCTCGGAAAAGCAACCATAGATATGAACACCTATGGAAAATCTACTGGGCATTCCGGAAACTATTCAACGAATTATCAAATATCAGGGCGTGAACTTTTGACGCCGGACGAAGTGCGTATGCTGGATAATCGGTACGCACTTCTTTTTATTCGTGGTGAACGTCCAGTGATGGATGAGAAATTTGATATTTTAAAACACCCAAACGTGGAACTGACCACGGATGGGAAAGGAAAGCCATACCGACACGGAGAAGTAACGGAGGCAGTAGCCGCTATTTCACTAGCGGATAGTCTGGAGGGTGAGTTTCAGCCGGAACAGACAGAAGATTTAGCATTTGAACTTCTATCCGATGAGGATTTAGAAGAATTATTCAGTCAGAACAAGGAGGACATGTAACATGATTTTTAACAACAGAAAGAACAGAGAAAATGAGAAGAATCCCGGCAGAATTACGATGGAAAGAAAAGCACGAAGAGCCTTTGCAGTGTATGCAGCACTGGTACTGATGATGACAATGGGAACGATAACCGCATTTGCCGCAGGCGATCCCATTGCGGTAGTTAATAACCTGTCTGAATTTATCTTTGGTTTGATTCGTGCTATCGGAATGATTCTGTTGGGATTTGGTATTGTGCAGATAGGACTTTCTTTAAAGTCCCATGATCCGAGCCAGAGAGCCAATGGATTCTTGACACTGGCAGGCGGTGTTATCATTACGTTTGCAAAAGAGATTCTGACCTTGATTGCAGGATAAAGAAAATGGATTGATTTAAGACAAAAGACACAGGGCAGGCGGAAACGTCTGTCCTGTTTGGAAAAAGGAGGTGCAAAGAAGTGGACTCAGATAATTGGGTAGTACAGAATCTCATCAATGCCCTGGACACATGGAACAGTAAACTGGCGGAAATCTGGCAGATTATCACACAGTCACCGGAGACATTCAAAGGGGGCAATATCTGGAGTGTGATTGTCACGATACACGGAACGCTTCAGGCAATCGGATATGCGCTTTTGGTCTTGTTCTTTGTGGTAGGAGTAGTGAAAACCTGTGGAAGTTTTACAGAAGTGAAGAAACCGGAACACGCCCTGAAACTGTTTGTGCGATTTGCCATTGCAAAGGGTGTGATTACCTATGGGCTGGAGCTTATGATGGCAATCTTTGAGATTGTACAGGGAGTGATTAGTACCATAATGAATACAGCAGGTTTTGGAACAGCACAGCAGACCGTATTGCCGCAGGAGATTGTGACCGCAGTGGAAGACTGTGGATTTTTTGAGAGTATTCCTCTGTGGGCGGTAACGTTGATTGGCGGTTTATTTATTACTGTCTTAAGTTTTATTATGATTATGTCGGTATATGGGCGATTTTTCCGTCTGTATCTTTATACCGCTATCGCTCCGGTGCCACTATCCACATTTGCCGGAGAGCCGACACAAAACGTGGGAAAGAGTTTTATGAAGTCCTATGCGGCGGTTTGTCTGGAAGGTGCGATTATCGTGCTGGCGTGTATTATTTTCTCTGTGTTTGCGGCTTCACCGCCAGTGGTCAACCCGGACGCAGCGGCAGTGACAATGGTGTGGAGTTATATCGGGGAACTGATTTTCAATATGTTGGTGCTTGTAGGGGCAGTTAAGATGGCGGACAGAGTGGTAAGGGAGATGATGGGATTGTAAAAAGGACACCTGTAACAGTGTCCTATTCCACAATCTCATTTGTTGTATTGTAGCGAAGATTTCCGTCTGTATCAAAATGTACGGAATCGGTAGAAATACCTTTTTCTCTGGCACGATTTATCTGCCATGCCATATCTTCTTCCAGTGCCTTGTAATATCTGTGTTCCTGCCATTTCTCTTTCAGGGCGAAGAGCCAACTGACAATAGAAAGAGCGACCAAGAGATATAGAATAGCAATGGCAAGTGGTTCATGACTTGCCGCCCATTTATTCAGAATGGTAGAAACGAGCAGAAGATAAATCAACGGTAAGGTAAGACGGAGTTTGCCTGCAATTTTAAACAGAAAAGAAAGAACGAATAAAAACAGGGTAACGGAGAGTGAAAGGATAAGTCCTAGTGGCATAATAAAATCCCCCTTTTTCGTGTTTTCTTTTCAGTATATCAGAAAAAAAGCAAAGAGCAAATGTGCGAATTGGAGGTGTATTTATTTTGGAAGTAAAAATCAATCGAGAGATTCGTAATTATACGGAATCCATGTTTTTCGGACTGTCCATGCGGCAGTTTATTTTTTCTGTATTAGCCTGCGGCGTTGCTGTCGGGCTTTATTTTTTGTTACGTCCCTATGTGGGAACGGAAACCGTGAGTTGGATGTGTGTGTTGGGAGCAGCACCTTTTGCAGCATTGGGATTTATCAAATACCACGGAATGAATGCGGAGCAGTTTGTGTATGCGTGGATGAAGTCAGAGTTTTTGATTCCCAAGCGTCTGATTTTCTATCCAGAGAATCTGTACTATGAAATTCTGAAAACCAGCATTGAAACCCATGAGAAGGAGGAGTTAAAGAAACATGATTAAGACATTACGAAATATTTTCAAGCAGGATAAAGAGAAATTTGTTGTGCCGAAGAGTGTCCAGCAGGCAATTCCTGTTCAAGCAATCTGGGAAGATGGGATTTTTCAAGTAGGAAAAAACAAGTTCGCCCGTACCTATAAATTCGTAGACATCAATTATGCAGTGGCGAGCAGGGAGGATAAGGAGGCAATGTTTTTGGAGTACAGCGAACTGTTAAATTCTTTTGACAGCGGAGCCACGACAAAGATTACCATAAATAACCGGAGGTTGAATAAGCAGGATTTTGAGAAAGCAATCTTGATTCCCATGCAGGAGGACGGACTGGATTTATATCGCAAGGAATACAACAAAATGTTGATTGTAAAGGCTACCGGGGCAAACAGCATGGTGCAAGAAAAGTATGTGACGGTATCGGTCTATAAGAAATCCATCGAAGAAGCGAGGATGTATTTCTCCCGTGTAGGAACAGATTTAGTCAGTCATTTTTCAAGATTGGGTTCCAGATGCGTGGAGATGGACGCAACGGATAAATTGAGAGCTTTGCACGATTTTTACCGTACCGGAGAAGAGACAGGCTTTTATTTCGATATGGCAAAGACCATGAAAAAGGGGCATAGTTTCAAAGATTTTATCTGCCCGGACAGTCTGGAGTTTGAAAAAGACCATTTCAAAATGGGGAATCGTTTTGGACGGGTGTTATTTCTTCGGGAGTATGCTTCTTATATCAAAGACAATATGATTGCAGAACTTACCGATCTGAACCGGAACATGATGTTAAGTATTGATGTGATTCCCGTACCGACAGATGAGGCAGTGCGGGAGGTGGAGAACAGACTGTTAGGAGTGGAAACAAATATCACTAACTGGCAGAGAAGGCAGAATGCCAACAATAATTTTTCCGCAGTTGTGCCTTATGATATGGAACAGCAGCGGAAAGAGAGCAAGGAGTTTTTAGATGATTTGACTACCCGTGACCAGCGGATGATGTTTTCTGTTCTTACCCTTGTGCATACCGCAGAGACAAAGGAGGAATTGGACGCAGATACGGACACACTTTTGACCGTGGCAAGAAAGCATTTGTGCCAGTTTGCCACATTGAAATTTCAGCAGATGGACGGGTTAAATACGGTATTACCTATCGGACATCGAAAAATCAATGCACTCCGCACCTTGACTACGGAAAGTCTTGCAGTGTTAATGCCATTCCGGGTGCAGGAGATTATGGACGAGGGCGGTATTTACTGTGGGGAAAATGCAATCTCACACAACCTTATCATGTGCAATAAGGCAAAACTTCTGAATCCAAACTCTTTCTTATTAGGTGTACCGGGCAGTGGAAAGTCCTTTAACGCCAAAATGCTGATTGTATTTTTAGCACTTGCCACGGGTGATGATATTTTAATCTGTGATCCGGAGCGAGAATATGCCTCACTCATTGAGGCAATGGGCGGCGAAGTCATTCGGATAGCAGCAGGCAGTCGTGACCACATCAATGCAATGGATATGGTAGAAGGATATGGAGACGGAGGAAATCCGGTCATTGACAAGTCTGAGTTTGTCCTCTCTCTGTTTGAACAGTTGGATACAAAAGGGGTGAGTGCGAAAGAGAAGTCTATCATTGACCGCTGTACCGCCGCAGTCTATGAGGATTACCAGAGAGGAGGGCGAGTACCGACACTTTGTTTACTTCGTGAGAAAATGTTGGAGCAGCCGGAGCGTGAGGCACATGACCTTGCACTGGCGCTGGAATTATTTACAAGCGGAAGTTTGGATGCATTTGCACATGAGAGTAACGTGGATGTGAATAATCGCATGGTTGTGTACGACATCATGGATTTGGGAAAACAGTTGAAAACAATGGGACTTCTCGTTATCACAGACGCTATGCTGAATCGTGTGACGGAGAACTGGAAGAAAGGGAAACGTACTCATATCTTCTTAGATGAGTTTCATGTGGTGTTTGAAAATGAGTATTCCGGAGCGTTCTTCAATTCCGCATGGAGAAGATTCCGTAAGAGAAATGCGTTCCCGAACGCAATCACGCAGAATGTGGAGTATCTGTTGGATTCTGTTCTTGCCAGCACTATGCTGTCTAACAGTGAATTTATCGTTATGCTGAATCAGGCAGCGTCAGACCGTCAGAAACTTGCGGAACTTTTGAATATCTCCAACGAGCAGATGAGTTATATCACCAATGCAGACGCAGGGTGTGGACTGATTAAGTATGGAAGTTCCCTTGTGCCATTCGTGAATAAATTTCCGAGGAATACAAGGCTTTATAAACTGATGACTACAAAACCGGGAGAAGATAGTGCCAACCGGAACAGACAGCCATAAGGAGGGGCGGGTATGATGGAAATTAAATTTTCTTCCAGAGAGCATAAACAGTTTTTCTTTGACATGCTGGATCGGTGTAGGGTGAAAGACAGTTATCATCAGGCGTTTTTCTACTGTGTGGGTATTTCAGAAACGACACGGTTAAATGTCAACAGGTTATTTTCTTTTCGGGAGGATTGTATCAACCCAGAGGCATTGCATGAAGGATGGCAGACCGGAGGAACAGTCAAGCTTACACGCCTTGCTTTTAATCTGTGGAATGGATATACGGAAGAAAAGAATGAACAACTGTCTACGCCGTATGAAATGTTTGATTGTGGATATGCTCCGTATTTTCTTGATGCAATCCGGTTGAAATATCCAGAGTATTGCAGGGAAACAGGAGTAGGGAAACCAAATGTAAGGGTAGAAGAGCGATAAATGTAGAACAGGTGAAAGCACCTGTTTTTTTAGATGGAGGCAAAGAATGAAGAAAAAAATGTATGTGTTAGGAATGATTTTATGTACTTTTCTGTTTGGTGTATCAATCTTTCAGGTAATCAGCCATTATACCAATGCACAGAAATACACAGAGGATTTTAAGGAATTGGCAGAGATGATAGAGCAGTCTGGAGATGAAGAAGTGACGGGAAAAGAGAGGACTTTTACGTTAGACCGCTATCAGGAATTGTTTTATCAGAATCCGGATATGGCAGGGTGGATTTCCATTGTGGGAACGAGTATCAATTATCCGGTCATGTACACGCCGGATAAGCCGGACTTTTATCTGAAGCACAGTTTTGAAAAAGAATACAGTGATTACGGTGTGCCTTATATCGCAGAGCATTGTGATCCGGGTGAGAGCGAT
Source organism: Extibacter muris (assembly GCF_004345005.1). Taxonomy (GTDB): domain Bacteria; phylum Bacillota; class Clostridia; order Lachnospirales; family Lachnospiraceae; genus Extibacter; species Extibacter muris. Next base: position 9,508 of record NZ_SMMX01000013.1, read on the forward strand.
AATCTGACGATTTACGGTCATCACATCAAAGGCGGAAAGATGTTCGGGGCTTTGATGGGTTATAAGGAAAAACATTTTTATGAAGAGCATAAGGTCATTTGTTTCGATACGCTGACGGAGACCGCAGAGTATGAGGTGGTGGCGGTATTTAAAACGACCGTGTATGACGATAGCGGATTCCCCTATTATCTGTTTGCAAAGGCGGAGAAAGAGGAAGATTTTAACAGTTATATCAAAGCGTGTAAGGAACTGGCATTTTATGATACGGGTGTGACAGCAGAATATGGCGATAAACTGATTACACTATCTACCTGTGAATATTCCGCAGAAAACGGAAGATTGGTTGTAGTTGCGAAGAAAATCGTGGAATAACAGCAGATTTCCTTTTATCCCCAATACCGCAGCGGTGTGTCTATACGTTATGCGGCAAGAAAGATGAAAGGAGGCGGAGCGATGGGTAAGGAAATCAGAACACGCCAAATCCATAAGGATATAAAAGTGTTGGATAAAGCGGTTACAGGTGCAGAACGAATCAAGCGAGCGTATGTGCGGACAAAAGACAGTGCCGAGCAGACAAGAAATACAGAGTATGCTACCCCGGTGGACTATGCGGAAAGCAAAATATCAAATAGTACAGATACTGCGGCACATGAGACAGCACATCAGACGTGGAAACAGGGTAAAAAAGCGTTAAATGGTATCAAAGATACCATTCACCAGCCGAAAGAACACATTCGAAAAAGCGGTCAGGAACTGGCAAAGAAGAAGGCGGTTCAAGCGAAGTCTTTGAGACAACAGTCCATCAGAACATTGGAGAGAGGGGAAAAGACCATCAAGACTGCGGAATATAGCGGACAGGCGGTAAAGAATACTGGAAAAGGTACTGTGAAATATGCAAGCCGGACAGTAAAGACCGCAGAGCAGACCGCTCGAACTACAGTCAAGACTACACAGAATGCCGCAAGAACCGCCCGGATAGCGGCACAGACTTCCGTAAAGACAGCGGAAAAAGCAGCAATGGCGGCTAGGCAGGCGGCAAGGACAGCCGCACAGACCGCCAGAGCGGCGGCGAGAGCCACAGTGGCAGCGGTAAGAGCAATCATAGCCGCAACAAAAGCCTTGATTAGTGTTATTTTTGCAGGTGGATGGATAGCGGTGCTGATTTTGGTTATTGTGATTTTGTTTGGCGGTATATTATGTATGGTGGGCGGAGGCAATTCCAATACAGTTACTCCAGTCAGTGCAGAAGTAAAAGCCTATGAGCCATTGATACGAAAATATGCAAATCAATATGGTATCGGTGAGTATGTGGAACTTCTGAAGGCGGTGATGATGCAGGAATCCGGTGGACGGGGACTTGATCCTATGCAGAGTTCAGAAGGAGCCTTTAATACCAGATATCCAAGACAGCCCAATGGTATCACTGATCCGGAATATTCCATTGCCTGCGGTGTGCAGGAATTGAAGGCTTGTCTGGAGAGCGCCGGAGTAGAAAATCCAGTGGATATGGATAATATTAAATTGGCATTACAAGCCTATAATTTTGGAAATGGCTATATTTCATGGGCGAGAGAACACTATGGAGGTTATACCATGAGTAATGCCGCAGAATTTTCCGATATGATGGCAGAACGTATGGGATGGGAAAATTATGGGGACAAGCAGTATGTACCTCATGTACTCCGATATTATGTGTTTGGACGAATCCCGACAGGAATCGGAAATCAGGCGATTGTACAGATAGCATTGTCACAGATAGGAAATGCGGGCGGTCAACCCTATTGGAGCTGGTATGGTTTTAATAAAAGAGAAGAGTGGTGTGCCTGCTTTGTGTCATGGTGCGCAGATCAATGTGGCTATATTGCAAGCGGTGTAATCCCGAAATTTGCGAAATGTACGGTAGGGGCAGAATGGTTTCAGAGTCATGGACAGTGGCAGGATGGAAGTTATGTACCAAAGGCAGGAGATATTATCTTTTTTATATGGTCAGGAGATATGGAGACAAACCATGTGGGGATTGTCGAACGTGTAGAGAATGGTGTGGTGCATACAATAGAAGGTAACAGTGGAGATAAGGTGGCTACGAATTCTTATTCGGTTGGTAGTAGCGTGATTTACGGATATGGAATTCCAGAATATTAGGAAAGAGAAAAGAAGTTTTGAGACATGGGCTATTAGACGAGTGATTATGAAAAGAAGTCCGGGGTGTGAGCCTCGGACTCACTATTTTGTAAACGAAAAGTAATTGAGAAGTCTGTGCAAATGCCGTATAATAAATAACAAGTATGAGAATTGTTGAATAAATAAAAGTTAAATTTATTTTGAATTGTATGGTGAGAATTACAGGTTTCGGAATAATTTGGGTTTAGACGTGAAAGATGTTTTTTATATAAAAGGTGACTGGTAGAATGAAGGGTAAAATACTGATTATAGAAGATGATAAAAAACTGAATGATGGAATAAAACTGGCACTGAGAGGAGAATACTGCTGTGAGCAGGTATTTAGCATAAAAGAGGCAAAAGAGCTTTATCATGCAGATCATTTCGATGTGATCTTGTTGGATGTGAATCTTCCGGATGGTAGCGGATTTGACTTTATGGAGGAAATCAGGAAAACAGATTTGATACCGATTATTTTGTTAACGGCTAATAAAATGGAAATGGATATTGTGTCAGGACTTGAAATGGGAGCAAATGATTACATTACGAAACCTTTCAGCCTCGCTGTTCTTCGTGCAAGGGTAGCAGTGCAGTTAAGAAATAAAGTGATGAAATCATTCCTTTTTTCTGTTGGTGATTTTCGTTTTGATTTCCATAGGATGGAGTTCTTAAAAAAGGATAATGTGTTGGAGTTAAGCAAAACGGAACAGAGATTACTGAGAAAACTGGTAGAAAATATGGGCAGAAGCATTACCCGAGAGCAGTTAATTGATTATGTTTGGCAGGGAGAAAATGAATTTGTCGATGAACATGCTTTAACAGTTGTTGTGAATCGTCTGCGAAATAAATTAGGCGGCGATGATCAGAATTACATCAAGACTGTTTACGGCATTGGATATATGTGGGTAGGAAAATAGTATGTGGTATGTTTGGGCAGGAAGTATTACTTTTTTAACCGGGATTCTTATAGCAGTCTTTTTTTGGGAAAAAGAGAGAAAGACAATAAGACAGCTCCAGAAAATGCTGGATCATGCTATTGCAGGAAAAGCGTTGGATGTGCAGTTGGACGAATCAAAGACAGCGACAATCGAAAATGATATGTGGCGGTATATTTGTGATAAAGAAGTGTTTGAACAAAATGTAAGACGAGAGAAAATGCAGATACAGTCAAAAATATCAGATATTTCTCATCAGGCTGTCATACCAATTTCAAATATTATTTTGTATTCTCAGTTGGCAGAAGAGGAGATCAGGACAAGGGACAGGGAAAAATCCTGTGTGTTGGAAGAAATGGCAGCTATTCAGGAACAGGTAGAGAAATTAGATTTTCTTATTGAAACATTGGTAAAACTTTCTCGTACAGAAACCGGAATGATTCATGTAAATAAGAAATATCAGTTATTACAGCCGATTTTGGATACCATTCGAATACAATTTCAAGAAAAAGCAGAAAAAAAGGGTGTTCAATTACTGATTGAAAATACCGGGGAATCGGCAGTTTTTGATCTAAAATGGACCATAGAAGCAGTTGCCAATGTTGTAGACAACGGAATAAAATATACAAAGTCCGGTGGAACTGTAAAAATTCATGTAGAATCCTATTCTTCGCTGGTGCGAATGGATGTTACAGATGATGGTATTGGAATTTCAGAGATGGAGCAGGCATCAATTTTTCACAGATTTTATCGCTCCGAGATGGTCAGTGAGGAGCCGGGAGTAGGGATTGGTCTGTATCTTGCACGGGAAGTCATGAAAACTCAGGATGGCTATATTAAAGTGAGTTCCAAGATTGGGGAAGGCAGTCGGTTTTCCTTATTTTTTCTGAAAAATGAAATCTCTCAGAACTGAGATATTTGAGAAACCAGTTTGAGATAATAATGTGATATAGTCTGTATAGAAGAAGGATATCGGAATACAGACTATTTTTTATGTTTTCATGAGAGGAGAGTGTAGTGCAGATGAAGATTCTTGAAACAAAAGGGTTGAAGAAAATATACGGAACCGGTGAAACAAAGGTTTCTGCTCTTAATGATATTGATCTTGTGGCAAAGAGAGGTGAGTTTATCGCAATCGTAGGTTCTTCAGGCAGTGGAAAGACAACACTTTTAAATATGATTGGAGGCTTGGATGTTCCTACAGATGGGGAAATATGGATGGATGGAAAGGAACTGCAGAAATTATCAGATGATGAACTTACCGTATTTCGAAGAAGAAAAATCGGATTTATTTTTCAGCAATATAACTTAATTCCTATGCTGAACGTATGGGAAAATATTATTTTGCCTTTAAAAATGGATGGAAGAGTGGTAGATAAAGAGTATGTTATGGAAATTGTAAATATACTTGGCATTCGGGAAAAGCTAAAGAATATACCAAATGAATTGTCAGGCGGTCAGCAGCAAAGAGTGGCAATTGCTAGAGCGCTTGCTATAAAACCGACGCTTATTCTTGCGGATGAACCCACCGGAAATCTGGATTCCCGGACAAGTCAGGATGTTTTAGGATTATTAAAGATAACCAGTGAAAGGTTCAATCAGACGGTCATTATGATTACACATAATGAAGAAATTGCACAGCATGCTGACAGGATTCTGCGGATTGAGGATGGCAGAATTATAAGAAAGTAGGTGAAACTCATGAAAGCAAATGCGGAAAAAAAGCTGAAACTACACAGATGTTTTTTAAAGAATTATAAAAAAAATACAGCAGCAATTTTTCTGAGTTTTTCCCTGACTTTTCTGCTGCTTACAGTCATGCTTGTATTGTTGCGCACAAATTTTCAAATTTCTAATTTGCAGGCGAAACTAGAGTATGCGCCGGGTGACTGTTATATTGATAATCTGTCTTGGCAGCAGGTTGATAAGCTAAAAAAAGATCCGGAAATAGAATGGGTATATATGCAACAGGGAGCATATACTGCTTATCAAAAAAATAATCAGACAGTTTTTTTAACAAAAGCTGAGGAAAAGATTATGACAATGACGTCAAAGATGATAGAAGGAACCTATCCAAAAGAAAAGGGAGAAGTTGCCGCAGAAAAGTGGGTGCTCTTGAATCTTGGAATAGAACCCACAGTCGGCGCTGTTTTTACGTTAACCAACTATGAAACAGGTGTGGAAGAAGAGTTTTGTCTGACAGGAATTTTATCGGACGTTTACCGGAATAAGAAGTCAGGAGTATTAGAACTGCATTCTCCAATGGATGTAAAAGCTGTGGATACCCAGTCTTTTATGGCATATTTGCAATTTAGAGAAAATGTATCTTTTAAAGAAAAAATCAGGAATTTGCAGACGCAATTAGGAATTGAAAGGAAACAGATAAAGGAAAATCCGGCAAGAGAGAATTACACAGAATTTTATGTTTTATGCGGAGAAATTGTTCTTTTGATTTTTGTTATCGGTATGGTGATTTTTTATGGAATCTATCGAATTGCAGTTTTCGCAAGAGTACAGCAGTATGGGATTTTGAGAGCATTGGGCATGAAAAAGAAGACGGTGCATAAAATCATTCTGGCTGAATTATTTCAGATTTATATGATTAGTGTGCCGGTTGGGATTTTAGCCGGAATACTGTTGGCGTACTTTATTATGGTATTATCCGGCAATTTTGAAAAGAAAATCTTTTTATTTAATGAATCTGTAAAGCTTTCTCTTGTAATACCAATAGGACAGCTTGCATTTTGTGTGCTGCTGGTTGCGGTTGGAATCGTAGCTATCGGATGCCGAATTGGAAAACGCATAACAGACAAACAAATCGTGCAGATTATTTCAGGAGAATGGGAACATAAGCAAAAAAAGCATATCGGTTTTTCTCTTGATAAAGCAGAAGGAAAAACGGGAACTCTGATTCGTATGGGATGTAAATATATTGTACGGGACTTTAAAACCAGTTGTTTTGTAATACTTACCATATGTCTGGGGATAACCTTATTTACAGGATTGGTATATGAAACCAAGATAGCAGAAACTTATCGCTCCGATATAAAAGAGAGGGATTATTTAAACGGACAGTACGTTATGTCTATGCTTCGTTATGATAATATAGAGGAGGGCGTGTCAAGAAGCAGTGCAGAGGAAATCATGAAACTGGAAGAAACTACGGATGTAAAAACCAGTTCAGCCCTTCCAGTTCGTATTATTGATGAAAATGATGTTGTAAGAAATGACGATTATTATGATGAGTATAATAAAAGGCTGGAAGAACTTTATGGTTACGGTGGCGCAGGCTTTGACGGAGTCAATCAGATCTATCATTCAAAATTATGCGGATATAATACAAGTGCATTGAAAGCACTGGAAAACTTTGTAGTGGAAGGTGATTTTTCACCGGAAAAACTCAGAGAAGATGAAGTGATTTTGTCTGTGTTAAGAACAAAAGATGATTCTACAGAAAGTCTGGGTTCGTATCAAGAAGGGACGCCTTTGATGGGATATCAAGTGGGAGATGAAATCACCTATAAATATCGGCAGGATTTACAAACCGACTCCATTGAGTATGATAGCTTGCAGGACAGAGATTCAGAGTATGTATATCGAACAGTGAAAATTGTAGCAATCGTGTCATTTCCATATATTCTGGATTGTGACAGGACGGTTTATCCTCTTTTGATTACAGATGACCGATATATAAAAAAAATAGCGCCGGAGAGTTCCTTTCAATGTTTGTATTTAGATGGCAGGCAGGAAATGAGCAAAGAAAACCAAAAGGAATTAGAGAGAACTCTGATAAGAATCGGAAATCAGCATTCAGATGTTTCCACTCGCAGTCTTATTGATGAAATCCAACAGAATGAGAGGTTGTATCAGAAGCAGATGGTCTATATTTACAGCATTGCAATCATTAGTTTTATTCTTGTAATCATCAATATGATAAATAATCTTCACTACCGGATGCAGGTACGTACAAGAGAAGTTTGTATGCTACGGGCGATTGGACTAAGTGTATCTATGACGAAAAAAATGATTATGATTGAGAATGTGCTTTTAGGAAGTGTCGCTGTTGGTATTGCATTTGTACTTTCAAATCCGATTTTAAAATATATATTCAAAATATCGGACATGGAAGCATTTGGACATAGTTATTCTTTTGAATATCCAGCATTTATATGTGTGTCTGCATGTGCCTTGCTTATCTGTGTATTGCTTTCTTTGGGGATATTAAAGGAATGGAAGGCAAGGCAGATTATTGAAGGTATAGGAAAATATGAATAAGGATATGAGAAAGAAAGGAAGTGAAATTATCGGACGAATCGTAATCATGGAGATTGCAGAGAATGAGAATCAGTTATTTGATGAAGTGATGAGAATAGTAAATCAATTTTCCGCCATTCATAAATTTGATGTATCAAGTGAGCCGATAGTCTCTGTTTCCGGAATTGAAATTCATACGGAATGTAGAAAAGTCTATCGTTCCGGTGAGGAGATTCCTCTTACCGCAAAAGAGTACGATTTACTATATTTGTTGGCAGAGCATAAGGGTATTGTACTAACTTATGACCAGATTTATCAAAGAATCTGGAAAGATTACTCACATGCGGTAGAGAATAATACTATCGGTTATCATATCTGTAAAATGAAAAAGAAGGTGTGTCCAGTAACTTCAGAAAGTAAATTTACAATCCGGTGCGTCAGAGGCATAGGATATTGTCTGGACGTTCTAGCTGAATAATCTACATAAACAGTCTGGTTGTGATAATCAGGCTGTTTTTTTGTCATAACTTGCGATATTCCCAATCAAAATCCAAGTAATTTCTCGTTAAAAACTAAAATTTCTACAATATACTTTTCCTGTTATCGCAGAAAATGGGAAAGGTTGTAAGTTTAAGGCGCACTCCCCATTAGAGAGGGGGAAGTGCGATAAGAATGGAGACTGGACAAAGTGTAGGACAAAAGAAAGAACGAGGTTACATATTTGCTGTATTTTCATGGGGAAGTGCGGCATTTTTTTATTTGATTAAGTTTTGTCAGTTACCTAACAAATACCTATTAAAAAAACAAGTACATCCAGAAGGCGTATCCAACAAACGGGTACGCCATTTTTTTGTCGAAGAATGGCACTATTTGTTACTTCATGGAGGGCGTTCACCGCCTCACAATCTGGAATTTCAAAAAATTTCAGATTGGAGGAAAAAACATGGAGGGTAAACACCCAAAGAGAAGAAAGGACAAATATAATCCGTACAATATATGTGAGCAGGACGGACATTATTACATATCATTCAGAGATGGAGAAGGAGTGTATCAGCGATTTGAAATCAACAAGTCACTTTGTGAGGCTTTCAATCGTTTTGAATTGGCTGATCTATCTTATCTCAATGTATGGGACAGGCATATTGAACAGTCGGAGATTTGGGAAACAAGTCTGAATGAAAGAGCGTTGGAAAAGCCTGAGACGGTAGAAGATATTGTATTCCGAAATATTCAGACAGAGGATTTATATAAAGCGATTGACCGACTTCCTGACATACAGAAACGCAGGATATGGATGTATTTCTTTGAAGGTATGACTTATGAACAGATTGCTGAGTTTGAGAAGTGTAAACATCCGGCGGTTGTGAAGTCAGTAAAAGCTGCTTTAAAAAATTTGAAAAAATTTTTAAGTGAATAGGGTTACAATTTTGGATTTAAGTGAGGAAACAGGTGAGAGGGACAAGTATTCCACTCGCCTGTTTTCCGTTATTGGTGAATGGGTGGAACCTTGATAAGTGAATAACCATTCATCAAATACGTTCCTGTTGTTATCGTGATGAGCGTAAGCCACATTAACCGATACGCCATGATGTGAATGAGAGAAAGGCAGCGAAATCCCACAAATAGAGAAGAAATGGTTTGCGGCTGATTTGTCTTATTCAAAAAGCGAGTTATATCGGGTTATAACTGTCAGATTGCTACTGACAGGGCGATAACAGGCAACAGGCATAATGATACTCCTGTCCGGTCATAAAGTCGAGCATGTACGGGGAACCCCGAAAAGACGCAAGCCTTTTTGGGGAAGACGAGGAGCTATGTAGCGCATGAGACGTGTCGCTTGCGACATGGCGAACATAGCGGAATCAGCACCGAGGATGTCGCAACAAGTGAGGGCAGTTCCGGGCGATCCCCGGAGGGGTGTAAATCCCGTGGAACTGATACGCTGTCAGTCATTTGGTGACTTCCCGTGTGTAAACACAGTAAGCCGGGGTGTCGGGGACAAATAGGCTGATTTAGGCTAATTATGGTAGCCGGATAACCGATACAAAGTAATTTCTTGACAGTTAGGCAAAGACGTATCAGGTGTCCGGCTGATACATAACGACAGAGGCAGCATTCTGAGAGAGTACTGCTTTTGTTGCCAAGCATACGACAAAAACGTCCAGTGGACGTTTTTTAGTAGTCATGGATATGAAGGAGGAAGATTATGGAAGAGAGAGAAATCAAGCGAGGGGATATTTTCTATGCAGACTTAAATCCCGTCATTGGAAGTGAGCAGGGTGGTTTTCGTCCAGTACTGGTTATTCAGAATAATACCGGAAATGAATACAGTCCTACGGTAATTGTAGCGGCAATCACGAGCAGACCAAAAACAAAACTTCCTACACATGTCTCTTTGAGAAACAGAAAGGGATTGGAGAAAAATTCTGTTGTACTGTTGGAGCAGATACGGACTTTAGATAAAAAGCATCTGGAGAATTTTGTGGGGACGATAGACAGGCATCAAATGCGTAAAGTAGATGACGCACTGAGGAAAAGTACTGGTGTGAGAAAATTGGATAAACCGATTGAGATGTGCCTTTGTCCAGTGTGTGTCAAAGTATTTTATGAATCCCCAGAACATTTTGTAAAGAGGGCAGACCAGCATCAACAGAAAAAGGAAACGTGTATGTTCTGCAATAGCAGGCAAGGATATGATTATTTAATAAGGAAGAAATATTATTGAAAGCATAAAAATAAAGCGTTGTCAAGTGTGCGATTGAAAAATTCGCATGTTAGACGGAGTGGGGACTGTACGTTATTCTATAAGCGTACAGTCCTTTTATCGCAGGGAGTGTAATGGGAGGAGGTACGGTCATGACAGATTCTTTTGATATATCGAAAAAGGTATATGGTGCGGAGGAAATCCAGAAACTGCTTGGAATAGGAAGAACGAAAACCTATGAATTTCTGGATGAGGTTTATCATAAGCAGGAACCGTTTCGTGTCATCAGGATAGGCAAAGTTTATAGAATCCCCTGCAAACCATTTGATAAATGGCTGAGTGGGGAGTGAGAAAAGTGAGGAAATAGATGGTGCAGAAGAATCGAAAGGTTGATACGAAAGAAGAAAAGCAGGAAGAAAAAAGGGTTGTCTTTTTTGAAGGAAGTTCGTGGTATCACCGGACAAAAGAGTTGATGGATGATATGACCACGAAATACAGTAAAAAAGGTGGATTCCAAACACCGGAAGAGGCAGAAAAAAGTTATTGGGAATATGAAAATCGTTACCGTGACAGACAAAGGGAGTTTCAGGTAGCATTTCTGAAGAATACGGATGTAATGTTTGCCGATTACCTGAAGTATTGGTTTGAACATATTTACTCATTACGAATAGAGACAACAACGAGGATGATAGGCTCGTATACGCTGTATGAACTGCTTTTACCGAATCTTACCAATGATGTAAAACTAAAGTATGTCACTGTGGAATATCTGGATGCATTATTGGAGGGAACAGCGAAAGTTTGTATTTCGGCAGGTAACAAAGGCAGGGAACTTTTAAGCCTTGCCATGAAAGACGCATTGATAGATGGATTTATCCAGCATAACTCCTTGCCGGAGACAAAACCATATCCGAGGGCAAAACCGAAGATACGCATTTTGAGTAAAGAAAAGATAAAAATATTGTTGAATGTTGCCTCTAAAAATCCGTGGTATTTGGAGATTTTGTTGGGATTATTTTGTGGATTGCGAAAAGGGGAGATTCTTGGTCTAAAGTTCAGTGATTTTGACTTTGAGAAACAGACTATGAGAATCAGTCGGCAGTTGGTGGCGAATCCGAAAGTAAAAGGTGCATTTGAAATTGAAGAATATGCGGTAATTGAACGTGATCCAAAGACAGAAAACAGTTTCCGTATTCTACGTGTTCCGAAAGCGGTAATGATTGAAGTGGAACGCAGATTACGCAGGGTGGAGTTGGAGAAAGAGTGGAAAGGAAAATACTATGATGACAATGGATATGTAAGTTGTCAGCCAGATGGTAAGCCCCGTGCTTTAAGTTCCTTTAATCAGGCATTAACCAAAATGTGTGAACGGAACGGACTCCCGGCAATTACCGTGCATGGTTTACGTCACATGTTCGCAACCATTCTTATTGAACGTTGTGTGCCGCTTGTGAAAATATCCGGTTTGTTGGGGCATAGTTCCATCCATACTACTTATGAATACTATTGTGATGTTATGGATGAGAAAGACAAAGTTATTGCCTTTATGAACGATACGTTTGTGCCGGAAAGGACAGGGACGGAGGGATAGCATGGGCAAGAAGTTTGAATTTAAAAAATACGTAGAGTATAAGGTCTACTCGGTTACTAATATAAAGACGGGATATGGTTTCCGTGTTCTGCTTACTTTTGCAGATGAAACAACTTTGACAAAACAGCACTCCGGATATAAAAGTAAGAGAGAGGCAAATACCGCACGAGATGAGGTTGTAGGACAGCTTCGTGATAGGACGTATATTGTTTATGGAAAGATAAAGGTTGCAGATTTTCTGGAGTTTTGGCTGGAAGATATTATGCGGCTTAGAATTTCGGATAATAGTTATAACAGTTATAAGAACGTTGTCTATAATTATGCGATTCCCCAACTGGGAAAAATGTATATGGCAACACTGAATCAGGGATATATCCGAAAATTTTATAATTCGGTTGCTGCTCAATATGAATCTATCGCAAGACTGGCACAAACCGTTATGAAAACTGCATTAGATTATGCGAAATCTAAGAATGTTGTTGGGGAAAATTTAGCAGAGGGAGTATTACTTCCGAAAAAGATTAAGAAAAAGGCATATCGTGTTCTGAAGATTGATGTGAAAAAGACACTTACATTGCCACAAGTATTTAAATTGATTGAAGCAGGCAAAGAAACGCCGATTTATATGCAAATCCTGTTTGCGGTGCTTATGGGGCTGAGGCGTGGTGAGATCAACGGACTGAAATATAGTGATGTGGATTATATCAACCAGACGCTGAAAGTCCAAAGACAGTTAGGGAAGAAACCGAACTCAAAGGCAGAAGATGTAGAACCCAAAATGCTGACAAAACAGGAGATAAAGGTAAAGACACCTTCCAGTGTGAGAGAACTTCCTATACCGGATTTTGTATTTGAGGCGATACTGGAACAACGAAAGATATATGAGAAGAACCGCAGGCGGAGATCAAAGGAGTTTCGAGATTGGGATTATATTTGTTGTTCTACTTACGGAAATCCGAGAAGTAAGGGCTACCATCATCCATATTTTAAAAAGTTGCTTGCTTCTCTGGAGTTGCCGGACATTCATTTCCACCAGTTAAGAAATACATATACGACAATTCTCTTGAAGAATGATTTTAACATCAAGGGAATAGCGAATATGTTGGGACACTCCAAAGAAATCATTTCAGCGGACATTTATGGAGACACTGCAGAGATTATCGAGGACTGTCTGTATGCAATCGAACCATTTATGAAAGAAGTCATGCCGGAGCAGCGTGAAAACAAATATTATGATTATTCTGATATAGAAGAGATAGAGAGCATTGCGGACGAATATTTGCAAGCCGCCTGACAAAACTTATGAATATGGAAGCATGAAAAGTACAAATGAAAAATCGAACATTTGTACTTTTCTTTGCTTTGGGATATATACTTTTAGAAAGATATTTGCTATAATGTGCGTTAAGGCAGAGTCAGATAACTGTGAAGTGTTCTGCCCGTTTGTGTTATTTAGTGTTATTTAATTCCCGAAAATCGGTTTTGTGACTTTTGCTTTCTAAAATTCGTAAAAGTGATTTATAAGGCGGGGATTTTAAGTTTTCGTTACGAATTTCATTACGAATGGTTTTTAAAATGTGGCTGATATTGAACGTATCAAAAGTCACAAAGGAGGTTTTGACCATGAATAAATTTGTTTTAAAAGCCCCATATCAGCCTACCGGAGATCAGCCGCAGGCTATCGCAGAACTGGTAAAAGGATTCAAGGAAGGCAACCAATGCCAGACTTTACTAGGGGTTACGGGTTCCGGTAAGACGTTTACGATGGCGAATGTTATTCAGGAACTTCAGAAACCGACGCTTGTTATCGCACATAATAAAACGCTTGCTGCTCAGTTGTACGGGGAATTCAAGGAGATGTTCCCTGAGAATGCGGTGGAGTATTTTGTCAGCTACTACGATTATTACCAGCCGGAGGCTTATGTACCGTCATCCGACACATATATCGCTAAGGATTCATCCATCAATGATGAGATTGACAAGCTCCGCCACTCTGCGACAGCGGCACTGTCCGAGCGCAGAGATGTGATTATCATCGCCAGCGTGTCATGCATCTACGGCCTGGGAAGCCCGATCGACTACCAGGAGATGGTAATCTCCCTGCGTCCGGGTATGACAAAGGACAGGGACGATATTATCCGTAAGCTGATAGATATCCAGTATGACCGCAATGAGATGGACTTTAAGCGCGGCACGTTCCGGGTACGGGGAGATGTGCTGGAAGTCATTCCGGCCATGAATGACTGTGACGTTATCCGTATCGAATTCTTCGGTGATGAAGTAGAACGTATCACGGAAGTGGATGCGCTGACAGGTGAGATAAAGAACGAACGGAACCATATCGCTATATTTCCTGCCTCCCATTACGTCGTTTCAAAAGAGAGCATGGAGCGGGCGGTGAAAGAGATAGAAGTGGAACTGGATGAACAGATTCAGTATTTTAAAAGCAAAGGAAAGCTTCTTGAGGCACAGAGGATTTCCGAGCGGACGAATTTTGACATAGAGATGATGCGGGAGACCGGATTTTGCTCGGGCATAGAAAACTACTCCAGACATCTGACAGGGCTGGCTCCGGGACAGCCGCCCCATACGCTGATTGATTATTTCCCGGACGATTTTATCATGATGATTGATGAATCCCATAAGACAGTGCCGCAGATTGGCGGCATGTACCACGGCGACCAGTCCAGAAAGTCTACGCTCGTTGAATACGGATTCCGTCTGCCGTCGGCAAAGGACAACAGGCCGCTCAGCTTTGAAGAGTTTGAAAGCAAGCTGAACCAGGTGATGTTCGTCTCCGCCACACCGGGCCGCTATGAAGAAGAACATGAGCTTCTGCGGGCAGAACAGGTCATCCGTCCGACGGGGCTGCTGGATCCTGAAGTGGAAGTGCGGCCGGTGGAAGGACAGATTGACAATCTGGTCGGTGAAGTGAATAAAGAAGTGGCGAAAAAGAACAAGATACTGATAACGACGCTGACAAAACGTATGGCAGAAGACTTGACCGACTATATGCGTGAGCTCGGAATCCGCGTAAAGTATCTGCATTCTGACATCGATACGCTTGAGCGGACCGAGATTGTAAGGGATATGCGTCTAGATGTGTTTGATGTGCTCGTTGGCATCAATCTATTGCGGGAAGGGCTTGATATTCCGGAGATAACGCTTGTAGCGATTCTGGATGCGGACAAGGAAGGGTTCCTGCGTTCCGAAGTATCGCTGATTCAGACTATCGGCCGTGCGGCCCGTAACTCTGAAGGACATGTCATCATGTACGCAGACAAGATGACAGACTCCATGCGGCTTGCGATTGAAGAGACGAAACGCCGCCGCCGGATCCAGATGAAGTACAATGAGGAACACGGCATCACGCCTCAGACGATTCAGAAGGCAGTCCGAGACCTCATCAGCATCTCGAAGAAAGTTGCGGCAGAAGAGATGCGCCTGGAAAAGGATCCAGAATCTATGAGCAAGAAAGAGCTGGACAAACTCATAAAAGAGATAACAAAGAGAATGAAGACCGCAGCGGCAGAGCTGAACTTTGAGGCAGCGGCAGAATTGCGTGATAAATTGGTTGATTTAAAAAAGATATCAGAAGACTTATAAAATTTCCATAGGGGTCTGACCCCTATGGAAATTGACGGAAAGGAATGTATGATGCAGAACAGATCAGATGAGAAACAATATATCAAGATACGAGGTGCCAATGAGCACAATCTGAAAAATATCGATTTGGATATCCCCAGGAACGAGCTGGTCGTCCTGACCGGCCTTAGCGGTTCGGGGAAGTCTTCCCTGGCGTTTGATACGATCTATGCGGAAGGGCAGAGGCGGTACATGGAATCGCTGTCTTCTTATGCGAGGCAGTTCCTCGGACAGATGGAGAAGCCGGATGTGGAGAGCATCGAGGGGCTTTCTCCGGCGATTTCTATCGACCAGAAGTCTACGAACCGCAATCCGAGATCTACGGTCGGCACTGTGACGGAGATCTATGACTATTTCCGGCTGCTGTATGCACGTGTGGGAACGCCCCACTGTCCGCAGTGCGGGAAGGAAATCAGGAAGCAGACGGTAGACCAGATGGTAGACCAGGTCCTGGAGCTTCCATCCGGTACGAAGATCCAGCTGCTGGCCCCGGTTGTCAGAGGGAGAAAAGGGAGACATGAGAAGCTTCTGGAGCGGGCCAAGCGAAGCGGCTATGTCCGCGTGCGCATTGACGGCAATCTGTACGAGCTGTCGGAGGATATCGTACTGGATAAGAATATCAAACATAATATAGAGATTATCGTGGACCGTCTTGTCGTAAAGGAGGGCATCGAGAAACGGCTGACAGACTCCGTGGAAAGCGTCTTGGCGCTTGCGGAAGGGCTTCTCGTCGTAGACGTCATCGGCGGAGAGCCGATGAACTTCAGCCAGAGCTTTTCCTGTCCGGACTGCGGTATCAGCATTGATGAGATCGAGCCGAGAAGCTTCTCGTTCAACAATCCGTTCGGCGCCTGCCCGGAATGTCTTGGACTCGGCTATAAGATGGAGTTCGACGAGGACCTGATGATTCCGGATAAGAATCTGAGCATAGCCGAAGGCGCGATTGCGGTTATGGGATGGCAGTCATGTACGGACAAGGGCAGCTTCACAAGAGCGATACTTGACGCTCTGGCAGACACGTACAGATTCTCGCTGGAGACACCCTTTAAGAAATATCCGAAGAAAATACACGATGTCCTCATCTACGGTACCGGTGGAAAAGAAGTTAAGGTGCACTACAAGGGACAGCGCGGCGAAGGCGTATACGATGTGGCTTTTGAGGGGCTGATCAAGAATGTGGAGCGGCGCTACAGGGAGACTGGTTCGGAATCATCCAAGGCGGAGTATGAGACGTTCATGCGCATCACGCCGTGCCATGAATGTGGCGGACAGCGCCTGAAGCCAGGCGCGCTCGCTGTTACGATAGGCGGGAGGAACATTGCGGAAGTGACGGCCCTTTCTATAGGTAGGCTTCAGAAATTTCTGGACAGGCTGAAACTGAATAAGCAGCAGATGCTTATCGGCGGACAGATACTGAAAGAGATAAAAGCGAGAATCAAATTTCTCATGGATGTCGGACTGGATTACCTGACACTGTCCAGAGCGACAGGTTCCCTGTCAGGCGGAGAGGCTCAGCGTATCCGTCTGGCCACCCAGATCGGCTCCGGTCTTGTCGGCGTGGCGTATATACTCGATGAACCGAGCATAGGGCTTCACCAGCGGGATAATGACAAGCTGCTGCATACGCTGAAGCATCTGAGAGACCTGGGAAATTCTGTCATCGTGGTCGAACATGATGAGGACACGATGCGCGAAGCGGACAATATCGTGGATATCGGACCGGGCGCCGGAGAACACGGCGGGTCTGTCGTGGCCCAGGGCACGGCAGAAGAGATTATGAAGAAGGAAGATTCTATCACCGGCGCGTATCTGAGCGGCAGGCTGGCGATCCCTGTCCCGGACGGAAGGGCCAAGCCGTCGGGATGGCTGAAGATCAAAGGGGCGAGAGAGAATAACCTGAAGAATATCGATGTAAAGATACCGCTTGGAATCATGACGTGTGTAACCGGAGTGTCCGGGTCCGGAAAGAGTTCGCTCATCAACGAGATTCTGTACAAGCGGCTGGCGAGAGATCTGAACCGTGCCAGGACCATTCCCGGAAAACACAAAGAGATCGAAGGCATCGACCAGCTCGACAAAGTGATAGATATCGACCAGTCCCCGATAGGCAGGACACCTCGTTCCAACCCCGCTACTTATACAGGAGTGTTTGACCTGATTCGGGACTTATTTGCGGCGACGCCGGATGCAAAGGCCAAAGGATATAAAAAGGGAAGGTTCAGCTTCAATGTAAAAGGAGGTCGCTGCGAAGCGTGCAGCGGCGACGGCATCATCAAGATCGAGATGCACTTCCTTCCGGATGTATACGTCCCCTGTGAGGTGTGCGGGGGGAAACGCTACAACAGAGAGACATTGGATGTAAAGTATAAAGGAAAGAGCATATATGATGTGCTGGACATGACAGTGGAAGAAGCGCTGGAATTTTTTGAGAATGTGCCCAGCATACGCAGAAAGATGGAAACGCTTTATGATGTCGGACTGTCTTATATCCGCCTCGGCCAGCCGTCCACGCAGCTCTCCGGCGGAGAGGCGCAGCGTATCAAGCTTGCGACGGAACTCAGCAAGCGGAGCACAGGCAAGACGGTATATATCCTGGATGAGCCGACGACAGGCCTCCATTTTGCAGACGTGCATAAGCTGACCGAGATTCTGAGACGTCTGGCATCTGACGGCAATACGGTCATCGTAATCGAGCATAATCTGGATGTGATTAAGACAGCTGACTATATCATTGATATCGGACCTGAAGGAGGGGACAAAGGAGGGACGGTAATCGCCGAAGGCACACCGGAAGAGATTGCTGCGAATCCGGTCTCATATACAGGGAAATATATCGAAGCCATGCTTCACAAAACAAATGATGCATAAATTTGTCCCGATAGTTGCATATTATTAGAAAAGCGCCTGCAGTTCCTGGTTTTGCACATTGATTCACAAATAATTAAGGAAAAAGGGGTTTCCATTTTTTGAAAATTTGATTATAATGATACATGCACGTACCCAGGATTATCCAGATACGTGCCGTGGATGATAAACAAATGATAATCATATAGATAGCATAATGAAAGGGGAAGAAGAATGTCAGTAGATATTGGAATCGATTTAGGGACTGCCAGTATCCTCGTATATGTGAAGGGCAAGGGCGTAATACTGAAGGAACCGTCTGTCGTTGCATTTGACAGGGATACGAACGCGATCAAGGCGATAGGAGAAGAGGCCCGGCTGATGCTCGGCAGGACACCGGGCAATATAGTGGCTATCCGGCCGCTCAGGCAGGGCGTTATCTCTGATTACACGGTGACAGAGAAGATGATCAAGTATTTTGTCCAGAAGGCGATGGGAAAACGCACGTTCAAAAAGCCGCGTATCAGCATCTGCGTGCCGAGCGGCGTGACAGAGGTAGAGAAGAAAGCGGTAGAAGAAGCAACATATGCGGCAGGGGCGAGGGAAGTAAACCTTATAGAAGAGCCGGTAGCCGCGGCAATCGGAGCGGGCATAGACATATCCAAGCCGTGCGGGAACATGATTGTGGATATCGGCGGCGGAACTGCTGATATTGCTGTGATTTCTCTTGGCGGGACGGTAGTGAATACTTCTATCAAGATAGCGGGGGATGACTTTGACGAAGCAATCGTCCGGTATATGCGCAAGAAGCATAATCTATTGATTGGAGAGCGTACGGCTGAAGATATAAAGATTAAGATCGGGACGACCTACCCTTTGATTGAGGACGAGGCGATAGAAGTCAGAGGCAGGAACCTGGTCACGGGGCTTCCGAAGACGGTGACGGTTACTTCTTCTGAGACGGAAGAGGCACTCAGGGAGACTACGGGCCAGATAGTGGAAGCTGTCATAGGCGTGCTGGAGCGGACTCCGCCGGAGCTGTCTGCCGACATTCTGGACCGGGGCATCGTACTGACCGGGGGCGGAGCCATGTTGCGCGGCCTGGAGGAGCTTATCGAGGAAAAGACAGGAATCAACACGATGACAGCGGAAGATCCGATGAAGGTGGTCGCAATCGGGACAGGCCAGTTCGTCGAATTTATGAGTGGACGAAAAGATATCTGATGGAAACGATAAAAGGATATGTAGAACACATCGTGTACCGGAACGAAGACAACGGCTACACGGTATTTAACCTGAACAATGAAGACGGGGAACTGACGTGCGTCGGCAACTTTCTGTTTATTGAGGAAGGGGAGCTGTTGAACCTCAGCGGCGGCTACACGACGCATAAGCTGTACGGCATGCAGTTTTCTGTAGAATCTTCGGAAGTGTGCGAGCCGGAAGACCTTATATCAATAGAGCGCTATCTCGGGTCGGGAGCCGTAAAGGGGCTCGGGGCGGCCCTGGCAGGACGCATTGTGAGACGGTTCAAGGAAGATACGTTCCGCATCATAGAAGAAGAGCCGGAACGGCTTGCGGAAGTCAAAGGGATCAGCGAACGCAAGGCGAGAGAGATCGCGCTTCAGGTAGAAGAGAAGAAGGACATGCGCCAGGCTATGATATTCCTTCAGAAGTATGGGATATCTACGGCCCTGGCTGCGAAAATATACCAGCATTACGGACAGAACGTATACCGGGTAATAGAAGAGAACCCATACCAGATTGCGGACCATGTATCCGGGGTGGGCTTTAAAACCGCTGATGAGATTGCGGCTAAGGTTGGAATCCATACCGATTCTGACTACCGCATACGCAGCGGTATTTTCTATACCCTTCTCCAGAGCATCCATGAGGGGCATATCTACCTGCTCCAGGAAGCCCTCCTGTACCGTTCAGGGCAGCTGCTTGGCGTTGAGATACAGCACGTTGAGAAGTATCTCATGGATCTGGCAATGGAGAAGAAGATTGTCATGAAGGACGCAGAGGACGGCGTACGAGTATATGCGTCACACTACTATTATATGGAGCTGAACGTCGCAAAAATGCTGCATGATCTGAACATTACCTTTGAAATGTCCGAAAGTGCACTGAGACACAGGATTCATGCCATTGAAGAGAACACGCGGCTTCCGCTCGAAGATATGCAGCGGAATGCGGTCATGGAAGCAGCCGGACACGGTATCACCGTGCTGACCGGAGGGCCGGGAACGGGTAAGACCACGACCATCAACGCGATGATACGTTTCTTTGAAAGTGAAGGAATGGACATCTTCCTGGCTGCACCGACAGGGAGGGCGGCCAAGCGGATGACCGAGGCCACCGGATATGAGGCACAGACGGTACACCGTCTTCTGGAAGTGAACGGGAATCCGGAAGAAGAAGGAAAGACAGGCTTCCTGCGGAATGCGGAGAATCCACTGGAAGCAGACGTAGTCATTATAGATGAGATGTCCATGGTGGATCTGCCGCTCATGGCAGCTCTGCTGGATGCTGTCAGCCCGGGGACCAGGCTTGTGCTTGTCGGAGACAGAAACCAGCTGCCATCCGTAGGTCCCGGAAGCGTACTGAAGGATATCATTGACGCAAAGCGCTTTCCGGTCGTCATGCTTACGAAGATCTTCCGCCAGGCAGGGGAAAGCGATATCGTAGTCAATGCTCATAAGATCAACAGAGGGGAAGAGGTCGTGCTCGACAACAAAAGCCGGGATTTCTTCTTTCTGAAAAGGCAGGATGCAAATGTCATCATCAGCGTGCTCATACAGCTCATACAGAAGAAGCTGCCTAAATATGTGGACGCGGAGCCTTATGATATCCAGGTGCTCACTCCGATGCGCAAGGGCCTGCTTGGAGTGGAACGCCTGAACCGGATTCTGCAGGAATATCTGAACCCTCCCACAGAGTCCAAGAAGGAAAAGGAATTTGGAGACCGGATATTCCGCACCGGCGACAAGGTGATGCAGATTAAGAACAATTACCAGCTTGAATGGGAAGTGTCCACAAAATATGGGATGACGATAGATAAAGGGCTTGGGATATTCAACGGTGACATGGGCATTATAAAGGATATCGATACATATGAAGAAGCCATATCGGTAGAATACGATGAACACAGAGTGGTAAAGTATCCATACAGCTTATTAGACGAGCTGGAACTTGCATATGCTATTACTATACACAAGTCGCAGGGGAGCGAGTACCCTGCGGTAGTGATACCGCTTCTGCAGGGACCGAGGCAGCTGTATCACAGGAATCTTCTGTATACGGCGGTAACGAGGGCGAGGCAGTGCGTAACGCTCGTGGGGAGTGACACGGTATTCAGGGAAATGATCCAGAACACGAATGAGCAGAACCGGAATACGAGTCTGGCGGAACGAATCCAGGAATTAAAATGAAAGATGTAAAAGCTCTGTCGCTTTTCTGGCCGGATACATGCCCTTTCTGTGGAAAGGTGTGGAGGGGCGGCGCCTGTCCGGCCTGCCTGGCTGCAGTGAAGCGGCTGGAAGTGAAAGAACCAAGATGCATGCAGTGCGGCAAACCTGTCCGGCGGGCAGAAGAGGAATATTGCCGTGACTGTTCGCATACATATCATCATTATGACAGGGGGAGAAGCATATGGCTGCATAAGCCGCCTGTCAGCAATTCTATCTATCGGTTTAAATACCAGAATCAGAGAAATTATGGAAGCTACTATGCTAATAAAATGACAGAGCACTGCGGCACATTTATAAAAGCATGTAATCCGTATCTAATCGTTCCCATCCCGTTACATCCAGGCAGAAGGCGAAAGAGAGGGTATAACCAGGCGGAAGTGCTGGCGGACTGTCTCGGGAAGCTGACGGATATACGCGTGGACGGCAAGGGACTGGCCAGGATACGCAGCTCCAGCCCGCAGAAGCTGCTTGGCAGCAGGGAGAGGAAGCAGAATATGCAGGGAGCATTCGCGGTCACAGGCAGGTTCGTACCGGTGCCGTCCGTCCTGCTTGTCGATGATATCTATACGACCGGGAATACCATAGATGCAGCTGCCGAAATACTGAAAAAGTCCGGAGTCCAAAATGTCTATTTTTTGACTATAAGTATTGGACAAGGATACTGAGATTTGTTATACTAAAAATGATGTTTAATTATATGTGACAGGAATTTGAGGTGGATTATGTTAGATGAGCGGAGAGTAAAACTGATGACCCAGCTTGCCTTCTATGAACAGACGCAGGGGAAGCAGGATTTTAAGATAAGTGAATACTATAGAAAAGATTATGCAGGGATGCATACGATCTGCTCCATCCTATGGGTGACGGTCGGTTATGTATGCGCGCTCGCACTCATATTTCTGACCGGCATGGATAGCCTGATGGCCAAGATGTCCAACGGCCTGATACTTACCCTGGGCCTGGCCGTGATTATAGGATATGTCGTACTGGTCATCGTATATACGGTCATAACGAGCCATCTTTATAATCTGAAGCATAAGAAAGCAAGACAGCGTGTTAAGAAGTATAATCATAATCTGACGAGACTGCTTAAGATGTATGAAAAGGAGAATAAGTAAATGGAAAGTTTATTCGTACTTCGGGGACGGCTGCAGGAACTGTATGCCAGAAATTCTAAGATCATAGATAAGGCAATCCAGTTTGTTCTTGCACTTGTAACATTTTATCTGATCAATCATAACATAGGATTTATGAAGATGGCAGCATCACCGGCCGCTACGGTCGCGCTGGCAGTCATATGTACGTTTCTCCCGATGGTCATGACAGTCATTGCCGCTACGGTACTTATACTGGCACATACATTTTCTGTTTCACTTGCAACGTTTGCAGTGACAGCAATTGTATTTCTCGTCATGTATATCTTCTATTTCCGCCTGACACCGAAGATGACGTTGATCGTGCTGCTCACGCCGATTGCGTTCGCCTTTAAGATACCATATGTCATACCGGTAGCTTTCGGCCTTGTAAGCGCCCCGGTATCTCTTGTGGCAGTCGCGTGCGGTACGGCCGTATTCTATATGCTGAAATATGTAAAGAGCACGGCGGCAGTCATAGAAGGCAGCGGGGCCAAAGGGCTCATGACACAGATCAGCGCATATGCCAAACAGGTATTTCAGAGCAAAGAGATGTGGATAGTGATCGTAGCATTTATCATCTGCTTCTTTGTCGTATACACGTTGCGCAGACAGTCCATGGATCATGCCTGGAAGATAGCGGTCGTGGCTGGAGCTGTCGTAGACGTAGTCGTCATAGCGGCAGGGGATATCGCTCTTGGAGTACATACTTCATATGGAATTCTGATAGTGGGAAGCATAGCTGCGGTCATAATCGGACTCGTGCTGGAATTTTTCTTCTTCTCGGTAGATTATGCCAGAAGCGAGAGCCTGCAGTATGAGGATGACGAATACTACTATTTCGTGAAGGCGATACCGAAGATATCTGTGGCCACGCCGGAAAAGACGGTAAAGCGCATCAATGAGCGCCAGGAGACAGAGATTATAGATACGGAAGAAGTGAGAAGAAAGGCGAGACGCGGTGGAACCGTGTCAAAAAAGGCGCCTTCCGGCAAAGAAGCATCCAGAAAAGCACCGGCAGCGTCCGGGAAGAAACCTGCTCCTAGGAAAGGGCCTTCTGCGAAGGGCCGCGTGATAGGCAATACGGAACAGATACTGCTGACACAGAGCATGAAAAAGGACCTGAACCTGGATAAGGAATAGTACGGTGGGGAAGTATTGGTAATTAAGAAGGAGGTGACAAGATGGAACAGCGGATTACACAAATGATGGAACGGTATCTGAGTATCGTGGACGTTTATTTTCCTGAGATACATCTGACGGATATCATCGAAGTGATGATTCTGACTTTTCTGATTTATCAGATAATGATATGGATCAAGAATACAAAAGCGTGGATGCTTCTGAAAGGAATCATCGTGCTTGCTGTTTTTATTCTTGTTGCTGCTATATTTAAGATGCACACGATTCTGTTTGTGGCAAGAAATTCGGTTACGGTCATGGCAACGGCGGCTATCGTCGTATTCCAGCCGGAGCTGCGCCGGGCGCTCGAGAAATTGGGAGAACGGAAATTTCTTACGTCCGTCGTGCCTTTTGAGACGAACCGGGAGCGGGTAAGGTTCAGCGAAGAGACGATGGACAGCATGATTGATGCGGCTTACAGCATGGGAGCCGTCAAAACAGGAGCGTTGATAGTTGTCGAGCAGGCGATCCGCCTGACTGAATATGAAAGCACCGGCATCCGTCTGGACTGTATCGTGTCCAGGCAGGTGCTCATTAATATATTTGAACATAATACGCCGCTGCATGACGGGGCTATCATCGTCCGGGGAGACCGGATCGTCTCTGCCACATGCTATCTGCCGCTATCTGACAATATGGGGCTCAGCAAAGACCTGGGAACGAGGCACCGGGCGGCGGTGGGGATGAGCGAGGTCAGCGATGCTCTGGTCATAGCGGTTTCTGAGGAGACCGGGGCAGTATCCGTGGCATCAGGCGGCCAGCTCTACCGGAACATCAGCCGTGAAGAGCTTAGGGATAGGCTAACCGGTATCCAGAACAAGAAGACAGACACGAACAAATTAATAGCAATGTGGAAAGGAAGGCACGGCCATGAAGAGAAGACTGATGAATAATATTGGTCTCAAGATATTAGCCTTCTTTGCGGCACTGCTATTATGGCTCATAGTGGTTAATATCGACAATCCGGTTATCGACAAGACATTTTCCAATATACCGGTAACCGTGACCAATGAGGAAGTACTGACGGCGGATCCTAAGAATCCGCAGACCTATCAGATTGTAGACGGAACCCAGACGGTGAGCGTCACCGTAGTTGGAAAGAGGAAGCTGCTGAATGAGATCAAGGCGGAGGACATCCTTGCTACGGCTGACATGAAGGAGCTGACGTTAAAGACCCAGATTCCGATAGATATTACTGTGAATGGATACGAGGGGCGTTACAGCAGCGCCTATGCCACGCCGAGGAATCTGCAGGTGAAGCTTGAGAAGGAGCAGGGCAAGAAATTTCCGATTACTCCGATGACGACAGGCACGGTAAGAGACGGTTATGTGCTCGGAGAGATAGCATCAGATCCGGAGTCCGTATTCATAAGAGGGCCGGAATCTGTCATAAGCAAAATCAGCAGAGTGGCAGCGGAAGTAGACGTATCGGGCATGTCGTCTGATGCGGTGCTGAAATCCCAGCTTACACTGTATGATGAAGACAACAACGAGATAGACCAGTCGCTTCTTACGAATAACCTGGGCAGCAAGGGAGTAGGAGTCAGCATACAGCTGCTGCACACGAAGAAGGTTGGGCTGGAGTTTGACACCTCAAGGATATCTGCAGCAGACGGCTACTCATTCTCAGAGATTACTTATGAACCGCAGGAGATACAGATATCAGGTGAGGCCGATGCGCTGGATGAGATTACAAGCATCCAGATTCCGGCGAGTGCGCTGGAGGTGTCTGATGTAAGTGAAAAGACCGAGAAGATAGTTGATATCACCCCCTATCTTCCGGAAGATATCAACCTCGCGGACGAAAATGCCGGTACGATCGTCGTATCCATCAGCGTGGAAAAGAACGGGACGAAATCTTTTGAGATGGCGCTCGGTTCCATAACAGTCAACAATCTGCCGGCAAACCTGAAGCTGACATACGGAATGGCGGAGAATATAGAGATACAGATACGCGGACCGAGAGAAATTCTGGATAAGCTTGAAATGGGCGTGGATATCACAGCAGGCATAGACTTGAAAAACTATAAAGAAGCAGGAACATATGAAGTACCGGTCAATATACAGTATCCGGACAGCTGTTCGCTTGAGCAGAGCATCAAAGTGAAAGTTGTACTGGAGGACAAGGAATAGGAGGATATTATGGTTAGTCAGAAGGTAAAGATCACCAACCCAACAGGACTGCATCTGAGGCCGGCAGGAATATTCTGCAACGAGGCTCTTAAGTATGAATGTAAAGTAATGTTCCAGATAAGGAACACGACGGCTAATGCAAAGAGCATCCTGAGCATTCTCGGAGCATGTGTCAAGGAGGGCGATGAGATTGAGCTTGTATGCGAAGGAGAAGGCGAAGAAGAAGCGCTCAAGGCTATGACGGCAATTGTCGAACACGGGCTAGAGGATTAATTAGGGGTGGTAAAGTGGACGCCGGGCGGAAGCCGGATGACATCTGCTCCGATGCGTCCGAGGCTCCGACTAGCCCACGGCCTCCTAACTTTGCGGAAGAGTCGCTGATGGCTGACGTGAGGAATTTGGTCATGGCAGTATTTGTACAAAATAAAAGGTTAAAGAAGCTGAAAGCCTTGCCGTGGATTAATAAGACTTGAAGAACGTGAATTGCTTGAAAAGACCTCTGGGGAAAGAAATCTTGAAAGATTTCTTTCCCCAGAGGTCTTTTTGTAAGTCATGTGAGATTACAGGAAAATCAGTGTGATAAGGAAGCAATACCTACAAATGCTTGCACACAAGCCCGACA
Organism: Extibacter muris; assembly: GCF_004345005.1. Taxonomy (GTDB): domain Bacteria; phylum Bacillota; class Clostridia; order Lachnospirales; family Lachnospiraceae; genus Extibacter; species Extibacter muris. Next base: position 36,184 of record NZ_SMMX01000013.1, read on the forward strand.
CAATCAATCAGCCAGCTGACGCAGCCAGTAGCGTCCCACTTTACTATCCCCCACCATAATATGACAAAAAACGACAAAATATGAATTTTATAAACATGGTTGGGCGATATGTAGTAATTTATATTATATAGTTTTTCTCAATGTAAGCGGACTAAAGGAGTGAATCATTACGGAAGACAAGGAGTACATCTACATTCAAGACAGCGAGCATATCTGGAGGAAAGTAATGTTGTCGGATATCTACTATATCGAGACGATTAAATCCACTCACTACTGCGAGATTGTCTACAAAAACGGGGTGGGCAAGATACGCGCAGATATAACGCCGCTGCAGGAGGAGTTCGCTCCATATTTGTTTCGGACGAAAGCGTCCACGCTTGTAAATCTGGATCTGGTTGAAAAGGTAGATACGAAGAACCGGATCCTTTATTTCAATGACAGTATATATTGTACCTATGCACAGCGTCTGTCACCTGAGGTAAAAAAGAGGCTCAGGCTTTATAATTACAGAAGTTACAGGGGGAGAGAGGATGAGTGACCGGCCGTATCCATTTGAAAAGAACCGATACTATTATGGAAAGATGCTGACATCGGCAGACTTTCAGGCAGAACAGAGATACCATGACTGTAGAAGGATGTTCCTGAACCAGATGGTCCTGGGAACTGGTATCCTGTGCGGCCTTGGCGTCCGGGCATTGGATGAACGGACGCTGTTGATTGAAAGCGGGGCGGCGGTCGACGGCGCCGGCAGAGATATCGTCGTTCCGGGAGATACGGTGAAGAAGCTGGCTGCGTTAGAAGGATATGACAGCCTGACAAGATCTACGGCAGTGCTGTACCTTCGGCACAAGGAGGAGACCGTACAGCCTGTCTGCGTCGTAAACAGAAGGGCAGAACAGGAAGAGTATGAAGACAACAGGATACGGGATACTTATGAGTTCTTTCTGGCAGATTGCCCGGAAGATGAGAAGAAGGGGGAGGCAGAGGCGTTTTTTGCTGAGATGGTGCTTCTTGACGGACCCGATTATAAAGTAAGCCTTAAGATGCCGGCTGTCGTGTGCAAAGGGCGGCACGTAAGGCTCTCTTTGCTTATAAAAAACCTGTCCGGCAGCGAAGGCGCGGTCTCTGTCAAAGGACAGCTTAAGCTGCCTGCATTCCTTACGGCGGACGGAGCCCGGGAGCTGCAGATCAGGCAGGAGGAGGCCGTGCTGCAGAGTGGGGAAACGAAAAGACAGGATTACTGGCTGTATACGAATGAAGTAGAATATGAGTCTACCAGCATCTTATGGGACGATGAGGCTTCCGGCATATTTCTTGACGGAGATGAGACGGAGTGCCAGCCGCACCCGGAACTGGCGCTGCTGCTTACAGAGCGTACGCCCGAAGAGCTTGTGAGGTGGAACGTGGGGCGCAGGAATCTGGAAGAGAAGGCGCTGGGCAAGGCTGAAGAAGCGGTCTGCCTTGCCAGGATCGCCATCGCGGACGCAGTACATGACCATATACTGGAAGAGGTGAAGGAAGCAGGCGTCAAACGGTATATACCGCTGCCCCAGACAGAAGACATATGCAGTGAATATCTGGCCTGCTATTCCTATGACGGAGGTAATATAGTGCAGCCTGCATATGCACAGAGGGAGGAAGAGGAGGCGGTACAGGTCCAGGAAGAACCGGTGCTGGCCAGGGGTGGGACATTGGAGATACCATTGGATCTCAAGCAGAGAAAAGGTAAAGTATATTGCTCAGAAGAGGTGGTCCATGGGCTAGGTCCAGGTCCCGTATATGTGGATGTCGGAATCTTGAACGTAAAAGACGGGGCAGGCAGGGGCAATACAGGAGATACCGTCATCTATGGAGATGCCGGACTCTTTGAAGGCAGATCCGCACACGGAATATCAGTCCAGACATCCGTGAAGGTATACGAGTCAAGAGGGAGCTTCCAGGTAGCCGCAAGGCTTACGGGTGAACAGGATACGATTGTCCTTCCCCTCAGGTGGACGGCGGTACGGGTGCCTGCCGGGCTGGAACAAGGGGAGGAGAACAGAGCCATGCAGCTTGTGCCGGAAATGCCTACAGTCAGGCTGGCCCCGGGAGAGAAGCACTATTTCTCCGTCAGATTCAAGAATATGGAGCCCTGCACCCTGCTGTATGAACTGATGGATGAAGGCGGCGGAGAAGTCGGACCTGACGGTATATACACGGCGCCATCCAGATGCGGCATATACGAGATACGGATATGCTGCAGAGAATATAAGAAAGTATGTACGTATGTGTATGCGGTTGTGGGAGGAAAGGAATGAGCCTAAAAAAGATAGGTACTTTGAAGGAGGGCAGAGTGAACACGGTCTGCGTATGTACGGATAACGAGGGCGATAAGTGGCATACCCTGTGGGAAGTCAAGAAACATAAGACCGCGAGGATGCTGATGGATATGCAGGGAGCATCCCCTTTTGCAGAGTGCGGCATGGACGGCGAGCGCTTGTGCATCCTGCTTGCATATGAGGAGCCGAGGCCCCTTGGAAGGTTCTACCAGGGCAGCCTGTATACATGGGAGGAGCGGCGCAGGATATACGAGAACATCGTCCAGGCATGTGTGAATGCGGCTGTGCCATATCCTCTGCTGTACCTGCTTCTCAAAGAGAGGTGCATCAATATACGCCAGGATGGCAGCATGTACTTCACATATTACATACTGCTTGATGATCTGGATACCGATAAAGCAGAAAAAGATTGTGCGGGACTTGCCGCGGGCCTGCTGGCAGAGCTGATGGAGCTCCACGGCAGGAAAGAGGAAAGGTCCTGCCTCGCGCTTATACGCAAGAAGCGGAAACGGAATGCATATAACAGCTTCACGGAACTGGCCCATGATATAAAGTTTATTGACGGAAGGAAGAGGCTGAGCCTTATCTGGGGCAGGATTCCCTATCCGGAACAGAGCACGAAGGACAAGCTGTTCAGAATCCTGCTGCTGCTGACCGCGGTATTTCTGGCAGCAGCTGTCATCCTCGTCGCTTCACAACTTATGTTCGGCGATATTCCTCTGCTGCGGGCGTTTTCTGCCGCAGTCGGAAAGATTGGCACAGAATCGCTGCTTAAGTAAGAGGGAGGAGAAGGCCTACGAAAAAAGGAATTGATTTGACCCCAAGGGATGGACAGGACTATTACCGTATCGGTTTCTGGCTTGTGAGCAAGAGACTGGCATTCCTGATTACCATCGTCGTGTGCGTGGCAAGCCTGTGGTGCATCTTCCGGTCATTTCCGGTATCCCTGGGAGGTACGGAAAAAGGGGTTCCGGTCTTCCGCTATAATTCACTGCCGCTCAAGTTCTATAAGGGAGAAGCGGAAGTGCTGGCAAAGTCGGGATATACTGCATATATCGGACATGTGGACAGAGGAGCGGCACAGGGGAACGGCACTTTATATACGAAGGAGGGGAACGTCCTGTACAAAGGGCAGTTTACCGGTAATGAATACCACGGCAAAGGGACGCTCTACCGGGCCAATGGGACGAAGGAATATGCCGGTGCGTTTGACTACGGCGTGAGGCAGGGCAGAGGGAAGCTCTATAATGCTGGCGAAGAGCTGGTATATGCAGGCAATTTCCGCAACAACGAGATTGCCTATGAAGAACTGGCTGGGACGGCGACTGAAAAGGTGGCGGAAAGGTATACCGGACGACAGATCCTATATGAGATGGACGATACGGTATGTGCGGCCATGCCGGAGATACATGCCCTCTACAGTGCCCGAAGCGGTGAAGACAGCGTCGACGGCCTGTGGGAGACGACAGGAGTCTATGTCATGGCAGAAGAGTTCACGGCAGAAGACGTTAAGCTCAAGACTGTAAAAGGACTGAAGGGCTATTTTGAGACGCTGCAGTACGAAGGGAAGACGGTACTTCAGTTTGAAGATGTGGTGGCGATGAAGCAGCTGGCCGGACCAGTGAAGAAGAAGTACGGCACAGAGATTGCCATCGAGACGGAAGGGGAGCTTGCAGACGCCAGGAAAGTAACCGGCTACCCACGTAATATAGAATGCTATATCTATACATTTGAAAAAGAAGGCTTCCGCTATACGTTCTTCAGCTATGCGAAGAACAGCGGATTTGGCCTGTATCTGATTGAGAGGGATGACCGGGCAGGAAAAGGAGCGGAATGAGAAAGAGTGGATGGAAGAAGTGCCTGTGCATGCTCTGCGCTGCCTGCATATGTGCAGGAACATTCACCGGTTCTGCAGGGACGGCCGAAGCCGGACAGAAGGTACTGACACTTGAGCAGGCGAAAAAGCTGGCATACTTAAGTAGCACGGACTATACAACAGTAAAAAGCAAGATGAACCTGCAGAAAATAAAATACACGGAAGCTGTAAAATCTATCGCTTTGAAGCAGAAGAATATGCTGACCTTCCGCTGGTCTCCGCTTCTGACCTTCAAGTTTCCTGAACGGCCGGACATGGCAACGCTGTATGACTGGCTTTATAAGCCTGTACAGATACAGACGGAACTGTCTTCGCTCATGCATCAGCTTGAAGATGTAAGATGCAGCGTGGACGAGAAAGTGTCTAATCTCTATGTGGCCGTATACTGTGCTCAGGAAAAAATCACATTTGCCGGACAGAGGCTCGACAGCTTGAATGAGACGCTGGAAAGAATCAGGTGGAGAGTAAAGGCGGGGGAAGGCGCCCAGGCTGACGTGGATAAGATACAGGCACAGGTGAAGAAGCTGACAACGGATGTCAGCCTTCTGACGCGGCAGTACGAGACTGCAAAGAAAAAGCTTGGCACCGCGATAGGCCTTGACCTGTCGTGGGGATTCCGATTCGAGAATCCGTATGTAAAGGGGAAGCTGAAGCGCAGCATGGTGGGAGAGCTGACCGAGCATACGCTTGCCCACGACCAGGGATATTATGAGGCAAAGCTAGGTACACGGGCAGGCCTCGTGAGCCTGGAACTGAATGAACGGCTTCTGAAGTCTAAATACAGCAGGCATATGTCCTATATCCAGCCTTATATCAACCAGGCGCGACAGGGGCAGAAGATTGATACCGACGCTTTCAGGACGGCGTACGACCAGTTCTTATATGCGCTGGATAGCCGCTGGCAGGGGCATATCAGGATATTGTTCATCAAGATACCGAAAGAATGGTTCAAAGGCGCGCTTGACGGGGTGAGATATATGGAAGACGATCCCTATGCCGCATATACGCAGACACTGGAATATGTGGACCTGAAGCTGGAACAGGACCAGAAGCAAAAAGAGATAGAAGAAGCGGTGGCAGACCAGTTCGAGGCACTCGTTACGGCCGGGAACGCGTTGGATGCCCTCCAGGAGGCCGTAGCGGATATGGAGACAAAGCTGGAGAAGCAGGCAGCCTTGAACAAGCAGGGAAAGCTGTCTTTCGAGGAACTGAACGCACAGCAGGATGAGTATGAAGAGTACGAGATGCAGATGCTGGATTCTATGGCGGACTACAGCAGCCAGCTCTATTCCTTCGACCGTCTGACGTGTGGAGGGATAACGAAGTATCTGGAGGAGGGAAGCCTGTCTGCAAATGTATCAGGAACAGGTGACAGCTATCTCGTACAGGAAGAGGGAGAGGGCGCTTATTATACGCTGGAATCCAGAATCGAAGACAATATGTTTCTGCTTGGCGTCCGCATACCGGACGGGTACCAGATCAAGGTGACGGACTATGAACTCTGGGTTGACGGCGCCCAGATCGGGGCAAGGACGAAGATCGAAGAACCGCTGAAGCATCTTGCGCTTACGCTCGATGACGTTCAGAATGCGGCCATCCGCTTTTATAATAAAGATGGGTTTGTGGATGCATGTGAGATTGATCCCATGGTTATGCAAGGGCCGCTTGATATAAAAGGGGAGTATCAGGCAGCAGCAAAGAAGAAGCAGAAAAAGGTGGCGGATTATACCTATACATACCGGACATCCACAGGCATGGCGGAATTTAAGTTTACGCCCGTGACAGGGGAAGGGATCGCATATTACCAGGTGGCCGGCAATGACGGGCAGGCCATCTATGACAAGGCGCTTGTCCGGGCGGACCAGCCGTTCTGCTATCTGGCCTTGGCCGCGAGAGACCAGAAGAACCTGCGGATAAAGTTCTATGATGCGGACAAGAGGGAGCTGTATGTCGGTTCGCTTAAGCCTGATACACTGGAAGTTACCATACGGGAGGAATGACGGATGAGGATAAAGAGACGGATATCAGCGGCAGCCCTTGCAGTCCTTCTCATTTCTGCAGGATTGCTAGCATGGCAGTTCCCGAAATGGAGCGGAGCCGCCTTTTGGGAAGATGACGCTGTGCACATAGACCCGGATAAGATAGAGGAGTCCACGCTTATCATAGGTACGCACCTGATATATCTGGGGGCGCTTACCGATAAGCTCTATGAGACGGCAATCCAGTCGTCGGAAGAGTCCGGACAGAATACGATGTATTATAAGTCGGAGATTGGAGAGGGAAGATGGTACGCTATCGATGACGCCGGCTCCATAAAAGATATCAGCGACAAGGGAAAAGAAACCGGCAAGTCTAAGATAAAGGAACTGTATCTCACGCACCATACGAAATCCGACGGCTATACGTACAAGCTGAAGGACGACAAGATGGTAAATGTCTACGATATCAATTCTCCCTATGATCTGGAAGGGATGAAGGAGCTTTCTGCTCTCGTTAATGAAAAAAAGATGAGCGGAAAGGGGGGAGAAGTATTCGGGGCAAAGGTTGAAGGCAAGGTAACAAAGTGGTGTGACAAGGGGCTGGACATACTGAACAAAGAATATATCAGGCTTAAGGCCGCGGGGGCGGACGCCGAGTGGCTGGATATGCTGGACAAAGCGATGGGCAAGGTGGACGACCTGAGACGGCATGAAGCATATCAGAAAGTGGAAGCGGAAGTCAGAAAGCTCATAGACGCGGCGGACAGCGCAGACGCGGGTTATGTGGATGCGCTTTCTGACGCGGCGGCACAGCTGAATGACAGCATAACAGAGACGGAAGGAAATATGCTGGACATCGATTCCAAGACAGACATACCCGACGAGCCGGGCGGGGAACCAGATGAACCAGATGAGCCGGCAGAGGAAGAGGAGCGGCCGCTGACGGTCATGACCGTCATGGAGTCAGACCTTATCCGGCAGTACATCGAGGAGCCGAAGGATGATATCCTTGAGAATATGACGACACTGTCGCATATAATGGAAGGGATAAGCGTGTATCCGGAGGAGGAGGCACAATTTCTGAAAGAAAAGCTCATACCTGCAGCGGAGGCAGCTTATGCTGAGGATCCCACAGAAGTCAGGAAAAATGAACTGGACTATTACAAGAATGAACTGGCATCACGGGAAGGCGGCACGCCCGCATCTGACAAAGAGCTGGCCGGACTGTATGACAAGAAGGCAAAGCTTCAGCAGGACAGGCTCATGGCCTTGGATGAGGAGAACCTGGCCGAGGCCAAGCGTCTGGAAGCGCTTATCGATGTGACGTCCAGAGAAATCCAGGACAAGGAGGATGCCATCGAGAAGGAAGCGGCCTCTCTCGCAAGACAGAAGACCGAGCTGGAAAAAGAGCGTGACGGAGCAAAGACAGAGGAAGAAAAAACAAAGCTTGCAAATGAAATCCAAAAACTGGATAATCAAATCACAGCCCTTGGCGCAAATGTCGATGGTGGCTCCGCTTCCAGAAAAATAGAAGAGATGGCAGAGGCCGCCCGGGAGGCGCTTGAGGAAGGGGAAGACGGCACGGCACGGCTTACGGAAGCAGTGGAGGGCATAGGAGCGCTGTGCGGCACGGACCCGGCGCTTGCCGGAAGCAGCCTGGAGAGCCTGTATGAGAAGATGGCCTCCAGAAAATATATGGACGAAACGGACATCTACGACGGGCTGCTCGAAGACATTGAGGGGATCCTGGCGGACAACATATCCGTACTCGGCCAGGAGCTGGGAGAAGAGGAGGCAGTGCAGGTGATGGAAGAGGCTGCAGGTAAAGATAAGACGGCAGCAGTGATGGGCCTTACCATGTTCCTGGAACAGACGTCCGGCAGCGGGCTGAAGAACCTGCTGGACGGTAAAGTGAAAGCGTACGCCCAGGAAGGAGAAGCCTATGCGTTTCCCAAGCTTTCCGGTACGGCCGGTACCGGGTATGCCCCGGCAGATGTGGTTGCAGACTATGCATCGTTCCGCTATGTATGGAATGACAATAAAAAGAGGGCCGTGCTGGCCTCCAGAAAGACATATTATAAGTTTACCGCCTTTGACACGGCCGTTATCAGAGGGCCGGAGGAAGAAGAGGAGAAGCTTGGCGCGGCGGCAGGATTCAAGGGGACCGTCTATATACCGGAGGATTATGTGAAGAAAGAATTCGGGTGTGAAGTCTACGATATACCGGATACCGGATATTGTATTCTTATAGATCAAGATATAGCAGATAAGGCAGCGGAAGTATGCGATGCACTGTTAGAGAAAGGAGAGTAAAGAGATGGCAGATTATTTATCACCGGGAGTATATGTGGAGGAATACGACAATTCTCCCAGAGGAATGGAAGGAGTCGGCACAAGTACGGCGGGATTCGTCGGCATGGCGGAAAAAGGGGCCACGGCAGGGCCTCCGGTGCTTGTTACAGGCTTCGGCGACTTTACGAGGAATTACGGGGGGTACTTAAGCGAGTTCACCCATGGAGAATATCGCTATCTTGCAGGCGCGGTGGAGCAGTTTTTCGCAAATGGCGGCACACGCTGCTATATCGCCCGTGTCATCCCGGAAGATGCGAAGGCCGCAGAAGGGACGGCAGGGAGCGTGACGGTATCGGCAAAGAATGAGGGAGCGTGGGGCAACAAGATTACGATGGCCGTCCAGTCGTATACAAGGCGTAAGATGCAGCTGCTGGAAAAGACGGGAGACCAAAAATACCGTGCCAAATCAGCCGCAGGATTTGAAGAAGGCTGTATCGTAAAAGCGGGAGAGACGTATAACCGAATTACGGCAGTCCAGGGGTCAGAAGTCACATTCGAGGAAGAGCTGAAAGAGGACATGGTAGATGCCGGCCTCGTACCAGAAAAGGTGCTCTATCTGGCAGAATTCCAGGTAGATGTCCGCTGCGGGGATGACGCAGAGTCGTTCGAGGGGCTCAACATGAATCCACAGTCCGGCAATTATGCCCCGTCCAGACTGGAGCAGAGCCGGCTCGTGAATGTTACATGTGTCCCCGCGGAAGGCATCCGCAATCCCGCCGAACTGTTCGCCGGGGCCGAAGAGGCGGTGATAACGCTGGAGGGAGGTTCGGACGGAACGATGGAACAGGTCGGTGACGGGACATTCATCGGCAAGAATGAGCAGGCAGGAAAACGGACCGGCATCCAGGCATTCCTGGAGAACCCTGTCGTAAGCATACTGGCGGTTCCCGGAATCACAAGCCCTGAAGTGGTCGTATCTCTCGTCAACCACTGTGAGAACACGAAGAGCCGGTTTGCGGTCATAGATATGCCGAAAGACATGTCCGATACGGCAGAGCTGCTCGGATACAGGGATATGCTTGACAGTACATATGCGGCCATGTACCATCCATGGATACAGGCGTATGACCGCTCATGCCAGAAGCCATCTTTCTTCCCGCCTTCCGGTGCAGTGGCAGGGGTGTATGCGAGGACAGATACGGCAAGAGGAGTACATAAGGCGCCGGCCAACGAGACCATCTCCTGTACGGGTCTGAGCGTCAGCTATTCAAAAGGAGAACAGGATGTACTGAATCCGGCAGGCGTGAACCTGATCCGGGCATTTCCGGGACAGGGGATCCGTATCTGGGGAGCCAGGACAGCAAGCAGCAACGCAACTTTCAAGTATGTGAACATACGCAGGCTTTTCATCTATGTGGAAGAAAGCATCAAGGCCAATACGAACTGGGTTGTCTTTGAACCGAATGACGAGTCGCTCTGGAACAGGGTACGTGCAACCATCTCCTCCTTCCTTGAGACGTTATGGAGAAACGGCATGCTTGCAGGAGCATCCGCGGGAGAGAGCTTTTTCGTAGATATCGGACCGTCCACCATGAGCCAGGACGATATCCAGAACGGCAGGCTTATCTGCAACATAGGGATTGCACCGGTACGCCCGGCAGAGTTCGTCATATTCCGTGTAACCCAGAATACGGCGGAGTCAGGAGCATAGAGAGAGTAAAGGAGGACAAGAATTATGCCAGGAGAAGAGAACGGAGGATACAGCTATCCTTTGACGAACATGAATTTCCTCGTGACGTTCGGGGAGAATCTGACAGCAGCCTTCACAGAGATCAGTGGAGTAGAAGCTACCGTGGAGGAGATTGAATTCCGTCAGGGTAATTCCACGAGCCTTGCACCGGTAAAAATACCGGGCCTTGTCAAGCATGGCAGCGTGACGATGAAGATGGGATACACGACGGACAACGGGCTGGTCACATGGATCTATAACTGTATCAAAGAACAGAGGAGCGGGTTTGAACGGAAAGACGTGACGATAGAGCTTATCGATATCAGGACCGAATCGCCGGCACAGCCGGTGCAATCCGCCGGCGACCGCCCGGCGTGGAAGCTTAAGAACGCCTGGGTGACGAAGTATTCGGCGCCTGACCTGAATGCGTCCGGCAAAGAAGTTGCCATCGAATCCATAGATCTGGCTTATGAGGAGCTCGTCACACCAGGCGGCGGCGCAGCCGGTGGCAGCCCGTCCGGCGGGGGCGAATAGACGTCACGGTATAAACTGACATAAAGGAGGAACTTAAGATGCAGACGATATATGAGTTTACACTGCCAAGGGGATATGTGGATGCACAGGGCGGCATACATAAGCGGGGAAAGATGCGGCTTTCGACCGCCGGTGATGAGATCCGGGCGACGAGAGATCCAAGGGTGCTGTCGAATCCCTCCTATCTCACGCTCGTCGTGCTGTCCTATGTCATCACGGAGCTGGAAGGCGTGGAGATTATGACGGCAGGGGTCATCGAACAGCTTTTTACGGCAGATCTGGCTTTCCTGCAGGATATGTATGAGAAGATCAATGGGGCGGAACCTCCCAGGATGAAAGTCGTGTGCCCGTCCTGCGGCCACATGCATGAAGTGCCTGTAAATTTTACACAGGAGGGATAACCCTCTACCCGGAAGAAGAATTGTACAGGGAGATGTCTTTTATCGCATATTATTACCACTGGAGCCAGGAAGAAGTGATGGCGCTCGGACACGCCGAACGGCGCCGGTGGTGCGATGAGATATCTGCTGTCAACAGAGGGCAGAGCCTGTCTGCCAATAGAGAGAAAAGCATACTGGAGTGGAAACTTTAATGAGCGATATGATAATGAACGATATGGTAATGAACATGAACTTTCTGCTGACGCTTGACCGAGAAGCGATTCCATGTAAGAGCATCCATGGATTCCACCGGGAATGTGAGCAGGAATACATACAGGAGGGCGGTCTGAACGGCTATGTGCATATCCGGCCCAAACCGGCGTCCGGCCCTTCGACGCTGGAGATTGAACGCTATGTGACGGGCGGATACAGGGACTGTTTCCCCGAAGGCGGGCATCTGGACCATGACCTTGTGCTTGAAGTTGGTAAATGTACGGACAAGGATAAGAGCCCATCGGTGAAGCTTACCTTCAAAGGCTGTGTCGTGACCCGGAAAAGTTACGGAGAGCTGAACGCAGAAAAGGGAGGCATCCTGGTAGAGACGATAACCATCAGCTACCAGGAGCTGAAAGCAGGTGACAGGCCGTGAGGAAAACAGAAGAATTCAACAGCAGGATTACACGTCTCTATGAGCGTGGGATATGCACGGACAGGCCGAAGAAGCTGTCCCACATGGAGCGGCTTTGCCCTGTCGTGCAGATACGGGAGGGGGATGTACGATACTCCCACCAGATGAACCTGAGGATTGACGGGCAGCCCCGCGTCAGGTTGAAACTGATCAACGGGCTCACCTATCAGGAAGAGCTGGCGCAGAAGACATTCATGCGGCAGGTGAAAAAGGCGGAGCTTGTCTATAAGAATGTAGAGCAGGCTGCCGATGCGGCACAGCTTGTGAGAGAGCTGGACGAACGTAGCCGGCGGCAGAACAGGCTGGATGAGATGAAGAAAGAGATTATGAAGGAAAGCCAAGAAGAGGTCCATCATATCGTGCGCAGACAGATGCGGGAGCAGACGGGGGCGCTGACGGAGAAGGTATACCGGCGCCTGGAGCAGAAGCTTCAGGATGAAAGACGGCGGCGGGGCCTCTAGGAGAAGGAGGTGCCGGAATTGATTGAGAAGGCCTGCATACAATTCATGGATATGGTGACGGACAGCGGAGGCGGCACGATGTTCCAGGTACCTTTTAACCCGGCACAGCTATGCTTCGAGGCAGGGCGGGAGAGGGAAGATAGGCGGGAACCGGGCATCCGTGGCCGGAAGGTCCGGCTGAAGATGAAGCTCATTTTTGACAAGAGCCTGGAGCAGGGGAGCGTACAGGAAGAGACGGAACAGTTCCTGGAAGCTGCGAGAGATCCACTTAAGAGGCGGGTCGTCTTCCAATGGGACAAGCTGTGTTTTGACGGCCTTCTGGAGCAGATGTCCGCCGTATACGAGATGTTCGCTGAGGATGGGAAGCCGGTGCGGGCCAGGATAGACCTCGCCATCGGCAGCCGGAGCGGCAGCATGGCTTCAGAAGAATGGTACAGAGACTATAAAGAATTATTTTCAATCAAAGGATAGGCAGATGTTAAAAAAAGCAGTATTGACCGTGCCCGGAGAGACAGGAGATCTGTATCCGATCGAGGTACAATATAATCCTTCCACGCTGAACCTGTCGGTATCAGCAGGAGCGGTGTCCTATGAGAACCCTCAGACCCATGTGATGAACAATCAGGCAGACCAGAATACAGACAGCGGAGAACTCACCCTGTCTTTTGACCTGATCATAGATGATGCGGGCGGCCGTGACGTGAGAAAGACGATCCAGGGCTTTCTCGGCATGCTGTTTCAGGAGAGTGCAAGGAAGATCATCTTCAGCTGGGGAGATGTACATTTTGCAGGAGAAGCAGAGCGGATGAATGCCTCTTTCGACATGTTCAGCAGCGATGGCAGGCCAATCCGTGGAAAGGTACACATGGAAATCGTCCAGCATGATTTCAAAGGAGTGGTGAACAGTGAATTATAGCAGCCTGAAGAATACATATGGCGGCTTCCAGCTGCCGAAGGCGGAAGTAGAAGTAGAAGGAAGAGCCTTTGACGGCAGGAAGGCAGGGATGCTGATTGAAAAAGTATATGTAGAACTAAGCTGCGGATATGAGGCGTCCAAAGCAGAATATCTTATCAGCGGCTGCGTGGACAGGAAATCAGGCGAATATAGGCTGAAGGAGCTGAAGCCGTATATACTGCTTGGGTCTTATGTCCTTGTCAGGATGGGATACAGCTCCGGTACAAAAGAAGTGTTCCGCGGCTTTATCTCCCGAACGGAATTTCTGAATGAGGACGGAGATTCCTACGTGAAGGTGACCGCAGTGGACGTAAAAGGCATCATGATGGCAAATTCTCACGCGAGGCAGCTGAAGGCGAGATATGTAAGCGATGCGGTGCGGGAGCTGTTTGACAAGCCGGCCTATCAGGAGATGACGGCGAGAGAAATCATAAAAAAGCTTGCGATAGAAGCTACTCCGGACAAGACACGGGGGAATGCCGACAAGAACCTTGTATCGATGGAAATGGTAACGGAAAGCGATTATGAGTTTGCCGTCAGGTGGGCAAAACGGTGCGGGTTTGAATTCTTCACGACGCTTGGCACGGTGCACTTTCGGAAGGCGTGGTCCGATGATAAGGTATATTACAGGCTGGGGCCGGAGGAAGGCATGACCCGGTACCGGATCTCCTATGACTTGGGCGGGCTCGCGGGGAAAGCTGAAATACGCTGCATGGAGGATGGCAGAGGGGAACTTGTAAAGGCAAAGAGGACGATGGACAATAAGCTGTCGCTCGGCCATTATGCCGGCAAGCTGGTCAAACAGTCGGAGAAGGTCTATATAGACAGCACCATCCGTTCAAGAGAAGAGGCGTCGGAACGGCTTGCGTATCTGTCGGGAAGAGCTGCATACAGGTTCGCGACGCTGGAGTGCGAATGCGTAGGGATACCGGAACTGCTGCCAGGACGGTTCATGGAAGTCGGCGGTCTGGGAAGCCCGGCGGACAACTGCTTCTATGTGGAGGAAGTGCAGCACAGTATGGACCGTGCGGCAGGCTACCGGTGCCGGATGAAAGGAAGAGCAGACAAGATCAAAGGCTGACGGAGGACGGAGAGATGTCATTGTATGATGAAGTGGAAGAGATAAGCGGCCAGCAGCTGAGGACGGCAGAGAACGGCGGGGAAAGGATATACGGAGTCATCCTGGCGGTCGTAGTAGAAAATTATAAAAAGGAGCTTCCCGGCATGGTACAGGTGCAGATACCGGTGAGGGACGAGGAGAATTCCATCTACCGATGGGCAAAAGTGGCCCACATGTACAGCGGCAGGGAGTGGGGGCAGTACTTCCAGCCGGAAACAGGAGACCAGGTGCTGCTTGCTTTTGAGCACGGCAATATCGAACGCCCCTTTATCGTCGGTTCCGTGCCGAGGAACAATGATAAGTTTATCAGCCAGTCGGCTAAAGAGCAGAACGAGATAAAGAGGATCGTATCACGGCATGGCAACGAAATTGTCATGCTGGATGCAAAAGACAGTGATGGCGAGAAAGACAGCATACAGATACGGACGAACGGCAAGGAGCAGAGCATTTCACTGGATAATGCGAAGAAGCAGATTGTCATGAAGGCGGAGGAGAAGCTGACGATCAAGGTGGGAGACACGATTACGGTGACCCTGAACGGCAACAGCGGAAAAGTCACGATAGAGGCGAAGCAAGTGAACATCCATGCCAGCGACTCCATGCGGTACGAGACGGACGGGGCGGCGTCGCTTTCCGGCCAGAACATGACGGTAAAGGCATCCACTTCGCTCAAGCTGGAGAGCAATGGCATGGCTGCCGTTAAGGGAAGCGTCATTAATCTTGGGTAAGCCGGCAGGCGGCACCACGGCAGGGAGGACTGCCATAGAGGAGGCAGAGGATGGAGGAGAGAGAGAGGCCAGGGCGCGGGATGAAGTTCCCTCCCCAGATAGACCGGACGACCGGGCGGTTTGTACTGGCGGACGAAAGCGAGAGCGTCAGAGACTCGGTGTATCTGATTCTGATGACGCAGAAGGGGGAACGTCCGGCAAGGCCGGAATTTGGCAGCAGAATACTGTCTTACCCCTTTACGGATACGAATCCGACCACGCTGCATGTGCTGGAACGGCAGGTGAAAGAGACGATATTGACACAGGAGCCGCGTATATCAGAGGTGGATGTAGATGCAGAGTTCAGAGCCGGAGAAGCCTGCCTGTACCTTCATATCCGTTATACCGTGGCCCGGACAGGAAAGGACGACAGTCTTACGATTCCGGTGGAAACGGCATAGGAGGACGGCAATGCTTGATAAGAGGACAATAGAAGACATCTGTGCAGAGATAAAGGCGCTGGCCGGCACCTATACGCCGGAATGGAACTTTTCGCTTGAAAGGCCCGACACCGGTTCTGTACTGGCATATATATTTGCAGGGCAGCTGGAAGAAGTAATACGTGCATATAATACGCTTCCGGATAGATATGAAGAAGAGCTTGTGCGGCTGCTTGGGATTACACCTCGAAAACCGGAGCCCGCAAGAGCTGTCATCGTGATGGAGCCATCCCCGGGGATGCAGGAAGGAACCCTTGTTAAGGAAGGGAGCCGTTTTTATGCGGAGCTTGCGGAACGTGACACGCCGGTCGTATTTGAATCCGCCCATGACATGTTCCTGACCGATGCCAGGATAACGTCTGCCTTTGCCATATCAGAAAAAGGCAGGACGGTCATCCCCCTCTGCAACGAAGAGGGAGCACTTGCCTGTCCGCTCACTCTCTTTTGTTTTGAGCCTTATATTCCATATAAGAACGAACTATATATCAGGCATCCGTGGCTGTTCCGGGGAGAATGGTCCGAATTCTCCATCGGCTTTGGAAGCGTGGACGCGGCAGCCCGGCTCATGGATGACAGCCGGTTTACCTTCTCGCTTCTTGCAGGAGAAGAGCGGATTCCGGTAACGAAGAAAGTAAGGCGTGGGGAATATATAGCAATAGGGCAGGGTGCGGACAGCGATACGCTTGTGATCGAGCGCAAAGGGGTGCCGGACGATGAGCTCGTTCTTCCGGCCATATGCTTTCTGGCGGGACGGCAGTCGGCACCGCCGGAGTATCTGTATGACGGCGCACAGGAGATCGCAGGGAATACGGCGGCGGCATTCGGGGAAGAGATCAGCCTGTACAAAGAATGCTATATTGGCTTTGACAGCAGCCTCATCCGGGAAGGGACAGAGATTGCAGTGGACTTCGGGCTTATATTTAAATCGCGCGAAGTGCGGGATGCCGTGCCACAGGAAGAGGAACTGAAGCTGATCAAGCGCAGGCCGGACCCGCTGGCAATAGAGCGGACGGCAGAAGTATACATACAGGAAGTATCGCTGTCCTACTATAACGGGCAGGGGTTCCGCAGGCTTCCCGTTCAGGAGAGCCTGTCCCATATGTTCTCAGGGCCTGACGGTGAAGGCAAGAGAAGGATATCGTTCCTCTGTCCGGACGACTGGGAGGTAATGGAGCAGGAAGGATACAGAGGACATCTGATACGCCTTCAGATCGTCAAGGCAGACTACTGCTATCATCGTCCCGCCAGGCACCATTTCCCATATCTCACGAATATAGAGGTGTCATATTCGCAGCGGGAAAGGCAGCTCGACCCGGAGCAGACGATAAGAAGGCAGGGGAATATGGAGACGGACCTGACCGGATATGTCAAGAGGAAGAAACCGGTGCCGGCTTTCCTGAAGTTCCCTTACAGAGGGGAGAGCATGCTGTTCGGCTTCGACAAGAAGCCGGCAGGAGGTCCGGTCAGCCTCTATGTCGTAATCAAGAAAAACATTAATTTCAGCGGTATCCAGACAGCCTTTGAATACTCCTCCCCGAAGGGATTCCGGCCCCTTAAGGTATTGAACAATACGGAGGAGCTGAAGAACTCAGGAACTATCCTTTTTGTACCCCCGGCCAACATGTCTCCCATGGATGTGGAAGGCGAGACGAGATACTGGATACGGCTCACGGCAAGGAAAGCGGCTGCAGACGAAGCGGTACATCCTGTGGCGGAGCATATCTATATCAACGGAGCGGAGGTCTGGAACGTAGAGCGCGGCCCTGTAAAAGCACAGTATGCAGAGCGGGCAGTTCCGGGCATGGCATTCCCCGCTCCGGCTGCACAGCTGCTCGATGTGAACATATGGGCAAGAGAAGGGGGGAGGACCGTCCCCTATAAGGAGATTCCCTCTTTTGACCTTTCTGAGGCGAAGGACAGACATTATGTGGTAGACAGGGCCGGGCAGGAAGTGAGATTCGGAGACGGACGCACGGCCAGGATACCGTGGAATGCCGAAGGAGCCGCATTTACGATGGAAATCGTAAGCTGTGACGGGGAAGAAGGAAATGTTCCGGAGAATGCCATACAATACGCCGCTTTCTCTTTGCCCAATGTGGAGCGTATCTACAATCCCCTGGCGGCATCCGGCGGCAGCAACCTGGAGACAGGGGACAGTGTGAAGCGGCGGGGGCGGATGCTGCTAGGCACAGGAGGAAGGCTTGTATCGGAACAGGATTACGTCAACGCGGCGAAGGCATTTTCCGGTACGGTGGCAAATGCATGGTGCGAGGTAAGAGGAAAGCAGATTATACTTGCAGTGCTCATGCAGGACTATGAGGCCGGGCCACATTCTTTCCGGCAGATGAAAGACGAGCTTACGGCATATCTGCTGCAGATGGCTCCGGCGTCAGTGAAGAAAAAGGATCTGCTGGTCCGGGAGCCTGTGTTTGTAAACGTGTCTGTAGAGCTGTGGGTTACTGTGGAAGAATGGAGACGTGCACTGGAAGAGCGGAGCCGCATACTGGAAGGCCTGTACGGCCTCTTTGGGCCGGTTAAGAGAAGGGGGCGTACAGAGCCGCGTGCCGGTTATGTGCCGAAGGAATCCCAGATACTTATGGCAGTGAGGTCCTTTTCCCCCATAACAAGGATTGACCATGCCGATATCACTGTAAGCTATGCGGATGAACACGGCAGGCATACGACGGAGCTTGGAAGACTTACCCGATCCCCGTTCATGGTGTGTACGAACGGGACGCATGAGGTACATGTATGATGGAAGAATTAGAGCAGTTGATGGAAGAGGCGGTATCCCTGGCCGGCATCTATTCGGAAGAATGGACGAACAGGAATCCGTCCGATCCGGGAATGACGATATTGGAGAACCTGTCTGCGCTCCACCTCCTGCAAAGAGAAGCTGCTGTACAAGTGACAGAGGCTGCAAGAGTCGGTCTTCTGAAGCTGGCAGGATTCATGCCGCAGGAGCCGGATAATGCAAGGCTGGTGGTGGAGCTGGCCCAGGAAGGCCCGTTCAGCTTTCCGCAGCATCAGAAGTTCTATGTGGATAACGTCTGCTTTGAGACGGAGGCAGGGGTGCGCAATATGCAGGGGCGGCTTCTCGGCGTATATGTAAAGGGGCGGGACGGATTCCGGGAGATAAAGGAGCTGAAGGACGGCGTGCCGCTGAACGCCCGTCCTTTTGGCAGCCATCCTTCAGCAGGTGACGCGGTATACTTTCTTTTTGATGAGCTTCCCTGTGGAAGGAAAGCAGGTGTGCGGCTGTATGCAGAGGGCATGGGATCCGGAACGAGGAATCCGTTCTCTGAGGAAGAGCCGGTGGATTTTGCCAGGATGCAGTGGAGCTGCCTGACCACCCGGGGACATGAGGATATCGTATGCCAGGATGGGACGCATGGATTCCTGCAGAGCGGAGAGATTGTCCTGTGGATAAATTCGGACCGGCTTGTGAAGGAACAGGTCGGAGCCAGGAAAGGATATTTGCTCTGCTGCCGTATCGTCGAGGCGGCATATGACAGGGCGCCTGAGATAGCGGCAGTTCATGGGCCCCTCTTCTCGCTCATACAGAGGGATACCCAGTCCTTTTCCATGAACTTCGGAGGCAGAGAAGACATCCGGATCTGGCCGGTCTTTCCGGAAGAGACCTTCCTCTTCGTATATGTAAGGGAACAGGGACGCGAAGATTATATCAGATATGCGGAGCATGCCGGACCGGGCAGTGAGGAGGTGCAAGGCAGATACTATGAGAAGCGCGAGATGGAGGACGGCAGGCTGCAGATCTGCTTTTTGGACGGGCAGCGCAGATACCTGCCCGCAGAAGAAGATAATGCTGTTGTCGTCATCTGCTGCAACAGAGAGATGATGCTGCACCGGGAGATGGGTGTACTGGGGGGATGGGAGAACCAGAGGCTTGACCTGCCTCCCGGCGGCTGCACGGACGCAAAAGTGCTCCGCATCGGGGTGAGACGTCCGGGGGACGAAAGGGGTGCCGGATGTACCTTCTTCCGTCCCGGAACAGATAAGAGGGACGGCGTGTACTACACATACGAGGACGGCAGCGGCCAGATCTGCATCCATGATGCAGGACCATATACAGGCTGCCATATCTTCCTTTCTGACTATGCGCTGTCCGTATGGGATGCGGGGAATATACGGTCCGGCAATGTACTGGCCTCTGCCGGAGGAAATGCAGGCGTCCGGGTCCGCAATCCTGTGAGAGGAATGGAAGGGCGTGCGAGGGAATCTGCCAAGGACATCAGAAAGCGGTTTCTGCAGGATATGATGCAGCCGGTCTCCGCCGTGACAGAAAAAGATTATAAAGAGCTGGTAATGCAGACGCCAGGGCTGTGCATCCACAAGGTTACGGCTTATTATGAGGAAAAAAGAAATGAGATATGCGTAGCCGTCATGCCCGGGACAGAAGGCCCCTTTCCCCGGCTGCCCCTTCTGTACCGCCGCCAGATAGAGCGGTATCTCGATAAAAGAAAGATACTGACGGCTAAGGTATCGGTCAAGGATCCCACTTACATACGGGTGGACGTGTATGTGACAGTCTCTGTGAGAGACAGGGAAACATGGGACATTCAGAAGGTCAGGCAGGAGATCGAGTGGGAGCTGGACGACAGGAGGAACACAAGGGAAATCGGACAGAGCATTTCTTTTGACAGCCTTTCCGGCCGGATACGCGCCTGCCCGGGGACGGGCCATATACTGGAGCTTAAGGCCATTCCTGCCGGTGTTCCGGGCAGATTCATCCGGCCGGGGACGGACATCCCCATCCCTCCGGACGCTGCCTGCTATCCGGGGGATATCGTAATACGTGAGGAGTAGCGGGGCTTATGAAAAGGTATAAAGTTGACGGGATATTCTCCGTGAGGCCGGGGGCGGAGACGGGACGCATCTTTCTTCCGCCTGTGGACAGTATGGAGAAGAACACGATGTGGGGAAGGCTCCATATCAGGATGCGTCTGCCGGAAGATGGGCTGTGCCATATCTATACGCTGGCCGGCAATGATCAGGTAATGGCGGGACAGCGGCTTGATAGCGCCGATGTGGATCCGGATAGAAAAGCAGGCCTTTTCCATACATACGGCAGAAAAGCCGGAACAAACAGCGAGAACGTCCTGCTGAACGATATGAGCGGACGTTATCTCTGGATATGCATAGAGGCGATGGGATCGGGGAAAGCAGTTTTTGATGAGATATTTATCGAGAATCCGGGAGATGAATTTATGCAGATGTTTCCGGATGTATACCAGGAACCGGGCGGCTTCTTCCAGCGCTATCTCTCCGTACTGTCCACCTTATACCGGGACATGCAGTCGAAGATAGATGAGAGCGACAGGCTGCTCGACGGGGAGAATGCGGACCGGGAACTTGTCCGGCTGTACGCAAGGTGGATGGGATTTGGAGGTGTCCGTCTGGGCCTGACGGAAAAGGAAGAGAGGATGCTGCTTTTGAACCTGTACTGGCTGAACCGGAGAAAGGGTACGAAAGCCGCTGTCCTGCGGCTGTGCGATATCTTTATGGAAGCCGGACCGAACGTCATGGACGTGGCAAAAGAGGAACTCTTCCTTGCGTTTGAACAGCAGCCCGACCCGGTCAGGAGCGAAAAGTTCTCACGCATTCTCAAGCGCTTTCTTCCGGCCGGATTACGTGTGCGCATCGTGTGCGGTCAGGAACCCGCCCGCTGCGACGGACATATATATATGGATGTCAATGGCGTGTTAGCGCCGCTCCCGGAAGGGAGCCTGGATACGGGGGCACAGTGTGGAAGGTGTACAGTATTGTAAAGGGGGCAGAGCTCTTGGGGTGGATAGTATTTACAGCATTTTGGGGGTCAGTCCCCGTGGGAGGTGTTGATGATGGGAGCTTATACGACGATTGCTAAGATCAGCGAATCGATGATGAACAACTTAAAAGAGCAGCTCGTGCCGGAGCTTATCCGGTTTCCGGGACAGATCGTGCTGTGCAGCCCCACGCAGCGGGAGAATGCAAGCCTCGGCATCTTCTTGTACGATATCCAGGAGAGCGAGGCCGTACGACCTCAGACGATGATCGACATATCCGTGGACAGGCAGCAGTATCCGCCTATCTGCCTGTCGCTCTATTATATGATAACGGCATACTCCGACGGAGACGTGCGTTTCCGCTCTGTGCAGGAAGAGCGGATTCTCGGTAAGATTATCCAATATTTTCACGATTACCCGTTCCTAGTGCCCGGCGATAACATGGCAAGGATCGAGCTGCAGAGGGTTTCTACAGAGGATAAGCTGAAGCTGTGGCCCTTTCAGGATGAGCCATATAAAGTCTCCCTCTTTTATAAGGTTACGCCAGTTGCTATAGATTCAGCAGTTACAAAGGAAGTCACAAGGGTGAGGGAACGCAGGGTCAACATGAAACCGATGGGACGTTAGGGACGGTGCATAGGCGTGAATTGGAGTAGAAGACGATGGATATGACAAGGCAGATGGAAGAAAAGCTCAGATATGTGCTCTGGACGGCGGATCCGGCAGAAGAGGCGGAGCCGGTAAAACCGGCCGTCTATGCGGGGCAGGAAGCGCAGATATGCCACATGGAAGAACGGAGCAGGCAGGGATGTCCGAGGCTCATCGTTGTCCGCGGGGCAGGCGGCTGCGGCAGGAGAACCCTGATGCGTAGGGCAGCCGCGCGGCTGAGAAAGCCGCTTATATGTGCAGACATGGAAATGCTGTATCAGTGCTGCCTTGAGAACGGAAATGCTGTCTTTGGCGTACTGTCCCGGATGTTGGCAGAGAAGAGACCGATGTTCTGCCTGATCGCCGGACGAAAGGAAGATGACGAGGGGCGGTGGGGCGAGCTGCTGTATGGCCTTATAAATGAAGGAATCTCCTGTTATGTGGTAACGGACAGAAGCATTGCACTGCCACGGGAGGGGAGCTATGAGCAGGCGGAAATCAGGCTTCGTCCTCCCGATATCGCCCAGCGGGTGATGCTCTGGGAATATTATCTTGGACAGGCCAGGGTCTCGGATACAGTAAAGGCCCCAGTTCTGGCGGGGCGATATACGCTGAACGCAGGAGCGGTAGCGCGTGTGGTGCGTTCTGCCGGCCTTTACCGTGACGGCGAAGGCAGAGACCTGGTTGAGGAGCAGGATCTTGTAAAGGCTGTGGACATGTATCAAAATGAGAATTTCAGCGAATTTGCGGTGCGGATACCCACGGCATATACCTGGGAGGATCTGATCGTATGTGCGGATACAAGGGCGAGGCTCCGGGAGCTGTGCGGCCAGGTCACGTACAGAAGCCTCGTAGGCGGCGATTGGGGCTTTTATGAGGGCAAGCCATATGGCCGCGGAATCAGCGCCCTGTTCTACGGCCCTTCCGGCACAGGCAAGACGATGGCAGCCCAGATAATAGCTGGAGAGCTCGGGCTGCCGCTATACCGGGTGGATATGTCCCAGATGATGAGCAAATACATCGGCGAGACGCAGAAGAATATAAGCAGCCTGTTCGACAAGGCAAAGGATATGGATATCGTGCTGCTTTTTGACGAGGCGGATGCGTTCTTTACGAAGCGGACCGGCGTAAAGGATTCCCATGACCGTCACTCGAACGGGGAGATTGCCCATCTGCTCCAGAGGATGGAAGACTACGAGGGCATTACGATACTGACGACGAACCTGAAGGACAATATGGACGAGGCGTTCCGACGGCGCATCAGGATGATGGTGGAATTTCAGCTCCCGGATGAACAGGAACGCAGGCTCCTCTGGCAGAAAGCTCTGCCTGCAAAGGCTCCGGCCGGAGATGACGTGGACCTGGACTTCTATGCCCGTCAGTTTGAGCTCTCCGGCAGCGAGATAAAAGAGACGATGCTGAACGCTGCATTTCTTGCAGCGTCAGAGGGAGGGGCGATAGCAGACCGGCATGTCAAGGCAGCGGTGAAGCAGTGCTATCTGAAGTATGGCAAGCTGATGCTGCCGGAAGAGCTGGAAGGCAGATAGATGAGCAGGAACAGGAATAGTGAATGAAAAAGGAGGTGGGAGGGATGGCACAGGCAGCGGTTGACGGTGCAGTGCTAACGTGCAGCTTCGGCACGGCGCCGTGTACGCTCCGGGCAACTTCACAGCAGATGTGCCAGGCGGACGGCAAACCGATGGCAACGATACAGGATATGGCAGGGAAGACCAATATATCCGGATTCGCCATGTGTACATCGCTGGCGAACCCGCAGGTGGCGTCCGCCACAGCGGCGGCGCTCGGCGTGCTCACCCCGCAGCCGTGCAATTGTATGGCTGCGGCACCATGGTTAAACCCGGGAAAGGCACCCCTTGTCAAAAAAGTGCCGTGTCTTAGAAGCGATGCAAAGCTGATGTGCATGAACGGCATGGGTGTCATAACGATAACAGCCCCCGGGCAGTTCAAAGTAAATGTGTAACACAGTTCAGACAGGAGGTGCCCTATGTACCAGTACGAAGAAAAAAAGAGGACACAGGTCAACAGGACCGGAATACCGGACCGTGTAAAAGAAAAGTTCGAGGACCATTCGGGCTATTCCTTCGATGATGTGAAAGTGCATTATAATTCTGACAGGCCTGCGCAGTTCCAGGCGCTTGCGTATACGCAGGGTCAGGACGTGTATATAGGTCCGGGACAGGAACGGCATCTCGGCCATGAACTGGGACATGTCGTGCAGCAGATGGAAGGAAGAGTAGTCCCCACGGCAAAGGTAAACGGGCAGCCGGTGAATGATGATACAGCGCTGGAGAGGGAGGCAGACCGTATGTAACCTTCAGGGATCTGAGCATAAAAAGGATGGGTGTGTTATGTGGAGCCATGAACAGCCGGAAAGAAAACAGAAGAAAAGTCAGACGGCAGACGGAAACCGGAAGTCCTGCACCGGCTTTCTGCCTGTACAGGAACCTCTCATTCCACGGACATACGGTAATGTCATCCAGCGGCGTCTTGCGCATATGGCGGAAACATTCTATAATAGAGGCACAGACGAAAGATAAGACAGGAGGATGCCATGCGTAACAGGCTGACAGAATTGCTGAAGCGCCGACCTGATGTAAGGGATGCCTACTTCATCTTTGCAGATGATGTCTTCACAGGCCATATGACTTACCGACAATTTACTACGATTTTAAAATTCAATCTATTGATCTACCGGAGGATTCTGATTGCAGATTCGTTTTTGCTCAATAATGCCCATCTGCATAAATTTTTGCTGGAAGAAGGTCAGGTACTGTTTGAAAAGGGTCTCATCGTATTCACTGCACGAACAGATATCTCTGGAATGAATGATCTGCTGCATCATTTTAAGCAGAGCGATACGTTGAATGACGGTCTTGAGATGGAGGACGTGAAGCGGATACTGGATCTCTACGATTTCAAAAAGACGATTCAGTGGGACAAAGAAAAGATATCCCAGAACTTCCGTGACAAGGTACGTGCTTCTTTGGATGTCCTGCCGATATCCGTTCAGGATGCGCAGAAATTTGCTAAGGAGCTGGAAGCTCTGGAGGCGGAGCGCATACTCACAAGACAGTCTGTCTATCATTATCTGGAGAAGCACTACGCTCCGGATGATTTTACGAGGCTGATGATAAAGAAATACACAGACATTATATATAGCTTTAATATCCCTAATTTTCTGGGTATTGCCTCTGCGTATCCGGAACGGCTGCTGTCCGGCGAACTGCTCAGCCCGGAGAAGGTGTTCTTTAGCCTTGCAGACGAGACAGACATGGAGGCACGGCTCCTGCACGACATCTGCTACCAGCCGGAAGATCTGATATCTGAGGATACCATATCATGCGACCACCCGCTGATGTTCTATACGATAGTGCTGGAGCATCTTAGTATTGAGGAGATTTTAGCAATCAGAGAGTGTGACAGCTTTTCCAGATATCTGGATGCATTAAGGAAGAATGATCCAAAGGAAATGACATGGTATTTTTACAATTACTGCCAGGAAAGCAATCAACTTGCTGCGGCAATGATTTCTCGGGATTATTCCGGCCTGAAGAAAATGAGGCATAAGCTCTCTATACGCTCGAGAGTCGAACATGTTACGAAGGGGATTATAAGCTTTGGACTTAATTTCGTTCCGTCACCCCATGAGATGCTTGCGCCGCTTGCGGATACTGTCATAACCGGGGGTATCTCACTCATCAGCCAGAAGGTAACCCATCCGCTGGAGAAAGAGTATAACTTTGACCTTATCCATGCCACGCGTGAGGCGAGGAAGCTGACGATTCAGGAGAATCATACGATACTTGACGAGACAGAAAGAGTTTTCCAAATAAACAAAATCAGGGAGAATGGAAATGATGGAAGTGTATAACAACGGATTCTACCAGGTATTTGACGAGAAGGGCAGAATCAGAATCGAATCGGTAAACGGCGGTGCCGTAGTCGTCCCGGTCACCGCGGAAGGCAGATATATCGTTCTGAAAATATACCGCCCTAACCTGCAGAAGATATTGCTGGAATTTCCACGGGGATTTTTAGAGCCGGGAGAGGAGCCGGAAGAAGGTGCCCGGCGGGAGCTCTTCGAAGAGATTGCCGGAACTGGGGAAGCGTTCCTCTCTCTCGGAACAGCGACGTTAGACAGCGGCATCTCTGGTACAGCCAATCATTTTTTCCTCAGCAGGAATACGTCATGTGATGCCACCCGTCTGCAGGAAGAAGAGGGGATAAAGGAACTGCTGTTCCTTGAGGAAGAAGAGGTCAAGGCCTGTATCCGGGATGGAGAGATTATCGATTCCTTTACCATCGTCGGCTTTGCGAAAGCGCTCGCCTGCATGTAATGAACTTTGCTTAAAAAAAGACCATCATATATCCGCCCGCCCATAATATATGGGCAATGGCGGGTTTTTATTTTCTTTCATATAAAGAAGAAATATGTCGAGAAATGATGAAAAAAGTCAGAATATATGATAAAATAGGAGGCGTTTCTAAGTATTTTTAAATGAGGAGGGAAAGGTATGTGGTGTACAAAATGTGGAAAAGAATTGGATGAGAATGCGGCAATATGCGAAGCGTGTGGCACGGAAGTACGCTCTGGTTACGTTGCGGCGCAGGAGCCTGAGAAAGCATCCGAGGAAGTGCCGGGGGAAGTAGCTGAGGAAGTACCGGAGGAAGCATCAGAAGAAGTATCTGAGGAAGTACCAGACGAGCCAAAAGAAGAGGCGGAAGTGTCAGATGAGGAAACAGAAGCACGAAAAACCGGTGATGAGAGCGGAAAACCAGAAGAAGAGGGGTACAGTATTCCGGCCGAGGGTGGGAAAAAGCGGTTTGACATAAGCGTTTTGAAAAAACATTGGCTGAAGCTGGCGCTGGGAATTACGGTCATCGTACTGGCTGTATATGCGGTCAAATATTATCAGGTGAAAGGTGAGCTTGCGAAGACAAACAGCAGATATAGTGAAGTGACAGCAGAATATAATTCTGTCTGCACGGAAAATACAACCTTGAAGGATAAGATCAATACGCTTGAACTTGAAAACGAAGAACTAAAAAATGGCGCTGCCTCCATGCTTGTATCAATCAAGAACTCATATGAGGCGCAGAAATGGGATGAAGTCATAACCGCGGCTGCAGAACTGCATGAGAAATACAACGGCACGCAAGAAGATAAAGAAGCCCAGGAACTAGCGAAACAGAGCCAGAGCCAGATAGATGCGGCGAAGGCAGCTGAAGAGGCGAAAAAAGCGCAGGGATATGAAACCGGTATTACGTATGAACAGCTTGCCAGGACGCCGGATGACTTTGAAGGGGAAAAGGTCAAATTCAGCGGAAAAGTGGTGCAGGTGATGGAAGGCGGCTCTGATATCCAGATCAGGCTGGCGGTGAATGACAGTTATGATACGATCGTATATGGTTCTTATTCTCCCGATACGGTATCCAGCAGAGTGCTGGAAGATGACCATATCACTATATATGGTACATCCGTAGGTACGATAAGCTACCAGTCCACTATGGGTGGTACGATAACGATTCCCGGCGTTTTGATAGAAAAAATAGACCAATAGCAAAATATGGTAATTGCTTGAAAAATCTGTCAAATGATGGTATGTTTAATCTGTATCAGTATCTACAAAACGAATTAATAAGGGGTTTTAAGGAGGGAGAATATTGACGAAAAAACGAAAGTTGCTGATACTTTCGCTTTTCCTGTGCTTGAGTACCACGATGGTGTCCGGCATGGAAAGCAATGCAGAAGGAACGTCAGGGGAGCAGACGTCTGCAGTATCGGGAATGAAAGATGAGAACGCACAGCGTCTTGAGAAAGTTACCGGAATGGATGAGAACGGTAACGTCTTTGAAGTGGACGATTCAGACGGAACGTTTGAAAACGGCGGAAATGCACAGTATTTCAGGTCGGCGTCCAACGAGCTTGTCGTAAATTTTAATACGAAAGGTAATGCGGTCACAAATTATACAGAGGCAGCGTCCGGCAGCGCCGGCTATACGAACGGCGCCTATGGAGCTGACGGAGCATACCTTGGTATGGAGAACGGCAAAGTGAAATTTATGATGTCGGGTGTCATAGGGCTTGTCTCAGCAAGTGAAGTACAGGTGGTGAGACTTTCTGACACAGCGGTCGTCAGCGGCTACTATGTGTCAGGAGGAAGACTGATTCACGGCGTTGTGGGAGATATGACGACACCGGGATATGCATCCAGGCTGGACAACGGGCCGGCACCGTCGTATCTGAGCAGCGGCACTACATATTACAGCTATGACGGACATTATTTTTATACGAATTATGGAACGATGATTACGGATTATCAGAAGAATACACGCTCCCATTCCGTAAATGCGAACAATCCATATTATAATTATTTCCAGTACCTGCCGCTCAGAAGCAAGACAGGATACAGCGCAGCACAATTGGGCAGCGCTATCAACGGAAAGGCGACTTCTTCCTCATCCAAGATGAGGAATACAGGAACACAGTTCATCAACCAGCAGAATACATATGGCATAAATGCACTCGTCATGGCCGGCATCGCCGCCAATGAAAGCGGATGGGGGACAAGTTCTATCTGCCAGAGCAAGAATAACCTGTTCGGGCTCAACGCGGTTGACAGTTCACCCGGTACAAGTGCCGGTACATATGCCAGTGTGGATGAGTGCATCCGCCAGTTTGCCAATGGCTGGATGTCCAGAGGATATGTGTATCCGAATGATTCCAGATACAGGGGAGGATTCCTTGGCAATAAGGGCAGCGGCATGAACGTGAAGTACGCGTCAGATCCGTTCTGGGGTGAGAAAGCTGCCGCTGTCATGTATACGCTGGATGCATCCGGCGGAGGCAAGGATTCCGGGAAATATACGATAGGAATCAAAGATACACTATACGGAAGCGGCAATAATGTGAATGTGAGAAGCTCCAACAGCACCTCTTCCGCCGCATTGTATAAAACCGGAATCCACACAAGCTATGCGGTATTGCTGAAGGAATCACAGGCGTCGGGCTCTTTTTACAAAATCCAGAGCGATGCGGTGCTGAATTCCGGCAGGACTGCTGTGAGTCCGGGTGTCGGTGAATATAACTTTGACAATATGTATGCATTCATTTCCTCGGATTATATCACTGTCGTGAACAAAGGAAGTGATACGGCTGTGCCAAAGACGCTTAGCTCGATCAGCATAAGCACGCCTCCGGCAAAGACGATATATACGGAAGGGGAGA
The DNA here is from genome assembly GCF_004345005.1 of Extibacter muris. Taxonomy (GTDB): domain Bacteria; phylum Bacillota; class Clostridia; order Lachnospirales; family Lachnospiraceae; genus Extibacter; species Extibacter muris. Next base: position 65,406 of record NZ_SMMX01000013.1, read on the forward strand.
AGTTCGACGCCACCGGTATGGCTGTCAAGGCAAAATGGAGCGACGGAACGGAATCCGATGTGACGAAGAACGTTTCCTTCCCGACAGAGGCTCTGGCAAAAGGAACAGCAAGTGTCACGATACAGTTTACTGCTGATGGAGTGACGAAGACGGCTGCACAGAAGATTACCGTGAACGAGAAGGCCACAGTGACAGAAGTCAGTATCAATCCGGCTTCGATTGAAATGAAGGCAGGCAGTTCAAGGACATTTGGCGTGGCGGTTGCCGGAACGGGTGGCCCGGCCCAGACCGTGTCCTGGAGCATGGCAGGCGCCAAGAGTGCTGATACGAAGATAGACGGCACCGGGAAACTCCAGATAGGCACAGACGAGACGGCAGAGAGCCTGACGGTCAGGGCCGCATCGACGGTCGATACGTCCAAGTATGCGGAAGCGTCCGTGAGGGTGATAAAAGAGGAAGCATCAGATCCGGATACAGAGAAACCAGATGTAGATGAACCAGATAATGAGCAGCCGGACAACAGTAAGCCAGACGCGGATATCCCGGATGCGGATGCTCCGGATGAAGATGGACCAGAAGCGGAACCGGGTCTGGATTCGTCACAGAATAATGGTTCGGGAAACGATGCCGACAAGACGGTTGAAGTAAAAAATGAGCAGAATGGCATTAAGGTGAGCGGAACAATTCCTGCCGATGCATCTCTTAAGGTAGAGGTCATTGATAAAGGCAGTGATAATTACGGCACGCTGACAGAGCCGGTAAAGACCCATACCATCCTTGGCGTCTATGATATCAGCCTTGACAGAGACTTGGGAAAAGATGAAGCGGTACAGCTCAGCTTCAGCGTCGATGCAGGGCACAATGGTAAAGAAGCAGTGGTGCTGCATTATGCAGAGAGGGACGGTAAGACATATCTTGAAACGTATCATTCAACAGTAACGGATGGTACCGTGGCAATTGAGGTCACCGGATTCTCGCCGTACGTCATCGCATTGAATGACGCGGGGGCAAATACGGTTGATGAAGGGAAGAAGCCACCGTCACCTGAAAGCAAGCCTGGCAATGACACGTTGCCTACTGGAAATGAAGATGAGGTGCAGGATGGAATCAACACTATGACGGGAAATGATTTAACATCGGGAAAGAATACTGCTCTGACAGATTCAAAATCCGATGTAATAGATGCGGCAGGTGAAGGCGATAGCAAGATAGTGCAGCCTTCAGAAGAAGTAAAGATTATAAAGAACGATGGGCGTATAAAAGCCTCGAAGACAGCAGATGAATCTCAAGCATTGGTCTGGGTGATGCTACTGTTTCTTGCATCAGGATTGGTTGTCTTTAGCATGAAACAAAGAAAGAATAGTAAATAAATTATTGAGGTTGACGTAATTAGTGCGTCAACCTCATTTTAATATTTGTCCTCAGGCCTATGTGTTACGATATAGCAAAGTGCAGGATGTTTTAAAGACAATCTTAATATATTGTTTGTTGCCAGACAAATTATATTAGTTTATAATGAAGAAAGACAAGTTGAATGAATTGAAATAATACATTGGAGTTGCTATATCTTATGGAATACAGGGAACAGCTTAAGATAATCAAATCACATAAATGGAACGAAGACCCTGGGCCGGCGGAAAGACGCCCTAAAAAGAAGCATACGAAAAGAAAAGCAGGAGCAGTGGACATAGTTGTATGGCTCATACAGCTGGCGGCTTCTGCGTTTTTACTTGCGGCACTGTGTATCCTTGGAATAATACCATTTAAATTTATAGTGCTACTTGTAACAATACTGTTGGTTTTGCTGCTGCTGACCAGGTTTATGCAGCGTCGTGCATACAAATGCCGTAAAAAGAGAAGAAGCGGTAAAGGAATAAGCATATGTTTCAGCATACTCTTTGCTTTGATAGGAGGATATGCATTAAAGGCGAACGCGGCTCTGGACAAAATTGCCATTGGAGAAGAGAGCGGACAGTATACGGAGCAACATGGAATTGAGGTTACACAGAGACCATTCAACGTCTATATAAGTGGAATTGATGTCTATGGCGATATCACACAGAACAGCCGGAGCGATGTGAACCTTATTGCTACCGTAAATCCGGATACGCACAAAGTATTGATAACCACGACGCCCAGAGATTATTATGTGACGATACCTGGCGTATCAGGATCGGCGTGTGACAAGCTGACGCATGCAGGGATATATGGAATAGACACTTCTATAGCGACTCTGGAAAATCTGTATGACACAACGATACCTTTTTTTGTAAGGGTTAATTTTACCTCTGTTGAAGATATTGTGGATGTGATGGGCGGTGTGGACGTGGAGTCGGAACTTGCTTTTACAACAAGCGAAGATTCGGGTCTGGTGATGGATGTCAAGGAAGGGAAAAATCATTTTAGTGGAAAGGAAGCGCTAGCTTTTGTAAGGGAGCGGCAGAATCTTCCTACGGGAGACAATCAAAGGGGGAAAAACCAGCAGGCTTTGCTGGCCGCATTAATAAAAAAAGCGATGTCACCGATGATATTATTCCGTGCAAATGGAATGATTAACAGTGTGGCCGGTAACTCTGAAACCAATATGTCCGAGAAGCAGATAAAGGCTTTGATTAAAATGCAGTTAAATGATGGAAAGGGATGGGATATAGAGTCGGTGGCAGCAACAGGAGATGATTCCGGAAAGCAGTGGTGCTATTCTTACGATGGAGGACCTTTATTTGTAACGGTTCCGGACTGGAGCAAGGTAGAAGAAATTAAAAATAAGATCCATGCAGTATCAAAGTGACATGGCAGGAGGATGTATTGATGAACAAAACAACGTTAATAATTATGGCAGCAGGCATAGGAAGCCGTTTCGGTGGCGGTATAAAGCAGTTGGAATCAATCGGACCAGGTGGAGAGATTATTATGGATTATTCTATCTATGATGCATTGGATGCTGGATTTGATAGGATAGTATTTGTAATTAGGAAGGATTTGGAAAAGGAATTTAAACATATTGTCGGCAGCAGGATAGAGAAAATTGTAGATGTTGATTATGCCTATCAGGAATTGAATGATATTCCGTCGGCATACAAACACAAGTTGAAAAACAGAAAGAAACCGTGGGGAACTGGACAGGCCATCTTATGTTGCAGAGACTTTGTAGATGGACCGTTTGCAGTTATCAATGCGGACGATTATTATGGTAAAGAAGCATTTAAAAAGTCCTACGCTTATCTATCCAATACTCAAAAAGGTAAAGATAAGAAACAGATGTGCATGATAGGTTTTATATTAAAGAATACATTAAGTGACAATGGGGGCGTAACGAGGGGAATATGTACTGTGGGCACGAATGGTCTTCTCGAAGGCATCGTAGAGACTCATAATATAGAAAAAAGGGGGGATAAGGCAGTAGCTGTTGAGTGTGGTAGGGAAAGGGAAATAGATCTGAATTCTATAGTATCTATGAATATGTGGGGAGGTTTTCCTGATTTTTTCCAAACACTTGAGGACGGTTTTTCAAAATTTTTGAGTGATCTGGATGAAAACGATTTGAATGTAGAATATCTTCTTCCAACGATAATTGGTGAGCAGATAAGGAAAAGCAAAATAGAAGTTGAAGTCTTGCAGTCATCAGATGCATGGTTTGGAGTAACGTACAAAGAAGATAAACAGACGGTGGTAGCGGCAATTCAAAAACTGGTTGCTGATGGCAAATACCCGGAAAAGCTATATGGTCAATAGATAATTCATTATTAAATTTGAGGAGGGAAATGATGAAAATATTTTTAAGAAAAGCAATGTCTGTTCTTCTAATAATTACATGTGTATGCAGCATATCTGCCACAGCTATGGCAGAAGAACCGGCTGCTGAAATTGAGACAGATGATTCCACTGAGTCGGGAACCAGAGGATGGCAGGGTGATATTGCAGCAGGTACCGGAACATATATAGATGAAAACGGAGAAAAAGCAACAGGGCTATATAGAATTGGAAATCAAACATTCTGTTTTAACGAAGAGGGATATGCGCAAGTCGGCTGGCAGGAAATCGAAGATGCCATATATTATTTTGATTTGGATACCGGTTTTCGATATGAGAATGTAACAAAGACTATCAGCGATAGAACATATGAATTTGATGATGAAGGAAATTTTAATGAAATAGCAGGCGATAACAGCCACGATACAGAAATCGAGGATCAGGGCAGTATTAAGGAAGACGATAATAAAGTCCAGAAATCTGAGGGTGATTCAAGTAAAGGTATTGCTGCATATAATAAGTCTGAGGCAGATAAACCATCAGAGATTGCAGATGATATCCTTACTGGCTGGCAGGATACGGATGCAGGCAGGAAATATATTGATGATTCTGGCTCAGCAGTAACCGGGATGAAATCAATTGAAGGAAAATTATACTTTTTTAATGAGTCGGGTATTCTTCAGACGCGATGGATTGATTATCACGGCAAGAAATACTTTGCCATGGATGATGGAAGTATACATACAAGTGGCTGGCTGTATGCTGACGGCAATTATTATTTCTGCGGAAAAGATGGGGCTGTTTTTTCAGGCTTACAGACAATAAGTGGGAAAAAGTATTTTTTTGATACAGATGGAGTACGACAGACGCGATGGGTTGATAGCAATGGCAAGAAGTACTTTGCCATGGATGATGGAAGTATACATACAAGTGGCTGGCTGTATGCTGACGGCAATTATTACTTCTGTGGTAATGACGGTGCAGTGCTCTCGGGACTGCAGGTAATAAGCGGGAAAAGGTATTGCTTTGATGCAGATGGGGTACGACAGACGCGATGGGTTGATTATAACGGCAAGAAATACTTTGCTATGGACGATGGAAGCTTTCGTGTAAACGGCTGGCTGTATACAGGAGGCAGTTACTATTTTTGCGGAGGAGACGGGGCAGTCCTGAAGAATTTCCAGACGATAAGCGGGAAAAGATATTATTTCGGTACGGATGGAATTCGTCAGACGGGTTGGATTGATTCAAGCGGTAAAAGATATTTTGGAATGGATGATGGAAGTCTTCGTGTAAACGGCTGGCTTTATACAGGAGGCAACTATTATTTCTGCGGAGGAGACGGAGCAGTCCTGAAGAATTTCCAGATAATAAGCGGGAAAAGGTATTATTTGGGCACAGATGGAATCCGCCAGAGGAGCTGGATAAATCTAAATGGCAAAAAATTCTTTGGAATGGAGGATGGAAGTCTCCGCGTGAACGGCTGGCTGTATACGGGAGGCAACTATTATTTCTGCGGAGGGGACGGAGCGGTTCTTAAGGGTTTCCAAACAGTTAGCGGGAAGAGGTATTACTTTGATGCAGACGGTATTCGTCAGTCGAGATGGATAACGGTGAGCGGCAATACTTATTTTGCAATGGAAGACGGAAGTCTCAGGAAAGGCTGGCTTTACGCAGACAGCAAAAACTATTTCTGCAATTCAGCATATGTGGTAGTCAAAGGAAATTATGCTATTGATGGAGTCGCTTATTCTTTTGACCAGCAGGGCGCAATGATAAAAAAGAGCGGATGGGGAGAATATAAAGGGAACAAGTATTATTTTAATCCTGCTACCGGATTCCCTTACAAGAACCAGTGGGTATCTTTTGGCTCCACGCAATATTATGCAAATTCGAAAGGGCATATGGTCAGTGGTTTTTATACGATAAATGGAAGACTATATTACTTTTATCCTGATTCTAAGATAATGGCGAGAAATACGACCATCAATGGATATAAGATCGGTTCCGATGGTGTTGCGGTGCCAACCCGTATGGCACGTATGTACAGCATGGCCCAGGGATACTCCAGCACCACCCCATATCTGATAATGGTTGACAGGGCCTCCCACAAAGTTGGTGTGTTCAAAGGGGGCAAGGGCCTATGGAACAATCTGTACTATTGGGACTGTGCAGATGGAGCTCCGTCTACGCCTACAGTAGGAGGAATATTCAAGGTAGGGATGAAAGGGTATTATTTTGACTCAGGCTCGGCGAGGTGCTTCTGGTATACCCAGTTTTATGGCAACTATCTTTTCCATACTGTTCTATGCTATAAAAATGGAAGCATTATGGATGGGCGCGTAGGTATGGCGTTATCTCATGGATGTGTAAGGCTTCAGATTCCTAATGCAAAATGGATATATGATAATATACCGAAAGGTACAACTGTTGTTGTATATTAATTAAAAACTATGGGGGAGGGTGCGAAGCTGTATCTCTCCCCTTTTGTGCAAAATCTATTAAGTAACACATAAAGATTGTATTTGAGGAAAAAATTTGTTATTATGTAACAAGTGTAAAAAAATGTAACAATTTGAAATATTCAGCGGTATTAGGAGGCATAAACGAATGGGTGTTAAACGGGTCTGCCATATGACAAGCGCACATGACAGCAGGGATGTAAGGATTTTTCATAAAGAGTGTGTATCACTGGCAAAAGCAGGGTATGATACTATTCTAGTAGTATCAGGAAAGTCATTTGACAGGGATAATGTAAAAGTCAAAGGGGTTACGAAAAAGTCCGGCAGCCGCTTATACCGCATGTTATTTATGACCCGACTTGTGTACAAAGAGGCACTGGCTGCCAATGCGGATATATATCATTTTCATGATCCGGAATTGCTTCCATATGCGTTAAAACTTAAAAAGAAAAATAAAATAGTTGTATATGACAGTCATGAGGATGTGCCCAGGCAAATATTGGCGAAGACCTGGATACCGTTGAAGATGAGGACTTTTGTATCAAAAACATATGAACATTATGAGAAACGGATTGCAAGGAAGCTAGACTATATTGTAACGGCGACAGATCATATTGCTGATATTTTTAGAAAATATGGATGTAAGGCAGGATCTATTAAGAACTATCCCCTGTTATCTGACATTCAATGTAAAAATGATGATTATACAAAGCGTGATAGAATCTTGTGCTATGCAGGTGGAATAACGGAGCAGAGGGGCATCACGCAACTGGTAAAGATGATGGAGCATATTGATGCAGAGCTTCAGATTGCGGGAGCCATAAATCAGGAGTATAAAAAGGAGCTTGAGCGGCTGCCGGGATGGAAAAAAGTAAAGTTACTTGGATATCTAAGCCGTTCCGAGATAAATGACTTATATAATAGAAGCCTGATTGGTTTGGTTGTTTTAAAAAACACGCCTAACCACAGAAAGGCGCTTCCTATTAAAATGTTTGAATATATGGCAGCAGGAATACCGATTATAGCGTCTGACTTTAAGCTGTGGAAGGACATTATCCAATGCAGTGAATGTGGTATCTCAACTGATCCCGAAAATGTAAAAGAAATAGAGGATGCAGTAAATAAACTGCTTGCGGACAGAGAAATGTCATTTGGACTGGGAAAGAATGGTCGTGAGGCAATCTGCAGAGAATATAACTGGGGGATAGAAGAAAAAAAACTAGTTGATATATATTCGCGATTAGCACGGTAAACAGAGGAGAGGGCAGCATGATTGCAATACTTGATTATGGAATAGGTAATCTAGGTTCCATAAAAAACATGTTAAATAAAATTGGTGCGGAAACGGTGATAGCTGATAGCATTAAAGAAATAGAACAAGCTGATAAGCTTATTCTTCCGGGTGTAGGTTCTTTTGACAATGGTATGAGATGCCTGCGTGAAAAAGAGTTTGATAAGGTAATAATTGAACAGGTATGTGATAATAAAAAGCCGATACTTGGCATATGCCTGGGAATGCAGATGTTAGGAAGAAAGAGCGAGGAGGGCGAAGAAAAAGGATTGGATTTAATTCCGTTTGATAATAAAAGATTCAGTTTTGCGGATGATGGCTTAAAAGTTCCGCATATGGGCTGGAATTATGTTGATATTATTAACAGAGAAAATAATCTGGTAAAGGATATAGAGGACAAGCAAAGATATTATTTTGTACATTCATATCATGCTGTCTGCGATTCCAGAGAAAATGTGCTGATGACATGTGATTACGGATATAAATTTGCAGCAGCAGTAATCAATGGCAATATTTACGGAACACAATTCCATCCTGAAAAGAGCCATAACTTCGGCATGAAATTATTAGAAAATTTTTCGAAAGAGTGTTGACAATGTATAATAGACCGAGAGTAATTCCCTGTCTTCTGCTACAGGAGCAGGGATTAGTAAAGACGACAAAATTTAAAAATCCAAATTATCTGGGCGATCCGATTAATGCAGTCCGTATATTTAATGAAAAAGGCGTGGATGAATTATGCCTGCTTGATATTGGGGCTGCGAAAAGCGGTGACAGCCCGGATTTTGACTATCTTAAGAATATAGCCTCTGAAGCATTTATGCCATTAAGTTATGGAGGTGGTATTACGGAACTGAATCAGATCAAAGAATTGTTTGCTATTGGTTTTGAGAAAGTTATTATTAATTCCGCAATAAACAAAGATGGCTCATTGTTGAAAAAGGCGGTGGAATATGCGGGGAGCCAAAGTGTTGTGGCGTCAATAGATGCAAAGAGAGAGTTATTTGGAAAATACTCATGCTTTATAGACGGAGGGAACACAAAGATAAGAGTGTCTCCTGCAAAGCTGGCAAAGCATTATGAAGAATCAGGTGCTGGTGAGATAATTATTAATTCTATTGATAATGATGGGATGATGCAGGGGTATGACATCGATTTGATTCGCCAAGTCACTGAGGCGGTAAACATTCCAGTAGTTGCCTGCGGCGGCGCCGGGGGGGTGCCTGACTTAAAGATGGCCTTGGAGAAGGGGGGAGCCCATGCAGTATCAGCCGGCAGCATGTTTGTATATTTCGGCAGAAAAAAAGCAGTGCTGATTAATGTACCCGAAGAAAGTGAATTATATAAAGAAGGAGTTTATTGTGATGAGTAAATATCAGATTTGTACAAGGTGTATAATGGACACATCAGATCCAAAGATTTATTTTGATGACAATGGAGTATGCAATCATTGTCATCGATTTGATGCTAATGAGGAACTATATGGATATCGTGAGGGAAGCAGCGATGAAAAGCTGAAGCGGTTAGTTGCGCAGATGAAGAAAGACGGTCAGGGAAAAGAATATGACTGTATACTGGGAATCTCCGGCGGCGTAGACAGTGCGTATATGGCTTACCTCACTAAAAAACTGAATCTTCGGGTGCTGGCTGTCCATGTTGACGCGGGATGGAACAGCGACGTTGCTGTAAAGAATATTAAAAAGATGTGCGAAAAATTGAAAATAGATTTGCACACTGTAGTTATTGATTGGCCAACTATGAAGGAGCTGCAGAGAGCATACATGTTTTCCGGCCTGGCTAATCTGGATGTTCCTCAAGATCATGTTTTTCTTGCAGCTATGTATAACTATGCCTCCAAGTGCCATGTAAAATATATGCTGAATGGAAGCAATGTTGCTACGGAAGGCGTATCGCCTGTAGCATGGGGATATACAGCAACAGATTATGCCAACATAAAGAGCGTATATAAGAAATACGGACGGGGAAAGAGCTTAAAGAAATATCCACATTTTGGAGTACTGAAGTATCTAAAGTATCAGTCTGAAATCGTCAGGATAGATTTACTTAATTACGTGCCTTATTCTAAAAAAGAGGCAATGGAAACACTGGAAAGAGAGTTCGGCTGGGAATATTATGGCGGAAAGCATTATGAATCCAGATTCACTAAATTCTTTCAGGGGTATTTCCTGCCTCAGAGATTTGGCTACGATAAAAAGCGTTCTCATCTGTCGAGTCTGGTATTGGGTGGTGAGATGACGAGAGAAGAAGCGCTGGAAGCGATGAAGGATGATTCGGATTATACAGAAGCCCAGATGATGGAGGATAAGGAATACATACTTAAAAAGCTTGATATTTCTGATTCCGAGTGGGAAGGTATAATGAAGGGTCAAAAGAAGACGGAGGATATGTATCACTCCAGGAAAAAAATGCTGGCATTCCTTCGCATGGTAAAGAGGAAGATTAAGGTATTAAAAGGTTAATCGTTGTTGGAAGATTCAGGAAGATAAGTGATGAAGAATATAAAAATATTGGCTATCAATCCATATGAGACAATACAATATTATGAAAACCGTCCTATGGAAGAAGCTCGGTTTTTTAAGGCGCATGGCTGCTATGTGGAGACAATCCTGATGGAGAGGAAAGTAGCGGGAAAGAAAGTAACTGCTAATAAAATAGCAGATATAAATACCCTGCATTTCATATGCAAAGATGACAAACTGATATCCAGACTCTCAAAAAGCAGAATAGGAAATGTATTAAAAAAAGTAGTCTATACTGGATGGTATATGCGCTTTATATTATGGCTGAGGAAGTATTTGAGAAGTGAGAAAACGGACAGCCTTATCTGCCATAATATTGAGATGGCTTTGGCGGGAGTATGGGCCGGCAGAAAAAAAGTTGATAATATCGTATTTGTAATGAGAGAAATGTACGAGGGACAAAGTACCCAGGCATTGAAGAACCGGGTTATCAAACTGGTAAGTGGATATGTTCAGAACCGCAGCGATTTCCTCATACATGTTGTACCCAAACAGATGGAGTATACATCGGAAAGAAATAAAAACAAAGTATTATATATACCCAATTATCCCAAGGAAGAGATTTATAACAAAATCGTTCATAAAAAAAGCGATATAATCAGGATTAATTATATCGGTTCCGTAAGAGACGTTAAGTCGCTTAAAATGCTGATGGATGCAGCGCAAGGGCTGAAAGGCATTAAAATTGGGATTCATGGAATGGGCGAGGCTTATGAAAAATTAAAGAGCATTGAACACGCTTATGAGAACGTTGACATAACAGGTTATTATAATTACGCGGAGGATACGGAAAAGCTGTTTGCAGATACGGATATAATTTACTGCGCATATAATATTGAAGTACCAAACTGGAGGGCGGCATATCCTATTAAGCTGTATGAAGCCATTGCCACGGGAATCCCAGTTATTTTGTGCAAAGGGATGGCGCCGGAGAGGTTCGTGATATCTAACGGCTGTGGATTTGTATTTGACTATAATGTTGAAAGCTTAAGGGAGCTGTTATCAGAGATAGTTGAAAAGAAAGAGCTGCTTCAGGAGAAACAGATGGGTGTGCAAAATCTAAAGGGAGAATATACCTGGAACAAGGTGGTTCGGGAATATTTAAAAACCCTTGAATAGACGGGAGGCAGTGAACGTGTATCAGAAGCGGCAGGGAAATAAAAACTTGACAAATATTATGTTATTGCTGATAATAATGCTGATATATAAACTTGCCTTGGAATTGGGATTTTGGTTCCTGCTGTCAAAAGCATATGGAGGTCTGGGAGTATATAGATATGACTTTAATCTAGGTAAATATCTGTTAGGCTTTATCTGGTGTTTTTTGCTTTTTGCCATGATAAGACATGATATAAGAAAACCGTCTGTCTTTTTTTTGGAACTTGAATATTTTATGGCTATCATACCGATTACGGTTATCTTTGCATTCAGCAATGAAAATGTCTTGTACTATACAGCAATCTGCTCCGGTTTTGCTGTGGCAGAGATTATCGTATGGCTGGGAAGGGATATAGTAATACCCAAAATAAATCTGGCGAGCAAGGCTATAATTATAGCATTCTATTTTATAACTATTATTGTATATATTACGATTGTTCTGCAGAATGGAATGTTTAGTTTAAAAGCACTTGATATATATGAAGTTTATTCAGTAAGAAGCGAGTTCCATTTGAACAAGTATGTGGGTTATCTGTTCAACTGGCAGTATACGATAATAACACCGTTTTTTATAGTCAGAGCAATTGACAGGAAAAAGTACCTGACAGCGATAGCATTTTGCGGCATGCAGTTTCTGGCTTATCTTTATGCGGCACAGAAGAACATTCTGTTTGTCATACCGCTGGTTGTTGGAATAGCAATTGTTTCAAACTTGAGAAGCTTCAATACGCTGGCATTTTGCGGGCTGTCACTTGGCACCGCATTAGTAACAGCACTTGGGTTTAAATTGAATTTTTTTTACCAGCTTTATGATTTGTTTGTCAGAAGGGTGCTCATTCTGTCGGCAAACTTGAAATTTATATATTATGACTATTTTTCGACGCATACATTGATAGGACTTGCAGGTACGTTGTGGGGAAAGTTCCTGGGCATAGATTTTCCGTATGAAGAACGTATTGGTATTATTATATCTACAGAGTATTTTAATAAACCAGAGATGAATTCAAATACAGGTTTTTGGGCGGAGGGGTATTATAGATTTGGGCTTTTCGGTATCCTGTTGGTAGGTATTATATTTGCGCTGCTGATTCTTGTGATTGATGAGTTTGCAAAATGGAACGGATACTCTTTTGCATTAGGAATCAGTTTTTTCGCCATATTTACATTAAATGACGGAGGCATAATAGATTCCATTATTTTTGGCCCGCTTACAGTTTTAATTTTTCTTTGTTTGTTTTATAATAAAGGAGATGACTTTAAAAAGCTGAGAATGAAGACAGAATATAGTAAAATTTGAAAATAAAAATAGTTAGGAGAGAAACATGAAACAGGAATTATTGAAGAAAATCGAAAAAAAAGAATTAACGGTAGGTGTGGTCGGTCTTGGATACGTCGGCCTTCCTTTAGCTGTTGAAAAAGCTAAAGCTGGTTTTAAAACAATAGGTTTTGATGTCCAGGATGCCAAAGTTGAGATGGTTAATGCAGGGCACAATTATATCGGTGACGTTGTGGATGATGATTTGAAAGAGCTAGTAGAGAGTGGTATGTTTAAGGCAACAACGGACTTCAGTTTTGTGAAGGATGTTGACTTTATTGCTATCTGCGTTCCAACTCCATTGGACGAGCATCAACAGCCGGATATCAGCTACGTCAAATCTTCTACAGAAGCGATAGCCAAATATTTAAAGAAGGGTACTATGGTAGTATTAGAGTCTACTACATACCCGGGTACAACTGAGGAACTCATCAGGCCTATACTAGAAGAGGGCTCTGGATTGAAGTGTGAGGAAGATTTTTATCTGGGCTTTTCACCTGAAAGAGTAGATCCGGGTAATCTGATCTATAAGACAAAGAATACACCAAAAGTAGTAGGAGCTATCGGAAAAGATGCTACAGAGGTTATCGCCTCCATGTATCGTTCCGTGTTAGAGGGTGATGTCTGTGAAGTGTCATCTCCTGCAATTGCTGAGATGGAAAAGATATTGGAGAACACATACCGTAACATCAACATAGGACTGGTAAATGAATTGACAATGCTGTGCCAGAAAATGGGTATCAGTATGTGGGAAGTTATTGACGCCGCTAAGACGAAACCATATGGTTTTCAGGCATTTTACCCGGGACCAGGTCTGGGGGGGCACTGTATTCCGCTTGACCCTTATTATCTCACATGGAAAGCGAGAGAGTATGGTTTCCATACTTCCATGATAGAGAGTTCGATGATGATTAACGACAGGATGCCTGAATACTGTGTCGAAAGGGCCAGCAAGATTTTAAACCGGCACTCGAAGGCTATGAATGGGGCTAAAGTATTGGTATTAGGAGTAGCATATAAACAGGATATCGACGACTATCGTGAAAGCCCGGCTCTTAGGGTAATCGAAATACTTAAGAGAGAGAAGGCTGATGTGGAATTCTATGATCCGTGGGTAGCTGAATACAAATATAACGGCACTGTAAAAAAAGGCATTGAAAAGATATCTCCAGAGATAATAAAAGACTATGATCTGGTTATGATTACGACAGCTCATTCTAATGTGGATTATAAGATGGTACAGGAAAATGCAACCGCTGTATTTGATACAAAGAATGTTATGAAAAATGTAGAAAATAAAGAGAATGTAGAAATACTATAGGAGGACGTATAAAATGAAATATGCACTGATTGGCTGTGGCCGTATAGCTACGAACCATGTGAAAGCGGTTGTAAATAATAACCTTGAGTTTGTCGCGGTATGTGATGTTATCCCCGAGCATATGGAGGAGCTGTTAGCGAAGCATGATTTACAGGGGGATGTGGGGATTAAGAGATATGCTGATTATAAAAAACTTATTGAAGAAAATGAGATTGAATTAGCCGGAATTGCGACTGAAAGTGGGAATCACGCAGAAATTGCCCTTTATTGTATCGAGCATGGAATCAATGTCATTATTGAAAAACCGATGGCTATGAGTTTGGATGATGCGGAAGCGATAATTAAATTGTCGGACGAAAAAGGTGTAAAAGTATCTGCCTGCCATCAGAATCGTTTTAACGTAGCTGTTCAGGAATTGAGAAGAGCAGTAGAAGCAGGCCGGTTTGGCCGTATGTCACATGGGGCGATACACGTCAGATGGAATCGTAATAAAGGGTATTACACCCAGGCACCTTGGCGCGGGACATGGGCACAGGACGGCGGCGCATTGATGAATCAGTGTATACACGGTATAGATTTGCTGCGGTGGATGATGGGAGATGATATAGATGAAGTTTACGGTGTGACACGACAGCAGTTCCACGATTATTTAGAGGCGGAAGATATTGGTATGGCTGTAGTCAAGTTTAAGAACGGAGCAGTCGCTACTATCGAGGGAACTACGAATGTGTATCCGCAGAATCTGGAGGAAACGTTATACGTATTCGGGGAGAATGGTACAGTTAAGCTGGGAGGAAAATCAACCAACAACATCGATGTGTGGGATTTTGCCGATGAGACCGATGAGGATAAAAAGAACAAAGGCCTTGAAGAGGAGACAAGCAATGTATATGGTAACGGACATACAAGCCTGTATGCAGATGTGATTGATGCAATTCAAAATGACAGAGAACCATATGTTAATGCACGTGCAGGCAAGAATGCACTAGAACTCGTTCTGGCAATCTATAAGAGTCAGAAGGAAGGTAAGCCGGTGAAGTTTCCGGTGGAACATTTTGCCAGCGTCGATATGACAGGAGAGTTTTAATGAGTGCTTATTATGTTCACGAAAGCAGTTATATAGATGAGGATGTTATAATAGGAGAAGGCACGAAAGTGTGGCATTTTTCTCATATCCAGAGTGGGGCCGTTATAGGAAAGAACTGTTCCTTTGGACAGAATGTCAATATTTCTAATAATGTCAGAATTGGCAATGGTGTTAAAGTACAGAATAATGTTTCAATTTATGAAGGCGTTGAATTAGAGGACTACGTTTTTTGTGGTCCTTCTATGGTTTTTACCAATGATACTACTCCAAGGGCAAAATATCCAAAAGGAAATGCCGGTTACAAGAAGACCATCTTAAGAGAAGGAGCCACAGTTGGTGCCAATGCGACGATTGTCTGTGGGCATACAATTGGAAAATGGGCAATGATTGCGGCGGGAGCAGTTGTTACGAAGGATATCCCGGACTATGCCCTTGTGGCCGGAGTTCCGGCCAGACAGATTGGCTGGGTCTGCGAATGCGGAGAGGTGCTGTCGGATAATCTTATCTGTCCGGTCTGCGGTAAAAAATTGGAGAGATAGAGGCAGTATATTTATGATAAAATTATATATTGAGAAGATAAAGAATTCCGATATATTAAAGAATATAGCCGTGCTTGCATCGGGAGTTGTTATTGGTTATGCAATTAATATGCTTCTTCTGCCTGTTATCAGCAGAATATTTACCCCATCTGAATTGGGTGAATATGATTTGATTTTAAGCAATGGAAATATCATATCCAGTTTTGTGACCATGGCTTTGCTGGTAGCAATAATGATACCGAAAGAGGATGATGAGGCGGTAAAAATCTGCAAGCTGATCAGGACAGCTAATTGTTTATTCCTTTTAGTGATTTTTGTCGGCATTCTGATTGTCTCACCCAATATTCATATATTTAATGTTAAGGGAAATTATTACTTATCGGTCGTATTTTTAATTTTATATGTTTTGCTCTTTAATGAACAGAATGTTTATTATGCATTTGTTAACCGTAAGAAGATGTATAAGATATTGTTCTGGAATCCTATCCTTTCTGCAATAGCGAACTCAGGGTTTTCAATTGCATTGGGAGCAGCAGGGCTGGGTACAACAGGCTATATTATTGGAACATTATTGTCATATATTGTATGTATAATCCATATGCGCAGAAAAGTTAATCCATATGAGGGGCATGCTGGTTTGAAGAATTTAAAAGACACTCTTATCAGATATAAAGCCTATCCTCTCGTACAGATGCCTGCCAATATGGTGTCCATAGTTTCAGCTCAATTACCGATTCAGTTTCTGGGACGTATATTTGGAAGTGCTGCGTTAGGTGGTTACACAATGGCATGTAAGATTCTCAGCGTACCCGTAACCTTACTTGCTGCACCTGTAAATCGGGTATATTACAGAGAAGCTGCCGAGAGGTACAGCAGAGGCGAAGACATCGGTGGCCTGTGTTTTGACATGGTGGAGAAGAATATAAAACTTGCAGTAATTCCTATAGGAATCCTTGTAATAGCAGGTAAGCAGATAGTTGAGTTTGTATTAGGCCCTGCATGGGCTGTATCAGGAATATATATCACAGCCCTGGGTTTTCTGTATTTGCTGAAGTATTGTTCTGCGTGTATATCCGGAACTTTTGTAATTGTGGAAAAACAGAAGCTGGCGTTGATTTGTTCAATATATTCATTATTGCAGTACATTGCATGTTTTGTAATAGCAAGAGTATTAAGCCTGACGGTAGTACAGACGGTGATTTTTTATGCATTTTGTGATGGTATCTGCAATTTTGTGAATATTTTCTTGTGTATAAAGACTACGCAGTTTAGTATGAAGAGATTCGCCGGTTTTGTGGCAAAATATATTGTCGGCAGTTCAGTGGTCATATATGGCATTTATTTTTTGGTGTCACAGCTATAGTATCGAAAGTGGGATATCGTTATGAGCATAATGAATAAAATATACAAATATCTGCCTCATATAAAAAGAGGTATATTATTTTATCTCGACCAGGGGACGAAAGTAGAAGTTGATTCTGATTTAAAACCACATCTCAGGATAGAGATGGTTACGAATCATATGTGTAAAGATGTTTGTGCTGTGAGAAATAAGAATGTTCAGTATGCGTTTGAAAAAATGGTTAGCAAAGGACAAGTATGTGTATTTGCCTATGTGGATGGCAGGATAGCGGGACATGCGGCCTGTGTGCTCCCGGATGATATGGAAGGGGCATTCCGGGTGAGAAACAGTGCATATATACATTATTGCTATGTTGATTCGAAATACAGAGGACATAATATATACCCCTTGATGTTACAGCAAATAATTAGAATATGCAATTCAGAACAGAGCATCCAAAGATTTACTATGATGACTTCGAGGGAAAATATTCCTTCACAGCATGGATTAAAGAAAGTGGGATTCGCTTTTTTGAAAAATTATTGGTATATAGAGTGGTGGAGATTTATATGGAAAAAAGTAACGGTCTAAATATAAGCGACAAAGATAAATATATCAAGTTCTGTTCGGAGGAAGAGGTCTGTGTTTTTTTGAACCCTTTTTGGATGGATGCTGTGTGTGGAGAAGAAAACTGGGATGTAATAGTTGTAGAAAAAGATAACCGGGTAGCCGGCTGCCTGGTATATGCTTTTATACAATATGGCAATAAGATCAGAGTCATACAGCCTAAGTTTACACAGTCCAACGGGGTCTGGATATCATACCCTCAGAACCAGAAATACGAAAAAAAACTATCCTATGAAAAGGAAATAATGAAGCTGCTTATCGAGCGTCTGGAAAGCAAAGAACTCATATCTTATCAGCAGTATTTTAATGTTAATATCACAAACTGGCTGCCTTTTTACTGGAAAGGATACAGGCAAACAACTTGTTATTCTTACCGTATCATGGATATCTCTGATGTGGATACTGTTTTTGAAAGTTTCGCATCGTCAAAAAAACGAAATATACGTCATGCCTTAAAACTTGGTGTAAAAGTCGGATATGATATGCCGGCGAAAGATTTTTATAAATTACATGAGGATAGCCTTCTGAAATCAGATAAAAAAATATCTTATACATTTAGTTTATTTGAAAGAATTTACAACGCTGCATATGCAAATGACTCTGGTCGGATAATTTATGCTGTTGATAGCGATGATGTTATCAAGGCCGCAATGTTTTGTATATGGGATACCGACTGTGCATTTGATTTGATTTTTACTATACAACCCGAATTTAGAAATAGCGGAGCGCTGACGCTGCTGATATATGAGATGATAAAAAAGTTGTCAGGGCATGTTAAAAGTTTTGACATGGAGGGAAGTATGATTGAAAGTGTGGAGGACTCGTACAGCAAGCTGGGAACAAAACAGCTGCCATATTTTAATATTCAGAAAGAATTTGTTTCTCCGGTGAAGTTACTATTTTACAAAGTATTAAACAGGTTAAACAAGTGTGAATGAAATGAAAACAAATATTATTGATTATATTATTAAATTTCTTCTTGGCCCGCAAAATGAAGAGTTGTCTCAGTATATTTCTTACGGTGAGGACAAGGGTAGAGTAGTGATTAAGAAGTCTGTTTTTTTTATGCCGGATAATTATATGTCTGAAAACAGCTTACCGGTATTTCCTTTAAAGGAAATAAAGGGTTTACCTATCTTATTTGGTGATGATACTATAGAGAAAAAAGATAATAAGATTATACTGGGCGCAGATATCATCGCCTCGGCTTTTTTTATGATTACGAGATATGAGGAATATGTCCGGACAGATAACAGAGACGGACATGGCCGGTATCTGGGTAAGGGTTCGATTTTATATAAAGCCGGCTGTCTGGAACGTCCTTTGGTTGATGAATATGGAAATCTATTGAGAACATGTCTTGCTGAACTGGGTATTCCCGTTAGAACGGTTAAGAAAGGATTTGAACGTATATATCTCACCCATGACGTCGATCAGATATGGCAATGGAAAAATTTATTAAGTGCGATGAAGACTATGGCAAAACGGGTTGTATTAAATAAAAGCAATAAAACAGAAAGTATCAAGGCGCGGTTGAATTATAAAAAATATGACCCTATATATACATTTCCATGGCTTTTAAAGATGGATAATATGGTACAGGCCCTGACAGAAAAATGCAAATGTATTTATTTCATAATGGGGTGCGGACATTCGCAGAGAGACTTTGGATACATTGACAAAGAAAAAGATGTAAAAGATTTTGTGAATTATGTAGAAAATAACGGTGCCACTGTCGGCATTCATATCAGTTATGAGGCAGGTAAAGCACCGGAGAATATAAAAAAGGAGAAGGAGAGGATTGAAGGAATCTGCAATCATGAGATAACCTTAAACAGATATCACTATCTGGCCAGCAGACATCCTCTCGAATTAAAACATTTAGTACGTTTTGGTATAACGGATGATTTTACAATGGGCTACGCAGATGTTGCCGGATTCAGGTTAGGAACCTGCAGGGCCGTGAAATGGATTGATCTTAATGAAGAAGAAATAACACCTTTAACCTTACACCCTATGACAGTGATGGAGGTTACGTTAGATGGCAGTGAATATATGGGATTAACGGAAGAGGAAGCTTATAAAAAGGTGTGCAGGCTGCTGGACCACGTATTTGAATATAATGGCGAGGCCGTTTTACTTTGGCATAATTCTACAGTATCGGCAGCCAGTGATGGATATCAAAGAAGGCTTTATGAAAAAACATTGCTTTATCTTAAAAGCAGGATTAAAAATTAGGAGGTTTTTATGGAATTCAGAGATTTAAAAAGCCAGTATAAACGTTTAGAGGGCGAAATTAACGAAGCAGTTGGAAGAGTAATGGCAGACTGTAATTTTATTAATGGAAAACAGGTGCAGGAACTGGAAGGAAAACTGGCAGACTATGTAGGAGTAAAGCATTGTATAACATGCGGGAATGGTACGGACGCTCTTACAATGATGATGATGGCATGGGATATCAAACCACATGATGCAGTGTTTGTTCCTGATTTTACTTTTTTTGCCTCTGGTGAGGTGGTATCTTTTGAGGGGGCGACACCGGTATTTTATGACGTTCATAAAGATACATTTAATGCAGATGCAGAATCTCTTGAAAGAGCTATACAGGCAGTATTGAAAGAGGGCAGGCTTACTCCGAGAGCGGTCATCGGAGTTGACCTGTTCGGGCAGCCTGCGGATTATAAAGCTCTGAAAGCTGTGACTGATAAATACGACCTTCTGCTGCTTGAAGATGCGGCACAGGGGTTTGGCGGAAGCATAGCCGGTCAGAAGGCTGGCAGCTTTGGTGATGCCGCAACGACCTCATTCTTTCCTGCTAAGCCGCTCGGTTGTTATGGTGATGGTGGCGCTGTCTTCACAAATGATGATGAAGTGGCAGAATATCTCAGGTCTGTCAGAGTGCACGGGAAAGGCACTAAGGGCAAATATGACAATGTCAGAATCGGATGGAACTCCAGATTGGACACGTTGCAGGCAGCAATATTACAGGTAAAGTTAAAAGCATTTATTGAGTATGAACTGGAAGCTGTAAACCAGGTAGCGGAGTGCTATACGGAGCTGCTCAAAGATGTTGTGCCAACGCCGGCTGTTCCGGAGGGCTATTATTCCAGCTGGGCACAGTATACGATACGTCTCAGTGATGAAGCAGAAAGGGCAAAGGTGCAGGATGCGCTTAAGAGTGCAGGAATTCCTACAATGATTTATTATCCGAAGGCGATGAGTACCCAGCTGGCATTCGCTGAAGACAAACAGTACATAGAAAACCTTAATACACGGGAATTATGTACAACAGTTTTGTCCCTGCCGATGCATCCATATTTAGATGAGGCGGATATACGCATCATCGCGGATGCAGTAAAAAGAGCGCTGGCTTAAAATATACCATCAAATGGAGGATAAAATGGAAACTCAGCACAATAATGAAATTATAATAACGTGGGAGAAGTTCCGTGACAATATCAGGCGCTTCTGGTGGATTATCCTGGCTGCTGTCCTGATGGGAGGGGGCATAGCTTTTGCTACAGGTACATCTGATAAAACGGCGCATGATGACAGCTATAAGGCGGAAAGCGTCTTTTATCTGCAGTCAGCAAACAGCGGTACGCAAAATAATAAGGAAGCATTGAATAATTACGTTGATGCATACAGAGAAAACAGCCTTGAAGCTTCGGGAGAGGCCAGATTAAAGACTTTAGTCAATCTTATGGGGACCGAAGGGACTAAACAGGAAATCGATCAAGCGATGGCAGAGAGGGGCTATGACGATTATAAATTTGATGCAGGGCAAGTGGAGCTGACATCAGAAGAAAGACTGTTGAATGTTACGGTAAAGGGGAAATCGGAAGAAGAAACTCTAGCGGTTGCTGAAATATACTCAACAATGATACAGACGAAAATCACAGAAATGTCAGATGATTTAGAAGTGGTCATGTTACAGGAGCCTTCGGAAAATGTCAGAGTGGAGCATGCATCCGTACCAGGTCAATCGACAACCGTTATGAAATATGCCTTTATACTTGCCTTGTCTCTTATCGTAGCGCTTATCGCGCTCTTTATATGTTCTCTGTGGGACAAGCGGTTCAGAAATAAGAACGAAGTACCGGCGCTCACGGAGGTTCCTCTATTAGGTCAGATTAAAAGTGAAAAGGGCAGCGATGACAGTTTGGGTATGATAACGTTCTTGCTCAGTCAATATGTGGAAAAGCAGGGGTTCCATAGATGCGCCGTCGTTGGGCTGGGATCGAAAAAGATTACGGCAGAATTGCTGGAGCGGCTGACAGGCGGGGCAAATAAAAATCTGTCAGATGAAAAGATAGCAGTTATACACGATTCGGGTAATATGTATGCGGAGTTGGAAAGAAGTGGAATTGACGAGATAGTGTTGGCAATTGGCAAGAATGATGCTAAAATTGCAGAAGTGGAAGATACGGTAAATATTTTAAAAATAATGGATAAGAAAATAGTAGGTATCGTTTATGGACATTAATGGAGTTATGGTTTTATTATGAAAAAATGTTTGCGGTATTCAGTTTTGGTTTTGGGCATTATCTTTGCAATACTGGGGATTTGCCTGAAGTCTTATAGTTTTGCTCTCTTGTGTACAGTTGCATGTTTTTTGAACAATATTATATATTGTTTGGAAAACATAAAAAATAGAATATTTCTGCTCATGTTCCATATTATGATTTTGGTATTTCTTCTGGGCAGGCCAATTATTGAACTGTGCAGAAAGCATGACTGGTGGAAAGAGTATGTAAATGAATTTAGCAAAGAAAGCCTGTTTTTCGCAATAAATGCTTTGACAATCAGCCTTATTGCCATGTTTGCAGCTGCCCTCCTGGCCGAAAGACATAAGAAGGAGAAGGTGCGGAATGTTGTAATTGACAGGAATACGGTGTATATAGAGAAATTTAGAAATAACCTACAGATAATATCCGCTGTCATTTTCTATTTTTCAATGATTGCATTCCTGATGCTGGAAGTCGAAAAGCTGATATTTATGAGTGGAAGAGATTATGTGGAATACTATTCTTCTTTTGTAAGCCACGCACCTTATATCATACATCTTATTGCCGGGTTTATGAAGTACAGCCTGTGCATTTTTCTTGGGACATTTCCCGAAAAGAAGAAATGCTATTTACCATTGGCCCTGTATTTGATTTCTGCTGTTCCCGGCCTCATAATTGGCGTTCGTAATCCGATTATGTTAAATGCAGTATTCATCTTCCTTTATTTCTTCATAAGGGATGCGCTGAATGATAAAGATAAATGGCTTGGCAAACTCGAAAAAATGGCTATAGGCATAGGAACGCCGGCGGCATTGCTTTTTATGGGGGCTTATTCCAGCATAAGGGTAGGCAACAGCAATATACAGGATGGAATCGGAAAGCTGTTCGTATCATTCTTTTATGGACAAGGCGTATCTTTTAAAGTTTTGAATATAGGATATTCCTGTATGGGTATTTTGCCCAACAGAATGGAAAAGAACTATACGTTCGGAGGATTCATTGATTACGTAACTCATGGGGCCATAGCACAGAAATTTTTCTCGGCTGAAGCGTTAGACAGTGGCAACAGTGTTAAAAATGCCATGTTGAGCAATAACCTTTCCCACAGCCTGGCATATGTATCAAAAGGAGATGAATATTTAAACGGGCATGGATGGGGCTCGTCGTATTTATTGGAGACTTTTATAGATTTTGGTTATTGGGGAATCGCAGTATACAGTTTCCTCTTGGCATATATTCTGATAAAAGGCATGAGAATTATTAAGAAGAATTCCTTGACGGCAACCATATTTTTATTTATTCTAACACAGATATTTTTTGTTCCCAGAGCGGAGGCGACTGGGTTCTTGGATTTTACTATACAGATTGGTTTTTGGCTTGCAGTAGTAATCTGCTATCTATTGGCCGGCCTATGCTGCAAGAAATACGAGTTTGTCAAAACATAACAGGAGGTGCGGAATGTTTGAACATTTTGGGTTAAAAGATGTATTTGTTGGTATATGGAAGTATAAATGGAAGATAATCATAGCCAGTGTGATAGGGACTGTCATAATCGCTGCTATATGTACACTGTTCCCTTTCAAAACGGAAAAGATTGACCTGGATGTGGGAGATGTGTCAGAGCTTCAGATGAAAACAGTTTCATTTTATCTGGACTATAAGGGCACCGGAGAATCAGTAACCTCAAAAAGTCTGAGTGCTGCATTTCTAGCGACAATGAATGACAAAGAATGTAGAGAATACACGGCAAATTTGGTGCTGGATAAATATAGTAAAAAAGACATAGCAGGTTTTATGGGTAATGGTGTAACGGAAGCATCTGTAACTACGAATTCTCTTGCTCAGTATGTGTTTTCAACAACCGATGAAGATAAGTTTGCAATCAAATTAACTGCAAGGACTTCAGACGAGGCGTTTACTGAAACCTTGTTAGACGCTTACATGTCCTGGTTTAAACAGGTGGCCGCCAACGCGGGAAGCCAAGTGAATATTGTAGAGCTTTCAAGAAATGAACAAGTTGTTCCGATTGACAACAGCAATACAAAGACACTTATGGAAAAACAGCAGTGGAGTCTGACAAAGGTAGCAGCTCTTGCATTTGTTGTTTGTGTACTGCTTAGTGTAATTGGTGCGTTTTTCAAGATATTGTTTGCTCCTACGCTGAATAGAAAGAGCGATTTTGAGGCAGTCGGACTGACGGTTCTGGGAGAAATAAGTATCAAGGAAAGGAATTAATATGAGCGAGAAAAAATCGTATAAATTGAGCAAAGAAGAGAAAGCAAAGGGCCAGATAGAATATGCCGCACAGTCAATTGTCGAGCAGGCCCGTATGAATGGTTGGAAACAGATAGGTTTCACAACAAGTTCTAAATCTGACAGAGCTTTGAAGACCATTGCGGAGTGTGTGAAGGAACTAGGTAAAAAGGATGAATTAGAAACTCAGATTCTGGAGACGCTGACTCAGTATCCGAAGAATGTATTTGAAGCAGAAAAATGTGATACGGTTGTATTTGTTGAACGTTATGCATATTGCAAGTATTCAGAATTGGAAACATGTTTAGAACTAATGAAGAAGCATAATGTTTCTGTTCTAGGAGTTATTACTTACAGATAGATGTTATTAGATAGTACGGCACAAAGAGGAGATTAAAGATGAAAAAATTGGTATCGGGTTTTATAATTGCGGCATTACTGTTCAGCCAGATTAATGCCTTGGCATTAGCTGAGGAGGGGAATAATAACGACATTAATCATGATTATGATATCAATGAAGATGCAGAATTGAGCCTTGATAATGATAATATAATCTATGAAGGCGAAACGGTTACCGCTAAAGTCAAATTAAAAAATACAGAAAATTACTATGAATATAGTTTTATACAAAAAGATGGGGATGCCGAATTACTGCAGGATTTCAGTGACAAAGACAGTTATAGTTTTAGTGCTGAAGGTGCAGGTATTCACACGATCCGTGTATTGCTGAAAGATGCGCAAGGGAATGTGACCATGCAGGAGAAGGCATATGAAGTTATTGCGGCAGAAGCATCTTCAGAGAACGAAAGTGGTGTTGAAGAGGAACAAAATGAGCAGGAAATCCAGAACCAGGATCCTGCAGCCACAGATAGCGATGACAATAATAATTCGGTCAGGAGGAGCACTCAAAGCATAGGTGTTCAGCCTGAAGGCAGGGCAGTATTATCAATTGAAATAAATAGCAGCCAGCCCTCCATTGTTAATGCAGGGAATTCGGTGACGCTGACGGCAAAGGGAAGCGGCGGCTCAGGGGACTATGAGTACCGTTTTACGGAGACGTACAACGGAACGGTGACGACGGTGCGAGCATACAGTTCGACGCCGACGTATACATTCACGGCATCCGGGAACGGGCTGCACCGATTCACGGTAGCGGTGAAGGACAGAAGCGGGAACGTGACCTCAGGGATCCGAGACGTGACGGTAAAGGAGGAAGCGCTGAAGCTGTCCGTGAGCAGCGACAGGAGCAATGCGGATTCCGGAGAGAAGGTGACGCTGACGGCAAAGGGAAGCGGCGGCTCAGG
>NZ_SMMX01000014.1 GCF_004345005.1 Extibacter muris
AGCTGAAATTCCATGATAAAAGTACGGAGATTAGAAGAATATCCGAAAAAAAGACCCGAATACGCCGATAGGCACTTGAAATCCATCGGTATCTGTAGTAATCTTAATGCATGGAGTATTGAGCTCTGCGAAAAGTATAGGGATATTTCATTATAATATGGTTCCCCAATATGCAAATAAAATACTGGCACGATGGCTGTAAATCTAAGCGTGCGCAATGTCGGGCTCTCAAGTTTCCATAGACGTATACGACAGGGAGGTTCAAGTATGATATATCATTATCCATTAAGAAGACGCAGATTGCTGAGATATATTCTCTCCATCTGCGTAATCGTGCTCATGTTCTGCAGTATTTCCACCTCCGTTTTTGCGGAAGGCGCAGAGAGCAGCACGTCCGATGAGGTGGGACAACAGCCTGTACCATCTGTTACCAATGATTCTGATCCGGAAGGAGAGACAGAGGCAGCACAAGCTGACGCCAGACAGGAGGGCGATGTCTCGACGCTGGCAGTCAGCGGCCCGAAGGAAGTCCGGGTTGGAGAGCAGATTACGCTCAGACATACATACGGGAGAGGCTGGAATCAGGGGACGGAAACATACACCATCCAGGTGACGGCAAATGACGGAACATACCCGCTGTACATCTATACGTTGATTCCGGGTGTCCAGGAAGGCGACTATCCGAATCTGGACAAGGTGTGGAATGGGATGGGGGTCGGCAGTGTGAGCGGCGTGAATGCGCCATCCTCATATCCGATCGGAACCATCGTGGATAACGGGTACGGGCAAAATGGCGTTTCCATTGATTATAACGAAGCACAGTTTCCTGCCATTACAGTTGACGGGAAATCCTATCAGTATGCACAGAAGGACGAACAGAAATACCAGGAAGGCTATTATACGGTTAACTGGATCAGGCTGAATGCTTCTGACGGCGCAAATGCAGGGGGCAATAACAAGAACCCGGTCGTCAGCAGCGGTATAATGACGTTCCATCTGGACGGCGTGGTTACGTTAAATGAAAGAGACCGTTATACGGTGAATTTTGCACTGAAAGATGCGGGACAGGAGACCTTCTCTATCGTGGATCCGGAAGTGTACAGCAAGCGTGTGGACGCCGGATTCGCGGCGAGCCAGCTGAAACGTCCGGATACGAACAAACCTCAGAAATATCCCCAGACAAAAGTGGCGGATGGGAAGACCTATACGCTGGACGGATGGTATAAAGACGAAGCATGCACGATTAAGGTGGACTGGGATTCGGAAACAATCAACCGGAATACGACCTATTATGCAAAGTATATACCAGCCGGCAAAGCGGTAAAGGTGACAAAAGAAGTGACAGGAGGCCTGGGTGACATCGAGAAGGCTTTTACGTTTACCTACAGCTATGCGGATGCATTCGGAGCGCCGCAGTCCGGGCAGTTCAGCCTGAAGAATGACGGCATGTATACCATTCCCGATGTTCCTGTTGGTGCCGTACTTACCTTACAGGAGACGAATGCAGAGGGATATGCGACTTCCGCACAGTATGGAGCAACAGGCGCAGCCGCTTCCGAAGATAAAGCAAGCGATGTAAAAACCATGCAGGTTACGATTGACGCAGAGCATGACTTGGTTGTGGTGACAAACTGTAAAGACTATACGCCGGATACGGGAGTTGATTTAAAATCCACGCCATATATACTTCTGTCTGCTCTTGTGATGGCAGGAGCGGCCGCGCTGATCGCCCGCAGATACAAAAGACGGCATGTTTAAAAGACGGAGGACGGCAGCAGAAGTGAAGACGACCAGGAATAAGCAGAAACGTGGAGGGACAACAGGACCATTACAGGCGTCCGGCCGTGCGGCAGGCGCTGAGACACGGCCTGTGAACAGGGAGCAGGAAAAGCTTATTGAGTGGATGCAGACAGTGAAGTTTCGGAACGTGCTGATCGGCGGGGTAGATGAGGCCCAGGTATGGAAAAAGTTAGAGGAACTGAATCAGCTCTATAACGCGGCGATCCGGGCGGAACGTGCGCGTTATGATGCCCTGCTCGGCGCCCATAAAGAGGCTTCCAACACGCTGCTTCACAAGTATAAGCGGAAATTGGCAGAGCAAAGTTCTGAGAGGAGCAGGCGGGAAGCCGGGGCAGAGACAAATGAAACGGATAGGAGCAGAGAAGATGCATGCAGATAAAACACCTGACTGCTCACACGTCATCCGGACACGGCGGAATCAGGCGGAAATAAAGAGAGGCTATGTCAGCCTGGCTGTGCATGCCACATTGCTGGCGGCCCTCGGACTTCTCTTGTTTACCCGTGTATTCCTTATTACCCGGGCATCAGGCAGCGACATGTTTCCGGCGGTGAGGGACGGAGACCTTCTGCTTGGCTTCCGTCTGGAAAAAGAATTTTTAAAAAACGATGTAGTTGTCTATGAGGTGGACGGCAAACAGCGGATTGGCCGGATACTAGGAAAAGAGACAGATGTGGTTACATTAGATGATACAGGCTCATTGCTTGTTAACGGGACGGTACAGGCAAATGAAATCTTATTCCCGACGTATGCAAAGGAGGGGATGGAATATCCTTATCAGGTTCCGGAGGGCTGCGTGTTTATTCTGGGAGATTACCGGACGCAGGCCGAGGACAGCCGCGATTTTGGCTGTATAAGACTGGAGGATGTGAAGGCGAAAGTGATTACCATTCTCCGTAGACGGGCAATATAGCCCCTGGTTGTATATAGGCCGGACAATAGACGGTTTATATAAATAAAATATAATTATGGAGGTACCTTTCTATGAAAAGGACAAAAAAATTATTTGCAGTTCTTCTTACGGCAGTCATGACGGTTTGTATGGGCGCTACTGCCTTTGCTGCCGATGAGAAGCCGACGGATACGGCGTCAGTCACGATTAAGAAAAATTACGTTGCAGCCAATAAAGGCACTACTTCACCGGCAGAAACATTCACACTGGCTCAGGTTGAAGAGGGGCGCGTAACAGACGGTGACGCGGCATCTGCCCCGGCCCTTGGAACGATTACAGGAGCAGCCTTTGCCGAGGGCGAAGCATCAAAGGAGGGTGCGCAGGCTGATATTATCGTGGATCTTCCGCAGTATACGAGTGTCGGCGTATACGAATATACGCTGAAAGAGATTGCCGGCACAACCGCAGGTGTCACTTATCACAACGGCAATATCATTCTGAAAGTCACTGTCATCCAGGCAGAAGGCGGCAGGCTGAGAGTAGCGGCCGTGCATACAGAAGAGGCGGGTGGTGAGAAAAACGACACATTCACCAATACATATTCTGCCGGAACGCTTAGTGTGAAAAAAGAAGTAACCGGCAATCTCGGCGATCAGGATAAGTACTTTACATTCAAGGTGAAATTAGAAGGAGAGCAGGGCAAAACCTATGCGGAATCCTATGCGGTTACCGGTGGATCTTATGGGGAGAATCCCGAACGTGTAAAAGTTGGGGAAGAGGCTACGTTCCGGCTCAAACACGATGAGACAATCAGCATTGCCAACCTGCCCTATGGAGTGAAGTATACAGTTACCGAAGAGAAGGCGGACGGATACACCACCACAAAAGCAGGAGATGCAGGAAGCATCCGTTCTGAACTTGCCACAGCAAGCTTTACGAATGATAAGACAGGTTCCGTCGATACAGGAATCCATCTGGACAGCCTGCCTTATATCTTAGTATTGGCCGCAGTGGCTGCTGCCGCCGCCGTATTGATTGTCAGAAGGCGCAGGATAAGTGATTGATGACAGGAAAGTTAAAGTGAGGAAGACGGTATGAAAGCCTCAAAGATGTTATTAAAAGCGGCAGATTCCATTGTCCGCGGGGCGGCTATTCTCTTTCTTGTGGCCGCTGGCCTCTACTCGGGTTATGCATTATGGGATAACGCACAGGTATATGCGGCCGTGGATGATATCCAGTCCGAACTGCTGAAGTTGAAACCGGATGCCGCGGACGATAGAGGGGCTTCCTTTGAAGAGCTGCGTAAGCTGAACCCGGATGTATGCGCATGGCTGACACTGGACCACACAAACATTGATTATCCGGTCTTGCAGGGAAAAGACAATCTCAGCTATATCAATACGGATGTATATGGAAACTTTGCCTTGGCGGGGAGCATTTTTCTCGACGCCGGATGTGATAATACCTTCCGGGAACAGTATTCCCTGCTGTACGGACACCATATGGCCAACAATAAGATGTTCGGAGATCTGGATCTGTATGAAGACGAGGCGTTCTTTGACAAGAACACCACGGGCGAGCTCATACTGCCGGACCGCGCTTACAAGCTGGAGATATTCGCCTGTCTGCGGGTTCCGGCATCGGACGATGTCATCTTTACGCCGCAGCGGTGGAAGACAGACAATAGGGGCCTGACGGATTATGTGAAAGACAATGCGATGCATGTCCATACCGGCACCATGGAACAGATCGGGACATCGGAAGCATTTTCGCAGATTCTGGCGATGTCTACGTGCTCTTCGGAGTATACGGAAGCGAGAACAGTTCTTCTGGCAGTTATGGAACCATATTCATCGGAATAGTAAGGAGGAGATGAAAACGAAGAAAAGAAGAATTCCCTCGGTGTTCCTGCTGACGGCTCTCATTCTGGCAGCTTTTCCGGTTACGGCTCTTGCGGCCAAAGCGGCAGAAGTGAAGATACCTGTCAGAGTGGAGCTGTCCGACGAAACACCGGCTCAGGAAGAAACGTACATAGTAAAACTCGAGGCGCGCGATCAGGCCCCCATGCCGGAGCAGGATATGATAAAGGTCACCGGAACCGGCATAGCAGAGTTTCCGGCCATCCACTATACCGCCCCGGGCATCTACTGCTACAAAGTCAGCCAGCAGGCCGGCACCCATGGACGGGGCCATTATGACGGAACGGTTTATTATGTGAAGGTCACCGTTACCAATGCAGAAGACGGGGGGCTTGAGACAGCGGCAGCAGTACATACGGACCCCGCAATGACGGGTGAAAAGCAGGATATTGTTTTTCATAATACATATGATGCGGCCCCACAGCCGCCAAAAACAGATACGTCTGATACACCGGGAACCTCCGCCAAGAAAACAGCGGATTCCGCCAGGACAGGAGACACCGCAGACGCGCTTTTATTTGGGATACTGTCGGGAATATCAGGGCTTTTCCTGTGTCTGGGGGCAGTCGTGAATGTTAGGAAGCGCCGAAAAGAAAGGTCGGGGCAGGCGTGAACAGGAGGATATTAACTTTTATAGAAGAAGCAGCGCTCACGAAAGCGCTGCTTCTTCTATAATTATTATGGGTCGTGACCCTGTTGAGTACGCGAAGCGTACGAAATATAAACCACCCGCTGCTTGTTGTCAAAAGATACGATGTCCCATGTGTCGAGGTAGCAGGAAATCTGGCTGACCTGTTCCGGCCTGATAGCTTCTACCGTCAACTCCGCTATCCGTGTCAGTAGTTCCTGTTTTCGCCCGTCCAGTTCCGTTATCTTCACATTCACATAGGAGAGCAGAACATTGTTTGCGCCTGTCAGACTGTCCACCAGCTTTTCAATCTCCCTGTCCACATCAGCAAGTTCTACTTGCAGGGCGGCAATTTTCGGGTTAGCCTTTGCTGCTTTCTTTCTGTCCGTCAGCGTCTTGTAGCTGTCCAGTTTCTTTACCATCAGCTTCTTTGTGTTGATACCGTCCACTTTGAGCTGTACTCTTTGTCTGAAAGACCAGTACGCCAGCAATCCCGAGCGGCCTTGCCGGGTTGCCCTTGTGCTTCTCAAATCGCAAGATTGCGTGTTGTGCCATAAGCTCCTTTCCCCATTCCTTTCCTATCTGGGACTTTTCCACAGGGAAAATCCCGCCGGAATTATCTCTGATAGGATTTGAATTGATAAGATATAAATAAATCATTTTAATTTCTGTATTTCTATATACCGTCCGATTTCCGTACTTCAAGAGGATTGATTATCGTACTCCATAAGTACGGTTTTCAGCCCTCCGGCGTTCCATAACCGGATTTCTTGAAGTCGGCGTTTGGAACCGCTTCATAGGATTTTGGGTAAATGCGGTTGGGTTTTCCACAGCCCTGCTCCTGTATCTCCACAAGCCCCGCATACTGCAATTCCCGCAAGGTATTGACTGCCTTTTGCCACCCACAATGGAGCAGAGCGGCCACCTCGCAGATTGGGTAATACAGGTAAATACGCCCGTATTCATCCGTCCATCCGTTTTTCCGGGATAACTCCGTCCGGCGCAGGATAAACGCGTACAGCACCTTTGCTTCGTTGGACAGGGGCGTGAATGTAGGGGCTTCAAAGAGAAAATCGGGTAGCCGTGTGAAGCTGACCGCTCCCCCCGGTTCTGCCCTCTGGAAGCCTTGCATATCAAGGACTTTTCAGCCCCTAACTGTCCACTCTCGACCTCCTTTTCCGTTCACTTTCTGTTTCCTGCCGCCGGTGAACTCTGGCGGCGCAGTCGGGGCAGTATTTCTCATGGTTGGACTTCGGGACGAACACGCTGCCGCAGACCGCACAGCGTTTCAAGTCCCGTCCCTGGTAAATCTCCGCTTCCAGTGTCCCCGCCAGCGGCAAGACCGCCCAACGGAACCACTTACAGCAGACCGAGAAAGAAATCATCTGTGGGCAGGTGTAGGTGTCCCAGTTGTTAAGGGCGATACAATTCCCGTTTTCCTGTTGCCGTTCTCCCCGAAAAGGCCTCCTGCCCCATTCCTGCGGCGTGTTCAGGCGTTGGCACGCTCCCCGGACTTCGGGACAAGTTGTACCGAAGCTGGCTCGTTGCGGTGCTTCCCCTGCCGGGGTATTCCTTTTCAGCCGGTCATTCTGTTTTCAAGGTGCTGTCCACCGATGAACTACCCTAAGTCTACACAAAGAAATGCAATTCTCGGAATCTTGCGAGAATTGCATTTTGATGAAGTTTACACTTTGAGAATTGCGTTTTTGCAATTTTTCTGTATAATGGAGGTATGCTGAAGAGGTGCGTATCTATGGCTTTACCCGGAACACCCGGACAGAGGATTTCCGACTTGTGCAACGGAAACCACATCACACAAAAGGAACTTACGAAAAAATAGGTGTTTCCGCTTCGCAGTTGAGCCGGATTGTCAGCGGGGAAACAAAGACGGTCAGCAGCGATATTCTCATAGGGGGTGCAAAGGAATTTAAGGTGTCTACCGACTACATACTGGGCTTTTCTACCGTGAGCGTCCGAAAAAGCTATGACATCTCCGGGCTGGGCTTGTCCAGCGGTGCAGTCAGAGGGCTTGTAACGGGAGAGGTAGATGTGGAAATCCTTAACCGCTTGTTGGAACATAAATATTTCCCCAGTTGATAAATCTGATACGGATTAATTTTGAGGACGCGGCGGCAAGGGGCGTTATGGCGAGAAACCAACTCATAGATATGGCAACGGCTTTCCTGTCCGATTTAATGAAAGACCACCCGGAACAGCGGGCGCGAGCAAGGCAAGACAGGCAGTTTTGAACGCACAGAAGATAGGCGAGCATGAAGCGGAAATCGAGAAAATCAAGAGCGTGTTTATATCTATCCTGCGGGATATTAAGAAAGATATGGACAGTGGAGAACAGCCGGGAGAAACCGTTACCGCCACCATACTTCAAAATATCCAAAACACCGCAAAGGAGCAGAAGCAGGAGCTACGCACTGTTGATGATGTGACGGCGTTGGTTGCAGAACAGATAGAGAAGGTCATGCCACTGGACGAGGAAACAAGCGAACAATTCCAGCAGTTGATGAAGAAGATGATTGAGCAGGCGGGGAAGGAAAGGACAACAACCTATGAAAATGCCAAGAGAAAAGATTGATATGATTATGTTTGCCCCTTGCGGAATAAATTGTAAGGTTTGTTATAAGCACTGTTACCACAAAAAACCGTGTGCCGGTTGCTTGAACAGCGACAAAGGAAAACCGGAGCATTGCCGCAAATGCAAAATAAAGGATTGCGTCAGAGAAAAGACCTTATCCTATTGCCTTGAATGTTCCGAATACCCATGTAAGCTGATAAAAAATCTTGAAAAGAGCTACAACAAGCGGTATCAGGCAAGCCTTATGGAGAACAGCGAATTTGTCCGTCAGCATGGTTTAGAAATATTCATGGAGAGACAGAAAGAGAAATATACTTGCCCGAAATGTGGCGGAATTATTTCAATCCACGATGGAGAGTGTAGCGAGTGTAAGACTAAAAAGAATAGATAAATCGGGAGTTGCAGAGGTACATGATGAATAATAAAGACATTGTAAAATATTTCTATGAAGTTATTGTTTCAGAAAATCTACTTGATGAGCTTTCTAAATACATATCAGAGGATTGTGTGCAGAGAGCTGGTGAAAAAGGTATTTTTATAGGAATAGACGGAATGAAACAACATCTTTTAGCATTGAAAAAAACTTATCCAGACTATACTATGAAAATTATTCGTCAATATGTAGCAGATGATTATGTTATTTCGGAATTTATTATGAGAGGAACACACAAAGGAGATTTTATCGGAATAACACCTACAAATAAGGTTTTGGAGATTACAGGAGTGGATATTGATAAGGTTATAAACGGAAGAATTGTTGAACATGGTGGTGCTGCGAATACTTTTGAAACCTTTTTGGAACACCGCTTAATTAAACCTGTATAAAATACAAATCTAAATTTACGGAGGTATTCTGCATGGAAGTCAAAAAAAATAGATGAGTTACAAATCAGTTGAGGGTGTACAGTCGTTTAGAGCTTTTATCGAAGATAAAGAAATTATTCAAACATTAGAATTTTGGGGAGCTTATGATTACAATGAGTTAAAAGGTGTTATTGCTACAAATGAGAATAGAAAACACATTTGCTGTTTTTTTGTAATACCGAAATACTCAAACAGTGCCATAAAGAATTAGATGGTAATAAAGCTGTAGGTATAGATAAAGTGACGAAAGCAGAGTATGGGGAACATCTGGAAGAAAACATAACAAATCTTGTAGAGCGGTTGAAGAACAAGGCGTACAAGCCGTTACCATCTTTAAGGGTATACATACCTAAGAGCAATGGGAAAATGAGACCGCTTGGTATCGCTTCCTATGAGGACAAGATTGTGCAGCTTGCAGTGAAGAAGATACTGGAAGCTATTTATGAACCGAGATCCCTGAACTGTATGTATGGATTCAGACCAAACAGAGGGTTGAAGTGCTATAATAAAGTTGTAACGATAGTGGCTAATAAGATAAAAACAATGAGAAAAGAGGTTCTTATCATGCCACAGAATTACACACCAGAGTTTAAAAAGAAGATTGTCCGTCTCCACGAAGAAGAAGGACGCACTTACAAAAGTATCACATCTGAATATGGCGTCTCAAAAGCCAGTATCTCCAAGTGGTGCAGCCAATTACGCGAAGAATGCCAGACAAGCCCGGAAATAAAAGAAGAATACGATTATATGAAAGAAATGCTTAAGCTCCGCAAAGAGAATGAAGAACTCCGTAAGGAGAACCTCTTCTTAAAAAAGCGGCGGCATTCTTTGCAAAAGAAATCGATTAGAGGCTTATCGGTTTATTGAAAAATATCATAAAGATCTAGGGCTGCGCTGGCTGCTGCGGCGATTGAATATCTGTCCCAATGCTTACTATAACTACCGGAAACACCGGAAGGCTGATTTCTGTACCCAAAAATCTAAAGTACAGGCGCAGATCCGTGAGATTTACCACAAGCACAATGGCGTGGACGGATACCGGAGCATGGCCGTTTATCTGGCACGCAAAGGGTTCCGTTACAGTCCTGTGACCATTCATAAGTATATGAATAAAGAGATGGGGCTGTATGCGATTGTCCGTCCGAAAAAGCCGGAGTATATGCATGGGAAGCCACATAAGGTATTTGATAATAAGCTGGCCCAAGACTTCACTGCTGAGCGGACGAATCAAAAATGGTGTACAGATATTTCAATACCCTAAAGAATGAATGCACGAATCTATATGAATTTCGTACCGAGGAGGCGCTCTATCAGACTGTGGAGGAATTTGCATATGTCACTTATAATTACGTGCGTCCCCATAGTTTCAATGGGTATCAAACACCTTATCAGGCTCGGATTGCGTAAAAAGATATTTTTAAGCCACAACTGTTACAAAAAGGTTTGACCACAACAACTGCAAAGCTGCAATGTCACGCCGATGCTGGCGCTTGGAACCATTGCAGATGCCTTATTTTTAGGTTCCATGGGTATGCTGACCTCGGCGGTTACGAGAAACACAGTCATCGGATACATGCCGCCGCTGCTGTACTATGCGCTCAATATTGGTATGGGGCCAAAGCTGGGAAGTTTTTATCTGTTCTCTATGGTTACAGGCAGCTACACAGCAAAGCTGTGGCTGTTTGCTACAGGAATTCTGATGATTGTAGCAGCGGTATTCTATCAGAGGTTGCGTAAGCGGAGTGCTTAATAGAAGGGCATCAATACACAGTGGTTCACTGTGTGTTGATGTAGCTTTTTTGTTGTATTTGCTTTAGAATACAGTCCTTGATATCTATATGAAATCCTAACAAAGGTAAAGAAATTTTAAGATAATGTAGAAGTTTTTAAAAGATTAATTTGATAAAATAAGTCTGCAACAATTATTCAATCTTTACATCGAAAGGAGAACAAAATGAAAAACAGAGTAAAAAAAGTTCTTATGCTGACAGGAATCCTGTGTATTATGGGTGTTTTTCTTTGTGCATGCCAAAATACAAAAGAAGTTCCAGATGAAAATCAAGAACAAGAGGAGGTAGGCGGAACAACTTCCGGAGATAATGCAGCAGAGGATGCTTCAAACCCTGAGCCGGACATACAAGATACAGACGATACTAATAAAGAAAACCAGTCTGAAGCAAATGATGGAGAAATTACAACCACTATTCCCAACTTAGAAGGAACAATAAAGGACATTCAGGGGAAACAGCTTACTGTGGTAGAAGCTATTACAGAAAAAGGCGATAACAGCGGAGATGTTATAGTGGGACCAGGGAGCGGTGATGATTCCGAATTCAACAAGATCACGGTTACATATGATGATAATACAGTGTTTGTGATAAAAAACATTTACGACGGTGGTACTA
The DNA here is from genome assembly GCF_004345005.1 of Extibacter muris. Taxonomy (GTDB): domain Bacteria; phylum Bacillota; class Clostridia; order Lachnospirales; family Lachnospiraceae; genus Extibacter; species Extibacter muris. Next base: position 11,097 of record NZ_SMMX01000014.1, read on the forward strand.
GGTCCGAGTCTGAAAATGGAACAGTATCCGATTTGGCAGCGGGACAAATGGTGGAAATATGGGGAACTTCTGCGGCAGATGGTCTGCAAGCAACACAAATCTGCATTGTTAATGTGGTGTCAGACTGATTGATAAAAGAGATGGTATCCTTTTTGTCAAATGGATTATGTTAGATTACAGGATTTTGTAAGAAGTCAACAGACAGCCATTATAGGAGGCTGCCGACTCATTGCAGAACATACCGCTTTCAAAAGCAAAATTGCTCTTACCTTGGTCGGCTTATATCCAATTTTTCTGAAAAAGGAGGACAAATGAGCGAAAGATATACATATTTAAAATTCTCTAAGAAATTGAGATATCGTATTTTGCGTGGCTATTATAAACCAGGAGAAATGCTGCCATCCATTCGGCTCTGGCAAAACAAGAAAATTATAATCCGGCTACAGTTCAACGGTCTCTTGAAATTTTGACACAGGATGGTTTGATTGTCTGTAAAGGCACATTTGGATTTCAAGTAAAGGATGATTATGTGTTTATTGAGAATGAACGCATAAAGGAAACTCATGTTGCCAAAAATCAGTTGATTTCAGGACTCACTGCATTGGGTTTATCAAAACAGGATATTCTGCTTCTTATCAAAAAATGCTATGTTGAGTGTGAAAATATGAATTAGTGGACAGAAATATTAGTGTATTTTGGGATATGAAACTGTATTGTCATTTTAGAATGATATGGATAAAGGCAAATAAGAGAAATGATGCGGAATTGGTGATATCCCGATAACTATACTGCAGTTTTCTTGTATGTTTCAGATATCTGAAGTATAATAAATGCAGGAGGGATGGAAATGAATTATTTCACTGCTGCAGAAATGGCAGATAAATGGAAGATATCCAGCCGTATGGTTGCTTATTATTGTGAATCCGGAAGGATAGAGGGCGTTGTAAAAAAAGGAAAGACATGGTTTGTTCCTACTGATACCCCAAAACCTCTGGATAAGCGATATTTCAGAGACATTATCAAAGCGAAGGAAAGCCAGGCAACTGGAGACACACTTGCTGCAGATGCCGCGGAATCGGCGGTTTATCATACGAAAGATATTTTTGAACATTTGGGTCTTACCCGTGAAACCCTGCGGTATTATGAGGAAATTGGACTTATCAAGCCGAAAAGAGGGCAGTATAGCAGATACCGTGAATTTGACCTGTTTGATATGTCCCGTCTGATGGCGATTGATTTCTATAAGAAACGGGGATTTTCACCGGTTGCTATCAAAGGAATACTGGAGGCGGAAGAACCGGAGGAATATGCAATAAAGCTTCAGCAACAGTCAGATAGTCTGCAGGAGCAGATTGACCGGCTTTCCCAGATGCAGAAGCGTCTGAAGGAGACACAGCGATTCTATGAGGAATTTTCAGAGAATCTCGGAAAGCTTGAGATCCGGGATCTATCGCCATATTATGTAGCGGAGCGGTTTCCTTCCGTAGCGTCCTTTGGAGAGTACAGGGATAAAGTGTTGCGGTTTCTCAACGTAGAGAACGAGGATATTCTTTCAAGCTTGGTTCGGACGCTTACTTTTGATGAAACAGGTTACAAAGGCTCTGAAATGTATGTAGTAAAGCCCGCCGGAAAAGCTGATCATGAAAAGCAGAATGTCTATCTGGAGCATGGAAAATGCCTTTATGCTACATTGCTTGCAGACAATGATGACACTTCGGTTCCTGAAAGGATGTTTTCTCTTTGCCATGCATGGGCAAACAAAAATCAGGCAGTGTTTCGCGGCATGGTGTATATCTTTGTCCGTATGGCCATGCAGAATGAGGATGCGGACAAACACATTTACGAAGTATGGGTTCCTTTGAAATAAGATTAAAAATAAATTGCGCTTCCCTCTTGACTTGGGGGTTCCCACCGACCTTACAGTATTATTTGTAGGGCCGGTGTTTTTTCTTCGGCCATATGGAGCAGAAGGGAGAAAAAGAATGCGGCTGCTAATTATCAATACATTGCCCAAAGATCATCCAGCGGCGGAAAAAGCAATCTGCTGCCTTACAGAAAAGGCATCGGAGTGTACGACATTCTATACGGAAGATATGAGGATAACGCCTTGTATTGGGTGCAATGCCTGTTGGTTAAAAACGCCAGGTATTTGCGCTGTCAAAGACGATTACGAACAAATTCTGAAGGCTTACCTGCAATATGATGTTACCCTATTCATTTCTGATACGGCGCTGGGATTCGTTGATTATAAAATGAAACATGTAATAGACCGGATACTGCCTATGGCGACCATGTATACAAGAATTGAAAACGGGCAGACACGTCATGTCACCCGTTATAATAAAGAATTTCGGTTCGGGCTTTTGTATGCGGGTAAGGGAAACCAGGATTATTTGGCACATTGGATGAGCCGGTTTTGCCTGAACTTTCATGGAATCAGTCTGGGTGCATTTCCGATTGAAGCGTGGGAGGAGGTGTGCGCATGCATTTCGTGATAGTCAGCGGCGCTGCCCGTACCCAGTCTAAGAGCAATACAGCGAAGATCATCGTAGCCTTTTGTGAGGGCTTGCATAACGGTGGGAATACATCGGAGATTTGGTATCTCTCAGACCGAAAACAGTGGAAGAGTGCAAAGACAGCTTTTGAAGAAAATGAGAATATCCTGTTTGCCTTGCCGCTCTATGTGGAGAATGTGCCGGGAATCATGCTGGGGTTTTTAGCAGGTCTGTCCGCAAAGGAACAGCCGAGAACCCGGGTATCCTTTCTCCTGCAGGGAGGGTTTCCGGAAGTATCGCAGGGGCGATGCTGCGAGGAATTTTTAAAGACGCTGCCGGCGCAGCTGGGCTGCGGGTATGGCGGGACGTTTATCAAAGGAGATATGTTCGGTCTCAGTCTGATGGGGGAGAAAATGGAGGCAAAGCTGTTGCAGCCGTTTATTGAAATTGGATTTCAGTTTGGAGAAAACGGCGCTTTCCGGTCGGAGATCATAGAAATATTCTCCACGCCGGAATATTTTTTAGAGAAACAGATCCGTATGGCGAATGGCCCGTTCCGTTATGTGCAAAGGTTTGCGATGTGGTATTTTGCCAAACGGCTTGGGTGCAAGACGAAATTGGATGTAAAGCCGTTCTGTGAGAAAAAATTATAAGAGATGCGGGAGGAAAAGATGGTTTCAGGCAATAAGAAGTTAAATAACATAGAGCGCCAGTCAATTCTGTTATTCCTGCTTTATTCTTTTCTCATTGCATGGGGAACAGAGGTTACGCTGATTCTGCTGTATCATTTTCAACTGATCCGTGGAGGGGCTGCGCAGATACTGCATTTTGCAGGAAGAATACTTCGGTAATCCGTGGTATATGTTTATCCTCTTTATGCCGATGATGATTTTGGGCGGTGGCTTGGAAGAGATTGGCTGGCAAGGTGTTTTTCAGCCTTTACTGCAGATGAGATTTCCCTTTCTTATTGCGGCTTTGATTGAGGGAATCATATGGAGTATATGGCACCTGCCATTGTGGCTGGTTCCAAACACGGCACAAAGCTCCTATCAGTTTGTTGCGTTTACGCTTTTTTGCGTTACATTAGGAATTACCTTAGCGGCAGCTCACAAAATTACGAAAAGCATATGGGTTTCTGTGCTGCTTCATGCATGGTCCAATACTGTTTTAGGAGGGATGTATACCCTAACTTCCTTGTGCGGTTTCCCAAGTCTGAAAACCTGGATTGTCAGTCTGGTTCAAACAGCGGTGATTATGCTTATATTGCTTGCTTTTTTTCGGAGAAGGACTGAGTAGTTTCATAATTCTGTTACAGGCTTTTCCAGGCCCATTGACAAATAGGTGTTTTTCTATATAATTAAACTGTAAGTTTAATTATTGGAGGGCACTATGGGAAGGAGAAAAAAAGAACCGAGAAGCGTACATCGGGAAAATATCTCCTCTGCGGCAGCCACACTTTTTATGGAAAAGGGAATTTCTCAGACGTCGATGGATGATATTGCAAAAGCGGCGGGCTACAGCAAAGCTACGTTGTATGTATATTTTGAAAGCAAGGAAGAAATTGTCAGCGTATTGGTGTTGGACAGCATGAAAGGGTTATGCGCCTATCTTTCTTCGGATATACAGCGGCAGGAATCTACAAGGGAAGAGTATAATCTCATTTGTCAGGAGCTGGTGCGGTATCAAGAGGAATATCCGTTTTACTTTAAAATGACGCTGAAAAAGATCAATATACAGCTTGAAGACCAGAATACCTATCCAAAGGAGAAGGAGACCTTTCAGGTAGGAGAAGAGATCAACGAGATGATAAAATCTGTTTTGCTGTCAGGCATGGAAAGGGGCGACCTGCGGGCAGACTTGGAAGTTGCGCCTACTTCGTTCGCCTGTTGGGGGATGCTGACGGGGCTGATTCAGCTTGCAGCAAGTAAGGAAGAATATATCAAACAGTCCATGGGACTATCCAAAGAGCAGTTTCTCCAATATGGATTTGATATGCTCTACCATTTTATTGCAGGTACGGATTGAAAAAGATCTTGGCTTCACTGCTTAGGGAATGTCAGGTTGTAATCCTTGTAGCTCTTGTATACAGGGTGAATGTTCCGGCGTCTGTGCAAAACTTCTTTGACCGGTTGTTGGGAATTGTCATGGAAAAACGGCGACCTTCCCAAAACCGAGATTGAGCGGGAAGAAATATATGAGGTTGACTGCCTGCAATACGCCCGCACCGTATTCCTAAGATGTCTTGAATCAAAATTTGATTGAATTATGCAGTGGATTGTTCAATAAAACCTACCAGTATGGAATAAGATGTCAAGAAGATGGAAAACACATAAAAAGGCAATTGCCGTAATGGAAAGCAGGCTGACAGAGGCAGCACTGTCGGGTGGAGGGGAACAGTTCTCTGGTGTTCAGTAAGGAACTATTGGGTGGATTATGTATAATATTATAATTTGTGATGATGACAGAGAGTTTGTCGATTATATAAAAGGAGTTATCGCAAAAAGCGGAATGGATAAGGAAGAGATTCTGTTTAGCGAATATTTTTCAGGTGAAGAGCTAGTGCGAGGGATCCGGAACAGGAAGAAGTGCGATCTACTGATTTTGGACATGCAGATGGAAAATCTGGACGGACATGAAACGGCGGCAAGGTTCCGGGAGGTTTTTCCAAAAAGTATCCTTGTATTCTGCTCCGGTGTGCGCATGCCCACAGATGAGTCATTTAGAGCGACTCCGTTTCGGTATTTGCTTAAGAGTTATTCAGAGGAACGGATGATTTCGGAGATGTGTGCAGTAGTCAGGCAGATTAAGGAAAATCAGAGGGTCCCCTGCATTGTTGGAAATTATTATCATAACAGTGTGGCTCTCGTTCCGGATGATATATTGTATATAGAGAATACAAAGCATGGGAGCAGGATTCATGTGGGCAGGGAACAGATAGAGTATTCTTTTGAACATAAGCTGACCACAAGGCAGAAGCTGGGGGAATTATATGAGATTCTGCATCCCTTTGGGTTTGCATACGCACATAACAGTTATATTGTCAATCTGAGGTATGTGGTCAAGATGTGCTCGGACGGGGAGATGAAATTAAAGGATGGCACGATTCTGACGATTTCCCGCTCCAGGCTTAAAGAATTCCGAAATTCTTTTGCAGAATGGGTCAGCCGTAAATATATGGAGTGATGCTATGAATGGTATGAACTTTATAGATAAATATATACTATTGGTATACTGTGTCGTGGAGATATATCTTGTCTATACGTTTTTTGAATGTTTTTTTGAAAAGAAGTCCTGGGCACTGGAAACTAAGAGACTTTATCTTGCGAACGCAGGGGCGGTGTTCAGCCTGTATGCAGTAAATCTGGTGGGGAAACGGGAACTGAACCTTGTTATGTTCACATTCATAACCTTTGTCTTTGTGATGGCTTTGTTTGAAGGAAAGACAGAGAGCAGGGTTTTATGCTACGTAGTCGCATATTCCATTATATTCGCGAGCGAATGTCTGTTTGCGATCATCTTCAATCAGACGAATGAGAAGAATATGCTGATGTCAGGAGTTCATCTGGAGATACTGTCCCTAAAACTTTTAACATATATTATGTTTGTACTAGTAGAACAGTTTATCGGGACATCGAAGAGGAAGATGGATAACCATATCTTTTTAGAATATCTGTGCCTGCCGGTGGCCGGTTTTGGTATCATGGCAGGAATTTTCTATTCGGGTTTTGATTTTGGTACGAATGTCTATGTGAAAGTTCTGATTACCGTTTGCTTCAGCCTTCTGCTGATTGGAAATATCCTTGTGTTCTATGCATTTAACAGATATTCGGAAGAAATGTACCAAAATGCGGAAAACCAGATTCTCATTACAAAACAACAGGCAGATTTAAAATATTATACACAGATGGACGAAGTGCAGGGAAGCCATAACGAGTTTGTCCATAATATGAACCATTACCTGTCTATGATTCATAACTTTGCCAGACAGGGTGACTGTAAAAGTATCATGAAGGCAGTGGAGGAAATGAGCGGACATGTGGAGAACAGCGAGACGGAAATATTCTGCAGCCACCATGTACTGAACATGATATTATCTGAGAAAAAGGGACGGGCGGAAAAGAACCAGATTGAATTTGATGTTTATGTGGAGCCGGGAGTAAGATTAGATATGGTCTCCGATTTAGATCTGGTCGCATTACTGGGGAATTTGCTCGACAATGCACTGCGTGCTGCCGGAGAATGCCGGGGACAGAAATACGTGAAGGTACGCATTTTCATGCAGGATATCGGAGGGTTTTGTGTTTTTAGGATTATAAATGGATACTCTGGGGATATTGCCGTGCATGGGAATACGCTCCTGTCAACAAAAAGTGAAAAGGGTCTGCATGGGCTGGGAATTGGCAGCGTAAATAAGATGGCGGAAAAGTATGGAGGTTATCTCTCATGTAAAATAGAAAAAGATGTATTCACAGCAATATTGTTATTGTCAACACAGGATTAAAAATGAGATGCCTGATAGCAGGATATCTTTTTTCATTATAATTCCAAATAAAATGTACTTCCGCCGCCATCCGTATCCTGCACGCCAAGCTTTATTCCTTGGATTTTTGCAAGGGTAATGGCAATGGACAAGCCAAGTCCGAAATGGTCTTTTTTATTTCGGGATTTATCACTTTTATAAAAGCGTTCAAAGATAAATTCTTTTTCCTCGTCAGGGATTCCGGGGCCGTGGTCCACGACATAAACCAGTGTATGGGGATGGCAGTGTTCAGCCCTAAGAAGGATTTTTCTTGAAGGGCGCGTTAGAGAATATGTGATGGCGTTATCGAGCAGTATCGTCAAAATCTGCAGGCACAGCTCAGGGTCTGCTGATACTGGCAAAAGCGGCTCTTCCGGGAGGCGTAACTGCAGGGTTCCGTTTTTGGACAGGCAGAGCGGTTCATAAAGTTCCAAAAGGCTTAGGAGGAGATCATCTATTTCAAATTTCCGTTTTCTTACAGCCCATTCCCTCTGTTCGGCAGAAGCAAGGAGCAGAAGATTTTTAATCAGGGCGCTTCCCCTGCGGCACTCGCTTTTAATAACAGAAAGCAGACGGGTATCCTCCGCTGAATGGGAAGATACTGCATCTGCGGTCATTTGGATGACTGCAATCGGTGAACGAAGCTCATGGGAGGCTGCGGCTACAAAGTCCTGTTGCTTTTGGTATGTTTCTTCCAGAGGGCGCAGGGAACGGCGGACGAACCAGCGGCCGCTCAGAAAGAGGAGCAGGATTCCAAGCAGGTCTATAAACAAATAGAAATACCCGGTTTCCAGGGATTTCTTCCTGCTGTCAGTGATGTCCTGCAGCAGTGTGAGCTTCTTATATCCGGTAGGGGTCTGGAGGACAAGGACATTCCCAAGATAGACATCCCGCCTGTCTCCATGGATTTGAAATATGGAGGTCTGCAGCATGTTTGAGGAGATAGGGTAGGAATCTGTGAAAATGCCTTCCTTGTCCGCGGCTTTCTCTGCATATGAAAGAAGAGCCTCCCGTTTCGTATCCGGCCTGTATGAACCGGGAAAGAAAAGGGGCGTGTTATTTTCTTCTATATGAATTATGAGCTGGTTTTTCTCCTCCATCTGTGCCAGAAACAGATCCGTGAACCGTAAACTACCCTGAAGCTGGGACATCAGAGTAAAAAGATGTTTTTGAAACAGTGATTCCTGGCGGTTTTCCTGTGAGGTAAAGTAGAAAAGAAATGTTATGGACAGGATAAATGTTATAATCAGTCCGGTACTTATGGTATAAAGAAAAACTAACTTTCTCTGTAGTTTAGGAAACATTGCTGTCCTCCAATCGGTATCCCATGCCATGTACTGTGGCAATATTTGCCCGGCTCCCCAAAGAGCGCAGGTGTTTTCTGAGAAAATAAATGTATGTATCAAGATTTCCGTCCTCTACGGCGCTTTCCGAGCCCCAGACACGCAGGAAGATCTGTTCCCGTGTCAGGGGCTTCCCCGGATTACGTAAGAAGAATTCCATAAGGAGAGCCTTCTGTTTGGAAAGGTGCTGCTCTTTTTCGTTGCAGGTCAGAATCCTGGCCTCCATATCGAACTGGATATCCAGAAAGGAAAGACGGGTCTGGTCTGAAAATTCATGCGGCCTTCTGGAGAGGGCACGGATACGGGCAAGGAGCTCACCTATTGCGTAGGGTTTTACAAGATAGTCGTCTGCCCCGCAGTCTAGGCCGACAATCCGGTCATCCACGGAACCCAGTGCAGTTGTTAGGATGATGGGAACATGGATGTGATTCTGGCGGATGGCTTTTAGGATAGCCAAGCCGTCAAGCTCTGGCAGCATGCGGTCCAGAAGAATCAGGTCGTAGGCACCGGATATGGCAAGATAGATTGCCTCGCTTCCAGCATGGCAGCAGTCAGCGGTATATTTTTTTGCAGAAAGCTGCCTTTTTAAGGTGTTGCATAATTCTCTGTCGTCTTCTACAATTAAAATGTGCATTTTTTATACTCCTTCCTTACTTTGTTCATCATATAAATCACAATGTGATTTTATCATCAGGGCAGGCTGTGGACAATAATTCTGTTCTCTTTTGCAAAATGAGGGGCCGTTTTTGTGTTTCCTTAATCCGTGAAGTTTACTTATTATTTCATGCGGATTGTCAGTAGAGATAGAAGAAGTTTTGGAAACTTCTTTTACGGGAAAGGAGATTCAGACAGACGATTAAGGAGATGCGGGGCAGGTTGCAGTGCTTGACCCAGGGGAAACAAAACAGTTGGAGATTATATTTACAGAGCAGACAAATTTTACAGTACGTTTATCTACGGATATGGAAGCAACGCATACAGATACACCTTGAAGCAGTGCCGATTTGGTAAATGCAGGTCAACGGAAGTTTCAAGTACGAGGGATGGAGATACCGTGTATGCTTCTTCCGTAATGATTATGAATTTTGGCAATTAAGCGGTAAGCTGCTTTAATTGACAGGCCTGGTTTGATGTATATAATATGAGATAAGAGAGAAACAACCTCTGTTGGAAGAAATTCCAGATAGGGGTTGTTTTTTATATATACAGACAGAAATCTCAAAAAAACCTTAACAAAGGGCGAAAAAGTATTTTTATTCGTTGGAAGTCTTTTTGAGGAAAAATGTGTATAGTAGTAGATAGCATTTATGGCCGGCTTGATTTCTGTAAGAATGGCATACAGATTTTCATAAGCTGTGCAATATGTATGAAGGGAGACTTATGTGAATGAAAATGGGAAGGCATGAAAAATACGTAAGGCGTACGGTGGCATTTTTATTACCTGCCGTACTGGCAGTCGGCTTATTATCCGGCTGCGGCAAGGGAAAAACAGAGGAACAGGATAAAGAGAATACTTCCGTGAAGGGCCGTTATGTGGAAGAGGATATAGAACTGCCTGTACAGGAGGGCGAGAAAATCCTGAATATGGTGAAATCAAAGGATGGAACCCCGATTTTATTCTCAGAGGCAGAAGGGGCGAGGGTATTCCGTTATGAATACAAGGAAGGGAACTGGGAACAGACTACGCTGGATTGGATCACCCAGCTTTATGGAGGGCAGCATCTCCGCCTGCAGGAGATACAGGAAACAAAAGAGGGGGCACAGATTGCAAGAAGTACGGACGAAGAGATGCTTACGCATATCGCAAAAAGTGAAGATGGACAGACGGGTGCTGAGCAGTCCATTCCTTATCTTAGCCAGCAGGGCGATAACGGATATCCCGCGGTGACCAATCTTCAGGTTGACGGTGCAGGGAACTACTGGCTGAGTGATATGTACCAGTCAAAGGTGGTAGTAATCGACGCATCTTCAATGGAGGTTATGCAGGAGCTTAACAGTGTAGAAGGCAGTGCTAGTGAGCAGAGGATGCTCTTTGCGGCAGAAAGCGGGGATATGGCAGTAAATACGGAGGATGGCGTCGTTACGGTCTATGATTCCGAGGCAGCAGAGAAGGGGACGATGAAGATAGACCAGCAGGAAGAGATGATGATGTGCGGTAATGAAGAAAACTGGTATATCATTTCTGGGGAAGGCATCATGTGGATGGTATTGGGCAACGAGGCTGGAGAAGTAGTCCTGGATGGTGGAATGGCGTCAATGGGGTCTTCTTTGAACCATATAGCGGGGGTCATAAAAGGGCAGGAGGATGATTTTTATGTCCTTTACAGCCAGCCAAAAGCGTCAACGTGGAGCCTTATGCATTATGCATATGATGCTGAGGCAATGGCGGTTCCTGAGAACACGCTGAGAGTATTCGGCCTTTCGGAAAATGCGACGGTAGAGGATGCGCTTCTCGGATTCCAGAAGGCACACCCGGATGTTAAAGTAGAGTTTCTGACTTCTGGAAAAGAGGAAGGGATTACGATGGACGACATCCGTACTCTGAACACAGAGCTGCTTGGAGGAAACGGGGCGGATGTGCTTCTGTTAGACGGACTCTCTGCAGAGTCGTATATTGAGAAAGGAATCCTGGCTGACCTCACAGACCTGGCAGATGGGCTGACAGCGCAGGAGACATACCTGGAATCAATATTGAAAAGCACGGCGCAGAAGGACGGGAAGATATACGGGATGCCGGTGAAATTCAGCGTGCCGGTTATATACGGGGATGAAAATACAAAGGCAGCGCTGTCATCCCTTGACAGCCTGAAATCTTACTTGGAAGAACATCCGCAGGCAAGCATTTTTGGAATTGCGCAGAGGGATTATATCCGTGATTTCTTATTTCAGATGTATCAGGATGAGATTATTAAAAAGGACGGCAAGGTTGACCAGGAAAAGCTGGCAGATCTGCTGGAGCTAGAAGTAAAAATTGCGGCAAATGCCAGGGCAGAAATATTCGACGAGGACGGGTCAGCCCAGATGGATATGGGAACGGCGGCAAAGATCTTTCAACAAGATATGTTCAGCAATGGAGGAAGCGCCGCCATTATCAACCATCCGGACAGTGTTGCCACCAGTAAGATTGCAAGCGTGACGGATATGATGACCCCGTATACGCTTATGAGCCAGATGAGCCTTTCGCCGGACACACTGGATGGGCTTTATATACCGAAAGGTATCATAGGAATTAATAAAGACACAAAGCTGAAGGAAATAGCAGAGGAATTTGTGAAGTATCTGTTTTCGCCGGAAGTACAGGGCAAGCCAGTAGGAGATGGACTGTCGGTATTGGAATCCGGAATGGGAATCCTCAAGGATGAACTGGCAAGTGAATATGCAACAGGACTTGTGACCACGTCAAGCTGGAAGTTTGAAGGCGAGGAAGAGATTGTGCTGGATGTAAGCTACCCGACAGAAGAGGAGGTCGATGGCCTGATTGCCATGTGCCGCACATTAGAGAAGCCGGCTACACAGGACTGTGTCATCTGGAATATTTATCAGACAGAGGCAGATGAATGTCTGGGAGGAAATGTTGATGCAAAAACGGCAGCGAAAAACATCGCACAGAAAGTGGATACGTACCTTGCGGAATAAGAAGAGGTCTGCAGGACGGGGCAGGGAGGTCAGGAACGGATATCTGTTCCTGCTCCCAAGCCTCCTGGGGACGGGGGGCTTTGTGCTCATTCCATTTATGGATGTGGTCAAAAGGTCTTTCCAGCAGGCAGTAGGCAGCGGGTTTGTCGGCGTGGAAAACTACCGGATGGTGGTGGAGAATGAGGCATTTCGCCTGGCAGCAGGGAATACGGCAAGATTCATGGCGGTCTGCCTTCCCTTACTTCTGGTCCTGTCGCTTGGCACGGCGGTTTTAGTAGGCCATGTGACAAAGTTCCAGAGATGGATGAAGACAGGGTTCCTCCTTCCGATGGCGATTCCGGCGGCATCTGTAGTGGTTTTCTTTCAGATGGTATTTGATGAAAAAGGATGGCTTGGGCAGCTTGTAGGAGTATTCGGGATTACAGGGCGTGATTGGCTTGCGTCTGACTCGGCATTCTGGATACTGGTTGCCTGTTATATATGGAAAAATCTTGGCTATGACATGATACTCTGGCTTGCGGGTCTTGGCGCAATCCCGGAGGAGCAGTATGAGGCGGCAAGGGTACAGGGGGCGGGAGAATGGGCTTGTTTCTGGTATATTACCCTGCCGCAGTTAAAAGAAACGACATTTGTAACGGGGCTTCTTTCGTTTGTGAACGCATTCCGGGTATTCCGGGAGGCGTATCTTTTGGCGGGAGACTATCCCCATGAGAGTATTTATATGCTGCAGCATCTTTTCAACAACTGGTTTGTGAATCTGGATATCCAGAAGATGACGGCGGCGGCTGTGATGTTAGTCATTCTGACAGGAGGGATACTGGGTGCGGAAGAATGGTGGAAAAATCATACAAAGAAAATCGAAGAGCGGAGGATATAAAGTGCTGGTGCAGTGGAGTCTTAGGCTGTTCCTTCTGATTGTCCTTGCGGTTATGGTGTTTCCGCTCTTTATGCTTACTGCAAATTCCCTGATGGGAAGACAGGAACTTCTGGAGACATGCGGCGCGGTGCTTGCGGATTACGGGGAAAATGCAAAGCTGCGAATTTTCCCCATGTATCCGACACTGCGTGCGTATGTGCGCCTTTTGCTGGATTCGCCGGAGTATTTTACCGCTTTCTGGAATTCCATGATACAGACCATCCTGGTGCTGGCAGGGCAGCTCCTTGCAGCGGTGCCTGCGGCATGGGCATTTGCCCAGTTCCGTTTTCCGGGGAAAAAGGTGCTGTGGTTTCTGTATATGCTTCTGATGATTCTGCCGTTTCAGGTAACAATGGTATCAGGGTATCTGGTTCTGAATACGATGGACTTAATGGACACCCGTGCGGCGGTGATCCTGCCGGGTATTTTCTCCACACTGCCGGTATTTATCCTGCAGAAGACCTTTGCCGATATTCCAAAGGAACTGCTGGAGGCGGCAAAGATTGACGGGGCCGGGAATCTGAGGATATTTGTATCTATGGGCATACCGTTGGGAATGCCAGGTATTTTCTCTATCCTGATACTGGGATTCCTGGAATACTGGAATACAATCGAACAGCCAATGACATACCTTAAGACAGAGGCACTGTGGCCCCTGTCGCTTTATCTGCCGCAGATGGTAAATACGGAGATTGCAGCGGCTTTTGCGGCATCCATCGTAACACTGCTTCCGGCTCTGCTCCTGTTCTTCTATGGCCAGGACAGCCTGGAACAGGGGATTGTGGCATCCGGAGTGAAGGCTTAGCCCTTTTTACAGGGATATGCAAGGGTTCGCTTGTCTATCAACGAGACAAGACACTAATTATGGAAGGATTGACGAAGTGGACAGGAAAAAAACGATAAATCAAAAATGGATGATACGGATTATCGCCGGCTTTCTGGTCATTATGGCGGCCGGCGGGGTTATTTCCAGAGCGGCAGCCTCTATGCGGGTAGCTCAGGTGGGAGTAGAGAAGGTGGGACGGGGAAAGCTGTCTTATTCTTGCGATGGGAACGGTACTGTGGTGACGGTACAGCAGGACCAGATATTTTTATGGCCTGAGCAGCAGGTGGAATGGGTAGCAGATCCGGGAAGCACGGTAAAAGCAGGGGGAGCTCTGGTTCAGTTCCGTAAGGAATATCTGCAGCAGTCAATTGATAAGAAACAGGCTGAACTGAACCAGTTAGAATTGCAGGTATCACAGCAGAAGGCATCTGCCAGGGAACCAGCGAGGGTTCCGGCAACGACAGGGGCAGGGCAGACGCTTTCCGAGGCGCAGCTTGGGCTTCAGACGGCCCAGCAGAAAGCGGCGGAAGCGGAGGCAGCCTACAACCAGTTTATCAATTCATCTGTACCGGATGGGGAAGATGGCGACGTTAATGCGAAGAAGCAGGAGCTGGAAGCTGCACTCCAGGAAGCCAATGCAGGAGTACAGACAGCCCAGCAGGCGGTAAACCAGGCGCAGAATGCTTATGAACTGGCAAGACAGGAGGACGCGGCTCAGAATACGAATGCAGCAAATGAGGCCCAGGCGGCGCTTTTGGGGGCTGAAGCAGCGCAGGTGCAGGTTGAACAGGCCAGGAAGGAGCTGGAACGCCTTTTGTCCTATCAGGCAGCAGACGGTAAGATCTGCGCTGTTTCAGATTGTACCGTATTGCAGGTTGGCGTGCAGGCCGGCGCAGTTACTACAGGCTCGGAAATTTTTGTGACTGGGAGCGGCGGTTTCCAGCTAAAGGGCATGGTCAAGGCAGAAGATAAAGAAAAGTTAAAAACCGGTGCCGAAGTAGAAGTCCAGCTTGCAGCAGGGAAGAAAAAAACCGTAAAGATTGAGTCCATAGGAATGGAGACGGGAGAAACAGCCGGGGCAGGCAGCGGGGATGACGCGGCCGGCGGGGATGACGCGGCCGGCGGAGGTGTTTCTTCTATGCAAATGTTCTGGCGGGCGCCGCTTCCGGAGAATACCAATGTGGGAGGCGGGGAACAGTTTACCTGGAGTATTGAGATATCATCAGAAAAAGAGTATGATCAGATTATTCCGCTAAGCGCACTGCGGGAAGATGCAAATGAAGCGTACTGTCTGATTCTTTCCGAAGAAGACCGTATGCTTGGCACGCTACAGACTGCAAAACGCGTTCCGGTTACTGTGTTAGAAAAAGATTTGAAAAGTGCGGCGATCACCTCCACACTTACAAACACGGATCAGGTGATTGTATCATCCGAAAAGTATGTGGTAGAAGGAGACCGGGTGCGGCTAAAAGAGTAAAAACAGATATGCGGCTGATAATTATTTATTAAAAAAATAAGAATGAGATTAATGCTTTTTGTATGGAAACAGGCGTAGGAGAGAGAATGAAAATTAGATGGCAGAAAATTCGGATTTCGGTATTGATGCTGGTATTTGTCATGGCGAATATCTGGATTATAAATGGGCTTTTGCGGTTAAAGGAACAGGCTGATATGATTTCCTTATCTTATCCGGCAGGAGCTGTGACAGAAACATCCTTTGAGCAGTGGAAAAAAAGTGAAGACTGTGAGATCTTTTCAGAAGGGACAGTCTGGAAAGCATGCGGGGACTTCAAGGTACTGTCCGAGGATACCGGCCACGACCAGAAAGTGTCCTGCTATCGGATGAAAGGGCAGCCGGCCGCCATCTTTGGAAAGGAACTGGCTGTTGGGAGATATTTTACAGAAGGGGAAGAGAACGTCTGTCTGCTTGGCCAGGATACGGTGCGGCAGTTGTTTGGCTCAGACAATGTGCTGGGGCTGGAAGTCAAAATGGATGAAAAGATCTGGCAGATTGTCGGGGTGTTGAAGGGGGATATCCCTGTCTGTGTGATTCCGGCAGAAAAAGGAGAAGTATTTGACGGGATTACGGTGCGCAAAAAGGAGGAGAATCAGTCTGTAAATCAGGCAGTTAGTATCATAGAAGCGTTATTTGGAAGCACTGACGGCCAGCAGGTTGACGGCCAGCTGTACTACGTTTTGGATAGTCTGCTGTATTTTATGATTCTGGCAGTTTCCCTGATCGTGATTGGAATTATGGCTTTAAAGAGAACTCGTAAGATACCAAAAGCGATAGGGAATAAAAAGACAGGGGAACTGAAGGACGTCAAAGTGGCGGAGATAGGCAGGCGGTGTATCCTGCCATGCTGTCTGGTAACAGCGCTTGTGATTATGATAGCGGGAGTGAATGCGGCGAATCCAGGAAGTGATTACCTGCCCACTTACTGGTCGGATTTTGAATTTTACAGCAGGCTATTTAAGGATAAAGCAGAGCAGATACAAAGTCTTGCCATTCATCAGGAATTTTTTGTATGGCAGAAGATGTTTGATCTCTGGCGACGGATTGTTTTGGCAGAGATTCTGTCAGGAACTTTGATATTATGTGTCTGCATGGATTTCCTTTTGCATTTACGAGTTGGCCGGAAGAAAAAGAGGAAAAGTCGGCTCTTTTTTCTTGGACATCGAATCAAGGGAGAAGTCCCCAAATTGAAAATAGGATTTAAAAAGTAGGGATACGACATCATAATCCAGACATTTAAGAAATGAAGTAAGGGTGAATATGGGGATAGAAGTTGTACAAGATGAAAAAGATGTCCAGATACAAGCAGAAGACATCAAATATAAAGACTGGTAGCCATACAGCAAGCTTTCTCATAACTAACAGCATGCAAAAACCGCCCTACAATCTGCAAAAAAGGAACATTTTGTTGTAATGTGTGTGTAGAAATGATAACATCAAATGGCAGTTGGCATATATAGATTGGCAGATTTCTTTAATGGCCATTCCTTCTCGGTTATGGAGGTACAGATAATGGAGACCAAGTGGATTTTAAAGTACTTGACCGACTTGAATGAGCATAACAATCGGGGATGGTATAACGCACATAATGCGGAAACGAAAGCAACAACCGAACAGTTTGAAGAGTTGATTCATGAGCTCATTTTGCGTATCGGGAAGTTTGACAATAGCATTTTACATATTCAGCCAAGGGATAATACCTTTACATTGATTCGATATCCTCGGTTTGGAAGTGATAGAACCCCATACAACCCAGCGTTCCGCGCACATATTTCCTCTAAAGGGAAGCTGCCTGTTCCGGTGGGGTATTATCTGATGATTAAGCCGGGAGGGCAGTCCTTCCTTGGAGGAGGACTGTTTGCAAGTTCGTTTCGAGATGCAACCGAAATGATCCGCGACTATATTACAGAACGCGGTGAAGAATTTGAGGAAATCATTCATGCCCCAGAATTTGAGAAACACTTTAGGGTTCAGGGGACATCGCTTTAGAATGTTCCTTCAGGGTATGGCAAGGAGCATCCCCAGGCAGAATGGTTAAAGTTCAAAAGCTGGTATTTGGAATACCCGTTGGCAGATGAAGCGCTGGCAGATGCAGAGGTATTTGTAACAGAAGCGGTAAAGCTGTTCCGCATTATGAAGCCGTTTAACGATTATCTGAACAAAGCGCTGGAAGGGTTTCAGATGCCGGAAAGATAAAGCCAAACCGGATGAAAGGAATATAATAGTGAAGCAACGCCAGGCCGAACAGCCGATTTGCCAATTCACACAGACATGGTATAATAAATTAAAAGCAGGGGGACTACTGCGTAGTTGAGAAGGTAAAACCTGACCCTTTGAACCTGTTGGTCAATACCAACGTAGGGAGCTGAATGAATACGGCATTTGTATTTTCAGGACGCTCCTTGTGGGCGTCCTTTTGTTTTCAATTTAATACTGATTATCTGTGTTTGCGAAGGAACTGAACAAGTTGAAAAAGGTTAAGACCTGATCTCTGGACCTGTCGGCTAATACTGGCGTAGGGAAGTAATTTTTTATGCCTGTACTGCGTCTGAAAGAGCTTCCGATTATCCTCGGCGGCTGTACAATGGTACAGCTTCGGGAAAAGGACAGCTCTTCCCTGGCATTTTACCGGCAGGCACGGGAAGTAAAGCGGATTACGGATCAGTATCAGGTGCCGCTAATCATAAACGACCGGTTGGATATTGCCTTGGCAGTCAAAGCTTCAGGTATACATATCGAGCAGAGCGACCTGCTGGTTCCAGTTATCAGAGAGATTATTGGTAAAGATATGCCGCTGGGTGTCTCCGTATCCTCGACTGAAGAGGCGGGCCAGGCTATGGAGGACGGCGCCGCCAATCAACCGTCTTCCGGAAATCAGAAGGAAGAGCCTGCTCAGCACAACCTCATGCCTGACTAAAATGTAGTAGAATTTGCTATCAAGCCCAGAGGGGAACAACTTCCCTTCTGGGCTTACCTGCAATCCCGGCTTACCTGGAGATATAAGGAAAGCTATCATTAGATGGGGTTGAAATGCTACGCAAAGAGATTGGAAATCTGTTATACTAAGCTATTAAAACAGAACATTTAGGATACGGGCATGAACCAAAAGCGAGGTGAGCAGCTTATGCGAGGAGAGCGGAATATAAAAGCCGGATGAGCGTATCCTGGCGAATGGAACGGCGAAAGTGGGTAGAAAATGGCAGGCGGTCTATAGATTGCAGTTGTTCATGTGTATACTAAGGATAAGAAGATGTCCTTTCATGTGATTTTCTTCCTATTGTGAAAAAGATGGCAAGATCTGCTCTCTGGAAAAATACTGTAGAGACGACGAGCTTGCCCCGCAGCGGAAATCAGACGTGCGGATTAGGACAACAAATACTAAAGGATGGTTGAAATGTAACTGCAAGAAAAGTGACACATTGGAAAGGAGCATTTTCAATTATGAAAATAGTCTTTATTTTAGCTGCAATCTTCATTTTCGGTTTTTTGATAGCAATCCACGAGCTGGGGCACTTTTTGGCAGCTCGACTCTGTGGGGTGAGGGTTAATGAATTTTCCATCGGTATGGGTCCCTGCATCTGGCATAGGGAAACGGAAGAAACCCAGTATTCCATTCGCCTCCTGCCAATTGGCGGTTTCTGTGCTCTGGAGGGGCAGGATGAAGACACCGGGGATGAGCGCTGTTTAGCCCGTCAGGGATTCTGGAAAAAATTCGTGATTTTGGCTGGCGGGTCTTTCATGAATCTTCTCACAGGTATTGTGATTATAGCTGTACTCTTTGCAGGAGCCAGCAGTTTTTATGTAGATCAGGTATCTGGGTTCAGCGAGGGGTTTCCTTTGGAGGGTGAGAACGGCCTGATGGTTGGAGATGTTTTTTATAAAGTTGATGGCTGGCGAACTTATATCCGAGGGGATGCAGCGATGTTTCTGAGTTTTAACGATGGTCAGGGGATCGATATAGAGGTTATACGAAACGGCAAGTTAATTGTCTTGGAAGATCTGCCTCTCTACCGCGGAACCTATGGAGAGAAACAGAATAGTTTTGGCCTACAGGTGGGAGCGATGCAAGTCCCCGCAGATTTTTTAACAAGTTTGCGTTTCATCGGCTATCAGACCTTGGACTTTGTTCAGCAAATGTGGTTCAGCATAACCCAAATGGTACGTGGAACCGTAAGTGTGAAAGAACTGAGCGGTCCGGTGGGAATCATGTCTATTATGACAGAGGTAGGAACATCTTCTGAATCTGCATCCAGTGCGGTGAGAGACATTGCCTTTCTTGCTGCTCTGATTGCAATCAACCTGGCGGTAATGAATATGCTGCCTATTCCGGCTCTGGATGGAGGAAGAATTTTCTTTCTGCTGGTGGATATCGTAGCACTGCTGTTGTTCAAACACAAAATTCCTGAAAAGTACCAGGCAGCGGTGAACGCGGTGGGCTTTGTATTGTTGATGGGTATGATGGCATTAGTCACCCTGCAGGATGTAATAAAGCTAATTAACTGATTAAGACGACTGAGTTTAATTCAAACCAAACGAAAGGATGGACAAAAAATGAAAATCGAGAGATGCGTAAAAGAGTCCTTTGTGGTAATCGGAAAAGAGGGTTCCACTAAAGACGGTGCAGGATTTATTCAAAAGCTATGGGATGACGCGAACTCTCATTTTGGAGAGGTTCAACATTTAGCCAAGAAGGATGAGGACGGTAATATCAGTGGGATATGGGGAGCGATGACTGATTTCTCACGCTCATTCCGTCCATGGGAGAATTTCAGTGACGGGCTGTATCTCGCCGGTGTGGAGTGCAGTGACGATGCAGAGGCTCCTGACGGCTGGACAAAGTGGGTGGTTCCGGGCTACGAATACATTTACGCGGAACGTGAAAATGACAGCAGCTTTCCAGAAGTAATCAAATATTTGGAAGAAAATAATATTCCACTGGTCGGCGCTGTTCATGATTTCACCTGCCCGCGGACCGGGAAAGGCTATATGTATTTCCCAATTAGGAAGCTGTGATTGTCCATAACGCTTTCCACTGCGCCAAAAGATGAGAATTCATTCTGTTTTCCCCGCCTTGACGCAGGCGGGGAGAGCAGAAAGATATTATGCTAAGGTTTGGATGCAGGGGGAAACAGAAAACAAAATCAGAAACGGAGGATTGAAGATCATGGGATCGATTTGTGGAATTGACTGTATGAATTGCGAGTTAAGCAGCGGCTGCAAGGGATGCGATGCGACAGGTGGCCGTCCTTTCGGCGCAGAATGCATGGTCGCTTTATGCTGCAAAAAAGGTGAAGATGAGCTTTGCAGATTCAAGAAAAAACTGCTGGCGGCATTTAATGCCCTGGATATTCCGGACATGGAAGAGGTAACAGAACTGAACGCACTTAAAGGCTCTTTCGCCAATATTGAATATTCCCTTCCAAACGGTGAGGTTATTAAGTTCTGGGATGACAACAAAATCTATTTTGGTAACCAGCTGCAGAAGAAAGGCAGCGACAGATGCTATGGCATTATGGCAGATGAAAAGTATCTGATGGTATCTGAGTATAGCGGTTACGGTGAGGACGCAGAAATCGTTGTATTTAAGCAATGGAACTGAGTCGTTTTCCTTAAACTTGGAACCAGCTAAGAAGAGGATGAAGTGGCAAATAAAACTGAAGGAAGTGGCGAAACAGTGAAATTAGCGGATATATCACATGGCCCAGGCTATGTAGAACCGTTGGAGTAGGAATATCTGTAATAGCACTTCTCGTCCTTGCTTCAGGGTTGTTTGCAAATGTGTTGCCCGCAAGCTTCGCATATGTTTAAGTGACAGCTTCCAGCTTATCTGGCTAACACAGAACTAAATTCCAGTATGGAAGAGACCCGATATGAAAAAATGGTACGATGAAGAATACGAATGGGAAATTGAGGTTATCAACTTTCTGCGCGGAGATAGTACAGAACGCTATTGCCGCAACGGTGAAGAAATTGGCGACAAGTACACCTGTACCTATGGATGCCCGGTAAATCAGGATGGGCAGGGTATTTGCTCTAAATGTATGATGGTTATGTTTCCCATTATGGAAGCCGTCAGGAGTGGCGGTGATTTAGAAAATATCGGCGGGGACGGAAAGTACACCAAGACTCTTGTGTGTCCCGATGGCTGCGTTATGTTTAGACTTACCGCCAAACCGACGGGAAAGCCAAATTGCTTTAAGGAGAAACTTTTTGGCTAAGGTGTTTGTTATGGAGAAAAAGCAAATGATTAAATTAGTGCTACCAACTATCGAATTGAAAGAAAAGGATCGGCAGGGTGGTTGTTTATGAAGCAATCAACGATAACGGCACAATTCCCCTGTGATATCAAAACAGTCTGGGATATTGTTGTGGATAATGAAAATTATAGATGGCGGAGTGATTTGTCCAAAATCGTAATCATAGATGAAAATCGGTTTGATGAGTATACAACGAGTGGGTTCATAACACATTTTCGCATCACAGCGAAAGAGCCGTACAAGGAATACCGATTTGCAATGGAAAATGAGAATATGAGCGGAAACTGGAGCGGAATATTTGAGAGGCATGACGGTGGTACTCAGATTACTTTTACAGAGGAGGTTCAGGTAAAAAAGGCAATCATGAATCTCTTTGTGAAGGGGTACCTGAAAAAACAGCAAACAAAGTATATTGACAATCTTAAAGCTGCGATAGAACAACAAACAAATAAAAGATGAAAGGTTAGAAATTTATATGGCAAGAAAAATTAAAACAAAGAATTTAGTGAATACAAGGCTGGCGGCAAATTACGGCGGCTGGACCTACTGTACTGAATGTGGAGAAAATATCGGATATCTCTGCTACGCAACCTATGACAAGGTGGAATTTCAGTATGAGTGTAACTGTGGCAATCACGGCAGTATCCTGATTGATTTCGAGGACAGTGTTCCGGGCAGTCCTTGTGATGAGGAACTGATTACGATAAAAAACCGCTTATGCTGCCCAAAAGACTCTTCCCCGCTGATCACAATTCTTTCTAAAAAGCTGAAGGATTACAGGTTGGCGATTACCTGTAAGGAGTGCGAAAGTATATATAAGAAGAATGCAGAGGTATCATAAATAGAATTCCAGAACAAACTAAGGAGAAGGAAGGCTGCTCTGGAAAGAGACAGCCTTCCTTACTATGTTCAGAAAGATTTGTAATTTGTGTGTTTAATCGTATATAATTGTAAGGGGCATCTTGAATACCAAGCTTTCAGAATGGAAAAGGCGGACCTGCATAAAATAAAAAGTAGATAAAATGTTGAAAATTGCAAGATAAGTTTAAATCCATATATTGGAGGTGCGCAAAATGAGGGATACAATTTTAATTGTGGACGATGAAGCGGATATCGTTTCCACGCTGGAAGATTATTTTATGTACAACAATTACGACGTAATGACCGCAACTAACGGCATGGAAGCGATCCATAAGGCGGGAAAACAGCCGGATCTGATCCTTCTGGATATCAATATGCCCGACATAGATGGATTAGAGGTTTGTGCCCGGATACGGGATTTTGTCAGCTGCCCGATTCTGTTTTTAACTGCAAGAGTGGAGGACCGCGATAAAATCAAGGGATTTGGCCTTGGCGGAGACGATTACATTGTAAAGCCGTTTTCACTGGATGAGCTTGGCGCACGGGTGGCCGCGCATCTCAGACGGGAACGCCGCAGAGGAGAGACGCCGAAAGTCCGGCTTGACGATAAATTGGCAATTGACTATACAGAACGGCGCTTGTACTTTAATGGCGAGGAAGTCTCCCTTGCCAAAAAGGAGTTTGATATTATTGAGTTACTGTCCAGTTATCCGGGACAAATATTCAGCAAGGAACGGATTTACGAGCTTGTCTGGGGATATGACAGCGAAGGGGAATCTTCGGTTGTGGCAGAGCATATCCGCCGTATCCGCACAAAGCTTGCAGCGGCAGACGCAAAGCCGTATGTGGAAACAGTCTGGGGAGTGGGATACAAATGGGCAAAATAAAAAATCTCTTCTCCAAAAGATCCATCAAGACCATATTTATATGGTATATGCTGGGGTGCATTGTAACGGCTCTCCTCTTTTCCCTGCTGCTGTCCAACACATGCCAGTTTGTCCAGTCCCGGATATATAACAAATATCAGATCATTTATGAAGAAACACATAAGGAAATCGAGGTTGAGAAAGGGCATCTGATTGCCTACTATACCAGGGATCTGCGTTCCTACTTCACGCCGTTTGAACAGCGGCTGGATGACGCAATGAGCTTTTTCAGTATAGCCGTCTATCCGATTTGCTTTATCTTCTGCATTGTGGGGACCAGTGTTTTGTTTTACCGGCGGCAGCTGCAAACGCCTCTTGCCATACTGGATCACGCCGCCGGGCAGATTGCGGACAACAATCTGGATTTCAAGGTAGTCTATAACAAAGAAGATGAATTGGGAAAGCTGTGCGCCTCTTTCGAGAAGATGCGTGTGGCTTTGCAGGAAAGTAATGAGGAAATGTGGCGACAGATGGAGGAACGCAAGCGGCTGAACACAGCGTTTTCCCATGATCTGCGGACGCCGTTGACGGTCCTGAAGGGGCAAAGCGAACTTCTTCAGCAATATGCGCCGAAAATGTCGGCAGAAAAAGTGAGCGGCACATCAGAAATAATGCACCGGCACATTGTAAGGCTGGAGTCCTACGTGCAGACTATGAGCGATCTGCAGAGACTGGAGGACATTGAAATCATCCGGAAGCCTATCAGTATGGAGATGCTCTATGAGCAGCTGCAGGAAACCGGAGAGGTCGTATGCATAGACAAAATGTTTTCCTGTGAATGTAAGGTAGGGATGGATACCGCTCTGTGTGTGGACACTGCCATTGTGCAGCGTGTATTTGAAAACCTGCTTGCCAATGCGGCGCGTTTTGCAAAAGAAAGAGTGTCGGTTTCGGTAGACTCATCCGATGGATACCTGTATCTGATGGTTTCAGATGACGGAACCGGGTTTGCCGAGAAGGATTTGGAGAACGCAACAAAGCCGTTTTACAAAACGGTAAGCGAAACAGACAATGAGCATTTCGGTATGGGGCTGAATATCGGTAAGATCCTCTGCGAAAAGCACGGCGGATATATCCGGCTGAGCAATCGGAACGGGGCTGTGGTTACTGCGGCATTTAGGCAGTGACATGCAGGCAAGTTTGAGAAGAGCAAGAGAATTTGCAAGTGACCGATATTGAGAATGTGGTTATAGTGAGGTGAATGAAATGGTTGGGATCTATTTAAGCGGGACAGGAAATACAAAGCATTGTATAGAAAAGCTATTGCGCCTATTAGACGAAACGGCGCAGGCCATTCCTATTGAAAGTCTTAATGCAATGGAAACACTGCCGCAGCACGATTTTATCGTGCTGGCATACCCTGTGCAGTTTTCCAATGCGCCTATTATGGTAAGAGATTTTATCAAGCGTTATTCATCGCTTTGGAAAGGAAAAAAGATTTTGTGTGTTGCCACAATGGGATTGTTTAGCGGCGACGGTGCGGGCTGCTCTGCACGCTTGTTAAAAAAATATGGTGCAAAGGTAGTTGGCGGTTTACATATTCAGATGCCGGATTCGGTTTGTGATGTGAAACTGCTAAAAAAGTCGGTTGAACAGAATCGGGAAATCATTAAAGCGGCTGACAGGAAAATTGAAGAGACTGCCGAAAAGATCAAAAAGGGCAAGTATCCCCATGATGGTATTTATTTCTATGACCGAATCGCGGGACTTCTCTGCCAAAGGCTTTGGTACTATGGGAAAACAAAGGACTATGCGAACGATTTGAAAATCGGGTCAGAGTGTATTGGATGCGGTTTATGTGAAAAGCTATGTCCTATGAGAAATCTTCATGTGGAAAATGGAAAGGTTGTTGCAGGAAATCGCTGCACAATGTGTTACCGCTGCATTAGTTCCTGTCCCCGAAAGGCAATTACGCTCTTAGGAAGCAAAGTAGTCGAGCAATGCCGCTTTGAAAAATATATTCCATGATTTCGCTAAAATGAAACGGCGACTTTGAGAGATCAAAGTCGTCGTTTTTTGTGGATATTTGAAATCTATTTAGGTTACCTGGTGTTTTGCAGTTTTTTTCATCCTGTAGATAAAAAGTTGAAAATCTCTTTCTATCCTATACCCATCAGATGAGAGACGCATCTGAGGAAAGGAGCTTTTTCAAATGAATAATTCCATTGAAATCAAAAATCTGAATAAATTTTATGGAAAGAAACAGGCGCTGTATGATGTCAGTCTTTCAATCCATCAGGGGATGTTCGGACTGCTTGGCCGCAACGGTGCGGGTAAAACTACGCTGATGAAAACCTTGGCTACACTGCTTCAGAAAAAGGACGGCGAAATTACGGTTTGCGGCGTCCCCATCGAAAACGCTGGAGAAATCCGTAAGATTATCGGATATCTTCCGCAGGAGTTTTCCATGTACCCATCCATGAATGTGGGAGAGGCCATGGAATATCTGGCGATTCTTTCAGGGCTGAACGGCGATGAAAGAAAAAAACGCATCGACGCATTGCTGAAAAAGGTGAATCTGTCAGAACACAGAAACAAAAAAGTAAAAGCGCTTTCCGGCGGCATGAAGCGAAGGCTTGGAATTGCCCAGGCGTTATTAAATGATCCTAAGGTACTGATTGTTGACGAACCCACTGCCGGCCTGGACCCGGAGGAGCGCGTTCGTTTCCGAAACCTGCTGTCCGAAATTGCAGAGGATAAAATAGTCATTCTCTCCACACACATTGTAGGAGACATAGAAGCCACATGCGAGGATATTGCCATTATCAACGAAGGCAGAGTCATCTATAACGGTACAGTAGATGAGCTGCTGCAGGCATCCGAAGGCAGAGTCTTTACCATGACAGTTTCTAAAAGAGAGCTGCCGCAGCTCAAAAGGCAGCTTTCCATTACCAGCATGCACACACAGGGCAATAAAGTTCATATCCGGTTTATTGCGGATACCTTGATGCAGGGCGCCAAAGCCTGCGAGCCGAACATTGAGGACGCATATATGCTGTATCTCCATACCAGCGGAGTACGCGATATCCTGGGCGAAATCGGAGGTGAGTGGTAATGCTGTTTGTACGGGAAATGAAGAAAATCGTGGTATCCATTCCCTATCTCATCTTTGTTGCGGCTATTGTGATTGGATTGTTCTCCCAGGGTGTTTTTCAATTTAAGGATGACTTGCTGCAGGAGCCGCAGCCGGGTGGGGTCAGCGGCAGTTATGGGTATAAGTATGAGGAAATTCCGGAGATGGTCATGCCGTCTGCGCTGCGTAATCTGCTGTCTGAGTTCAGCGATAATAACTATACCACCTATCCCATTGGGTTTATCAAACATGTCAAGCTTAGTGAAGGTGAGCAGACGGGAATGGCTGAAATCCTTTCTGAGATTACGGGAATCAACAAAGAAACACTTTTACAGGAAGTGGCGGGAATTGATTCCGGCAGCCCTGACAATTACACTTTCCAAATCGGTGGAGACAATATGCGGCAGGGAGAGGATGGCGGCTTTACCATAGACTCAGATGCAAAGCAACAGAGCGAACCGGAAAAGCTGGTCTTTGCCGTGCGTGATGACTTAGAATATTCCCGCTTTCAGGAACTGATGAAGCAGGCGGACGACTTACTGGGCGGCGGTTCAAAGTATGCGTCCGATTCCCTGTCTCAGTATGGGACAGTTCCGCTGACCTATGAGGAGGCAAAGGAACGGTATGAGCTTGCTTTAAGCTCGGATCAGATCACCGGTGGATACGCTCGCTTGTTTTCAGACTATGCAGGCGTGATGGTACTTTCCATTCTGCCGGTATTTCTGGCGGTGATTCTGTGTATGAAAGACCAGCGTGCCAAAATGGAGGCGCTAATCTATACAAAGAAGACATCTGCTGTCAAACTGACATTGGTTCGTTACCTTGCGCTGGTCACGGCAGCAATGCTCCCGGTGATCATCCTGTCATACCTGTCGAATATGCTTGTCTGGAGCACCTACAGCGGAATGGACCTGGATTACCTGGCTCCGCTGAAATACGATTTGGGCTGGCTTATGCCAAGCGTAATGATATCCACGGCAATCGGCATGTTTCTGACGGAGCTGACCGGTACACCGATTGCGGTTGCCGTGCAGGGGCTGTGGTGGATGTTCGATGTCAATCTGGGCATCAAAACTGTCCGTTCAGGATATTCCCTGTTCCGTCTGGCTCCCCGCCATAATGTTGGCGCAGACAGCTGGTTCCGGACGCAGGATTACCTTGACCATTTTCAGAACCTGATGCAAAACAGATTATTGATGGCAGGACTTTCTCTGCTGCTGGTTATCTTCACAATCCTGATTTATGAAGCAAAAAGAAAGGGGAAATTCGGTGGAAATGAATCAATCAAAAGAGCGTTTTCCGGTTTTAGAAATCGCAAAAATCAATCTCAGGCATAACTCACTTTTGTCTATTGCCGTAGCTGCAGTCTTATGCCTACTGGTGCCGCTGCTGATTGGCACGTCCAATCTGGATCAAAAATCCGCCGCCATGCCGCTGGAAATGTTTGTATCCCTGATTGGTATTGTGCTGTTGACGCCGGTATTTCAGCCGGAACAAAATGAGGAGATCAACGATCTGGTATCTTCCAAGTATTGCAGCACAGAACGGGTTTATCTTATACGAACGGTGTATTCCGTGACAGCGGCAGTCTTGCTCATTGCCATATTTACAGTGTATATGAAAATGTGCAGCTGTGATGTGACGCCGGTTATGGCTTTGGGAACGGCAGCAGACGCTGTATTCTTAGGTTCCATAGGCATGCTGACCTCGGCGCTTACTGGAAACACAGTTATCGGATATATGCCGCCGCTGCTGTATTATGCGCTCAATATCGGTATGGGACCGAAGCTGGGCAGCTTCTATCTGTTCTCCATGGCCATTGGTGATTACAAGGCAAAAATCTGGTTGTTTGCTGCAGGCGTTGTGATGACGGCAGCGTCGCTGCTCTATCAAAAGATTCGTAGGCGTACCATATAAGAAAAAGTGCCAATGCCCGGTATTTACTGAGCATTGGTGCTTTTCTTTTGTAATAAAGTTTTAGAACATATCAGATACAATCATAACAGATTATAAATTAAAGGTTTTTTTAAGCTGGTTTAGAGGACAATTAGAGATTGCTTTGATACAAGACTTGGGAACTGCTGGTAAATGTCAAAATGGAAAGGAGATCAAAATGAAAAAAAGCAAGTAAAATACTGATGCTGACAGGAGTATTGTGTGTCATAGGAGTTACGGTTTGCGCCTGCCAGAGTACCAAGGAAGCCCCTGATCAAAAGCAGAAACAGGAAGATACGGAAGGCGCGGACTTTAAAGAGGATGCAGCAGATGCTGACTTAAACATAGAACCGGAAAAAGATGATGTGGATGAGAAAAACGGTAACGAACCTTCCTCTGAAACAGAGGAACCAAATGATAGCAAAGAAAAACCGGTTGAGACAGAAAAACCGACTGAAACAGGAGAATCAAACAATGGCAGCATTAAAAAAGATTCCCCAAACCTGGAAGGCAGCATTAAAGAGATTAAGGGAACACAGCTTACGGTTGTGGAAGCGATCACAGGACAGTCGGAATGCGGCGGGAATATTATGGTCGGTCCAGGAAGCGGTGATGATTCCGAGTTTAGCAAGGTTGGGGTTACATATGATGAGGATACGGTATTTGTCATAAAGACCATTTATGATGGCGGCGCAAGGAAATTATGATCTTTGGCTGGAAACAAATGGATCGAACGATGACGGATGCGGCTGTATGTGTCAGCGGATATGAGGCGTTAGAAGCAATCTGCCGTGCGTTCTATCAGTACGCAACTGAAAATCCGGGCGTGTTCAATGCGATGCTTTGGTATAACAAATTTCAAAGTGAGGAAACGCAGAATGCAACCGAAGGGATGTTTTCCATGATATACAGAGTCTTTTCGACGCTCAACATATCAAAGGAAAACAGCGACCACCTGATTCGCACATATCGCGGATTCCTGGAAGGCTTCGCCTTGCTGGTAAATAACCATGCGTTTGGGAATCCGATATCCATTGAGGAGAGCTTTGAAATTTCATTGCAGGTTATAATAGCGGGAACGAAGGCTCTGGAGGGGAAAAAGTAGGTTTTTTGATATAAATCAAAATTTCTTGTCACACAGACGGGAAAGGGTTGTCTAATGATATATACGGATAAATTCTGCGTTGAAGCGCCGCAGGGTCTGATGTTGGGACTCAATCGTTTCCTGATATGTTCTCGTATAAAAATATCATTAGCACTTCAGAAAAGAGGAATCATGAATCAGTTTACGAACGAAGAATTATTGGATTTAGTCCAGAAAGCGACATCAGGGGATAAAAAATCCCTTGAGACCATTGTGCTTGGCATACAGGACCTGGTTTTTAACCTTTCCCTGCGTATGCTTGGAACTTTCCATGATGCAGATGACGCAACACAGGATATCCTGCTGAAAGTCATCACCCACCTGTCTTCCTTTAGAGGTGAGAGTTCATTTTCAACATGGGTATTCAGTATTGCAACCAACCATCTGAAAAACTACCAGAAGCATATGTTTGCCAAGTTCCCTCTCAGCTTTGAGTTTTATGGGGACGATATCAAAAATGCAAAAATCAACGATGTGCCGGATCTGACACAGAATGTGGAGCAGTCTATTCTGGCTGAAGAACTGAAGCTTTCCTGCACCAATGTTATGCTGCAGTGCCTGGACGCTGAGAGCCGCTGCATCTTCATACTGGGTACGATGTTCAAGCTGGACAGCCGTATTGCCGGAGATATTCTGGGGATTACGCCGGAAGCCTACCGCCAGCGTCTGTCAAGGGTTCGCAAAAAGGTGGCGGATTTCTTAAAGGAATACTGCGGCGAATATGGAAACGGGGCATGCCACTGTGCAGACAGGGTAAACTATGCTATCCAGAATCGTAGAATTAACCCGGCGCAGCTGGACTTTACCACTGCTGTACCAAAGGAAATGACGGATTTTAAGGAAGCAATGGAGGAGATTGATGGAATTTCCCATGAATTTTCCTTCTGCAAAACCTATCAGTCTCCGGGAAGCCTGAAAAAATTCATTGAGGATTTCCTGAACGGTTCCTCCTTTTCGGTTGTTGGAAGTGCATAAGGGAGGTTCGGAAAATGGATACAAAATGGATTTTAAAGTACCTGACCGATTTGAGCGAACATAATAACCGGGAATGGTACCATGCCCACAAAGCGGAAAACAAAGAGGCAAACGCGCAGTTCGAGGAACTAATCCAGACTCTCATTCTGCGTATTGGAGAGTTTGACAGCAGCATTCTGCATAACCAGCCCAAGGAGCTTACTTTCAAACTGGTGCGGGACACGCGGTTCAGTCATGACAAGTCTCCGTACAATCCTGCATTCCGCGCACACATTGCTTCAAAGGGCAAGCTGCCCGTTCCGGTAGGATATTATCTGATGATTAAACCGGGCGGTCAGTCCTTCCTTGGCGGCGGACTGTTTGCAGATATGTTCAGAGACGCAACGGAAATGATCCGCGACTACATTACGGAACACGGCGAGGAGTTTGAAGAGATTATTCATGCGCCGGAATTCCAGAAGTATTTCAGAGTACAGGGTACATCACTGAAGAATGTTCCTGCCGGGTATGACAAGGAACATCCGCAGGCGGAATACTTAAAGTTCAAAAGCTGGTATTTGGAATACCCGGTAGCGGACGAAGTTATTGCCGACCCATTTGGAAGGACATGATCGTGAAGCAATATCGGACGGGATAGCCGATTTGACAAATCTACACAGAAATCGTATAATAGCCATAAGCAGGGGGACTACCATGTAGTTGAGAAGGCAAAACCTGACCCTTTGAACCTGTTGGTTAATACCAACGTAGGGAGCTGAATGAATACAGCATTTGTATTTCCAGGACGCTCCAAGTGGGCGTCCTTTTTGCGTAAATTAAATACTGATTATCTGTGTTTGCGAGGGAACTGAACAAGTTGAAAAAGGTTAAGACCTGACCTCTGGACCTGTCGGCTAATACCGGCGTAGGGAAGCAATTTCTTACGCCCGTATTGCGTCTGAAAGAGCTTCCGATTGATTTGGAAGCTCTTTTTTGTTTATCTTCTGGCAGCATAGATGATCGGAACAAACACACAGGAGGAATCAAAAATGTCATTTATGAACGAGGTGCTCGAAAAGAATATCCCTATCTGGGATGAGTGCATTACAACGCCATTTGTCCAGGAGATGAAGGCAGGGACGCTTCCCTTTGAATGCTTTAAAGAATACATGATACAGGACAGCATTTACCTGAAGCATTACGCCCGTGTCTATGGAAAGGAAATCTATCATGCAAAAACGCTGCGGGATATCCAGCTTTATTACTCTGTCCTGAGCTTTGTTACGGATACGGAGTCTGCAGTGCGGCTGCGATACTTAGAACAGTTCGATATGACGGACGATGATATCGAATCCATAGCCCCGCTGCCGGAGAACCAGCGCTATATTGACTTTTTGCTGGAAACCGCGGAGCGTGGCGATGAAAAGGAAATGCTGATGGCGGTACTTCCCTGTATGATGAGCTACAGCTATATTTTCCGCAGACTGGCGGAGGATCCGAAGAGCAAGGAATCAAGATACTGGGATTTCATTGAGGATTATGCCGATGAGCGCTATGCAGAGAGCTGCCGGGAATGGTCGCGGTTTACAGATGGAAAGTGCGAAACTCTCTCGGATACTGAAAAGGAAAAGCTGAGCCATATTTTCAAAAAGGCAAGTCTTCTTGAACTGGATTTCTGGAAAATGCCATATCGGAGGTAGCGCCTTGAAAAACGGAATTTGTTATGTTGTCGGTGCGGGAGACTGTCTCAGTCTGGAGTTCCATCCGTCAGAAGAAGACTTGGTGATCGCCGCTGACGCAGGGTTACGGTATCTGGAGCAAAGCGGCATCGCTGCCGATTTGATTATCGGGGATTTTGATACGCTGGAGAACGCTCCGATAGGCGGAAACGTCATCACACTGAGCTGTGAAAAGGATGATACGGATATGCTCGCAGCAGTCCGGGAAGGGATAAAAGCCGGATATACGGAATTTCACCTATACGGCGGGACAGGCGGAAGGATCGACCACACCATAGCGAACCTGCAGGTGCTGGCATATCTTGCTGAAAATGGCCGGAAAGGATACCTGCATTGTCCCCAAAACCGCTTCGTGCGTCCAGTAGACAAAAAGTTGAAAAAGGTCGGTTACTCTGAAACGACTGGGAATGCGCCTGGAAGTGAAAACATTATTACTGCAGTTACGAATGGAGTGCTGTCTTTTTCACCGGTTCCCTCCGGTTATATATCCGTTTTCTCCTATTCAGAGAAGTCGGAAGGGGTTTATTTACAGGGCTTAAAATATCCACTGGCAGATGCAACGCTGACCAATACCTTCCCAATCGGTACAAGCAATGAGTTCATTGGTGAGAAGAGCCGGATATCTGTAAAGAATGGGACGCTGATGATCGTATTCCCGAAAGAAGCAAAGGAGAAACTTATATGATAAAGAAAGTATTGACGATTGCCGGCTCAGACTGCAGCGGCGGTGCGGGCATACAGGCAGATTTAAAGACGTTTTCTGCCCATGGAGTGTTTGGTATGAGCGTGATTGTTTCAGTCGTTGCAGAAAACACCAGCCGCGTGATTGATATTCAGGATATTACACCGGAAATGATTGAAAAGCAAATCGATGCGGTATTTGAGGATATCGAAGTCGATGCGGTCAAGGTGGGAATGCTCTCCACACCGGAATGCATGAGAGCAGTAGCGGGAAAGCTGCGCCAGTATAAACCTGAGCATGTGGTCATAGACCCGGTTATGTATGCAAAAAACGGTTGCCCCCTCATGGATCCCTCAGCAGTGGATGCGCTGATCGAAACGATTCTTCCCTTGGCGGACGTGCTTACGCCGAATATTCCGGAGGCGGAGAGGATTACCGGTGTGGAGATTCGGTCTGTGACGGATATGGAAGCAGCTGCCCGGAAAATCCACGATATGGGTAGTAAGACTGTTGTTGTAAAGGGCGGCCACGCCATTGGAAACGCACTGGATGTCTTGTTTGACGGAAAGCAGATGTACCACTTTGAAACCGAGCGGATTGCCACTAAGAACACTCATGGCACAGGCTGTACTTTTTCTTCCGCAATCGCATCACAACTGGCGCTGGGCATGGATATCTGCAAAGCGGTGGAGAAAGCGAAAGTTTATGTTACTACAGCAATTACCCACTCCCTTGCCATTGGAAAAGGCTGCGGACCGACCCATCACTTTTATGAGTTGTACCGGCATGGTTTGCCGACACAGGAAAGCGAGGTGGCAGAATGCAGATAGATTACTCCCTATATCTCGTGACAGACCGAGGGATAATGAGTACACAGACACTGACAGATGCGGATGCAGTCTCGCTGGAAGAACTGCAGAGAATCCGGCGCGTAACAAATCTGCCGATTGTCGTGATCGGCGGAATCAATCTGGAAAATGCGGGGATGTTTCGTCCGATAGGGATTGACGGTCTGGCCGTTGTTTCCGCCATTATTGGACAACCGGATATCCGAAAGGCCGCAGCGCAGATAAAAGAAGCATTTTACACAGAGGTGAGCCATGAGATTTGAGGCAGCTATTTTGGATCTGGATGGAACACTCCTGGATTCCATGGATGTTTGGGAACAGATCGATATTATGTTTTTACAGAAGCGTGGTCTGCCGGTTCCCGAAAATTATGTGACAGAAATCTGCGCCCGCAGTTTTGAAGAGGCAGCGCAGTATACGATAGATTTATTTGGACTTACTGAAAAGGTAGACGATATGGTACGGGAATGGAATGAGATGGCCGTTTATGAGTATGCCCGCCATGTGAAACTGGTTCCTTATGCACGGGAGTATTTGAAAATGCTCAAGGAGTCAGGAATCAAGCTGGCAGTTGCTACCGGATTGCCGGAGAAACTGTTCGTACCGTGTCTTGAAAACAACTCGGTTTTGGGGCTGTTTGATGCACTCTGCTCCACAGACGAAGTAGTACGCGGCAAGGAATTTCCGGATGTATTTGAGCTTGCGGCACGCAGATTAGAAGTAGCTCCGGATCGGTGCCTTGTTTTCGACGACGTGCTTCCGGCAGTCAGAAGCGCAAAGCAGGCGGGAATGCTTGTTTGCGGTGTGTATGACAAGTATTCGGCTCACCACCAGACTGAGATAGAAAAAATCAGTGATCGCTACATAAAAGATTTCACAGAAGCGCCGCTTCCAGGATGGGAGATATGACAATGACAGAGAGATGGGATTTATATAATGACGCCGGCGAGAAAACGGATGTGACGATATTCCGGGGCATGCCGATTCCGAAAGGATATTATCATCTTTCCGTAAGCGCATGGATCCGCAACAGCAAAGAACAATATCTTCTCTCGCAGCGTCATCCGAATAAACAGTACCCGCTTTTGTGGGAATGCACCGGCGGAAGTGTTCTTGCCGGTGAAGACAGCCTTGCCGGTGCGCTTCGGGAAGTGAAAGAAGAGCTGGGAATCACGCTGGATCCCACAGGAGCGGAGCGGCTCTGTCATACAAGAAGAGATTCTGTTCAGGATTTTTATGATGTGTGGCAGTTTCATGCAGATATTGAGTTGTCCGAGATCCGAATGCAGGAGACTGAGGTTGTGGATGTAAAGTGGGTATACCGGGACGAGCTTCTTATGTACGAAAAGGGAGGGCTTCTGCACCCTCTGCTCACTGTAATTTGACAAAAATAGTCGAGAAGGACACTTTGAGAAAAAGTAAAATAGGAAGAGAACTGTAAAATACAAGAATAAACCAAGATTCCGGCATGGTTAACGCAAGGCTGCTGTGATACTCTTTTTACCACAATAAACGCAATTTCAGAACAAGCTGTCAGCTCTATACCAGCTTTGTCTGGATTGAATCCTGCGGGGTGAAAAGATAATCTCAGCTCCTGTGGGACGTATTCGCAGGGTAAGGCTATCAGTTGATACGGTCTGAATGCGAGGAAAACTAGGAAAGGATCAGCTATAATGAAGTGATATAATAGCGCAACTGTATTATGGAATGGATGCAACGATTGAACCAGTCAATTGAATACATAGAGCAGCATATAACGGAGGAGCTGGATTATGAAAAGGTGGCGGAAGTGGCTGGTTGCCCGTCATACTATTTCCAGCAGATGTTCCTTTATATGACGGATATGACGCTGCGCGAATACATACGACGGCGCAGGTTATCTCTGGCGGCAGTAGAGCTGCAAAGGGACACCGGAAGAGTCATTGATATCGCTGTCAAGTATGGGTATGAATCCCCGACGGCGTTTACCAGGGCGTTCAAAAGCTTTCATGGGATTGTGCCTTCTGTCCTGAAAACAGAAAATGTTCCCCTGCGGGCATATCCGCCGCTGCAATTCCATGTTTCTGTGAATGGCGGACTACCGCTGAAATTCAGGGTGGAGGAAAAGACTGCGTTTCGTATTGTAGGTATTTCCTGTCCGCTGGATCGGGATCTCAGCAGAAATTTTGAAGAGATTCCGTCGGTATGGGACAATGCGCTCACAGATGGAACGCTGGATAAGCTGGGTTCCCTCATGAGCGGAAGGCCCCAGGGACTGCTGGGGGTCGGCGTACACCATACGGAGGACTGGAAGTATCTGATTGCAGTCTGTTCAGACAAAAAGAGCAATGAGTTTGAAGAGTATTATATTCCGGCCTGCAAATGGGCGATTTTTGAAGGGCGTGGCTCAAACCGTTCCCTGCAGGAGTTGGAAAAGCGCGTGATTACGGAGTGGCTTCCTACTTCCGGCTATATATATGCCAATACCCCGGATATTGAGGTGTATATCAAGGTAGATCCGCAGGATGCCATCTATGAATACTGGATACCGGTTCTATAACTACATTTAACGCTTTGAGAAGATGACCGACAAGGAGACGGTAAGAGCCATTCTCTGTAAGGTGCGGCATGGACTGCATCCGTCCCAATCATCCTGGGCGCATGACGAGTTTCTGCAAATCGGTGATCTGGATGCGTTTCTGAAGGTTCACCATGATGCGGAATTAGAGAATTTTGTCAGACTGAATCAGCAGAATAAAGATTTCTACGGGCAGGAAATCACCGATGAGGTTCTGGAGTTTATCAGAGAAAATCCGGCGATGCTGGCTCCGGTACGAAAGGGCAATAAGCTGATCTGTATGGCCTTTCCTTCCAATATGAATGCGTAACTGGAAGCAGAGGACAGTATGATGAAACGCTATCATGCGTGCCATTGTCCCTTTGCCAAAGAATCCATCCTTGCGGAAGAAACGGTATCGGCAGAGCTATGCTATTGCAGCCTGGGGCATGTAATGAACTTTTCAGAAGCCTTCTTAAACAGAAAGCTTGAGGGAAAGGTAGTGCGCTCCGTACTGAATGGAGATATGACCTGCGAGTATGAGATCACGATCCCGGAGGATATTATGGCGCAGTATGTAACTCCCCAAGAATCTCAAACCGTCATAGCGAATTATTATCGGTATTATAAAGCTTTCTGTTTGTCGGGAATTATTGAGATGCATGAAGGAGCGGTAGACTGGATTACACCGAAGAAAGGAAAGACCGGACCGTCTTTAGCATTCCATGTGCAGCTTAGTAATGACCACTGCCAGGAGGAGCTGCAGGAATTGATTGCGGGAATAAAGGAAAAGACCGTTCCGAACCGGTGGATAATCACGCCTGACGCCCAGCCGGGAAATATCCGTGCATTACTGAAGGCAAACGGGTTTCAGGATCTTACAGAAAATGCAGAGCAGCCCGAGCCGGGAATGCTCCTGAAAGCATCTGATTTTACACCCTGTTCGCCGGACGAAAACCCCGATGTTGTGTGCAGAGAGGTGCAGACACGGGAGGACTTTTCCACCTGGGTAGATGTGGTAAACACTGCCCTGCACGGATGGGAAATGATTGATGCAGAGAACTACTATACATGTATAAAGCAGAAGAATATGCGGTTTTATCTTGCTGAGATTGATGGAAAAGCGGTTTCTACAGCGG
Source organism: Extibacter muris (assembly GCF_004345005.1). Taxonomy (GTDB): domain Bacteria; phylum Bacillota; class Clostridia; order Lachnospirales; family Lachnospiraceae; genus Extibacter; species Extibacter muris. The sequence continues at coordinate 48,442 of NZ_SMMX01000014.1, forward strand.
CTACAATCCAGACCGGGGAACCAGATTAAATGATTAGAAAAATGGCTGGTCGAGATACGGGGATCCGGAGTATGTACCGGACGTTCAGCGGTATTATTCGGGTGGGGGCTTATTTGCCGGTCTATTCGAGAATGACCAGCTTGTGACGATCGCAAAAAGCCAGCTTGAGAATGAGGGCGGAGAGAAATATTGGTCATGGTATGGATTTGCACAGAGAGAAGAATGGTGCGCTTGTTTTGTCAGCTGGTGCGCGGAGCAGTCCCGAAATTTTCTTTATGCAGCGTCGGTGTGGAGTGGTTTCAGAGCAAGGGGAAATGGCAGGCTACGATAGATGGAAATAGCGGCGATGCGGTAAAACAGAACACTCATTCAGTAAATGCAACGTCTATTATGGGATATGGAATAGTTAGTGGATAAAAATCCTCTAACTATTCCAATAAAAGCCAGTACATTCAGCGCCACGCAGATTTATCCTATCATTTTTATACTATTTATTCTGCTCAGAGAAATGCTGATGAGGCGCATATTTCTGCCTGTATTCACTGGGGCTGAATCCAGTGTATTTCTTAAAAATAGAAGAAAAATAGGTCGCATCATTGTAACCAACCTGATTTGCAATTTCATATGTGAGCATATTGGAGTCTTTTAAGTACTCTTTCGCCTTTTCAATCCGGGTTTTATTTACATATTCAGTCAGAGATTCATCACAATATTTTTTAAACGTACGGCTCAGATGAGAAGCTGATATATGTAAATGCTCGGCAATGACTTCCAAAGATAAAGCGGTCGCTAAGTTTTGATGGATAAATTTTATCGTGTTTTCAATGATCCTGTTCTGCGTGCCGTTAGAACCATTGAACTGATTTTTCGTATATTGAAATAATTCATTTACCGTGTTTTCCAGTATGAAAATATCCGGAGCGGAGTGGATCCTTGCAAGCAGCTCGCTGGATGGCGGTATGGCTTCTCTTTTTTTGAGAACGCGGTAACAGATATAATATATCTGAAAACAAATATTTTTGGTCTCTATGGACGATACAAAGTTGCTTTTAAATTTAGAAAAAATATTTTTTAAAACCTGTTCTGCATCTTCAAATAAGCGGTTGAAAAGATGGTTTTCAAATTCGAACAGATCAAAAGTATTTTCAGCGGTCAGATCATACTCTGAAGATTCTACACAATCAGAAAAAAGAAAAATATTTTTTTCTGAATAAAAATTTTGCGTTAAGGCATGAATAGATTCCGCCACGGCAGAACGAAAATCCGCAGCGCCCCGGTGGCAATGGCTGATGCCGATCGCTACGTGCTTAGAATCTAACATTTCTGTAATCGTACTGATCTCCTGACAGTTTTGCAGTATATGTTCAGGTATTTGTCCCTCAAATTTTTCTAAAAAGTAAATAGTTATGATCAGATTATTATAACGGTAACAGTAGGCGTTTTTCTTCTCGTCAATGATTATTTTTTTCAATGCAGTAATATCGTTTTCCAGAGGAACCAATTGAAATGCGGCGACATAATAATCGTTTAAACTCAAATTCAGTTTAGACAGCCGCTTCACAAAAGACGGGACATAGGGCATGGTCGTCATTTCGAGCAGCAGCTGATCGCGGAGAAAAGCAATTTCTTCTTTGGCAATGGAGGAACGGTTTCTTGAGATTATGATTTGTTCCTGCGCCTTTTTGACCGCGTCAAATAAATCTCTTTTATTTGTTGGTTTTACAATAAAAGAAACGACGTCGTATTTTATAGCGGTTTTCGCGTATTCAAAATCTGCATATCCGGTTAGGATGATCACTTTTATCTGCGGATATTCGTCGTGTATGAACCGTGCAAGTTCCAAGCCGTCCGCTCCCGGCATTTTAATATCTGTCAGGACGATATTAACGTCACTATTTTTTAGAAAGTCCATTGCGGCCAGACCGTTTTCAACGGCTCCGACAACCTGACAGTCTAAAGAGTCCCAATTCATAAAATTGGTGATGCCTTTTCTCATAGTAGCTTCATCGTCAACAACTAATATTTTAAAGATCATGTAAAGATACCCCTCCCCCCCGTGAAATAGGTATTTTGAATGATATGCTTGTACAGACGCCGGGCGTACTGTCAATACTTAAATGCGCCATGTCTCCATACAGCAGGAAAAGCCGTCTGTCCAGGTTTTTCAGACCGATATGTGTATGACTGTCGGTATCAGAGGAGGCAATGTCCCTGACCTGAAAGTCTTTCGGGAATCCGACTCCGTTATCAATGATCGAGATTTCCATACAATAATCGTCAGTTTCTAAAATTTGCACGATTAATTTCCCTTTGCCCGTTTTTGGCTCCAACCCATGTACGATCGCGTTTTCCACTAGCGGCTGGATACTGAAACAGGGGATTAGAAAGTGCATAAGCGTTTCCGGCACGCGGATATCGCAGGAAATTTTATCTTCAAAGCGCTGCTGTTGTAAATAAATATAAAATTTCACATATCTTAGTTCTTTTTCAAGAGCAATACAGTCCTGTTCTTTGGACAGAGTGTTAGCCTTTAAAAATTCGCCTAATGAGATTACCATCTGATAGATTTCCTCGTTATCACTGATCTGTGCTTTCCATGCGATCGTGTTTAAAGTATTCAGCAGGAAATGTGGATTCATCTGTGTCTGCAGCGCATGGATTTCCGAATTTTTAAGTAATAATTGTTTTTGGAAAATATCATTATAATATATATCCAGTTGTTTCAGCATTTTGTTAAACGAATCCGCCCAGACATCAAACTCACGGTATATTTTCATTGGCGGCAAAGCGCTCTGTTTCTTTTCGGATATCTGATTAATATTGTAAATCATTTTATCTATTGGTTTTGTAATCGCGCGGCTGATCGCAATAGCGGTAAACAGACCAATCAGAACGATCCCCGTTAACAATAGTAAATAAGATTTCAGGATACTGTTCAGGTCGGCAAACATTAAAGATTTCGGCGCGGCGACGCTGGAAGTCAGATCAAGTCCCGACAGTTCCTGTGAAGCGACGAAATATTCCCTGTCATTTAAGCGGGCTGTCTGGAATGAAAGTTCTCCGATCCTCTGCCCGTGTTCTTTGAGCGCCATACATTCCTTCTCCATATCAGGATCAGAGAAAACAGCCATAGAGGAATTATACAGGCACAGAAACCAGGACGGATCCAGATCTTTGGTGTGGTAAGATAAGAATCTGTCTTTATCAATATTAATTATGAAAGTTCCAATATAGTTTCCGGTGTTAGAGCTAAACAGGTTCCGGATAAAATAGATATTCCCATCGTCCCGGGGCAAAGTCTGACAGATCAGTTTCGGTTCTTTTTTGTCCAGCGTTTTTAATAGTTCCCGGCATTGAAACTCCGCAGGCTCAGGAGAACTGGAGGTTCCAATCTTAAAAATGGTCTCGTCCTGTGAAATAATATAAATGCTGTTAGTAAAATTTTTGCTTGCAAGAGACGTACTATAATATAAGTAGGACATCTGTTTCTCGATCTGCAGCCTGTTTTCAGCCGATTGCTTACCGGTTTCTACGGATTCCAGAGGTTCCGAGATAATGGTATCTGCTAAATAAAGCGGGATAATAGAATCAATCAGGTCTATTTGCTCAATAAATTGATGGTTTATTAACTCCAGGTTTTGTGTAATACTGTTTTCATAATTTTCAGTTAAAATCGCAGATGTTCTTGAATAACAAAACCAGATTGAGCATAGCAAGACGACGGTTACAATGATAGAAATCGCGGCGGTTATAAACGTACGGAGAGATGGTATTTTTGTTTTTTTATATTTATCCATAGTCATATAAATCACTCTTACTCGGTTATTATCGTAAAATAATTATGACATATCCAAAATGAAGATTCAATGTATGTCAAATAAAATGCGGAAATATTCAAATGAAACAACAAAATATTAAAAGAATCAGAATTTCATATATTTTTTTCAAAAATATGACATCTGTTTTGAACTTTAAAATGTAAGAAAAAGGCAATGTAATTTATTAAAAAAATATAAAATTGAATATATAATAAATGTAAATTTATTACGTGAGGAGGAAAAATTATGAAACGTAAATTTGTGAAAAGGTTAATGGCATCTGCCCTGATCGGCAGTATGGCGCTTGGACTTGTTGCCTGCAGCGGCGGCGACAACGACAAGGAAACCTCAGATGATTCAGGGAAAATAGTACTGAATGTCATCAACTATCATGTCGGAACAGATTATGCGGCAGATTACTACTCATATCTGTTTGAAGAATTCCAGAAAACTGAGGCGGGTAAGAATGTAGAATTCAATTTCGAGGAAATTCCTACTACCGACGCGTATAACCAGAAGATCAAACTGCTGATCTCCAGCGGCGATCTGCCGGATATTGTGTTCAACGGCGGAAACAATATCACAGAATTAGCGGCAAAATCAGGAAAGGTAGCAGATTTAACACCGTACTTTGATGAGGATCCGGAGTGGAAAGCGCTCTTTGATGATACGTCATTAGAGTTTAACACCGTAGACGGCAAGATTTACGGCGTTCCGGTTTCTAAAGAGATCTCTTACATATATTATAATAAAGAACTGTTTGAAAAGGCAGGGATCGAAGCTCCGGAAACAGCATTCGCATCCTGGGACGAGTTTTTTGAAGTATGCGATCAGTTAAAAGCAAAAGGAATCACCCCGCTTGGAATGGATACCGCGGATTCAGGCTGGCTGACAAACCTCTGGATGAGCGCGTTGATCGGAACGAACGGTGAAGCTGGAAATGAGTGGATGAATACCATGTATCCAACAGATTTCAATACGCCGGAAGTAGAGGCTGCCGCTGAGAAGATCCAGACAATGTTCAAAGAATATACGACGGCAGACGCAGTTGGCGGGAAATACGATCCGATGGCAACACATTTCTTTAACGGCGAAGTAGCAATGTTCCCGAATGGTCCATGGATGATCCCGGACTTCCAGGAGCCGGAGAAAGCGCCGGAAGGATTTTATGACAAAGTTGGTATCATGTTAATGCCTGGCAACGGTATGGAAATGGTTCCGACACCTGGCGATATGGTAGGAGCAACAGAGGAAGAAAAGATTGAAGCGGCAGTCGCATTCCTGAAATTTGAAACAAGTCCTGAGAACCAGATTAAGGCGCTTGAAATGACAGGTCTTCAGCCTGTATCAAACGATCTGGAAATTCCAGATACATTGACAGAGAGCGATCCTCTTATGGCGCAGGTATTAGAAATTCAGAATAAAGCAGAAGTTACTTATGGACAGAATCAGGCATATTGGTATCAGAATACGATCGATACATTTTCAACAGAGCTTCCGGAACTTGCATACGGAAATATTACACCAAAGGAATTCTGCGAGAAATTGACAGAGTCAGCGGCAAAAAATCAGGAATAGCTTGAATGAGTGAAAGGTCCGCAAGTATTCAATACTTGCGGACCTTCTTTTGTAGGAGGTAGAACGTATGAAGGTAAAGAATAGAGGGGTCTGGATCGTACTGTTTACAATGCCCTGCATGATTTTATTCGCAATTGTCTACGCGGCGCCCATTATAACAGTTCTTTACACATCCTTTTGTAATTATACGACATTTTCAGGACCGGAGTTTGCCGGTTTGAAAAATTTTACACAGATATTTGGAGATAAAGACTTCCTTATGTCTATAAGAAACACATTGGTATGGGTTCTTTTGCAGTCTACGTTCCATGTGACTCTTGGACTTGTGATGGCGCTGGTTTTGAGACGCAAGCCGAAAGGATGGAAAATTGTGCGTACAGCATATATGATCCCCAATATCATCCCGACGGCGGCGACCGGCGTTATGTTCACACTGCTGTTAAACCCGACATTTGGAGTGGTCAATCCATTTCTTGAGGCGATTGGTATACACATGAATCAGGTGCCGAACCTGTTCGGTAATTCCAGATATGCGTTTTGGACAGTGACCGTTACATGGATGCTGTATTCCGGTTTTAACACCATTATCTTCCTGGCGGAAATGGGAGCTATTGATAAAGAGATCTATGAAGCGGCGAGAATAGACGGAGCAAGGCCGTGGCAGCTGGATCGTTATATCACACTTCCGCTTATGAGAAATATATTCGGAACCTGTGTGACCTTAGCATCGGTAGCGATGGTATCCCAGTTTGATATTATCTATATGACAACGAAAGGCGGACCGGGAAATACAACGCTGAACCTGCCGATCTATCTGTACAAAGCGGCGACGCTGGAAAACAATTACGGAAAAGCCAATGCGGTCGGAGTGATACAGATTATCATCGGTCTTACGCTTGTTCTTGCAATACAGCGATTATTTAAGGAAAGAAATGAAGTGGAAAGGAGGAAAAATAAATGAAACAGACATCACAAATTTCAATCATAAGTGCGAAAACGGCAAAATATATTTTCATGCTATTTTTCTCTCTGATAGCAATAGGACCTATTGTATGGGCGTTTATCAGCTCGTTTAAAACATATGCGGAGATCAATTCTTCGGCGCTGTCCTGGCCGTCCTCATTTAATCTGGACAATTATAAGGCGGCGTTTATGTACGCGCCGATTGCTAAATATTTCTTAAACAGTGTAATTATTGTCGGGACAAGCGTGCTGGTCACAGTGACATTAGTAGCGATGTGCGCTTATATTATTTCCAGGTTTAATTTCAAATTAAAGACACTGATCATATTGCTGATATCCGCATCTTTAATGTTACCGGCGCAGGCAATATCACAGCCTCTGTTTGCGATTTTCCAGAAATTAGGAATATTCGACACAAAGCTGGGACTGATCATTGTTTATTCAGCGATGGGAATCCCGATGTCATTCTTTGTTATGACAAGTTATTACAAGACTATATCTATGGCGTTAGAAGAATCTGCCTATATTGACGGGGCGTCGTTTTTGCAGACGTTCTGGCATATTATTCTGCCATTGGCGAAACCGGGACTTGTAACGATCGCCCTTTTGCAGTTCATCAATACCTGGAACGAATTTTACTTTGCGTTGATGCTTACGAGCGGCGATACGGCGAGAACCGTTCCAATCGCGCTGAATTATTATATGGGAACATTTGCAAATAATTATTCGGCGTTGTTTGCGGCGGTTGTTATGACTGTTTTGCCTACGATATTCGTATTTATTATTTTACAGAGACAGGTTATGGAAAGTCTGACGGCTGGAGCAGTGAAAGGATAAGACAATATGAGATTAGATAAGAAAGCAATTTATCCGATTCAGGAGTGGGATATTACAGAAGACAAGTTCGACCGGAAACATAATTATCGGAATGAGACGACGTTTTCGTTGTCAAACGGCTATATCGGAACAAGAGGGACTTTTGAGGAGGCGTATGCGTTTGATATTGATACCGGACTGGAAGGCAATTTCGTGAACGGTTTTTACGAGCGCGAGAAGATCCGGTACGGGGAAGCGAACTTCGGCTCTCCCTTATTCAGCCAGTCCTTATTGAATCTTCCGAACCTGAAAGAGACGAAGTTATACATAGACGGCGAAGAGTTCGATATGGAACAGGGGACGATGGAAGATTATCAGAGGACGCTGCATATGAAAGACGGCGTCCTGGAGAGAAAGATGGTCTGGCGTTCGCCGCAGGGAAAACGGATTAAGATTGAAATTAAACGGCTTGTCTCTTTTGAGATGAAAAATATTATGAGTATTTCTTATGAAGTTACGCCAATGAATTTTTCGGGAGAGATCAGGTTTGTCTCCAGGCTTCAGGCGGATGTGGAGAACCATACGCGAAAGACCAATCCGATCGTGGACTATGGACCGTTTGGGCGGAAATTAGAACCGGAGAAACTTTTCGGAGATGAAAAACGCTTATATTACAAAGGTATTACACAGAACAGCCGTCTCACCGTAGCGTGCGGAAGCGCCCACAAGATCGTTTCAGAAGACGCCGTTGTAGAAACGTCAACGGAGTTTGGAGAGCTGGACGCGGCGCTGACCTTAAAAATAACAGGCTGTGAAGGGAAAAAGATCACGCTGGAAAAAATGATCTGTTATTCTACCAGCCTGGATATGGATGAGGAGAAGCTGGAGACCTTTGTGGAACAGACGTTGTATGCCGCACAGGAGAAAGGCTATCTGAAACTGGAGCAGGCGCAGAAACGGTATATGCAGAGTTTCTGGAACGTAGCCGATATCGAGATCCGGGGCGAGGAGAGCGCGTCGCTGCAGCAGGGGATCCGGTTTAACCTCTTTCATGTTTTACAGTCGGCGGGCAGAGACGGAAGAACCGGAATGGGCGCGAAGGGTTTGTCTGGCGAAGGGTATGAGGGGCATTATTTCTGGGATACAGAGATGTATGTCCTTCCGGTGTTCGTATATACCGAGCCGGAGGTAGCCGGAAAATTGCTGGATTTCCGTTACAGTACACTGGATCAGGCGAGGGCGAGGGCAAGGATCCTGGGTCATGAAAAAGGCGCTCTGTATCCGTGGAGGACGATCAACGGCGAGGAGGCATCCACCTATTATCCGCTGGGAACGGCGCAGTATCACATTAACGCAGATATCGCGTACGCCCTGTCTCTGTATCTGCAGGTTACTGGGGATACCGGGTATTTAAAAGAAAAGGGCGCGGAAATGTTTATCGAGACTGCCAGAGTATGGGCGGATGTAGGAAGTTTTGCGAAAAATAAAGACGGCAAATACTGTATCTGCTGTGTGACGGGACCGGATGAATACAATGTGCTGGTGGATAATAATTTTTACACTAATCTGATGGCGAGAGAGAATTTGAAAGACGCGGTTGCAGCCGTGGCATATCTGTCGGAGAAAGAGCCGGAGTTGTTTGAAAGATTAAAAGAGAAACTGGGATTTTCAGAGGACGAGCTGGAATTGTGGAAACGTATCATCGACAATATGTATTTTCCGTATGATGAAGAACGCGACGTCTATCCGATGGACGATGGCTTTATGATGCGTAAGCCGTGGGATGAGACTAAGATCCCGGAGGAAAAGCGGGCGTGGTTATACGAGAATTATCATCCGTTATTTATTATGAGACACCGGATGTCCAAGCAGGCGGACGCGATCCTGGGGATGTATCTTCACAGCAATTTATTTGAAGAAGATGAGATCCGCAGAAATTATGACTTTTATCAGGAAGTGACCCTGCATCATTCCTCCCTGTCTACGTGTATCTTCGGGATTGTTGCGTGCGACATCGGGTATTATGACGAGGCGTACCGTTATTTTGCAGAATCTGCAAGAATGGATCTGGACGACCACCATAATAATTTTTACGCCGGTATCCATGCGGCGAATATGGCGGGTACATGGCAGGCGATCGTCAATGGTTTTGCGGGAGTACGCTGCCAGCAGTCGGCGCTGAAGTTTAAACCGTGGCTGCCAAAGCGCTGGGAGAGGTATTCGTTTAAGATGAGATTCCGGGGAAGTCTCCTGAAAGTAGAAGTGTCAAAAGGACAGGCGAGGTTCGTGCTGGAAGAAGGAGACAGTATCCGGTTTTTCATAAGTGGGAAAGAAGTAATGATTCACGAAAAGGGAGGTGAGTACATTGAAAAAATATAAAGCCATATTTTTTGACTGGGACGGAACGGCGGTATTGTCGAGGACAGCGCCGGTGGATGAAGTGGTCGTTCCCATGAAGAAACTTCTTGCACAGGGAATAAGGCTTGTGATTGTGAGCGGAACAACGATTGAAAATATTGCGAAGGGAAAACTGCACGAGTATTTTACACCGGAAGAACTGAAAAATCTCTATATGGGTCTTGGGAGAGGCGCGTTTAATTACGCATATGATCAGGCGGGACAGCCGTTCCTTCTTTCCCACAGGATCCCGGAAAAAGAGGAACTGCTGAAGATCCACAGGATCTGTTATGAAATCCACGAGACGTTATTGAAAGACTATGATTTCAGAACGGATATCGTGTTCAGCCGCCCCAATTATTGTAAGATCGACCTCATGGTTGAAAATAACCGGGGAGATAACTTGTTTTTCCAGGAAAATGAGTTGGAGATCCTGAAGGAGAACTTAAACGGACATGGATTTGAAGGGGGGCTGAAAGGTCTTGTAAAACTTGCGGAAGAAACTGCGAGAGAGTATGGGATGGATCTTTCCGCCACTACAGACGCCAAATATCTTGAAGTGGGCGTGTCCAGTAAAAGCGATAATGTGGATATGATCTTACAGCATTTATGGGAACAGGATCAGATACAGCCGGAAGATTGTACCTTCTGGGGCGATGAATATATCGGCCTGGACGAAGGTCTCTTTGGAAGTGATAGCTTTATGAGAACAGAAAAGACAAAAAAGGGCGATTTCTTTGACGTATCAGAGGCAAAGGGAATCCGCCCGGAGGCAGTAACAGTTCTCGGAGGCGGCGTACAGACATTTATTCGGTTCATGGAAGATCAAAGCAAAATGTAAAGTGTAAAAATGAGGAGAAAGTATATGCGTAAAAGTATGAAACGAGGATTTGCAGCGATTTTAACGGCGGCTCTCGTATTGCAGTATATACCGGAAATATCTGTAAACGCCGAAAAATCAGCGGGGGAGGGTAAAACCTACTATGTAGATCAGGACGGAGGAAATGACGCCAACAGCGGAACAAGCGAAAAGGAGGCATGGTCTTCGCTTGAGAAAGTAAATGAAACGACTTTCCAGCCCGGCGATAAACTTTTATTTGAAAAAGGCGATGAGTGGGTTGGGCAGTTAAGTCCGAAAGGTTCAGGTGAAGAAGGCAATCCAATTGTGATCGGCTCCTATGGAGACGGGAATGAACGTCCGTTGATTTCCGGTAATAACTGGTGCGGAGAGAATGGGGACGACTTAGAGAACCGTATCTTTAATGCGGCTGTATATTTTTATAATCAGCAGTATTGGGAGATTACAGATTTAGAAGTCACGAACAGGATCCCGGGAGACAACCCGGACGACCACATTAAAAAATATGGCGTGCTGATCATGGGAGAGGATGCTGGAACCCTTCGCCATATGTATTGTAAAAATCTGGACGTACATGACGTAGTGTCACATCCGATCGGCAATCAGGCAGGTATCGGGCGGGGCGGCATCGTGTATATTATCCGTGGAAATGAAGTCCCGACAAACTGGGATGATATTTTAATTGAAGGAAATCAGGTAGGACCGAATATCAATCACTATGGAATCAGTTTCCTGTCGACCTGGGGAAGCAGTTCTTTTCCGGCAGAATCCGGAATCCCGGCGAACGAATATGCCGGTCAGAGAGTGAACAGTACCAATATCGTGATTCGCAACAATTACTGCGAGGATGTTGGAAACGCGGCAATCTGTCCATCTGCCTACAGCAACGCGCTGATCGAATATAATGTGTGCGACGGATGTAACAGCGGTCCGAACGGAAACGTGCCGGTCTGGTGGGAATATGGCGATTATACAGTGGCGCAGTTTAATGAAGTGTTTGGCTCGGGAGCATCCGACAGCAAAGAAGATTCACAGGCTTTTGATGCGGACGTAGCCGCCAAAAAGAATTATATCCAATATAACTACACACATGACAATCCGTCGGGAGCATTTTTCGAGTGCGCGCTCGGGTCAAAATATGAGACGCATATCCGCTACAATGTCAGCCAGAATGACGGAAGCGGAACAAACAGTTACGGCGGCGGAGCGATCGTGACGATCGGCGGTTATTCTACCGGCGACGGAAATAAACTGAATGTTTATAATAATGATTTCTATCTGGCAGAAGGCTACGATAGTTGGATCACAAACAACTGGGACGGTCGGGAAGTGAATCCAAAGACTTATCAGTTCCGTAATAACGTTATCTACAGCGACGGAGAATCGAAAGGCTGGCATCAGTATCTGCAGGGAAGCGCAGATCACAATGCTTACGGCGGTTCAGACAAGAATATTTTAAGGGCTGATGATGAAAATGCAGTTTCTATATCCAAGGCAGATTTTAAAGCTATCGGAACAGGCGCGAGCGGAATTGACTCTGTGGATGGATACCAGCTCGCGGAAGGTTCCGCTTGTATCAACGCAGGTACATTGATCGAAGGGAACGGCGGGAGAGACTATTGGGGCAATCCTGTTTCCATGACAGAAGTTCCGAATATTGGTGCAGACAATAAGGGAGCGGCGGGAGTCAAAGAAGATTATGGAATTGACTTTGAGGACCGCGCGGCAGAGGAAAAAGCGCTTACTGGAGAGTATGAGGGGTGTAATTTCGGAGAGGGATGGCTTACGGCGGAAGTGAAAAATTCCAAAGTATTATATGCAGACGGAACAAAGACAACCTATCTTATTGAATTACCGGACAACCGGACGTTGGAATCTTTCCAGGCATTCTGCGAAGATTCAGCCCTTGTAACACTCAGTGGAAACGGATATGAAAGAGAATTTGCAATCACATCCGCAAAAACCACGTATTTAACGGATTTCCCATCTGCGCTGAAAGAGGTAAAAATAGAGATCGTTTCTCCGAAAGGAAGCGGCGCGGTGAAATTTGATAATCTCGTTCTTCGTGAAGCGCAGTACGAGAGAAATAACATCGCGCGAGGAAAATATTCCTGGGAGGAAGGAAAGTCACAGTATCCCGCATCCAATGGAAATGATGGCGATGAAGACACTTTATGGATCCATGAAGGCAATGATAAAGTGGGTTGGATGGTAGATTTAGGGCGGGATTATGACCTCTCTGATTTTGAACTGGTATTTGAGAATGAAGGAGACGTATGGAAATATGAGCTTCAGGGTGCGCGCGATGGAGACCAATACTTTGAAGAAATTCCGATTTATGACGCCACAGACAATACCGACGGTTCCAAAGTGCAGAAGGGATCCTTTGAACCGGGAACTGTATACCGCTATGTGCTTGTGAAACTTACGGACTTCCCGGCAGAAGATTATTGGCCGGGCTTTGCAGAATTCAAATTGTATGCAAGAGATTACAGCGAACTTGATAAGTCGGAACTGACAAAGCTGATTTCAGAAGTAAAATATATGAAGCCGGGCAATTACACAGACGAGAGTTATGCAAATCTTTGCACAGCTTTCGAACAGGCGAAAAAGGATTTTGAGGAAGCGGATACCAAAGAAAAGGTCAGCGCTGCAATTGAAAAATTGCAGGAGGCGATAGACGCTTTAAAGATTAAGGAAGGCGCTAACCTCGCACTTGGAAAGCCAACGAAATCATCTACGCAGAATGTAGACGAGAGACCTTCTTCTAATGGAAATGACGGAGATGAGAGTACCCTGTGGGTAGCAACCGGAAACTATGAAGACACTCCATTACCACATTGGTGGCAGGTAGATCTTGAAAAAGAATATGTGCTGGATAAATACCGCATTGTCTTTGAGGGTGACAAGAATCCGGGCGCATGGAAATACCGGATTGAAGGTTCTAAGGATGGAGAGAACTTTGACGTATTGTTTGAACAAAAGTCTTCACCGGACGGAACGAGAGAGGACGAGCAGAAGATACAGAGCAAAGAGTCTTACCGTTATGTCAGAGTTGTGATCACAGACTATCCAGAGTGGGAAGGAGCCGACTATTGGACTGCATTTGCCGAGTTTGAAGTATATGGAAGCAAAGCAGGGCCAGAAGTCGTGACAAAGAATCTGGAGATCAAGCTGGCAGAGGCGAAAGCGTATACAGAAGAAAAATATACAGAAGAAAGCTATAAGGCGCTTCAGGAAGCAATCAAAGCAGCGGAAGCTGTTCTGGCAGATGAGGAAAAAACGCAGGCGCAGGTAGACGAACAGGTGAAGAAACTTGCAGAGGCGATCAAAGAACTTGAGGAGAAAGAGGATCCTGGTCAGCCGGGTACGGAGAATCTGGCGCTGAATAAACCGACCACATCATCTACGAAGGACATCGATGAGAAACCTTCCTCTAACGGAAATGACGGAAAGGCAGATACGCTTTGGGTAGCAACCGGAAATTACGAAGATACTCCATTACCACATTGGTGGCAGGTAGATCTCGGAAAAGAGTATGCACTGGACAGATATAAAATCATGTTCGAGGAGGATCAGAACCAAGGCGCATGGAAATACAGGGTTGAAGGTTCTAAAGATGGAGAGAACTTCGACGTATTATTTGAACAGAAGGATTCGCCGGACGGAACGAGAGTGGACGAGCAGAAGATACAGAGCGGGGAGACTTACCGCTATGTCAGAGTTGTGATCACGGGCTATCCAGAGTGGGATGGTTCTGTCGAATGGGATTATTGGACAGCAATGGCAGAATTTGAAGTGTATGAGAAAGAAGTTTTCCCATCTGTTGATAAGTCAGGTCTGGAGAATAAACTGAAAGAAGCAAAGGATTATAAGGCGGACGGTTACACGGCAGAAAGCTATGCGGCGCTCCAGAAAGCAATAGAGGAAGCGGAAAGTGTTCTGGCGGATGAGAAGGCAACGCAGGATGCACTGGACGCACAGGTTGTAAAACTCGAGACTGCCATTTCAGCTTTGGACGAAGTAACGGAACCAGAAGAACCGGAGGATCCGAAAGATCCGACGCCGAATCCGGACAAAGAACATCCAGTCGATAAGCCGGGAGATTAGTCTGACAAGAATACAGATCATTCCCAGTCAGGTAAAGGACAGAATAATTCTGGCAGTCATGGCGGGAAGGCAGTACAAACCGGAGACGAAGCGCCGATCATGGCATCCGCTTTCCTGATGATGGCGGCAATGGTTGTGATCTGCGGAGTTATAGTACGAAAAAAGAGGAGATAATATGAGACGTCGGATATTAAGATTACTTCTGCTAATGTTTGCAGCATTTATATTGCCGGCTTGCGCAGGATCGGAAAAAGCGGCAGAGTCTGAAAATGAAATGTTTGATACGCATACAAAGCAATTTCTGAAGTATGCTGAAAAATATGGACTGATAGAATCAGCAGAATACCAGGCTTTGGAAGATCAGTTGGAAAAAGAAAATGACCGGCGAAAAAAGGCTGTGGAACAGGGGGAAGTAATCTATGGTCCGACACAGTATACTATGGAGACGTATATAAAGTATATATGCGGCTCCATGGAACCAGAATTGATAGAAAAAATGAAGGGGAAAGAAATCTCATGTACAGAAGAAGACGTGCGGGCTTATTATGAAGATAATAAGGAATATATTGCGGTTCAGGAGGCTGCAATGCAGTTTGACGTGATCATGACGTCACAGGAAAACAAGGAGTTACTAGAAAAAATAGCGCAGGAGGATGACGTTATAAAGTACGCAGAATCCGATGCAGAGGTTTTTACTGTTTCTGAGATGGAGTTTCAGGAAAATAGTGTGGTATATAACCGGAATCCGGACTTAATGGAACAACTATTTGGAATGAAATCCGGAGACCGCTATCTGACGGAAGATATAGAAGGGATCGTATATCTCTATGTGTATAAAGGAGAGACAGAGAGCTGTATTCTGCCTTATGAGCAAGTAAGAGAAAGTGTAGAAAATATGTATTTAAGAGCGGAATTTGATGAAATTCTTTCACGGGAATAAAAGAGGAGGAAAGGCAATGAAGGAGAGAAAGCTAATAGCTTTGGGTATGGCTGGCATGTTGTCGCTGAGTGGTTTGTTTACTTTTTCAGGGATAGAAGCTGAAGCTAAACTTCCAGATAATCAATTAGTGATCGACTTTGAAGATTTGGGAACGGAAGCACAAAGTTTAACAGGTAAGTATCAGAATTGTAATTTTGGAAACCGGGGCTGGAACACAGGAGCGGTTGACGGAGACGTTAAATTATGGGCAGATTCTTTCACGAAAGATGGCCAGGTGAATAAAATTGCGATTCCATATGGTAAGATATTCAGAGGCTTTTCTGCAAAATGTTCTGAGAGCGCGACTATAAAAGTAGTGTCCGGATCTGAGACAAATACATTTGAAATAGGCGCAACAGAAAAAGAATTTACTACAGACTTCCGGACAAATCAAATGGCGGTATATCTAGTGATCGAATGTGCAAAGGGAACAAGCGACGTAAAGTTAGATGATTTGATTCTGGAAGAAGTAGATATAAGTAAGCTGAATGTTTCTCAGGGGAAACCAACTAGTACATCTGGAGACTCGGAGCGTCCGGCATCAAACGGAAATGACGGCGATGAGAATACGATGTGGGTAAATAATGGTGCTGGAGCTGATAAATGGTGGCAAGTGGATCTTCAGGAAGCATATACTATTTCTGATTATGAATTGGTTTTTGAAAAAGAAGAAAAGAATCCGTGGAAATATAAAATTGAGGCATCAGCAGATGGCGAAAATTTTGATATGCTGAGTGATAAGACAGAAAATATGGATAGTGCAAAAGTTCAGACAGGTGAAGTTTCCGCAGAAACAAAATACAGATATGTCCGAGTTACAATTACAGGATTGCCAGCAGAGACGTATTGGGCTGGATTTGCAGAGTTTAAAGTGTATACAAAAGATATCATGTCTAATGTTGCACAGGGAAAATCAACAAGTCAATCCGGAGGATATAACAGTTCTGATCTGGCGGTAGATGGAGATGTGACAACTTTTGGTGGAAATACAGATACATTCCCATACTGGTGGACAGTTGATTTAGGTGATACATATAACGTAAAAGAAGTGGAAATCGAATGGGAAGATTTGAAAGACGGAGATACCAATATTGCAGAAGACTGGAAATATAAAATAGAGTATTCTGCCGACGGTGGAAGTACATGGGAAGAACTAGTGGATTATACATCCGAAACACCATATACAGACCCGGAAACATCTGTTGTTCAAAATGAAGCCTGTGATATCGAGTGTAATGCTTTTAAAGTGACCATTACAGACAAGCCGCCAAAGAGACCTTTGGCGTGGGCTGTTCTTCCTGAATTCAGGGCCTTTGCCGCGGATACACATATACCGGAAGAAGAAGGGCAGAATATCAATATTGATATAGCATATGGACAGCCGGTGAAGGCATCGTCTGTTGCTGAGGGATATAAGGCATCAAATGTTACAGATTATGACAGCGCTTCCACATGGAAACCGGTTTCTGAAGACGATACTGCATATTTACAGATTGATTTAGACAGAGAATATAATATTCAGAATCATAAAGTAGAATTTACATCTGCTGTATCTTCTTATAAGTTCTATGTATCTATGGATAATGATACATGGACAGAGGTCTCCGATGTATCCGCGGATCAGGCTGATAAAACGGTAGATATCGAAGAAACAACTGCAAAATATGTTAGATTTGAATTTGCCGGTCAGTCTGAAGACTTAGAAGTAAAAGAGATTCATTTTGACGGATTAGATGCAGGAGTACCAGGAGAAAAGAAAATTCTAGTTTTAGCGCCGCATGAAGATGATGAGATGTTGATGGCAGGCGGTGTTATGAATCGTGCCGCAGAAGTAGGAGATGAAGTGAAAGTTCTCCTTGCAACTAACGGAGATTATAATGGCAAGAGTACGGGAGAAGGAAGAATTGTAGAAACCATCAATGCATTGGAAGCTATAGGTGTGGAGAGCGAAGACATCATGTTTATGGGATATGCAGATACAGGAGGTCTGGGCGGAGCCCAGACATATCAGGACAGTTTCCTGTATAAAATGTATACTGCAGACGATACACAAGTATTTAAGAGCAGATGGGGTAATGAATATACTTATGGAAATCCAAATGCGAAACAGGATTATCATTATGAGGTGACAGGTGAGCACGCGTTATATACTCGTGAAAAGTTCCTGAATGACTTAGAGTATGCGATCAGTACCTATAAGCCGACAGATATATATGTACCTTCACGTTATGATATGCATTTTGATCATGCATACTTTGATTTATTTGCGATTGAAGCAATACAGAATATACAGGCAGAAGATCCTTCCTATAACCCGACTTTGCACGAAAGTATTATTCATTCATGTGCCGGAGACAGCAATTGGCCAATTGTAAATTCGGATGAAAAAGGAATCAGAGCATTAAATATGCCAGAAGGTTTGGAAGAATTAACAATGTTTCATTGGGATGAGCGAGAAAATATCAATGTTCCATATGCTATGAGACAAGTTCCGTTCGCGTTTAACCTGAAAGATCAGGCGTTAAGACTTTATACTTCCCAGTATTACGATTATATTGGCTCATTTGCGAAGGTAAATGAAATATTCTGGAGCAGAGATTTTAGTAGCTTTGCTAAAGAAGCGGAAATAACAGCATCATCGGAGTGTGCAAACGAAGATAGAAAAATAGATCAGAGTGCTGTTAAAGCTGTTGATGGAGTACGGGATGGCGCTGCAGAAGGCTTGCCATATGATCATCCGAGATTCCCGCACGCAGAATGGGTATCTGACAAAGAAACAACAGGCGCATGGATAAATCTGGAATTTGATAATGAAAAAGAAATTAAAAAGGTCGTGTTATATGACAGACCAGATATGGATAATCAGATTTTAGAAGGGAAACTGATTTTTGATGATAATTCTGAAATTATTGTCGGTGAGTTACCAAATAATGGTGAACCTTTAGAAGTCCAAGTTGATAAAAGCTCTAAAAATGTTAAGTTCGTAGTAACAAAAGTTTCTGATAGCACTGAAAGTGTCGGTTTGGCAGAAATAGAAGTTTATTAGAGCATGAAGCCCGACAGGCGATATCGGTCTCTTGTCTTTTGGACAAGAGGCTGATTAATGTTCCGCAATATTTATTTGGATTTATTGGTGTTAGGATATAACTATGGACACGAAATGTTGAACAACTTATACTTATCAAAAAGGAGTTCAAAAAATGGCAAAGAATCAAAAATCTTACACACCAGAATTTAAGCAGCAGATTGTTGATTTGCATTGCAAAGCTGGCAAAGGCGTAACTGAATTAAGTAACGAATATGGCATTCCAAAAGGCACTGTTTCTACCTGGATTAAGAATCTTGCACCTGTTGCAGTATCTGAGACAGAGACTATTTCATTAAAGGAATATAAGGCTCTTCAAAAAAAGATGAAAGAGCTTGAAATTGAAAATGAAATATTAAAAAAAGCTACTGCCACATTCACAAAAAATCAATAGCTGAATACGTGTCCTTTATTCAAGCTAATGCTAGTAAATAATTTATTAAACAACTCTGCTCTGCACTTAAGTTCCCACGTAGCACTTATTATGCAGCACTTAATCATGTACCATCCAAAAGAGAGCAGGAATACGCTGAATTCAGCAATGCTGTGTTCTCTGTGTACACCGAATTTAAAAAGAGATATGGTGCCATTAAAATTCAAAGAGAACTTAATGACAGGAACATTACATGCTCCGTTAAAAGAGTTCAGCGTCATATGAAAAAACTCGATATTAAAAGCATTGTTGTAAAAAAATATCAGTATCAAAAGAATCAGGGCTCTGTTCCTGACGATAAGGAAAATATCTGCGTATCGGGGAAGTTACGGTAATTTTCCGGTGTGTTCGGCAGACGCTTTCTCAGCTTGTGGGATTTAGAATAGGTCTTGAAGTTGAACGTACACCCGGTATATTCAAAACGTTCCAAAATGCTGATGACTGTCTTGTAATCCCAATGACAGAGATTGTCCGGCGCAGGTTGTCCGTCACGCTTTGCATAATAAACTCTGGGCGTTAAAATCCTATCTTTTGTCAATACTTTTGCAATCTGCATAGGTCCTTTTCCTGCTATACATAATGAAAAGATACGCTTCACGACCTCGGCGGCTTCTTCGTCCACAATCCATTTCTTTTTGTTGTCAAGGTCTTTCCTATACCCATAGGGCGGATTAGTGCAAAGATGTTCGCCGGAATTGCCCTTTGCGCGCATGACAGCGCGGATTTTCTTGCTAGTATCTCTTGCATAAAAATCATTGAACAGATTGCGAAAAGGGGTAAACTCGTTATCGCCTTTGTCGCTGTCTACACCGTCATCAATGAAAAATGTAGGATTGGAAAATCCGTTGTCTGTTGCGTATTTGAGCAATATCTTTTTCTGATTTGCTATGCTGTTGCTCTCCCCGTCAAGTGCGTCCTCTTGACTTAAACGGGCATATAAAGCGGTAATGTTGTCGGGATAATTTTTCGTTGTCATGTGTTCATTCCTCCTGTAATGAACGCCTGACAAACAGGTTGCTGTCTTCATTATAGCGGACTTTTTCTTTCTTGTCAGTAGGCGTTTTGCTGGATTCCGCTTTTATGAGCCGTTTCATTTTGTCATAGAGCAGTTCAGAGCCGCCGCAGATTGTAGATACTTCATAGATGGTGCCGCCGATTTTGTAAGTAACTGTTTCATGCAGCGGATTACCTTTTTTCGGCATAAAATCGCTGTTTTCAATCTCTCGTTTCGGTTCCATTCCTTGCCCGTCCTTTCGTAGTCTAATAAAAGAAAAGTTTCGTAGCAAGCATAGGAAAAGGGTACCCTTTCCGTAATTTTGCCCGTCTGCGCTCTGGGGCTTACCAGACAAAATTGTTTGTTGGGAAGTATCCCAAACCCTCTTATTTTTCTTTCACTACCTACAACACCGCACATGGCGGTTTTGCCAAAGATTTTAGAAAAATTTTATATTTTCCTTTTTTCACTTTTTAAATACGGCTGGAATCGTAAAATGCTAAAACAGAGAAAGAAAGTTTGCAACAAAATTTTTATTCATTTACACTATTTATGAATTTACAAAAGAGCGCATTAAAAGCGAGGAAAAATAAGTAACGAAAAGGTATGCTTATCGTAAAGGAGGCACGCAAATGGAATGGTTGAAAAAGCTAAGCGCAGCCATAGACTATATAGAAAATAATTTAGACGGCGATATATCGTATGATGAAGCTGCGAAAATCGCCTGCTGTTCAACCTTTTATTTTCAACGAATTTTTTCTTATGTAGCGGGCGTTTCGCTGTCAGAATATATCCGGCGCAGACGAATGACACAGGCAGCGTTTGAATTGCAGAGGACGGGCGCGAAAGTCATTGATATTGCCTTAAAATATGGATATACTTCCCCGACTTCATTTAACAGGGCATTTCAGAGCGTTCACAATATCACACCCGCAGCCGCACGCAGTATAGGAAATACATTCAATGCTTATCCAGCAATTCGCTTTTCAGTTCAAGTTACAGGAGGAGCCGCTATGTCATATCATATTACCCAAAAACATTCCATGCGTATGGTGGGTGTTCGTATTCCATTAGTGGAGGACGCGGAGGAAAATTACAGAATTATACCAGAATTTTGGAAGTCTGTTTTGGACAGCAATCTATTTTCTGAAATATGTGATTTATCAAATCAATCCCCGGAAGGAATATTAGGCGTTAGCGTTTATGAAAGCCCCCAAAGGATATTCTATTATATTGCAGTAGCCACGAATGAACCTGCTCCGTCCGGTATGTTTGAATTTGAAGTCCCGTCTGCTACATGGGCTGTCTTTGAGAATAAAGGTTATTTTAAAGAGGATGTGCAGAACATTTTCCGAAGATTTTATACGGAATGGCTGCCATTTTCGGGATATGAATATGCAGGACTTCCAGATGTAGAAGTATATCCCATCTACAAGGAAACGCCGGTAAGCGGTCATTCAGAAGTGTGGATTGCCATAAAAAAGGACAAGGAGGACGGAACATGTATCATTTAAGATTGAAAGGTGACCATTATCAAATGGGTGTTAAGAGAGGAAAAATTTTTCAAAAAAGCAGTATCACATTCCCGCTGCATCTTGATAATTTTCAGCTTGAGCATGGAAGAAAAAGTGAACAGATATTGAAAGATTTTTTCCCCGAAGTATGTGAAGAAATAAGAGGCGTTAGCGATACAGTCGGTGTCAGCTATCTATCCTTTGTATCATGGATGTTATGTATGGGCTGCTGTATGTATAATCTGGAAGATAATATCCCCGTAGAGATTAGAGGGTGTACGGCTTTTGCCTATTTTAAAAACAATAGCGTAATTTATGGCAGAAATAATGATTTACCGCCATTTTTGAAAAACGGGAGTAAGAGCGAAATC
Organism: Extibacter muris; assembly: GCF_004345005.1. Lineage (GTDB taxonomy): Bacteria > Bacillota > Clostridia > Lachnospirales > Lachnospiraceae > Extibacter > Extibacter muris. The sequence continues at coordinate 70,359 of NZ_SMMX01000014.1, forward strand.
TATTCCCCGTCAAATGGAAACAGATTTAACATAACAACATCCTCTTTCATTAACGGAGAAGAAGGAGTGAATGAGTATGGATTAGCAGTTGCAATGACTTTTGTAATGACCAATCTGGAAAACATACAGGCAGGTTTTAATTCATGCTTTATCGTAAGGTATCTGCTTGAAAAAGCGAATAGCACAGAAAACGCGCTGTTTCTGCTGATGAAACTGCCGATAGCGTCTAACTGCAATATCCTTATTGCAGACAAGAACGGAGAAATGCTTGTTGTTGAATGTACGCCTTATGAAAAAAGAATCCGCGAAGCTGTAAGCATGGATAACGGTAAGATTGTGTGTACTGTTAATAGCTTTACATCGGATGAAATGAAGCGGCACGACGCAGCTAAGGGGAACGATTACCATTCTGCAAAACGGTATCATACTGTTATGGAGAATTTCAGCACTCACATAAAAGGAAATCTGATTGAAGCGACCGAACAGCTTCTAAGGGGCAATTACGGGTTTATGTGTCAATATGATGAACCCGATTTTGAAACAGTCTGGAGTTCCGTATTTGATTTGAAAAATCTGATGATATATCGGGCGGAGGGCGACCCGCGAAAAAAGAAATTTGTCGTAGATAGCAGGTTACATGACATTGTGCAAAGAAAATAGAATTTTAGAAGTATATCATTGGATTATGTGTCCTGTCTGCAATAACAAAACACGCAATAAAGTGAGAGAGGACACAGTTTTGATAAATTTTCCGTTGTATTGCCCCAAATGCAAGCAGGAAACATTGATTAACCTACAACAATTTCACATTTCGGTTATAAAAGAGCCAGACGCACAGACGCAGAGCCGATAGCACGCTTAAAATATAGCGGCTATCGGCTTTTCTCTTTTGGACGGAGGTTTTATTATGCCACTTGCCATTACGCAAACATTATTGAACTCATTAAAAAAAGTCTAACCAATACAACGGAAATTTTTTCCCATGAGTATGAACTGTCAATACATTATATATACCTTTATAAATCACATTATTCAAATGCCTATGTAGCTTTGTGCTGCATATGCATTTGTTGTAATAGCCCCCTACTGGGAAGAAAGGGGTGATGAGAAAATGAGGTATTCTGAACAATTCATGGAGCATATCGAGTACGCCTTTGCCGCTTTTTGCAAAGTTGTTCTTGGCAACGCAGCAATCAGCGCATACCGCGATTTTGGACGGAAACAGAAGCGGGAAGTATCGCTTGACTATCTGATGTCTGAAACGCCCTTTGAGCCGTTCACGACAGACAATTACTTTGAACAGTATGACAAGCCGACTGTCTTTGGTGCGAAAGAGCAGAAAATTATTGTGGCAAGTAAACGGTTAGCCGACGCATTATTGAAATTGCCAGAACAGCGGCGCGCTGTCCTGCTGATGTATTTCTTCCTCGGTTATAGTGAAAGAAAAATCGGGAACGAGTACGGAAGAAGCAGAAGCACGGTGAATTACTGAAGCACGCGGCATTGAAGCAGTTAAGAAAGGAATGGTTAAAATCAGAACATGAGAAACAAGAAACTGATACCCTTTGAAGTCATTGATATAGCGTCACAGTTATAGGCACATCAAATAAAATACAGGGCAGGAACACACTGGAAAAGGGATTGCGAGATGCAGTCCTTTTTTGATGTAGAAACAGGAGCGTATCCGATTATGACAAATTTAACAAAGTATGAAATGGAAACCGTAGTCAATTACAATGCCGGAGAACAGACCGCCACTGTCTATACAAGGGATAAGTCAGTGATGCGTAAGTTAGATCGGCTTGTGGCTGATTGTCCTGATAGTTATAAGCTATTAAATCAGACGGACATTGATAAGACCTATTCCATGCCAAAATCATACGTTACTTATCGTAAGCCGAGGGTGGTAAGTGATGAGCAGAGAGAACGGGCAAGGCAGAGAATGGCAAAGATAAATTCCAACGATAATTAACGTGAAAAATGCAGGTACAATGAATTGTGTTTAAGGACTATGTGCAATAAATATTTTCGTGACATAGTGCTTTGTTTGACAGGCATAGGTGGAGCGTGTCATAGATAAAGCGTTTTATTCCTAAAATTCCCATTAATTATCGTATAAAAATGAAATGAGAAAAGAAAGAGGGATAATTCCATGCCAAACAATGAAAAACAGATAAAAAACCGCATAATAACGGAAAGGAGAGCCAAAGAATGGATTTTGAATATTTTTATGGGAAACAAAGCAGCCAGTATGCTTTTTACCGGATACCGAAGCAGTTATTTACGGAAAAACAGTTTGATACTCTGTCAATCGGCGCAAAGCTGCTTTATGGAATGATGGTTGGCCGTATGGAACTGTCGCAGAAAAATGGGTGGATAGACGATTATGGCAGAGCATACATATATTTCACATTTGATGAAGTAAAGGACAGGTTTCATTGTGCTAATGACAAGGCTGTGAAGCTGATGAGGGAGCTTGACAGTGATAAGGGGATTGGACTGATTGAGAGCGTCAGGCAGGGCTTGGGAAAGCCAAATATCATTTATGTTAAAAACTTTGTGTGCGGCTCACAGGCATAAAGAGAGAAACATAACAGAAAAAGGAACATTTTTTATAATAACAGATAGGAATGAGAGGGATTGCGTCGTAGCAGGCATTGTGGGCAATGTCGTATAACTGGCTGTTTATGGGGTTGTGGGTAACGCTGTTTGCAGGATGTGGGAAAGCTGTACTTTCGTTTTTCCATGTGCTGTGAACTTACGTTTCCATGACTCCATAGCCTGTTATGCATATTGTCCATGATGCAAGGGAAAGGATTTAGGATAGGATTGATAGGATTGATTCAGTATGACTATAATCAGTATAATTATTATCAGTATTGTTACATTCCGGTTTTCGGAATTGCAGAAGTTCAAAAAGTTGACTTCAAGAGTTCTGTTTTTCGGAATTCAAGAAGTCAAAGAAATAGACTTCAAGAATTCTGGTTCTCGGAATACAGAAAAACAACTCAATATTAAAAGGACAGTGTTAAAATATAGGAAAAAGCTATGTTAAAGCATAGTTTATTTATATCTTTGTTCATTGGCAGATATGGTAAAATTAAGTATGAAACGAAATGAAAAAATACCAATTGCTGTATAAAATAAACATTAAATCAGAAGGTAACTATGGAACTTAAAAAGTTAGACTTTTCTTTGACTGTCTGCAAAGTGGTGTCGGAAAGTGATATTGACTTAAATAAGGAGTTTTATTTTATTGGAAAGACAGAGTAGGAATATTCGTTAGTATGTATTACGGAAGATACACCTGCAAATACGCTGGAATGCGATGATGGATGGAAAGGGTTCAGAATACAGGGGAAATTAGATTTTTCAATGATTGGCATTCTTTCCCGGCTTACTGGTATTCTTGAGGAGAATAAAATCGGAATATTTGCAGTATCAACATTTAACACGGATTATATTCTTGTAAAGAAGAAAATTTTGACAGAGCATTAAAGGCATTGGCATTGGCTGGATATGATATCATCTGATGGAAACCGTTTTACAATCAGCATATTATCAGGTTGCTTAGATTAGGAGGAAGTATGACGCTACAACAATTAAAATATATGATAGTCGTTGCAGAAAGGGGTTCTATTACAGAAGCGGCAAAAGAACTGTATATTTCCCAGCCAAGCCTTTCCGGTGCTATCAAAGAAGTAGAAAAGGAAGCCGGAATCACCATTTTCAGCCGCTGTCGGGCAGGAGTGGCACTGACAAAGGAGGGCATGGAGTTTTTAGGATATGCAAGGCAGGTCGTTCAGCAGATGGAGCTTTTGGAATCAAAATATATTGACAAAAAGCCTGCAAAGCAGAGATTTTGTGTTTCCACGCAGCATTATACCTTTACGGCAAATGCGTTTGTGGAACTGGTACAGCATTTTGGACAGGAGAGGTTTGAGTTTATCCTGAATGAAACGCAGACACACCAGATAGTGGAAGATGTACGGAACAGGTTCAGTGATTTGGGAATCCTGTATCTTTGCAACAGCAACGAAAATGTGCTAAGAAAGCTGTTTGAGGAGTATAATTTGAATTTTTATGAATTGTTTGCCGCAACGCCTCATATTTTTATTGGCATAAATCACCCGCTGGCAAAACGCACATCGGTTAAATTGGAGGATTTAAGACCATATCCCCGGCTTAGTTTCGTGCAGGGAACCTATGAATCTTCCAATTTTTCAGAGGAGCTTTTCAGCAATGAGCCTGTGGAAAGGAGCATTAAAGTCAGTGACCGTGCTGCTATTGTGAATCTGATGATTGGTTTGGACGGATATACGATTTCAAGCGGTATTTTCCCGAAATACCTGCAGGGAGATTCCATTGTTTCTATTCCTTTGGAGGAAAAAGAAGTGATGCATATTGGATACATACTGAACAAGGATAAAGAACTATCCGAGTTAGGGGAGATTTATGTTGAGGCATTGAAACAGTATCAGACATAAATGAAACATAGGCGCAACCTATGTAACAGTATATAAAACAGATATTACCTATTACATGATGTTCCGTGCTAAGATATAGAAACGGAAAGACCAACTATTAAAAGTCAAGTAGATAATTAAAAAAAGTAAAAAGAAATTTTCTGGTAAAAAGAGCACGACAATAAGGCCTGCTATCATGCAAGCCAGAACTGGGATATAAGGAGTTACGCTT
>NZ_SMMX01000015.1 GCF_004345005.1 Extibacter muris
AGCGTAACTCCTTATATCCCAGTTCTGGCTTGCATGATAGCAGGCCTTATTGTCGTGCTCTTTTTACCAGAAAATTTCTTTTTACTTTTTTTAATTATCTACTTGACTTTTAATAGTTGGTCTTTCAGCATTGTAAAAGATTTCCCCAAGGGCAAAGTCAATACATTCTTACAATTTAAACTATAACCCTAAAATTTACGGTATTTTTTAGTGCATACTGTACAAATAACTCATATTATTTTTACTTATTCTTTCCAAAAAGGGAAATACATACTCTCTGTCTATTTTAATCTCTTATTGACCGTAAGTCCTTATATAGTTACATTTTGTCTCCTAACAGTCAAACTGTGCACGATTAATATTTTCCAATTATCTGTAACATTTTGTATTCTCGTGCGTGTAATGGCATATCAAGTATACTTGTATTACATGATGTCAGGCACCACAGGGAAGGGGGAAGATAGTTGGACATAGATTTTGAAGAAATATATAGCCGGTACTTTAAAGACGTATATCTCTTTGTACTGACGCTGAGCAAAAGCCCCGCGCTTGCGGAAGATATAACACAAGATTCATTCTTTAGAGCCTTAAAAGAGATCCGGCACTTCCAGGGCAGCTGTACTATGAAATCCTGGCTCTGCCAGATAGCAAAAAATCTATATATCTCACACTTGCGCAGACAGAAATACACGGTTGACAGAGAAATGTTTGTACTGCCCTCTTCCGTGGACATCGAACAGACATTTCTGAAGAAGGAGACGACACGTTCCATATACAGGGCGCTGCATACCCTAGATGAACCATACAAGGAAGTCTTTCTGCTGCGGACGCTTGGCGAGCTCACATACCGGGAAATCGGAGATATCTTCTGCCACAGCGAAACATGGGCCAGGGTCACTTATCACACGGCCAGGCTTAAGATACGGGAACTATTGGCGGACGAATAGAAGGGAGGAATCATTATATGAGCAGATTACATTGTGATCTGATAAAAGATCTGCTGCCATTATATACCGATGGCGTCTGCAGCGAGCAGACGAAGGTATCTGTCGAAGAACATCTTCGTACATGCGAAAGCTGCCGTGAAATGTACGAGGCCATGCAGGAGAACCTGCCGGAAAAGCCCGAGATCGCACTAGACCCGGAACTGAAGGATGATATTGCGTTTATCCGCAATGTGAAACGGCGCTTCACCCGCCGTCAGCTCATCATCATCTTCATACTGGTACCGATATTTGCCCTATTGCTCATACCGGCACCGTATATCAATGCTGAACTCTCGGCCATACATGCCGAAGATATCAAGGTCACGGAACTGTATGAACTGTCGAACGGGGATATCTTTTGTACGATAGAGAGCAATAAGGCCATATCAGCATTATCAGCGGGAAATCTTATGTCTGGCGACAAAGATGCAGAAGGCAGGGAGTATTGCGACGGTGTGATAGCGGCTGGTTCTCCTTCTGCCCTGACAACAATGCTTGACAGCAGCAAGAAACGTTTTCCTGTGTTAATCCGTTCCCAGAGCTTTCTATTTACTACGGCTAAAAAAGTGGAATATGGTGGCGTGACAGTAGGAGGAAAAGACGTTGACAGCCACTGCCGCACTATCAGATACGAAGGGCCGTTCAACGAAGAGCTTGTCATCTGGAAGGAAGGACAGGCGCTTGAACCGGCGCCGGAGCGTATAGAAAAGATGCTTAAGGAGAGCAGCGTTCCCGATTATTTCCCCTCCGTTTCCACAGAACAGCTGAAAATCGGGGATGTGCTGGTTATCTATTAAAGGGGGGGTTTAGTAAAACAGACCGCGGACAGGGAGCCGGGTGGCATCTGCTCCGATGCGTACGAGACTCCGACTATTTCACGTATCCCTAACCCTGCGGAATGCGCGCCGATAGCGGCTTACATCCCGCAGGATAAAGGCTACGGAAAGGATTCTCCGCCTCTCCCGCTTACACCTGCGCATCTCCCACCCGGCTCCCCGCCCGCTATCTACTTCACTTAACAAGGGCGAGGGCGGCTGTGGGACGTTACTGGCCAGCATAAAGCTGCTGGCTGCGTGAGCTGGCTGATAAAATATCGCAAACTTCATATATGAACAGTATGCATATGGTCGTTGTTGAACGTTTGCAGCGAGGCGTGCACGCCGTTGCTGCAAGAAGAGCCGGAATCAGGCAGGGGATGTCATCTCATAAACATCCCCGTACCGGATTCCGGCTCTTCTTCATTACGATTACTTCTCACTTAGCGCTATATTGATAGATTGACACAACCAAAGCACTTCCATCAGCCAATAGTGTTGCACAGCCGCTCCCGCCCGTGCCAGTAAAGTAGATAGCCGATGGGGAGGTATGGGACAGATGCGAAGGTCTAAGCGGAAGGGACGTAAGAATCCTCACCAGATTCCTTGGCTTGTGGGATGAGAGCCGCTATCGGCGAACATTCCACAGGCTTAGGAATCTGTGTGATAGTCGCAGTTCCCGGACGCATCGGAGCAGATGCCCCATGCCTCCCCAGCGGCGTCCACTTCACTAACCCCCTATTTCTTACGCTTCTCTGACAGCAGTCCCATGAGTTCGTTCTCATTGTCAAATATTCTTGAGATACGGAATCTCTTCTGGATATTATAAGTCTCTCCGGAGAATACATCCTCGAACAACGCCTTCGGGTCTGCCACTTCTTTCATCCCTTCCCGCTCGACGCCTTCCGTCCTTACCTCTACCGTTCCGCTGAACAAGATGGAGCTGCCTTTTACCGTTGAGTATTCAACTTCTTTTACACGGTAGAAGATGAATTCATTCCCGGCTCTTGAACTATAGGTCGGATAATAGATATATACTTCTCCGTCCACAAGGAAGATACGATACGTTGAATTGATATAGATATCATAAAATATCGACAGCATGACGATGAATATCGCAAATACGCATATTGTGAATATCGGAATGCTGTAAAAGAAATAATTTGATACTATGCCTGCTATAAGTATGGCTACGACGCTTACACTAAGAACTGTCATTAAAAACCCTCTGCGGACATCCATAAGAGTTCTTGTCTGTTTTAATTCCATAACTGGCCCTCCATTTCCCTTCTTGCCTTTCACACCTATAACTATTATACATATTGAACATCAGCAGTTCAATAAGTTTACACTTCTTATTCTTCCACAATCATGGAACAGCCCGGCCTTCTACCATCTGCTCTTACTTTCCCTGCTGTTCTCCACCGCACAGGATATGGCCTCATTGAATGTGGGATGTGCACGCATGGCGTACATGAGCTGTGTGGACGTAAGCCCGTTGGCAATCGCCGTGGCAAGTTCTCCTATCATATCCGTCGCGCGCGGGCACATCACCTGCGCCCCGAGCAGCACATCACTGTCTGCCGCAAACAGCACTTTGATAAATCCCTTCTCTTCTTTCGAGATGATTGCCTGGCCGTTCACGCTCATCGTATATCGTCCGCACCGCACCGGCACGCCTTTTTTTCTGGCCTCTTCTTCCGTTATTCCGACCGACGCGATTTCAGGATCCGTGTACAGGCAGCTTGGTACGATGGAAATCGGCGTAAACAGGCAGCTTGGCACCATCTCGATTATAACCGAAGGCTGTACGCCATTCATCCGCTCTACGACATATGTCGCCTGGGCGGAAGCCACATGGGCAAGCTGTATGCCTCCGGTTACATCTCCCACCGCATAGACATCCGGCATGCTCGTCATGTAAAAGTCGTCTACCACTATCTTTCCATTGTCAATCTTCACTGACACATCCGGATCGAACAGGCCTTCCGTATTGGCGCTTCTTCCGACGGATACGAGAAGCGCATTGACCTCTATCTCCTGGTTGCTTCCCTCGCACACGAACTGGCAGCTGATGTTGTCACCATGCTTCTCCACCCTTTCCAGTATGCTTTCCTTATAGATACGTATCCCCCTGTGCGCCAGTATCTCCTCAAGTACATCTGAAAACTCCCGGTCCATATTCGGCAGGAGCCGGTCTGACACTTCCACTATAGTGACTTCCGTGCCTAGCGCGTTGAACACCGTAGCAAGCTCCAATCCGATTACGCCGCCTCCAAGTATAAGAAGCTTTGCGTACTGGCTCTCATTTGCCGTCAGCAGTTCCTCGCTCGTCATGACGCCCGGCAGGTCGATGCCCGGCAGATCCACCATGTTCGCCTTTGCGCCTGTGGCTATCAGAATATACTTTCCTTTATAGTATGCAGTATCATTTCCATCTGATACAACGCGCACCCTGCGGTCACTCTGGATGACAGCCTTCCCTTTGATAAACCGGATCCCGGCCTGGGCAAATTCCCGTTCCAGTTCCGCCCTCATCTCCGCCGCAGACAGATCTTTGTATTCATATATCTTACGGAGATCAAACACTACCTCTCCGGCAGACAGGCCGAACTGCTCACATTCCCGCATCTCACGGAACAGGGACGCGGCATGTATGAGTGCCTTGGTCGGGATACATCCCCGGTTGATACACGTACCTCCCAGTTCATCCTTATCAACCACGGCCACGGACATTCCCAGCTTTGCTGCTTTTTTTGCAGCCACATACCCGCCAGGGCCTGCACCGATTATCAATAAATCATAATATTGTTCCATATGTATCCCCCTCCTGTTATGGCCTATTCAATCTGCCAGTCTATCGGCTCCAGCCCATTCTCCTTCAGAAATTCATTCGTCCTGCTAAATGGCCTGCTGCCGAAGAATCCTCTGTATGCGGACAAAGGGCTCGGATGCGGCGCCTGCAGGATGAGATGCTTCGGGTTATGCAGCATCGCCTTCTTCCTCTGCGCCGGAGACCCCCACAGGATAAATACAATCGGACGGTCCTGGGCGTCCAGTGCCGTAATCGCGGCATCTGTAAACTGTTCCCATCCGATGTCCCTGTGAGAATTGGCCTGATGCGCCCGTACGGTCAGCACGGTGTTCAGAAGCAGCACGCCCTGTCCGGCCCATTTCGTAAGACATCCGTGGTTTGGAATCGTACAGCCGAGATCATCGTGAAGCTCCTGATATATGTTCACAAGCGACGGTGGAACTTCCACCCCTTTCTTTACCGAAAAGCACAGGCCGTGGGCCTGCCCGTTATTGTGATATGGATCCTGCCCGAGTATGACGACCTTCACATCCTTCAGCGGTGTAAAGTGGAATGCATTGAATACATCATCCGCAGGCGGAAATATCAGCCTTGTCTTATATTCCTGATTCACCGTCTGGAACAGCTTCCTATAATAAGGCTTCTTAAACTCCCCCTGCAATGCTTCCAGCCAGTCATTATGAATTGCTGCCATAATATGCTACCTCATTTCCTTATCATTTTATCATACTGTACGTTATTCTCAGCTTCCGGCACCGATGTGTCAGAGTCGTACCGAGAGACCTTTTTCCCTCAGATATTCTTTTACTTCCCTGATCTCCAGCTCTTTGTAATGGAAGAGGGAGGCTGCCAGCGCGGCATCTGCCCGTCCGTCCGTAAGCGCCGTATAGAAGTCCTCCAACGTCCCCGCACCGCCCGAGGCGATGACAGGTATGGATACTTCATCGGCAACAGCACGGGTAAGTTCCAGGTCATAGCCCCCTTTTGTCCCGTCACAGTCCATGCTCGTAAGCAGGATCTCTCCTGCCCCTAGCCTTTCTACCTGCGAGGCCCACTCAAGCGCATCCATCCCGACATCAACGCGTCCGCCGTTCTTATATATGTTCCAGCCGCCTCCGTCCGGCCTCTTCTTGGCATCTATGGCTACTACGACACACTGGCTTCCAAACTTGTCCGCGGCATCCGATATGAGACGCGGCGTATTGATGGCAGAAGAATTGATAGATATCTTATCCGCCCCTTCCCGCAGCAGCGCCTTGAAATCGTCCACCGTGCGGATGCCGCCGCCTACCGTAAACGGTATGAACACAGTCTCCGCTACTTTCCGTACCATATCGACGACCGTCTCCCGCGCGTCAGAGGAAGCCGTGATATCCAGGAATACCAGTTCGTCCGCCCCTGCCGCGTCGTATGCCTTCCCTATCTCCACCGGGTCTCCGGCATCTTTTAAGTCTACAAAGTTCACGCCCTTGACGACCCTTCCGTTGTTTACATCCAGACATGGAATGATTCTCTTTGTATGCATATGTATCCTCCGTCTATAATTCCACAAAATTCTTTAATATGTAAAGGCCCGCATCGCTGCTTTTCTCCGGATGGAACTGGCAGGCAAATACATTTCCCTGCTCCACGGAGGCATGGATCCGCGTCCCGTACTCTGCCACTGCCGTTACGATCTGCTCATCCGCTGCTTCCAGATAATACGAATGCACGAAATATACGTATGGCTCTTCCGCAAGCCCCGAAAACAGCCTGCCTCTCACGGGGAATGCCAGAGAGTTCCATCCCATATGGGGAATCTTGAGCCCCTCCGCTTCAGGTATGCGCAGAATCTTCCCCTTCAGAATCCCAAGCCCCGGCACTCCGGGACTCTCGTCACTTTGTTCAAATAATAGTTGAAGGCCGAGGCAGATTCCGAGAAAAGGAGTACCGCTCTCTGCCACCTGCCGTATGACCGGCTCAAGCCCATACTGCCTTATCTTCCCCATCGCATCGCCGAAGGAGCCCACCCCGGGCAGTATCACCTTGTCCGCAGACAGAACCGTATCTTTATCCCTCGTTACGGCCGCCTCCTGGCCGAGAAGCGTCATGGCCTTCTCCACACTCTTTATATTTCCCGCATCATAGTCAATAATCGCAATCACAATAACGCCCATCCTTTCCTTATAGGATATAGTGTACCATTATTTAACGTCCAGTTCAAACCAGAATTCCACACCGTTATCATAATTGTGCAGCCCATATTTCTGATGGAGTGACTCCATTATGGCTTTGACGATGGACAGGCCGATTCCATTTCCCCCGTATTCCCTCGTATGGGCTTTGTCTACCTTATAGAACTTGTCCCATATGTGGGCGATATCTTCCTGCGGTATCGGTGTCCCTGTATTGAAAACGCTGACTCTGGCTTTATCTCCGCTCACGGTTACCTTAACTTCCACAACCATATCGCCGTCCAGATGGTTATATGCATTGCTCACATAATTGCGTACAACCTGCTCTGTCTTAATCTCATCCGCCCATACGTATACCGGTTCCTCCTGACAGAAATTGACCCGGGCTTCTTTCTGCTGCGCGATAATCTCCATGCTCTGGAGAACGCCCTGTATAAGCTCTCTGATATCAAAACGCTCGAACTGTATATCTTCATCTCCGAATTCCAGCTGGTTCAATGTCAGAAGATTGCGGACCATCTGGTTCATCTTGCCTGCCTCGTCCATAATGACGTCACAGTAGAATTCCCGGCTCTCCGGATCGTCACTGACCCCTTCCTTCAGCCCTTCGGCATATCCCTGGATAAGGGCAATCGGCGTCTTAAGCTCGTGGGATACATTGCCGAGAAAATCATTGCGCATCTGCTCCAGCTTCTCTTTCTGCTCTATATCCTTCTGCAGGCTGTTATTGGCCCGTTTCAGTTCTGAGATGGTGCTTTCAAGCTTCTCCGACATCCTGTTGAAATTCGCTCCGAGCTCTCCGATCTCATTCTCTCCGCCGCTTTTGTACTTGGCGTCAAAGTCCAGGTCCGCCATCCTTTCAGACAGAAGGGCCAGCTCCTTGATAGGGTCTGTCAGCCGTTTTGAAAAGTACCAGACTAGGCAGATGCAGATGCATGTTACGATTCCTCCGATATAGAGGAGGAATCGGTTGGATACGGATACGCTCTCCTTGATACTTTCCAGAGGACTCCTTAAAAACGTATTATACTTTCCGTCGACAGATCCCCACAGGACGATGTACTCCGTCTGAGTCCTCGGATCTTTGTACTGGGCAATCTGGTACTCCTCAGCACTCTCCAGCACCTTGCTCTCCTTCTGCGCCTGCCCCAGGAGATAGCCGGTCAGCTGGTCATTGAGCATGTCGATATCCGGAACATTATATATCCCTTCTTTTGTCTCTATATTCATAAGGAGAAAGGATAGATTCCCTTTTTCCGCCATGTGCCTGAGCTCCGTCTGGGCGTCTTCGCCTTTCCACGTACCACTGTGGACAGACTCTGCAAGCTTCTCATACATACTGATAAACTCGGCCTCTTTGTTGCTGATATAATACGGTTCCAGGAACCGTACATTGATAACTACGAGCGCGAGCAGCAGGCATATGGTGAGTCCGACAAACACCGCTATCATCTGCTTCTTGATTGAACGTTTCATCTATTCTTCTACCTCGAATTTATAGCCCATCCCCCAGATGGTCTTAATATAATTCCCTTTTTCTCCAAGCTTGTTCCTGAGCTTCTTGACATGGGTGTCTATCGTACGCGCATCACCAAAATAGTCATAATTCCACACATTGTTCAGTATCTTTTCCCTAGACAGGGCGATTCCTTCGTTCTCCACAAAGTATACGAGGAGCTCAAATTCTTTGTAGCTTAAGTCTACCTGCTCTCCTCCCACTGTTACTTCATGAGCTGCTTTGTTGATCCGGATTCCTCCCGCATCCGTCACTTCTTCCAATCCAAGCACATGCGAGCGCCGGAGAATGGCCTCGACCCTTGCCACAAGTATCTTCGGGCTAAAAGGCTTAGATATATATTCATCTACCCCAAGTCCGAATCCCTGAAGTTCATCCCGCTCCTCAGACCTGGCTGTCAACATGATGATCGGCGTCTGCGAGGACTGGCGAATCTCCCTGCACACCTGCCAGCCGTCCATCTTCGGCATCATGACATCCAGAATGACAAGTGCGACGTCTTTGTGTTCATAGAATAGCTCCATCGCCTCCATGCCGTCCCCGGCTTCCAGTACCGTGTATCCTTCCCGCCCAAGAAAATCACGGACTAATTTGCGCATCCTGCTCTCATCGTCAACCACTAATATTTTAACCTTATCCATGTAACATACCTCCGCAGCATATCATTTACTCACATTTTTCTAATCATAGCAGACATTTATGATATTTTTGTGAATTAATCACGTTAATCATATCATAAAAGCATGTATAAGTGAAAGGACCGGTTATAATATCCGAAATCCCGTACAGATGCAGATATAGCCCGAACTGATGCGCGGCATCAATCTGCAGCGCCGGTTCAGGCTATATCATATGTTAATTATAGTCGTTATGTATCTCAGGGTTCCATATCTACCGACATTACGAAATTGACAGGTGTCACTGATGCAGTCTTATCGACATAAACCGCATAGATGTCGCTATTCTTCTCCAGCGTCTCTTCATCGACATATAGGCGCGACCGAAGGGCAAACGGACAGCGCAGATTCCGCTTTCCAGGACGGATAAATTCAAAATAATTCTGCCGGCTCTGTGTTGTGATGCGGTACGCGCCCGGATGGCGCGGGGCTGCGGGCACATTGATGTTAAGTATATCCACATGCTTGGGCATCCCTCCCTCCAGAACGCGCTCCGTCCATGTGCGTAGCAGTTCCCTGGACGGCCCGAAATCTACCGCCTGGAACTCGTTGGAACGCTGTATGTCCAAGTCTGCTTCCAGTGACACCGCTATGGCTGGCACGCCATGGCTCACCGTTTCAAACGCTGCCCCCAGCGTGCCGCTGCATGTCAGCACGGCTCCCATATTTTCCCCGTAATTGATGCCGCTGATGCAAAGGTCAGGCTTACGTCCCGCCAGTTCCAATATGCCATGGGCTGCCGCCAGAGCAGGCGAGCCGTGGACAGCGTAAGCCGGGACAGACCGGCCACGAATCTCAATCGTCCCTTCCTCAATCATGCCCGTATCTTCTGCCCTCGGAAATGCACGCCCCATCCCCGTCTGCTGCGTGTGAGGGGCTGCGATCAGGATATCACCTATGTCTGCCACCGCCTCTGCTGCCGCCCTGAGGCCGGGAGACCGGACACCGTCGTCGTTCGTAATCAAAATAAGTGGTTTCATGCACGTCACCTCGCGAAAGGGGTCAGACCCCCCCTTGGGCATAGGGGGCTGACCCCTATGGCCCAAGGGGGTCTGACCCCTTTCAAATTTCCCTTTCAAAATTAATGAAATAGTTCATACGATTTCTTTAATATATCATCCGTGTGATTTGTGATATCTGTATATATCGGAAGCATCTTCTCGTAAAATGCTACCTTTTCCGGATCTGGCGTGAAGCTGTCCTTGATTCTTACCATATTGGCTACTGCTTCATCGAAGCTTCCGTAGATACCTGCGGCTACTGCCGCGCAGATTGCGGAGCCGAGGCCGGCCGCGCCGTTGACTTCATTGCGCACGGACGGAATGTTGAACACGTCCGCAAATATCTGCATGAACAGGTCGCTGTTGGACCCTCCTCCGGTGATGATGACTTTGTCGAGCGTTACGCCCATCTCTTCCGTCATATCGTCCAGATGCTTCTTCATCGTCAGCGCTACTGCTTCCAGTATGGAACGGTAGATATGCCCTCTTGTATGCCTTCCGTCAAATCCTATCATGATGCCTTTCTTGTACATGGCATCTACCGGAGCGAGCCAGTCCAGCACAGTCATCAGCCCGTCAGAGCCTGCCGGCACTTTCTCCGCCTCTTCGCTCAAAAGCTCTTCTGCGGAAAGCCCTTTTTCTTTGGCGGCCTGTATGTAGCTGTCCCCAAGGATATCTCTGAACCAGCTGATCGTCCACATTCCTCTGCGGATCCCGTTGCTGTCGTACAGGTATTTGTTCGGCACGCAAGAGAATTTCGGCCATACGCACTTCGTATCTCTTAAGAACTCTTTCCCTTCCATCATAGCTGCCGTATAGGTGCCGAGGGATATGCACGCCGTCGTATCTCCCATGCAGCCGGTTCCAAGCCCTTCCACCGCCTTGTCGTTTGAGGTGGCCACGACCGGGAGCCCCTGGGGGAATCCGGTCGCTTCAGAAGCCTCCTTTGTCACATAGCCGAGCACATCCCCCGGCATCACGAGGTCAAAAAGCATTTCTCTTGGCATTCCTGTCGCTTCATAGGCTGCCGGGTCATCCGACCAGTCCCACCTGTCCACGTCTATCGGCCATACGCCCTCGTAATTGGCAACCGTATCCTTGAATTCGCCTGTCAGCCGGTGGGTGATGTAGCCGGAAGACGCCACGATATATTTGATATCCGGATTCTTATGCTCGTATGGCTGCGCCACACGCACATCCATCCAGCTCAGCGCCGGCTGTGCAAGCGTCCCGTCCGCCTTCAGGTAAGCACGGCAGTAACGGATGGTGCACAGGCCGATTCCTACGATATCTTCTGTACTGCCTTGAAAGCTGGCCATACATTTTCTGCCCGCCTCACAGATGGCGTCCCACCAGTCGTCATCCGGGTGCTCTACAAGTCCCGGCTCCGGCAGGTTATAAGGCTTCAGCGGATGCTTTCCCTCGCATACGATATTTCCCTTCGTATCAAAGATAAGAATCTTCGCGCTCTGGGATCCTTCATCTACTCCGATGATATATTTCTCACTCATTGGTCCAAACCTCTTTCTTCGTCTATGCTTTATGGAGCATTCGTGCTTCATTAAGCATGTTTTCTAGTAATGCTGCCTGTGTCTACTACCTTACAAGGTACCCGCCGTCTACAACCAGTACCGTTCCGTTCACATAATCAGACGCCTGGCTTGCAAGAAATACGGTAGCGCCCATCAGATCCTGCCTTTCGCCCCAGCGGTCGGCCGGAATGTGGTCTTTAATCTTGTTGTACTTTTCGTCGTTCGCACTACCTGTCCCTGATGTCATCGCCGTCTGGAAATATCCAGGAGCGATGCCATTCACAGATATGCCGTACTTGCCAAGCTCATCTGCGTAAGCTTTCGTAAGTCCCATAAGGCCGGCCTTCATAGCTGCATACGCAGGAGAGCCGAGTCCGCCAAGGAAGGAGAATAAGGAGCAGATATTGATTATCTTACCGCTCTTCTGCGGAATCATGTATTTTGCAGCTGCATGGCTCAAGTCAAAGGCACCGGTCAGGTTGATGGCAATCATCGGATCCCATTCTGCCCTTCCGAAGTCGAGCACATCGGCAATCTTGCAGATACCTGCGCAGTTGACCAATATGTCGATGCTTCCGTATGTCTCCACACACTTCTGTGCAACTTTGTCACACATGCCATCTTCCGTCAGATCTCCCTGCATAAATGTGTACTTAACACCACAGTCTTCGATGAGCTTCTGTGTCGTTCCGTCATCATCCACAAATGCAAAGGTAAAGATGTTGGCTCCCGCCTTGGCAAGTGCAAGCGCAAATGCCTGTCCCAGACCGCTGTTACCGCCTGTGACAATCGCATTTTTACCTTTCAGTGAAAAAAAGTCCATAGAAAAATCATTGATATTTAAACTCATTTGAATACCTCCATATATTTGTGATTATTATTGAAAAAGAGCTCAGCCGATTCCGTCTGCGCACAACAGAATCAGAAAAGCCGGACGGAAGCTGGGATGCATCTTCCTACAAAGCAAAAAAAGCAACTTCCACCCACTACGCATGGGTAAAAGTTACTCTCTCTTCCGCTCTTTTAGTAACTATGTCCATTGTAAATCCTGTTATATCATTTGTCAATATCGTGATTATACTTAAAAGTGGCATATGCTTTTTATGCATATTGTACAATCCGTTTCTCATTGCTTAAAACCGGCGTAAAGCGCGCTACCTGGAACTTCTTGACGAACAGTTCGCATTTGCACAGGAACAGATAGTAAATATTCCTCCCGCAGCCGCGCAGCGTCTCAAAGTTCCCCTGCCCCTTGGCGATGCACAGGTCGGCAGCATCCATTGCTTCCCGTGCCTCCCGGCTGATACCGTCCATCGGGGTTCCCGGGATATCCGTTCCATTTGTCATGACGGCAGCCAACTTATCTATACCGACAAGCTCTGCATCTTCCATGGTCGCATCGTTCAGGACCGGCATCCCCCGTACAAGCACAGTTATCTGAAGGTTCGGATACCGTTCTTTCATCACGCGCAGGAATATCTTGTCAAGCACGATCTCTCCGGCATTGTCGGTGATATATACGAGCCGTAATGCCCTTGCAAGCTCCTGTTCAAGCCTGGCTGCTTCTTCTTGGTCAAGCCTCATCCCGGACCGGTCGGATAGCAGTCCGTCAAGCTTCTCTTCCTCTACTTCCGCCATAGCTCCAAAATCTATGTAATTGCCGGTTATGGCATACTGCAGAGCGGCAGAAAAGCTGTCCTCTTCGCCCATCACCTCGTCAAATATCGCTTCTTCCCTCCCAAGCAGCAGTTCATTGTACTTCTTCTTCGGCAGGTCAAACGCATCTGTGATACCCGTCAATTCCCCCAGCATGCGCATTGCCTGTGCCATGAGCACCGGTGCGGAAGCATCTTCTCCCGCCCGGCAGAGCCTCCCTCTTATGCGTTCAAGCACCTCCGCCGCCGTATGCTCCGGTACATCGTACTGCCCAAGCAGCGTCACCGCCTTGTTCACGCAGCATGCATAACATTCCTTGTCTGCTCTCATCTTACTCTCCTTACTCTTAACAGTCCCACATCTGCCGGTTCGTGGTAGACACGGCGAAAGCGCCTGCTTTCAGCGCTCCCATCACATCCTCTTTGTCCAGGATGAGTCCGCTTGCCACGACCGGCTTGTCTATCTCTTCCAAAAGATATTGTATGACCTTCGGCAGCCCCGCCGGAAGAAATTCCACGACGTCCGGATTGCAGTTCTTGACATGCTTTACGATATTGGCATAAGTAAGGGCATCCATCATATAGAACCTCTGTATCGTAAACATGCCAAGTTCATTCGCGCGCTTGATAAGCGCAGGCTTCATGCTGATGATGCCGTCGGCTGCCGTATACTTCTGGATGAAATCTACGCTGATCTCCTTAGAAGACAGGCCCACGATCAGATCCACATGCACGATCGCTTTCTTGCCCATCTCCTTTACCTTCCTGACAATATCAGCAATAGTACAGATGTCGCCATAAATGATATACACGATCCCGCACTCTGATTCTCTGCAGCCCTCCAGCCATTCTTCATTTTTGACAGCCGGGATGACCGGGCAGGCTTCCGTGGCTTCCATAAAATACTCTTTTGTCAAAGACATCATTCTTTACTCCTTTTCAATAGGCAGCCGTGGTGTCTCGATAGGACGCCCCTTGCTGTCATAGTCTTCCTTGTGCACATCATATTTCTGCGGATTCCGGCTGATCTTCCACAATCCGGCTATCATGATGAGGATTAGGAACATATTCGGAAAGCCTCCCAGATTAGACGCTGCCTTGATTCCGTCTATTCCCGCAAAGCTGATCAGCAGCCATGTCATGAGCGCAATAGAGATTCCCCATACAATCTTAAGCCATGCCGGCGACTCCTGCTCATCCTGGGTGATGCCGTTCGTGCACAGACCCGCCATAGCGTTCGTATTAGAATCGGATGCCGTGACAAAGGATATGAACACGATGAACAAATAGAACGGTATGACAATCACCGCCAGAGGCAGCTGGTCGAATACCGCATACACGACCGATTCCGTCCCTTTGTCCAGCAATGTGTCATACAGCCCGGCACCGTTCATCTCATAATAGATAGATGCAGTCGCAAAGAGCCCCATCCAGATGGTACTGAATACCGCCGGTATGACGAAATTGCACTTGATGGCATCTTTTATCGTATAGCCTCTCAGTATCTTCCCGAGAAATACTGCCGTAATCGGAGTCCATGCCAGCCAGTTGCACCAGTAGAATATGGGCCAGCTCTTGGCCCAGCCGTCCTGGAAGATGTCGCCGGTCATAAGGCTCATCTTGAAGAAGTCCTGTATATATGCTCCCCAGGATTCCACAGAAAAATTCAGCATAAATGCCGTCGGCCCGAATACGAACAGGAACAGCAGCAGGACCATATATACTTTGGCATTGATGGATGACAGCACGCGGATACCTTTCATGATGCCGGATATGCTTGATATGATAAATGTCGTTACGATGACGGCAATGATGATTCCCCATGACGCCGGCCCGCTCTCGATTCCAAACACCTTCTCCACGCCGCCGGCTATCGTCATCGTACCGGTTCCAAGTGATGCCGCCATGCCGGCCACAAGCGCAAACAGACAGATGACATCTACGATTACGTTATACCGCTTTACCTTTTCCCCAAAGACCGGCACAAGCGCAGACCCCATAGAATAAGGCTGGTTCATGTTATAAAACACAAAAGCAAATATCAAAGTAGCCACCGTGTATATCGCATATGGGGACCAGGTCCACTCGAGGAACATGGTCTTCATGGCAAAGAGTGCAGAACTTGCCGTTCCTGCCTCAACTCCTTCGGCCACGGCCGGAGCATTCATATGGTACAGCGGCTCCGCGCACGCCCAGAACAGAATGCCCGCAGCGATCGTCGTACAGAGCGTGATCCATACCAGATCCAGGAACTTCATCATCGGCCTTGCCTTGCTGCCTCCGAAACGCACCTTCCCAAGCGGGGAAAAGTATACCACGATGACCGTGATGACACAGCCCACTGTAGTCAGGTTGAACGCCCACGCAAAGTTGCCGAGTATCCAGTTCGTCACCGTATTCAGCCCCGCCATGAACGCGTCGCCGTTGGTCAGGCTTACGGCAACCATCGCCACGAGCAAGAGCCACGGCGGGAAGAATACCCCTTTCCTCAATGATAGTTTTACTGTCTTCTCTCTAACTTCCGCTTCCATACTGTCACTCCTTTCCTACTACTATATTTATAAAGCTGCACCCAAGCAAGCCTGCAATCCTCTTCAGGCCTTCGAGGTCACCGTCTCCCAGTATCCGCCTCGGAATCGTATATACATCCCGGTCCACGCGGATGACGAGGACATGCTCCGAGCAGAGGAACTGCATCTTCTTGCCGTCCAGCTTTATCTTCTCATTATCATCCCCCGATTTGATGTACGATTCCGTAATCTCAAGCCGGTATTCTCCACCCTTGGCAGCCATCTTGCCCGCCCGCCTCTTTCTTCCATATGACGTACCATAAGCCATATATAGCAGCGTCAGTATGACAAACGATAATATCAGAAATAAGTAGAACTGGTCCGGATTCCTAATGTACCCAATCAGCACGAGGGCCCCGAGGATGCTAAGTATCCACAGGTTGGCCGTACGGAACCTGCCTTCTCTGCGCCAGTTCAGGTCGAGAAGGGCCTCCTCTATCTCTTTTTGGTCCAAATTATATGTGAATCTCATCCAAATCATCACCTTTCCCGGCCCGAATCCTCTCAAGCATCGCCGGCACTATCTCATACAAGTCGCCGCATATCGGGTAATGGGCAATCTCAAATATCCTGGCACCCGGGTCTGTATTGACCGCAATAATGTTTTTCGTATGTCTCATGCCTGCCATGAACTGCACGGTTCCCGAAACGCCGCACGTAATCATATACTCCGGGCTTACCGTGCTGCCAGACAGCCCAATCTGGCATTTTGGCGGCATCCAGCCTTTCTCTACAAGCGCGCGGCTCGAAGCAAGCTTTCCGCCGAGCAGTGCGGCCAGCTCTTTTAGCATCTCAAGGTCTTCTTTCTTCTTTACTCCTCTGCCTGCCACGACCAGAAGCCGTGCGTCCGTTATGCCGCCGGATACTTCTCTCTCCTCCACGTCCAGTATCCGGAACGTATTCTCCGCCTGCCTTACGGCTGCCCTGATTATCTCCGGCTCCCCGGTCGATTCCACGCAGAGCTCCTCCATGATTCCAGGCCGCACCGTCGCAAACTGCGGCCTCGTGAAACGGGTCACGATGCTGGCCATCACATTACCGCCAAATGCGGGCCTGACCTGCACAAGGCAGCCTTCTTCATCGATGTCTAGCGAGGTGCAGTCTGCCGTCAGGCCGCTCTCGAAGGCCACCGCAAGACGGGGGGCAAGCGCACGGCCTTCCTGGGTTCCTCCAATCAGGACGATAGAAGGTTTTACGCGAGCTATGCATTCCGTCATCAGATTTTCATAATGGAAAGGGCTATATTCGTCTTCTGTCTCATACAGATAAAGCCTTGACAGAGGGCAGCCTGAGAGCTGTCCGGCAATTGCCTCCACCCCGCTTCCCAAAGCCGCTCCATATACATCAGCCCCAAGCTTTGCCGCAAGCCGCCCTGCTTCCGCAAGAAGCTCACGCCCTACCGGATGGACCCTGCCCTGCCTGCATTCGATGTATACAAGAATCCCGGACCATGCCTTCGTGTCTGCCTGTCTCATATCCGTTCCTCCTGTACGTCTGAATCTAGTATCTTCAATATATATTCTGCCGCTTTCTCTCCATCCAGGCTCACAAGTTCCTGCCTCTTCGAACGTTCCGGCGGAAATATCTTACGGACCCTCGTGGCGGAACCTTTCAGCCCGTAATGTTCCTCATCATGGTCCGGAAGGTCCTGCAGAGAAAGCGTATATATCTCCTTCTTCCTTCCGCTGATTTTAAGCTTCAGGGAAGGCATTCTCGGTATGAATGCATCCTTTTCTACTGATATGACACATGGCAGCTGCACCAGCGCGCCTATCATACGGTTATCCATATTATAGCGTACTTTTACTGCATTATGGGATATATCCGCTATTTCTGACGCCCAGCTGACATGCGCGGTGTCCATCCACTTTGCCAGGGCTCCGCTTACCTGCGCCGTATCTCCGTCTGTCGTCTGCCTTCCGCACAGAATCAGATCATAGGATCCCACGGATTCGATCGCCTGTTTCAGCGTGTAGGATGTAGCAAGCACATCTGCCCCGGCGAATGCCCTGTCACAGACGAGGAAGCCCTCATCCGCCCCCATGGCAAATGCTTCGCGCAGCACGCTTTCCGCCTTCTCGGGCCCCATCGTGAACACATGGATCTTGGCTCCATATGCTTCTTTTAACCGAAGGGCGGCTTCCAGCGCCGCCAGATCATATACGTTGACAACTGCCTCAAGCCCTGTCCGTATCAGTACGCCTGTGTCAGGATCCATATTTCCTTCGGAAGCCGCGGGCACCTGTTTCATACATACTGCAATCTTCATCGGCTGCCTGCCTCCCCGCTGATGATATTTCCCCTGTTCCATACATTACCTGCATCCATCTCGTCTTTCAGTTCCGCGCACAGCTCAATATACTGCTGAGGCAGCAGCCCGTCCAGAATCCTGAGCTTCAGCTTACCGATGCCATGTTCTCCTGTCACCTGGCCGTGGCGTTCTCTGACTTTGGCTGCCCATCTTCTGATCAGCGCAATTCCCTTTTCATAGTCGCGGTAGTCATCAGGCAGCAGGTTGACATGCAGATGGTTCTCAAGCGCATGCCCGAACATGCACCCCTTCAGACCCTCGTTTTCAAGATCCGACTTCACATCGGCGAGAACTTCGGAAAATGCCATGTCCGTAATGGCCATGTCTGTTCCAAGCTTTGTGATACGCCCATCCTGCCTGCGGACCTCCTCTATATACAGATTCGCAGTTTCAGCTGCTCCGTGCCGGAACGCATGGAGCTTCTCTACATCCGTCTCGCCTGATACGGCCCACGCCTCATCCGGGTCGCTGCCGCACACCATGGCAGCCTCCATCAGAGATTCCGCGAGCAGCTCGATCTCCTCTTCCCCTCCGTGGAGCTCTACATATATCATAGCTTCTGTCTCTTCACCGACATCCGGAAGCTCTTTGATCTTCGTCATGGTCCCTTTGTGCATTTCAATCAGATCCATCGCCGCCCGGTCTATATATTCGACCGCTGCCACAGCCGCATGTTCACACGCAGGCATGTCCTGCTTCAGGATATCGACGAACCTCCCTGCCTCTTCTGCCTTGCCAAAGAAGAAGGCGATGCCCCAGATGCCTTCCGGCTTCGGAAGCAGCTTGAGCGTCAGCTCGCTGATAGCTCCGGTGATTCCTTCTTTTCCCATCACCACGTCTATCCAGTCTATCACACGGCCGGAAGGAAGTGCCAGCTTCTGGCCTTTCTCTGCGGTTAGGACGCGCCCGTCACCAGCCACCAGTCTTACAGACTCGATATACTTCCTGGCGGGTCCATACAGCAGCCGGCTGATACCCTGCGCATTGGTCGCCGCAATCCCCCCGACGGTGGCTGAAGTCTCCGTCGGGTCTGGCGGCCAGAACTGGGGCGCCTTGCGGAAAGCCGCCCCAATCTCTTTCTCAAGATCAATCAGATTGATACCCGGCTCCACGGTTATCCTTCCTGTCCCATCTTCAAGCAGGAGGCTGCCTTTTACCTTATTCATATGGGACAGGTTCATGACATGCCCGCCTTCAGGCACGGCCGCACCGGTGATTCCGGTCTTCCCCCCCTGTATGGTCACTGGAATGTGCGCCGCTTCAAGTTCCCGGAGCACCTCCTGTATCTCTTCTTCGCTCTCCGGAAAAGAAATGCTGTCCGCATATCCGGAAAATTTGGATTCATCTATCAGATATTCTTCGTATTGTTCCCTCATCGGATATATCAATCGTCTCATATTCCTGTCCCCTGTCTCTACCTTTCTGCCAGCTCCCGCAAAGCCTTTACTACGGGTACGAAATCATCCGCCACCGCGACATCCGCCTTCTTCATGATTGGCGCCTGTCCGTCCGTATTGATAGCGACGATAAATTTGCTCTTTTCTATCCCTGCATAGAATGCGGCTGCCCCGGACACGCCTGCCGTGATACAGATATCCGGCTGCAGCATGGCCCCGGATACGCCTATCATCCTGTTCATCGGAGCCCACGCATTCATCGCCGCCGAGCGGCTGACCCCAAGCTCGCCGCCAAGCGCCTTGGCCGTCTCCCGCAGATAATCAGCATTTTCTTTATTCCTGATTCCCCTGCCCGCCGCTATGACGACTTTCGCCTCGTCTAGTCCTCCTGCGGCTTCATTGGCCGTCGTCTTTCTGGACACCACGGATTCCGGCAGACCTGTGCATTGCATTTCTTTCATAATATGGAATGTACCGTGTTCCAGTTCCTGCCTGTCCATCCCCTTGGCCAGCGATATGCAATAAGGGCCTTTTTTCATTCGGAACGTCCCTTCCATGTGGCTTGCATAGACCATTTTCTTTACCGTCACATGCTCTTTCCATTCAAGGCCGTGGACCGCCGCCACCGAACTGCCCTTCATCCGGGCCGCCAGCCGCACGGATAATTCTGTCCCGCAGATACCGCTGCCAAATATATATATATCTTCCAAATCTGTCTCTTTGCCGAGTGCTTCCAGCACGCTCTCCGGAGAATAGTCTTCTGCAATGATGGCAACGGCACTGCCCGATATGCGCCTGCCAAGCCTCTCCACTACTGTCCTGTTTCGGCAGAGGACATAGGATACGCCTTCCTCCGCCTCCTGGAGGAAAGCCGTTTTAAAAGCATAGAGTTCCTCCATCTGCCGGATAATGTCCTCGGAGTATGCATCTATGATACAATGATATCTCATATTTTTTCAAGCCTTCCTTTCAAATATGACTCATATAGTTCCCTGGCCTTCTCTTCCGGAGTGCCGCCTTCAATGAGCACTGCATCTCGTCTTTCCTCCACTGCCGCGAGCTCTGTGAGCTCCACGTTCTGTTCCTTCTCCAGAAGCTGCTCCCAGTCTGGCACTATATGCTCAATCGGCTTCTTGCCCAGCTTCATCTTATCCTTTAGCGTGGGAACACGCAGGTAAGACGAAGGGGCATTCCCCACTGCAAGCACACACGGAACCCCTACTACCTGTACTGCCGTGCGTCCGTCTTCTTCACTCGTGACCTTCAGATGCCCTTCATCCACCGGTTCCAGGGCCGTCACCTCGGTGATGCACGGCCACCCAAGTGCTTCAGCCAGGAGCAGCGGCGTCTTCATATTGCACCCTTCCGAACTTTGCATCCCCATAACCACGACGTCCTGAGGTGACGTCCCAGCGATATATCCGGCTACCAGTTCTGCAATTATCTCCGGACAGAAACGGATGTCCTGATCTTCTTCCGCCTCAACCCGGACGGCATGTTCAAACTTAAGCGCGTACAACGTCTTCAAAAAGGATTCGTGCCGCTGCCGTCCCACGGTCAGCGCATTCAACTCATACACGACATCAAAGCCTTCTGATAAATCAGAAAGCTTTAACATCATTTCCAGTGCTCCTTCATCAAAACAATTCCACGATAGCTTCGCATAGCTGGTATCTACCTGAAGCTGGCCATCTGCAATCCAGTCTTCTTCCGCTATCAGATCCAGATCCGGAACTATCTTAAAACACCCTAGTATCTTCATGGCTTATTTTCTAAGCGGAATCAGCGTCCCCATGTTCATGATGCCGTTCGGGTCAAATGCCTGCTTCAGCGTCTTGAGCATGTAATAGGAAGAGCCGTATTCCTGTGTCACGTATTTTGCTCTTGCCTTCCCGAGTCCGTGATGGTGGACGATGGAACCGCCGTATTTGATAACCTGTTCGCAGATGATCTGGTTAATCCTGTCATGGTATTTGTTGATCTCTTCTTCCGGCGCACAATCTACTATATTGTAATAGTATACGAAATACATGTTTGTACCGTTGATGTAGCTGTGAGAGGAATGTCCGCCCATAAGGGTCATATCCGGAACTTCTTCCAGTATCCTGTCGCAGGCCGTCTTATAAATGTCATATATGTTGTCCCAGCTACCCGATACTTCTGTCGTGATGCCGATATTCTGCGTGGCCTTGATTTCTTCTTTTTCCTCAGCGATCTGTTCTGGTCCCCAGTTCAGGCCGCCATACCATTTCTCGATGAGCTTCGGGTCAACTTCTTCCAGTTCCGGATGTTTGGACATCATCTCTTTGATGCCTGCCTCGATAGCAGGAGTAATATTTGCAGGACCTTCTGCCATCCATATCAAGATAGCTTTTCCTTCCGGAAGCCAGGCGCTGAAGTGCTGCTGGGCATCGGCCGCGTCATAAAGCCTTGCGAAAGACGGCTTATATCCTTCCACCATGACCTCTCGCAGACAGTCAAACCCGAGCTTCATATACTCGTCATCCAGCATATAACCGATGTAACGGTTATTGTCCGGCTGCCATTTGAACAGCTTTAATGTCACTTCCGTGATATAGCAGAGCGCTCCTTCATTCCCGCAGATTATGTGTCTGATGTCTGGTCCGGCCGCACGTCTCGGCACATTCTTGATTCTGCATATCTTACCGTTCGGGAATACTGCTTCCATACCTACGATCATATCCTCGATACCGCCGTACAGCGTCGAGAACTGTCCGATACTTCTCGTCGCAACCAGCCCTCCCATCTGTGCCAGAGGCTTGGACTGCGGAGAATGTCCGGTCGTATATCCTCTTTCTCTCAACATGTCATCCAGCTCCTGCAGAGGAACGCCACACTGGCATGTAACCTGCATGTTGTATTCATCTACCTTGATTACCTTGTTCATAGTAGAACCATCGATGACTACCGAGTCCTTCAGAGCCGTCTCAAGGCCCCCTTCAATGGCTGACTGTCCTGTTCTTGGTACTACATTTATCTCATTGTCATTTGCAAACGTAAGCACTTCGGATACCTCTTCGGCACTTTTTACATATACGACTGCCGCAGGAATCGGCTGTGTATACACTTCACATACCTGCTCATATTTTCTGTATCTGTCGAGGCTGCTCTCCTTCAATACCTGCTCGTCTGTTACGACCTGTTCGCTGCCAAGGATATCGACTAGCCCCTCTACGATTTGTTCTCTTGAAATAATTGCCATGACACTGGACTCCTTTCATTAATAACACGTTTTTTCTTTGATACCTCACCAAAAGAGAGAGAGGGCTCCTGCCCAACAGATAGCATCGCATCTCATAAGACAAAAAAAAGAAAAGTAACACAACACGGGCAGTACGCCTGCCACGTTGGTTACTTTTCTCTGAAAATCTCTTTCGGTAACTGCCTATAGTATAAAACCATTCTTGCCAGATTGTCAATTGGTTATTTTTCATATTATTGATTTTCTATTTTTGTGCACAATGATTATATTTCGTTTTTTAACCTTTTAGTGATTGACTTTTTTCCACAAATATTTTATGATTTCAATTAGTTACAAAGAGTGATGAGAGAAGTAACGCCACCTTGGCATTACTTTTCTCTTTTTTTGTTACATTAATATCAGGTACGGCGACTGCAGCGCCTGTGCCACCAACATTATAGTTAATCTGGAGGCGAAATCATGAACAAAGCTTTTATTAAAAAGTATGGTACCCTGCTCCTTCTTGCGACAGGTGCCGGAATCATCTTTCAATTACCTTATATCCGTGAGACCTTCTATGTGCCGATTCAGAATGCCATGAACCTTTCCAATGCACAGATGGGACTGCTCTCTTCCGGATATGCAACGATGTCACTATTCTCTTATTTTATAGGTGGTATCATCGCCGATAAGTTCTCGGCAAGGAAGCTGCTTACCTTTTCCTTCATTGCAACGGGTATCCTCGGGCTCTGGTTCTCCACGTTCCCGGGCTATACCATCAGCCGCGTCATATTCGTGCTTATGGGCATCTCTACTATCATTACATATTGGTCCGCCTGCATCAAAGCGACACGTATGCTCGGTAACGACGAAGAGCAGGGCCGTCTGTTCGGATTGCAGGAGGGTCTGCGCGGTATCATGAACGCGCTGCTCGTATTCGGCATGACAGCGGCATTTACCCGCTTTGCAGACGAAGTTGCCGGCGCGTCAGCGGCAATCAAAGTATGTTCTGTCGTAGTCATCATCATTGGTATCCTCAACTTTATCTTTATCGAAGACACGAAGAAGGAAGAAAATCCCGAATCATTTGTGGAAGTCACGAAAGGCATGTTCAAGGCTCTTCTTATCCCGAGAGTGTGGCTGCTTGTGGCGATCGTATTCACAGCCTACAGCGTGTACGGACTCATTGCATATGCAACCACTTTTGCACAGCAGTTCTATGGATTGTCCGCTGCCTCTGCCGCGACGCTCGGCGGTATCCGTTACCTCATCCAGGGAGCCGGCGGCATCGTCGGAGGATTCCTTGCCGATAAGGTCAAATCCCGTTTCAAAGTTATCATCGGGGGCTGCATCGGACTTGCCTTGTCATTCGGCCTCTTTATCGTAATGCCGTCAAAAGCTTCCCTCTGCGTCATGGTAGTCGCCAACTTCTTTGTCGGCCTCTTCTTCATCTACGCTGTAAGAAGCCAGTACTTTGCGGTGCACGATGATGCCGGCATCCCTCTTAACATGAGCGGCCGTGTATCCGGTATCGCATCATGCCTCGGCTATACGCCTGACATCTTCATGTATACATTAGTCGGAAGCTGGATGGACAATTACGGCAGAGCCGGCTACAACATGACATGGGCTTACGCTATGGCTGCGGCAGTGCTCTGTGCACTCATAACCTTTATCTTAAGCCGTATCGTCAAGAAAGAAAAGGCTCAGAAAATGGACGCTTAAGCGAGAGCAATCCGGGCGGCAGATGTTCTGATACATCTGCCGCCTCTTTCTGTACCGTGCGCCGGTAGCGTACATTTGGATAGCCGAGTACCAGCACCGTTACAACTTTCTTATGACGGAGATGTAGCTTGCGCCGGAGTTTAAAGGAATAGTTCGCCGCCATGGCAAACAGGCCACTGTACAGGACTCCCAGGCCGTGTGCTTCTGCCATCAGCTCCATATTAGACGCGGCAAGTGATGCGCTTATCTTATCCTTTCCCAGCACCAGAATGGCTGCGGGAGCTTTTTTAAAGAAAAAGTGGTCGTCTATGATTATATTGCGTGCATTCGGCTTTATGAGCTTCATCACAGGCAGTATCCACTTCGCAAAGCGGATTGCTATTTTCTCATACCGCTCCATATCTTTACGCAGGACGATATAAGATACATCCTGTGCATTTTCAGCGCTTGGCGTCAGACGGCCTGCCTCTATGACCTGTTCTATGACCTTCGCGTCTACTGGCTGCTGTTTGAACTGCCGGACAGACCTCCGTGACCGGATTGCGTCTAACAGCAGCTGCGGTTCTAATACGGCAGGGCTGTCAATTTCTACCGGCTGCTCACGAAATCCGGTAATCGATACTGCTGCTTTGGGGCAGACGGCGACGCAGTGCCCACACATCAGGCACCTCTGCATTTTGATTACCGCCTTTTTGTCCTTAACAGCGATATTGTTTACAGGGCAATCCTTTACGCACATCCCGCAGCCGATACATTCTTTGCGGCTGATATTGATTTTATGTTCTCTTGTCATGCTAGTCTCCTTTTATTTTTCACATAGCTATTTTTTTGCACTTGTATAAATCTTGACTTTAGTTTATGATGAATGAAGCAGATATACAAGTGCCAATCTGATATAGATGCAAGAATCTGGACAAATTTGATAAAATGTCAAAGGAGATGTCAAAATGAAATATGATTTTACCAAGAAGATGACGATTGGAGCGGCACGTACGCTGTCTTCCCTTCAACAGGCTATGCTGATGCTGCTTTCTGCTAAATCTTTTGAAGAAATAGCTGTAGGGGAGCTGTGTGAACAGGCCATGCTGCCACGTGCAACCTTTTACAATTACTTTGATGACAAATATGATCTGTTGGAGTATTGCCTGAGAACTGCCCGCAAGCAGCTTGACAGCGGCTGCGCGGACGCTTGTACATGCAGGATGCGCATGGATGTTTTCCTGGAAAACTGTTTTGATTTCCTCGACCGTAATTTGGATACGGTTGAAAAAATATTGAAAAACAATATACCGGACCAATATCTGATCAACCAAATCCGGTACTATCTGCTTTCCAATATGGAAGAAGCATTTCAAGCCGGTTCCTGTTCGCACCGCTTTAAGATACCGGATAAAATGGCTGCAAAACTATACAGCGATGCCGTGTTGATCATACTGGAGTGGAAATACCTGGAAAAGAAAGAGTGCACGAAGGAACAGGCGAAAGAATATGTGCATCAGATGGTCAGCGGGATAGATGTACAATAACTGACTCGTCACAAGTTAATCATACTGCAGAGGAGGAATCATATGGTTTTTTATTTCAGCGGTACCGGCAACAGCCAGCATGCGGCAAAACACATTGCCGGAATCATCGATGACGAAATCATTTCTGTCAACCAATGTCTAAAGGAAAAGAAGAAAAGAACTTTCTGCTCGGAACGCCCGCTCGTATTTGTCGCGCCTGTCTATGCCTATCGTGTGCCGAGGGTTGTACAACGCTGGATTCGCGAGACAAAGTTTGAAGGCTGCCGGAAAGCCTATTTTGTACTGACCTGTGGAGGAAGCGGCGGTAATGCCGCGGCGTACGCAGAAAAACTCTGCCTGGAAAAGGGGCTGGAGTACCAGGGGCTCGTTTCCGTTCTCATGCCGGAAAATTACATCGCCTTATCTGCCGCGCCAAGCGCATCTGAATGTGCCGCCATCATCGAGAGGGCAAAGCCTGTCTATTCCAAGCTCGCCGGTTACATTCAGAACAATGAGCCATTCCCTGTTTCGCCGGTTTCCTTTGGCGACAGGCTGCTAAGCGGCCCGCTCCATATACTGTATTACAGGCTGGCCATCCACGATAAAGGTTTTACGGTTTCGGACACATGCATCTCATGCGGAAAATGCGCCCAGAGATGCCCGTTGGACAATATTGGCATACAGGGCTGCAGACCTGTATGGAACGGCCATTGCACACACTGTATGGCCTGCATCTGCGGATGTCCCGTCAATGCAATCGAGTACAAATCCATCTCCAAGGGAAAGAGACGCTACTATATCATGGAAGAATAAATGGGGGTTTAGTAAACTAAGACGCCGCTGGGGAGGTATGGGGCAGATGCTCCGATGCGTCCGGGAACTGCGACTATCACACAGATTCCTAAGCCTGTGGGATGTTCGCCGATAGCGGCTCTCATCCCACAAGCCAAGGAATCTGGTGAGGATTCTCCGTCCCTTCCGCTTACACCTTCGCATCTGTCCCATACCTCCCCAGCGGCTATCTACTTTACTGGCACGGGCGGGGGGGCTGTGTAACACTATTTGTTAGTGGAAGTGCTTTCGTTATGTCAATCTATCAATATAGCGCTAAGTAATTTGAAATCCTTGGTTAGAAGTAACCATCATGAAGAAGAGCCGGAGAATCCTTTCCGTAGCCCTTATCCTGCGGGATGTAAGCCGCTGTCGGCGCACATTCCGCAGGGTTAGGGATACGTGAAATAGTCAGAGCCTCGTACGCATCGGAGCAGATGCCACCCGGCTCCCGGTCCGCAGCCACTTCACTCCCCCCAATTAATGGAAGTAATGTGCACCTATCTGCATTCCTGATCCTCCCTGGTCAAAATACAGGCAGTCACCTATCGGGTTAGATCCCGCAAGGGCATCTGCCGCTGCCTGTCTGGCGATATCTGTATAGCCGCCTGAAGCCAGAACCTGGTCGAGCCAGCCCGTCACTGCCGGGCCGAACTGTCCTGACTGATAGATGACGTCCCGGATGGAATTCGGGAACACTCCGCTTCTTACCCTGTTCATCACGACCGCGCCTACTGCAACCTGTCCTTCATACGGCTGGTTTCCAGCTTCACAATATATGATTGCGGCCAGAAGATCTTGATCTGACTGGCTTGCAGAAACTGCCTGAGCCTGTGCTGCCTGAGCCGCCTGTTCCTGGGCCGCCTTCTCCTGGGCTGCTTTTTCCTGGGCCGCTTTCTCTTCCGCGATCCTTTTCTCTTCTGCTATTCTCTTTTCTTCGGCAATCCTTTTTTCTTCTGCAATACGTTTTTCTTCTGCTATTCTCTGCTGTTCTTCTATTATCTTCTGGGTCATCTCTTTCATGTCCATAAACCAGGATGCATATTTATCTATATTTACATCCGCAGCTACTGGTACAGCTTCTGATTCGTTCGCCATTGCCTCGCTGGAATACCCTGCGGTAAACAGTGACGTAACTGTGAACAGTGTTACCAGAAGCCCCACATTTCTTTTAGAATTCATAAATTTATACCCTCCTGAAAATAACAATATTTTAAAATTGTTTTAATTAATTATATTCAGATATTTTCTATTTATTACAATTGTTACATATTTGTTACGATTTTATTCAAAAGAATGAATTATATTTAAAAAAGTTATTGAAAAAATTTTTAAAAGAAACTATCCTTTAGTTGTTGAAGTCGACGTCAATAGATAAATGAATGGAGAAAATAAGATGAAAATCGAAGAATTTAAAAATATCACGATAGCTTATATGCGCAATATCGGCGAATATGGCGTTAAGAATGAATTGTTGATGGAGGATTTCAAAGACTATCTAAAAAACAATCATCTGTTTGATGCAGATACGGTTCTGCTGGGAATCGCCTTAGATGACCCGGCAGCAACGCCCCCGGAGGAATTAAGATACGATGTGGGGCTTATCATTAAGGATGATAAGGACATAAGCCTGAACAAGAGAAGCATTGACGATGGGACATACGCAATATATGAAACCGCTCATACGAAGCAAGCTGTCATAGCTTTCTGGCGGGATATTGCAAAACTGACAGAAGGCCTGGCTGTAGATTATGACAAGCCTGTTATTGAACGCTACGCGGCAGATAAGATAGCTGACCACCTGTGCGAATTTTGTATTCCTTTAAAATAACCACTTCTAAGGGCTTGCCCTCTTCGTTCGGAGCAAGCCCTTGTTTCAAAGCTCATGTTTCACGCTATTCTAATATGGTTCCATCTGTAGATATCGTTACTACCTGCCATGGTATAAACTTGCCGCTCTCCTTCAATGCAGATACGGCAGCATGTTCGATGCCTCCGCAGCATGGCACTTCCATTCTTACTACGGTCAGGCTCTTGATATCGTTGTGCCTGATAATCTCAGCCAGCTTCTCACTGTAATCTACACTGTCCAGCTTCGGACAGCCGATCAGCGTCACCTTGCCCCGGATAAAATCCTGATGGAAGCTGCCGTAGGCATATGCCGTACAATCCGCTGCTATAAGGAGATGGGCACCCTCAAAATATGGCGCGTTCACAGGCGCCAGCTTAATCTGTACCGGCCACTGCCGAAGCTGAGATGACGACGGGGTCCGGCGCATCGTCTCAGGCACCGCTTCTCTGGCTATCTGCCTCGACTGGCTGCCCGGACAACCGCATGGCAGTGTTTCTTCCTGCTTCTTCTCCTTCTTCCTCATATTCTGCCGGACTGCCTCTTTATCATATGCCGCGGCCTCGCGTTCTACAAATGTGATGGCTCCTGCCGGGCAGGCCGGCAGGCAGTCTCCCAGGCCATCGCAGTAATAATCCCGCAGCAGCTTGGCCTTGCCGTCAACCATACCGATTGCCCCTTCGTGGCAGGCCTCGGCGCACAGCCCGCAGCCATTACATTTCTCTTCATCTATCTGTATTATTCTACGTACCATATTCATTTCCTCCTTACGGTAACTTTCTTGGTACATTATAATACATCCATACAGCCTTGTATGTTGTAGTTACAACACAAATCAAAAAATATAAACATTTACTGCCATTTCAGAACTATGCTATGCAAGCACCCCGTCCCGGACGGTTATGATCCGGCTGCTGCCCGCCCGACAGCTGGCGCGGCGTATGCTTTCTCCTGTCGGACAGCCCCACAACCTCCAGGATATGGTCAAGCTGCTCTCTGTAATCACGTATCTTCTTTCCGTCGAGCAGAAGCGGAAGCATAATATTTTCCTCTACATTCAGGTTCGGGATGAGATTATAGAACTGAAACACGAATCCTATCTTCTGCCTTCTTATCCTGCTCATCTTTGCGTCATCGAAGCTGCATATATCTGTGCCGTCTATATATACAGAACCGTTCGTCGGCGTATCAAGCCCTCCAAGGATATAGAGAAGCGTGCTCTTTCCGGAACCTGACTGTCCCATGACGGATACGAATTCTCCTTGCATGACCTTCAGGGATATCCCCTTCAGTACATTGGAAACCGCACCACCGCCCACAAAATCTTTTGTTATATTTCTGCCTTCGACAGCGGCAATACCGCTATGTTCCTTCATATGCCTGTCCTCCAGTCTGTCTATTCAAATTTAATTTCTTCCAGCAGCTTCATCTGACGGCTCTTTAATATAGGGACAACCGAGCCTGCAGCCGTAACCACGATTCCCATGGCTCCTGCTGCCAGGAATATGGCAGCATCCAGATCTGGCTTGATGGAAATCTTGGGCCCTGCTACGATAAAAATCGTCTGTATCTCCATATACGATACCGCTATGGCTGCTGCCGCGCCAATCAGTCCGGCAGACACCCCTTCGATCAGCATCATTTTTACATTCTGCCTGCTGCTGAGGCCTGCTGACTTATACATGGCTATCGCGCGCCTCCTCTGCATATAATTGATCAGCAGATTATTGACGATCCCTACCGCGGCCATCAGAAGAATGAAGCTTCCTTCCCCATGCACGCGGTCGTCCAGCACCTGTACAGGAAGGACCTCTTCTATGCCTTCAAATCCCTTTACCTGCCTTATAAAATCGTCGTCCATAGAACCGTCCGCAAATCCTTCAAGCTCTGCCCCCTGAAAGATATCGCTGATATATGATGTCACAAAGTTCCCGACTGCACTGATAGAGATTACGGCAGAGATGCTGATAAAGAGCAATGTGATATTCTGCGTAACGTTCCTGTTGTCCCTCATGTTGCGCGCGGCCAGCATCCCTTCATTACCGAATACGGTCCCGTAAATCCGCTCCAGTCCCCTCGCCACAAAATTCGTGAAAGACGGAATAAAAAGTATGGCTGCAGCTATCAGACCAAGAAGCGAGATTCCTCCGGCAGGATACAGCAGCTTTTCCGGAGCTATACGGGGCAGCACGATGGAGACGGCGCCAAGTATGACCGCCGTGCCGATGGTATATCGCGCCGGCCTCTTCTTCTCTTCTACCGTCCCGAGGACCACCTCCTTCACCGGCAGTCGGCCCGCACGGCGGACTGGAATCCAGGAGCTCAGGAGCGAGACTATGACAGCCGCGGCAATGGATATGGCGATGCCGGGCAGCGGAATCACAGCCGGAATCTCTATCCCCTGTGCCAGCCCCTTCCCCATTCCATGCAATATCACCTTCAGTACGGCTATTCCCACAGGGATGCCCAGCAGACCTCCTGCCAGTCCATAGACGAGGCTCTCGGCCAGAAGGATAGACGT
Source organism: Extibacter muris (assembly GCF_004345005.1). Taxonomy (GTDB): domain Bacteria; phylum Bacillota; class Clostridia; order Lachnospirales; family Lachnospiraceae; genus Extibacter; species Extibacter muris. The sequence goes on from NZ_SMMX01000015.1 coordinate 31,083, forward strand.
CACCGTCCTTTCCTCTGCTCCGATGCTGCGGAAGGTGCCGATAACCGGAAGCCGGTCCAGCGTTATCACTTTATAGCTGCTGTAGATGATAAATACGCTCATCGTCAGGGCGAAAAAGCTGATCAGGAAAAAGGGCATGGATTTTTGCCTTGCATCTGCAGCGATCTGCGCTTCATCTACGGTCTCAGAAACGTGATAGCGGTCTTGCGGCAGCTTCTCTTCCAGACAGGACTTCAGTTCACCGGCCGTCACGCCATCTGCCGGTTCAAGCAGTATCTCGCTGTACTTCTGGGGCTGCTGCACCGTACCTGCCAGCAAGTCAAGCGGAACAAGAGCGGTTGCCCCTCTTGTCTGCCTGAGAAACAGCGTATCGTATGCAGCTATTCCAAACACTTCAAAAGAGACAGGAAAGTTGTTGATGAGAAGCGTAACCGTATCACCTTTGCTTACCCCGAACTTAGAAGTGAACCGGTCCGGAAGGATTATCTGATTTCCGGAAAAGCCAGTTATGCCGCTCCCGTCTGACATGCGCGGTCTGTTGATCAGATTCAGCTGTTCAAGATTGGCCGAAACCAGATCCACGGTCTCATAATATCCACCCTGGCTGTACATCGCGGCCTGCTTCCGTATTCCAGCCTTTGCCTTAATCTCAGGGATATCCGGAACCGTATCGTCATCCAGTTCTGCTGCACTTTGAAGAGCTGTTACAGAGACAGCCGCACTTCCATACATCCCCCGCGCCATCTTCTGCTGCGCACTTTCATAGGATGCCCCGATAGAAAAGGATACGAACAGCAGCGAGGACGACAGGAGAACAGACAGCAGCATCACAACCGTACGTACCTTTCGTTCTTTCATATTTGTAAGTATATATTTTATTATGATCTTCAAGACGCACCTTCTTTCTTTTCAAGCCATAGAAAAAGCTGACAGCTATCATGATAAGATGATAACCTGCCAGCCTTAATCTAACTTGTACCCTGCCTTAATTAACCTTAAATATAATGATTATATCTGTACCCGCTCCACGTGCGCTTCGTACTGAGATGGCCCCTCCGTGGCTTTCTATGATGCTTTTTGCAATTGCCAGGCCAAGGCCGGTCCCTTCCGGTTTTTCATCCGTATCCGTACCGCGGTAATACCTCTGAAACAGCCTGCCAGAGTCCTCCTCGGACATGCCCGCCCCATCATCTGACACGATAACTTGAATCTGATTCCCGTCAGCCTCCGTGCTGATCGTAATCCCGGCATCCGGGCCTCCATGGATGCAGGCATTGATAATGAGATTGCTGAACGCCCGCCTGAACAGCATCCTGTCAAAAGAAAAATAAAGTCCTTCTTCTGCGGCCTGTATCTGGATGCTGCGGTTTTCATATTCTGGAGTGTTCTTTATATCGATGGCCGTCTCCTTCAGAAAACGGGCGAGATCCGTCTTCTGCCTGTCCAGCGGAACCGTACCGCTCTCCAGCCGGTATGCCAGCTTCAGGTCATCCAGAAGCCGCTCCATGTAAGAGACATTTTTCAATATGATAGCCGAATACCTCCTGTGCCGTCCGGCCATATCCGTACCGCTGTCCTCATACATGATTTCCGCGTAGCCTTTTACCGGGGACAGGGGCGTCTTCAGATCATGGGTGATATTAGCTATCCATTCCTTCCGCATGCGTTCCGTCTGCTCCCTGAGCCGGTCGCTGCTCTTGATCTCTGCATCCAGCCGGTTCAGGCTGTCATATATATCGCCGAACATCCCATCATCCTCTACGGATAGATAGGAGCGCCGGGCAATATTCTTGACGGCGTCCGTCACGCGTCCCATCATCCGCGTCATCCAATAGCCATATGCCATACCGGATATGATGATTACCCCGAGCAATATGCTGCCAAGCACCAATACAATCGTCCTGCCTTTCATGAAGTGCTCTCCGCTCAGCTGCATGGTAACCTTTGTGACCGTCGTGGGAAAATGTATGATGTACGTATAATGGCTGTCTGCAAGTTCTCCTACAAGCGATGCCTCTTTTCGATCCGCCAGATGCCCGTCCCTGTATATAGCTATCAGATCGGAGGCGCTATAACCTGTGGCGGCCTGTTCCGGCTTGCTGTAGCTGAACCATTCTCTTCCACCCTGATCCAATATCTGGATGCCAAGCCGCTCTCTCTGCAGCAGCTCTATACCTGTCTGCTTTATCTGAGGCTTATCTTCGATAAAGATGATCTGCTTCTCAAAATCTTCTGTAAAGCGCTCCGGCCAGTCGCTCCTGACAATAGTTCCATCCGCCTTTCTGACCGTGATGAGCATAAAAAAGAGTACCGCTGCTATAATCAGTATCCCCGTCAGGGAGACCAGGAATATGCTATAGAGGTGGAGGCTGGTCCGGTATCCCGATTTTTTCATCTAATCAGTCCTTTTCTTTAACTTATATCCCAGGCCCTTCACTGTGACAAGCTGCTTCGGGTCGGATGGATTATCTTCTATCTTCTCACGTATATGCCGTATGTGGACCATAATCGTGTTGTCACAGATGCTGCTGTACTCCCCCCACACCTGCTCATACAATTGTTCCTTGCTGATGATTCTTCCGGCATGTTCAGCCAGATGTGACAACAGGAGGAATTCCCGTCCGGTAAGTTCCAGCTCTTTTCCATCTTTGAACACCCGGCATCCCTCTCGGTCAATGGTCAGCCCCCCTACAGCCAGCGGCTTCTGTGACAGTCCGTCGCCATTGCCCTGATACTTCTGCCGGCGCAGCTGTGCCTTTACACGGAACGCAACTTCCCGGGGGCTGAATGGTTTCGTGATATAGTCATCACCTCCACCTGACAGGCCCAGAATCTTGTCGATATCATCATCCCTGGAAGACAGGAACAAAATGGAACAATAGGAATAGCCACGTATCTGGCGGCATACTTCCAGCCCGTCGATATCGGGGAGCATGATATCCAGTATGATGACATCCGGTGCAAACACTTTACAGATACGTAACGCGTCCCCACCAGTATAAGCTCTCCTAATCTCATAGGATGCATCCATACATAATGTCTCTTCCAGCAGATCTACGATATCCTTTTCATCATCGACAAGCAGAATCTTATCCGCCATAGCAAATCCCCTTTCCTCATTATCTGTTATTGTGCCCTTTGCCCACCGGCCTGATTCTTGTATTATACCATACCACGCAGATAAAAGTCCCGGAGTTTTAGCTCCGGGACCTGGAAGATCCGGTCAGATCCATAAAAACAAATGCCATGCTCATCTGTTGTCTGTATATAGTAACATTTCTGTTATCATCTTTTATCGTCGTTTATGGCTTGTTATTGTCTGTTTATGTCCGGTATTCTCCTTTTGACTATGTATTGATTACAATATATCCGTAAGGTCACAAGGAGGCATTATGCAAAAGATAAGAATACTATTATTGAAGCTCGGTGTACGGTCCACGCTGAAAGGATTCCATTTCCTCCTCTATGCGCTGCAGCTCTGCTTATCAAGCGAAGAATACCTGCTCTCTGTCTACAAGACGCTATATGTAGATATTGCGGACCACTTCGGCACTTCCAGGGATAACGTAGAACACTGTATCCGCACTGCTATTTCAAACTGCTGGTACAAAGGCAACCGCGAACTTCTGATTAAAATTGCCGGTTACAAGCTGAAACAGAAGCCGGCCAACGGAGAATTCATCGACATTCTCTACAACTACCTGTCTCAGGAAGGGTAGCCTTCCTATGCCATGATACCGGAACATAACAAAAAAACGCCGTAACAACGGCGTTTTTTCCATGGACCTGGCGGGAGTTGAACCCGCGTCCGAAAGCCCCTCCATCGAAGCATCTCCCATCACAGTCATTATATTGACATTCCCTCTGCCGGCCGCCTAATGACAGGCTTCCGGTTTTAGTAGCTTCATAAGTTCTTCCATTCCCTCAAAGCTTTGAGAACGAAGTGCTCCACCTGTTTGAAGCCGGTTACTTAAGCGATGGAAGACCTAAGGCCGACTACAGCCTAATTAGGCTGCGTACGCTAATTCTCTATTGTCTGCGTTTATATTTAATTGGAACTTTTAACGTAGTGTCCCACTACGGATGGCTTCTCCAACTTCCAGACCCCCGTCGAAACCAGTACAAGCCCTGATAATCGTGTACCTGGCCTACAGACATCTTTTGCATAGTTAATTATATGTTGAGATATAATAAATGTCAAGGGCAGCCTAAAATTTTAAATAATTAGCACTCACATATTGACAGTGCTAACAATTAGTGTTATATATAATGTATAGCAAATAAAACAAATGCAACAATATAAATAAACAAGGAGGAATGACTTATGTTACTTGCAAACAGAAGTATTAACAATTTATTTGATGATATGTTTAAGGATCCGTTCTTCTCCCGTCCGTTCGAGAATTCATCTTCTCAGATTATGAAGACGGACATTCATGAAAAAGACGGAAGCTATATGATCGAGATGGAACTTCCCGGATATGCCAAAGAGGATATCAAGGCTGATCTAAAAGACGGATACCTCACGATTACGGCAAATCGGGATGAGACAAAGGAAGAAAAAGACGCAAAAGGTAACTGCCTGCACAAAGAGCGCTACACAGGAAGCTGCAACAGAAGCTTCTATGTCGGGGACAAGGTAACCCAGGATGATATCAAGGCTTCCTTCCGCGACGGCGTGCTCCTTCTGCAGATTCCGAAAGAGGTGCAGAAGGTGGAAGAACAGCCTAAGCTGATTACAATTGAGTAATCGGATGGTAGTAGATAGCCGGCAGTTAAGCGGGGGCAGATGCCCCGTCTCCCTGCCGGCTATCATTTTACTTAAACAGATGAATCTGTCCGATTATCGGCAGCTCTTTTCTTTCTCCTCTGCATGCATGTACGATACCCATGATTGCAATGATAAATAATGCAAGTTCGATGAGGTCGAAGATCCATCCAAACCACCATCCTCCGAAATTGATAAAGGAATGGAGGCCGAACACCCAATTGCCGGACAGCAGATTTACTACCACGGACACGATGAAGAGTACGAGCCCCTGGTTCGAGTGGAATCTGACATATTCCGAGTTCTTGTTTCCTGCAAGTATCGGTATCAGTACCAATATGCCGAGATACGACAGTACCCCCATGGCTTTATTCGTACGCACGTCTTCTATGTCAAAATATGCTCCGCCGTCTTGCCTGCTCTCATAGCCCGTACCGGTAGTTCTGCTCCCCTGCTCATAGTATCCTTGCTGATTCGTATCCTGTCCGTATGTATATTCCTGACGTCCCTGTAGGGGTATCTCTGCTCCGCACTGTGGACAGTATCTTGTTCCATCAGGAGCTTTCGCGCCGCATTTAATACAATATCCCATTTCCTATCCTCCGTATCCTTATTCTGTAAGTCCCAGAATCTCTGACAGCACTTCGATGATGATTTCATTCGTGCACGATTTGATATACCCCATCATATGCAGTGATATTTCATCCTGCTTCTGCGCTTCTGTCAGTTTCTCATCGTGTCTTGTTCCTTCTATCAGCTGAATGAGCTGTGGCGTCAGTTCCTCGTATGTCTCTACCGTAGTCTGTGCGACCAGCTTCCGCAGGTCTTCTTTCTTAACAGGTACCATCTCATATCCTCCATATTGTCCGCAGAGCAACCTTCTATCCGAGGTTGCGCACCTTGAAATCTCTCTGGGCTTCCCGCTGCCGATCCTTTTTCGCAATATCCTGACGTTTGTCATAGAGCTTCTTCCCTTTGGCAAGACCGATTTCAACCTTCACTAGGCTTCCTTTAAAATACACCTTCAGAGGGATTACCGCTATACCTTTCTCCTTCGTCTTCCCAAGCATCTTGTTGATCTCTGCCTTATGGAGCAGCAGCTTTCTGACCCTGAGCGGGTCCTTGTTAAATATATTCCCCTTTTCATACGGGCTGATGTGCATGCCATAGATGTATACTTCTCCGTCCTCTATCCTGATGAACGACTCTTTTATGCTGCATTTGCCCATGCGCAGGGATTTCACTTCCGTCCCGTGCAGAGCTATGCCCGTCTCGTAAGTATCCAGGATAAAATAATCATGATACGCCTTCTTATTATTGGCTATCATCTTCCCATTACTCTTCGCCATCTCCCATCTCTCCTTCATCTGCAATCTCAAAATCAATCGTCCGCATAAGCCTGTCTGCACCTGTGACGCGGACAGATATGCGCTGGCCGAGCTTGAACACTTTACCCTTGTGGATTCCGGCCATCTCATACCGGCTCTCGTAATATTCATAATGGTCGTCCGTCATGTTGGCCACATGGACAAGGCCTTCGATCGTATTGGGCAGCTCGATGTACATTCCCCATTTTGTTATGCTGGATATCACGCCCTCGTACACCTCGCCCAGGTGCTCTTCCATATATTCTACCTTCTTGAGCTTGATCGTCTCACGCTCCGCCTCGTCGGCCCTGCGTTCCATCTCGCTTGCGTGCTTTGTCACCTCGGGAAGTATCTTTCTGTAATGCTCCGTCTTTTCTCCATCCATGCGTCCCCGCAGGCTGTCTTTTATTATTCTGTGGATCTGCAGGTCAGGATACCGCCGTATCGGGGAAGTAAAATGGGTATAATATCCGGCAGCAAGCCCAAAGTGCCCGCTGTTGTCCGGCGTGTACCTCGCCTGTTTCATAGAGCGCAGCGCAAGCCTGCTGATAAGCGCCTCCTCCGGCGAACCTTCCACCTTGGCAAGCAGCTTTTGCACCTCTTTTGGCCGTACTTCATTCGCTCCGATATGCATGGAATAGCCGAAGTTATTGATAAACGTGGCCAGAGCCCTTATCTTCTCATCATCCGGCGCCTCATGGGTACGGTATACGAACGGAAGCTCCTTCCAGTAATAGTCCTCAGCCACCGTCTCATTGGCAAGGAGCATAAAGTCCTCTATGATCTTCGTAGCCACGTTCCGTTCATAAGGCTTTATATCCACCGGCTTTCCTTGTTCATCGAGCATCATCTTCGTTTCCGGAAAGTCGAAATCAATCGAACCTCTCTTCTGCCGTCTCTTTCTCAGAAGGGCAGACAGCTCCTGCATCCGCTGGAACATCGGTACCAGATTCCGGTAGCGGCCTATTTCTTCCTCGTCTTTATCGGCAAGGATTTTCCTTACGCTCGTATATGACATTCTTTCATCTACATGTATCACCGTCTCTGCTATCTCATGGTCCACGACAAGCCCTTTGCCGTCGATTCTCATAATACAGCTTAAGGCCAGCCTGTCCTCACCTGCGTTCAGGGAACAGATGCCATTGGAGAGCGTGTGCGGCAGCATGGGAATCACCCTGTCCACAAGATACACGCTTGTCCCGCGCTTCAGAGCCTCCCTGTCAAGGGCGCTGTTTTCCTGCACATAGTTCGTCACGTCGGCGATATGCACGCCGAGGATATAGCTCTCACCTTCTTTTATGACAGAGACCGCGTCATCGAGGTCCTTGGCGTCCTCGCCGTCAATTGTAACCATCTGCCAGTCCCGGATATCTTTCCTGCCTGCCATGTCCGCTTCACTGACCGGCTTCGCTGTACGTTCCGCCTGGTTCAGCACCTTCTCCGGAAATTCCACCGGCAGGTCGTACCCCTTGACGATGGACATGATATCGGTCCCCGGGTCATTGACATGCCCGATGATCTCCACGATCTTCCCTTCCGGCTTACGGCCCGGCTCCCCGTAAAATGTCAGCTCCACAACTACCTTGTGTCCGTCTACGGCACCTTTGGATTTCTCTTCCGGAATAAAAATATCCTGGATGAACCGCTGATTGTCGGGTATGACAAAGCCATAGTTTTTGCCTTGCTTCATCTGATACAGCCCTACCAGCCTCGTAACTCCACGGGATACGACCCTGATGACCTTGCCTTCACGTCTCTTCCCGTCCGGTTCCTTTGTTATGGCTACTTCTACCGTATCGCCGTTGAACGCTCCGTTCGTGTCATCCTCTCCCACAAAGATATCCGTCTCTTCACCTTCGACGGCAACAAAACCAAAGCCCCTCTGGTGGCCCTGATAGACTCCGGTCAGATGCTTCGCCTCTCCTTTACGGTATTTGCCTTTCTTCGTCTGATGGATCTTGCCTTCTTCCTCCAGCGACTTCAGCACCTCTTTTAATTCTTTCCTCTGTTCTTTCGGAACCTGCAGCAGCATGGCAAGCTCCTTGAACTTCATCGGGACATATAATTCATCACATAATAAATCATATACCACCTTTTTCCTCTTTTCAAACGCTTTATCCATCGTGCACGCTCCTTTCGGCCTATTACTGTAACAGGAATAAAAAGACACTCTTTTACAAGAGTGTCCCATCAATTCCATAAAAAATACTTCTCTTAAGCAAATACTTTTAAATTCAACACTGCCGCTAATACAATGAACAGAATCGCAAGAAACTTGGTCGACTTGACGAGCGCCCCTTCCATAGAACGCCCCTTGTTCTGGCCCCAGTACGTATCGGCCATGCCGCCAATCGTCCCAAGCCCGGCAGACTTTCCTTCCTGCAGCAGCACGATAGCTGCCAGTGCGATACAGTCTATTGCAAATATAATCAATAATATTGTCTTTAAAATCTCCACTTCAAACACCTCCTGCGGATAAACCATGTTTATTCTAGCACAACAGGATGAATATGGCAAGTCAAATTTAAGATTGGACCTGCATGCAGACCTCTAATCCGTATATCTTACGATCAATTATCAGATTTAAAGGGATTCTCATATTTGGCCGTATCCCCGAGCCGCTCCTCGATACGCAGGAGCTGGTTATACTTCGCAACACGTTCCGACCTGCACGGCGCACCCGTCTTGATCTGTCCTGCATTGAAGGCCACGGCGATGTCCGCGATGATTGCATCCTCTGTCTCTCCTGACCGGTGCGAGATGATCGTCCTGTATCCGGCACTCTTCGCCATCTCTATCGCATCAAACGCTTCTGTCAGCGTACCAATCTGGTTGACTTTTATCAGAATGGCATTGGCTACTTCCGTCTCGATGCCTTTGCTGAGACGCTTCGTGTTCGTCACGAAGAGGTCGTCCCCTACTAGCTGCATGTTAAGGCCAAGCCTTGTCGTGAGCAGTTCCCAACCTTCCCAATCTTCCTCATCCAGCGGGTCTTCTATGGACACGATAGGAAATTCTTCTGCAAGATCTTGATAATAGTCGATCAGCTCCTCCACGGAACGGATGACCTTGTAACCGTGCATCCTGCCTTCCCCTTCAAAGACATATTTCTTGAAGTTGCGGTCATAAAGCTCTGTTGCCGCCACATCGAGCGCAATCACGACCTCCTCTCCCGGACGGTAGCCCGCCATGCGGATAGCTTCCGTGATAAAGCGGAGCGCCTCCCTTGCATCCGGAAGATCAGGGGCGAAGCCTCCTTCATCACCTACTGCCGTGCTGTACCCTTCTTTCTTCAAGTTCTTCTTAAGCGTGTGGTATATCTCCGAGCATATCCGCAAGCCTTCCCGGAAGCAGCACGCACCGGACGGCATGATCATGAACTCCTGTATATCAATCGTGTTATCCGCATGCTTTCCGCCGTTCATGATATTCATCATCGGTACCGGCATCGCTTTGGCATTGGCCCCTCCAAGGTAAGCATACAGCGGCAGTCCAAGGGCTTCGGCTGCAGCCCTGGCAGCCGCCATCGACACGCCGAGCAGGGCATTCGCGCCTAGGTTCTTCTTGTTCTCCGTACCGTCAAGATGAATGAGCGCGTCGTCAATCTCTGCCTGTCCAAAGACATTCATTCCGATAATTGCCGGGGCGATGATCGTATTGACATGGTTCACCGCCCGTTCTGTACCGAGGCCGCCGTAACGGTCGCCTCCGTCTCTTAATTCTACTGCTTCGTACTGTCCGGTCGACGCGCCCGAAGGCACGCTGGCGCGTCCGATATGCTCTTCACCTGCCAGCACCTCTACTTCTATCGTAGGATTCCCGCGGGAATCTAATATTTCTCTTGCGTATACATCTGTAATCGGTAGACAATTATACATTTTTCAATCCTCCTTATGGAGCATATTATGTGCCGATTCAAATGTAATGATTCCAGTTTGCCTAATATAGCTGGCTGTAGATTTCTGCCATCTGTTCCCAGGAAAATTTTACATAGCTCTGATTCAGCAGACGCTGCTGGCTCTCCTCCACATTTTTTGCAAAGCTTTCTATCTCTTCTTTCTTCATCCCATATTCCCGCAGCGGCTTTCTCTTTATGATCTTATCCAGCAGATTTTTAAGTTCCGTGTACACTTCATCCTGCCCGCAGCCCAGCATTCCAGACAGGAATTCATTCAGCTCCTTCAGCCGGCCCTTTGGCCTGAATCTCTGGTATGCGCTGAAAACGGCCGTGAGGAACTGGTAGTTTGCCTCGCCGTGCGTCACATGGTACACGCCGCTTAAAGGATAGGACATCGCATGCACTGCTCCTGTGCCTGCGTTGCCAAAAGCAATTCCGGCCAGGTTGCTTGCCGTCAGGAATTCGTCCATAAGCTGTTCCCGTGCGCCCGGGCCGTCCGCGGCCACTTGCCGGAACCCGCCGATAATCATTTCCATCGCCTTTTTGCTGAACATCTCGGTATACAAGTTCGCCTTCGGGGACACGAATGATTCTATGGCATGGATAAATGCGTCTATCGCGCTTGTCGCCCAGAATGAATACGGAAGCTCGCTCAGGAGCTGAGGGATAAGCACCGCGTCATCCGGAAACAGCTCATCCGCAGCCAGCCCGAGCTTGCTATGCAGATCCGTCATCTCGGTGATAGATACGCTGGACACCTCTGACCCAGCGCCGCATGTCGTCGGTACCGCTATAAGCGGAAATTTCTTTTTGAGGGCCACCTTTTTCCGGAAGATATCCTTTGCAGAGGCCTCCCCGTCCAGGACGAGCAGCTTCGCCATATCGATGACCGCACCTCCGCCGATTGCCGTAATCCTCGTACATCCGGAAGAACGGAAGTCGGCAGCCAGGGCATCCATCATACCATCTGTCGGTTCGCCCTTTCCGTAGCTGTCCTTATACCTCACACACGCTTCCAGTCCAAGCGGTTTGAAATACTTGTCGAAGATTGTCCTGCTCGCAAGTATAAAATCTCTTTTTCCAATGCCGTATTCTCTTACAAAGTCTTCCGCGGAATCAAGCTTTTCGATCCTGGATTTCTGCTGGAACATTTTCATTGTCAATGACCTCTTTTCTAACGTAATTTATATGGCTTACAGCCGCATATCCCTGCCGGCTGCACATAATGTAAATATATCATTATTCCGTTGACTTTTCCATATGCCGGCGTTACAATCTTCATGAATTCAAAACAAATATGCATTGGGGAATGTACAGATGAAATCAAAAGCAAAAAGCTTTGCCCTGCTTACGGGCAGCACTCTCATCATGGCCGTAGGCATCTACTTTTTTAAGTTTGCCAACAACTTCACTTTCGGAGGTATTACCGGACTGGCTGTGCTCGTCGCCAAATCAGGCATAATTTCCGCCAGCGACTTTACCTTTATCGCCAATATGATACTGCTCGTCATCGGATTTGTCATTCTTGGGAAGAGATTTGCGGCAAAGACGGCATACTGCAGCATCCTGCTCTCCGTCTGCCTCTCCTTGCTGGAACGTATCTATCCTTTGACCCATCCGCTGACGGACCAGCCTGTGCTGGAACTGGCATTTGCAATCGCGCTGCCTTCTCTCGGTTCCGCAGTTCTGTTTAATATCGGCTCCTCCAGCGGAGGTACTGATATCATTGCCATGATTATGAAAAAATACACAAGCGCGGATATCGGCAAGGCACTTCTGGCAACCGACTTTGTGATTACGCTTGCAGGCTGCTTCGTATTCGATATAGAGACAGGGCTTTATTCTTTCCTCGGGCTTGCCGTCCGTTCCTTTATGATAGACGGTTTTATGGAAAGCCTGAACCTGTCCAAATACTTTAACGTCGTATGCGATAATCCAGAGCCAATCTGCGACTTTATCAATGACACGCTGGAGAGGAGCGCCACTATCGTGCTTGCACAAGGTGCATTCTCCGGCGAGGATAAGTATATCATCTTTACTGCCCTGAACAGGATGGAGGCTGTCAAGCTCAGGAACTTCATCAAAGAACATGACCCGGAGGCATTCATGCTCATCTCGAATACGAGCGAGATCATCGGCAAGGGCTTCCATTCCATATAGCCTCCATTGCAAAAGACATGGGCTGCATTATGCAGGCTATATAGCGTCAGTTATATAAATTTGACACAGACCATGGCCAGGCCGAGTACGGTGAGCACGGCTCCTGTCGCCCGGTTCAGCGTCTTGGCTGGTGCCTTGTTGGCAAAGCGCGCCGCCAGCTGCGCCCCGGCAAAGGTAAACAGGACGCATAGCACAAGAGCAGGGATATCGGGCAGGCTTACGCTGATAGAAAAATGAGAGGCAGCGCCTGTGAATGCGGTAAAAGCCATGACAAATACGCTTGTCCCCACAGCGGTCTTCAGCTCATATCCGAGAACGCCGGTGAGCATAAGAAGCATCATCATACCGCCACCGGCGCCTATAAAGCCGCATATGAAACCTATCACCATGCCACACAGGAGGGACTGGATGATTCTCGTCCTCCTGCTTTTTTCTTCCTGCTTGTCAGCAGTCGTCATCACAGGCCTGATGATAAATTTTATGCCGAGCAGCAATGTCATGAATACGGAAAAGCTGCCCATAGTCGTGTTCGGAAGCAGAGAGGCGACATAGCTTCCCACTATCGTAAATGCCAGGACGGCGCACAGCATTACGATACCATTCCTTATATCCAGATTCTTATGTTTCCCGTATGTATATGCCGACACTGCCGATGCCAGCACATCCGATGCCAGCGCGATTCCCACGGCCTCATACGCGCCAAAGCCGAGGAAGGTGATGAGCATCGGCGATATCACCGCAGCGGCGGACAGTCCCGCCAGCCCTGTGCCGATTCCTGCCCCCAACCCCGCTGCCAGGCAGACTACTATCTTCGCTATCATAACGTATCCCCCAATTCTTCTTTTATATTTCCGCACATCTGTTTCAGAACCTTTTCAAACACCTTCAGGTCCGATTCCTCAATCCCCCGGCGCACTGCATCGGTTACGCATTCCTGTGCCGCCCTCCCTTCTTTTATTATGCCGGATGCCCCTGGCAGAAGCCTCAGACGGACCACCCTACGGTCTTTGCCGTCCTCTTCGGCTGCGAGACATTCCTTCTGTATGAGCAGCTCCACAGCCTTAGATACGTACGACTTGGCAATATGGCGGATTTCCACGATATCCCGTGCGGTGTCATATCCGGGATTGTTGTAGAGAAAGAGAAGAACATCTGCTTCTGCTTTGGTCATCCCGTATCTCTGAGCCACTTCCGTAATCTTCCGGCTGTAGAAGATATCAAACCGGTGCGTTACAGCCAATAGTTCCCCTGTGTCCATAATATGCTCCTTTATGCTTACGGCTTATGCCGGTACTGTTGACAGTTCTTTTCAGAACAGTTCTCTAAAGAACCATTTTAACCTGCTCTTTCGCTTATGTCAAGCATCTGTTCAACCGCCATGCTGCGAAAAGCAGACAGCCCGGGCGGCGGTGCCGGCTATGATGCCGGCCCTCTGCCAACCCGGGCTGTCTGCCCTGTGTCCGTATTCTCCTGTATTAGCCTGTGACGAGCCCTTGCTGCTCCATCACTTCGATAACCGCATTGACATGTTTTTCGCACAGCTCATCCGTTGAGGCTTCTACCATTACGCGGATGACAGGCTCTGTGCCGCTTTCCCTGACAAGGATACGCCCATCATCGCCAAGCGCCTCGGCAACTGCCTCGACCGCTTTGACGACCTCAGGATTCTCTCTTGCGGTCTTCTTATCTGATACGCGCACGTTCTTAAGAAGCTGCGGATATATCTTCACTTCCTCTGCCAGCTTGGACAGGCTCATCTTCTTTTCCAGCATGACTTCCATGATCATGAGGGAGGTCAGGATGCCGTCTCCCGTTGTCGCGTGTTTGCTGAATATGATATGTCCGGACTGCTCTCCTCCGAGGCAGAAGTTGTTCTGTACCATATTTTCATACACATACTTGTCGCCGACTGCCGTCTTCTCGTATTTGAGTCCTGCCTTGTCACATGCCTTGTAGAGCCCCAGGTTGGACATGATGGTCGTAACAATCGTATCGCCGTTGAGCCGTCCGTTTTCCTTGAGGTACTTCCCGCATATGTAGAGGATAAGGTCTCCATCTACTACGCTGCCGGTCTCGTCAACAGCGATGCACCGGTCTGCGTCACCGTCATAGGCGAATGCCACATCCAGCTTCTTTTCTTTCACATACTCCTGCAGGACTTCGATATGGGTAGATCCACAGTTTGTGTTGATATTGGTCCCGTCCGGTTCGTTGTTGATGACGTAAGTCTTTGCCCCAAGCGCGTCATATACGCTCTTTGCTATGGCAAATGCGCTTCCGTTAGAGCAGTCTAGCCCGACGCGCATGTCTTCAAATGAACGGGTGGCCAGAGAGATGAGATAGCCGATATAGCGGTTTCTGCCCGCCGCGTAATCTACCGTACGGCCAATCTTCTCCTGCTTGGCAAGTGGAATCTCTCCCGTCTCGCCGTCAATATATCGCTCAATCTTTTCTTCTACTTCCGCCTCCAGCTTATGGCCTTTTCCGTTGATGACCTTGATGCCGTTGTCGTAGAAAGGATTGTGGCTTGCGGATATCATGATCCCGCAGTCAAAATTGTCAGTCCTCGTCACATAAGATACACTTGGAGTCGTTGTTACATGCAGAAGATACGCGTCAGCCCCTGACGCTGTCAGGCCTGCCACAAGAGCATATTCAAACATGTAGCTGCTTCTTCTTGTATCTTTTCCGATGACAACCTTCGCCTTATGGTCCTGTCCGTAATACCATCCGAGAAATCTGCCCACTTTAAAAGCGTGCTCCACCGTCAATACTTCATTGGCTTCTCCGCGGAATCCGTCTGTTCCAAAATATTTACCCATAATAAAAGTCTCCTTCATGTCATTTGACATATTTACCGTTTTTTTTGCACAATCAGCAATTGCGCCTTTACTATTATATAAGTTTTTTTCTCATTATACAACCCATTCGGACAAAAAAACAGGAGGTGCCTCACGCACCTCCCACTGAGCCCCTTATCCTTCCGCGTCCAATATGCTTCTTGCCACGTGCAGCCCGTTCGCGGACGCCTGCTGCAGCCCTCTCGTAATCGAAGCCCCGTCTCCCATGGCGCGCAGCCCGCGTATGCTCGTCTCGAATGCATCATTTACGACGACTTTGTTGGAATAGAACTTGACTTCTACTCCATATAAAAGCGTCTCATCCGAAGCGATGCCAGGCGTAACCTTGTCAAGCGCCTGTATCATCTCATCTATGGCTACCATAATCCTGTGCGGGAATACGAGAGACAGATCTCCCGGAACCGCGTCTTTGAGCGTCGGCACGATGTTGTTCCGGTTCAGCCTCTCTTCCGTCGTCCTTCTTCCTCTCCGGAAGTCTCCGTATCTCTGCAGCAGTATCTTCCCGTCGCACAGCATATTCCCGAGCTGTGCGATATGCTTGCCGTATTCGATCGGGGATTTGAACGGCTCGGTAAAGTTCTTCGATACGAGCAGCGCAAAGTTCGTATTGTTCGTCTTCCTGTCCTTAGACTTGTAAGCATGGCCGTTGACGACTGCCAGGCCCTCATCGTAATATTCTGTCGCCACCTCCCCGGACGGATT
Organism: Extibacter muris; assembly: GCF_004345005.1. Taxonomy (GTDB): domain Bacteria; phylum Bacillota; class Clostridia; order Lachnospirales; family Lachnospiraceae; genus Extibacter; species Extibacter muris. The sequence continues at coordinate 46,839 of NZ_SMMX01000015.1, forward strand.
GGTGCAGAATACACGTACCTTGTCGTCAAACGTAGGCGTATAGTAGACGAGCTTGGCTTCGTACAGCTTCTCGTTCAGCTCTTTCATGATCTCGTCGCGTACCTCTACCCTGACTCCCACATCGACGGTACCGTTCCTCGTCTCGATGCCATGCTCTCTGCAGATATGGGAGAACCATTCGGAGCCTTCCCTGCCGATTCCCGCCACGATCTCCGGCGCATAGAATTCTTCTCCGTCCTCTGTCACGACCCCTCTGGCGGCACCGTCCCTGACGATAATGTTCTTTACCATAGTCATGAACCGTATCTCTACGCCCTGCTTTATAAGGTGTTCCTGAAGCCGCGTATATATCTTATACCCTTCTTCCGTACCAAGATGGCGGATCGGACATTCGATGAGCTTCAGATTTGCTCGTATCGCTTTGGCCCTGATATTTTCAATCGCCTCATGGTCCTTGATGCCATACACCTTCTCGTCCGCTCCGAACTTCAGATAGATGCCGTCTGCTTCGCGTATCAGCTCCTCTGCCTTCTCATACCCGAGTATGTCCGGCAGCGTCCCGCCCACATCCGGCGAGAGGGAGAGCTTTCCGTCGGAAAAGGCTCCCGCACCTGCAAACCCTGTCGTTATGGAACACGGCTGGCATCCTACGCACACCTTCGTCTTCCGTTTTGGACATTGCCTCTGTTCGATTGACCGGCCTTTTTCTATAATGAGCACTTTCATGCCCGGCCTCTTTTCCATAAGCTCATATGCACAGAATATCCCGGATGGACCTGCCCCTATTACAATAACATCATACTCGTTCATGCTGTCACACCACTTTCTTTCCCAATATTGTCTTTTCCTGTAAGCATGGGCTTTCCACCCTGATAATCATATCATTTCCAATGCAAAATATCAATTACCTGCCGTCTGCTTTTAACCTGACAGGCATCAGAAGGTCAAGCTGCAGTTCCTCTAAATTTGTGACAGATTGTTCCATGTATGTAAAATAGTTCAGATGTTCGCCCCATGCTGCGGCAAAATATATCCGGCCGCTGCAGCTTTGTACTGCAACGGCCGGACTACCTGCCTCCGTCACCTGCTCTAGTGGTGGAAAAGCCTGATTCCTGTAAAGGACATGACGATATCATATTTGTTGCATGTATCGATAACATTGTCATCTCTAACGGAGCCTCCCGGCTGAGCGATGTATGTTACCCCGCTCCTGTGGGCTCTCTCGATATTGTCACCGAACGGGAAGAACGCATCGGAGCCGAGGGACACGCCCGTCATCTTGTCCAGCCATGCCCGCTTTTCTTCGGCCGTGAACACTTCCGGCTTTACTTTAAAGATGTTCGGCCATGCATCATCAGCAAGTACATCCATGTAATCCTCGCCGATGTATAAGTCGATAGCATTATCTCTGTCGGCACGTCTGATCGTATCTACGAACGGCAGATCCAGCACCTGTGGCGACTGCCGCAGCCACCAGTTGTCCGCCTTCGTGCCAGCCAGCCTCGTGCAGTGTATCCTGGACTGCTGCCCTGCGCCGATGCCGATAGCCTGGCCGTCTTTTACATAACATACGGAATTAGACTGGGTATACTTCAACGTAATCATAGAGATTGCCAGATCCATCTTAGCCTGATCCGTAAGCTCTTTGTTATCTGTCACGATATTGGAAAAAAAACCGTCCTCAATCTTCAGTTCATTTCTTCCCTGTTCAAACGTGATGCCAAATACTTCCTTATGTTCCAGCGGGGCCGGCTCGTAATCCGGGTCGATCTGAATGACATTATAGTTGCCATTCTTCTTCTGCTTCAGTATATCCAGCGCTTCAGGCTCATATCCCGGGGCGATGACGCCGTCAGATACTTCTCTCTTGATGAGCCGCGCGGTGTCCGCGTCACAGACATCGGACAGAGATATAAAATCACCGAAGGATGACATACGGTCAGCACCCCTCGCCCTTGCGTACGCGCAGGCAAGCGGAGACAGTTCTCCAAGGTCGTCCACCCAGTATATCTTAGCAAGCGTATCGCTCAGAGGAAGCCCTACCGCAGCTCCTGCCGGGGATACGTGCTTGAACGATGTGGCTGCGGGAAGGCCCGTCGCCTTCTTGAGCTCGCTGACGAGCTGCCATCCATTGAACGCATCCATAAAATTAATGTATCCAGGTCTTCCATTCAATACCTGTATCGGCAGTTCGCTGCCATCCGCCACATAGATTCTGGATGGTTTCTGGTTCGGGTTACATCCATATTTCAACTCTAACTCTTTCATTCGTCTCCTGCTCCTTACTGATTCTTGTTTCTGATATTCGTTTCATATGTGCCTGTGGCTATATCTATATAACGGACAAACAACGATACTTTATTATCCTCATTCAAGCTGTTCCATAACATATCCGTAAATGCATTCATATCGTCGGGGATGGCAATGAGCTTCGGCTCACCTTCAAAACTTGGCAGTGGATTGCCATCATGCATATAAGTATGGATAAAATGGCCTTCCCCGGGAGCTGCATTCTCATATGCAAAGGTGAACCTGTTGCATGACTCAGGGCTTCCATTATTGCTTTTCAATATGGACATCGCATAGCTATAGCCGCCATTTTCCACATGCATGATACCAGAGATACGAGGCGTATAGTTCGGACCGTCCGGCTCAAACTCACGGCTTCTCAACGACTGCTCAAATGTCATCTGCCGGTCCATCCCCTCGTAAATCGTATCTGTCTGATCGCCATTCGTCACTATCGTTTTATTGCCAAGCACCCGGACCGGCGCGTAGATAATCAGGCTTGGGTCCGTCAGCTTTGAATCATCAAACGCCTGCGTACGTATTCCCTCGCCGTCCTCTACAAAGACGCGGTTCCTGCTGTTAACGCTTCTGCCCATGATAAAATAAGCGGCCACTGCCTTCGTACCGTCTGCGCTTCTCCCAATAATGATGCCGCGTCCCGGATAAGAATTTTCCTGCAGTTCCTTTTCAATTGATAGCATCTCCATGAATACATCTCCTTTTTCATTGGTTTTATCGTGTTTCTTCATTATACCTATTAAATACCGGCAGTTCAACAAGTATATATAAATTATCAATGTATTTCCATTATATTTTCAGCTTTTCGCCCCGCTTCTTCTGATGCCTGAGGTATTGAAGACAGCGCACGGCAATGCTACAATAGAACTATTATAATGAGGAGGGCTGCTAATATGAAGAAAAAACTACTTTCGGTGCTGCTGGTCATAAGCATGACGGCATCTGCACTGCTTACAGGCTGTGGAGGACAATCTGCCGACGAATACCTGGGCGAGCAGATAACAGCCATGAAAAAAGACAAAACGGACCGATTTTCAACCCTTTTGGATGACCAGCTGGCAGAGCTATTGGACGTGAATATGTATGTGCTCACATTTCCGGATGAGCTGAGAGAACCTTATCTAAAGTTTCTCCAGACAGCTTTTAATTCTGTAGGATTTGAAGTGGCATCTGCGGATAAGAAAGATAATGGCAATTACAAAGTCCAGGTAACCTTCACGCCTCTCGATGTAGCCAAGACGACCCAAGAGACTAACGAGGCTTATACCGAAGCCATGCAGGGAACCAATCTTGCAGAAGAGTCCGGCGCTCTGCTTGAAAAGGCTTCTGACGCTGTCAAAAAGAATCCGGAATATGGCGTGGAGACAACAACCGAATTAGAGGTCAAAAAGAAAGGGGACTCCTACTCTGTCTCGGATAAAGAGTATGAAAAACTGATGTCCGCTTCCCTCGTTAACTGCATGGCTCCTTATGACGCCGTATGCAATATCCTGAATGCCCGCGATCTGCTGCAGGCCTATCTCGATGCATCTTTCAAGGGCGAGTTTACGCAGTATATGAAGCATACCGGAAAAACAGAAGAAGAGGCACAGGCGTGGTATGAAGCAGACGGGACTTTCGATCCTCCGTCAGACCTTTCGTCCCAGTATCAGGAACGCTGTTCCGCCGCCTATAAGAACATATTGAAGCAATGTAACTATTCTGTCGGAATCCCGCATAAGGTCGACAATCTGTTCAATTATACGGCAGACGTGTCCGTCACGCCGAACAACAGCGTCAAACAGGCATATGAAGAATTCTCTGCCCGTTCGTTCTACAGTATAGAGGAAGCAAGTGCCGCATACGTGGAGATATTTGAAAAATACGCCGCATCGCCTGCCTACGGCGAAGAGACTACTATGACAGTAGAACTCAGCCTCTCCTCCATACTGGCTTCACAGGAAGCAGGGAGCGATCTCTATAAGCTGGGCGAGGCAATCTGCCCGGTACCGCAGTAATTGGGGAGATTGTAAAGTGGACGCCATCAAGGAGGAATGGAGCAGATGCCTCCCGCCTTCCCTCCCTGTCTCAAATTTACCTGAACCGTCTGCTGCGCAGGGCAACCCCGGCTGCCAACATGACTACTCCGGCTATAAGCAGATATATCTTTTCTTCGTAGCTTCCTTTTGCCATGGAGAAGGGATAGAGCATCTTCAGATATTTGTCTCCGCTGCCCATAGCCACGATGTAGTAAAATATGGGTACCATATACCCGATGATAAGGTTGTCAAACAGACCGTAGCACAGGATACCGAGACCACCCAGGAAGAGCATCTCCGCCATGGTTCCTCCGTAATATTTCAGCACATCCATCTGGCAGTTGTTGTTATGGAGCATCCACACGTAGATGCCGAGGAAGAATCCCATGGCGGCGACCGCCTCCAGGATACGCACGAGATATACCGAAGAAGCCTTCATGTATTTGGAGTACACCAGGTCCCGCAGATCCTTATTCTGCTCCGGGAGAAATACCGGAGTCAGAAGTATGATGCCTGTCAGTGCCACATACATCTCCAGCACCTTGGCCGTATCCGGCGCCTCAAGGTTTGACACGCCGAGCACGAGCGGGGACAGGCAGAGGATGGCAGCAGTTACAAGCAGATGTGGCAGTATGTTATGCTTTATATTTACTTTTCCGATTTGCAGATATCTTTCCATGTATATCCATCTTCCCCCTTCTTTTCTTTGCATAGATCCAAATAGTGGCAGCAACAAGTGCCACGGATATCACCGCATACAGAGTCCGGTTTGCCGCAAGCTGTGCGAAGTTGTTATGAAAGCCGCTGTAGTTGCCCACCGTATTATGTCTCGGTACAAAGTTCCATCCATACATTCCGCCGCCCATGCCTGACATGCTGCTGAAGATCGATATGAACCACCAGATTCCCTGCACGAGCACTCCGAGCGCCGTATCAGTCAGGACGGTCAGGACGAGCCCGACTGCCGCGGCCGTCATTACGGACGGAAGGAGCCACCCAAAGCTATATTTGGCAAATGCAAGATAATCCATGGATATCCCCGCCTCCGATGCATATCGGATGCTTTCGGCCAGCGGGAAGCATGACAGTACAAGCACTGGAACCATAATCATGACAACCATCGCCAGATAGCGGCTTACGATAATGGCTGCCGCGGATGCTTTCCTTACGGCTATCAGTTCCTGCATCTTAGCCCGGCGGTCCCTCAAGCCACGTGTCACGGCCAGGAATACCGGAAGTATCGCCAGCATGATGCCCATATAATCACAGAAAAGCCGGGCATAGCCACCTGTCAGCCAATCCTTTTCTATCAGCGTATCATATTCCTCCATGGCATCTTCATATGTCATCGCAACCATGGCATTGGATTTCAGCATATCTTTGGCGTAGCTGGAGCCTCCGCCCAGTATGTCATCCACTTCCTGCATCAGCTTCTGGAAATGCTCATATGAAAGTCCTTTCACGGGCCGGACAGCCATACCGGTCATGATGACGCCGCCTTTATTATAGTGCTCCGCCATCAAGTCCTCGATTACCTTCCTATCCCTGATTCCTGCTGTCTCTTCTAATATATCCCCGATTCTTCTGTTCTCGTCCTTATCCGGCTTTACAGACTTGTGGAATCCGATTGGATACGTACTGTATGTTTCTCTGCAATACTCTTCCGCCAGCCTGCCAAGCGTATTTTCCATAATTATCTGTTCGTCATCGCTGTATTTGACTCCATAATCCTCCTGCCCCTTTACAGGTTTGCCCGTAATCTCGATATCTCCAAGCTGGGAGAAAAAGAATAATGACAGAATGATGACCGTAAGCCAGTAGATAAGGCTTCTTACCGTCTGGCGGCATTCTTTGGCAAATAATGTCCAGAACATCATTCCTCCCCCCTCTCGCCGCGCATCAGATACATATATGCATCTTCCACTCCTGCCTCAACACTATGGGCGGATTCAAACGGAGTCCTGTCCGCCAGAAAACGGACCATGACATTGTTGCCAAGCGTTAGCATGCTTGTAACGATATACTTTTTCTTAAGTTCAGACAGTTCTTTTCTGCTGATCTCGGCAGAATAGACTTTCCCTTGTGCCATGGCCGTCAGTTCAGCCACAGACCCGTGGTACAGGATCTCTCCTTCGTTCAGCACCGCGATCTGCTCGCACGTGGCCTCGATATCACCTACGATATGGGTTGACAGGATGACGATTCTCTCCTCGGCAATCTCACAGAGCAGATTCCGGAAGCGGACCCTCTCTTCGGGATCTAGTCCCGCGGTCGGCTCGTCAACTATGAGCACCTTTGGATTGTGGAGAATCGCCTGGGCAATACCGAGCCGGCGCTTCATCCCGCCCGACAGTGCCTTTACCTTTTTCTTACGGTCGTCCAGCAGATTTACCTTGCGAAGAAGTCCAGGTATCCTGCTTTTGCGCTCCTCCCTGCTCAGTCCTGACAATACTCCCAAATAGTCCATAGCTTCATATACTGTCATATTGGGATACATGGAGAATTCCTGAGGGAGATACCCTGTCATGCTGCGGATTCTGGCCGCGCTCTCTACCGGCACCCCGCAGATGCTTATCTTTCCCTCCGACTTTGGAAGCAGCGTTGCCAGCACCTTCATGAGCGTAGTCTTCCCGGCGCCGTTTCTGCCAAGCAGCCCAAACATTCCCCTTCCAATCGTCAGATCTACATCTTTTAACGCCTGCTTCTGACCATAAAACTGGTTCAGATGGCGTATCTTAATCTCTGTATTCATATAGCCGCACCCTTTCTCTGTCTTTGATGCTCTTATCATAAACAGGAAATCTCTACATTTTCCCTATAAAGAATTAAGATTCTCTATATACATTATAAAGACAATTGAAAGAAGCCGTGACTACGGCCCCGCCGGATATACTGTTTGCGATGCTCAAGGTTCCGCCGTGCTTCTCACACAGGAGCGTGCAGATATGAAGCCCTATTCCAAAATGCTCCTCGTCCTTACCGTGTTCTCTGTAGTAAGGCAGCAGCGCCTTCTTAAGGTCCTCCTCCGAGAAACCAGGCCCGTCATCCGACACTGTCAGCAGAAGCTCTCCGTCCGCGCCGGTATATTCCGCTGACACGTTAATCTTATGTAACGCGTACCGTATCGCGTTGGACAGCAGATTTTCAAATACTTCTGCCACTATATTCTTATCTGCATATATCTTTCTTACGGCTTGTGCCCCTTCCTCACACTCGAAGCTGATCTCAATATCTTTTATCTGGTTCAATGCAAAGATAATCTCGCCAATCTCCGCACATATATACGCGCTACTTGTCTCCTCGATGTTTACGGGCCGTTCTTCCATGCTTCGTATGCCCTTCATCGTCCTGCTGAACTGTTCCAGCCTGTCCAGGTGGGAAGTCATAAGTTCCAGCCTATCCATCATCTTCTGTTCGCTCACTTTCCCTTCCGGTATATATCTTGCAAGGAAACCCGAATATCCCTTCAGCACCGTAAGCGGCGTCCTCAGATCATGGGCAAACGCCGCATTGAGCTTCTTCTGGCTCTCGATCATCTGCCAGAGCTCTTCTTTGTTATGGACAAGCACCTCCCGCATGCCGTCAAAAGAACGGCAGAGCTGCCCCATCTCATCCTTGCTGTCATAGTGTATATGGATGTCCAGATTATTCTGCCGTATGGCCTCGGCCCCATCGTTTAATATGGCGAATGGCCGCCTCAGACGGTTCCTGTAGAAGAGGAATACGGCCGCCACCGTACCTGCAAATCCATATATAAGCGGACACCAGACACGCAGGGTGTCCAGCAGCTGCATGATCAGCCTGTCATGGTCCCGGAATCCGTCAAAGCTGTCCGCCCAGACGTGCCATCCGGCCGCTATGGACCAGTCCGGCCACAGTGGCCCGTCATTCAGGCTCTCTTTCTGCATCAGCTCCGCATACTCGTTCCATATGATGCTTTCAAAACGGTAGCAGACCGTCATCGTGGCAAAAGACAGTACGGCCGTGGCAAGTGCTGCCGCCGTAATATAGGCAAGCATCGCTTTTCTGAACGAAAGATTGCGTACCCATGTCTTGAGCTTGTCTGCCTTTTCCTCTATCCAATCCATTTATATCCCACTCCCCATACGGTCTCAATATATGGTTGCTCCGTATACTCCGCCAGTTTTGAGCGGATACGCCGAATATGTTCCGTGACTATGCTGCTGTCGCCGGTTCCGTCATAGCCCCTCGTCTTCTCATACAGCTGATCCTTGCTGAAAACCTGTCCCGGATTCATAGACAGAATCTCTACGATATCAAACTCCATCTTCGTAAAGCTGATTGGAATGCTGTCATAATAGACGCTGCGTTCGCTGTAATGTACTGCCAGCCTGTCGGCCAGCAGAACGGAGCCAATGACACGCTTGCGCTCTTCCCTTCTAAGATGGGCCTCCACCCTGGCTCCGAGCTCGTCGATGGCGAAAGGCTTCATGATATAGTCGTCTCCTCCAAGCCTGAGGCCATTGATCCTGTCCTGCTCCTCCACTTTTGCGGTCAAAAAAAGAATAGGGCATGATATATGTGCACGTATCCTTCTGCACACTTCAAAGCCGTCGATTCCCGGCATGCTGACATCCAGCAGTATGATATCCGGCCTGCGTGACAGCTTTTCCATAACCTCTACTCCGTTCCTTGCTTCTATTACTTCATAGCCCTGTATTTCAAAATAATCTTTCAACAGCTGTATGATTCCTGGTTCGTCATCAGCAATCAGTATCTTGTATCCCATAATCCCTGCCACCTTTTTCATAGTCAAATACCCGGAACCGTTTTTTAAAACATCCGGCTCCGGGTAATTATAACACAGAAATCACTATAAATTCTCTACGCATTTCTCAGAATACGCATTTCTTCCACTGGTATCTCTCCATGTCCACTCTGCCTCCGGCAATCCCCACGCCTTCCTTTTCAAGCAGTTCAACCTGCCGGTTGACGCCGCCTGACAGGAACGCATCCGAGACACGGCCATCCTTCGTCACAACCCGGTGGCACGGCAGGCCTGCCGAACCCGGGACGATATGCAGTGCGTATCCGACCACCCTTGCCCACCGCCGGTTCCCTGCAAGCTCTGCTATCTGTCCGTAAGAAGCTACGCTCCCTTCCGGTATCTGGCCGACCACATCGTAGATCTTCTCAAAAATGTTCTTTTCTTTCAATTTATCTCACTTCCGTATGCTATAGATATTTTTTCAGTTCTTCCAGATTATGCTCTTCCATCTTTTGCAGCTCTTTCATAAGAGATATGATATCCTTCTCCGCTTCCCCTTCATATTGGTGAAGCTGTTTCGTTGCCTCCACGATGCCCATGTTGCTTCCTTTGATGAGCATATCTGCAATATGGGATGACGACTTGTCTATCAGCGTCTTCATGTTGATCATCAGGTAGGACGTGATCTTCTCCATACCCGGAATGCCTTTCTCGTCATAACCGTTCTCATTCAGCATCTTCTTTGCCTTCGTGTTGATGTTCTGATAGCCGCTAAGCTGCTTCTCCAGACACTTTCTGAAGCCTTCATTCTCCACGATCTCAAGCAGCTGCTTTAAAGATTCAATCCCCATCTGCGTATTCTGGTATACATAATTTAACATTTCTGCATTTCCATTCATCTGCGTATATCCGCCTTTCCACTTTTTAGCAGTAGTATGGGCAGACGGCGTGACTCTTATACGCTTCTGACGACTGTCGCTAATAAAATACTATACCACTTTCCTCTTCCTGCCAAGCCTTTTACGACAATATCCCTATCGTCAGAATGTACAGATCTTCGTGGCGACCTTTTCCCTGAATGCCTCATCGTGCTCTACAAATATCATCGCCGGTTCCGCACCCAGTATAAGGTCTTCCACCTGTATACGGGACAGCACATCGATATAATTAAGCGGTTCATCCCATATATACAGATGCGCCTGTTCGCAGAGGCTCTTCGCGAGCAGCACCTTCTTCTTCTGTCCGGCGCTGTAGTCGGATACATCCTTTTCAAACTGGATTCTCTCAAGATCCAGCTTGCGCAGCATCGCTTTAAACAGGCTCTCGTCTAATCCATACTCATAGGCCAGCTCATTAAGGCTTCCCGTGAGGAAAGAAGCATCCTGGGGTACATAGGATATCTTAAGGCTTCTGCCCACTTGTACATACCCATCATAAGCGACAGCTTCACCGAGCAGGAGCTTTAAGACGCTGGACTTGCCGCACCCGTTCTTCCCGGACAGGCAGATCCTGTCCCCACGGCGGATTTCAAAGGAAACGTCGCTGCACACTTCTTTCTCTCCATAGCGGACAGATACCTCTCTTAGTTCCGCCAGCCGGTCCGTATGGTACGAGAGCGGATATAGCCTCAGCCTCTCCGCAGAATCAACGTTCTTCAAGAGCTTCGACTTCTCTTCCAGCGCCGAGTGCCTCCTCATCTCCAGCACCTTGGACCGCTTCATCATCTTCGCCGCCTTATGGCCGATGGCGCCCCGGTCGGGGCGCAGTCCGGCCACGCGCTGCCCCTTCTTGGACTTCTCCACCTTGCCGGACCAGTCCTCCGTCTGCTTTGCCGCTTTCGCAAGCCGTTTGACCTCCGCCTTCAGCTTCTCGTTCTGCTCCATCTCCAGCCGGTCTCTCGCTTCTTTGCCTGCGTACCATGTGCTGAAATTGCCTTTCTGCACCTCGATATTCATCTTGTTGATGGATAATATATGATCGGTACAGGCATCGAGAAAATGCCGGTCATGGGACACGAGTATATATCCCCTTTTGCGGTTCAGATATCTGGCCACCGCTTCTCTCGCTCTGTTGTCAAGGTGATTGGTCGGCTCGTCTATGAGCAGAAACTGATTGTCCCCGAGAAACAGTGCGGCCAGCAGCACCTTCGTCTGTTCACCATGGCTGAGCGTTGTAAACTCCCGGTATAGCACATCGTCCGACACCTCCATCAGATTCAGCTCCCGCATCATCTCCCAGAGCTGTATGTGGGGCTCCCTCTCCTGTACGATATCGATTGTCATGCGTTTTGGATCATCTACTTCGTAAGGAAAATATTCAAAATCCACGCTGGCTGATATCGTTCCTTCATATTCATATTTTCCGAGCAGAAGATTTAGGAACGTCGTCTTGCCGCGGCCGTTCCGCCCGACAAATCCAAGTTTCCAGTCCGTGTCTATCTGGAAAGACACATGTTCAAATATACTGTCATAGCTGCTTTCATAAGCAAAGCTTAAGTCTGTCACGTTTATCATCGACATATACATACCTCCTCCTAAAAGGCCTGATCAATCCAATTGTGTCTAATAGAAAAAGCTGCAGGAAAGTACATTCCCACAGCCTTCTATACGCAGCTCAATCCCCCGGCCATCAAGCCGTAAGATACCAGTATATATGGATAGACGGATGGATGCTTCAACTTTCCTGCTCTGCGCATAACAAAGAGAAACGATATACGTATATCGTCTGACAGCCTTTCCTATGCATATACATCATTAGCAGTAAATTGAATTCATCCTTTCATCTCCCATCTGTCACAATCTTTTATGATTATATCAGATACAACGTGCCAAGTCAATCCGTCGTGGACAGTGACTGTGCATTTGTATCCCTCTTTGCTATCTTCTCTGCCACGATTGACAGTATCATCGTTATCGCCATACAAGGCAGCGTATTTCCTACCGGCATGTCGATGTTCATAAGTATGCGGTAAGCGATAAATCCGGCCAGCCAGACAATCAGGCTGACAATATCTGCCTGCATCTTGCTGCTGTCCCTCTTCAGCAGGAAGAAATCTGCTATCTGAATCGCTATCATCGGTGCAAATACAGACCCTATTAGATAAAGGAAGTCCGTAATATTATCCATCGGAAACAGGATGGCCGCCGCGGTTCCGATGACTGTTACAACAGCCGCTATATGCTTCCCATTCAGCTTTGGCATGATGGACTCGCTGGATACGCCCGCAGAATAGGCATCCAGAAACGTCGTCGTTACCGTGGAGAAGATGACAATCAGAAGCGCCGCAATGCCAAGACCAGCCTTCAGCATTATCTGGGCGATGTCATACTCGCCTGTGTACAAGGCTGCACCCATGCCAATCACATACATCCAGCAGCTTATAATACCGTAGACTACAGCACTTACGGCAGTCGCTTTCACCGGCTTTTTGGCCTCTCTCGTATAATCGCTGATCAGCGGCAGCCAGGACAGCGGCATAGCCACAGACAGCTCCACAGCCGCACCGAACGTCATCCCTTCGCCTGAGATGATTCCCGCATGTGCCCCGCCGAAGAATATGACCTTGCTCAAGATAAGCGTCAGCACGAACAGCGCCGCCATGGCTATCGTGTTAATCTTCCCGAGGTTCGTAATGCCGATGGCAATCCACAGAAGGATAAGTGCCCCGATGACGAGGCACCACATCCACGCGCCCGTATGCAGCACCCCGTCTGCCGCCAGTGCTCCGTCATATATCATGATAGCGGTCCAGCCCGTAAGCTGCAGTACATTCAATACAGAGAACAGCAGGCTTCCCTTCTGTCCGAAGCTCATCTTAACCGTCTCCATGGCGCTCTTCCTCGTCTTCGCACCGATAAGCCCGGCAAAAAAGAGCATCGTGCATCCGATGATATGGCCAAGGATTATGGCCGCCAGACCTTTCCTGAACCCAAGAGGCGCCAGATAGGTGCCGGTAAGGACCTCCGCAATGGAAACTCCCGCGCCAAACCAGATCAAACCGTTTTCAAATATGGAAGTACGTCTCTTCTCCATTACAGCCATACCTCCTTATCCCCATCCCTGGTTCCGATAAACTCGCTCTCCAGGTCAAACGCGTGGTTCATCGGCCCGCTACCTTTTCCAAGGTCCAGCATGGCGGACAGTGCTCCTGAGATATATGCCTTCGCCCGCTCCACAGCAGCCTCCATGCAATATCCCTTCGCAAGGTTCGAGGCGATGGCGCTTGAGAGCGTGCAGCCGGTCCCATGGGTGTTCGGATTGTCAATGTGCCTCCCCCGGAACCAGAGGCATTCACCGTCCCGGTACAGCAGGTCGTTGGCATCATTGAGCTGATGCCCTCCTTTGCAGAGCACGGCACAGTGGTAGGTTCTTCCGATATACTCTGCGGCAGACGCCATATCCTCTTCTGTCCTTACACGCATTCCCGACAGGACTTCCGCCTCCGGAATATTCGGTGTCAGCACTTCCGCCAGCGGAAGGAGAGACGTCTTGAGCACTTCGATGGCATCGTCGCTTATGAGCCTGGAACCGCTCGTTGCCACCATGACCGGATCCACTACCACATGCTTTGCCTCATACTTCTTCAGCACAGCGGCAATCACCTTGATAAGCGGGCCCGCCGATACCATACCTATCTTTACAGCATCGGGGCGGATATCGGTAAATATGTCATCGAGCTGTTCTTCTAAAAACTGCGGAGTTACTTCCATAATCCCTGTCACGCCGGTCGTGTTCTGTGCAGTAAGGGCCGTAATCGCGCTCATGGCATATACGCCATTTGCGGTCATCGTCTTAATATCTGCCTGGATGCCGGCGCCTCCACTGGAATCGCTTCCAGCGATTGTTAATGCTGTTCTCATTTTTACTTCCTCTTTTCTTCGTAATATCTCCTCATGTCAGCTGAGGGTGTGTGTTACTAGCATTAATTTTATATAGCGGCGGAAGGTGGTGCCCCCAATCAGCCGCTTCACATCAGCACGTAGTTGCTGATTCCCAGAATGTATCAAAATCTCGGAACGCCTTCAGGTACATCTGTGCCTTCCGGCAGATTTCTTCCTGCTGTCCTTCGCTTGAGGAATCGTATACTCCAACGGTTATAAAGCCTGATGCCGCTGATGTTTCAATCGCATGCAATGCATCTTCAAATACGAGCGTCTCTTCCGGCTTTGTCCCCATGCAGGAGGCCGCCTCCAGGTATATTCTCGGCTCATCTTTTCCCGCCCCTGCTTCGGAGCAGGTGAATATCCCATCAAAGCATCTGTCAATCCCGAGACGGACGAAAGCCGCCTCTACAAGATACCGGTCGCTGGATGTAGCTGCCGTAAGCCGCACGGACTTTTCCTCAAGCCTGTTAAGATACTCTTCCGCCCCGGTCTTAAGCTCTGCCTCATACAGGTAGAACTCCTCAATCTGCCGGTTGATGCCATCCACAATACCGGCGGTGCTGTCCGGAATCCGGTATGCCTCCTTCAGGTATCGGGCTCCTTCCTCCATCGTCATGGAGAACATCTTGCCCCCAAGCCCGTACTCTGCGGCAAGTCCTATGGACTTCAGATAACGCTCCCCCGCTTCGTCCCACACAGGCATCGAATCGAGAAGTGTCCCGTCTATATCAAATATGGCGCCTTTAATCATGCTTCTACCATCTTCCCGGCTGCAGCTTTCAGCTCCCTGGTCGCCTCTTCGATATCGCCTGCGCCGAATATCGCGCTGATGACCGCGACGCCACAGATTCCGCTGCCGGTAAGACTGCCTATATTATCTTGATTGATTCCGCCTATGGCGATGACCGGAATCTTTACTGCCCTGCAGATATCCTTGAGCGTGTCATGGCCCACCTCCACGGCATCTGCTTTGGAACCGGTGGAAAACACCGCTCCGACGCCAAGGTAATCTGCCCCCCGCTCCTCGGCAAGCAGCGCCTGTTCTACCGTCTGAGCAGAAACACCTATGATTTTGTCCGGTCCGAGCCTCTCCCGGACATCCCCTGCCTCCATATCACTCTGCCCCACATGCACTCCATCCGCACCTATCGAGGCTGCTATCTCAACATTGTCATTGATGACAAACGGAACTCCGTATCTTCTGCAGAGCTGCTGCAGTTCCTTTGCCTCCCGGAGGAACTGGCCCTCATCCAGGTTCTTTTCCCTCAGCTGGACGAACGTCACACCGCCTTTGATCGCTTCTTCTACCTGTCCGGGAAGCGTATCCGACCCAAGCCACCTTCTGTCCGTCACCGCGTACAGCAGCAGGCTCTCTTTATCGCACTTCATACTTCGCCCCTTTCTCCAGCATCTTCCCATCCATGTTGTACAACGCATCAATGATCCGGTTCCGGTACGTGGCATTCCCTTCGCCTTCCCGCATATGTTTCCAACCTATTTCCCCGGCGAGGCCCATAGCGCACACGGCGGCAGCGGCGGCCTCCAGCTTCAGCTCCCTATTGGCGGCTGCAAATGCAGTCATCATGCCGGACAGCTGGCATCCGGTCCCTGTAATCCTTCCCATTTCAGGACGGCCGTTCCGTATCACGTAACAGTCCGAGCCGTCGCTCACAAGGTCGATGGCTCCCGTGACAGCTGCAATGCATCCCGTTTTCGCTGCAAATGCCTTTACAAAGGCAACAGCCTCATCAAGGTTCTCCTCTGTCACCGCATCGGCCACATCTGCATCTACGCCTTTCGTGCTGCCGCTTCCGTGCGCTAAAGTCTTAATCTCCGATATATTGCCCCGGATGACGTCAAAACTTATCTCTTTCATCAGCTTTAGGGCAGTCTCTGTACGGAGGGTGCTTGCGCCAGCGCCTACCGGGTCAAGCAGCACGGCATGCCCCAGCCCTTTTGCTTTCTTTCCCGCAAGGAACATCGCTTCTATCGTCCGGCTGTTGAGCGTGCCGATATTGATATTCAGCCCATTGCAGATAGAAGTGATATCTTCCACATCTTCCGCCTCATCCGACATGATTGGGCTCCCCCCGCAGGCAAGGAGCATGTTAGCCACATCGTTGACCGTTACATAGTTCGTGATGTTATGTACGAGCGTGCCTTGTCTTCTCACCTCGTCCAAACAGATTCCCATCATTTTTACTTCCTCCTTTGATATGATGATTGAAAAAACGGATATGCCAAAGTCTGACATATCCGCTAAAATTACTCACGCTATATCCCTACGTTGGCATTATCCAAATCAGGTTACGGGTCAAAGCACTGACAGCTTACTCTCAGCCCGCTTTCCGCGAGCTCCCCTTTTTGCTATGTTGTTTTCACAATTTTCATTATACTACGTTTTCCAGAATTTGCAACGGTAGAATGGGACATGCAGACGAAAAATCAGAACTTGCGTATCTCGTCCCCGCTCTCATCCGTTGATTTATCAATAGACCTGACAACGATGTAGTATCCGTCTTCCCCATTAGTCTTCACTCTGACCCGGTCTCCCACTTTGTGTCCCAGTATCGCCTTCCCAAGTGGCGACTCTATGCTGATACGTCCCTCCAGAGAATTGCCGCGTACGCTTGTGACGAGCCGGTACGTCTCCGTCTCATCATCTACTTCAAAGTACAGCTCCACCGTATCGTTGATTCCGACTTCATCCGCCCCGGACGTATCCGAGACAATCTTTGCAGTCTTTAACATCCTCTCCAGATACCTGATGCGGCTTTCGTTCCGGTTCTTGTCCTGCTTTGCCGCCTTGTACTCGAAGTTCTCGCTCAGATCCCCCTGGGCTCTGGCTTCCTTCACTGCCTCCAGCTCTTTTTTGCGCACGACAAGCTTGCGGTATTCTATCTCTTCTTTTATTTTGCGCACGTCACTTTCTGTCAACTGTTCTCTCAAAAGAATCTCCTGCCTTTCTCACTGTTCATCTCTACCATTGTATCGTCGGAGATCTAAAGTTGTCCAGTATTTCATACTTATTGAACTACTAATGTTCAATAAGGTATACTTATTGAACTGCTAATGTTCAATAAGGTATCAAATATATGCTATGGCCCGCACAGGCGCACCGTCTGCACATTCATACTTCAAAGGAAGGGCGACGAAGTCTACAAGCCCGTCCCCAAGTTCTCCCAGGTTGCAGAGATTCTCTATGATTACCATCTGGTTCGTCCCAAGAAGCACCTTATGCGCGGGAAGCTCCCTGGCGTCTGCCGCATCGATGCTCATCGTATCTATACCTACTCCTTTTTTACCGGTCCTGGCAATATACTTTGCCGTATCAGCCTCCAGCCCCGGAGAATGTCTCATGTACTTCTCCTGTCCCCAGAACTCTTCCCATCCTGTCCTGAACAGCAGAAAATCAGCTGCATCCGCCAGCTCTCTCACCGGTTCTATATATTTACATGTGATATACTCGCCCTCTTTGATTCCGGTACAGTCGATGACCGCCGCTCTGCCCAGGAACTGCGCCGCGGGAAAATGTTCCAGCGTCTTTCCCTTCGCGAACAGATGGGCAGGCGCATCCATGTGGGTGCCCGTGTGCGAGGTAAGCGTCAGGGCCGTCTCCCTGAAGCCGTCGTTTCCATAGCCGCATAAGCTGCCGAGCCTTGGCTTCGGCGTCCCCGGCCATACCGGAGTATCTTTGTCTAACGTGTAGGTAAGATCGATAATTTCCACAGATTATCCCTTCCTTTCTGTATGGCATATGCCTGTTGGGCAACAATAAGCCAACAGGTATATTTTACCAGCTTATTATTAAGATTGCGGGACTTAAATCTTAAAGATTTATTATTTTTCATCCCTTTCATATTCCAATATGTCGCCGGGCTGGCAGTCCAGCACGTCACAAATCGCTTCAAGCGTAGAGAACCGTATCGCCTTTACCTTCCCGGTCTTAAGGTTCGACAGGTTCACATTGGAGATGCCGACCTTGACTGACAGTTCGTTCAATGACATCTTGCGGTCTGCCATCATCCGGTCAAGCCGTAATATTATTGCCATTCCTCTACCTCCTGCTATATAAGCGTATCGATTTCTTTCTGGTACACCGCACCATACCGGATAATTTCACTGAGAAGGACGAAAAGCATTCCGGCCAGCAGGTACATCCCGTCCAGATACCATGGCGCCCCTATAATGCCCGTAAAACCACTCTGAAATATAGAAAACCCGAGCAGAATACTGAACCTGCGGGAAAACTCCACCTTCTGCGACTGTTCGCAATCTACTTTTAATACATCATTCTGTTCCAAATTATTTTCTTCCATAATAACTGCCCCTTTCTCCATCTACTATGGATGGCCTGCTGAATATCAACTCCTGCATCAGATAAAGTTCATACACACGGAATATGCTTATAGATTATCATATGCTTTTACTTTTATCAACAATAATTTAATTCTTATCATTAAATTATTGTTGTTTTATAATAGCAAGGAACAGTAACCAGGAGAAGTCTCTTTTCATTTGCAGTTTAAATCATAATAATAATTTAATTTTTTTATTTTTGTAACAAATGTTACGGAAATCATTTTTGTTTTTATGTATTCTATTATCAGAAAGGACATAAACTAAATGAAATAAAACGAAGGAGGTTTTTACATGGGAAATTTTTACAAAGGCCAGAACTCTCAAAATATCTTCTTAGAACTCGTTGCAATCACGGATCAGAATAAAGCTCCACAAATCGAGGAACTTACCGCGAACACGACGGATGCTGCACAGGAAAAGCACGTACCTGTCGTAACCATCCACGGAAACAACGTAGAAGTATCCATAGGTTCTGTCTCACACCCGATGCTGGAGGAGCATTCCATCACCGTCATCTTTATCGAGACGAAGATGGGCGGACAGTACCGCAGGCTTACGCCTGGTGAAGAGCCGAAAGCTGTCTTCACCCTGGAGGACGGGGACGAATTCGTAGCTGCCTATGAATACTGCAATCTGCACGGGCTGTGGAAAGCAGGGGCATAGTCCCTTTTTATACTATAACGATAAGAAAGATACTATGGAGGTAATGAAAATGAAAAAATATTTATGTGAACCATGTGGATATGTGTATGACCCGGAGGTTGGCGATCCAGACGGCGGCATCGCACCTGGAACTGCCTTTGAAGATATCCCGGATGACTGGGTATGCCCGATTTGCGGGCTCGGAAAGGATGTATTCATCGTAGAAGAGTAGCCTACATCCCTTCCAGCTCGTCCTGAAGCAGATCGAAATCTATGATATGGACGTGATTTCTTCCTGTAATAGTAAGGATTCCTCTATCCTGCATCCAGGATAATTCTCTTGACAGGGAAGGCCTTGTAGTGTTCAGATATGCTGCAAGGTCTTCTCTGTTCATCGGAAGTCTCATCTCTTCCCGCCCTGCACTTAAGTCTGTCAGGTAATATGCTATCCGCTGTCTCAGTGTCCCGCACGTAAGAAGATGGATCTTCTTCGTATTCTTCTCCGCCTCCTGGGCAAACAGCCGCATCATGTTGAAGATAATCTTGCTGTGGTGGGCGCAGTTCTTCTCACACGTACTGTAGAAGAAGTGTCTCGATACCGCCAGCACTTCCGTCTCTTTCCTCGCCGCCGCAAAATACGCATAGCTCTCATGTTCCAGGAAAAGATCCACTTCGCCGAACCCCTGCCCTTCCTTTACGAAATCCACATAGTTCTGCTTTCCAAGCGCATTTATCTGCCCGAGCTCCACTTCGCCCGACAGGATAAAATACAGGTGTTCCGGCGTATCCTCCTGCCGGAACACATATTCATCTTTCCCATACGTTTTTACATATGCCTTGGAACAGATAAGGCTTCTCTTTATCTCATCCTCTGTCAGATTCTGAAACAGACTGAGCTTTTCAACTTTCATCGTTAAACCCTCTTTTATACGTATATGATTTCTACCCCGCCAAAGCTCACTTTTCCCGTCAGCTTTACGACCGGTCCGCCTGAGGAATGATTATTGTTCTTCTCATCGATCCCTCCAAATGCCGCACTTGCCTTGTTGACTACGGTCCAGTTCCTCGGAACATATAGTTCGACACCGGCAAAGGATACGTCCAGATGGAGCACTGCCTCCCCGTTCTGGATGACGGCATTGTCAAAGTACACCTTAAGCGAACCAAACGCGCAGTGAAGATTAGCGCTCTGGAAATCATCAGAATTGACATATTTTATGCTCCCGGAAAATGTCGTGGAGAACTCCATCTGCGCGCAATCCACTGTCTCTATAGATTCCTCGCTGCCTATGTGCTGATGATAATAGCTCCGCTTCGGGTGATATAAAAAGCTGCATCCGATGCTTCCAAGAATCGCTGCTCCAAGTACCGGCCAAGGAGTTATGGACTCTATGCCCAGCGGACCCGCATTGATGATGCACAGGAACGCAACCGAAAACAATACTCCTGTTATGCTTCTGTGGACGATGCTTTTAATGAGGCAAGCCGCAAAAAATACAGTGAGCAGAAGGCTGAACACTCCGATATCTCCAAGCACGCCCATACGGCTTACAATCAGGAAAATACCACTTATGATAAAAAATAATCCCCAGAATATTCGTTCTTTTTTCATATTATGTCTACCTCTTTTCTTCTAATCGGTCTTTTAATGGCTTGTAGTAATACCCGGAAACATATGCCTGCCTATGTGTTCCCTGAAATTCTACCGTGCACGGAGCCGGGAGCGACTTAGTCATGGAATAGATCTTCCTCGTGTTGAGAATGGTAGATTTGGACACTCGCATGAAAAATCCGGGCAGCATCTCCTCCAGCTCATACAGTCTGTATTTCGTCCGGTATATTTCTTTTCTCGTGTGAGCGTGTACTTCGTTCTCCTCTGTCTCAAAGAACAGCACATCCTCAAGTGGCAGATAATAGGAAGTATCCCCTTTATAGAACACAAGCCTCTGCTCCATGGATACGACATCCGCGACTGCCCTCTGAATCTTCTGCACTTCCTCGTCCAGCACACTGCTCCTGATAATAATCTCCGCCTCTTTTAAATTGTCTTCAATCTCAATCCGTATCTTCATCGTTCCCTCTCCCTGGTCCTATATAACCATAATGAGGTCTGAAAGTAAACCTTAATCGGGCAAGTGGTAATTATCGGCACGTAAGTGGTAGAAAAGTCCTCCTGTCATATCACAGCCTGATGGACACGAACGTACCGTCCTTCGCTTCCACATGTACGATTTCCAGCCCCTTGTTTTCCCTCAGCACATCCATGCATTCTTCTACGATCGTAATCAGATTTTCTCTTGTGGCAAGACATGCATAAGGGCCGGGAATATCGCTGCACATCTTGTTAATGGCAGACTGGGGGATTCTTTTTATTAAGAATCCGGCCATTCGCAGCGGAACCGGTACGCGGAGGCTGAGCCCTTCCGTCCTTATAATTATTTTCATCAGCCTGCCCTCTACTTATCCACGTATATTCTCACTCTCGTTCCGTCTACAGCCTCCACGCTGATAAAGTCGCCTTCTATCTCGCTGTCCAGACATTCGGATATGGCATCCATCATCTCTTCCAGATTCACGCCCTGCAGGTCTTTCTCCGGGATAGGAAGCGTTCCCGTGACCTTGAGAATCTTCTTGACAGCGCCTACCGGGAACTGTATGTTCACCTTGTCTCCGCTGCCATCCACGACGATGCGGAACATCTTCTTGTCATAATTCCTCCTGGCCGGAGTCTGTTTCGTCTCCTCCACTCCCATAGCATTCATAAGCTCCGCGGCCTCTTCTGCTGTAATCGTGCCGTCTTCTACCATCTTTAATATCCTTAATTTTTCATCCATGCTGATGCTCCTTTTCTATGATTTCATTTCTATTCCTATTTCAGCTGCCGTATCGCTTCTTCCGCCGTTATCCGTCCCTGTTCCAGCGCTTTCAGCACAGCCTCGCGCTTCTGCATCTCTTCATCCTGCCCCGCGCCCTCTTCATATCCCAGCTTCTTGATGACACCGTCCAGCTTGGCACGGACAGTCGGATAGGAGATGCCCAGTTCCTTTTCCACTTCCTTGATATTCCCTCTGCACCGGATAAACGTCTCAGTAAAATACAGTTCTTCACCCGAAAGATAATCGAACTTGCTCAAAGTAAAATCATTTTCTATCACCGTGTCACATCCTGCGCACTTCAGACGGGCCACTTTCAGCTCACCGCCACAGACCGGGCACTGGCTGATTACTTTTTTCATACGTCCACTTCCTTTCTCATATTACTAATATAATCCAAATAGTTAAATATGTCAATATTATAATTAATTATTTTAATTTTACTATTGACATATTTAATATCATTATATAATATTGTTATATTTTTCTTTGCCGTCCAGCTTGCGCAGGAACGAGATGGCCAGCGGCGCTGATATGAGAAATGCCAGGATGTCAGCTGCCGTCTGCGCGGTCTGCACGCCTCTCAGGCCAAATGCCGCAGGCAGCACCAGGATGAGCGGGATAAAGCAGATGCCGCTGCGCAACGCAGACAGGAACGAGGCCTTCCCGCTCTCTCCCACGCTCTGGAACATCATGTTCGTACATACCGCAGCCGGCTGGAACCCCTGGCCAAGGCCGAGACCGACAGAGAAGATAAGCATGCAGATCCGGTTGACGATGCTCATTGCCGCCACCGCGGCATCTCCGTATACAGCCGCCTGATGATTCAGCAGCAAGGTAGATATGCTCCCCATGCCCTGCCGTATAAGGCTCGGGAACCCCGTGGCGATGATACGGACAATGTCATGCAGATCCTTTGTCATGAGCCGTACCGACAGCTTGCTGTCTGTCTTTCCGGACAGAAACATAGCCAGAAGGATCAGAAAGCTGATGATCTGCGAGAGCGCAGTAGAAAGCCCCGCACCGGCCACGCCCATATGCAGCCCGAACATAAGTATCGGATCGCCTGCCATGTTGAGGATGCCTCCGGTGGTGAGGCCGACCATGGCATAGGCTGCCCGTCCCTCATATCTGAGAATATTATTCAGTACACAGCTCCCTGTCATGAACGGCCCTGCCAGCAATATGTAGAACCCGTACTGCCTGGCGTACGGCAGTATCGTCTCTGTGCTCCCGAGCAGACGCTTGAACGGTGTCAGGAATGCGATGCCGCAGGCCCCGATGACAGCGCCCGCCGCCATGGCCAGGAAGAAGCTCGTAGAAGCAAATCTGCTGGCGCTCTCTTTGTCTTTCTTACCAAGCATTCTTGATATGATGCTGCCTGCACCGTGCCCGAACATAAAGCCGAATGCCTGCAGCACGGCCATCAGGCTGAATACGACACCTACTGCCCCGCTTGCACTCGTGCCGAGCCTGCCTGCAATCTTCACCCCTGCATATGCGGACAGGAATATGATTCCTATTGCCACCAGCATAGCACCTACCAGACCGACGATGAGGAAAAAGTGCTTCTGGGCAGTCAGGCAGCTCACGCCAAACCCTTCTTTCTTCCGGGCCAGTATATGTTCCTTATCCAGCTTCTCATATTGTTCCTCCGTCAGCTTCAGCACGCGGTATTCGTCCAGCAGCACATCTGTCTCCTCGTGGAGTATGATCTTCCCTCCGTCAATCATGTACAGATCGTCGCACAGACCTTCCAGGTCGCTGGATATGTGGGAGCTGATGAGGATAGCGCGGTCCCCCGATTCCATATAGCCGCGGAGCAGATCCAGAAGCTCATCTCTGGCAATCACATCCAGCCCTGCCGTCGGCTCATCCAAGATGAGGAGACGGGCGTCGTGGCACATGGCGCTGATGACCTGCAGCTTCGCCTTCATACCGGTAGAGAATTCCTTTATCTTCTTGTCGAGAGGGATATTGAACTCTTTGCACATGTTCACATACGCTGTCCTGTCAAATCTGCGGTACAGATTGTTCATTACCGGTATGATGTCCCTTACCGACAGGTACCCGCTGAATCCCGAATCAGAAAGCACGACGCCAATCCGCTCCCGGTCATCCTGGGTGAGCCGGCCGTTTGCCTTGCCAAGCACCGCTATGGCGCCCGCGTCTATATCTATCAAATCCAGTATCGCTTTAAATGCCGTGCTCTTGCCGGCACCATTGGGGCCTATCAGCCCGGTTACCCTTCCTTCTTCGACCTGCAGTGAACAGTCGCAAAGTCCTTATGATGTTTCTTCACATGTTCCATCTTCACCAGCATAGCTATTCCTCCAAAATAATCTGAAATAATTCTGTTATTTCTCTGTTATTCATCCCACAGCTCTTTCCCTTCCGGATTGCTGCTTCCAGATCAGCTTCTACCTCTCTGCGTTTTTCCTCCAGCATAAGTTCCTGGTTCGCGCATGCCACGAAGCTTCCTTTCCCATGGACCGTAACAACAAATCCTTCCTGTTCTAGGGCGTCGTATGCTTTTTTACCGTAAGCGTGCTTACCCTGAGTTCCTTGGACAGCACGCGGACAGACGGCAGAATCTCATCTTCCTTTAATGTACCTTTCATGATCATTGCTCTGATCTGGGTGACAATCTGTTCATATATAGGCTGCATGGATGAATTATTAATAATCAACTTCATGTCATCCCTCTGTGCACATACAGTATATAACAGTGCATATCAGTTGTCAACTGTTATATGCTATTTGTTCTATGCTTTCATCCGTCAATAAAACGCTCGGGAAAGCTACGTAAAGGTTTCATTATTTACACGCCTTGGGACAGATATAGCAAAAGCCGCCTGTGCAGCGGAAAGCTGTATAGACGGCTGTGCCATATGAAGTAATAGGGTGCAAGGATGTCAGGCCTTATCAGTCACTGTTTTTAGAAATAACGGAATCAATCAGGCCATACTCTAAGGCCTCTGCCGCGCTCATAAAATTATCTCTTTCGGTATCCCGCTTGATTTCCTCAACTGTACGTCCTGTATTTTCTGCCAGAATACGATTTAACCTCTGCTTATTCTTCTGTATATGTTCAGACATTATTTTTATATCACTGGCCTGTCCTTGAATTCCATTGCCATGTACCGCAGGCTGGTGTATCATAATTTCCGAATTGGTTAATGCCATGCGTTTGCCATGTGTACCGCCCGCCAGCAAGAAAGCGCCAAAGCTTGCTGCAAGTCCCACGCAGATGGTAGCAACATCACATCTGATATACTGCATGGTGTCATAAATTGCAAATCCTGCTGTTACAGAACCACCCGGGCTGTTGATATACAGCTGTATATCCTTATCAGGATCCTGTGCTTCCAGAAAAAGCATTTGTGCTACAGCCACACTTGCGGTGGTATCGCTGACTTCTTCTCCCAAAAAGATAATCCTATCTGATAATAGCCGTGAGAAGATATCATAGCTCCTTTCTCCACGACTCGTCTGCTCAATTACATAAGGTATTGTACTCATGCCGCAACCTCCTTGGTTATTGTAGCGTGTTCGTAATATTTGGAGATAAAAGCACAGCTCAAGGAAATTGGGCTTTGGACTGGCAAGAAAACCCCGATATCCCTGTAAACTTTAGGTGGATATAGATAAACCTGCTTAAAAGCATATGAGAATGATTGCTGCGTATCGTATCCCGCATCATATGCTATCTCTATTATCGGTCTATCTGTCTTGACCAATCGTTCAGCCGCCACAGTCAGCCTGCGGTTCTGCACATACTTATAGAGCGTAATACCTGTATATTCCGTAAACATCCGGTTTAGATAGAATTTAGAATAGCCTGCATTTTTGGCTATCTGGTCTAAGTCAAGTTCTTCCTCCAAATTCGTTTCTATATAATCTATGACTTTTCTTACAACATCTTTTTGCTTTTTCATTATATCGCCTCCCTATGCCCTTATATATTATAGCAACTATCGGAGCGCGTGTCTTAATAGAAAATGCTATTTGCGTGATGCGGCGTTTATCGATTATTCTATCTGTTTATTTACACTCGTCCCTGATACTACGAAGAGCACAGGTATCAGGAGCGAATAGAGCATTGACAGCATCTCTTTTGTATCTGTCCCTCCCGCGATCTCCCCGATGACACTTATGATACTGAGCACAAGCGATATCCATCCAAGCACAAGCGCTGTCTTTAATTTCCTTTTATCACCATTGGACCCTTTCAGGCCAAACAGGCCGCAGACGAGGCTGAAGATGCCTCCCAGCAGAACAACGACGCCCAGGATCATGAGCATTCCGGTCGTCAGGACGCCTGCCGACTGGGCAAGGCCGGACGCATTGCTGCTGGCAGCTCCGAGCACGCCTCCCCCGACGATAGACAGGACGGCAAGGATGATGCTCAGTATACCGCCGATTATCTGTAAGACCGATGTGACTTTTAATATCGTTCTCATTTTTTTCCTCCTTCATAATTTACAATAGTTTCCAATACTTAACCTTTTATATGTACAGCCTGCGGAATGAATATATCAGCTCTGTATAATTATCGTACGTGCCAGGCACCGTCACTTTTCTTTTAAATGTAGATCCATCCTCTCTTGACAGAACACACGTTATCCTGCAAGAAGCCTTCCATTCTTCAAGCCCCTCGATTCGGACAATCCTTCTCCCATATGGATTTACATGCCCGGATGCCATGATTCTTTCTATCAGCTGTTCTTCGTCTATAGCTTCTATCAGCTTAGCCTCCTGATGCGCGTCGTAAAAATACGCGGCCGCTCCTGCCGCCGGAACATAGTTCCTCTCTTCCTCACGCTGCTGCATATCGGTAAAAGATTCTGTGGCTCTCTCACGTTCACGTTCGACAGCCGTAAAGTCCTGCGGCTCTTTTATATCTGTGTGGGGACTTCGTATCAGCTTGATTCCCCACGCCAGAATTTCTGTCCGTCGCTATCTTAGCAGAATCATCAAGTCCTGCAGACTTATCCGTATCATTTATCACTGTAAGTATACCACAGTGATTAATTAAAATCACCTTTCCTCTCGTTATTGTAGTAGCCTGAACAACTCTATAATAACAGAAAGGTGATTTTTTGTATAACAGAGGGGCACCACCCGCATAACAGGTGGATTTTTGTTTCGCATGTCTCCGTTTCTCTTTAGTGAAACTCCTACATGCTCAACAGGCTAAAGCCGTAAATACGCCATTTTCATGCCATTTGTCAGTTACCCATATGATTTCCTGTAACTACATAGACTCAATTTAAAGAATGCTTTTCTATGTATTCTCTATATCCTGCCTCCAAAATATGAAATGCACAACTGTTATCCGTTAAAATCTGCTTTCGATTTGTTGTAACCATCTCATACATCTTACTTGCTTTCTTTTTAATTCGTTCTGCATTATCTATACAAAATCGGTATTTTCTATTAAGTAGTATTCTGTATTTTTCATCTTCAACTTCTTTTATTATCAATTTTCCAATACATTCATTTGGAACTGGCATCATATAATTGAATCGCAATGAGCCTCTAATTTCTTTTTCGTATCTTTTAGAAATTTATTATATTCCTCATCTACTCTGTAAAAATCCACTTTTTTTCCTCCATGGTAATCGAGTAGGAGAAATTTCCTCCGATGAGGAAATTTCGACCTCTTACACCACCGTGCGTCAGACTGTCTAACAATTCTTATATGATAAGTCTGATGTACGGTCTTTTTTCTATTGCTGATATTTTTTGATATTAAATATAAAATTTTTCTATATCCTCTATCTGTAATTAGATATTGATCCAAATTTCTTTATTAATTCTAATGTTGAAAACATACTTAATAATCGCTTAAAATTATAAGCGATAAACATAGAAGACGCT
>NZ_SMMX01000016.1 GCF_004345005.1 Extibacter muris
AAGCGTAACTCCTTATATCCCAGTTCTGGCTTGCATGATAGCAGGCCTTATTGTCGTGCTCTTTTTACCAGAAAATTTCTTTTTACTTTTTTTAATTATCTACTTGACTTTTAATAGTTGGTCTTTCTGTTCTCCCAGTAATTTTTCAAGACTTGCCCGTCCATGGGCAAGATACCGCTTAACAGTGCTGCGGCTGATATCCATAGCACTGGCGATTTCCTCAAGCTTCATCTCATTATAATACTTCAAGATTATAACCTGGGATTCTTGGGGAGGGAGAGAAAGGATTTTTTCCATCAGTTCTTCATTGGCATTTTTCCGTGCGAACTCCTGCTCAGGATTCAGACCGTCGCCGGGCTGTGTATCCATTATAGAACGGCCGTCGGTTGTGCTGCCAAGCTCCTGAACCTGCTGGCGCCGCTTCTTGCAGGCGTTCAGGCATATACGGAAATTTATCTGGTTCAGCCAAGATATGAAAAGCCGTGGATTTTTTATCTTTGTGATATTTTTTAATACGAGTATGTATACTTCCTGCAGGATATCCTGTGCAAGGTAGGCATCTTTAACATACTGATATGTGAATTTATACTGCTTCTGGTAAGTAGCCGCATAGATTTCTGCAAAAGCATCGCTGTTTCCTTTTTGGGCCTTTTTAACCAGTCCGGAAATATATTCATAATCTAATTCTGCCATAAGCTTAATTTCCTTTTCTTTATTCGTATACCCGCTGGTTGGCGAGAGCAATAAGCCTGGTAATCTGCAGGAATTCTTCTTCGCTGTTCAAAGCAAATCCGGCTTTATATTCGATAGGCAGTGCTTTTGGAGAGGCGTTGTGCCTCTCTACCTTCCTTTCGACACTTTCCAGGAAATTATTAAGTTTAGCCTGGTCACAGTCTTCAAAGATAGCAAGAAACTTATTACCGCCGTTCCTTCCAACAAAGCCATGATTGGCTGCTGCGGAAGAAAGAAGCGTGGAAAACTCGGATAACAGCTTATTTCCGGCAGCATGGTTATACTCGGAATTGATTTCCGGCAGATTCGTCAAATCCAGAACGGCACAGCCGACGCTGTCAGGAAGATCCTGGTCAATATACTTTTCAATTAATACGTCACAGCTGAACCGGTTGGGTATTCCTGATAAAGGATCGGAATAAGCTACCTGGTACAGATTGTGATAGTTTAGCTTCATTTCAGAAATGACATTAAAATCCATTAAAAGAAATATAAAACTTGCTATTAAAATTATCCAGACCACTGCAAACAGGATGGTCGCAGCCATATTGGAAAAAATATACTGCTTGATATCCGAATTCAGCAGCAGACAGATACTGACCAGAGTCAGGATAACAAGTACAGTCAGCTGGATCATTTTTAAAAGGCTTAATTTTTTCATTTGCATAGCGCAAGACTCCTTTTTCCCTTTATGTTACAAGAACATATAATTATAGACTATTATATCATAATCGTATGAATTGGGACAGTGAATTATTTTAAAAAAAAACTGTGAAATGTGAGCCCTTTTTGACCTGGTAATGCTCTTAATTAATATAGGAGCAATATCGTCTAATTTATTAGTGCGTATATAGAAGATTACCGGAATGAGATATTGAGGACTTAGAAGCGGGAAGGAGAAGCTGATATGAAAAAGTTTAAAAGATGGCTGGCATTGATACTTGCTGTCGTATTGGTTGGTTCCAATGCGTTGTATTCGATGAGCAGTGCACTGAAAGCAAACGAAATTGACGCCGCGCAGGAGGCATCGGCCCAGGCGGTGAGCTCTCCGGCGCCTCAGGAGCCGGAGAGCAATAATGAAGGGGTGGATGTCAGCGTAGTCGACCAGGGCGGCACGACGACGGCACAGGAGCCTGTGCATCAGCCGGTCCAACAGGAGCCGGCACAGCAGCCCGGTCAGAGTACCGAACCATCGGCATCTGTGACATCACCTGAAGAAAACAGCGTAGAGCAGCCTCAGGAGGAGACTCCGGAGGAGGCAAAATATGACGTTGTAATACGCAAGCCGGAAGCAGACGGCGGTGTAGTCAAAGTATGGACGACAGGAGATAAGAAGACAGTCTCATACGATGGCAATAATATATATAAGGAAGAAGTAGCAGAAGATACTACATACAATTTCGAGATAACAGCGAACGATGGCTACGAAGTCGAGAAAGTGACCGATAAGAACAGAACGGTTATCAATCCTGTGAATGTAAACGGAAATGTTTACACGTATACTCTTGCAAGCATAGCAGAAGATAAAGAAGTTTCTATATTATATAAGAAAGCAGAAGAATCAAGCAAACCCTCAGATATAGATAATGCAAAGACAGTCGGTAAAGAAGGAGCGGCTGAAGAGGCTGCGGCAGCCAGACCCGCAAAGACAGTAAGCGAGACTGTGGACGGAACCGTTATTACTGTAGAAGCTCCTGAGGGCGTACTTGAAGAGGGATGGATTCTGTCCGCACAACCAGTTTCCAAGAAATCTGTAGAAGCTGCTATAGAAAATGCTTTAGAGGAAGAGAAAGAGATTTCCGGTATGAAAGCATTTGACATCACAATACTTGATAGGGACGGGAAAGAGATCCAGCCGGATGGAAGTGTTAGTGTTACATTCAGTAACGTTGGCGTGAAAGGCGAAGTCCTTGAAGTGTATCATGTAAATGATGCTAAGAAGAAGGCAGAACTTGTCGGCCTGGCCGTAGGAAATTATGCGGTAGGATGTGAGACGGAGCATTTTTCCATCTATACGATAGTAGGGACAGATTGGATCTATGCCGGTGAGCCATCACAGGCATACGAGATGTATGTGGGTGATGAGATTACACTCAAGAGTACAGGAAACGAACAGTGGTATTATGATGTGGATAATAATGAATGGGAAGTGTCAGACGCCGTCAGTGATAAGATAAAGCTATCAAAAGAAAAGGAGTATTCCGTTCTGCTGAAAGCTCTGAAATCAAGTGACTCGGCTATCAAGATAACGCATAAATACGATTATAAGTATGATGCAAGCCAGGATTGGAGAACTTTTGAGGAAAGCTTTTACATTAAGATAAATGACCGGCAGACGGTTTCCACTGTCACGGTTACAGGAGAGTCCCAAGTGTTGACACCAATGGATGACCCGCTTCAGCTTACGGCTACGACAGACCCTACCGGAAAGGAAGTGACATGGGCATCCAGCAACCCGAAGGTTGCCAAAGTCTCCCAGGATGGAAAAGTTACGGCACTAAATATAGGAAGTGCTGATATTACCGCAAGTGCGGGCAATGTAGCATCAGACCCTTATAAGGTCAGTGTTACACAGCCATATACTCTGACCTTCAATGAAAACGGCGGAACAGGCTCCGTACCGGAAGCCATAAAGACAACGGCAGGCTCTCATATAACGCTTCCAGATTATAAAGGGAAGAATGGGACGAAAGTATTTGTCGGATGGAGCACAGATAGTCAAGCCACGGGTGAAGGGCCTGATCACTATACTTCTCCTGTATATGATGTAGGAAGCAGCTACATGATGCCTGCAAAAAATGTAACGTTATATGCAGTATGGGCAGCCCAGAATCTGGAAGCAGACTTTTTCATACGTAAGGACGGGACAATTCCTACAGAGCCCCAAGAGCATGCAGCGGCGGAATATACCGGGGCAATAAATATTAAAAATGCAGTAAAGATAGGGGCATTTTATACGAACAGTACGCCACCGGGAGTTGTCGAGAGACTGAACAAGGTTCCGACAGATAGCCAGATTAAGAAAGTCTATCCGAAATATGACCCTAATACGCAATATGTCCTTTGGTATGCCATCAAGCATCAGGACAACTGGCATGTGGACGGCGTACTTCTGGATAAGGATAAAGTGAATCTTTCATATAATGCCAATGCACCGGCGGGATGGACCGATATGCCGGATGGTGAGCAGTATGTAAAAGATTCATTCGCTACAGTTAGTACAAAAGAGCCGGTTCGTGAGGGATATAGATTTGATTCCTGGAACACAAATGCAGATGGAAGTGGAACGACTTATACAGGCGGCAGTCAATTTAAGATAAGTGTGGATACTACGCTTTATGCACAGTGGCTGCCAAAAGGGGATACCAGATATATAATCGAATATTATCTACAAAACGATGACGGGTCTTACCCTGATAAGGCGACCACAGCGGATGACAGGCAAGGTACGACAGGTGCCACGGTTAATTCCGGGAACAGAGGTTTTGAGGGATATGCTTACGATAAGGACAATAAGTCCAATATCACCGAAGGAGAAGTGAAGGCAGACGGAAGCCTTGTCCTGAAGAGATATTACAAGAAGCAGTTTACCATTACCTACGACCCCGGAGACCATGGAGACTTTGAGGCTCAGGTATATGACAAACAATACTTCGGCGATGCGACGCCTGAATTTGACGGAGAACCGAAGGCGGAAGGCGGTTATACGTTCAAAGGCTGGAGCCCGGAAGTAAAAGATAAGATATCGGGTAACATTACGTATACAGCAGAATGGATTGCAAATAAGGCTAAAGTATCCGTGTGGTTCTATAAAGTGCAGGATAACAGCCCTGCATATGTAATCACAAACACCGGAGAACTGTCTACAGATGGGTCACAAAATAAATATTCCAAAGATATAGACTCTGATAATAAAGAAGGCTACAGTACAGAACAGATAAGAGCCTATGCAGAAGAGGCCTATGGCATAACAGAGGAAGTAGACCGGTTCCAGACATTTGAGATTCAGGTGCTACACACGAGCAACGGCAAATGGGAGGCGATAGACAGCCTTGATACGTATGCGATTCAGGAAGGCGATGACATCCGATACCATGTTATGCCTGAAGCAGCCAATAAGCTGACCTATGTGGCAGGGGACCACAGCAGCGGGGAACCATATGTTGACGGTCATTATTATATGGGAGAATCTGCGGATGTAAAGACATTTAATGCAACAGGACTAGTAGCTGATACTGGTTATAGATTCGACCACTGGGAGAACGAGGCAGGCGATATTGTAAGCGGCACTTATAAGATGGGAGCCAAAGATGCCACGCTTACAGCGGTATGCGTCAAAGATGAGCAGAGCACCCATAAGCTCAAGTATACGGTAGAATATTATAAAGACGGAGTTCTCGTATCTGATGATACGAGAGAAATTGAAAGAGGCGTCTGGATTAATGACGATGTGATACCGGTATTGGAAGGCGATATCGATACGTCAGATACAAGATACCCAGGATATCATTTTACAGGAACAGATCCGAAAGAGATAGGGGAAGCTGTAAAAGCGGGTACAACGATAAGAGTGTACTACAAGGCCAATACGGATACTGCCTATACGGTAGAACGGTATTACGAAAAGAACGGAAGCTACAGTGAATTTTCGGATGAATCAATCAGCGACGACACCACGAAAGGAACAACAGGACAGCTCGTCGACACGCTGGCCTTCAGGAACCCGGGCAAAGAAGGATACGTGTATGACGCGGATGCGCCGGGAAATATTAAGGCAGGAGTGGTACTAGGCGATGGCAGCCTTGTACTAAAGGTGTATTTCAAACAGCAGTTCAGCGTGACATATAAGTCGGGAGAACATGGAACATTTGATGCTATGACATTCAGCGGTCTGGATTATAATGTGGATACTCCTTCATTCACTCCGCAAGGAGAAGCAGGCTATGAATTTACAGGATGGTCTCCGGCATATTCCGATAAGGTCACGTCTTCCGTAGAGTATGTAGCACAATGGAGAGCCAGAAATGATACGAGATATATTGTAGAGTATTACTATCAGAATGAAGGGGCATATCCGGAGACTACAAAGATGCACAGGGAAGGATACGGCACCACCGGAGATATAGCTGAACTTATTGATAGTGATATGCAGACGTCAAGGGACGGCTACGTATATGACTCAACAAATCCAAACAACGTTACAGAAGGTACGATAAGTGGAGATGGTTCTCTTGTATTGAAAGTCTACTTTAAACAGCAGTTTTACGTAATGTATAAACCAGGAACACAGGGAACATTCCAGGAAAAGACTTTTGAAGACTTAGATTATGGTGTCGACACCCCGGCCTTTGATGGGGAAACGACTGGTAATCCTGGATATACGTTTGACGGATGGGGCGAAGCTGCAGATAAAGTGACCCAGAGCGTGCAGTATGTGGCACAGTGGAAAGCGAATACCAATACGGCCTATAGGGTAGAACATTATCAGGAACAGCTGGACGGCGCGTATACCTTGTTTGAATCAGAAGATACTCAGGCCGGAACGACCGACGAAATTGCTACAGCTATTGCAAAGACTTATACAGGATTCTACTACAATCCGGAAGTAACGGGTACAATTGCATCAGGCACGATAGCCGGAGACGGTTCGCTTGTTCTGAAGCTGTTCTATACAAGAGTAGAACGTACGGTGACGTACTTCGTGGACGGTGAACAGTATGGAGAGATAGAGAACTACAAGTACGGCGAGTCCATCAATCCAATGAGGGAAGAGCCTGTGATGGAAGGCTACAGTTTCAGCGGCTGGGACAGAACGCTTCCAGAAGTTATGGGAACTGAGGCTTTGGAGGTCAAAGGAACTTTTGAAATTCAAAACTACAACGTGACCTACGTGCTGGACGGCGTGCAGTATGGAGATGTAGAAACCCACGAATACAACAGCGACGTGACAGTAAGGCCAGCGCCGGAGGTACCGGCAGGGTACCACTTCAGCGGCTGGAGCATCCCGGAGACGTTCGAGATGCCGGCACGTGACGTGGAGATTACCGGAAGGACGATAGCGAACGACGACACGAAGTACCGGGTAGAGCACTACAAGGAGAACGTGGACGGGACATTCACCCTGGCAGAAGGCAGGGACGAGACGGGAACGACCGGTGTGACGGTAACGGAAGGGGCGAAGGAATATGAAGGCTTCAGCTACGATCCGGCAGCCGGGGAGGCACCGCTGAAGTCCGGGACGATAGCCGGAGACGGAAGCCTGACGCTGAGGCTGTACTACACGAGGAACAGCTACGACGTGACGTACAAGGTGGACGGAGCGGCATATGAAGGCGCAGAGAGCTACAGGTACGGCGAGCAGGTAAGCATCAAGGCAGAGCCAGTGAAGGACGGCTACACGTTCAGCGGCTGGAGCATCCCGGAGACGTTCGAGATGCCGGCACGTGACGTGGAGATTACCGGAACGTTCACAGCCAATGGCGACACGAAGTACACGGTAGAGCACTATCTGGAAGGCCTGGACGGGAAATATACGGCAGGGCAGACAGAGGATCTGACCGGAGAGACGGATACGCTGGCGACGGCAAATCCGAAGACGTTCACAGGGTTCACATATGACAAGGAGTCCGAGAAGAACGTGACGGAAGGGACGGTCACGGGAGACGGCAAGCTCGTGCTGAAGCTGTACTATACGAGGGATGAGCATACGGTGACTTATCTCGTGGACGGTGAACAGTATGGAGAGATAGAGTCCTACAAGTACGGCCAGGACATCGACCCGCTGAGGGATAGGCCGGAGAAGGAAGGCTATACGTTCAAGGGCTGGAACGGCACGCTGCCGGAGCAGATGGGGAGCGAAGATATCGTAATCAGCGGAACGTTCGCAATTAACAGCTATAATGTAACGTACCTGATAGACGGTGAACCATATGGGGCGTCTGAAAGCCATGAATATAACAGTAATGTAACGCTGAGAGATCAGCCTGTAAAAGAAGGCTACACATTCAGCGGCTGGCAGCATCCGGATAACTTTATGATGCCGGCAAAGGATGTGGTAATCAACGGAAGCTTCAGAATCAACAGCTATAGATATACCGTTAACTACTTCTATGACAACAACCTGGCAGATGATGAAACTGTCAATGATAGTGCACAATTCGATTCGACAGTAAAAGCTGATGCTCCTGATACGAAGGAGAGAGATGGTAAGAATTATATGCTGGCGGATAGAAGCATGGCTTATGAGACAATTATCAGCACAAATGAAGATATGAATGTAATTAATGTATACTATGTGCTTGATAACAACGGGCCGGGCGGAACGCCTGACGGAATACCGGATACGGAAGAATATGGAATCGTCTATAATGCAAATGCACAGAACGCCACAGGCGACACGGTAGACGATGCTATCTATCCGGTGGATTACCAGGTTATACTCAAGGAAAATGGTTTTAGCAACAATGGGTATGTTTTTGACGGCTGGAGCAATGATGCAGATAGCCAGAACGTGTATGAACCAGGTGGCTGGATAAGAATGGCTGAGGGCGGACTTGTGATGAATGCCCGGTGGAGTGCAGCACCTGTAACACCAGGCGGAACAACTCCGGATGGAACAAATCCGGGAGGTACGACGCCTGGCGGGGACGGAACGACCACACCAGCCAATGCGGGACCGATTACACCGGCCACAGTAATCCAGACTATTACCGAACCAATTGCCGCATTTGCGCAAAATGTTGGAGATGCCATAGGTGCCAACGTGCAGCAGCTTGTCCAGTCCGATGACGAAGGAGTGCCGTTGGCCAACCGGGCGTCCAAGGACCACAATTGCTGTATTCTCCACTTCTTGCTGCTGCTGCTGGCGCTGCTGGTTGAGATTGGCTATACAAGAAGCATGAAGAAGCGCCAGGAGAGAATCTTTGAATTACGGGAAGAGTTTGCAATGGCAGATAAAGAGATTGATAAAGACGAAGCAGCTTAGTAGGATAAGGAGGAAGGAAATATGCTGAAATATATGTTTTCACACAGTGTATTGGGTCTATGTGCGTGGGATTTGCCGGCACTCATCGTACTCATCGTGATGATCGTAGTATTTGCGGTACACAGACATAAGCAGAAGAAAAGAGAAAAAGAATTTGAAGACCAGCTAGCTGATAAGCTGACACAGGAAACTGTAGATACGATGCAGTCATGATATCTTAAAATAAGCCTCCCGGGTTATGGACCCGGGGGGCTTTTCCTGTTATAAAAATCCTTTGTTCTTGTTAATTTTCATTATATCATTTATAATGTTGACTAGATAAAATTATCAAAGAAGGTTATGCTATATGGATGCAGATGAAATAAAGCAAATGAAGCAGAAGGTGCTGGAGGACGTGGATCCGCCTACCAAGAAGAAAAATAAGCATATGCGCAGGATGAGCTGGCTCCGCACCATACTTGAATTTGCAGCTATCATCGTAGTCATATGTGGTCTGTTCCAGATTGTAATGGGTATATCCTATGTAGAAGGGCAGTCCATGTATCCGACACTGCATGATAAAGATATGGTCATATATAAACGCGGGCAGAAGACATATGTACCCGGAGATATCATAGCAATCGAAAGGCCTAATGATGAGGAGTTTGTGAAACGTGTCGTGGCAGTGGCAGGCGACACGGTCAATATCGAAGGCGGCAAGCTGTATGTGAACGGAAAAGAGCAGGAAGAACCGTGGGCTCTGGGTGAGACGAAGGCTGTGAAAAGCGGTATCGTATTTCCAATTACTGTCACAGATGGGGAAGCATTTGTACTAGGGGATAACAGAGAAAATTCTGAAGATTCCCGGATGTTTGGTCCTGTCAAGATTTCGGATACGAAAGGCAGGCTTGTCTGGTATATCGGAAAATTGTAAAACTGGGAGGACAGACATATGAAGCGCAGCAGGTGGAACCTGATTATCTTACTGTCGCTTGCGATAGCATTTACCAGCGTATTTGGCACCGCATATGCAGCGGAGCCGGAGGAAGAAAATACAGTCGAAGAAGAGACGCCGGAGCAGAAAGCAGAGCAGGAAGCCTATGAGATGCCCGTACAGACTAATGAAGTGAAGAAGTGGCCCAAAGGGCCGTCCACATACGGAGAAGCGGGCATAGTCATGGATGTGGGCACAGGTGCCATATTATACGCCAAGAATATTGACGAGCATGAATACCCCGCAAGCATAACAAAGGTGCTGACGGCTCTCGTGGCTCTGGAGAACGGGCAGCTCACGGATGAAGTGACATTTACCCATGACAGCGTAGCATTTCTTCAGCCGGGGGACTCATCCATCGGGATGAAAGAAGGAGATGTCGTAAGCCTGGACGAAGCGCTTCACGCCACGCTTCTGGCATCTGCCAACGAGGCGGCTTACGCGGTTGGAGAGAGCGTGGGCAGAAATGCCGGGCACGATTACAGCTGGTTCCTGGAGCAGATGAATGCCAGATGTAAAGAGCTTGGCGGTGAGAATTCCAACTTTGCCAATACCAACGGCCTGCACGATGAGAACCATTATACATGTGCACGGGACATGGCACTTATCGGAAGAGAGCTGTTCAAGCACCCGGAGTTCTTTGACATCGTCCAGACACTCAACTATACCATACCAGCCACAGACACATGTGAAGAACACATTTTCCAGCAGAAGCACAAGATGCTCATGCCGGACAATTCCAACTATTATGAATATGCGGCCGGCGGCAAGACAGGATATACTTCTGACGCGTTGTCCACCCTGATCACTATGGCTGAGAAGGATGGCATCCAGCTCGTCTGTGTTGTGCTCAGGACACATGGGTCCAATATCTATTCTGACACGAAGAATTTGCTTGATTATGGATTTAACAGTTTCAAAAAAGTAGAAGTGGCAGGAGCTGAGAAGTCTAAAGATGTGGAAGAGATCATAGAGGGTGATGAAGGTGGATATGTCATGCTACCTGATGGAATAGAATTCAAAGATCTGGACATGAAGCTTAAGGCAGATGAAAGTGCCCGGGGTGAGGCTGTCCTTACCTATTCATATAAAGGATATGCGCTGGGATCTGCAAGGGCTAAGCTCAGCAAGTCTTATATAAAGGAACATTCAGCGAAGATAAAAGCAGCCGGCACCAAAGATAACAGGGAAAAGAGCAGCAAGAAAAAATCGGTATTTGCGGCTGCTGTCATCGCGGCAGGCATACTGATTCTTGTATTTTATATCAGCAGGATTATCAAGAAGCAAAGAAGGCGCAGACGGAGAAGGCGCCGAAGATAGTTATAGGATGACAAAGAGCAGAACCGGAGCAATAGCCGGCATTTAACGGTAGAATAAAAGAAAACCCTTGACTATCAAGGGTTTTCTTACTATAATAAAGCAGAATATAAAAAATGTTGACGAAGACAGTAAGATATATCCAAACGCTATAGAGAGCCGGGGACGGTGGAAGCCCGGCGCAAGTAAGTTATATCTGAATATCACTTCCGAGTTGCGGATGTCGAAAGGTGGCAAAGCCCAGTAGATGCCGACGGATTTCCCCCGTTACAGGGAAGGCATATGGCAGTATGTTTAGGTGGTTTACAAACGAAGCTTTAGCTTTCGTCCTATTCAGGGCGGAAGTTTTTTTTGACCCAAATTTAAATTATGAAAAGGGACACCCTGAATTTAATTTGGGACGGGGTATTTCTAGAAATACCCCGTCCCCAACATGGAATTGCCGTGTCCCTGACGGTTGTGTAAGGAGGAAGAGGAATGTATAAGAAGGTTTCAACGGATTTGAATTTTGTTGAAAGGGAGAAAGCGACTGAGAAGTTCTGGAAGGAGAACGATGTTTTTGAAAAGAGCATGAAGGAGAAGGACGGTAATGATATCTACATGTTCTATGACGGGCCTCCGACTGCGAATGGCAAGCCTCACATCGGCCATGTGCTTAGCCGCGTCATCAAGGATATGATTCCGAGATACCGTACGATGAAGGGGTATGAAGTCCCGAGAAAGGCTGGATGGGACACTCATGGCTTGCCGGTTGAGCTGGAGGTGGAGAAGCTTCTCGGCCTGGACGGAAAGGAGCAGATTGAGGAATATGGTCTGGAACCGTTTATTGATAAATGTAAAGAAAGCGTATGGAAATATAAAAGGATGTGGGAGGACTTCTCCAGTACGGTCGGTTTCTGGGCTGATATGAATCACCCATATGTGACCTACCACAATGACTTTATCGAATCAGAGTGGTGGGCTTTGAAGAAGATCTGGGATAAGGGCCTCTTGTACAAGGGATTCAAGATTGTACCTTACTGCCCGCGCTGCGGCACGCCGCTGTCTGCACAAGAGGTGGCACAGGGATATAAAGATGTAAAGGAACGTTCTGCGATTGTTCGTTTTAAAGTGAAGGACGAGGATGCGTATATCCTTGCATGGACGACTACGCCATGGACCTTGCCATCCAATATCGGTCTCTGTGTGAACCCGGCTGAGGATTATGTGAAGGTCAAGGCTGCTGACGGCTATGTATACTATCTGGCGGAGGCGCTGCTGGATAAAGTGCTTGGCAAGCTTGCGGAAGAAGGCGGGACTGCATATGAGGTTCTGGAAAAGTATAAAGGGCAGGATCTGGAGTATAAGGAATATGAACCGCTCTTTTCCTGTGCGGCAGAATGCGCACAGAAACAGAATAAGAAAGCGTTCTTTGTCACCTGCGACTCATACGTAACACTCACGGACGGTACGGGCGTTGTCCATATAGCGCCGGCTTTTGGGGAGGATGATGCCAAAGTCGGACGTAAGTACGACATGCCGTTTGTTCAGCTCGTGGACGAGAAAGGCAACATGAGCGAGACGACTCCGTATCCCGGCGTATTCGTGAAGAAAGCAGATCCGCTCGTGCTGAAGGATCTGGAAGAACAGGGCCTTTTATTTGAAGCACCTAAGTTTGAACACAGCTATCCACACTGCTGGAGATGTGACTCGCCGCTCATCTACTACGCACGTGAATCATGGTTCATCAATATGACGGCAGTAAAGGATGACTTGATTGCCAATAACAATACTATCAACTGGATTCCGGAGAGCATCGGCAAAGGCCGCTTCGGCGACTGGCTGGAAAATGTCCAGGACTGGGGCATCAGCCGTAACCGATATTGGGGAACTCCTTTGAACATCTGGGAGTGTGGCTGTGGACATCAGCATTCTATCGGCAGCATAGAGGAGCTGAAGTCTATGTCCGACAACTGTCCGGACGATATCGAGCTCCATCGCCCATATATTGATGAAGTGACAGTCAAGTGTCCGAAGTGCGGCAAGGAGATGCGCCGCGTGCCTGAGGTTGTCGACTGCTGGTTTGACTCAGGTGCGATGCCGTTTGCGCAGCATCATTATCCATTTGAAAATAAAGAACTATTTGAAAAGCAGTTCCCGGCGGATTTCATTTCAGAGGCTGTGGATCAGACGAGAGGATGGTTCTATTCTCTGCTGGCAATATCTACGTTGATATTTAATAAAGCTCCATATAAGAATGTTATCGTGCTTGGACATGTGCAGGATGAAAATGGACAGAAGATGAGCAAGTCAAAAGGAAATGCGGTAGATCCGTTTGACGCTCTTGATAAGTACGGCGCGGATGCAATCCGCTGGTACTTCTATGTGAACAGTGCCCCGTGGCTTTCGAACCGTTTCCACGGCAAAGCAGTGACGGAAGGACAGCGCAAGTTCATGGGTACATTGTGGAATACGTATGCGTTCTTTGTGCTGTATGCAAATATTGACGAATTTGACGCGACAAAATATGTGCTCGATTATGACAGGCTGTCAGTCATGGACAAATGGCTGCTTTCCAAGATGAATACTCTTGTTAAAGAAGTAGACAATGACCTGGAGAACTATCGTATACCGGAGGCTGCAAGAGCGCTGCAGGATTTTGTAGATGATATGAGCAACTGGTATGTCAGAAGAAGCCGGGAACGCTTCTGGGCAAAAGGCATGGAGCAGGATAAGATCAATGCCTATATGACACTGTATACAGCACTTGTGACAGTCTGCAAGGCAGCTGCCCCGATGATACCGTTCATGACAGAAGATATATATCAGAACCTTGTGAGATGCATTGATAAGGAGGCGCCGGAAAGCATACACTTGTGTGATTTCCCTGCAGCAGACGAAAGCTGCATCGACACAGAGCTCGAGTCCAATATGGAGAAAGTGCTGAAGCTTGTCGTCATGGGCCGTGCATGCCGCAATACTGCCAATATCAAGAACCGCCAGCCTATCGGTCAGATGTATATAAAGGCTGATTTCGAGCTTCCTATGTTCTATCAGGATATCGTTACGGATGAACTAAATGTAAAAACTATGACATTTACACAAGAGGTTCGTGCTTTTACTTCCTATAGTTTTAAACCTCAGCTAAAGACAGTGGGGCCAAAATATGGTAAAATGTTAGGAAGCATCAAATCAGCACTCGATTCTCTGGACGGCAATGCGGCTATGGATGAACTGAATGCGGCAGGTGCACTGAAGCTGGATATAAATGGCCAGGAGGTTACGTTATTCCGTGAGGACCTGCTGATTGAAACCGCACAGACGGAAGGCTATGTGTCTGAAAATGACAATGGTATTACTGTAGTGCTGGATACGAATCTGTCCGAGGAACTTCTGGAAGAAGGATTTGTCCGTGAGATTATAAGCAAGATACAGACGATGCGTAAAGAAGCTGATTTTGAAGTGATGGATAAGATAGAAGTAACTTATGAAGGTACAGAGAAAGCAGAAAAGGTATTTGCCGACAATGCGGATGTCATTGCGGAGGAGACACTTGCGCTGAATATGACGAAGGCGGCTCCGGAGGGTTTTGTAAAAGACTGGAAGATTAACGGAGAAGAGGTAAAATTAGGTGTTCAGAAGAAGTAAAGGGGAAAATATGTATAATCCGATTTTTGAAAAAGAAAAGTTTAAGAGAGAGGTTACGAATAATGTAAAGACTTTATTCCGTAAGTCCGTTGAGGAGGCAACCCCTCAGCAGTTGTTCCAGGCAGTATCTTACGCGATTAAGGAAGTCATCATAGATGACTGGATTGCGACACAGAAAGCATACAATGAGCAGGATCCGAAGATAGTGTATTACATGTCTATGGAATTTCTCATGGGCAGGGCGCTGGGAAATAATCTGATTAACATGACTGCTTATAAGGAAGTGGCAGAAGCACTGGACGAGATGGGTATTGACCTCAATACTATAGAAGATGAAGAACCAGACGCAGCTCTTGGCAACGGAGGTCTGGGACGTCTTGCGGCATGCTTCCTGGATTCCCTGGCAACGCTTGGATATGCAGCATACGGGTGCGGAATCCGTTACCGTTATGGGATGTTCAAACAGAAGATCGAGGACGGCTATCAGATCGAGACGCCGGATAACTGGCTCAAAAACGGGAACCCTTTTGAGCTGAGACGACCGGAATACGCTAGGGAAGTGCGGTTTGGCGGGAATATCCGTGTGGAATATGACGAGGTAGGAAAGACGCATTTCGTACAGGAGCATTATGAATCTGTGCGCGCGGTTCCTTATGATATGCCGATTGTCGGCTATAACAACCATATGGTCAATACGCTCCGTATCTGGGATGCAGAGCCGATAGTTGACTTTCAGCTGGATGAATTTGACCGCGGGGACTACCACAAAGCGGTAGAACAGGAAAATCTTGCAAAAAACATCGTTGAAGTACTTTATCCAAATGACAACCATTACGCAGGTAAAGAACTGAGACTGAAGCAGCAGTATTTCTTCATATCTGCAAGCATACAGCAGGCGGTAGCGAAGTATAAGACGACGCATGATGATATCCATAAGCTTCCGGAGAAAGTGACATTCCAGATGAACGATACCCATCCGACCGTCGCTGTCGCGGAATTAATGCGTATCCTTCTAGACGAGGAGGGGCTTGGCTGGAACGAAGCATGGGAGATTACGACACATACCTGCGCATATACGAACCACACGATTATGGCAGAAGCTTTGGAGAAATGGCCGATTGACTTGTTCTCAAGGCTGCTTCCCCGTGTCTACCAGATCATACAGGAAATCGACCGGCGCTTTGTGGAACAGATCCGTCATCAGTACCCAGGAGACGAAGGCAAGGTAAAGAGAATGGCTATTCTTATGGATGGGCAGGTAAAGATGGCCCACCTTGCGATTGTCGCGGGATATTCCGTGAACGGTGTCGCAGCACTCCATACGGAGATACTCAAAAAGCAGGAGCTGCGTGACTTCTACGAGATGATGCCGTCGAAGTTCAACAATAAGACGAACGGTATCACACAAAGACGTTTCCTCATGCACGGCAATCCGCTGCTTGCGGACTGGGTGACCGACAAGCTCGGCACGAAGGACTGGATAACCGACTTATCACTTATGGATGGTCTTAAGGAATGGGCTGATGACGGGGAAGCTCTTCAGGAATTCATGAGCATCAAGTATAAAAATAAGGAGCGGCTGGCACAATATATACTGGAGCATAATGGGATAGAAATCGATCCCCGTTCGATTTTTGATGTACAGGTGAAGCGCCTTCATGAATATAAGCGCCAGCTTTTGAATATCCTGCATGTGATGTATCTGTACAACCAGATTAAGGAGCATCCGGAAAAGAGCTTCTATCCAAGGACATTTATATTTGGGGCCAAGGCATCTGCGGGCTATATTCGTGCAAAGCAGATAATCAAGCTGATCAACTCCGTGGCGGATGTTGTCAATAATGACCGCAGCATCAACGGTAAACTCAAGGTAGTGTTCATAGAAGATTACCGC
Source organism: Extibacter muris (assembly GCF_004345005.1). Lineage (GTDB taxonomy): Bacteria > Bacillota > Clostridia > Lachnospirales > Lachnospiraceae > Extibacter > Extibacter muris. The sequence goes on from NZ_SMMX01000016.1 coordinate 16,528, forward strand.
GTGTCCAATGCTGAACTGCTATTTGCAGGGGCGGATGTGAGCGAGCAGATATCAACCGCGTCCAAGGAGGCTTCGGGTACGGGCAACATGAAGTTCATGCTGAACGGTGCGCCTACACTTGGCACGATGGATGGTGCGAATGTTGAGATAGTGCAGGAGGTAGGAATCGAGAATGCATTTATCTTCGGACTGAGCTCAGATGAAGTTATCAGCTATGAACAGAACGGGGGCTATAACCCAGTCGATATATATAACAGTGACCACGAAATCCGCCGTGTAGTGGACCAGCTGGTTGATGGTACATACGGATATGGCAACCGTGAGATGTACCGCGATCTGTATAATTCGCTTTTGAATACGAAGAGCAGCAGCAGGGCAGATATGTATTTTATCCTGAAGGACTTCAGGGCTTATGCAGAGGCGCAGGAAAAGGTTGAGGCTGCATACAGAGACCGTGACAGATGGGCCAGGATGGCACTTCTTAATACGGCGAGCTGTGGAAAGTTTTCATCCGACCGTACGATTGAAGAGTATGTAAAGGATATCTGGCACCTCGATAAACTGACCGTGGAGGTATAACTATGCATGAAAGAAGTGGCCTGGCAATAGTAATATTAATCTATCTGCTGGTTCTGGGCGCTATAGGAATTGCCGCGTTGGCATCCTATATATTGCAGGGAATCGGCATGTATACACTTGGTAAGAAGAGGGGGATGAGATACCCTTGGCTTGCATTTATTCCATATGCGAGAGTCTACTATCAGGGAGAACTATGCGGACCGTTGGTATTCAAGAAGCGGAGGATGGATAATCCAGGCATATGGCTTCTTGTGATACCGATAGCATCGGGAGTCATAACCGGAATATTTACCGTGATGGTCTGGGCCGGGATGCTGGCAAATATCGTTCGCCTGTCCGACTATGCATATATTTCTTACTATACCATTTTTGATATGTTTTCAGGCTTCGGGAGTGGAATTATGCTGCTGGCGTTCCTGGGGCTCATCCTTTTTACCCTGGCTGCGGCGGCCGTGCAGAAGACGCTTACCGTGCTTGTGAACCGCCAGATATATGAAAGGTACACGGACGGGAACTATGCAGTAACACATGCGGTGCTCGGTATATTTGTTCCTCTTTATACGGCAGTTTACTTCTTTATTATAAGAAACAGGGAATAAATCTTCATACCCTTCCATACAGTGTATGGGAGGGTATTTTTATGCGGCAAAGACTGAAACAATGGGGATGTTATCTAATCATCATAATATTATTACCGTATGTGGTGACCGTATTTTTAAATGGGCCAAGCATTACGGCAACCTCCCATGTGGACAGCACATATGTCAAAGTAAAGACAGCGTCCGGAGAGGAAGTTAAGATGCCGATTGAAGAATACTGTATCGGTATTCTGGCGCGGGAGATTCCTGTGTCATATAAAGCAGAAGCGTTGAAGGCCCAGGCCGTGCTTGTACGTACGGATGTATACAAAAAAATAAAAGAGGCAGGCAGCGATACGGTACTGTCTGATGAGTTCTGGACGACAAAGCAGATGGAAGATGCATGGGGAGTCAGCAAATATTCCAAGTATTATGACAGGCTGAAAAGGGCTTGGAACGAAACCGAGGGGCAGGTACTGATGTATGGAGAGAATCTGGCTGTGACTCCATTCTTCCGTATCAGCAACGGGAGTACACGTGACGGAAAAGAGGCGCTGGGAAGTGAAGATTATCCTTATCTGAAAATCGTAGACTGTCCGCTTGACATCGAAGCGGAAGAGCAGATACAGACGGTGACGATAGAAGATATGGATGCTGAAGTGACCGCCTTTGACACCGCCGGATATGTTACGAGTGTCCGCGTAGGGCAGGAGAACATAAGCGGAGAAGAATTCCGTACTACATACGGACTTGCATCCGGCTGCTTTACACTGCAGAAATATAACGGGAAGCTCAGGATAACGACGAGAGGAGTAGGGCACGGACTTGGCATGAGCCAGTATACTGCCAATGAGATGGCAAAAAAGGGGAAAGACTATAAGGAAATACTGCAAAAATTTTTTGAAGGAACAGAATTAAAAGAAGTAGCAGAAATATTAATAGACACGGAATAAGTATATCACTATCTGGCAAAAATATAGTCAGAGGTGGTGATAAAAAATGAATAAGAGGCAAAGACCAGCAAAGAAAAGAAAAGGTGCTACCGCCGCAGTAGTAGTATGCTTTGTGGCAGCGATTGCAATAGTTGGAACATATACATTCAGGGATTATAGGAAAACCCAGGAGGAACAACAGCTCGCACAGGCGGAAGAGACCGATGACACAAAAGAGGAAAAGATGGAAGAACCAACCGAGACAGCGAACAATGATCTTGTCATCAATACGACAGAGAACGATGACAAGCAAGATGTAAATGACAACTCGGACGATACGGCAGACGGAGCGGCCGCAAATGAAAACCAGAATACCCAGGCGACGGCTGGATCAGGAACATCTGTACATTTTACAGAAGACAGCCAGCTGCTGTGGCCGGTAGACGGCAACATCCTGATGAACTACAGCATGGATAAGACAGTTTATTTCTCGACACTTGACCAGTATAAGTACAACCCGGCTCTGGTTATATCAGGCGCAGAAGGCGACCAGGTCATCTCAGCAGCACCGGGAATCATCAAATCCATCGACGTGAGCGCGGAGACAGGAACAACAGTAAACGTAGATATCGGTAACGGATACGAACTTTTTTACGGACAGCTGAAGGAAGTACCGGTTAAAGTAGGAGATTACGTGGAGGCTAAAAGCGTGCTCGGCTATATCAGCCAGCCGACAAAATACTACAGCGTAGAAGGCAGCAACGTATACTTTGAAATGAGAAAAGACGGACAGCCAGTAAACCCAATGGAATACCTCGCAGAATAAAAGTATGATGATGGGGACGGAGGAAAATTAAAAAACCTCCGTCCCTAATTCGATTTAAGGTGTCCCTTTTTAAAATATCGGTGTCCCCGGTGTTGCCAAGCAAAAAGTCAAAGCTTATAATATAAGGCATAAGGAGAGAGGATTCGGCTTTATGAATTATACATACATACTAAAGTGCAAGGATGGTACATTGTATACTGGGTGGACGAATGACTTGGAAAAGCGCCTCAATGCCCATAACTGTGGAAAAGGAAGCAAATATACCCGGATGCGGCGGCCGGTGGAGCTGGTATATTATGAAGAATACGGAACAAAAAATGAGGCTATGAGCAGAGAATATGCGATAAAACATATGAAGCGGAAAGAAAAGGAAGTGCTGCTGAAGAAAGCTGAAGGGTATAAAGGGACAGGGGGAACTGAAATGGGGACGGAGGAAATCTAGATTTCCTCCGTCCCCATTTCAGTTCCCCCTGTCCCTTTATAAAATAAATACATACATAAGTATAAAGTGGCATACGCTTCCACCCATAACGAACAGGTGGAATATTTCATGGCTTCCAAAATATTTGTGCTTTGTATTAAATATAGGAAGCTTTAGTGCATAGATGACTCCCCCTATAGTATAGATGATGCCACCTGCCAAAAGCCAGCCGAATGCGGACGGAGACAGTGAATTCAGTATCTGGGTGAATGCAAGTACGCAAGTCCATCCCATTCCGATGTATAATACAGATGATATCCACTTTGGGCAATATACCCAGAATGCTTTGATTAGGATGCCAACGATAGCTATCCCCCATACGACAGACAGGAGTATAGCTCCGAGCTTCCCTTTCAATACTAACAGACATATCGGGGTATAGCTGCCGGCTATCAATACGCTAATCATCATGTGGTCTATCTTTTTCAAAATAGTATTAACTCTTTCGGACTTATTAAATGTATGGTAAATGGTGCTTGCTGCATATAGTAATATCAGGCTTATCGCATATACTGTAATCGATATGATATATATTCTGCTCGGCTCATTTGCCGCCTTTATCAACAAAGGTACAGCTGCAAAGATTGCCATCAGCATACCTATAAAATGTGTTATTGCGCTCCCTGGATCTTTAATGCGCGATTTGATTGCTTCTGCCATACTACTGCCTCCTGAAACTAAAATATTAATAGACCGATATGTAGTTTTAAAAACTACATATCCTATATGAGTATATTATACCCATTATAATAAAAATGCAACCCTGAATTAGAAAATAAAAGGGACAGGGAAAAACGAGATGGGGACGGAGGAAAATTCATTTTCCTCCGTCCCCATCTCGTTTTTCCCTGTCCCCTTCTCTTTTCTCCGTCTACTGGACTGCTCTATTTTGATAATACTGGTTATTTTGACATATCCAATTTGATGATATTATTTGTATAGACTATTAAGAAAGGAATGTTTCATATGAACAGGAATAACAGGACCATTATAAAATTGGCGCAGACGGCTATTTTGGCAGCATTATGCTATGTTGCCTTCACATACCTGCAGATTAAGATACCTATGCCCGGTGGAGACGCAACATCAATACACATTGGTAATGCATTTTGCGTACTTGGAGCGCTGCTTCTGGGAGGATGGTATGGGGGCATTGCGGGAGCTATTGGTATGAGCATCGCTGATATCATGGATCCGATTTACATTACAGTAGCACCTAAGACTTTTGTACTGAAGCTGTGTATAGGCCTGATAACAGGATTGGTGGCGCACAGGATAGGAAGAATCGATGTAAGCAGCGACAAGAAACATGTATTTAAATGGAGTATCATAGCTTCTGTGGCCGGACTAGGCTTTAATGTGGCTGCTGATCCGGTTGTTGGTTACTTTTACAAGATGTACGTTCTGGGGCAGCCGCAGAAGATGGCAGAGGTGCTTGCAAAGTGGAGTACGGCCACTACATTTGTCAATGCGGTCATATCAACTGTACTTGTGGCATGTCTGTACAATGCCGTCAGGCCGATAATGCTCCGAAGCGGGATGCTAGTTAAAAGAGAAAAGAATGTGTGACAAATTAAACGGAAAATAAATTGGGGACGGAGGTTTTTTCATTTTCCTCCGTCCCCATATTATTAATAGTTCTCTACTTTACGTTCAAAATGTGCTCTTGGATGTGCACAGACGGGACATTCTTCCGGAGCTTCTTCTCCGTAGTAGATGTAACCACAGTTGTTGCATTTCCAGCCAAGCGGAGCATCTCCCTTGAAAGTCTTGCCGGCCTTGAAGCTTTCAAGCAGCTTGCCGTAGCGTTTCTCATGGGCAGCTTCTACTTCGGCTACGCCTTCGAATCTCTTCGCAAGATCCTCGAATCCTTCTTCTCTTGCTTCTTCAGCCATGCGTTTGTACATGTCTGTCCACTCGAAATTCTCACCTGCAACAGCGTCTTCTAGGTTTGCTTCCACATCACCGATTCCGTGGAATTCTTTAAACCATAATTTGGCGTGCTCTTTTTCCTGGTCGGCTGTCTCCAAGAAAATGTTGGACATCTGGACAAAACCGGCTTTTCTAGCAGCGGAAGCATAGTATGTATATTTGTTGCGCGCCTGTGATTCACCGGCAAAAGCTTCCATAAGGTTCTTTTCAGTTTTTGTTCCTGCATACTTTGACATATCAAAATCCTCCTTTGAAATTGAGGACGGTGAAATCTCAGATTTTCACCGTCCTGCTTAGTATTCCACAACATTATGCTGTCGTTGCCTCTATTATATCCTATCCAAAGTATCTCTTCAATAAGCCTTCGAATGCCTTTCCGTGACGGGCTTCATCTCTTGCCATTTCATGAACCGTATCATGAATTGCGTCCAGGTTAGCAGCTTTAGCACGTTTTGCAAGGTCAAACTTACCTGCAGTTGCGCCGTTCTCAGCATCCACTCTCATTTCGAGGTTCTTCTTTGTGCTGTCTGTGACAACTTCGCCTAACAGTTCTGCAAACTTAGATGCATGCTCAGCCTCTTCATAAGCAGCCTTTTCCCAGTATAGACCGATCTCCGGATAACCTTCTCTGTGAGCAACTCTTGCCATTGCAAGATACATGCCTACTTCTGAACATTCACCCTCGAAGTTAGCTCTTAAGTCAGCAAGGATGTCTTCGCTTACTCCTTTTGCCACTCCTACTACGTGCTCAGCAGCCCATTCTCTGTCACCTGTCTGCTCTTTGAACTTCTCAGCCGGTGCATGACAGACTGGACATTCAGCCGGTGCAGCCTCTCCCTCGTGAACATAACCACATACTGTACAAACAAATTTTTTCATGATAAATCTCTCCTTTTCTTATATGTTATTTTTATTTCTTAATATTAGTAATAGTTACTAATATTAATTTAGCATATATATTATCTTTTGTCAATCCTAATTTCAAATTTATTTTTCTTTTTCCAGGCAGTCCTTACAGGTACCATAGAAAAGGGTGGTGTGAGATGTAACCTTCCCATCAAAGATGGAATCTGCCGCATTATTTATAGAAGCAATTTCTTCAGACGACATCTCAAGATCTTCTACTTTACCGCATGAACAACATACTACATGGTAATGAGGCTCCGTCCGCCCGTCAAAACGGTCGCCGCCGTCAGGAGTCGTAATTTTAACCGCGTCGCCTATATCAGCTAGTAGATTGAGATTACGGTAAACGGTACCAAGGCTTATATTAGGAAATTCTTCTTTGACGTGCATATATACGGTATCGGCTGTAGGGTGTTCAACAGTGCCGGCCAGATACTCTTTGATAGAGGCCCTTTGCCTGCTGTATTTCAAATTCGCCATCTACGCATCCTCCTTTCAATAATAATAACAATTACTATAACCAGCATAAAGCAGAGAAGTCCATTTGTCAACTCTAAAATCGAGTATGTAACAATTTGTAACAATTATAATAATATATTCGCTTATAAATGGTAAAAAAAGGAAGAAATATGACGATAAAAACACGCTGAAATAGCCTTGACATTAATGGACAGCATTGATATAATATCACCGTAACATATGTAACAATTCTGTAACAATTACAAAAGATAAGAAAACATAAAGGAGGGAGTTTATGGATTCTATTCTTAGAAAGGGATTGTTCCTAGTTACCGTTACAGGAGCTTTGGCATCTTTTCCTGTCACAGCATCGGCTGCAGATACGGATGCTTCAGGAATAATGCCGAGTGTCGGAATTGAGGAGGTACTGAATGATTGCTATACTTCACAAAATGATATAGAAGTAGAAGACTATCTCGTACCTACACGTAAGGGTGAGTATTTAGATATGGCGTTTGCCAATGTTCAATCATTTCTTTATATTAGGAGTGAACCAACAAAAGAAAGCGAGTGGGTAGGCAAGTTATATCCTGATTATGCCGCCAAGGTCATAGGTCCGGTGGGCGAGTGGACGAAGATTCAGTCCGGTTCTGTTACTGGCTATGTATACTCTGAGTATATTATAATAGGAAATAACGCAGAGCAGAAGGCCCAGGAAATGGTGCAGAGCTCGGAGGCCGAGGTCCCGGAGGAGGCATTTACTTACGCAGAATCAAAAGAGGAAGAGGAGGCAAGGCTGGCCCAGGAAGCAGAAGAAGCGGCAGCTAAGGCGGCAGAAGAGGCTCAGGCGAAAGCCGGAACGGGACAAGCTGTCGTAGATTATGCCTGCCAGTTCATTGGAAATCCGTACGTATGGGGTGGCACAAGCCTCACAAACGGCGCGGACTGTTCCGGCTTTGTACAGTCTGTATATGCCCACTTCGGAGTCAGCCTGCCAAGGACGACATGGGATATGGAAAATGTCGGAACGCCTGTCAGCTATGACCAGGCCATTCCGGGAGATATCATACTCTATGACGGCCATGTGGGAATCTACATGGGAGACGGGCAGATCGTAAATGCCATCAACAGTTCCAGAGGAATCGGCATCCTGCCGGCCACTTACACGACCATTCTTACTGTAAGACGACTAATTTAGATAGATACGAAAGCAGAACTAAAGCCCCGCGGCATACAGGGGCTTTTTCTTTTGAGGACAAGATTGAACTATAAATTCTGACATGGAAATTACTGGAAATGGCACTTTTTGTCGACTGGATGTACAATATACACAAAAATGTAAAAAATAGGGAAATAATGTAAAAAGGACTTATCCAAGTTATCCACATCAAAACAAGTGAAAAAGGTGGAAAAAGTGCAGTTTTTCAAAATTTATCCACATTATCCACATAAAAAGATAGTATTTTGGTGGATTACTCAGGGCAAATAAAAGAACAGACGTTTTGTGAAGTTATGATAAAAATTATATTTTGTCGAAAAAAAGTGAAAAAGATGTTGACATTTGAGAAGTCAAATTTTAGGAATTAATTGACGGAAAATGTTTACACAATGATAAATTACGTATATAATGGAAACACTTAGAGAGAAAAGGAGGCGTCATGATGGCAAAGGTCAGTAAAGATATGACTATTGGTGAAATTCTCAGCATCAACCCGGATGTTGCACCAATACTCATGGAAATCGGAATGCATTGTCTTGGCTGCCCGTCCGCACAGGGAGAGTCTCTGGCTGAGGCGGCTATGGTTCATGGCATAGATGCAGACTTATTAGAAGAGAAGATTAATGCGTTTTTGAATGCTTAATGAGATAGCGCATATGAAAAGTGCTCTGGGACAGGCCCAGTGCACTTTTTTCTATATATAACAGCACAGCTGTGGCATTGCATGGCCCCTTTGGAAAAGACACCGCCCGGCAGCTGGTTTTCCAGCTGCCGGGCGGTAGTCTTCGTTATTAAATTACAGCAAGCTTCTGTACTGCATCGGCAGATATCAGAATCTCACAATGTTCTTCCAGAAACGCCAGCGTTGCACCAGAAGCCTTTTCCAAAGAGCCATATTCCGACAGCATATTACATATGCGGTTAAAATCATTCGTCTTATGGTCTGATTGTGTCAGAGCCAGAATGTATACGTCTTCGCCATGGTCTTTGTACAGGGTGTTGGAACCGTTGTACATGCCGCTAAGCAGGCGTGCAGCCTGAATGACACTGTCCATTGTTGCAAATGAGAATAAGCGGAGGCTTGTTTTCTGGACTTCTTTTGTATCTTCGCCGGAGCTCTCCTCCTGTGTGCCAATCTTCTCTTTTACCTTGCCAAGCAGGTCTAAGAGGGTCTCGGCGCCATCCAGTTTGTCAGGGGCCTCATTTTTCTTTGAATCCCAGTCAACACCCGGAGATGGTGAAAATTTTGAAAATCGGGTATCGAGTTCCTCAGGATCCTCGACTTTAGTAATTATCAGCACGATGGAATCGGAAGAAGCAGGTATAGCCTCGATCATTAAAGGTATATCCTCTGCCTCAAATCCAAATTCAAAGGCTGCCTGTTGCATCATATCATGGAAAAGTGACTTAGCTTTCTCGGTTCCATAGGCAAGCTCACTCAATTGAAGCTGGCGGGCTGCCAGATCGGCACGCGTTAAAGTACAGCGTATCTGATTGTCATTGAGTTTTTCAATCTTCATATTCATCACTTCCTTCTAATTTAGTATAGCATAGAAAACGCGGGATGTTCAATAAAATAAGTATAAAATAAAAAAGTGCTTGCGTTTGCAAAATCAATCATATATAATGACGATACTAGAAGATAGTTTTCCCTGATAGCTACGTTCTTAGAACAAAGGAGGGAGACTTTTTTAAGTATTTACAAATAATTCTCAAAGTAAGCTCTATTTAAGAATCTATCAACAGCAAATCAGATAATTTACCTTGCCGGCTCAGGCAGACATTTCACAGACAGCCAGAATAGAACTATATCAGATAATCACGAGGAACAATTCAATTTTTACAAAATGCAGAACTATCTTCTATTTTTACACAGCGGGTCCGCATATATGGCCTATGTATCACGAAGCATTTCCTCTGGCCGCGTATTAACAGTATATGCGCATACAGCCGTAGCTATCATCGCAATGTTATCGGAGGATACGAAGAGATGAAAAATGAGATTTATAAATATCTATATCATGAGCTTGCAGATTATGAGAAGGAAGGTGTCAGCCTGTCTATGGAAGGCGATCCAGCCAGCCCGATGCAGATCGTAGAAGCTCATATGATGAGGGAAGATATCGCGTATATGAGAGATTATGTTCTGGACGAAGAAGGGGACATTAAGGAAGTGTGCTTTCATCATGTTGAGCTGCAGGAGGAAACTGCGGCTGTAGATACCCCTCAAAATAATAAGAAAATGTCGAAATAGTTAATGACGAGTGTCGCAATTATTGCTATAATAGGGTCTAGTAGGAGGTGCAGCATGGATGAAAGACAAAGAAGAAGCCGCACAGCTTCGGACCGGCCTGGGAGAACAGAACATCCGGACAGACAGCGGACCCAGAGGAGCGAGACAGCGAGAGGGCAGGACATAAGAGTACAAGGCTCCAGGCCTCAGGGGGCGAGAAGCCAGCCGGGACGGAGCCAGGCTTCGAGGAATCCTGACAGAAGGCCGCAGACGGGAAGAACGGCCGGCAGAAGGCCGGCAGCCAGAAGACCGCAGACAAAGAGACGGAGAAGGAGAAACCTGGGCATACGGATATGCCTTACCGTTATTTTAATAATAGCAGCGATAGCAGCAGTATTTTTGTGGAAGAGATACAGCCCTTCCAAAGAAAAAGCTAATTTGGATAAATATTATGGAATAGAACAAGAAGGACAGCTGGCTATTGTAGTCAATAACGAAGTGGTGGAGCCAAAAGGCATGATAGCAGAAGGCAAAGCCTATATCCAGTATGAGATCGTCCGTGACTATATCAACAGCAGATTTTACTGGGACCCTAACGAGAATATACTCCTTTACACGTTGCCGAAGGATATGGTATCGGTGGAAGTAGGAAGCAAGGATTATACAGTCTCCAAAGACAAGAACAGCGAAGACTACGTCATATTAAAAACAGAAGGAAGCACGGCTTATATAGCCCTGGACTTTGTCCAGCAGTACACAAATATCGACTATGAAGTGTATGACAATCCGGAACGTGTCGTTATTGTGGGCGACTGGGGGGAACATACGGTAGCTGAAGTCAAGAAAGATACGCAGGTAAGATATCAGGGCGGAGTCAAGAGCCCGGTCCTTACGGAGATAAAAAAGGGTGAGGAAGCTACTGTCATAGAAAACGAGGATAATTGGAAAAAAGTCCGTACGAAGAACGGATTTATCGGTTACATTAAAAATAGCGCGCTCAAAGATGCCCAGAAGAAGAACGTAACGAGAAAGTTTGAAGAACAGGAATTCACGAACATATCCAAAGACTACACGATCAACATGGCATGGCACAACGTGACCAACAGTGACGCCAACAGCAGCGTGCTGCAGAAGATTGCAGAGAGCAAGGGTCTGACGACGATTGCGCCGACATGGTTCCATGTGAAGGATACGGACGGGAATATGGATTCCATAGCTTCGACAGATTACGTCAACTACGCACATCAGGCGAACATAGAAGTATGGGCGACGATACGCGATTTTGACGGCGGCATCAACTCTTATGACGAAAGCTATGCGCTGCTGAGCTATACGTCCAAGCGTGAGACGCTTATCAACCAGCTGGTGGCAGAGGCGCTTCAGTCCAATATCGATGGAATCAATGTGGATTTTGAGAAGATATCGGATGAATGCGGAGAACACTATATACAGTTTATCCGTGAGCTTTCTGTACGCTGCAGGCAGAACGGACTTGTCCTTTCAGTGGACAACTATGTACCGAAGGGCTTCAATATGCAGTATGACCGCAAGGAACAGGGAATCGTGGCAGATTATGTCGTAATCATGGGTTACGATGAGCATTATGCCGGTTCACCGGAAGCAGGCTCGGTGGCATCTTATGACTTTGTGAAAGAAGGAATAACAGAGACGCTGAAAGAAGTACCCGCAGACAAGGTAATCAGCGGCATCCCATTCTTTACAAGGCTCTGGGAACAGACCCCGAAGACAGAGGAAGAGCTTGCCGGCCAGAAAGGCACAGAAGAAGGCGAGTATGCCATGAAGGTAGAAAGCAAGGCCTATGGAATGACAGAAGCCAAAGAAGTCGTGACACAGGCCGGCGCTGAGATTACGTGGGATGATACCGCCAAGCAGAATTATGCCAGATGGGAAAGCGGAGGCGTGACTTACGAAATCTGGCTGGAAGATGAGAAATCGCTGGAGATGAAGCTGGAACTGATGAAGCAGAACAAGCTGGCAGGCACCGCCGCATGGGCTTTAGGGCTGGAAGACCCGAACGTATGGCAGCTGATACTGAAGTATGTCAATTAAAAATGAAGTGTAACAGGAGATTTGCAGACGATTTTCCTGACACATAAAATAAAATACCTCGGTCAGTCATATATTTAACCAATATAGACTGACTGGAGGTATTTTATTGCGCAAAAAAGTAGAGTTTCTTCTTCTTGTGCTGCTGCTCGCAGGGCTTATAACGGTCAGCAGAAATATTGGAGAATATGTATCGGGTGACAAGGTGGAGAAAGGGAAACAGGTGGTAGTGGTCGATTCCGGCCACGGCGGGAATGATCCCGGCAAGATAGGGGTAAACGATGCAAATGAAAAAGACATCAACCTGGCGATAGCGAAAAAGGTGGAAAAAAGGCTGAAGAAGAACGGAATCGAGGTCGTCATGACCCGTAAGGATGACACGACACTGGCGAAAGAGGGGAACTCTAACAAGAAAGTCCAGGATATGAAGGCGAGGGTACAGCTGATTAACGAAACTAAGCCGGCCATGGTAGTAAGCATCCACCAGAACAGCTATCAGGATGCGGATATCCGGGGTGCCCAGGTGTTCTACTACAGCCATTCCGCGGAGGGCAAAAATACGGCAGAGCTGATGCAGAAGGCGCTGCTTGCAGTGGATAAAGACAACACAAGGCAGGCGAAAGCCAATGATACATATTATCTGCTGAAGAGGACAGAAGTTCCTACAATCATCGTAGAATGTGGGTTCCTGAGCAATCCCGAGGAGGCTGCCAAGCTCGTTACCGAAGAATATCAGGATAAGCTGGCCGACGCGATTGTACAGGGAATCCAAACTTGTCTGTCACAGTAGAGTGTAGTATAATTATCTTCATGGAGACAAAAATAATAAAAATAGATAAAAAACAGATGAATAAAAGTATGATTCAGGAAGCCGGGGATATTCTAAAAAAAGGCGGGCTTGTAGCATTTCCTACGGAGACGGTCTATGGACTTGGGGCGGATGCGCTCAATGAAGAGGCGGCGGCGAAAATATATGCGGCGAAAGGGCGGCCGTCGGATAATCCCCTCATCGTCCATATAACCCATATGGAAGCGCTTGATAAGATTGCCCGCGACGTTCCACCGGCTGCGGTTAAGATTGCTGATAGGCACTGGCCCGGCCCGCTGACGATGATATTCCAGAAGAAAGATATAGTGCCTTATGGGACCACAGGCGGGCTGGAAACGGTGGCAGTGCGGATGCCGAGCCATGAGATAGCAAGAGAAGTGATTAATGCAGGCGGCGGCTTTATCGCTGCGCCGAGCGCGAATACCTCCGGGCGGCCGAGCCCGACCACCGCGCAGCACGTGGAAGAAGACATGGATGGCAGGATAGAGATGATAGTGGATGGCGGTCCTGTTGAGATAGGAGTGGAGTCTACCATTCTCGATATGACCGTAGAGCCCCCGATGATACTGCGTCCGGGTGCGGTCACAGAAGAAATGCTCAGAGAACTGATAGGCGAGGTGGCTGTAGACCATACGCTCATAACATCTGACAGCAATAAAGCGCCGAAGGCGCCGGGAATGAAATACCGGCACTATGCCCCCGCTGCGGAGCTGGCCGTCATAGAAGGTCCGGTTGAGAAATTGGCGGAAGAGATCAACAGGCTTGCGGCCGCGAGGCAGGCAGAAGGATATAAGGTCGGCATCATCGGCACGGAAGAGACAGTATCCGGCTATACGTCGGGCGATGTAAAAAGCATAGGCACAAGAGAAGACGAATCCACCATTGCCAGCCGTCTGTACGCGGTCCTGCGGGAATTCGACGATGACGGAGTGGACTATATCTACAGCGAATCATTTGCCACGGGGGGGATTGGAAGCGCTATCATGAACAGGCTTCTGAAAGCCGCCGGGCATCATGTGATAAATATTCAATGACGAATGAGGAGGAAAGCAACATGTCAAATGTACAGGTGATGGACCACCCGCTGATTCAGCACAAGATAAGCTATATACGCAGAGAGGACGTAGGGTCCCGTGACTTCCGGGCTGTTGTCGGAGAGATTGCGGCGCTGATGTGCTATGAGGCCACAAGGGACTTGAAACTGAAAAATGTGAAAATCACGACACCGATTTGTGAGATGACGGGAAAAGAGCTGAGCGGAAAGAAGATGGCGGTCGTTCCGATTCTGCGGGCAGGCATCGGCATGGTGGATGGCATACTGAATATGATACCGGCCGCTAAAGTAGGCCATATCGGCCTCTATCGTGACCCGCAGACGTTTGAACCGGTGGAGTATTACTGCAAGCTTCCGGCTGACTGCGATGAGCGGGAAGTGTTTGTGGTGGATCCGATGCTTGCGACAGGAGGCTCCAGCGTAGCTGCGATACGTATGCTGAAGGATAAGGGCGTGAAGAATATCCGTTTCATGTGCATTATCGCGGCTCCGGAAGGTGTGGAGCGTATGAAAAGGGAACATCCGGACGTAGACTTATATATCGGTGCGCTGGACGACCACCTGAACGAACAGAAATACATCGTACCTGGTCTTGGAGATGCAGGCGACCGTATATTCGGGACAAAATAATGTTCATGCGATTCGAGGAGGATAAGCCGTATGGGAGACAAAAGAAAAGACTACATCAGCTGGGACGAATATTTCATGGGAGTGGCCATGCTCTCCGGCATGCGCTCCAAGGATCCGAATACTCAGGTCGGATGCTGTATCGTGAGCCAGGATAATAAGATCTTGTCCATGGGATACAATGGGCTGCCCATCGGCTGCTCTGACGATGAGTTTCCATGGGACAGGGAAGGAGAAGACCCGCTTGAGACAAAATACGTCTACACGGTCCACAGCGAGCTGAACGCCATACTCAACTACCGGGGCGGTAGCCTGGAAGGCGCAAAGTTATATGTATCGCTGTTCCCGTGCAACGAATGTGCAAAGGCCATCATACAAAGCGGAATCAAAGAAGTCATATATGACTGCAACAAATACGAAGACACCGCCGCCGTAAAAGCGTCCATGCGCATGTTCGACGCAGCCGGAGTCCGGTATCACCAATACCACAGGACAGACCGGGAAGTGACAGTAAGATTATAAAACAATATAAGATGGGCCCGAAAAGACAGCCCTGTACCAGTAATATTCAAAAAGGTACAGGACTGTCTTCATTTAGGTACACCATAAAGCTTAGTTTGGGACGTAACCCTTTTGAAAAAGGTTACGTCCCAAACTAACAAATTAAATCATTTTTGCCTGCCGCAGGAGGAAGCGGTAACGTTTCCACGCTGCGTTGCCTTTGTAGATATAGCAGTCGATCAGATCAGGATCGGAAGCGTTCTGGAAGTTCTCGTACGCATCTTCAATCTCCTGCCTTGCCTGGGCGATTTCTTCCACAAGAGTATTGCTGTCGGGATCAAAGGATAGTCTTTTATAGATATCTTCCTCTGCACCCTTCCCTCGTTGAAAAAGTTTCATAGGTTACCTCCAACATAAGGTTTTATGTCCTCTTTTTACCTAGTATAGACATTATTTGAGAATAAAATACCAACCAGTCGGATATATATGAAAACAAGAGAAGAAAAAAGGGGCTTTTGGCATGCAGGAAGAAAGGCCGCATATTGTCGTTAATTTCATCATACGGGCAATTCTTGGGATTGCAATTATATTTTTTGTAAATGAGTTTCTTTCAGGCAAAGGGATTTCTCTTCATGTGGGAATGAATCCGGTGACGTTTTTGACATCCGGAGTCCTTGGCATTCCTGGGGTTGCGCTCCTTTACGGCATTACTTTTTACCAAAATTTGTAAGTATTGCACAAAGTTTGAGTTTTTTTAGAAAAGAGATGGACAAGAGAGCAAAGTACGGTTATAATCGTCCTACAAGTCAAATCTGATGGCTTGTATCTGATTGTTTTAGTTCTGGTTGATAGGTTCAAATTATTTATACCTGCTGGACTGCTTACGTTCAACGGGTCATGTAATTCAAAGCCGTTTCGGCAAAGAATTTCTTAAAGGAAAATGAAAACAGGGAGGTATTGGTGGACAGCAAGCGTTTGGTAATCTGTGATCCTGAGGAAGGATATGCGTCCGCACTCGCATCGTATTTTATGAGAAGAAAGGAACTTGCTTTTCAAGTATATATATGCAGAAGCCTTCAAAATGTCAAGACGATGCAGGAGGAAGAGCATATCGATTATCTTATCATCTCTGCAGATTGCGATTCAGAAGAAAGGGGCCGTATAGCGGCAGACAGTAAGTTTATCCTGACGGTAAGCGGACAGGAACGATTGGAAAAAGACGAGATACCGGTAATGAAATATCAGCCCGGGGAAGCGATTCTGACAGAGATTATCCGCTGTTGCGGCTCGGATGGGCAAAACGGAGAACTTTATTTCCGGACTGCGAAAAAGGTCAAGTGTACATTGATAGGTGTGTTCTCGCCGGTGCACAGGATAGGTAAGACAAGCTATGCAATCGAACTCGGACAAAAGCTTGCCTTGAAAATGGACGTATTATATGTGAACATGGAGCTATATGGCGGAAAAGGAGGGCTCTTTGAGGAGGACCCAAGCTATACGCTTGCAGATGTCCTGTACTATTCCAGGCAGGAGAGCAAGAATCTGCCTCTCGTACTGTCGACGATGACCGGACGAATGAAGAATCTGGATTACCTGAATCCGATGCCGGTGTCTGACGATGTGAAAGAAGTTGCACCGCAGGAATGGACAGGCCTTATCCGGCAGATTGTGGAGAACAGCATCTATGAGACAGTTATTCTTGATGTAGACGAAGGGCTGCGGGGAGTATATGATATACTGCGGCTCTGCACAGAAGTACATATGCCGGCAGCTGAGGACGAAGTGAGCTGTGCGAAGGTACGGCAGTTTGAAGCAGAGCTTCAGCTGCTCGGCTATGAAGATGTATTACAGAAACTGAACAGAAAGGAACAGAAGGGATGATACAGGCAGAGCAGTTACATGCCAGAGTTATGGAAGAACTGGATATGACGAAGGAGATAGAAGACGAGGAACTTACCGATCTTATCCACAGAGTACTTCAGGAAGCCTGCATGCAGGAATATATCACACTGAGAGAGCGGACCGCGCTAGGCAAAGAACTATTCAATGCGTTCCGCAAGCTGGATCTGCTCCAGGAGCTGCTGGAAGATGAAAGCATTACCGAAATTATGATAAATGGAACGAAAAACATATTTATCGAACAGGACGGGAGGCTGTCTCGGACGGATAAACGCTTTACGTCCAAAGATAAGCTGGAGGACGTAGTACAGCAGATCGTATCAGGCGCCAACAGGGTAGTCAACGAAGCTTCGCCCATCGTGGACGCAAGGCTGCCGGACGGGGCACGGGTCAATGTAGTGCTCGCGCCGGTGGCTCTTGACGGTCCGATAGTCACAATCCGTAAGTTTCCAAAGGATACCATCACGATGGAACAGCTTATCACATGGAATTCTGTCAGCCGCGAGGCCGCAGACTTTCTTACACTTCTCACCGCCGCAAAGTACAACATCTTCATCAGCGGCGGAACCGGTTCAGGTAAGACAACTTTCTTAAACGCACTGTCGCAGTACATTCCCGGAGATGAAAGAATTATAACAATCGAAGATAATGCAGAGCTGAAAATAATGGATATACCTAACCTGGTGCGTCTGGAAGCGCGTAATGCAAATGTGGAAGGCACCGGGGAGATTACAATCCGCAATCTGATAAAAGCAGCGCTCCGCATGCGGCCGGACAGGATTATTGTCGGGGAGGTCCGCTCAGATGAGGCCATAGACATGCTGCAGGCGCTCAACACCGGACACGACGGCAGCCTCAGTACAGGACATGCCAACAGTCCAAAAGATATGCTGAGCCGTCTGGAAACTATGGTGCTTATGGGAATGGACCTCCCGCTTCCGGCCATACAGAGGCAGATTGCTTCGGGACTGGATATTATCGTCCATCTTGGGAGGCTGAGGGACAAAAGTAGAAAAGTGCTTGAAATTGTGGAAGTGCTGGATTATCAGGAAGGTGAGATTATGCTTAGCCCGTTGTTCGTATTTGAAGAGACGGGAGTGGCTGGGGGAAAGATAAAGGGTGAATGGAGGAGGATTCATGAAATTACGTGCAAAGAAAAGCTGCTGGCAGCAGGATATTAGGCCCGCAGAGTATGTGCGGGGAACTTTGAAGAGCACGCTGCTGACAGTGCTGACGGCATGGCTTTACTACCGCTCTGCACTCGCCGTCCCGCTGCTGGCACCGGTGTGGCTATGGCATTACAGCATATGGAAAAGGGAATGCCTGCGGAAAAAGACCGGCACTTTCCAGCTCCAGTTCAAGGATGCCATCCAAGCTTTATCTTCGGCGCTCAGCACAGGTTATTCTATAGAAAATGCATGGAAGGAGACAGAGAAGGAATTGAAGCTTTTATACAGTGGTGATGACAGAATCCGCAAAGAGCTTCATATCATCGTATCCCAGATAAGGATAAATGTTCCTATGGAGCAGATTATGGGAGACTTTACGGAGCGGGTAAAGCAAGAAGACGTGCGGAACTTTGCGGCAGTCTTTACTGCGGCAAGGAAGAGCGGAGGTGATATGGTTGCCATCATTCAGAATACAGCCGGGCAGATAGGAGACAAGATAGAGGTTAAGAGGGAAATAGATACCATTCTGGCAGCCAAGGAGTACGAGTTCAAGGTGATGTCCGCTGTCCCGTATATCATTATCGGATATATGTCGTTAAGCTTTCCTGAATTCATGGGAGCTTTATATGGAAATGTAATAGGAACAGGAGTGATGACGATATGCCTCGCAGCATATATAGGAGCCTGTTGTCTTGGACAAAGGATAATAGGGATAGAAGTCTGATGGTTTTCGCTGTCATCCTGCTGCTTGCTTCAGGAATGGTTCTTCTCATATTAGACGGAAAGGCGTATGCCACTGAGACAGACGGGACGATAACAAGGAACGAGCATGGCAAGGGAAGCAGGACGGAGGAGCTGGAAGCCGGTATCCAGGGAGGCAGCGACAGGATACCTATACAAATTGAAGTACAAGAACAGCAGTATAGCGCAAAGGAGATAAAAAAGGTATTCGACCGGGCCATCAGCCAGATGGAACGGCGGATCCTCGGCACCAATAAAAGCCTGGACCACATCGAAGAAGATATGGAGCTGATTCAGGAGATACCAGAAGAACCGATTGCGGTGGAATGGGAACTTGACAGATATGATGTCATGAATATATACGGCGAGTTACAGCACGATGCTCTGGACAAGAAAGGGAGCATCATAAACATAAAGGCTGTTCTTACATATAAGGAAAATCCCCAAAACCAGGCCCTGTACCAGTGTACAGCGGTACTCTATCCGAAAGAGCTGAAAGGCGCTGACAAACTTGCGGAAAAAGTACGAAATGCTGCAGAGCAGACAGAGGAGGAAACAAGGACGGAAAAGGAGCTGAATCTGCCGGATACTGTGGACGATAAAGCGGTATCGTATTACCGCAAAATGAATATAAGAGGAGCGGTACTTGCCGTCATGGCGGCACTTGTAGCGATTCTGCTCTACGCGCAGGAAAAGCAGAACGAGTTCAAAAGGGAAAAGGAAAAAAGGCTTCAGATGCTGCTGGACTACCCCGAGCTGGCTAATAAGTTTACATTGCTTCTCGGAGCAGGCCTGACAGTGAGGAATACATGGAAAAAAATGGTACGCGATTATGAGGAGCAGATAGAAGAGTGGGGCATCCGGTACGCCTATGAAGAGATGAAAGTTACGTTGAACGAGATGCAGAGCGGAGTTACGGAGGCGGAGAGCTATGAAAGGTTCGGCAGGCGCTGCAAAGTACAGGAATATGTAAAGTTCGGAGCACTCTTGTCACAGAATCTCAGGAAAGGGACGAAAGGACTCGTACAGCTGCTCAGGATAGATGCGCTCCAGGCATTTGAAGAACGGAAGACAAGAGCCAGAAGGCTTGGTGAAGAGGCGGGGACAAAACTGCTGCTGCCAATGTTCCTCATGCTTTCAGTAGTGCTTGTAATAGTAGTCGTGCCGGCATTTTTATCTATGCAGATATAGAAAGGAGAATGGGGATGTGGAGAATACAGTATATTATGCATGTCTTAAAGGATAAAAAGGGAATCGGCGTAGTAGAAGTCATATTGATTCTGGTCGTCTTGATAGGCCTCGTTATAATCTTCAAATCTCAGCTGACAAGTCTTGTCCAGACAATTTTTGAAAAAATCACAAGTGAAAGTTCCGGCATCTGAATGCAGCCGACAGGAAATCATATGAAAAAAGGGGAAGTGACAGTATACTTAAGCCTAGTCTTTATTCTTCTGGTCTCTTTTTCAGGGGCTTTGCTAGAGAGCGCTTCGATACAGAATGGTAAAAACTACAGAAGGGCTGACATGAACAGAGCCGTGGAGTGCCTGTTTGCAGAGTACCAGAAGGAGCTGCTTGAAGAATATGACATCTTTGCGCTGGAAGGAAGCTACGAGACAGGTACCTATTCGGAACAGAACATAAAGGAGCGGCTGGCGTATTATGGCGCCGGGCAGATGGATCATGCAATCAAGAGAATCCAATTTCTCACGGATAACGGCTGCCAGGCATTTTACGGACAGATGGCAGCCTACATGCGCCACAGATACGGACTCGCGGCAATGGAAGATAAGACTGGGATGGCTGCGGTATGGAGGCAGCA
This sequence comes from Extibacter muris, assembly GCF_004345005.1. GTDB lineage: Bacteria > Bacillota > Clostridia > Lachnospirales > Lachnospiraceae > Extibacter > Extibacter muris. The sequence continues at coordinate 37,379 of NZ_SMMX01000016.1, forward strand.
GGAAGAGAAGGCCAGAGAGTACGAACAGGAAGACGAGGAGGCACAGGATACGCTGGATGGCCTGCTGGCGGAGAATGAGACCGAGCTGCCCCGGGAAGACAATCCGCTGGAACATACAAGGCAATTGAAACAGACTCCGCTGTTAGACCTTGTATGTCCCAAAGACATGCAAGTGTCGGAAAAGGCGGTCCCCAAAGACGACCTGCTGTCAAACAGAACACGTAATAAAGGATTTGGGGATTTTTCAGATACTGAACAGAAAGACGGCGCACTATCCAAACTTCTTGTCGGGGAGTATATGTTGGAGCATTTTGACTGTGCGTCAGATAAGGATGAAAAGACAGGTCCGCTTGATTATGAACTGGAATACATTTTAAACGGACAGCCCGGTGATAGAGAAAATCTGGAAATGACGGCCCGGAAGCTGCTCTTGCTCAGATTTGTACCCAATTATACATATATACAAACGGACAGCCAGAAGAAGGCAGAGGCGGAGGCGGCAGCACTGGCGCTGTGCACACTGATCGCGCTGCCGGCCGTGACAGAGGCAGCCGCGCAGGGGATCTTGCTTGCCTGGGCCTTTGGGGAGACGCTTGTCGATATACGTGCACTGTTGAAGGGCAGCAAAGTGCCAATAGTAAAATCAAAGGAAAGCTGGCAGCTTCAACTCTCGGCTCTGCTGACATTGGGGACGGATACCGACTACACAGAAGGCCAAGATGCAGAGGACGGACTGGATTACCGGGAATATATAAGGATGCTTCTGTTTCTTGGTGACAGAGAACGTATGGGGATGCGGGCGCTTGACATGATGGAGCAAAGCCTGCGCCAGGAGAAAGGCCTTACTTTTTTCCGGGCGGACCAGTGTATCAGCAAGGTAGAAATCGAGACAGAATGCCCGTTGAGAAGGGGGATTACCTACCAGTTTTCTACTTATTACTGCTACCGATAGGGGTGAATGCAGATACCCTCCCGATTCTCATTCATACACAGAGAAAACAACCACAAAATATAAAGAAAGGAGAAGGATTCGTACCATGAATAATAGACTCCCCTCACAAAAAATCTATGATAATCATGCCGGGAGGGTATCTGCCTTCACCTCTATGGAAGCAAGTATTACGGTAGAAGCGGCCATGGCCGTCCCGATTTTCTTTCTTGCCGTCGTCTGCCTCTTCTACCTCATGGAAATGTCCGCCGTACAGACGGCAGTCAGATCCGGGGTGCAGTATGCAGGAAAGGAGCTTGCAAAGGAGGCATACATCCTGCCCGCAGCAGTTCCGTCGAAGCTGGAGTCGGATATTGTTAATGCAGTGGGTGCTGACCGGCTGAACAGGAGCATCGTCGAAGGCGGAAGCAGCGGTATCCGCTGCCACAAGTCATGGATGTCACCTTCCACGGGAATCTGCAGCCTGACAGCAGAATACAGGATAAGGATTCCCATTCCCTTATTCAAGCTGCCTTCTCCATCCTATGAAATAAACATGAAGATAAAAGGGTGGACCGGTTACGAGAAGGCAGGATTCGGCAGTGATAGAGAGAAAACAGTCTATGTGACAGAGACTGGAATAGTATATCATGAGGATTACCATTGTACCCATCTGGAATTGTCAATCCGACCGGTACAGTCAGCGGACATTCCGGAGCTTAGAAATGAAGGAGGGGGCAGGTACTATCCATGTGAGCACTGTGGCAGCTCTGGTTCCGGAGCCGTATTTATAACAGACTCCGGCAACAGATACCACGGCTCGCTTGGATGCAGCGGGCTGAAGAGGACGATATATGCCGTTCCGGTGTCGGAGGCGGCAGGAAAGGGGGCATGCCAGCGATGTGGAAAGTGAGCCAGGTTATCTGTATCGGGGCCATGGCGGGGATGTCAGTGACTGATATGATGTACCGAAAGGTTCCGGAGGCGTTCCTTATAGTGGGAGGTGCGGCGGCCATATTGTATCAATGCATATTCAGAACGGTTGAGGTATGGCTTCTGTTTGGAGGGGCAGGTATCGGATGCTTCTTCCTGCTTATGAGCAAAGTAACCAGAGAGGGAATAGGGTATGGAGACAGCTGGGGGATACTGGTGCTCGGATTATATATGGGCATGTGGAATCTGCTTGGGGTACTTCTGGGCGCGTTAACACTCCTGCTGTTGGCGGCCATGGCATATTTAGTGACAGGGCGTTTCAAAAAAAATGTCTCCCTCCCGTTCTATCCGTTCCTCACTGGTGGGTATGTTCTCGTACTATTGACAGGAGTTGGTTAATATGCTGAAAGAGAGAAAACTAAACGGAAGCATGACGGTAGAGATGTCCTTTATCATGCCCGTTATACTGCTGCTGGTTATGCAGTGCATTACCGCAGCTTTTTATTTTCATGACAAGAATATTATTTCAGGAGCGGCTTATGAGACTGCCGTGGTAGGAAGCACGAAAGCGCGCAAGGAGGGCGGTGCAGAAGAGGGAGAGCTTAAGGAACTCTTCCAGGAGAGGATTGGTGGGAAATGTATTTTGTTTCCCGGAGCAGATGCATGTATCAGCATATCGGAGATTGAAGTTGTAGTCACTGCCAGTGCATCCGTGAAAAGGATGGGACTGTCCGTTATCAAGAAAGCCCGGATTACAGAACCGGAAAAATATATAAGAGATATGAGGAGAATAGGAAAATAGGCATATGGAACGGAAAATATCAATTGAATCAGAGGGCATATACAGGGAAGACTATCAGATAAGGATGCTGAAGGCAAATGCAGTCCCGGGATTCTTAAAGATACAGGGACAGGGTGTTGACGGCATGACAAGATACGACTACGAAGTAAGCGGTAAAGTATCTATGAAAGCAATGTACGAGCGCGGCAAATTAAACAGCAGGGATTTGGAACTGTTTCTGCACCAGCTTCTTGCAATTATAAAAGAGACGGAGAAATACCTGCTGAATATACACTGCATCTTATTGGAACCGGAGTATATATTTTATGAGGATGAGACATTCTATTTCTGCTATTATCCCGCAGAAGAGCATGACATATGGGATGCGCTGAAGCAGCTTGCTGATTATTTCGTAAAGCATGCCGATTACAAAGAGACCGCCTGTGTACAGATGGCATTTGCTCTTCACAAAGGTGTCCTGGAAGAGAATTACAGCCTTGAAAAGCTGGCGGAAACTTGTATGGAAGCGGCGAAAGCGTCTACGTTTGAAGAATGGAAGCAGGAAAAGGAGCAGCCGGAGGAGGTGGCTCCCATATATGACAGAAAGGAACATGACTGGATTGCAGAGCAGGAGATGGCAGGCACTATCATGGAAGAGACTGAAAACCTCTGGACTCCGGTCAAACGTTTTCTGAACAGACACAGGAAACCAAAATGGGGAGATTTTGACGGATTGTACATAGAGGAAGAAGAATTATAAAAATACACTAGTTACTATTTGGAAAAGGTATGTTATACTAGGGATGAATTAAAAAAGGGAAAATATTACAGTATTATGAAAAAGACCAGATTAGATGCACCCTGTACGGCTGTGATTGCAGCAGCAAACGTAATCGTATTCTTCATCCTTACAATGGGAGGGATGACGGAGGACGCAGAGTATATGCTTGGACATGGCGCGATGTATGTGCCATATATAATGGAAGGCGGAGAGTGGTATCGGCTGTTTACGAGTATGTTTCTGCACTTTGGATTTGAACATCTCGTGAACAACATGGTAATATTAATACTGCTTGGCTGGAATCTGGAAGTTGAGATAGGAAAGATAAAATACTTGGTCATATATTTTGCCAGTGGGATATGCGGTAACCTGTTGTCTATGTTCGGTGATCTGCAGACGGGAGAATATGTAGTATCAGCCGGTGCGTCGGGAGCAATCTTTGGGGTGATAGGGGCGCTTCTCTATGTTGCGGTCCGCAACCGCGGCCGGATAGGCAATGTATCCGGCCGGGGCATACTGTTCATGGTGGTTGTCAGCCTTTACTATGGATTCACCAGTGGCGGCGTGGACAACCTGGCGCATATCGGAGGCCTCGTGTCAGGGTTCGTGTTGGGCGTCCTTCTCTATTGGAAGAGAAAGGGTAAACGTAGTCGTTTTGCCGGGAACGGATATGACAGTTAAGGTGCCTCCGTGTGCAGAAGCAATACGGCGGCCGATGGCAAGTCCAAGCCCCGTCCCTCCTTGCTTGTGTGTAACGAACGGCTGAAAGATATCTTCGATATCTTCCTGTGGAATGCCGCATCCATCGTCTGTGACACTGATATGGAGCAGCTTATCTTCCGCAAAAGCATGGAAATAGATGGAACCATCTGAAGCTACCGCGTCTTTCGCGTTACGAAGAAGATTGAGAATCACTTCTCTCAGCTTTACTGCGTCACCGCTGATAACCGGCAGTTCGGGTTCCAGCCTTGATGTGAACTCGATATCGCATTCAACCAGAGAGGCGGCGAAAGAGACCACGATTGGCTTTAGAAATGACGTACAGTCAACTTCGGATAGCCGCAGCCTTTCGCCATTGTTATAGGAGGAAAGCTCCTCCAGCAGAAGGGTCATATATTCTATATCAGCACGCATACTGTCCCAGTATTTGTATGTAGTGACCTCCGGATGCTGTGACTCTATGAGCTGCAATGTGCTGTACACAAGAGTCAGGGGATTCCGAATCTCATGGCTGATACTGCTGATGGTCATCTTCTGTGAGTCGAGAAGCTTCTGTATAAGTTCTTTTTTCTCAGGACTTTCGCCCATGATTTGTTGTAATTTGTCGAAGTCTGTCGCTGTAAACATAGTAATTACCGCCCTTTCTGAACTAACAGTTTAGCATTGGCGGTGTAAATAATCAATCATTATTTAAAAAAGGAAGGGTATAATTATGAGAGAAGAAAATTGTATATTCTGCAAGCTCGCAAATGGAGATATCCCAACAGCCACACTGTATGAAGACGAAGACTTCCGGGTAATCCTGGATGCAAGCCCCGCCTCTAAGGGACATGCACTCATTATTCCCAAAGAGCATTACGCAGACCTATATGAACTGGATGATGAGGCAGCGGCCAAAGTGCTCGTCCTAGCCAAGAACATGATAACAAAGCTTACAGATATACTGGACTGTGACGGATATAATATCTTGCAGAACAATGGAGAGGCGGCAGGCCAGACAGTATTCCACTTTCACATGCATCTCATTCCGAGGCATAAAGATGACCAGATAGGACTCGGATGGAAGATGGGAGAGCTCCGAGATGAGGATGTACAGGACATACTGTCTAAGATAAACTAGTAGAAAAGAAGGATGAACACGTGGAAATCGAGTCTATAGGCAGGGTAGCTTTTGATGCAATCTATGAAGATAATATAAAGATTGTATACAAGACAGCATTACGATACACCGGGAACCATCATGCGGCGGAGGAAATAGCACAGAATGTTTTTGTGAAATTATATACGGTAATGGAACATATCAATCTGAACGCGGTAAGGTCCTGGCTGGTTGTGTCGACAAGAAATATGTCTCTCAATTTCAAAAGGGATGGTAAGCGTGAGATTCTATCTGACGAAATGTATGAAGACTGGACGATGGAAAGCACAGAAGATGAATTTGAGAAAAGGCTTCAGGAAAAAGAATATAGAGAATTTGCTAATCATATCTTTGAAGAACTTTACAATTTGAATGAACGTTGGTACGAAGCCGTGACTTTGACTTACTGTCTTGAAAAATCACAGAGAGAAGTTGCAGAGATAATGGGAGTATCTGTGGAAGTGCTGCATAGTATGTTATACCGGGCAAAGAAATGGATTAGGAAAAACTATGAAGACCAGTTTGAACTATTGAGCAAAGCATAAAAACAGGTGCCGCAGTGACACCTGTTTTCTGCATTCTGTTACATAAAGGAACTAATTATCTGTTTACAACGGATTCAATCAAATCTATGATTGTATCGATGGAGTTTTGTTGAGAGGATTTCTTCATCGCTTCTATGTAAGAATCCCTGTGCTCATATAAACGGTTGATAGAGGTTAACAGGATGTCTTTGTCCAGTTCTTCCTCTTCCAGTACGACACTGAATCCCTGGCGTTCAAACGAACGGGCATTCAGAATCTGGTCGCCACGGCTTGCGTTGGCGGAAAGAGGTATAAGCAGGTTAGGCTTGTGAAGTGCCAGCAGTTCACATATGGCGTTAGCGCCGGCACGCGATATGACGATATCCGTGAGCGCAAACAAGTCCTTCAATTCCTCTTTAATGTACTCGAACTGCGCATAACCTTCTAATCCCCTCAGAGATTCATCAATTTTGCCCCGTCCGCACAGATGGACAACCTGATAAGATTTTAATAACTCAGGGAGTACGGATCGCACGGCGTCATTGACCGCAACAGAACCAAGACTCCCACCTATAATAAGTATCACAGGTTTATCTGATTGGAATCCGAGGAACTCGCGGGCCTTGAATTTATCACCGGACAATAGTTCCTGGCGGATAGGTGAGCCAGTCAGAACGGCTTTCCCTGCGGGAAGATGTTCTAACGTCTCGGGAAAATTACAACATACTTTCGTTGCAGAAGGAATGGACAGTTTGTTGGCAAGACCGGGTGTCATGTCTGATTCGTGAATAATTGTAGGCACATGGCGTCGCTTTCCAGCCATCACTACCGGTACGGAAACGAACCCTCCCTTAGAAAAGATGACGTCTGGCTTCAATATTTTGACGAGCTTCTTGGCTTCTCCCAACCCCTTAATTACACGGAATGGATCTGTAAAATTCTGGACGCTGAAATAACGGCGCAGCTTTCCGGAAGAGATTCCATGGTAAGGAATGCCGAACTGTTCAATCAGTTCTTTTTCAATGCCGTTATAAGAACCAATATAATGTACATCATATTGTAATTCTTTGAGACGCGGAAGAAGGGCGATATTCGGAGTAACGTGGCCCGCCGTACCGCCGCCGGTTAAGATGATACGTTTCATAGTGACCTCCCAATCTTGATATATACGTATACTATATCATATTGAACTTACTGTTCAATAAGTATAAATAATGCCCGCAGCAGGCATTTCGTTACCTTTATAATATACGTTTACAGGGGGATTGGTCAAGAGCAAGAGAAAAGGCAGGTATAAAAAGAGGTAAGTATATGAAAGAAAAACTAGACAACACGGAACAGCTGATACAAAAAGAGTTCCATAAAGAGGCAGACAGCATTGAAAAAGACGTAGAGGCGAACTGTGCGGATGAAGTTGTTACGGCCAAAATCACAGAAGAGATACGTTCTAATGTAAACAAAGATATAAATGATTATGAGAAGGAAAGGTTATATTCCCTTCTACCCGAAGAGGACAGAAGGGCGCTCGAGATTGGGCGAAAGATACAGGTAAAGAAAACGCGGAAGAAGAGGAAAGTGTATCTGAGCCTCGCGGCGGCACTTGTCCTGGCTATGGCCATCGGCATGACAAGCATGGGTGGACCGGAGAGGATTATTAAATTAATGAGTAGCGTTGTGGGAGATAGAGAAATATCACAGGTGGATTCAAGTGAAGATAATTATCTCTCAATCGAGGAGAAAGAGGAAAATGCCTATCAAGAGATAAAAGATACATTTGGTACTGACGCTGTCAAAATAATGCCATGTATTAAAAAAATGGTATTTCAAGATATTGAATTGGATAAAAAAATGCAAACTGCAGAATTGTATTATAAAATTGATAATGAAACACTTACTTATTATATTAATGCCACATATACAAATACATCTATAGGAATAGACATAGAGGACAAAATTAACAATACTTGGATAAAGACGGTAAATGGATGTGACATAGAAATAAAAGAATATGATACAAAAGAGTACGGAAACAAAAGATATTCAGCGAGATTTTCTTATAAAGGTCTAGAATACTTTATAAATGGTACTTTAAAAAAGGATGAGCTGGAAGAAATTTTAAATAATTTATATTTTTTTTAAAAAATGGCGTCAGTTTTTGTCGAGCTATGTGTCTTTATATATGAGGGCAAAGGTAAGTATGGAGGTTGAGGATGAAAAACAAGATAATATCAGTGGGTTTTACATTGATATTATTCCTGAGTCTATTAGTTGCTAATGCAACTGACACAAAAGCATCATCATTCATCCCAATAGTTGAAGGTTCTTATCTTACATACGACGATGAATCCATTGGTTATGCAACTAAGATGACGAGAGGTATCGACCTTCTGAATGGATATTCAAAAGTTGTACGATTAGGACCCGGAAACATTTATGCAGGCGGAACTACCGTAGCAGCACATACTGTGGAAAAGGTTAAAATAGCTGTCCTAGTGGAAAGAATCAAAGGAGAAGGCTACTCCTGGGAGTATTATGCAAATTGGGCAAAAGAAAACGAAGATTCAAACCGCGTATCAGCTAACAGAGAACTGAAGGTAGAGGGTGGATATTATTATCGAGTAAGGTGTACACACTCAGCCAATGATGATGTTAGTAGCTCATTCACTAATGGAATTTTCATCGAAGAACCATAGTATTATCAACTTGAATCCAAAATCTCTAAAGCATCATTTAATGCACCGTCCGAAGGGACTGCAGTAAGCACCGCTTGCGGTGCAGGAGAAACTATTAACAATAATTTCGACCTTACATTGAGAAACCGTAGGCTCACGTAACGAGCTAAAGTCGTCGCGAGCGGTGCTTACTGCGGTTCCTTCGGATACCAAAAGAACTAAAGGACTAATCATGAGAGGATACAAGGCTCCCCGGCTTTGTATCCTTTCCCCGTTGCAGCAGGGTTCAGTTATAACCGATCTGTCGCAATCCTCAAAGCTTTGGCGAGCTGATCCGGGCAGGATGTCCCTTTGCCTCCGCAGTCGATGCCTTCCATACGTTCGATTGCCTCGTCTACCTTCATGCCTCTTACAAGTCTGGCGATTCCCTGGGTGTTTCCACTGCATCCCCCTACAAACTGCACGTTTTGAATTATGTCATCTTCCACGTCCAGCCTGATTAGCCGTGAACAGACACCATGTGGCCTATATTCCATAATACTTTCCTCCTGGCTATTGTCTAGTATACATTATGTTTACAACATAAGCCCTATTAAATAAGATACACTTATTCAACGGCCTATGTCAAACAAGACATAAATTTACATAAGGAATTATAACAAAGATATATTAAAATTACCATATGTAATTACCTTACCTTGCAAAAACGCATGCCATCCACTATAATGAAACCCAGCAGATGCCGGAAGGCACATGAAAATTATAATAGAATATATGGGGCAGGAGGATAGATATGATTGGAATTATTGGAGCCATGGAAGAGGAAGTGGCGGCGCTGAAAAAGGATATGGAAATTGAGGAGATTATCACGAGGGCATCCATGGAATTCTGCCGGGGTATCCTGTGTGGAAAAGACGCGGTCGTAGTGAGGAGCGGGATCGGAAAGGTGAATGCGGCAATCTGCACGCAGATATTGATTGACTGCTTCCACGTTGATCTGCTGATCAATACCGGAGTCGCAGGCTCATTAGATGTCCAGATTGATATCGGAGATATAGTCATCTCTACAGATGCCCTGCATCACGATGTGGACGCTACCGCAGTCGGGGATCCGGCAGGCCAGGTGCCAAGGATGGATACGCTCGCGTTTCCTGCCGATGAGAATCTCGTGAAGAAAGCAGTGGAGGCGAACCGGCAGGTGAATCCAGATATCCGGACATTTACGGGCAGGATAGCAAGCGGGGACCAGTTCATATCCTCAGGCCGTGTGAAAGACAAGATACGTGATAACTTCCAGCCGCTCTGTGTGGAGATGGAAGGGGCGGGGATTGCACAGGCCGCATACCTGAACAAAGTTTCGTATGTCATCATTCGAGCCATTTCTGACAAAGCCGACAACAGTGCCACCATGGACTACCCCGCGTTTGAGAAGCTGGCAATCGTACACAGCATAAGGCTTGTAAAGCAGTTGGTGGAAATTATCTAAATGGCGCCTCGGGAAGATCTGAACGGATTAGACAGAATTTCCCCTGCCGGGAGGCGGAATATGTAGAATGGTTTTTACGCTCTCTTTCATGACTTCGGTTATAATCGAATCAAGAAGGAGGGCTTTTTTATGTTAGAATTTATATTGGACAAGCATATTTTATTTGTGCTTATGGGAGTTATGACAGTATTGGGGATTATCAGCAAACTGATTGTGAATGTTACGCTGAAGCGTATGGTGCGTGCGGCCGGAAATATGAATAAAAGTACACATCCGCTCATGCGCCTTGTTCGTGCCAAGTTTGAACACGCATGCATGATCAGCGATACGGTGGAGAATGTCAATGTGTTTGTGGACAAGTATCTGTATGAATACCGTACCGCAGGAATGAAGCTCCACAGCTGGAGGCGCATGGAGAAAGCCGCGGCAGGTATGTGCCTGCTTATCGGCGCGGCCGGTGCGGCGCTTCAGTATGTGGTGAACGGGATGCAGGATATGGTGCTGAAGACAGGTGCGGCCGGTGCAGGGCTTGCAATCCTGGTCTTTCTCTTCCACCTGACGACAGATGAGAATTACAGGCTGGACGCCGTAAGAAACTATATGGTAGATTATCTGGAAAATGTTTGCCTACACCGCTATGAAAAGACATATCAGAAGGAATTGAAAGTCATGGCGCCTGAGTCACCTGCGGTAGAGTTTGGGGCAGTTTCTGACATGGCCATAGAAGCCGAAGAAAAAAAGGAGGACAAGCATGGTACGCCGGAGCGTCCGATGCCTGCGCGGGAAGTGCCGTCTCCGTCAACGAAGCCGGAGATTACACCACCTGTGATGCCGGAACCGTATGAGGTCCCGGATGTGAAGGATCCGATCAAAGCGATGGCTGAGAAGGTGCTGAAAGAAGAGGTCAAGGAACCGGTACAGATAAAAGAAGAGAAGAAGCCGGAGAAGAAGCAGGAACCGCTGGCCAAAGATGTGCTTATCCGCCAGATCCTGGAAGAGTTTATGGCTTGATTAAAACTTCCCGATCTGCTAAAATGAATAAGATATATACTTTAAGATAGAAGGGAAGGGTCACTATGGAAAATAAAGTAACATTTGACTATTCAAAAGCAAAGACATTTATCTGCAACCATGAACTGGAGTCCATGAAGAACATTGCAGAGCAGGCGAAAGCAGAGCTTCTTTCAAGAGAAGGGGCGGGGAATGATTTCCTTGGGTGGATTGACCTTCCTGTTGACTATGATAAAGAAGAATTTGCGCGGATCAAAAAAGCCGCGAAGAAAATCCAGTCTGATTCCGAAGTATTGCTTGTAATCGGTATCGGGGGCTCTTATCTCGGGGCAAGGGCCGCGATAGAATTTCTTCGTCACAACTTTTATAACATGGTTTCTAAGGAAATTAGGAAGACGCCTGAAATATATTATGTAGGAAACAGTATCAGCAGTACATATCTGAAGCATCTGGCTGACGTAATTGGAGAAAGGGATTTCTCAGTGAATATCATCTCCAAATCGGGGACGACAACAGAGCCGGCCATTGCATTCCGTATTTTTAAGGAGATGCTGGAGAAGAGATATGGAAAGGCTGAGGCAGGGAAGAGAATCTATGCGACGACGGACAAGGCGAGAGGGGCGCTCAAGAACCTTGCCGATGAGGAAGGCTATGATACCTTTGTCGTGCCGGACGATGTAGGCGGGCGCTTTTCCGTGCTCACCGCAGTTGGGCTTCTCCCCATCGCGGTAAGCGGAGCAGATATCGATAGGCTGATGGAGGGGGCTGCATCAGGCCGGAAGATGGCTCTGGAGGCCCCCTTTGAAGAAAATGACGCCATGCTTTATGCGGCAGTCCGCAACATACTCCACCGCAAGGGAAAGATGGTAGAGATCCTCGCAAATTATGAGCCAAGCCTCCACTATGTATCTGAATGGTGGAAGCAGCTATATGGCGAGAGCGAGGGCAAAGACCAGAAGGGAATCTTCCCGGCGTCCGTGGATCTTACTACCGACCTGCACTCCATGGGACAGTTCATCCAGGATGGAAGCCGCATCATGTATGAGACGGTGCTGAATGTGGAGGAGTCGGCAGAAGAGATTTTCCTTCAGGAAGAACCGGTTGATCTGGACGGGTTGAACTATCTTGCAGGCAAGGATGTTGATTTTGTTAACAAAAGTGCCATGAATGGTACGATTCTTGCCCATACGGACGGCAATGTGCCGAACCTGATGGTCAACATACCGAAACAGGATGAATTTTCACTTGGCCAGCTGTTCTACTTCTTTGAGTTTGCGTGCGGCGTAAGCGGATATATCCTTGGAGTGAATCCGTTTAACCAGCCGGGCGTGGAGAGCTACAAGAAGAATATGTTTGCGCTTCTCGGCAAACCTGGCTTTGAAAAAGAAAGAGAAGAGCTGCTGAAGAGATTATAGACTTGCTTATCGGACTGTAGCAGTCCTGTAAGCATACACTAAGAGAAAGCCACAGCGTTTTATGAACACAATTTATGATAAGTTAAGTGAATATAGTGATTCTGATTTCTACGGTTTCCATATGCCGGGCCATAAGCGGAATGCAGACATGCTGAAGTCCTCCATCCCGTACCAGATTGACATTACGGAGATCGAGGGCTTTGATGACCTGCATCATGCACAGGGAATGCTGAAGGAGGCCCAGATAAGGGCGGCACTGGTCTATCAGGCGGAGGAGACGCATTTCCTTGTCAATGGGAGCACGGTAGGAATCTTAAGCGCTGTTGCGGGCGTGACTAAAAAAGGAGACACGGTACTTGTGGCAAGAAACTGCCACAAGTCCGTGTATCATGCTATATATCTGAATGAGTTAGACCCTGTTTATTTATATCCGGGGTTCAGCACAGATGTATGTCTGAATACGGAGATATCTGCCGGGGACGTGAAGGGTGCTTTAGAAAGATATCCGCATATACGGGCGGTTATAATCGTCTCGCCGACTTATGACGGCGTCGTATCGGATGTCGGCTCCATCGCCGCGGCAGCCCATGAAAAAGGGGTTCCGCTGATCGTAGATGAAGCTCATGGGGCACACTTCGGATTCCATCCTTATTTTCCAGAGAATTCCAATACAAAGGGAGCGGACATCGTTGTTCACAGTCTGCACAAAACGTTACCGTCACTGACCCAGACGGCATTGCTGCATATGAACGGGGAGCTTGTGGACCGGGGAAAGGTGAGAGAGTACCTGCACATGCTGCAGACGAGCAGCCCATCTTATGTATTGATGGCAAGTATAGATTCCTGCATCGACCTTCTGGAGAGGCGGGGAGCGGGTATGTTCGGCCCCTATGTGGAGCTGCTGGAGCGTACGCGGAAGGAGCTGAGAGAGCTTAAGTTTCTGCAGCTGGCAGAGACAGTGCATTTTGACCGTTCCAAGTTAATCATATCGGTGAAGCATACAGATATGACCGGGCAGATGCTTTACAAAGCACTTCTGGAGGACTATCATTTACAGATGGAGATGGCCGCTGGAACTTATGTGCTGGCGATGACGTCGGTCGGAGATGTAGAGGAAGGGATGCGCCGTCTTGTCTGCGCGCTTCGCCATATGGATCAGGAAACTGGCCGGCGCATGGAGAGAGTATCCTATTGTGGCTGTTCGGGATGGCATGAGCTGCCTTCAGGGGGTACGCTGCCGCATCTTGAAGTTTTCTGCAGCAGTTCGGCTGCCGCTGCTTTGAAGGAACAGGCAGCTGCGTCCGGTCAAAGGAGTACGGAGATGGTTCCATGGGAGAAAAGCGTGGGATGCATTTCCATGGAATACGCATACCTGTATCCGCCGGGCAGTCCATTGATTGTTCCCGGAGAAAAGGTTTCGAAAGAAGCCGCAGATATGTTACAATGGTATAAGGGCATGGGCTTTACTGTAGAGGGCCCGGCCAGAGACCGGTATATAGAGGTCTGGATGCAGGAATAATAGAACAGTAACTGACGTACGATTTTCAGAAAAATACTAGGGGAAATACAAAATGGGAAGTTTTAAAGATGTGGTTGGACACAAAAATATCATCGACTATATAAGAAGTGCAGTGCAGGAAGATAAGGTGTCGCACGCATATATATTGAACGGGGAAAAGGGAGCGGGGAAGAAGATGCTCGCAAATCTGTTCGCAACGACGCTGCTCTGTGAGAAGGCCGGTCCGGACCCGTGCAATGAATGTCATTCCTGCAGGCAGGCTGAAAGTGGGAACCACCCGGATATCATCAGAGTGACTCACGAGAAGCCGAACACGATCAGCGTGGACGATATCCGTGAACAGGTCAACAATACGATTCTGATAAAGCCATACCAGGGACCTTATAAGATATACATCATACCTCAGGCGGATATGATGTCCGTGCAGGCGCAGAACGCGCTCCTTAAGACGATCGAGGAGCCGCCGGAGTATGCGGTTATCATGCTGCTCACGGAAAATGCGGATACGCTGCTTCCGACGATCGCCTCCCGCTGCGTGATGCTGAAGCTTCGTAATATCAAGGACACGCTTATCAAAAAGTACCTGATGGAGACGATGGAAGTGCCGGATTACAAGGCGGACATGTGCACCGCTTTTGCCCAGGGGAATATGGGACGGGCAATACTGCTCGCAAACTCCGAGTATTTTAACGAGATTCGTGAGGAAGCGGTCCAGCTGCTGAAATATATCCAGGAGATGGAGCCTAGCGAAATCGTAGAAGCGGTGAAGCGGATTACGACTTATAAACTTGAAATCAACGACTACCTGGACATTATCATGGTATGGTACAGGGATGTCTTGTTATATAAAGCGACAAAAGATATGGACAAGGTTGTGTTCAAGGATCAGATCAAGTATATTAAAGAACAGGCGAGAAAGAGCTCTTACGAAGGAATCGAGCTGATTCTGGAAAGCCTCGAAAAAGCCAAGACAAGACTGAAGGCGAATGTCAACTTTGAGCTGGCCATGGAGCTTCTGTTCCTTACCATAAAGGAGAATTAGGGATATGACAAAAGTGATAGGAGTAAGATTCCGGCCTGCGGGAAAGATATATTTTTTCGCGCCGGGAAAGTTCAATATTAAGACAGGCAACAAGGTCATCGTGGAGACCGCCAGAGGCGTGGAATTTGGTTCTGTCGTCACCGGTCCGAAGGAAGTCGCAGATGACCGGATTACTCAGCCGCTCAAGTCTGTTATCCGTATAGCCACGAAGGATGATATGGATAAAGAAGCAAGAAACAGAGAGAAGGAAAAGGAAGCCTTTGAAATCTGCCTGGAGAAGATTCGCAAGCATGGGCTGGAGATGAAGCTGATAGACGCGGAGTATACATTTGACAATAATAAGGTATTGTTCTACTTTACGGCAGACGGCAGAATTGACTTCCGTGAGCTCGTTAAGGATCTGGCGAGCGTGTTCCGCACAAGGATCGAGCTCAGGCAGATCGGTGTCCGGGACGAGACGAAGATCCGCGGAGGAATCGGCATATGCGGCAGGCCCCTCTGCTGCAATACGTATCTGACAGAATTTGCCCCCGTGTCCATCAAGATGGCCAAAGAGCAGAACCTGTCCTTGAATCCCACGAAGATATCGGGCGTGTGCGGAAGGCTGATGTGCTGCCTTACCAATGAAGAAGAGACATATGAGGAGCTGAATAACAGGCTGCCGTCTGTCGGCGACCATGTGACCACGCCGGAGGGACTGCACGGGGATGTCCAGTCGGTGAACGTGCTGCGCCAGCAGGTGAAGGTAATCGTAACTTTGGAAAATGACGAGAAAGAGATCCGGGAGTATAAAGCAGCCGAATTACGGTTTAAGCCAAAGCGCAGGAAAAAGGATGTAAGGCTTACGAAAGAAGAACTTGCACAACTGAAGGCGCTGGAAGAGAAGAATGGGGTGTCAAAGCTGGATGATAACTAATCTGAAGCCGGGAGAACGGCTGGACGACCTGCAGATCAAGGGATATGAGATAATCCAGAGCCCCGGCCGGTTCTGCTTTGGGATGGATGCGGTGCTGCTGTCTTCCTTTGCCCATGTCAGGGCGGGGGAAGAGGCGCTGGATCTGGGGACCGGAACGGGCATCCTGCCTGTTCTGCTCGAGGCCAAGAATGAAGGCTCACGTTACGTGGGGCTGGAGATACAGGAGGAGAGTGCGGACATGGCACGCCGGAGCGTCCGCCACAACGGGCTTGAAGGGAAGGTTGACATTGTGACAGGTGATATCAAAGAGGCGGCCGCTTTACTCGGACCGGCCTCTTTTCATGTCATTACGACGAATCCCCCGTATATGATTGGGAACCACGGGCTTAAGAATGACAATGAGGCATTGTACGTGGCCCGACATGAGGCGCTGGTCTGTCTCGATGATATCCTGCGGGAAAGTGCAAAGATACTCCGTCCGAAGGGAAGGTTCTATATGGTGCACCGTCCGTTCCGCCTGCCGGAGATATTTGCGAAGATGTGCGGCTACAGGATAGAGCCGAAACGTATGCGGCTCGTATATCCGTACATCGATAAGGAGCCCAATATGGTTCTGATTGAGGGGCTCAAAGGCGGGAACCCGAGGATGCAGGCAGAGCCGCCGCTTATCGTATATGAAAAGAACGGTGATTACACAAAAGAGCTGCGCAGCCTGTACGGAGTATAGGCACGTCCGCTTGGTACGGTGCAGAAAAGGAGGGGATTATGGGCGGTATATTGTACTTGTGCGCAACGCCAATCGGAAATCTGGAGGATATGACATTCCGGGCAGTACGAATATTAAAAGAAGCTGATCTGATTGCAGCGGAAGATACACGCAACAGTATCAAGCTTTTGAACCATTTCGAGATAAAGACGCCGATGACCAGCTATCATGAATATAACAAGATTGAAAAGGGACAGAAGCTTGTAGAGCTTCTTCTTGAGGGCAGGAACATCGCGCTCATAACGGATGCAGGAACGCCCGGGATTTCCGATCCGGGGGAGGAACTTGTGAAGATGTGTTATGAAGCAGGGGCGGCTGTGACATCCGTGCCCGGTGCCGCGGCGTGTATTACGGCGCTTACGCTGTCAGGCCTGTCCACGAGAAGGTTCGCCTTCGAGGCATTCCTTCCTTCGGACAAAAAGGAGCGGAGGGAGATACTGGAAGAACTGGCGGGAGAGACGAGGACCATTGTCCTCTATGAAGCGCCGCACCGTCTCGTCCGGACGCTGAAAGAACTTGCCGAAGCGATGGGAGACAGGAAGGCAACCGTATGCAGGGAACTGACAAAAATGCATGAGACGGCATTTGCCACCACGCTGGAAGATGCCTGCTTATATTATGAGACGACGGAACCGAAAGGGGAATGTGTAATCGTCGTGGAAGGCAAGAGCCGGAAGGCAGCCAGGGCAGAGGCCCGGGCCAGGTGGGAGGAGCTGAGCATGGAAGAGCATATGGAACAGTATCTTTCTGCGGGCATGACTAAAAAAGATGCTATGAAACAGGTTGCGAGGGACCGCGGAATCGGTAAGCGCGAGGTATACCAGGCGCTGCTGTAGCAGATGCCGGCAGACTCCGCTAGGCTCTTGTTCAACTTGTATAGAATTATTTAAAAAGATTGTTCAACTTGGGCATGGTTCAGGTTGAACTTTTTTTATATACTTTGTTACAGAACGAAAAAGGTATCGGATGATACGAGAGGTTGATTAGGAGGAAGTAAAAAATGGCAAGCTTATCATTAAAGCACATTAACAAAGTATATCCAAACGGATTTGAAGCGGTAAAGGATTTTAATCTTGAGATTGACGACAAGGAGTTCATCATATTTGTCGGACCGTCCGGATGCGGTAAGTCTACGACGCTTCGTATGATCGCAGGTCTGGAGGAGATATCTTCCGGCGAGCTCAGAATTGGGGATAAAGTGGTAAATGACGTAGAGCCGAAGGACAGAGATATCGCGATGGTATTCCAGAACTATGCGCTGTATCCTCATATGACGGTGTATGATAACATGGCATTTGGCCTGAAGCTTCGGAAGACTCCGAAGGACCAGATTGACAAGATGGTCCGCGAGGCAGCCAGAATCCTCGATTTGGAACAGCTGCTGGACCGGAAGCCAAAGGCACTGTCAGGAGGCCAGAGACAGCGCGTTGCCATGGGCCGTGCCATCGTACGTAATCCTAAGGTATTTCTTATGGATGAGCCTCTTTCCAACCTGGACGCCAAGCTCCGTGGCCAGATGCGTATTGAGATCTCAAAGCTGCACCAGAGGCTTGGAACCACAATCATCTATGTAACTCATGACCAGACAGAGGCTATGACGCTCGGAACAAGAATCGTAGTTATGAATGCAGGTATCGTACAGCAGGTAGATACGCCGCAGACGTTGTATGACTATCCATGCAACCTGTTCGTGGCAGGATTTATCGGGTCTCCTCAGATGAACTTTATCGATGCGGTATGCAAGGTGAACGGTGAGAAAGTAGTGCTTCAGGCAGGACCTTCTGCGATCGAGCTTCCACCGGCGAAAGCGAAGAAGCTCATTGACGGCGGATATGACGGTAAGACAGTCGTCCTCGGCATCCGCCCGGAGGACGTGCATGATGAGCAGATGTTCATCGAGTCTTCCCCGAACACCGTAATAGAAGCTACCATCCGTGTATATGAGATGTTGGGTGCGGAAGTGTACCTGTACTTTGATTACGAAGGTTCCAATATGACAGCAAGGGTTGACCCGAGGACGACAGCAAGAACAGGCGACACAGTGAAGTTCGCTCTGGATGCAGAGAAGATTCACGTGTTTGACAAAGAGACAGAACTTACAATTACAAACTAATTTCTAAGAACGCAGGATGCCGGCCCGATTGGGCTGGCATTCTTATGCTTATTGTGATACACTGAATGAAACCTATCTGAACGGCGCTCCGCAGTTCAGGGCTCATAATGAGCCGGTCAGGCCGCTCGGCCAGCAAATTCACTGATAATTTAGATAAACGGAATGTGTGGTGTTGCCTATGGACGAAAAATAATATACAAAAATGAAGCTGTTATTTTGTATGCCCAAGTACAAAATACAGCTTGTATATGCAAACGTAAACGGTTATAATGATAAAACACATAAGGAGTGAAGCGTATGACAGAACAGAAATTTATTGAGATTCTTGGGGCAATGCTGGATGAGAAACTAGAACAAAAGCTGGAAGAGAAACTAGAACAGAAACTGGACGAAAAACTAGAGCCGGTAATCAGGAGGCTGGACGCCATCGAACAGCGAATGGACGCCATAGAACAGCGTATAGACGTAATAGAACGGCGTATGGACGTCTTAGAACATAAGGTAGAAGCACTGGAACAGAACGCAGAGTCTGTAGAGCAGGATATAAAGCAGCTTAATATCCGTCTGGGAGGCATGAACGAGCAGATGAAGCAGATGGTTGAATGGATTGTTGCCCTGGAACAAAAAGTAAAGCTGTCAAACCAACAGTTCTACGAGTTTCAGCTTATGGTGGAGAATGATATCAAGCACCCGGTATCTATGCTATGTGAAAATGTGTATCCTGTGTCTGAAGGTTGGATAAAGAATGAGCGGAGGCTTACTTCCTTGGAAGAAAACGTAGGCGTTATCAAGGTTATCGTTGAGAAGCACGGCCGTGAAATCAAGAATATAAAGCGAATGCGGTAAACGGGCGGAAGGCTTTCGGCTTCTTCAATATCTTCCGGGTTAAATGCACAGCAGCAGGCGGTTGGTTTGACTAACCGCCTGTTTTGTGATGAGAACGCTGTTTTTTAAAGTGCCGGCAGACGAATAGGAGTGCAACGGCACATGTAGCCAACTCTGTTACCGGGAAGGAAAGCCACACACCTGTCATCCCGAACATGTGCGACATCAGCAGCGTAAGCGGTAGCAGGAGGACTATCCCGCGAAGCATTGCAAGTGAAAAGGAGAGCCTGGCCTGTTCTACGGAGCTGAATAATATGGCTGAAATTATATTGATGCCGGCAAATAAAAATGCGGTAAAATATAAAAGGATTCCCTCTCCCGCCATCTCCGCCAGCGCCCTGTTGCCGCTATGATTGAACAGGCTGATGACAGGAACCCTCAGGACAGACAGGAGGCTGTAGATAGCGACAGAGAATACAGAGGCCGAAGTGATGGCATATAAATAGACTCTACGTATGCTGTCCTGCCGGCCTGCCCCGTGTGCTTTGCTTAACAGCGGCTGGCTGCCCTGCGCAATACCGGTATATATAGAAGTGACGACGAGCGACAGGTTGGCAATGATGCCGTATGCCGCAACACCCATATTACCTTTCAGCGACAGGATGATGAAGTTGAACGTAATCATCACAATACCGGAAGCCGCTTCGGCGATGAAGGAGGACAGGCCAAGCGAGAGGATTCCCGCGCTGCTTTTTACCATATGGGACGGCCTTGCAAGCCTTAGGCCGCTCTTGGCAGAGAGCAGGTGGAGTGAAAGGATACCGAGGCTTATAAGCGGTGCAAGGCAGGTGGCGATTACGGCGCCGAATATCCCCATGCCGAGGGGAAAGATGAATACGTAGTCCAGAATGACATTAGAAAAGCTGCCGGCAAGCATGGCTGCCATGGACAAGTTGGGATTCCTGTCATTCCTTACAAAACAGAGCACAACATTATTGAGCATAAAAGCAGGTGCAAACAGCAGTATAACCTTCAGATATATGCGCGTCATCTCGAACACGGCCCTGTCAGCGTGAAGAAGTGAGGTCAGGGCCTTGTCCCCGAACGCTCCGGCCAATACAAAGAGGAAAGAAAGGGCAAGTGACGCGATGACGGCTGTGGTGAATGTCCGGCTTGCCGCGGCAGTATTTCCGGCAGCCTTCTGGATGGAATATCTGGTGCCTCCTCCCATACCGGCCATCAGACCCGTACCGTGGATGAAGCTGTAGACGGGGATTGCCAGATTCAGTGCAGTAAGTCCGTCAGGGCCAAGCCCCCGGGCGATAAACAGAGTATCGGCCAGTATATAGCAGGAGAGGCCGACCATCCCGGTGACATTGAACAATACGTATTTGCAGAAGGTAAGAAAAAGTGAGGAAGGATTGGTTTCTTTCATAAATGAGCCTCCAAAAAAAGCGCCCGGTCCCATACCTTCTAAGACCTAACGGTATGGCTTCCAAACGCTTCTCATACTTTACCCGGTGGCAAAGTCATATTCTGTATGTGGTTCCAGACGGCATATGGATTGCTGCCGCCTTGCTTTCTGAAAGTATCATACATGAATTAATGTGGAGTGTCAATGGTAAAATATTAGACACTGCCAGCTTCGTATGGTAAAATGATAAATGGACGTATAGTCCGACAGGAGGATGCGGATGTTATCGAACCAGGTATTGCATAAGACAGTCCAGGATATCCGAAGGATAACGGAGCTGGAAGTTTCTGTTTGGGATATTCATGCGACATGTCTTGTCATGACGAATGAAAAGCAGACAATGCTGGAGAAGCAAGTGGCATCATTTATAAAACATACGGGAGATGCCAGGGAATATATCGAGGACAGCACAGCGCTGTTTCTGATTCATGTTGAAGATGAACCGGTATATGTGCTGGCGCTTCAGGGCAACAAGTCTCCGATTGCCATGAGCGGGCGTCTGGGGGCAAGCCAGCTGGAGAACCTGATATCCGCGTACAGAGAGAGAATGGACAAGAACCGTTTTATCCAGAACCTGATCTTAGACAACCTGCTGCTTGTAGACGTCTATAATCAGGCCAAGAAGATGAAGATACCCGTGGAGCTGCGAAGGGCAGTGTTCCTTATCGAGCCAAAGCACGAAGGAGAGAACCTAGTGCTTGAGACATTGAAGGGCCTGTATGCCACAGGCAGCAGAGACTTTGTGACGGCTGTAGACGAGGGGCATATCATTCTTGTCAAAGCGCTGGAAAAGACGGAAGATTATAAAGATATGAACCAGACCGCGAAGGTCATTGTCGATACGCTGAATATGGAGGCCATGGTCAGCGTCAGGGTTGCTTACGGGACGATAATCGAAGAACTGAGAGAGGTATCCAGATCATATAAAGAGGCCGCTATGGCATTGGAAGTGGGACGCGTATTCTATGCGGAACGTAATATACTCGCGTACAGCGAGCTTGGAATAGGCAGACTCATACACCAGCTCCCGGTACCGCTTTGTGAAATGTTCCTGAAGGAGGTGTTCGATGGCGGAGGGTCAGGAGAATTTGACGATGAAGAGCTGGCTACCGTCTATACCTTTTTTGAAAACAACCTGAACATATCCGAGACAGCCAGGCAGCTTTATGTACACAGAAACACACTTGTGTACAGGCTGGAGAAGATACAGAAGAAGACAGGGCTTGACGTAAGGGTGTTCGACGACGCGTTGACATTTAAGATAGCTATGATGGTCGCAGACCACATGAAATATATGAAGGAGTAGGAGGAAATTAACATGGTGAAATTATACGATAAAGGTGTCTATCTGCTGAACGGTACAGAGATTGAGGAAGATGTAAATGCAGTGGCTGCCAGAACAGGACAGGCCGTATCACAGGAAGATGCAGCTAAGAATACGATGGCTTACAAGATACTGGCTGAACATAATACTTCCGGCAGTATGGACCGCCTGCAGATCAAGTTTGATAAACTTACATCCCACGATATTACCTTTGTGGGAATTATCCAGACGGCAAGGGCGTCCGGGCTTGAGCGCTTTCCAATTCCATACGTCCTGACAAACTGCCATAATTCTCTGTGCGCGGTGGGTGGTACGATCAATGAGGATGACCACATGTTCGGGCTTACCTGCGCTAAGAAGTACGGCGGTGTATATGTGCCGCCTCATCAGGCGGTCATCCATCAATATGCCCGCGAGATGCTTGCCGGCGGCGGAAAGATGATACTTGGGTCGGACAGCCATACGAGATATGGAGCGCTCGGTACGATGGCAATGGGCGAAGGCGGGCCGGAACTTGTGAAGCAGCTGCTGGAAAAGACTTATGATATCAATATGCCGGGCGTTGTGGGTATCTATCTGGACGGAGAGCCTGCAAAGGGGGTAGGCCCTCAAGACGTGGCGCTTGCCATCATCGGAGCCACATTTGCCAACGGATATGTTAATAATAAAGTGATGGAATTTGTCGGTCCGGGCGTGGATAAGCTGAGTGCAGACTTCCGGATCGGGATAGATGTCATGACGACAGAGACGACATGCCTTTCTTCCATATGGAAGACAGACAGCAAGATTGAAGAGTTCTATGAGATACACGGCAGGGCAGAAGACTACAGGGAGCTGAATCCTGGGTCCGTCGCATATTATGACGGCATGGTATATGTAGATTTGAGTGAAATAAAGCCTATGATCGCGATGCCGTTCCATCCTTCCAACGTGTATACGATTGACGAAGTGAATGCCAATCTGGAAGATGTGCTCCACGATGTGGAACAGAAGGCGCTGGTAAGCCTGGACGGTGCGGTAGAGTATAGTCTACAGGATAAGATCGTGGACGGGCGGCTGTATGTGGAACAGGGAATCATCGCCGGATGTGCCGGCGGCGGTTTTGAGAATATATGTGCGGCGGCAGATATCATACGCGGAAAATATATCGGGGCCGATGAATTTACGTTCAGCGTATATCCGGCAAGTACGCCTATATACATGGAACTTGTCAAGAACGGCGCCGTGGCAGATCTTATGCAGGCGGGTACAATCGTGAAGACGGCATTCTGCGGACCGTGTTTCGGGGCAGGGGACACGCCGGCCAATCATGCGTTCTCCATCCGCCACTCAACGAGAAACTTCCCGAACAGAGAAGGGTCTAAGCTGCAGAGCGGCCAGATATCATCCGTGGCGCTTATGGATGCGAGGTCCATCGCGGCTACTGCGGCGAACAAAGGTTACCTCACTTCAGCAACAGATATGGATGTAGAATATAAAGGGCTGAAGTACCACTTTGATAAAGAAATATATGCCAACAGAGTATTTGACAGCAAGGGAAAGGCAGATCCTTCTGTAGAGATCAAGTTTGGCCCTAATATCAAGGACTGGCCTGAGATGCCTGCGCTGCCGGAAAACCTTGTGCTCAAGGTAGTGGCAGAGATCCACGACCCGGTAACGACGACAGACGAGCTTATACCGTCCGGCGAGACCTCTTCCTACCGTTCCAATCCGCTCGGCCTGGCAGAATTTACCCTGTCCAGGAAAGACCCGGCTTATGTAGGGCGGGCGAAAGAGGTGCAGAAGGCACAGAAAGCGATCGAGGCCGGCACGTGTCCGCTCGACGTAGTCGATGAGCTGAAGCCGGTGATGGCGGAAGTGCGGAAGAGATTTCCGGAAGCCGGAGAAGGGAACATAGGCGTGGGAAGTACGATATTTGCCGTGAAGCCAGGCGACGGCTCTGCCAGAGAGCAGGCGGCATCCTGCCAGAAAGTGTTGGGAGGATGGGCCAATATTGCCAATGAATATGCCACAAAGAGGTACCGCTCTAATCTAATCAACTGGGGAATGCTTCCATTTATCACGAAGGAAGGGCATCAGAGCCTGAACTTCAAGAACGGTGACTACATCTTTGTACCTGGCATCAAAAAAGCGATTGAAGATAAGACGCCTGACTTCAAGGCATATGTAGTCAATGGAGGGCTAAAGGAAATCACTCTGAGCGTAGGCGATATGACAGATGCCGAACGTGAAATCATCCTGAAAGGATGCCTGATTAATTATTACAAAGGCTAGAAAGGGACACCCTTAAATTAATTGGGGACGGAGGTTTTTTAATTTTCCTCCGTCCCCAATTAATTTTTTATCTTTTTGACGCAACAGCCGGGGGTGTTTTTGACTCTTATTTATATCACAGGTATTAGGAAAAGATATTGTCATATCTCATGGGAGGGCAGGATATGAAGTGTGATACAAGCACGTTTGCACAGTTGTACAAGACGGTTTACCAGGATCTGTACCGGTTTGCCCTGTGCCTGATGAAGGACGGGCATGACGCGGAGGATGCAGTCAGCGAAGCGGTGGTTTCCGCCTTTGAAAATATCGGGAAACTTCGGAAAGCGGAGTCGTTCAAGAGCTGGATATTTACCATTCTGGCCAATGTATGCAAGAGAAAGCTCAGGAAGGATGCCAAACACAAAAGCAGCGAACAGTCTTTTGGAATGTACGAAGATGCTGCAGGGAGGCAGCCTGACTATGGGCTGGCGCTGGACGTAAAACAGGCGTTTTTTGTATTGGATGAGGAAGAGCAGCTAGTCATCGGCCTGTCAGTGTTCGGCGGTTACAACAGCGCTGAAATCGGATCCATGCTGAGCCTGAATGCCAGCACGGTGCGATCTAAGAGGAAGAGGGCGCTGGAGAAGATGGAATGTGTGCTTAGATAATGTGATATGAATGAAAGGGGCATCGATATGGATAAAAGGGAACAAGACATCGTGACAAAGATTGATGAAAAGACGAAAGACACCAGGACGCCGGATGGCTTACGCCCTGATGCGGTGGAAAAGATGCTGGAAGCCCATAATCAGAAGGCCAGAAGATGGAGCCCGGTCAGGATTGCCGGCCTTGTGGCAGCGTGCCTCGTGCTGGCAGCGGGGGTGTCCGCGGCCGTCATGTGGAACGGCGGAGGTACTGGCAAGGTCCAGACAGAACAAAAATCTGCCGAAGGCGGCGGAATGATAGCATCAGCAAAGGATTATGACCAGATATATTCCTATATTGAGAATTACAATAAGCAGCAGAAAAATACGGAAGCGGCATATGGGGTGCAGGAAAGCCAAGAAATAGCCACAGAAGATTCTTCCGCCAAGTCTGCAGACAGTGCCGCGGCACAGATGAGCAAGTCCGATGCAGATGCGGCCGCCAGTGCATACTCTTCTACGAACGTCAGGCAGGAAGGGGTAGATGAGGCAGATACGTCCAAAACAGACGGAAAATATCTCTATGTACTCAAGGACAGCCGTCAGGAAATCGCAGTTGTAGAGGCAAAGGGAGGCTCTCTCAAAGAATTTGGTAGCATAAGTGCGGAAAAGGGGACGTCTATAGAAGAATTCTATCTGAACCCGGAAAAGAAGCGGCTGGTCATGGTCTGCAGCAGGACAGAAGGGGACGGAAACCTGTTACGGAATATGGACGGCAGCACATCGACAGAAGCAGTGACCTACGACGTGGCAGACCCTTCAGAGCCTGCGGAGCTGGGCAGAATACGTCAGAGCGGCTCCTACAGTTCATCCAGGATGTCAGGTGATTACCTGTATCTGTTCAGCACGTACTACACCGGGACCGGCATATCACGGAAGGACGAGAAGTCTTTCGTGCCGCTTGTCAATGAAAAGCCGCTGGCGTTTGACGATATATACCTTCCGCCGGCAGATATGGGTAATATGTATGAAGTCGTAACAGCACTTGATATTGAGAACCCGGATGTGATTACAGACAGCAAGGCCATCTTCTCCAAAGGCGGCGAGATATATGTGAGCAACGAGAATATCTATTATTATGAAAATGAATGGCAAGAGCCGGATAAAACAAGTACGACAGTACGCAAGATCGCATATAAGGACGGGAGGCTCAAGGCGGAGTCCCAAGGGACTTTTGACGGATATCTGAACGACTCGTTCTCTATCGATGAATATAAGGGTTATCTCAGGGTGGCAGTTACGGTAGGGGACACGAACGCTGTCTATGTCATGGATGATAAGCTGAAGGTCATCGGCTCTATTGAGGGCCTGGCAGAGGATGAGCGGATTTATTCCGCAAGGTTCATGAAAGATGCAGGCTACTTCGTGACCTTCAGGGAGACTGATCCGCTGTATTCCGTAGATTTCTCAAATCCTGAGAAGCCAGAGATAAAGGGGGCTCTAAAGATTCCTGGATTTTCCGATTACCTGCACTTCTACGGGGATGGACTTCTGGTCGGCATTGGAATGGATGTGGATGAGGACACGTCCGTAACCGGAGGAGTCAAACTCACGATGTTCGATATAACAGATATGGCAGACGTAAAAGAAAAAGATACGTATGTGCTGGACAATGTATACAGTACGGATGTATCTTACGACTATAAAGCAGCACTAGTGGAGCCAGGGAAGAATATCATCGGGTTCCCGGGATATGAATCTGGCGGCCAGAAGTATTTCCTTTTCAGCTACAGTGGCGAAGATGGGTTCAAATGCCTTCTTGACGAAGAGATCAACGGCAACGGGATGATAGCTGCAAGGGGAATCTATATTGGGGATGTCCTGTATATCGTCCAGGGAAATATCGTAGAATCGTACAGCCTCGGCAATTACAAAAAAATCGATGACATCATCTTATAGAGATATGTTGTACAGACATGTCTGAATGTTAAATAAACAGAATATTTAGATAAATTAATACAATTATAAATTAATAAATTAAAATATAAAAAATAGTATTGACAAATAAAAAGCGCGATGATATTATATAGTCAATCCAAAGGAAATCCAAAAAAGAATCTTGACGAGAAAGAGATTCTTGAAAAAGGGAAGTGCATATAATGAACTATATATGCAGTCCATTTTTCAAAGGATTATAAAAATTATATTTCATATGTAGGTGAGGTATATATTTGGAAATAAGGAAAAGGAGGCTTAATCCATTGGACAATGTAATATCAGAATCAAAATCTCAATATGTTAGTGGTATGGCAAATATAAATTCCCGTAGAATAAGCCTTAACAATAGAGAAGAAACCGGTAGATAAATAATAAGAAGAATATTCGGAGAAGAAGAATAACCGGAATGCCAAGATTCATATTTGCAGACATATTGATAGCATATACCACAGATAGTTCAAAGAGATTAGAAGATGTGTGAAGAAACATCAGCTAATATATCTGAATTTATATAATGGGAGCTATATAGTCAGTGGTTATAGAAGAAATAACTTAATACGGCTGTAGACGAAGGAATAAGGGCGGAGGCTATGGTCGGAACGGCTATAGGTATAATAACCGGGTTGACTGGCTTATATAGAGAAAAATGAGGGATATAAATAATGATATGAAGATTATAATTTTATAGTCCGAAGCTTTGAGTTATAATTCGAATATAAAAAGGAGATAGGCTTAAGGGAATAGAATCAAAAATGAACCTCCGATAAATAATAAGAATATAATAAAATTAAATATAAAATAGCCATCATTATCAGAATGATTATGATGGCTATTTTTGTTTGCCCAGCATGGGCAAACTCTAACGGGTGAAAGTCCCGAACATGCCCAGATAGTGGGAAGTGTATAGCTGAACAGCAAGGGTGTTTATCGCGAGATAAGATCTGAAAGAAGCTGCAAGCACCCCCCTGGTCTGACGGACAGAAATCACATATAAGGCTGGTCTCCGAGAGATAAGCTTGCAAAATGAAGCGAAGTCTAATAACTATCACTTTTGTAGGAGAAAAGTAAATGTGGCAGATATATGGGGGAAAGAGTTTGCACCTTAACTGGGGAGGTCTCACAGGGGTTTCCTTAGCCTAGTAACAACGAACTGTGAGAAGTCAGCAGAGCCCATAGTAGTGAGGAAGTCCCTGTAATGGGAATGGAGCGAAGGGGCGAACAATCAATCAGTTGGAGTATAGTCTCGTATTGCAGAAGAGACAACACCTGCCGTAACCAAGACGGGGATGTTATATCGATAATCCGTAAGTACCTAGTCAGTGGAATAAGGATAGACGATGAGTACGAGGACTCTGTGATAGGAACACCGCAAGGTGGAAATTTATCGCCATTGCTTGCAAACATCA
>NZ_SMMX01000017.1 GCF_004345005.1 Extibacter muris
TGGTTGCTGATCCCGACACCGGCGATGCGGCCCCTGTCGATACCGGATTCCTCCAGGAGCCGTGCGACCACCTGGATCGTATTGCGGTAGATCTCCTCCGGGTCATGGGAGACCCAGCCCTTCTCATTCACGATCTGGGCATGGGGCTTATCGGTCCTGCGGATCAGGCTGCCGCTCCCATCGAAGAGGAGGGCCTTCGTCCCCTGGGTGCTCTGATCTATGCTGATGATATATTTGTCTGTCATGTTACCCGCTCCTTTACAGTTCTGTTTGCAGCACCTCATTCTTCAGAGGGATGGACGCCGTGGCCCCCTCCCTCGATACAGCGATGGCGGACGCTCTGGCCGCCAGCTCGAGGCCATCCGGCACAGGCATCCCTTCTATGATAGAGGAGATGAAGTAGCCGGTGAACGTATCGCCCGCTGCAGTCGTATCCACTGCATTGACTTTAAAGCTTCCCTGACGGTACTGTTCCTCTTTGTACTGGTATACAGACCCGTCACCGCCAAGTGTTAGCACTACTTTTACATTTGGATATATTTCTTTTAATTTTGCAAGGATCGCGTCCGTCTCCTCTTCTCCTGTGACCTGTGCTCCTTCAATTTCATTTAGCAGGAACATGGATATCTTGGTAAAGTCGCATGCATCCAGCGCGCTGTTATAAGGAGACGGGTTCAGTATAACCATCATCCCCTTTTCATAGGCTGAGTCAATCATATAGTCAAGCATATTGACTTCATTTTGCAGGAGCAGAATATCACCTTTGGAGAAATGGCCGAGCACCTCGTCTACATATTCTTTCGTGATGCTCTGGTTTGCGCCGCCGTACAGCAGGATGCAGTTCTGTCCGTTCTTATCCACCTGGATAATCGTGTGTCCGGACTTGCCGTCGATCTTCCGGATATAGTCTGCCTTCACGCCACCTTCACGGCACGTCGCAAGGAGGACGTCCCCCTCCTCTCCTATCATGCCTGCATGGTATACTTCTACACCGGCCTTCGCCAAAGCGATGGACTGGTTCAGTCCCTTTCCGCCGCAGAAGATATTCATGCCATAAGACGCCAGGGTTTCCCCCGGCGTCACCATATGGTCGACGGAATATACATAGTCCAGATTTAAAGATCCAAAATTCAATACCTTCATAATATAGTCCCTCTCGTTTTTTGTCATTACATGTACTGTTATGCCGGGAAAGCCACCCCGGCACGGAGTATGATGTTCGGATAAGGCGTAAACTCGCCTGTCCGGACGGCAAATTTGATACCTTCGGACATCTCCTTCAGCTCCACATGGCTGACCATCTCATATTCCACACCTGAAAGCTTCCCTTCTATATAAGCGAGCAGCTCCGGATTCTTATCCACGATCTCCCCGGCCAGCGTATAATGTTCCACTTCCGCCTCATCAAGGATTGCATCCATCACCTGCCGGAAAGTCGGAACTCCGCCACACAAGGCCAGATCGACTATCTCCACCCCCTGGGGAATCGGCATACCGCCGTCCGCAACCATAAACGTGTCCTTGTGTCCAAGTCCCGCAATCAGACCGGCAAGCTGCACATTGATAATGCCTCTTTTTTTCATACAATTCACCTCAATTTCGATGGGGGTCAGACCCCTGTGTCCACAGGGGTCTGACCCCCATGAAAATTCTTTAAATTGTCTATTTATTTTCGTTTCTTGCCTGGAGTGCCATCTTCGCCTGGAGGTTTCTCTGTACCTGGTCGATGATTACGGCGATGATGATTACGAGGCCTCTGATTATCTTCTGCCAGAACTCTGTCACACCGCACATGGTCATACCGTCATTGATGACGCCGATTACGAATGCACCTACGATGGTTCCGCCTATCGTTCCGACACCTCCGGCCATAGATGTCCCGCCGAGTACGGATGCTGCGATTGCATTCATCTCCCAAGACTCACCGGTCTTTGGCGTTGCGGATACGAGCTGTGATGTAGCGATGATACCTACGACCGCGGAGCAGAAGCCTGAAAATGCGTACACCCAGATCTTCACTCTGTCTACTTTTATACCGGAAAGCTTGGAGGCCTTCTCGTTGCCGCCGATAGACAGTACATGCCATCCGAATGGCGTTTTCTTTAATATGAGTCCGGCAATTACGGCGATGATGGCAAGGATGAGGACACCGCACGGAATGGATGTCCCGCCGAGGTTACGTCCAAACACTTCAAAACCGGTATTGCCAAGCCCTTCGCTTCCAGATATTTCTGAAAATGTAGCTCCGTTTGAACGGATATTGGCAAACCCCCGCCAGATATACATCGTACCGAGTGTGGCGATGAAAGGCGCCACATTGCACTTCGTGATGACGAGGCCGTTGATCATTCCCATCAAAGCACCCAGAAGCACCGTGATAAGCACAATCATCGGCACGCTGAAATATAACGTTACGCCAAACATCTTAAGCGTAAGCCCTTCCTGAATCAGACCTCCCGCAATCATACCCGCGAGGCCTGCCACGGAGCCAACCGAGAGGTCGATACCTCCGGTGATGATGACATAAGTCATGCCGATTGCCAGGATACCGTAAAGCGCAACATGCTTTGCCACCGTCAAAAGGGCTCCTGCACTTAAGAAGTTATCTGCTGTGATACTGAAGAATATAAGCAGAATAATTAACACGATGAATGTACGGCCCTTTAAAAGGGTCATCATTAACTTATTGTTTCCTGAATTTTGTTTCGCTGCCATAATTTAACTCTCCTTTTCCTCTATATGATGGCCCTTGTAAGAAGCCAGTACCAATGTATCCTGCTGAATCTCATCCCCGTAGAATTCGCCTGTCTTGATACCATTTGACAGTACGATAACACGGTCTGCGATAGATACGATTTCCTGCAGCTCTGAAGAAATGACTATGATAGATAATCCTTCTTCCGCATACTTGTTGATGATATCGAACACTTCCGTCTTCGCTCCGATATCGATACCGCGGCTTGGTTCGTCCATGAGCAGAATCTTCGGTTCTGTCAGTATGCCCTTGCCGATAACTACTTTCTGCTGGTTGCCACCTGATAAGGAAAGAATCGGCAGTTTTTTATCTGCCACTTTTATCTGGATGTCTTTGATCTCTTGTTCTACTTTTTCCGCTTCCTTTCTGCTGTCCAGAAACGGTCCCTTTTTATATCGTTTCAGCGCCGACAGGGCACAGTTTTTCTCTATATCCAGCGTCTGCACGAGCCCCTGGGCCTGCCTGTCTTCGGGAATCAGGGCAAATCCGTTATCAATCTGCCGGGAAATGGATTTGATATGCAACTCCTTTCCATTCATAATTACCTGTCCGGTATGTTCCGGGTGCAGTCCCATGAGGCATTCAAATACTTCGCTGCGTCCGGCTCCCATCAGGCCGTAGATTCCGAGAACCTCACCCTTTTTCAGTTCAAAATCCAGGTGGTCTACGAGATACCCGCCACCGGCTTTCGGAAGACACAAGTCCTTCACTTCCAGGACAGTTTCTACTTTGTTCCAGTCAACCTCGCGGTCTCTCTTTGGATAAGATTTGGCCCCGCCCGTCATCTGATGGACGATCCACGGAACATCAATCTCCTTGACATCCGCATCCGCCACGTATCTGCCGTCTCTCAGAATCGTAACATGGTCGCCGATTTCCATTATCTCTTCCAGCCTGTGTGATATGTATACGATAGATATTCCGGCCGCCGTCAGCTCTCTCATGATTTTGAAAAGGACCTTGACCTCCTGCTGCGACAGAGAAGAGGTCGGTTCATCCATAATCAATACTTTCAAATCGTCTTCTACGAGGTTTCTGGCTATCTCGATCATCTGCTGCTGCCCCACACGCAGTTCGCCCACCTTCGCATGCAGGTCAAGGGGATGCTCCAGCCTTTCCAGCACCTTTTTGGCGCCTTCCATATGCTGCTTATTGTCCAAAGCCACCTTCCCTTTCGTCTTTTCTTTGTTCATGTAGATGTTCTGGTATACGTTCAGATTGGGGAACAGGCTCAGTTCCTGGTGTATGATACCGATTCCATGCTTTCTCGCTTCTGTCGTATTTTTAAAAAATACTTCTTTGTCTCCTATGTACATCTTGCCTTCATTCGGCTGCTCAATCCCGGCAATCATCTTCATAAGAGTTGATTTACCAGCGCCATTTTCCCCGATAAGCACATTTACCTTTCCTTTCAAAAGGTCAAATGATACCTCATCGAGTGCTTTTGTGCCGGGGTAAATCTTGCTTATCTTTTCTGCATGGAGAAATACATCCTCCCTGCACTTATATGTCTCACCCATAGTTCATATCTCCTTCTTACTCTAAAGTAGGTTATTTTGCTTCCAGCACTACCGGGGTAATCAGTACATCTGAACTACCGGCAGATACTGTAAATGCTCCTACAAATGAGATTGTCTTGCCCTGCAGAGAATCTGGTTTGGCCGGTTCAACAACATCTTTTGCAACCACTTCATTGATACTCTGTGACACTGCCGCCCACTGCTCCTGGTTTTTGTAATCCCCGAATTTGATAAAGCTTAAGGAATCACGGATTGCGGAGCCTTTGTATACAGGCCCGATCTGAATCTTGACAGATTCTGTGCCATTATAGCCGTCAAGCTTCACTGTCATGTAGCCTGCCTGCGACTGTGTGTTCACTTCTCCTACGGTTCCTGTTCCTTTCACCACATAGCTCAGTTCTCCGGAATCACCCATGGAATATTTCCCGTACTCGTCCGCCATAGCTGTCAGGTCCCCGTTTGACCCTTCAAGGAGCTCTTTGAGGTCAACAGCATTTTCATTCATCTCCGGAAGTGCCGATTCTTCCCAGATGGCTTCTACGTCATCTCCTGCATTAAATTCTACATCTCCGGTATATTTTCCTTCTTCTCCAATCTTAACGACTTTCACAATTCCACAACCCGTAAGCAACGTGGATGCTGCAAGTGTGAGCGTAAGTGCGAGAGCTATCATGCGCTTTTTCATAGCGGCCTCCTTCAATCGTTTATTCACAATATTTCTGCCGAATATCTATACTCATCGAACTATCGCTGTTCAATAAGACATGTTCCGTAATCATTTAATACTTCTTCCACATAAAAGAGTCGTTTCCATATACGGGGAAGCACATAAAGTGCCTCCCCGTATATGCTTGATACTTTATAATCCGCTAATTATTCTGTGAAGACAAATCCTGATAATTTGTCTACATTTTCAGATGTGATAGCGATACAGTCTACGAGCTGTTTCTCATCTAACCCTGTTGAGCCTTCTTTGAGATACTTGTCAGCCTGCTCAACTGCCATCTCAGCGATAACTGCAAACTGCTGAAGAGCTGTTCCTGTTGCGTCTCCTGATTTGATCAGGGCTGCTGCTTCATCAGAGCCATCCACGCCGATTACAGGAAGTGTCTTGCCAGCTGCCTGGAGCGCCGCGCAAACGCCTTCTAACATCGTGTCGTTGCCGCATACGACCCCGTCGATGTCCGGATTCGCCTGAAGCATAGCTTCCATCTTGTCATAAGCCTCTGTCTTTTCCCAGTTAGCTGTCTGCTGTGCAACCATCTCCATGTCCGGATACTGGTCGATCACTTCGTGGAATGCGGAAGAACGTACGCCTGCGTTCGTGTCAGATTCTTTACCTAGCAGCTCCACATATTTTCCTTTTTCACCCATAGCTTCAACAAACTTTTCCGCGATGGCTTTTGCGCCCTGATAGTTGTTTGCAACGATCTGAGAGATGGCAACGCCTTCTTCATTGATTTCACGGTCGATCAGGAATGTCGGTATTCCAGCTTCTCTTGCCTTTTTAACAGCTTCTACTGTGGCATCTGCACCCGCATTGTCGCAGATGATAGCATCCGCTTTGTCGGCAATCGCGCTGTCAAATAACTCTGTCTGTTTTGTCGGGTCGTCGTCGTGTGATACGGCTTTTACTTCATATCCAAGTTCCTTTGCCTTAGCAGTAGCTGTGTCGGCCTCTGCCTTGAATGCCGGGTTGGATACAGATGGTGTAATAATATAGATGATGTTAGAGCCTCCGCCTGGTAAAGCTTCCTCTTCCTTTCTGTCCTCAGTCTTCTTGTCTTCCTTTTTTTCTTCCTTCTTTGAAGAATCGTCCGATTTTGAGCTGCATCCCATAACCATAGCTCCGACCATAGCTACTGTAAGCAGCACCGCCAATACCTTTTTGAAACCTTTCATTTTCGTTCCTCCTTATGCTTTATAAGTATTAAATTATCTATATCAACAGGAAATTCCTGCTAATATCTGAGAACTTCCGAAATTTCGAAAGGGATCAGACCCCTGTGGCCATAGGGGTCTGACCCCTATGAAAATTCCTACAAGATTCCCTTTATTGTCTTTACAATTCCTTCCGCGTCCAGCCCGTAATGCCGGAACACCTCTTTTGAGGTCCCCGTGATCACCGGCGCGTCCGGCAGCGACAGGTTCACGATCCTTTTCGGGCATTCGCTCCCGACCACCTGGCTCACCATCGAGCCCAGGCCTCCGTACGGGGCGTGCTCCTCTACCGTCACCACCGCTTTCGCTCCTGACGCTGCCTTGATGATCGCCGCACGGTCCAGCGGCTTGATGCAGTACATGTCTACCACCGTCACGCCGATCCCCTCTTCCCGCAGCCTCGCCGCCGCGTCCGCCGCCGGCTTCACCATCTCCCCGCAGGCGATTACCGCCACGTCGCTCCCTTGGGTCACGAAGGTCGCCTTATCCATCTCGAACGGCACCTTCCCTTCCTCGTACACGTCCTCCACCGCGTTCCGCCCTACACGGATGTACGCCGGCTTCTCGTCCTCAAGCAGCGCCTTCGTAAGAAGCTCCGTCTGCAGCCGGTCGCTCGGCAGGTACACCCGCATGTTCGGCACCGCCGACATCGCCGCGATGTCCTGCGCCGAATGGTGGCTCATCCCCAGCGCTCCGTAGCTCACACCTCCGCTGATCCCGATCAGCTTCACGTTCGTGTCCGAATAGGCCACGTCTATCTTGCACTGCTCATAGCTCCTCGTGGACAGGAAGCACGCCGGCGATGCCGCGTACGGCTTCTTCCCGCACTTCGCCAGACCTGCCGAGATGCTCACCAGGTTCTGCTCCGCGATCCCCGTCTCCACGAACTGCTCTGGCAGCTCGTCTGCAAACGGCGTGAACGACGCGCTCCCGCGCGAATCGCTGCACAGCGCCACCACGTCCCTGTCCGTCCTCGCCGCCTCCATCAATACTTCACATATCACCTGCTTGTTCGCTATCTTAGCCATGATGCGCTCCCTCCTTTTCAAGCTCTGCCTTCTTTTCCGCCAGGTCCTTCCTTATCTGCGCAA
Source organism: Extibacter muris (assembly GCF_004345005.1). Lineage (GTDB taxonomy): Bacteria > Bacillota > Clostridia > Lachnospirales > Lachnospiraceae > Extibacter > Extibacter muris. The sequence goes on from NZ_SMMX01000017.1 coordinate 7,308, forward strand.
GCTCCTCTCCGCTCGGGACCTTGTGGTGCCAGTTCGCCTTGTCCTCCATCACGGAAGAGCCTTTCCCCTTCACCGTGTTGGCGATCAGCACGGTGGGCTGCCCCTTCACCGTCTTCGCCTCCTCGAACGCCGCGTGGAGCTCATCGATATCGTTGCCGTCCGCCACGTCGATCACGTGCCAGCCGAAGGAGCCGAACCTCTCATGCAGGTCGTCGTGTCCCATCACGTCCTCCGTGCCGCCGGATATCTGGAGCCGGTTCCGGTCCACCACCGCGCACAGGTTGTCGAGCCTGTACTGGCTGGCCGCCATGGCCCCTTCCCATACGGAGCCCTCCGCCAGCTCGCCGTCGCCCATGACGGTGTACACCCGGTAGCCGCGCCCGTCCATCTTTCCCGCCAGCGCCATGCCGATGCAGACCGGAAGGCCGTGGCCGAGGGAGCCGGAGTTCATCTCCACGCCCGGAAGCTTGTTGTTCGGGTGGCCGATGAACTTGGAGCCGAACTTGCTGAAGGTGGAGACGAGCTCCTCCTTGTGGAAGAACCCCTTCTCCGCCAGCACCGCGTAGTAGGCCTCCACGGAATGGCCCTTGCTCATGACGAACTTGTCGCGGTCCGGGTCGTCCTGGTTCTCAGGGCTTACGTCCATCTGGCAGAAGTACAGCTCCGTCAGGATCTCCATCACGCTCATGTCGCCGCCGATGTGGCCGGCTTTCCCCTCGACGATCATGTCGATTACGGTTTCTCTCAGCCCGTAGGCCAATGCTTTCAGATTGCTCATAATCATTCTCCTCTTAAATATGCTTTGACGTCTTCTTCAATCGGGTCGTAAAGGTCAGGTTTTACGCCAATATATTTACATGCTTCATATAATACCGGGACTACATCCTTGTGAATGCCCACGCAGTGATGGATGTAAGGCCCTTCCACGATCTTTGCTTCCAGACGCTTGATATTGTCCACTTCCACCCAGAGATACGTTCCCATGCCTTTCGGTCCGTCCACGCCCTTTGCATTGCCAAGAAGCAGCGAGTATTCTCCGTTGTCCCCGTCAAACCGGCAGAGTGTCACGTCGCCGTGCTTCGCTTCTGCCGTAAGGCTTCCCGGATGGTCAAAAGCCAGCGGATATGTAAGCTGCGGCTTTTCCTTAGCCACCGAAATGGGCCACGGGCCGCAATGCTGCAGAAGCTCTCCATTCTCAATATCCGGATGGCGGATGGTCCAGTCTGCAAAAAAGCCTCTTGTCTCTCCCATCCCTGCAGCCTCGACCATAAGAGCCGTGATGGCACCGTGGATGTCCGTCTCACATACGACCGGTATCCCTTTGTCATTTAATATCGCGTTGGCCGCGCACGGCATGACGCCCAGTTCCGTCTGAAGCGCGTTCCAGCACTGGATAGCCGCCGCGCCACATCCGTACTTCTCTACAAGCTGTTCCATAGCTACCGCAAGAGCCGCTACATTCTCTACTTCGTTATCTTTTATCTGGACTTTCATGTTCTCCCTGATATAAGAAATCATGTCTGCCAGCTTGCCGCCTTCTTCCTTCACCGCTTTCACTTCCTCCGTAAGTTCCGTCATCGGAACCGGAGCGAGCTGCACATTAAATCTCTCCAGAAGTTCTCCTTCATTGCACATCGTCGTCCAGAAGTCGAACGGCCTCGTGGATATCTGAAGAATTCTTATATTGCGGAAATTCTTTACTACGTTGCACACCGCGATAAAATCTCTCAGGCCCCGCTCAAACACGGGATCGTTCAGTCTGCAGTTCGTCACATATGTAAATGGAATCTGAAATCTTCTCAGCACCTTGCCGGTGGCAAACAGCCCGCACTGCGTATCTCTCAGCCTCACGCCGTTCTCCTGCGGGCGCTCGTCAAGCGGACCCCAGAGCATGACCGGTACATTCATCTCTTTTGCAAGCCTCGCACAGACATATTCCGTACCAAAGTTGCAGTGCGGGAACATGATTCCGTCAACGCCTTCCTTCTTAAACTTTGCCGCTATCTTCTTCACGTCGTTGTCATCGTACAGAAGACCTTCCTCATTGATGTCATCGATATCTACAAAATCGATACCCAGCTCTCTCAGCCTGTCTGCTGTCAGTCCTCTGTACTTGATTGCATCCGGCGCGCTGAAGATGCTTCTTCTGGTCGGCGCAAATCCCAATTTGATAGTTGCCATTTCATTTCCTCCATTCTTATGCTTTATTGTACTGTTTATCTGTCAATCTGTCTGACACTGTCTCTTTCTACAAACTCTGTGCAGACCTGGATCTTCATCTTTACATTCTTTCCTGAATATTTGATATGGTCCAGCGCCCTTCTCACCGCCACTTCTCCCATCTCCTGCTTGAATACCCGAATCGTCGTAAGTCCTGGCGTCGATACGCTTCCGAATCCGATGTCGTCAAATCCGACTATGGATATGTCTTCCGGAATCCGAATCCCCTTTTCCTTCATAGCTCTCATAGCTCCGATGGCTATTACGTCGTTATCTGCAAAAAAAGCAGTCGGAAGATTCCCTGTACGTTCCAGATATCTCTTCATATCCTGATAGGCCGACTCCAGCTTCGTTCCTAACGTTATCTGAAATTCCGGCTCCACCTTCAGGCGGTACTTGCCTATCACTCTGTGGTAGCCGAATTCCCGGTACCTGAATGCCTTGATGCGGTAATCTCCTCTCAGGTAGCCGATCTTCGTATGTCCCTTACCAACCAGATACTCCATCGCCTGGCAGACCGCATCCGTATTGTTAATCAGTACGCCGTCAAATATCATCTCATCGCTCCATCCGTCCAGCACTATCAGGTATCCTTTATAGTCATAAAAAGGCACATAGTCCTCTTCCATCATCTCTGTTCCTAGCAGTATCGACAGGCAGTTCGTATCCTCAAGGAAATCCTTCAGCCTGAGTTCAAAAGACTCATCTTCATAATTCAGATGGCTGAACGTCGTCTCATAACCAAGTTCCTTGGCCTGGCGCTCCACGCCTTCTATCATGGCCGGGAAAATCTGGCTGTCATCTATGATAAGGCCGTTCTTTCTGTATGTAACAAATTTTATCTTCGTAATTGTCTTCTCCTGTTGATACCCCAGCGTCTCCGCCGCCTTGAATATCTTTTCAGAAGTAGCAGCATTGACTCCTTTCTTGCGATTCAAAGCGTTCGAGACAGTCGCGGGAGAAAAACCCGTAATCTGGCTGATTCTTCTTATACTGACCTTCACTTTTTCACCGCCTCTTAACTGTTTATACCTGTATTATAAACGTTTATATAAAATATTCAATACTTTTTATCAAAATATCCCAGTATCATTCACGTTTTGTTTAATTATAATAGATATTGCGCGTTGTTTTTGTGTATTATTAACAATTCATTTATTCGATATTTACATTTTGTTCACATTTACCGATTTGTTTTGATAAATGTTTATGTAAATATTTATATTAACGTTTATATAAACTATGTCGTTATTTGTAGAATAGTGCGAACATCATCCATATTTCGGGGAACTGTTTCCTCCGCCGTCAAAAACAGCCGGCCTGCCGCCCTCCTTTGCATCGTATATGCAAAACAAGGGCCGGCAAGCCGGCTGTATCTCATATGCAGTCAGGCGGTACGTTCCCGCCGCCATGTGTCTGCTATATTTTTCTTACGCTCGCACGCTCCACAAAATCTGTGCAAACTTGTATCTTCGTCTTAATCTTCTTCCCATCCTCGACCGCACGCATAAGCTCCCTCACCGCCATCTCGCCCATCTCGTGCTTATACACATTTATCGTAGTGAGAGGCGGATCAGAGATGGCACCGAACGAAATGTTGTCAAATCCTATGATAGACACGTCTCCCGGTATATCATAGCCGCGTTCCTTCAGAGCCTGCATCGCGCCGATTGCGATAGTATCGTTATCCGCAAAAAATGCCGTAGGCAGTATCGGCGTCTCCTCCAGATATCTCTGCATGCCTTCATATGCAGTCTCGATCCTCGTTCCGACAGTCGCGACATATTCCGGCTGGACCGGCAGATGGTGCCTGTCCATAATTCTTCTGTAGCCAATCTCACGGTAGCAGAAGGCCTGAATGCGGAAATCCCCCCGCAGATAGCCGATATCACGGTGCCCTTTGCCAATCAGGTATTCAACCGCCCTGGCCGCCGAATCCGTATTGCTTATGAGCACGCTGTCAAAAAAGTAGTGGTCGCTCCAGCCGTCCAGAAGTATGATCTTGTTCTTCGCATGTGTATACGGCTCAAAATCCTCCTCCAGCATCTCTGTACCGAGCAGCACTATTGCGCTTTCCGTATCAGAAAGTATCTCCTGCAGCTGCGTTCCATACTCCATATCATTGATATCCACGTGGTTGAACACCGTCTCGTAGCCGAGAGATTTGGCCTGCCTCTCCACGCCTTCTATCACGGCAGGATGGAATGGACTGTCATCTATGATCAATCCATTTCTCCGGAAAATCACAAATCTAATCTTACTGATTTTTTCATCCAGTCTATAACCCAGTTCCTCTGCCGTCTTAAGAATTCTATCAGCCGTCTCTTTGTTTACGCCCTTTTTATGATTCAGTGCATTGGAAACTGTCGCAGGAGAAAAACCGGTGATTTCACTTATTTTCCTGACACTTACTTTCATCCCTTACGACCTTCCATTCTTTTTTCCCTTATTCCAAAGGGATCTAGGAATACTATAACACATTCACATCAAAAAAAGAAGAGAAATTCCAACGAGTGGGATTTCCCTTCTGCGGTAAGCCGCTACAGATGAAACCTATATTATTTAAGGTTGACCTCTGCGCCTTCGCCTTCCAGTTTTGCTTTGATTTCTTCAGCCTCAGCCTTAGAAGCAGCCTCTTTAACTACCTTCGGAGCTCCGTCAACTAATTCTTTCGCTTCTTTTAATCCAAGTCCTGTAATCTCACGTACTACCTTGATTACCTTAACTTTAGAAGAACCTGCAGAAACTAATTCTACGTCAAATTCGTCTTTTTCTTCTGCTGCCGCTGCCTCTCCGCCTGCTGCTGCAACTACGACGCCTGCTGCTGCGGATACACCGAATTCTTCTTCACATGCTTTAACCAGATCGTTTAATTCTAATACTGATAATTCTTTGATTGCTTCAATCATCTCAGCTGCTGTTATTTTAGCCATTTTGTTTTCCTCCAATTTTATGATTTTTCAATTATTCTTCTGTCGCTTCCGCTGTCTCTTCAGCCGGAGCTTCTGCCGCCGGAGCCTCTTCTGCTGCCGGAGCCTCTTCTGCCGCTACTTCGCCGCCCTGTTCCGCAATCTGCTTAATAACACGGGCAAAGTTCGTAATTGGTGACTGTAAGCTTCCAAGCAGTTTGGAAAGCAGTTCTTCCCGTGAAGGAATCTTGGACAATTCCGTAAGTCCTGCCGTATCATAAACCATGCCTTCAATCACGCCGGCTTTCAGTTCAAGTGCTTTTGCATCCTTTGCAAACTTGCACAGGATTCTTGCCGGAGCAGTTGCATCCTCTTTAGAGATCGCAATTGCGCTGGGTCCTGCAAGATGTTCTTCTAAAGCCGCATACTCGGTTCCTTCAAAAGCTCTTTTCATCATTGTGTTCTTGTATACCTTGTAGATGATACCGGCATCTCTAAGCTGCTTACGCAATTCCGTATCCTGAGCAACTGTAAGTCCGCGGTAGTCGACAAGAACAACTGATGCCGCGTCCTTGACTTCACCTGCAATAGTATCTACGATTGGTTGTTTTAACTCAACTTTTGCCATGAAAATGGTGCACCTCCTTATAGTTTAGTCTGCTGCCAAAAGAACAACGTTTTCTATACATAATAAAAACCTCCGGCCCGTAAGACGCAGAGGTTGTACAAATTCATAGAAATCGAATCTCATATCATCCTCGGCAGGCGTGTATCACCACTTACGCTGTTTGAAAGCACCTGCTGTCTTCGGCAGTCATCGCTTTGCTATTATATCACCACGGGCTAATGTTGTCAATACATTATTTTTACAGCCCGCTTTTACCGACACCGCATTACCATAACAGTGCTATTTTTACCGTTTATTGCAAGTCCCTGATTCTCATAGTATGTTAAAATATAATCAGAATTTTTTACTTGGGGAGGAAGGCAGAATGAATATCGCTTTTGTGGACGATTCTCTTGTCGACAGACAATATTTGCAAAAGAATGTAGAACGATACTGCTTTGAACACAAAGTCCATATGCAGATGAATACTTACGATAACGGGACCGGCTTTTTAAAAGGCTTTGCCGCCGGGACATATGACCTTGTTTTGCTGGATATATTCATGGATGAGACGAGCGGTATCCATATTGCCGAGAAGGTGCGGCAGATAGATGACAAATGCCTGATTATTTTTACAACATCAAGCCAGGAACACGCCGTCATAGCTTTCCGGCTTCATGCACTTGATTACCTGCTCAAACCTTTTACCTACGGGCAGCTGGAAGAATCGCTCTCCAGATGCCAGAAGGCGCCGAAACGTTTTTCGCACTATATAGAGCTGAAAGAAGGACGCCATTATACACGTATTCTGATTACAGATATTATCTATACGGACTACTACAACCATTACATACAGGTCCACACGCCCCGGAATGTCATCCGTTCCTACATGTCATTTCCGGATTTTGCACCGATGCCGGACAAGTATCCACAGTTCCTGTGGTGCTACCGCAATTGTATGGTCAATATGGATTATATCAAATCAATGGACAGCAAGGATATTATACTGGCGACCGAAGAGCGCATCCCCCTCCACCTATATCTATTATACCAAACCGCTCACCCCATGGACGATGATTATCCTTTCCTTCGCCGCCATGCTGTCAGGAGTGGTTTTATTCCGCGCAGCACCCGGCTATAGCTTTGTCCAGAGCCTTTTTACAGTTGCCATAGTCATGTGCTATACGGACAGCATCTATGTATGTTCATCCCAGATCCATTATTACGTGACAGGCAGGCTTCCCGGAAGCACCCCCGTACTTCGCGCCTTGTCCACGCTGGCCGTAGCGCTGCCGACATTCCCATTTATACTGATGCTCTTCAAGCGGCTGCTGCGTACCGCACTGGACGAGACGGAACACCTGGCCTTCTGGCGCATATCCTGGGGAATCCCCATGTGCAACAGACTGCTTTATTATCTGGCCATATTCCCGATACTCTCCAAAAGGCTGCCCTCTACAGATGCCAGCGATTATACTTTACACCGATACCGTGGATAATCCTGACCTTTTTTACGTATACGACACACCCTCATCGCACTTCAGGCCTGCCTGGATGCAGACGATTATGACGGCATGGGAGAATCCATAAACAATTATATATGCAGCCTGGATTCACTTCGCCCGACATCTTATTGCGACAATCCCGTCATAAATGTAATCGTGTCTTACTATGCGGAGCTTTCCAGAGAAAATGGCATATCCTTCTCACCATCCATACAGCTGGACCGGGACCTCCCGTTCTCAGATACGGATACATGCATCGTCCTAGGCAATCTGCTGGAAAATGCGGTCGAGGCATGTCAGCGGCAGGCGCAGGAAGGCAGGTATATCCGCCTCAAGCTCCATGCCGTTAACGACTGTACGCTCGTAATCATTGTGGAAAACAGCTACAACGGCATGGTCCGCAGAAGGGATAATGCTTTTTATCTACAAAGGCCAGAGGCAGGAAAGGGATCGGGATTGGCATCGTCTCCATTCTCGATGTCGTGTCAAAATATAACGGGATACCTCAATTCAAATACGACGGACATGCCTTCAAGGCCTCTATCGTGCTGAGCTGCGGCAGCACAGCAAAAAGGACCTCCCCGCCTTGATGGCGGGGAGGTCCTATTATACGATACAATTAAACGAGCTTGGCCGTGTTGATCTTTACACCCGGTCCCATCGTAGAAGTAAGCGTCACGCTCTTTAAGAACTGACCTTTTACTGCTGCCGGTTTGGCTTTGTTGATTGCATCAATAAGCGTCTGGAAGTTGTCCGCAAGTTGTTCTTCGGTAAAGGATGCTTTACCTACTGGCACATGGATAATGTTTGTCTTATCGAGTCTGTACTCAATCTTACCGGCTTTGATTTCCTGAACGGCTTTGGCGACATCCATCGTCACAGTTCCAGCTTTCGGGTTCGGCATCAGGCCTTTTGGCCCGAGCACACGTCCAAGACGTCCGACAACACCCATCATGTCTGGCGTAGCGACTACTACGTCGAATTCAAACCAGTTTTCATTCTGAATCTTCGGAATCAGCTCTTCCGCTCCTACATAATCTGCCCCTGCCGCCTTTGCTTCTTCTGCTTTGGCATCTTTGGCAAATACAAGGATCCTGGTCTTCTTGCCTGTCCCGTGAGGCAGTACGACCGCTCCACGAATCTGCTGGTCAGCGTGACGTCCGTCACATCCGGTTCTGATATGAGCCTCGATAGTCTCATCGAATTTAGCTACTGCAGTTTTCTTTACTAATGAAACCGCCTCATCTTTATCGTAAAGAGTTCCTCTGTCGATAACTTTGGCAGCTTCTATATATTTCTTTCCTCTTTTCATTCTAAAAAACCTCCTCGTGGTAATGTCGGGATAACCCTCCCACATATTTAACATTTACAATTGGCAATACAGCATCAACTCTTACTCTTCTACTTTAACACCCATGCTGCGGCACGTACCTGCTATCATGCTCATAGCAGCTTCTACGGTTGCAGCGTTCAGGTCCGGCATCTTCAGCTCTGCGATTTCCTGAAGCTGAGCCTTTGTTATCGTAGCAACTTTCGTCTTATTCGGCACGCCTGAACCTGACTTTATATTGCAGGCTTTCTTGATAAGGACAGCTGCCGGAGGTGTCTTTGTGATGAAGCTGAAGCTTCTGTCATTGTAAACTGTAATTACGACAGGGATAATCATATCTCCCTGATCCGCAGTCTTTGCGTTGAACTGCTTTGTAAATTCAACGATGTTCACACCGTGCTGACCAAGAGCTGGTCCAACCGGTGGTGCCGGTGTAGCTTTGCCGGCAGGTATTTGTAACTTGATATAACCTTCTACTTTTTTTGCCATTTCAATTACCTCCTTGTGGTGTTGGCGGGAACACGTCCCTCCCACTTCCTACTACATTTTCTTTACTTCTGCGAAACTGATTTCTACCGGCGTTTCGCGGCCGAATAACTCAACATTGATAGTCAGGCTCTGCTTCGGAATGTTCAGCGCCTGGATCACTCCAACCGTATCAGCCCATGCTCCGGCTATCACCTGGACGGTATCGCCCACTTCAAAGTCGACGACGATGTTCTCCTGCTTGATTCCAAGCGGCGCCATCTCCGCATCTGTCAGCGGAACCGGCTTGGATCCCGGCCCGACAAATCCTGTCACGCCCCTCGTGTTGCGGACGACGTACCATGTGTCGTCATTCATAATCATATGGATGAGCACATAACCCGGAAACATCTTTTTCTGTGTCGCCTTCTGGACGCCGTTCTTCAGCTCCACTACATCCTGCATAGGAACACGGACTTCTAATATCTGTTCTTCCAGGTGCCGGTTTTCAATTGTCTTATCAATGTTGGCCTTTACTTTGTTCTCATACCCTGAATAGGTATGAACAACGTACCATTTTGCATCTGACATAAAATCACCTTTCTTGCCTGCAGCCTATCAGTGCTATCTTACTAATAGATCCACTCCGTTCTGTACGATAAAATCAATAACTGCAATTATGATTCCCAGTACAACAGACACAGAAACGACTGCCGCTGTCTGTTTTGCAAGTGTCATCTTATCTGGCCAAATGATCTTCCTGAATTCTGCCTTAAGTCCTTTGAACCAGCTCTTCTTCTGAGTTTTTTGTTCAGCCATGACATCCACTCCTTTGCGGCGACTATTTTGTTTCCTTGTGCAATGTGTGTGACTTGCAGAATTTACAGTACTTCTTAGTCTCCATGCGTTCCGGATGCGTTTTCTTATCCTTCGTCATGTTGTAGTTACGCTGCTTGCATTCTGTACATTCCAATGTGATTCTTGTACGCACAACTTCCACCTCGCTTTATGTTTCTTAATTAACGTGTTACTCGGCAGCTTGCGAGGCTGCCTGTTTTTAGGCATAAAAAAAAGACCTACTTCCATTCGCTCGGATATTGTATCATACATACCGGGAAAAAGCAAGTCTTTTTCTTGCTTTATGGCACTTCCGCTCAAGATATCTTCTGCTTGATAATCTCAACTTCCTCAGAGACTTTCAGTACCTTCTCAAACAGAATATTCATCATCCCATTATCCTGCCTCAAGCCATTTATATCATTCTGCATCTCATCCATCCTGTTTTCTATCCTTTTAAAGTGGCCGTTCGCCTTTTCCTGAATAAAATCTATCTCAGCAAGCAGAGAATTCTCCTGTTCCGTGAACCTCTCATCCACTCTATTTTCCAGCGCCTTCAGATTACCGTCTATCCTTCCTTCCAGCGTTTCCAGCTTGCCGTCTATCCTTCTTTCCAGCGTTTCCAGCTTGCCGTCTATCCTTCCTTCCAGTGATTCCAGCTTGCCGTCTATCCTTCCTTCCAGCGATTCCAGCTTGCCGTCTATCCTTCCTTCCAGCGATTCCAGCTTGCCGTCTATCCTTCCTTCCAGCGATTCCAGCTTGCCGTCTATCCTTCCTTCCATCAAACCCAAGCCTTCGTCAAGCAAGTGCTTTATCGCCTGAAGATCTTGATTATCCAGCATAGTTCCACCTCCTCGTCCCGGCAATAGTGAGTAGCATAATCATAGCACATTTTTCGTTTTCCTGTCTATACGACCATATGTGCGCCCAACATTGTTTCGTGCAAATATCCATGCTTTCAGCCTCCTTATAAAATTTAATCTGGTAATTTTCCGGCGACGCGCCGAACAGATAATGAATATAGAAATTGCTTTGGCAGAACGCAAAGCAGATTTATATAGGTCATATGATATCATATCTTATGTGGATTTGCAATATATTCCCGCCTTGAGCTTACGCAGCCTACATAGGCAGAATCGGCATTGACCAGCTCAACTAAAAAAGGGCCCATGGACCATCGTCCACAGAGCGCCTTTTTGCATCCATCTATGCAGCGTATACGTTGACTGCCTGATTTCCACGGCTTCCGGCAGTAATATCAAATGTTACTGACTGGCCATCCTCTAATGATTTAAAACCATCTGACGCGATACCTGAAAAATGTACAAATACATCTTCTCCGTCTGCCTCGTTTGTGATAAATCCAAATCTCATTTAAAATATTTTCTCATACTATCATGGGATATTTCATCTGTCAAGTAGTTTCCAGAAAATAATAACTTTTAACAAATATATCTCCGGCAGATCCGCATTATATCCCGGCTGTGCACAGTACACAGCCGGGGAGATACCTCTTATTCCTCTACCTGCATGCGAACCCTTTCATTTCCTCCAGGAATCCCCGGATAAATGCAACGGATATATCGAGCGCTTCCTGCCCGAGTTCAGCCGTCGAGTCCTTCGGGTCAAACGGACCGAACCATCCGCTTGGAGCTATCTCTTTCGTATCCCTCACAAGGCGGACCGTGCCGCCCTTATAGCGGACTGCCTGTATATAGGCCGCCTCTACATTTTCGGAAGGATGCTGCGGATTCATAGGCTGCCCCAGCTCCAGATGCACCGCATCCGGGTCGACCGCCATCATAGCGGACGTCTCCAGGATGTCGCCGTGTCCGCCCCGGAACTTCTCATCCAGCTCCGCCACAAGGCTCCACCAGTCTATGCTGGCGCAGATGCCGCCCTTATGATAGACTTCAAGCGCCGCGCGGTCGATGGAAGGCGTATTGCCCCCGTGTCCGTTCAGTATGGCAAACCTTCTCACCCCATGCTGCATAAGCGAGTCCATGATTCCGTGCAGAACCATGTACAGCCCTTCATATCCGATATTGATACTGCCTTCAAAGCTCAGGTGATAAGGACAGACGCCGTACGGAACCGTAGGAGCGATAATCACATCTTCCATGTCAGCCACATGGTCTGCCAGATACGACGGTACCATATAGTCCGTCCCAAGCGCACACTGGGCGCCATGCTGTTCTGTGCTGCCCACCGGTATCACCAGTACCGGATCTTTCTGAAACGCCTCTTTTGCCTGGGCTGTCGTCATCTTACCAAGATACATCTAACTACCTCCTCTTTTATGTGGCACTAACCTTTCTGAAACAGTTTGAAGTGCCGGTCAATCGTCTCCTGCGGCGGAGCCTGCGTCAGCTTGCTGACAATTACCATCGTGACCGCGCCAAGTATCGTAGCCGGGAACAGTGCATGGAATCCAAGCGCCAGCTCCTTCACTTCCGGAATAAGCGTAAAGCCAAGAAGGGCGATTACCCCTACCGCCACAGCCGCTATGGCGCCCGGGGCCGTCGACTTCTTCCAGTACATGCCAAACAGGATCGGCACGACGAAGACCGCCATTCCGGAAAAGGCGAACAGATTGATCTCAAAGATGCTGCCAGGCTGAAATACGCCAAAGAGTATAACGACCAGGCCAATCAATATGGTGACAACTTTGGACAGCTTCATGACGCTCTCATCGGTCGCCTTCTTGTTCACTATCTTCTGATAGATATCCCGTGTCACGGCCCCTGTCGTTGTGACGAGGATGCCGTCGATGGTAGACATTCCGGCTGCTACGATTCCGGCGATGAACAGGGACGCCAGGAACGGATTCAGCCCTCTTTGCAGAATCATGGGAACAATCTGGTCCGCCTTCTCAATATTCTGGATGGACGCGATTCCATTGACGCCGGCCCATTCGATTAAAGTGGCAGAGACAAACATCCCGCCTGTACCGAGCAGTATGGCCTTGAACATCGTCTTATGGTCCTTCATCGTAAAGAACTTCGTAAACAGGTGGGGCTGCCCCATCGTGAAGAAGGACCAGAGTACGATGTTGGACACGTAGTAAGCCCACGGCATATACCCGTTCGCCCCGGGGAAGGTCAGGTATGATTCATTCATATTCTGAAGCGTGCTGTTGATATTATCAAAGCCGCCTCCCATTACGATTGATACTATAAACGTAACAACTGCGGTACCTATCATAAGGGAACCCTGGATGACATCGGTCATCATCGCCCCCTTCATTCCGCCGCTCATACAATATAGTATAACGATCACTCCCATTCCTACAACCCCTACCCACTCAGGCAGGCCGGTAAATACGTGCACGATGACTCCCGCGCCGATAATCTGGGCTCCCATCATCGGAATGAGGAAAAACAGCATCATGACACCGAGCACGCCGCTCATGGACCTGGAATGATACCGGTCTGTCAGATAGTCTGCCATCGTAAGGAAACCGTATTCATGACCGAGCGTCACCAGTTTCCTTCCTATCAGAAGCGCCGGCAGGATCATACAGAAGACAGCACCAGGCACAGAGATCGCCATGCCCGCATAACCGACGCCAAATATCGTACCCGGAGTGCCAAGGAACGTACCCATAGAAAACTGTGTGGAAAAATAAGCGATACCACTTACGATTACACCTGCTTTTCCGCTGAGAACGAAGAAATCGCCGAGATTCTTCGTCTTTCGGCTGGCATACCAGCCGATAAATGCCATAATACCAAGATATACAGCCAGGACCGTGTAAAATGGTGCCGGTGATGGTTGGATTGCTTCAGACATTATTCCTCTCCTCCTTCCGTAACTTCCTCGTTCTTCTCATCATACACGTGGTATTCTTTTCGCTTCATGCACATTCTGTAATAGACGATAATCAGGGCAAACGTAATCGCCGTATGTACGAACCATCCGAAGATATATGAGGGAATCCCTCCTATAGCCGGAATATAGGTTTCGCTGTAAAAGAACGGAAACGGAATCATGATGATGACGAACATGATCAGAAAGATTACAAGCCATGTGCGCTCAAAGTGTTTTTCAAATAGTTTTTTCATTGCTGCTTCTCTCCTCCCTTTTTGTACTTCCTTCTGCAAAGCTGACCTACTTTATTTATCATGAGATATGCAGAATTCTCAAAAAATAAAGTATTTACTTTACTTTTTAATTATTATTATACATATAACAGCAAAATTGTAAAGTATTTACTTGCAAAATGTTTATGGATTCTTTATATTTATTTTATAGGCAGTTTATGACGCATCACCGCCGCCTGTTTTTTATAAGGGTACTATATATGGAAAGGAAACAACATGGACATATTACAGAGAATCCGGGACATGTATCCCGCATTGACAAAAAAGCAGAAGGGAATCGCAGACTATCTGATGGACAATCCAGAGGACGTCTGCTACATCACTCTGGCCCAGCTGAGCCAGCAGACGGCCTCTTCCGAACTGACACTGCTGCGCTTCTGCGAAAAGATAGGCTGTTCCAGCTTCCTGGAGCTTAAGAATGAATTCAGGGAATATACGCAGCATATGATACGCCTGCTCTCAGCGCCGGCTTATTTTCCACCTGAAAATGCGTCTTGCTCTGCAAAGGAGGCGCTGCTGACAGACATCTGCCGTCAGGAGGCAGCCGCGGTGGCCGACTTCTCAGCTTCATTCAATCCGGAATCCATCGTGGCCGCCGCCGGGAAAATCAAAAAAAGCAGACGGATTTTCATTTTTGCCCATGACATCTCCAAGATACTCGGCGAATTTCTGGAAGCAAGGCTCCGGCTTTTGTATTTCAACGCGACCCTCATCGATCTGGCCGACCTGGCCGAGACGCAGAACCGCCTGCAGCATCTTTGCGAAGGAGACCTTGTCATCTTCTTTTCCTTCCCCAAGTATTATTACCCGATGGGGAGCATTGCCAGGAAAGCGGCGGACACAGGCGTCCCTATCCTGACCATCACCGACAGCATCTCTTCGCCGGCGGCCGAGCACAGTACCCACCTGCTCCTCTGCCAGACTTCGACGAAGATGTTCTACAACTCGCTGACGCTGCCGATGACAGCCTTGAATCTTCTCGCGTCCTGCCTCGTCATCGACATGGTTCCGGAGGCGGAGCGAAAAGATTTCAAAAAGACCCTGTCGTCCTGAGCCGGCGCAGCCAAAGCCAATTCAAGAACCAGAATATATAATATAAATTACAGGAGGTATCACATATGGAAATAGGAGGGTTCTTCCCCTACGAAAAGAACAGTTCTGAGACAAACGGTTACATAGATCTCGTCTGCCCGAACGCAGGCGACGTAATCCACCTCATGTCCGGCCGGTGCGCCATCTATCTCTGCCTGCAGGATTCCATGCTTACAGATACGAAACGGACCGCCTATCTCCCTGCATATACGTGCGAGACGGTAAGCGGCTGTTTCGTCAAAGCAGGATATAAGATCTACTATTACGACGTAGACCAAAGCCTCGTACCGCAGTTTGACGACAGCCTCATTGACAAGATCAGCTTTCTGCTCATCTGCGGCTATTACGGCTTTTCTACTTTTGACACTGATTTTGTCAGAACATGCAGAAGCCGCGGCGTGACGGTCATGCAGGACACGACCCACACAGCCTTCTCACCATCCGGGCCCTGCCCCGACAGCGACTATGTCGCGGTCAGCCTCCGCAAATGGATGGGGGTAACTTCCGGAGGGCTGGCATTCAAACGCACCGGACGCTTTGGCGTATCACCCGTCCCCGCAGATAAAGAGCATCTCAAGATAAGGGACAGGGCGCTCCGGACAAGAGAAGAATACGAGAGAACCGGAGACGAGGCCTTGAACAAGAAGAGCGCCGATGCATTCTGGGAAGCAGAATGGATGCTGCGGGAGATCTTCGACATGCAGGAAGGCGACGGCGAATCCCTTCAGACAATCCTCCATTACCCGCTTGCCGAGGCCGTTAAGAAGCGCCGCGATAATTATGCGTATCTGCTGGAGCATCTTCCAGACAATCCATCGGTACGCCCTGTATTTCCCCATCTTCCGCAGGACACCTGCCCTATGTTCTTCCCTTTCCTCTGCGAAGACAGGGAATCCCTCATGAAGCACCTGGCTGCCGCCGGCATACCGCCGAAAGTATACTGGCCGGTGCCGCCGTTCATAGACATCGGAACGTATCCCGGCGCACACTACATCTATGAACATATCATGTCCATCAGCTGCGACCAGCGTTTTACAAGGGACGATATGCAGCGCGTGTCCGATGTATTTCAGGAATTCATGGAAGGCCGGTGACGCAGCAGCTGTCCGGCCGCAAGATTACATGAGAGAAAGGGAGTGCCAGATGCACTCCCTTTATTACGTGGATTATTTCAGATATTCATCAACATTGTCTTTCGTTACAAGCACAAAAGATATCATGACTTCCTTCTCTGTCTCCTCACCGTTCAAGGCCTTCTTTATCAGATCTATGGCTCCTTCCACCTGTGCAGGACCGTCCTGCAGGACCGTGGCTCCCATTTCGCCGTCTTTTACCATCTGCAGCGGATTCTCATTTCCATCCACGCCTACGCAGACGATATCTTCTCTCCCCGCGTCGTTGCAGGCCTTCTGAGCCGCTGAGGACATATCGTCGTTGTCACAGATGATCGCCTTCAGTTCATCTTTGTACTGGTTCATCATATCTGTCGCTACATTGGCCGCCTTATCAGCCTGCCATTCACACGGAAAATCTCCAACGGATTCAAACTTGCCGTTATCCTTCATGACATTCTCTATGCCTTCTCCCCGCTGGATCTGGGCAGAATTGCCGATAACGCCCTGGCAGTGCGCGTATTTTCCGCCGTCCGGCACATTATCGATGACCCACTGCGCCAGCATCTCGCCGGCTTCCACATCGTCCGGGCCTACATAGGCCATAGCCACATCATCCGTACTGTCTGTCTTGGAATTTACGACGATGACCTTTATGCCTGCATCTGTCATCTTGGTGACAGCCGCGTCGGAAGCGCTCGCTTCCGCCGGAAGGATGATTACATAATCACAGTTCTTTGCAATACACTCGTCGGCACGGTCGATCTGCTTGTTGGCATCCGTCTCGCCATCCAGGATACCCGTCCAGTCGTCGATTGTTCCATCCTTCTTAAGTCCATCAAACGTCTTTTTTGCATAATCATTGATCGGAGCGTGGAACGGGTCAACGATATTCTTTGAGATATAGCCGCAGATTATCTTGCCGTCTCCGTTCACGTCGCCGTCTTTTGCATCTTCCGTCTTGGCTCCGCCGTCTTTCTTACCGTCATCCTTGTTGTCTGAACCGCATCCGGCCGCCAGTACGGCTGTCATCATGACGCAGAGCAGTACGCTTAACACTTTTCTTTTCATTTTCGTTCCTCCTTCTGTTATGAATAAACTTTCTATAATCAAGAGGCTCCTCCCGCCTCCTAACTATCACCAGGCAAACTAGCTGTTCTTTTTGTTCATCACCATGTCAAGAAGCACGGCCCCTATGATAACCGCACCTTTTGTCATGGACTGGTAATAGGAATCGATTCCGATCAGGTTCATGCCGTTGTAGATGAAGCCGATAATGAATATCCCCATAAGCACTCCGGGCACCGTAGCAACGCCGCCCGCGAAGGAGGTCCCTCCGAGCACGCAGGCCGCCACCGCGTCGGTCTCATACCCGATACCTATATTGGACTGGGCAGAGGCAGTCTTGGCCGTGAAGATGATGCCTGCTATCCCTGCCAGAAGGCCCGATATGGTATAGACCGCCGTCTTCGTCTTTATAATACTTACGCCGGAGGCAATTGCCGCCTGCATATTGTCGCCCACCGCAAATACATACCGTCCGAACTTGGTCCAGTGGAGTATCATGTACATGAGAAACGTTGCCAGGATTAGGACGAGTATGGGAAATGGCACCGGCCCGATCTTGGCTGAATAGATACTCTTGAATGCCGTATCCGTTATCGGAATCGCCTGGCCTCCGCTGATTACCTGGGCAAGGCCCCGGATAATCAACTGGGTGGACAGCGTCACCACAAACGGGAACATGTTGAACTTGGAGATCAAAAATCCGTTGATAAATCCCCATACCGTGGACACGAGAAGGGCCACTATGATTGCCGCCGCAATATTCCACCCTTTCCCGGATATCAGCTGTCCAAGGACACAGCTGACGAGGGCAAGCTGTGCCCCCACAGACAGGTCGATCCCTTCCGTCGTAATCGCAAGGCACATGCCATATGCAATCATCGCGTTGATAGATACCTGTGTCGCAACATTGATCATATTGCTCGTACTTCTGAATGACGGTTCCATGACAGATATAAAAACCATCATGATCAGAAGGATTACACCGATTCCATATTTACCCATAAACATACGGAACTTCTCTCTGTCCATTCCGATGATTCTGCCTTTGTCTTTTGCCATTGGCTCTACCTCCTATTTTCCGCCGAACGCCTTTCCCAGAATCGTCTCCTGGTCCGCGCTGCCGCTCAATATTTCATCCCGGGAGACCTCTCCGTTGATCTTCCCTTCATGATAGACGAGAATACGGTCGCTCATGCCCATCACTTCCGGCAGCTCTGAGGATATCATGATGACAGCCATCCCTCTTGCCGCAAACTCGCACATCAGCGAATGGATCTCCGACTTGGCACCCACGTCAACCCCTCTTGTAGGCTCATCCAGAATCAGTACTTTCGGGTCGGCAAGCAGCCACTTGGCCAGCACGACCTTCTGCTGGTTCCCGCCGCTTAAGGAAAATGCATCATGTTCGATACTGGCCGATTTCAGCGTCAGCATCTTCCCCATCTCCAGGCATTCTTTCTCTTCCTGCTTCTTGTTGAGAATCGGAGCCCTCTGTTTCATCGGCAGCGTGGGCAGCGTCATATTTTCCCGTATCGACCGGTGGAGAGCCAGGCCATAGTTTTTTCTGTCTTCATTGACCATGCAGATTCCATGCCGGATGGCCTGGATTGGCTTCCTTATCTTGATTTCCCTGCCTTCCAGAAAGATTCTTCCTCCCGTAACAGGGGCCATTCCGAATATGGCCCGCATCGTTTCGCTCCGTCCCGAGCCTACCAGGCCCGAGATGCCAAGTATCTCCCCTTTCCTCACCTCAAAGCTGATATCCTCGAACCCCTTGCCGGAAAGCTTCTCCACTTTAAACACCACGTCTCCGATATCACAGGCCGTCTTAGGAAATACATTTTCAACTTTCCGGCCGACCATCATGGAAATCAGCTCATCGCGGGTGACTCCTTCCATGGGCCGCTCTCCGATATATGTACCGTCCCTGAATACGGAAACATGGTCACTGATCCTGAATATCTCTTCCATCCTGTGGGATATATAGATAATTGCCACGCCCTTTTCCTTCAGCTCGCGTATCGTATTGAACAGATGCTCTGTCTCTTCGCTGTCCAGGGATGAGGTCGGCTCATCCATGATAATCAGCCTGGAATTGCAGGATACCGCCTTGATGATCTCTACCATCTGCATCTGTGCCAGCGTCAGCTCTTTCATCAAAGTCTTGGCGCCGTGTGGAAAGTTAAACTTCTTTAAGATGTCCTCCGCCCGCTCGTTCTGTGCCTTTTTATTCAGAAAGATACCTCTTGTGTCCTCCCTTTTGAGGAAAACGCTTTCTGCTATCGTCAGGTGGGGCTCCGGATTCAGTTCCTGATGTATCATAGATATCCCCGCATCCAGCGCCTCCACCGGCCCTCTGGCGGTATATGGCCTGCCTTCAAACCGTATCGTTCCCTCATCCTGCTGGTGAAGCCCGATAATGCACTTCATCAGGGTAGACTTGCCGGCACCGTTTTCTCCGAGAAGCGCATGTACCTCTCCAGGCCTCACAAACAGATCGACATCCTTAAGTGCCTGTGTGCCTCCGAACGCTTTGGAGATGCCGCGGCATTCCAATACATATGCTTCGTCTGCTCTCGCCTTCTCTTCCAAATATCTCACCTCATTCTCGCCTTACGTACTTCCGTCTCTCCTGTACGGGAAGCTTCTTCGTCTCTGAAAAAATCATATCAATCCAAAACTTAAATGTCAATGTAAATATGAAATATAATTTCACATAATTGCAATTTTTGTTAATTATCCCACATTTTAATGTTTGTTTTTAGTTATTAATTACAATTAGTATGTTGTTTATGAAATTATTTTTTACCACAAAGGTAAAAAAAAAGAACTATCACATAAAACATAGCTGCATTCCGGCTACGAAAGTATCTCCAAGCCCAATGGTATATCTCGGCTTCTCCATATACCGTGAAGGTACAAGCACAGCCTTGTGTTGCAGCTCCATCTCATCCAGAGCCTGCGCGAACCTGGTTCCCGTGGGGCTCAATGGAAGCTTCAGGCTATCCCTGCAGTCATCCATGGTACCATAACGCCCGATGCGCGCCCGTGTCCCAGACATAAGGCTGCCAAGCGTAAGCCCCATCTCAACGTCCACCCCCTCCATCATCTCACCGTAATACAGCGCATAGTCCTTGCTGTGCATCACGATTCCTTTCACCGGGTACAGTTCCAGCATATAATCAAGACCTTTTATTACGGATGTGATGTCATCCTTGTCTACCGGATGGGCCTTTTTTCCTGCCAGATCCACCAGCTCTTCCTCATTCATTCCCATGATATCCATATATCCGGCAAGCGTGTCATACAGCAGATCCCTGCATCCGGCACTGATAAAGTGGGCGCTTTCAAAATATATCTTAAGCTGTGGGTTCCTTGATCTTAATGTCCTGTAGTGCTTCGCCAGCTGTCCGATACGCTCCTTCAGGACTTCCGGCTCCACTATGGCATTGAATCCCGAGATATCATAGGAGCACATCATCTGGGCATGTTCTTCCAGATATTCCAGAAAATCCTGTCTTACCGGCATGACCTTGTGCACCTTATCATACCCCATGATCAGGCGGTTAGAAACCGGCACCTCGTATTCCCTGTCTCCACACCTGATCACATCCCCTTTGTTATATTGTATAATCAGGTGGACCACTGGCTTCTCCCCGGTCACGCACTCCTTTATCGGAACACTTCTGTGTCCTTTCACAGACTCTATCCCTTTGTCATCCAGCCATGCAGCCACTTCCCGCGACCGGTCCGTAATGTGGATCAGCACCGGCACCCCTAACGTTCCAAGCGCTGCGGCTCCCTGTGCACATGTTCCTCCCAGTCCGTAATATATGTCAAAATAGTCCTTCAGCCTCTCGATAACCCCGCCGGATGTTATCTCTACCTCTCCCCCGAGTCCGTTCACTGCATAGTAGCTCACGATCTTTGCAAAATCCTGCATGCTTCCAATGGCCTCTCCTTCCTCACAGCACGGTTCTTCCTCCAGATACCGTGCAAGCAGCCTGTTAAAGCTTTCCACGTCCCATTCTACTATGGCGTCCAGATTGCTCGTATAGGCCAGCACCGGCCTTTTTCCGGTCGCACGGCACCGTTCGATGACATCCGGCACCGACTCAAGGTAGTTCCTGTATTTATCTATGTAAGCCATCTGTATCCTCCGCTTCTTTTACAGCTTATATTCACTCAGCAGCAATTCTACGTCGTCGCCGTAGCCTGCCTCTTTTTTATCGTCCTTAGCGTTTTGGGTCAAGGCATCAAAATGACGGTTGATATAGAGAAGCGCGTCGCTCACTGCCATCTCCAGAAGATGGGAATCCGGCTCCGTGTCAAGGGCCTGCTTTTTCTTATCCACAATCTGTATCACACAATCCGCGTACTCCGCCAGCTGCGTATCCTTCTCTCCTGTGATCACGATGCTGTGCATCTGCTTTTTCCTGGCCAGCTCCATAGCCTGTACGACCTGCTTGGAAGCGCCGGACCTGGAGATAGCGACAATCGTATCATCACTCGTTCCAAGGCTGACATGGTTCAGGAAATGTTCCGGAATCATAGAATACGAGCAGGGAATCCCGCACCGTTCCAGGCGGAACCCCAGGTCTGTCGCGATGGGGCTCGTATTTCCCGCGGCGACGACAAATACCATCCGGCTCAAACGCAGCAGCCGTACTGCCTTAACCAGCAGCTCAAGATCGATAGCCTCCTCCAGTGCTGCTACCCTCGCGGCACTGGACTCAAAGATTCTTCTTGCAGAACTTAACATCTCATTCTCATCGTACGTGGGTCTTGCCTTCCCCAGATCATGGGACATCAGCAGCCGCATCTGGTAGTACCCCTGATAGCCCACATGCTTGCACATGCGTACTACCGTAGCTTCGCTGCTTCCGCTCTTCCTGGCCAGTTCAGATATATTCATCATGATAGCCTGTTCCGGATTTGCCAGTATGTATGCGGCAGCTTTCTTTTCTGCTGAAAATAATTTTTCATAATTGGCTTTGATATTTTCCAGTACAGAATTCCCACGTTTATCCATAATAAAACACCGTCCTACTTCCGAATCTATGATTCTTTTCTTTCATCATAAAGCATTACAGCATTTCATTCAATGAGTAATATTTGACTTTATCGTCGTCGTTAAACAGCCTTACTTTGTGCTCGATCACTTTATTCATGGCCGTGACGCTTGCCGGATAAAGTTCAAACGGCTCACGGATCTTCTGGTCTTTCAGCGTCTCTCTCAGTTCCTGGTAGAACGCATCCTTAATGTCGGAAGATATATTGATCTTATTAATCCCCCGCCGGACCGCCTCTGCAATCTCGGAGTCCTCGTTTCCCGAGCCTCCATGAAGCACAAGGGGTACCGTTACCCTGCTTTTTATATCGCTCAGCAGTTCCTGCCTGAGCTCCGGCTTCATCCCTGCAGGATATATCCCGTGGGCCGTTCCTATGGCAACCGCAAGCGTGTCGCATCCCGTCTCTTCCACGAAGCGCACCGCATCCTCCGGCTTCGTATAGATGATATCCTCCGTGCCGCCTTCGGTATCCCCGTCCGTGGTGCCGATAGTCCCAAGCTCTCCTTCTACAGATATTCCAAGCGGATGCGCCAGGTCGCACACCTTCTTCGTAATGGCAACATTCTCTTCAAACGGCAGAGAAGAGGCGTCTATCATTACAGAAGTAAAACCGGCCCTGACAGCCCTGACGATCGGTCCCCATCCGCTGTGGTCCAGATGGATGCAGACCGGAACGGGCGAGCCGGCGGCCCTGTCGATACACATCTTCAGAAAGCTGTCCCCCTGGAAATCCAGCTCACTCGGATGGATGGCAAGGATGACAGGCGCCTTCAGCTCTTCGCACTTATCCATAACACCGTTCAATATCTGTCCCGTACCAATATTAAAAGCCGGCACGGCAAAGTTTTCTCTGTTAGCTACCACCAGCAGATCTTTCATGTTCAGCAACATATTACTTCCTCCTTGTGCGTACACCTTCTGTTTTGTGAAGGTTTTATTGTCTGTACGATTATCTTATCTTACAGAAAAAACATTGTCAACAATCACATGAAATATTTTTTTATGAATCAGTCAATTTGCCTATTATTTTGTATTTTAATTTTAAGTTTTTTGTGCTATTATAATTCAAAAGCTATATTTCATACTTTTATATGAAATTTATTTTCTTTTACATCGGTACTAGATACCTATGCCAAATAAATATTTGAAGGAGGAGATCATTATGAGCAATGTAAGAAAGGTATTGGAACAGGGGGAGGGCATCCTTCACCTGATGCCGTCCTGGGTACCACGCAATTTCAACGAACCGGGCAGGAGGCTCCGGCTGCACCCCGATGACTACTATGCCCTTGGCATGGACCGCGGCGGCATATGCGAACGATGGCTCGGCTCTCTGGCAAGGGCACTGAACGGCCCCAAGACCGGTGAAACGGAAGGGATGAGCTTTGTACTGGAGGATCCCGCCACAAGATCCGTCCGCCTTTTCAAAGACTATGTCGATGAACTCGGGAGCGACCTGATTGGTGACGCCCTTATGACCATGTATGGTACGTGGCCGACATTTGCCAAGCTCTATGACTATGACAAGCCGCTGTTCCACCATCTGCATCTGACAGAGGAAAAAGCCGCCAGGATAGGCATGCACGGCAAGCCTGAGGCTTATTATTTCCCGCCCCAGTATAACTGCAGCTATCTCGGACGTTTTCCTCTTACGTATTTCGGCTTTGACCCCTCCACCACAAAGGAGGAGGTCATGGAATGTCTGGTAAATTTTGACACAAAAGACAACAGGATTACAGAGCTTTCCCGCGCTTACCGCATCCAGCTCGGGACCGGGTGGTATACGCCTGCAGGCGTAATCCACGCTCCCGCATCCGTCGTTACTTTTGAACCGCAGTGGAACAGTGACGTGAATACGATCATGGAAAATGTTACGATGGGAGAAGTCAACCCTCATCATCTCCTGACAGACTGTGCACCGGAAGAGGAAAAAGATGACCTGGATGCTATTTTCAATCAGATCGACTGGGAAGAAAGCACAAGGCCCGACTATAAAGAGACGTATTTCCGGGCACCAAGGTTAAAATCCGAAACGCCTGCGGCGTCAGAGAGATGGATCGCCTACGCCAACGACTGGGTCGCCGCCAAAGAAGTGACCGTCCTGCCGGGGCAGAGTTATACCCTGACCGACCAGGCATGCTACTGCGCTGTCATCGTCCAGGGCCATGGGTCGTTCGGCGTGTTCGAGTGCGAGGCTCCGGAACTTATCCGCTACGGAGATGTCACAGGAGATGAATACTTCATATCTGAGGCTGCCGCAAAGAAGGGCGTCGATATCGTAAATGCAAGCTCATACCAGCCGCTCGTGATACTGCAGAACTTTGCCAATAACAATCCTGAAGTACCGGCAGCCGTTTAGCCGTTCCGTAATGCAGCCTCCGGGAAGGCGGGGGGGGGGGGGCCGTGCTGCGATATCGGCACATAATTCTAACGTTCATATGTGCCCTTCCTTTTCAGAACCCCGCCTTCCATCATGACCGCGCCTCGCGCTATCACCGTGTGAAGATCCAGCTGTTCTGTGAAAAGCAGCATATCCGCATCCGCCCCTTCTTTTATGCAGCCTTTCTCCGGGTACAGGTCGAGCGCTTCAGCCACATGGGAGGTCACATATCCGAGGGCATCTTCGAGGTTCATCCCCAGGTCCTTGACCATAAGCTGCAGCTCCCTGTACAGGCTGTCCACCCCGGAGACGCCGATATCCAGAAGGGTCCCGTCCTCATCGTAGCTTGACCAGCTGCCGTGACCGTCAGAGCTGATAGTTATATGTGCAAGCGGAAGCCCTCTTCTCGCCGCCTCTGCGATACATTGCCCCGGTGAAGGCTGTCCCTTCATACCGCATGTATAGTCTACATAGCCGCCTTTTTCAAGGAACCCGTATCCGGCTTCAAGAAGCGCTTTGTTGCGGTTCACATGGGTCGGACGAAAGATACGGATAGGAAGCGTGCTATATTCAAGGGCTTCATAGACCGGTTCCAGCCCTTCCGGCGCATCACCCATATGCAGTACGACCACTCCCGGTTTCCCACTCAGCATGCCGGCCACTCTGACCCGGCTCGAAATCTGCATCAGCTGTTCCGGGGTCACGTTCGGCGCCCGGTGGTCGGACAGCGCAAGCTTCATTCCAAGCACCTCTTTGACGAACATGATATCTCTGTCAGGCTCGCCGGTTATGGATGGCCCCGGATATCCGTACGCGCCGGTGAGCATATATGCGGTAACCCCTTCCTCATTCAGCGCTGCCGTCTTTGCATATAGGTTCTCCACGCTTCTCGTTATGCCATCGGTACCGAGAAGGCCGACTGCCGTGGTAATCCCTCCCTTTATCATCTCAGACAGGTCAAGTTCCGGGGTGCGGGTATGGAAGCTGCCTTCTCCGCCTCCCCCGGTCACATGTATATGCTGGTCGATCATCCCCGGGGCGAGGAGAAGCCCTTCTCCATCCATCACCCGGCAGTTTCCAGGCAGCCCTTCTATTTTGTCTTCTATCAGCTCTATCTTTTCATTACATATAAGAATATCTTTTTTTCCAATACTGGCCGGCGCATAGACTTCGGCATTTTTTATTAACAGCATGTCGCATACTCCAATCTCCCGGAAGGGTACTTTCTCAAATCCATATTGCATGATTTCCCCGCATTTGTCAATTCGATACACTGTTAATCTTTATTTTTTTACAGCCGCTCCACACTTGTCCTCTTTACCGGAAACTGAATCTCCGACAGCCATTCCTCTTCCGATTCCTTGTTCCATACGCCGTCGATATACGATTCCCTCGGATTTCCACATATCTCATACCCATTGTTCTCCACGAATCGGAGCACCTGTGCATAAGCCTCCGGGAATCCTTCATAAGAGCCTTTGTGGAGGATGCATGCGGCGGTCTCTACCGCCGGCATCACCTTGAACTTTACCGTCTCAGAATCCTGCCTTTTCTCAGTGACGGCCTGGCAGATTTCGACTTTGATGTCCTCTTCCCTGTACCCGCCGTCATGGTATATCGTAAAACAATATTCCGGCTCGGCACAGATGCATCCGAGACGTTCCATCTCCTGTCCCATGGGAGGCATGACATCAAACAGATCCTCATAGCCATGGAGTGTTGTCTTTACGGAGGCTATGATTACCTCCGGCAGCTGCCCTGCCGTGTAATAGCGGTATCCCGAATCAGCATCTACATAGACAGGCTTGAGCAGGCCTTGTTCGTCATAATATCTCAATGCTTTTATCGTCACATGGTTCATGGCTGCGAACATTCCAATCTTGTATAGCTTATCTCCCGGCTTATTTTCACAGTAATGTTCCTTTTTCATATCACGCCTCCCAATTCATTATTATACTCCAGATCATTCCCATCGGAACGTACATTTTGTAATACAGCAGCAGATAATAGTAATGGCCGCAAGCAGCGCCACGATTCCGGCAGTATCTTCCAACGGCCCGCCCATGGATATCTCTTTCATCAGCTTGATCCCCTGCGTCAGAGGAAGCATGGATGCCGCTTTCTGGAGCTTTTCCGGAAACAGCTCAAAACAGTCCTGCTATGAGCATGCCGATGCTGTACATGGCCGCCATGACGAGCAGATATGCACCTGCAAACAGCAATAGCTTTCCCTCCATCCTATATCCAAACACGGCTACAGAAATGACCGATACTGCCGCACAAGAAATGAGCGCGGTCACCGTCCCACAGGCGACTACAGCCGCCAGCAGCGCCATCGGGCTGCACGGAGTGACAAAAAAGTGCTTCAGAATCTTTTTATCCCGGTAATCCGCTATGCTTAGGGGGATTCCCATAAAAGCGCTTGCACAGATTCCTACTGCCGTCAATGAAGCAAATGCACTTTGGAGAAATGTATAGTTCCCCCCGCCCGCTGCCTTCCCCCCTGCGATAACTGCTATGAGAACGAGAATGCCGGCAGGCATGGCGACCCCGAATATCAGGCCGTCCGGGCAGCGGAATCCCAGTTTCTGTTCTATCTTATACAATGTCCAAAAACGTCTCATCTCTTTCCCTCCTCTGCCATATACCAGAGATATGCATCCTCAAGGTTATCGTACGGACTGTTTTCCACAACTTCCTCTACTGTCCCTGTAATAATCTCTTTTCCCTGCTTTATGAGCATAATACGGTCACACAGGCTCTCTGCTTCTTCCATATAATGTGTGGTGAGGAATATCGTCATCCCTCTTTCCTTTAATCCTTTCAACGTCTGCCATACTTCCCTGCGGGCCGCCGTGTCAAGTCCTGTCGTAAGTTCATCCAGAAACACAAGCTCCGGCCCCGGAAGCAGTGCAAGGACGACGGACAGCTTCTGGCGTTCTCCACCCGACAGCTTTTCTACCGGCTGCCTCATGAATTCCTCAAGCCTAAACTGTCGCAGCAGTTCCCGGTAGTCCGCCGGAGACTCATAGAGCGCGGACAGCTCTTCGCATATCTCCTCCACCCGTATATTGTTTTGAAAATTAGATGACTGGAGCTGTACGCCGACACGCTCAAATATCTTCTTCCTCTTTGCCGCAGGATTCATCCCTACGATTTCAGCTGTGCCGCCGTCTGCTTTTTTTAGCCCGAGAGCAGTCTCAATTGTCGTGCTCTTGCCGGCCCCGTTAGGACCGAGCAGGCCGAACACTTCCTGCCTGTACACCTGAAACGACAGCTTATCCACCACGACTTTCTTCCCAAATCTCTTCGTAAGATTCTTTACCTTCATACATGATTCCACCATTTTTCCCTCCTTACAAAGATATCCTACAGTCTCCTCCAAGGTCAGGGTCAAGTGCTATTTCAAAAAAACCGATAACCCGGCCAGCCGGTTATCGGTCATCTCTTCAAAGACATGCAGATTTCCACTATAGCAATACAAATTGTAATGATAAGCCCCAGAAGCAAGGGCACTATCCCAACAAGCATGCAGCATTCATTTAAAATATACATAATGTCCGCTCCCATCATTCTACAATAGTTTAATTCTGACATCTACAAGATGTCATATTTTCATTTATTTTAACATAAACTAAAAATAATGACAAGTAGTGAATGTCATTTTGTTCAACACCACCTATGACGGAGGGCTTCTCAATGTATAAAAATAAAACTACGAGCGGGAAAAATAACTTATGCGGCAATAAGCTCAGCATACTTAGAAAGCAGCTGACCCCCAAAGTATCGCAGCGGGCGTTTGCAGATAAGCTGCAGCTGAAAGGAATCGATTTAGATAAGAACGCGATACAAAGAATTGAATGCGGAAAAAGATTTGTGACAGATATAGAGCTCAAAGCGTTTGCCCAGATTCTGAATACGACTGCCGATGAACTGCTCAGCGGGGAGTAACATGCAGCATAGGTAAAAGCCCATAGGACACGCCTTATCCTATGGGCTTTTGTCAATCATATCTTTACAAGTGCCTTAAACTCATCCTTCAATGCCTTGTACGATTCCACATATATGTGATACATCTCCCGGTAAGGCTCTACCCATTCTTTTACCGGTTCCACCGTACGTTTTATCTTAAGGCTGGCAGCCGATGCCTCTTCCGGGCTTTCGTATTCTCCCATAAAGGCGGCATTCATGTAGGACAGTCCTCCGGGCGCACCCAGGTTTACTTCCGGCAGCTTGATTTCCTTATCAATCACAGAGGCCTTGATTTTCAGCCAGATGTCGCTCTTGCTGCAGCCGCCGCAGCAGATGATATCGTGGATTGGAATTCCGATTTTAACCGCCTGGTCCAGATTGTCCTTCAGCGCAAAGCAAGTTCCTTCCATAATAGAGCGCACCATCTCCGCCCGGTTCGTATTCAGGTTCAGCCCTATGAAGGTACCTCTCGCGTCCGGATCCCAGATAGGGGCCCTCTCCCCGGCCATATAAGGGAGGAATATTATCTTTGACGGATATTTGGCCATCTTTTCTATCTCTCTGTTGATCCGCTGATAGGAATCTTTCCTGATGGTCTCTCCGCCATACAGCGCGTCCCTGAACCACTTAAGAGACCCGCCTGCCGTATTCATCGCCCCATAGAGGATAGTGCTGTTCTCTCCCCTTCCTTTCAGGTATGACAGTTCCCGCGCCGTAACCAGCTTATCAAATCCGATCAGTACGACAGAGCTCGTACCGCTCATCTCCGCTATCCTGCCCCCTTCATATACCCCTGCTTCCAGACCTGCCGCCGTGGCATCCACGGCCCCGGCCAGTACCGCTGTCTTGACAGAAAGTCCTGTGAGCGCCGCCGCTTCTGCCGATACGGTACCTATCGGTTCACAGCACCGGTACACATCCGGCATCAGAGAGGCTTCCGCGCCGATTGCATTTAACAGCTCATCGCTCCAGCAGTTATGACGTATATCGTATATCTGGGTCAGCGAAGCATGCGTGTCGTCTATAGAAAACGTTCCGGTCAGCTTATAATTGATATATCCGTTTACCTGGAGCACCTTGTGGCACTTATCCATGACTTCCGGCTTGTGGCGAAGAAACCACATGAGTTCTGTCAAAGTAAAATAGGTGTCGAGGCGGTTCCCGGTAATATCGAATATCTTATCCTCCCCTACTTCTTCCTTTATAATCTCGTACTCTTCCTTGCTTCTCCTGTCCATCCAGATCAGCGCATCATGCAGCGGCCTTCCGTCCTTGTCCACCGGAAGTACGGCAGGCGCCTGGCTGCTTACCGATATGACCTTGATATCTTCCGGATTGACCCAGCTTTTTGCCAGTACCATACGAATGCACTGTACGGCCGCATCCCACCAGTTCTCAGGATTCTGCTGTACCCAGGAAGGCTCCGGCAGAAGCGTTTCATATTCTTTTCCCGCCTCCGCGGCCACCTGAGGGCCTTCTCTGAACAAGATACATTTGACCGTTGTCGTCCCAATATCTATCCCTATGGAATACCGCACTTTTTATCCCTCCATTCTAGGAGAGCACCTCCGGATTACAGATAAACCGGGGAGGTTCTCCAGCAAGCAGCTTCTTCACATCATGTAACGTAATATCTGTCTGGTGTCCTACGATGTCCCTCGCGGATCCTGCCAGATGAGGGGTCAGCACTACATTTTTCAGGCCAAGGAACTTGTCACCTGAGGGAATCGGCTCAACCGGATATACGTCCAGCCCCGCCCCCGCGATCCTGTTTTCTTTCAAAGCGTCGTATAAGGCATCGTAATCGAGCACTTTGGCTCTTGCCGTATTCACAAAGTAAGCAGTCGGTTTCATAAGCGCGATTTTTTCTCTGCTGATAAGACCTTCTGTTTCAGGGACGACATTACAGTTGACACTGATAAAATCCGAATCTTTCATCACCGTATCAAGATCCGCCTTTTTTGCTCCCAGATAATCCATATCCTTCTGGCTTACATATGGGTCATATATGAGGAGTTCCATGCCGAGCGCCCTTGCACGTCCGGCCACCTCCCTCCCTATCATGCCAAAGCCCACCTGTCCGAACGTCTTCTGGTACATCTCCGGCCCTCCTCCGTAGAGGGCGAACGGCGCATCCGGATCCATGGACCACTCGGACATCGTCTCGGCGCGCCTGCCGCTGCCGTCTTTGTAGGATACTCCTGTCAGCTCATCCGTATATTTTAACAGATGGTCTGTAAGGCTTATATTTTTAGATATGCACATGAGAAGCGCAATGGTGTGCTCTGCCACCGCTATGGCATTACGTCCTCCTGCCCGCAGCACAGGAATCTTCTTTTTCGTGGCAGCCTCGATGTCTATGCTCGCAAAGGCTTCGTTACGGCAGCACACGATAATTTTCAATCGGTCAGCCGCTTCGATCACTTCATCCGTTATATCCTCAAATTCTGTGATGAGGAGCTCTATCCCCTTTATCTTTTCTTTCAGTTCGGACTCCGGCATCTTCTCTCCCGTCACGCCATAGCCGGCAAATGCATAATCCTTAGTGACCGTTTCCAGCAATTCGGTATATTTCTTGTCAAACCTAGCCGTAATCAGCGTTTTCATACCACTTTCCCCTCTCATCTCTGCCCGTACTTGTTTAAAAAGAAATCGTGGAAAAAGTCAATATCTTCCTGGGATATTTCCACGCCGCCACCGATGCTCTGGCTGTTGATATATACCATGGCCGCCTTTTCCAGCACCTGGGAACCGACGTATGCCTCCGGAAGCGTCCTCCCTACCGTAATGGCTCCATGATTGGCGATCAGGGCTCCTGCCCTGCATTTTAATGCCCCGACTACGGCTTCTGCCATCTCCTTTGTCCCCGGCATCGTATATGCGGCAAGACGCACATCGCCTCCCAGGATCTGAACCTGGTCGTCGCAGATAGGCGGGATGGACTTTCTGGCCGCGGCTACCGTGAGAGCGTAGGTAGAATGCGTATGCATGATGCCATTTACTTCCGGCCGGTCCAGATAAATAGCGGCGTGCACGACCGCTTCGACAGAAGGCTTCAAGCTTCCTTCATACGCAAGTGTTTTCATATTGACGATCACCATCTCCTCCGCGGCAAGCCGCTCGTAATCCATGCCGGACGGCGTGATTACCATATGCTCGTCATCTACCCTGCCTGATATGTTTCCCCACGTGCCGGCTACGAGCCCGCTGTGGTACATCTCCAGGGCCGTATTGCACACTTCGGTCTGCATCAGTTTCGCTTTTTCTCTGTTCATCTTTCTTCCTCCATCTTCTTAATATCTGTACTGATATAACAGATGTTCTCCTTTGAGGAACCTCTTTATATCAGATACGATCTGTTTGGTATGGTTCACAAGCACATCGTCGGTCGCCCCCGCGATATGGGGCGTGACGACCACGTTGTCAAGTTCTGTAATATACGGATGGTTCCCCGCGATCGGCTCGCTTGCATATACGTCAAATGCAGCTCCTGCAATCCTTCTATCTCTCAGGGCTTCTATGAGGGCCGCCTCGTCAAGGATGGCTCCCCTCGATGCATTGATAAAATACGCGGTAGGTTTCATCAATGCGATCCGTTCCCGGCTGATGATTCCTGTCGTCTCCGGTGTCACTTTCATATGGCAAGTAATGAAATCGGATTCTCTCATCAGCTCTTCTACCGATGCCGCTTTTCTTATCCCTATCTCTTCTATCTCTACTTCACCGACAAAGGGATCGAACACCAGAAGTTCCATGCCAAAGGCCCTGGCAATGCGTCCGACCCTGCGGCCGATGCTGCCATAGCCCAGGATGCCGAGCGTCTTTCCTTTCAGCTGCGTCCCTTTGAACACCATGTATGGGGCATCCAATTTCATATCCCAGATTACATCGGCTTTCAGGCCATCCTTTGTCTCCTTCCTGACATCCGGGCTCCCTGTGTATTTCCCATCTTTTAATGCTTTATAAGCCATAGGTATCTTCCTCGCAGCCGACAGCATCAGCCCTATCGTCATCTCCGCAGTCGAGTCGGAGTTGCGCCCCGGCGTATAAAGGACGGGGATTTCCCGCTCCCTGGCTGCCGCCATGTCCACATTTACCGGGGTGGCTCTCGTGCAGGCGATCAATTTGAGATTTTCTGCATGTTCGATTACGTTTCTTGTGATGTCATCGTAGCTGGTGATGATCATGTCCACATCTCTTGTCTTTTCCATCAGCTCTTCTTCCGGCATCTTAGGAAGGCCAAGCGCCCATCCGTCTTTTATGACCTCCCCGGCCTGATACAGCGGTTTCAGTTCCTCTTCATCGTACTCGGCGGTAAAAAATATCTTCATATATTAATCCTCCTTGATGGCTTTGATTTTCTTGTTCATCTGATGCCTGTAGTCCCATATTTCCTGATTATGTATCCGGACCTTTCTATACAGTTCATATAAGAAATCGTATTTCTCAACATTCGGCGGATCCGGAAGATAGATATGTTTGAACGTACAGGCTTTTCCTGCGGCATCATCATAGTCCCTGTACAGTCCCTGGCTTACGCCGGCCATAAGCGCCACGCCTTTTGCCCCCAGTTCTTCACCGGCCGGAATCATAACTTTCATACCGGTCACGTCTGCAATCATCTGGGCCCATACCGGGCTTTTGGCCCCGCCTCCGGCGAGGTATATCGTTCCGCTTTTATCTACGTGCTGCAGGCAGTCCCGGATGGAAAGGCTGATGCCTTCGTACACGGCCCGGATCAGATGGTCTCTCGTAGTCACCTGGCTGATGCCGAAGAAGCTTGCTCTCGCATACGGGTGATAGAAGGGGGCGCGCTCCCCTGCCACGCTGATGTAGGGGTGATACACGACGCCGCCGCATCCGACCGGCGTCCTGTCTACGATTCTGTCTATTTCATCAAAGTCTTTTGTAAGCGCTATGTTCTCTAGCATCCAGTCGATATTCGGCGTCCCGTTAAGCGTAGGCTGCAGCTCCACGTACAGATTGCCCAGAGGATGCTTTTCATATCTTGTATTCTCTGCTCCGAAATGGCAGTCCTCTTTTTTCAGAACTATTTCGCTTGCACACGTCGTGCCGAGAATCACACAGACATCTTTTTCATGGATCGCCCCGAGCCCTACCGCTGTCGCAGAAGTATCCAGCGCCCCTGCGATAACCGGCGTACCCCTTTTCAGCCCCACTTCGTCGGCAAAGGAATCCAGGACAGCCCCTACCACTTGATCAGACCGGACCGGTTCCGGAAGGTAGCTTCTGTATTCGTATATGTCCAATGCTTCCATCAGCTCTTTTGCGATAGCTCCGCTCCTGACATCTACCAGGGAAGTAAGGCTGTCCGTAATCTCAGCCCTTATCTCACCGGTCATCTTATAGCGTATCCAGTCTTTGCAGAATATGAGATGTTCCGCCTGATCGAGTATCTCTCTCCGGTTATTCTTCATCCATTTTAAAAGAATCATCTGATTGCCAAGGAGCGGCGGCGTACCGGTAGTCGTATGATAGCGCCTGCCGATTTCCGGATGGTCATCTGTAATTGCCTTTACCTCATCCACCGCTCTGCCGTCGCACCACAGTATCGCGTTCTGTACCGGGTTCCCTTCGCTGTCGATCAGCCAGCAGCCTTCCCCCTGACCTGTCACGCCGACTGCGATTACTTCATCGTGGATGCCTGTCCCTTCCTCTATGGCACCCTTTACGCACTGCTTCACTTTTTCCCATATCAGGTCCATATCCTGTTCCATCTGGTTCGCAGTTCCATTGGCTGTCCTGCTTTCCATGCTGGACACGCACACTTCATTGCCGCATTCATCAAATAAGACAGCCTTTACATTTGATGTCCCGGCATCAATTCCAAGAATATATTTCATCTTACAGCCTCCCGAAAGCTATCACGAACTAATCTTCCTGTTTCCTGGCATACTTGTTATCTTAAGACAATGTTACAAATGTAATATATTCTTACATTTGTAATTTCAGTATATCACCTCGTACGTTTTTGTCAATTCATTTCTATAAATAAAAAAGCGCTATCTGAACCCCCTGTTCAGATAACGCTGTATTTTCTTCTTTATTGTATTAATATATTAAAAGCTGTCCATAACCTGCCTTGCCGTCGTCACGTCTACTATCAGCGTGTTGATGGTTCCCGTACAAAGGGCCGCCTGTATTGCCTCCACTTTCTGCGCGCCGCTTGCAATCAGGACGGTATTCTTAATTCCTTTCAGACACTCCATATCTGCATTTAAAAGCCTGTCGCTCAAGGGACAGTTGTCCCAGCTTCCGTCTTTCCTGATCGGATTCATGGCGATATCTCCCACAAATCCACGTTCTCTCAGAATCCGCACGTCATTTCTCGTTATGTGGCCGCTCGTACACATGGTAGACTGTTCTGTAAGCTCTCCTACCCCAAGCAGCGCCACATCGCACTTCTGCATAAGCTCACAGGATACCTTGATGCTTCTTTCCTCCATAAGCCATTTTTTCGTCTCTGCGTGTTCCACCACAACCGGGGCGTACAGCATATAGCTTGGGCAGTCCAGCCTGTTGGCAAGCCCTCTGGCAATTTCATCCGACTTCTCCACGAAGTCCTCTATGTTCTGTGCACCGATAAGCTGTACCACCCGGCATTCGCTGCGCCTTTTAAATTCCATCTGCTTGACGACTTCCGACAGGGTATGCCCCCAGGATACACCGATGATATCCCCCTGCTTGATATTTTCATCCAGGTACTGGGCTGCTACATTGGCAACTTTGTAGATTGCGGTGCTACTTTCCCCGTAATCTTCTGTAACGAGCACCTCCTTCAATCCAAAACGCTCCTCTATCCTGCACTCCAGCTCCACATTATCCCGCTCATAACCGTGGATATTGATATTTACAACGTCCAGATCTATAAGAGAGCTGATAATCTGGTTCACTTTCTGCCTCGTAAAAGAAAGACGCTTCGCGATCTCATCCTGGGTCATTCCAAGCGTATAATACCAATACGCTATTTTTATATACAGGTTCCTTTTCATAGTGCCTCCTTGTTAAAAACCTAACTATATTCTTATCTTAATTAGAGTATAACATTGCTTCTTTATATTTTCCACTTATTGTTTGCAGCCAAAAAAACCCAAAATGCCCTAAACAGGCACCTTGGGTTGATGTTCTAATGTAGTTCATTACATGCGTTACAGCAGTTCTGATATTCCTTCCGCCATTGCGGACAATATGATGCAGCATGATGCGGCTCCGGCGTCAAGCACCCCTCTGGAGCGCTCTCCCAGACGGCTGGAGCGTCCGAACTTTGCCACCATATCCTTCGTACTGTCGCGCCCGGTTTCTGCTGCCGCCTTCATCTTCTGAAGCGCCGCTTCATATCCTTCCCCCGCTTCTTGGGCCTGCTTTACCGCGTCTACCGCAGGAGATAGCGTGTCTACCAGCGTCTTATCTCCCACCTGGGCCTCCACGATCCCCTGCAGGCCGTCAAGCCCTGCCGCCAGCATATTGCCAAAATCAGCCACACTGATGTCCTCCAGGCCTTCCCCTGCCTCTGCCATATCCATCAGGATCGTGCCATAGATAGGCCCCATGGAGCCTCCTATTTCATTCAGCAGTATCATGCCCAGCTCATCCAGCCCTTCCGTAAAGCTTATGTCCTTATCCGCAAAACGGGCTTCAAATACAGAAAATCCTTTGTTCATGTTCATGCCATGATCTCCGTCTCCAATCAGGCCGTCTACCTCACCGAGGTACGCTTTATTATCCTGGATGGCCTTGACCATTTTCAGCAATACAGGCTTGCCGTCTGCATTTTTAAATGTACTCATCTCATTAACCCCTTCCTGTATGTTGTCGGTTCGTCCTATCTTTGTTTCAGCCCCATGCTGTAAGCCGGCATATCCAGCAGCTCCTTCAGCTCCTCATCCAGCTTCATGAGTGTCAGCGTCGCCCCCATCATCTCAAGGGACGTGAAGTAATTGCCCACATATGCTTTGTAGGTTTTGATTCCCTTCTCTTCCAGAAGCTTATCAATCTCATCATATAATACATACAGCTCCATGACCGGTGTCGCTCCAAGCCCGGATACAAGCACTGCCACCTCGTCCCCTTCCGTGAATGGATAATCCGGCAGCACCACATCGACCATTCTCTTAGCCATCTTATCTGCCGTCTCCAGCGGGCATACCTCGATCCCCGGTTCACCGTGATGGCCGATGCCGACTTCCATCGTTCCGTCCTTGATCTCGAAATTCGGATGGCCTACCGCAGGAAGCGTACAAGGCGTCAGCCCGATGCCTACAGAACGGGTATTGTCGATGGCCTTCTGGGCTGCCGCAACCACCTCGTCCAGATCACCGCCTTGGGCCGCTTTCGCTCCGCCTACTTTCCACATCAGGACTTCACCGGCCACACCGCGGCGTTTCCCTCTCTGGTCCTTTGGTGCGGATGCCACATCGTCATTGGCCACGACCGTCTTTACCGTAATGCCTGCCTTTTTGGCCATCTTCACTGCCATCTTTACATTCATGTTATCTCCCGAGTAATTGCCGTACAGACATGCAACCCCCTTTCCCTGATCTGCTGCCTTGCAGGCATCCAGGAACGCTGCCGCGGTAGGGGAGGAACAGATCTCCCCTACGGCTGCCGCGTCGCACAGGTTCTCTCCTACGTATCCGATAAAAGCTGGTTTATGGCCGGAACCTCCTCCGGTTACCACGCCGACTTTTCCTTCCGGAATATTCTTCGCCTTAACGACCCTTGGATTGTCCGTTGCCTCCACGATATCGCCATGCGCTTTCAGAAAGCCTCCCAGCATCTCATCTACAATGTTATCCGGATTGTTTACTATTCGCTGCATACACTTTTCCTCCTTACGCCTTATGCATCCATGCTTGGAACAAGAATCACTTTCAGTGCTCCGTTCTCGCCGGTCTTTGCAATGTGGAATCCTTCTTCCCATCTCTCCAGAGGGAACTTATGGGTTACGACTCCTTCGGTCGGAAGCTTTCCGCTGCCAATCCAGTCTATGACCGTATCATAGCAGAACGGGCTTAGATGTACGCCCAGCAGATCCAGTTCTTTCCTGTCCGAGATGATAGACCAGTCTACCGTAACCGGCTGCCCGAATACGGAGAACTCTACGAAGCGCCCCATCTTCCGTATAGCGTCAAGCCCCTGCTGTACGCTCGACGGATGTCCGGTCGCTTCTATATAGATGTCGCATCCGTAGCCGTCGGTCATCTCTTTGATTTTAGCAGCCACATCCTCTTTTGCAGGATTTATCGCAATATCCGCTCCAAACTCCAGGGCTTTTGCAAGCCGGGCTTCATTCATATCGAGAACTACGAGGCATCTCGGATTTGCCTGCCTGATGGCTCCCACCATCCCAAGACCAAGAGTGCCCACACCGGACAGTACGACAAAATCTCTCGGCGTCACCTGGGCGCGCTCTACACAGTGGAACGAACAGCCGTACGGTTCAATCAAGGCTGCCTTCTCTATGGGCATATCCGCCGGCACCAGATAGGGAATCGCTTCTTTCGTAAGCTTTACATATTCAGCCATTCCGCCATTTACATTGTTCTGGAAGCCAAACAGGTCATGTTTCTCGCACATCCAGTGGCGCCCGGTCTTACAGAACATGCACTCTCCGCACGGTACGATCTGCTCCGGACAGATCCTGTCGCCTACCTTCCAGCTGCCTTTTACCTTCTCCCCCATCTCTACCACTGTACCGACGAACTCATGGCCCGGTATCATAGGTTCCTTAATATACTTGGGCTGTCCGTCAAATCCCCAGAAGCTTGCAGCTCCTGCATAAGCTTTCGTATCTCCCGCACAGATACCGCAGGCTTCTACTTTCAGAATCATCTCTCCTTCTCCTGCTCTCGGCGTGTCAACCATTTCATATCTGTAATCGCCGGGCGCATAGGCTACAATCGCTTTCATTTTTTCTGGTAAACTGCTCATTATGACTACCTCCTTTTATTAATACTTTATTGAACTACACGCTATTCACGTATACGGTCTCCCGTCTCGATATCAAACAGATGTGTCTTCTCGCCGCGGACCTCCAGCTTGATGATATCGCCGCTCTTATAGCGGGCTTCATCATCGGTGATAAGCATAAGCAGCGCTTCTCCGACATGGATACCGATACGGCGTTCGTCACCCAGATTCTCAAATGTGGCAACTTCCTCCGGCGTACCCATAGAATCTGCCCCGCCGATGAGCACATCCATAGGACGTACCCCCATCTTGCACTTGAACCCGCTGCTCACCACTTTATAGTAGCGCTCCGGGACGGCTATCTTCAGATTGCTGTCCTTAAATGTGAAGAAGAAATGATCCCCCTCTCCGGCAATCGTCGTCTCCAGGATATTCATCGGCGGCTCTCCGATAAAGGAGGCGACAAACTCATTTACCGGATCGTCGTATACTTCTGCCGGCGTTCCGAACTGCTGCAGCACGCCAAAGTTAATGATGGCAATCTTATCTGCCAGCGACATCGCCTCCAGCTGGTCATGCGTAACATATACGGTCGTACACTTGATGTCGTTGATAAGGCGCTTTATCTCCGTACGCATCGCCTGGCGGGCCTTCCCGTCCAGATGTGACAGGGGCTCATCCATGAGGAGCAGCTCCGGACGCCGTATGATCGCGCGCGCAATATTGACACGCTGCTTTTGACCGCCGGACAGCTTGACAGGCATCTTATCCAGCAGATCGTCACACTGCATCAGAGGCGCGATCTCCTGCACCCGCTTATCGATCTCCGCCTTATCGACGCCTTTCGCCTTTAAGTTGAACGCTATGTTGTCGTATACGGTCAGAGGCGGATACATGGCATAGTCTTCAAAAGCAAGGCCGATGTGCCTGTCTTTCGGGTGAAGGTTGTTGACGAGCGTATCCCCGATATAGATATCCCCCTTCGTGATATCCTCCAGACCTGCGGTCATACGCAGCGTCGTGGTCTTGCCGCACCCGGAGGGGCCCAGAAGCGCTATAAATTCCCCCTGTTCACATACAAGGTTCAGATCCTTTACAGCATAATCATTCTGTACCGCGTTTTTCTTTTTTTTGCCGTTATTTTCATAACGTTTATACAGATGTTCTATTCTCAATCCAGCCATATCCCTACCCCTCCTGTTCTGTCAAAGCCAATACGGCAGCTTCGTTATATCTTGTCAAATATTCTTTTGACTCTGCGTCAAAGAACATAGCGTAGTTAAGTTCCATATCGACATAAATATCCTGATCGATCTTGACAGTGAGTCCATTGGGGGCGATCATCCGAAGCTGAAGACCGTTCAGCTCCGCAACGATCACGGATTTGTTTCCTATGCTTTCATAACTGTATACCGTACACTTCAGATATCCTTCATGAGCCTCAAAAGAATAGTTCAGGTTCTGGGGCCGCATGCCGATATCCACTTTCTCGCATCCCAGATCATCCAGCTTTTCAAACAGTTCATAATCCGTCGGAAGGTGATACACCTTTTCTCCCGCATCCATTATAAATGAATAAGAATCCCCCTCCTTTTTAAGTGTCCCCGCAATCAGGTTGATCTCCGGGTCACCCATGAGCTGGCTTACAAATTCATTGCACGGCATGTAATAAATCTCGTCACCGGTACCTATCTGGACGATCTTACCTTCATTTACGATAGCGATCCTGTCCCCCAGAGACATGGCCTCCATGAAATCGTGGGTTACATAGACGCTCGTCGTTCCAAAGTTAGCCTGTATCTCCTTCAGCTCCGTACGCATAGAATTGCGGAGCTTTGCATCCAGATGTGCAAGCGGTTCGTCCATAAGATATACCCGCGGCGAACGGACGAGCGCGCGGCCCATGGCGACACGCTGTTTCTGGCCGTTGGACAGCTGGCTCGGCAGGCGCTGCAGAAGATAGTCCATCTTCATCATCTCTGCGACTTCCTGAATCTTCTCTTTTATGTATGCTTCATCCTTTTTGTATAACGGGCTGCGCAAGGGTGAAGCCATATTGTCATACACTGTCATCTGGGGATACAGCGCATAGTTCTCAAACACCATCGCCGTGTCCCTGTGGGCAGCATCTGTTAGATTCATGACTTCTCCGTCGAATTTTACAACCCCTTCTTCCGGTATCTGGATACCTGCAATACAATTAAGGATGGTTGTCTTGCCGGCACCTGCGGGGCCGAACAGGACGAAGAACTCTTTATCTCTTATATCCAGGGATATGCCGTCCAAAGCCGTAACTTTTCCGAATTTTTTTGTAACATTTTCCAATTGTATTCTTGACATATTCTCACACCTATCCCTTCACAGCGCCAAAGCTCAGACCACGCACTAAATGTTTCTGTATACATAATGCGAAAATAATAGCGGGTAACGCAGACACAGTTGCCGCGACGGCCAGCTGTCCATAATGGGCACTGTCTGTTCCGAGGAACTTGGTAATGGCTACTGTAATCGGCTGTACGTTCGTACCTGCCAGAATCAGCGGGAACGTAAAGCTGTTCCAGGCAAAGA
Organism: Extibacter muris; assembly: GCF_004345005.1. Classification (GTDB taxonomy): domain Bacteria; phylum Bacillota; class Clostridia; order Lachnospirales; family Lachnospiraceae; genus Extibacter; species Extibacter muris. Next base: position 48,478 of record NZ_SMMX01000017.1, read on the forward strand.
TGAATGCCAGCAGAGCTGCGGATACGAGACCCGGCTTGATCAGAGGCACCAGCATCTTGAAAAATATCTGATACCACGTATAACCGTCAACCTGGGCCGCATGCTCGATCTCAACAGAGATATCTTCAAAGTAACCTCTTACGACCCAGATAAGCAGGGGCATGCAAATCAGCTGGTATACCCAGATAAGCCCAAAATAAGAATCATAGATGCCCAGCTTCTGGAAGAGCATGAACAAGGGTAATACGACCAGGATTTCAGGAGCGAATTTGAAAGACAATATCTGGAATGCTATGTCCTCCTTTTTCTTAAAATTATATCTTGCAAGTGCGTATGCGGCAGGCACCCCTGCCACGACGGAGACGATAACCGCGCCCCCTGCTACGATCAGACTGTCCAACATATATTTGAGATAATCTGACTGGAATATGACTGCTTTGTAATTGTCCAATGTAGGGCTGAATACAAACGTCGTCGTATACATCTGTGCATCGGGCTTTATTGTCAGGATAAGCATCCACAACAATGGAAACAAAGCAAAAATCGTATATATGACTAACAGTAGATTCTGGACGACACGGCCCAATCTTTTTTTACTTTCCATGCTTTACATCCTTTCTGACTATATATTTTATATCCTTATGCTGCCGGCTACTCATCCTGCCCCGACGCCAGTTTCTGAGCCATACGCTGCCTCTTGACAATCTGTTTGGCCACGATATTTATAAATACCCATAGTACCAGTATGTACGGAAGGGCATATCCAAATTTCTGGAACTGGAACCCCGTCTGGTATGAGGTCAGAGACAGGTTCATAAGCGTGTCGCCCGGCCCTCCTTTTGTCAGTCCGAATATAATGGCATATTCCTGCAGCGCCGCCATGAGGCGGAACAGCAATGCGATGTATAGGCTCGGCTTCAGCATAGGCAGTGTCAGATTCCGGAAGTTGAACCATGCGCTTCCTCCGTCAATCTTCGCTGATTCAAACGGTGATTTCGGAAGCGACTGCAGCCCTGCAAGCACAAGCAGCATGCAGAACGAAGTATTGACCCATATGTCGATCATCACGACCGTCATCATCGCCGTCGACGCGCTGGCCGCCCACGGGAAGTTATATACCCCGAAGAAGTTCAGGAACTTTTCTACGATGCCTACAGAGTTGTTCAGCATCAGCTGCCATATAATGGTGGCAGTAATCGGCGCAACCATAAGCGGGAATATGAGAACGACCCTGAGGATCTTTGAAAAACGGTTCTCCAGATTATTCAGCAGCATGGCAATCCCCAGGCCTATCCCCATCTCGAGCACGGTGCTGAAGAATGCATACCGCAAGGTTACCCATACTGATTTCCAGAATCCCGAGGAAGTAAGTATGGTAATCCAGTTTTTCAATCCGATAAAACTGTACGTCGGCATCCTGAACGAGTAGCTTGTCAGCGAGAAATAGATAGACATCACAAAAGGAATCATAATTCCGATCGTAATAATCAGTGCAGGAGCTACAATCAGGTACGGACGCATCCTCGTCTTAAACGGCACCACATTCAGCTCGCTCACGGCGGCACTGTTTTTTTTCTGCTCTTTCATTAGCGTTTCCTCCAATTTCTGTTTTCCTGATTCAAATAATCCAGGACTTCATGTTAGAAAAAAATCAAGGAGGGTCAGGTAACCCCTCCTTGCCTTTCACCCTTAAGTATATATGAGCTGCTATTGTATGTTCCAGAGTTATTCGGATACTTCTAAATCAGATACAATCGCATCCAGGTCCTTCTTAAGCTGTTTCATAGCATCTTCTGTGGATGAATACTTATCAGTAAGTACCAGATCTTGGAGCACTTCCGCCCATTTGGTCGTACACTCGAAGAAGTACGGCTGAGGCGTAAACTGAATCGTTGCATTTTCAGATAATACGTCGATAGATTCAAGGTAGTTGTCTGCTTTTCCGACAATCGCTTTGTACTCATCACTCTCCATAACGGATGTACGCGGCGTATCCGGGCTAGCACCGTCAGTTCCTGCATAAAGCATGTAATCCGGGCTCGTAAAATACTGGATGAAATACCATGCGGCATCCTTATTCTTAGAATCAGCATTCATAGCAAGTGACCATATCCATACATTTGCCTTCATATCCTCTTCTGTCTTTCCTTCAGGAAGCGGAATCGTGGACCATGCGATGTTGCCTGACTGGTCAGATGCGCCTTCGTAGTTCTGGAAGTATCCGGCACTTGTAGCGTCAAATAGCATAGCGGCTTTTCCTGCGCCAAGGTCTGAGCTCGCCTCATACCACGTATAGTTGGACCACTGCGGAGCGCCTGCTTCTTTTATTAATTTCACCCAGTAATCCGTCATTTCAATCGCTTCTTTTGAATCCAGCTGGCATACGAGCTTGCCGTCTTCAATTGCAAAGTCTTTTCCGCCCCACGTAGCAAACAATGACATGTATCCAGGATGAATCGTAGCCCATTCACGTGTACCGCGTACTGCGATGCCATAAGAGCCGGAGCCGTTAAATTCGTCGAGCGATTTTGCCGTCTCAAGCAGCTCGTCTGTAGTAGTCGGAACCGTTATTCCTTTTTCCTCAAATACCTTCTTGTTGTAAGCCAGGTTATTCAGTTCCCATCCCATCGGGAGTGCCCACTGGGAGCCTTCGCCTACTGCATGCCCCGGAACAAGGTCCCATTTAAGAGGTTCTACCGTTGCACTGATAAAGTCATCATAATTGTAGTCGGCTGCTGTCTTGGATGCGTCGTTTATGTAATCTTCCAATGGTTCCATATAGCCGGCTGACGCGTATTCCCATACCTGATATGCACCGGTCATATACACATCCGGAGTACCGGAGCGGCTGCTCAAGGATGTATTCAGCTTGTCAAAGTAATTGGATTCCGGTGTGGATGAATATTCGACCGTAATACCTGTCAGATCTTCAAACTCTTCAATTTTGGATATTACCGCTTTTGAATAGTTATGTTCATTGAACATTACATTGATCGTCGTGCCTTCGTAGTTTTTCCAGTCAAAGTCCTCGGCCTTGCCGCTCGATTTTGCCTTGTCATCATCGCCGCCGGAATCGGAACCTTTGCCGCATCCTGCCAGCATCGAGCCAACCATCACTGCACATAGAAGAACACTGATTACTCTTTTTTTCATACTTCTTTCCTCCCTTTTGATACATTCTCTGCATAAAAAAGTGCTTCTTTTTTCGGTTTACCTGCCCGATTTTTTATGCATTTTGTCTAAAGCCAGTATATTCCCAATTCTGTCATTTGTCAAGCATTTTGTCATTTGTCTTATTTTATGCCGTGTTTAAGGTATTTTTGCACTAATATTTCCTATATTTTATTCGTTCTTTTGTCTGTTTTTTCTTTAACAACGTTCTTTTTCCTTGCAACCATCTGTTTTTTATTGTATGATTACTCCATAAACTGATACCCGGAGGTCCGTACTTATGAAGGTTTTTGAATATGACGGCGGCTTTATGAAGGCCGCTCTCCTGCTGAGCCGTCTGACTCTCTTAAACATCATCTGGCTCATATGCTGCATCCCGATCGTTACGATCGGTCCGGCGACAGCCGCCCAATATTATACGGCTAACCGACTTTTTTGCGGCAGTACTGAAGTCCTGCAGAATTTCAAGGCCGGTTTTAAGCTGCACTGGAAAAGGGCAGCTGTCATCTGGACCGCGTTCGCGCTGCTTTCCGCAGCATTCGCGGCAGCGTGTTACATACTGACGGCTGCAGCCGTGCCAGGCAGTACCGCCCTGATATCCATATCCGGCCTCGCCTATCTGACGGCTGCGCTCACCATGCTCTGGGTATATCCGGTTATGATAAACTTTACCGGCAGTTTCGCAGAGATACTGTTCAATTCTTTTGTGTTCACTTTCATGTATGCACCTGTGACGCTCATTGCGGCCGTGTTTTATGGTATTTCCGGATTCTTGTTCATCCGTTTCACTTTTACCAAAGGCCTGTGTATCCTGTTCGGCCCGTCCCTGATCGTGTACGGGATACTCATCTTGTTTGAAAAAGTGTTCAGGAAGTACCGGTAATTGGGGGTTTAGTAATGTAGACGCCGCTGGGGAGGTATGGGGCAGATGCTCCGATGCGTCCGGGAACTGCGACTATCACACAGATTCCTAAGCCTGTGGAATGTTCGCCGATAGCGGCTCTCATCCCACGGGCCAAGGAATCTGGTGAGGATTCTCCGTCCCTTCCGCTTACACCTTCGCATCTGTCCCATACCTCCCCATCGGCTATCCACTTTACTGGCACGGGCGGGGAGCCGGGTGGGAGATGCGCAGGTATAAGCGGGAGAGGCGGAGAATCCTTTCCGTAGCCCTTATCCTGCGGGATGTAAGCCGCTATCGGCGCGCATTCCGCAGGGTTAGGGATACGTGAAATAGTCGGAGCCTCGTACGCATCGGAGCAGATGCCACCCGGCTCCCCGCCCGCGTCCACTTTACTTAAACTCCCCAGTTAAAACTTGAATGCCACTTTAAAGTCGCCGTATTTTCCGGATGCATAGTCGAAGGCTTTTTCCCACTCCTCAATGCGGAACATGCTTGAGACGACGCCTTCGGTCTTTAAGCTGCCTTTCATCATATTGTCTATGACGAATGGATAGGCATACGGACTCAAGTGTGCCCCAAGGATATCCAGCTCCTTCCTGTCTCCGATGATAGACCAGTCGACAGAGGTTTCTGCCCCGAACACGCTGAATTCTACAAACCGGCCAAGCTTTCTTGTGATTGCAAGCCCCTGGATGACGCTGGATGGATGGCCTGTGGCTTCGATATATACATCACAGCCGTAATCGTCAGTCAAAGCTTTTATCTCTTTGTCAATATCGCAGGTTCCCGGATTGAACACAAGATCCGCACCGAACTCTTTCGCCTTTTCAAGACGGGCATCCTGCATGTCCAGTACAATTAATAGTTTGGGATTTTTCATCCTTGCATATGTAATCATGCCGAGGCCGAGCGTCCCTGCGCCGGATATGACTACGATGTCTTCATTCGTGATGCTTCCCCTGTCTACTGCGTGTTTGGAACAGCCATAAGGTTCTACAAGAAGTGCCTGCTCGATGCTCATATCTTCGGGAACACTGCTGATTACACAGTTCTTTGGATACCGCACATACTCCGCCATACCTCCGTTATTATATGACTGGAAGCCCAGCATATCATGAGGCTGGCACATCCAATAATGGCCATCTTTGCAGAACCGGCATTTTCCGCATGGAACGATCTGATCCGCAATAATTCTGTCTCCCAGTTTATAGCCTTCTACATTTTCACCCATTTCCACGATACGGCCGAAAAATTCATGGCCAGGTATAAACGGAGGCTTTACCCATGCCGGCTGTACAGCGTCACCCCAGAACATAGCAGCGCCGTGGCTGCACTTTAAATCGCCGGCACAGATGCCGCACGCTTCTGTCTGAATGATAATATCGTCCGGCCCGCAATCCGGTACGGGATATTCGGCTTCAAAGCGGTAGTCATCTTTACCGTATGCCACTAAGGCCTTCATCGTTTTCGGGGTACTTCCTTGGTTTGCCATAATGTTTCCACCTTTCATTTTTCATCATATTATTCTATACCTCGAACTGTCCCCAGACAGTATCAAGCGCTCTTACCACTTCGCGGTACTTTTCATATTTCTTCTGGTAGACAGCAGTCTTGTCTCCATCCGGATATATCCGGTCCGATATATGTACCATATGGTCTGCAGCATCTTTATAATCTTTGTACACTCCTGCCGCGATTGCCGCTGCCATTCCGCAGCCAAGAGCTCCCAGCTCCTTGGCCTCCACCGTCTCGATCGGCAGGCCCAACGCATCCGCGAACATCTGGACCCAGACTTTGGAATTTACCGCGCCGCCTGCCATGCGGATGGCCTCCGGCGGTTTCCTCGAAGACAAGAGGCGCTCGATATGAGTCCGGTGGGAATATGCCACACCTTCATAGACAGCTCTCAGCATATGTGCCTTGTCATGATAAGTAGTAAGTCCGACAAACGCTCCTTTCCCGAGCGGATGGGCATTGGAGCCATACAGGAAAGGCAGGAAATATACATCCGATTCTTCCGGCTCTATGCTGCTTACCTTTTCATTTACTACATCGTATATTGTCTTTCCATCCGGTATCTGCTCTCCTTCCATGCAGTTTTCCAAAAACCATTCCAGATTGCCGGAAGAAGTGGCACTGCATTCTTCTACCAGATAATATCCCGGTACGGCAAACAGCGAATTCATCGCGATGCTTCCATCCAGTACGGGTGTCTCGGAGATATATTCGTTAATGCTCCAGGTTCCGGCTATCGTACACAGCTTTTCCGGTGACATGACATCCACCGCGACGGCACAGGCGTCGATATCAAACATCCCCCCTGCCACAGGTGTCCCTTCCAGGAGCCCGGTAAGTTCCGCCGCCGCTTTTGTAACCGTACCGCATAAGTCATACGAATATCTTACCGGGGCCAGTTTGTCATATACCTCTTCTATGCCGAGCTTTTCCAGTATCGTCTTGTCGAACCTTGCATGCTTCACATCCATGAGACCGGAACCTGAGATGTCTGTGGCTTCACTGTAGGCTTCCCCGGTAAGGCGGAAGCGTATATAATCTTTTACAGAGAATACATACTCCATATTGTCGTATACATCCCTGTGATGCTCCTTGAACCACGCAAGCAGCGATACCTGCTGACAGGCCATAAGTTCCTGGCACAGCTGGCCGCGCAGCTCGTCATATGCTCCGTTATCATGCCATCTTTTTGGATATTTCCAGGCGCGGCTGTCGGTAGAGATAATTCCGTTATATGCAGGCTTGCCGTCTTTGCCCCAAGGATACAGCCCTTTCCCATGCCCGCATACAGCTATTCCAAGTATATCAGCGCCATCCGTCCCTGCCTTCTCAAGCGCCCGCTTAACACAGTCACAGTTAGCCAGCCACAGTTCCTCCATATCACGTTCTGTGTAGCCCGATTTCGGAGTAATAACTTTCGTCTGTCTTCCGGCTGAAGCGATTTCCTTTCCTTTCAGATCAAAGATAGCTGCTTTCGTGGATGTGCCGCCGTTATCCAGACCAATTACATACTTTCCCATTCTCAGAACTCCTTTCCGAACTTCTCATGCGCTGATATCTTCCGGCAAGCCAAGCAGATGCCTGGCCTTTTCAAACTGCTCCTCAAGAAAAGCCCTGTTCGCCCGCACGATCTCTCTCCAGTTCTCTTCCCCGCAGTACCAGAATTCCGCAACATATCTTCTGACTCCCTGCTCATATAGCTTTGCAATAGCCATCGGGAAGTCAACCTGCCCTGTCCCGTATGGAATTTCTCTAAATTTTCCAACCACAGTCTCTTTCAGATGGGCCGCCGCGATGTGCCCTCTTCCGGTAGTGATATCTCCCGCTACATCGCTCGTGGCATTGAAGATATTTCCAATATCAGGGTACACCTGGAGATACGGTGAATTTACCCTGTTTACGCTGTACATGGCTTTTTCCACCGTATTCATGAAATCATTTTCCATCGTCTCGATAGCCAGCATTACACCATGGGAAGCGGCAAACATCGTCCCTTCTTCCAGATTTCTATAAAATCTTTCTCTTGTCGCCTTATCGCTCGTCTCATCATAATAGCAGTCATACCCCTGCGTCTGTATCAGCCGTATGCCCATTTTCCCGGCAAACAGAATACCCTTGCGCAGAAGCTCTCTGGCCTCTTTTTCCCACTTTCTGCTCCCTAGCGGATATTTCCGCTGTGCACTGAAGCAGATCGTCTCGATGGGGATGCCCACTTTTTTCTGTGCTTCCAAGAGCCCGCTTATCTGATCATCACTCCAGTCAAGCCGGGACATTCTCATATCTGTCTCATCAATGCTCATTTCTATATAGTCAAAACCGGCTTCTTTCGCAGCCGACAGACGTTCTTCCCATGCCAGCTCTGCGGGCATAGCTTTCTCATAGACCCCGATCCTGTATGTATTCCTATATGTCATATCTCCCCTCCTTTCTCCGTTTTGTGCAATTTATATATTTTAAATGATTTTACAAGAACAATTATACGAGTACTGCACAAAAAAAGCAATGACATTTTTCGGTTTATATTACTTTTGTAATTTCGGGGCATAAAAAGGCGGCCAGAACCTTGCGCCTTACAAAGTTCTGGCCGTCCTGCCGTACGCCTAGTTAACTGATGCTGCCTGGATACAGTTGCCGGCAACCCACTCCTTCACCTTATCCCTGAGTATATAACGCCTGACGGCATCCTCGGGGGCTTCTTTCTCCATCGCTTCTACATCTTCATAGCCCATCTCTTCCGCCAGCTCCTTTTTTACTTTCTTATACTCTTTCACTTCTGTATTTTCAAGCACCTGCTCCCATGCCGTGTCCATAAGTTCCGTCTGTATGTACTCCTTATTGTTTTCTTCCAGAAGCTTTTTCACTTCTTCTCTATACTCCTCAACGGTATCCGACTCCTTTATATCTGGATATGCTAATATGATCATTGGATAACTGTCCTGTGGCACAGCCTGATAACGCCACCGCCACCCAAAGAAAGACCGCACACGCTTATGTTCTTTTTTTCATTTTCCGTACCTCCCATTCTGTCGTATCCCGCACCGCAGCCTCCATGCCGGATGTTGCTGTACTATCTTGTTATAACACATTTCCATCGAACAAAAAAGATAAACCATACATTTTTCACATTTAATTACATTTGTCCATTCTATGTATCTGTCTCTTTCTTATTTCCCGCTCATGTACTATAATGGTACCAGAGCCAAAGGGCATGCAGAGCATGTCCATTATCGTACATACATAAGGAGGCTGATATGATAAAGCTGATTGCTAGTGATCTGGATGGCACACTTCTGCAGAATGGGGCGCAACGTCTGAATCCAGAAGTATTTGATATGATAAAAACATTGAAAAGCCATGGCGTTTTATTTACGGCTGCCAGCGGGCGGCAGTACACGAACCTGCGGCGTCTGTTCGCACCGGTAAAGGATGATATTGCCTACGTGGCGGAAAATGGCTCCCTGAGCATCTATGAGGGGAATACTCTTTCAAAGGGTACGGTCAGCAGGAACCTGGGACTTCGTATTATCGACGCGGTCCGCGAGTACGGCCGCTGCGAATGTATCGTATCGGGGGAGCGGATCTGCTACACAGATTCACGGAATCCCCGCTTCGCGAAACATATGTTGGATGTTGTCGGCAACGACATGGAATTTGTAGATGATTTAAAGACAGACGTAAAAGAGCCCTTCTTAAAGCTGGCGCTCTGCGACTTTGACGGTACCGCACAGACGGAGGCATATTTTAAGAGGCTCTTTTCAGATGAGATCAAAATCGTGACATCCGGCAATATCTGGGTCGATTTTATTACCCCGGGGGCCAACAAAGGGGCCGCGCTCCAGGTACTACTGGATCATCTTAAGATTGACCCGCAAGACTGTATCGCTTTCGGCGACCAGTGCAACGATGAAGAGATGCTTCAGCTTGCAGGCAAAAGCTATGCCATGACTTACGCCCCTCCGGCTGTCATACGGCACTCCACTTGTACGACAGACTCGGTTGAGGAAGTGCTGGCCGGTATCATCAAGGAGCTTGATAAACCGGCGTAATCCGCAGGCCTGTCTGTTGGCTGCGGAATACGCCGGCTCTATGATTCTGTCTATTTCTTTTGTCCATAGTATGCATTTGCGCCGTGTTTTCTGTAGTAATGCTTATCCTGCAGGTCCTGCGGTGCAGGCCGCACCTGCGGGTTGATCAGCTCACAGCGGGCTGCCATCTTCGCGACCTCTTCCAGGACGACCGCGTTGTGTACCGCTTCGTCCGCATTGCTCCCCCACGTAAAAGGACCGTGGTTCTTACAGAGCACGGCAGGCATTGCCATGTATTCTTTTCCTTTGAAGTGTTCTGCTATCAGAAGGCCTGTATTCTTCTCATAGGCCTCTTCTATCTCTTCTCTCGTAAGATTGCGCACACATGGAATCTCCCCGTACATGTAATCAGCATGAGTCGTTCCATAGCAGGGGATGCCTCTGCCGGCCTGGGCCCAGCTGGTCGCCCATTCGGAATGGGTATGTACGATTCCCCCCATATCTGGAAATGCCTTGTAAAGCTCAAGGTGGGTCGCCGTGTCCGATGAAGGATTATATTCCCCCTCAACTTTATTCCCATCCAGATCCATAACTACCATATCTTCCGCTTTCAGCTTATCGTAATCCACACCGCTCGGTTTAATGACAAACAGTCCCTTTTCTCTGTCTATTCCACTTACATTACCCCATGTAAATGTAACGAGTCCGTACTTTGGAAGCAGCATATTTGCCTCATACACTTCTTTTTTTAACGCTTCTAACAAGTTCTTATCCTCCTTTTATCTCGATATTTTATAAAGCTATACTACAATACATGTCCGTCGAATACAAGCTCTAATCCTTTTACATCATTCAGGCAGGAATCTTTCCAGACCGAAGGATGTGAACGTAATCGATCTGAAGCATCTCACAGTTACGCCAGGGATGATTGATGCTCATGTGCACGGCAATCTGATGCGATGGCAGGAAACAGACAACATACTCTGCCCTAATATCTGTCATATCTTTTCTAAATTACATTGGCTTCCCAACAGTCTTAACAATATAATTTTTGCTCTAAAAAATGCTATCCACAGTATTTTTTAAATTTTTAAGATCCACATCCAAATGTTTATACATATCAACGTAATATGGATATAACTTGTCATATACTTCTACCCATTCATCTACCGGCTGAATAATTTCATTTACTTTCACGATATTCTCAACTGCTTTGGTAAGATCTGGGAACACGCCTACTTTGTGTCCGACAATCAGCGCATCTCCCACTGGAACATCTCCTGATTTTTCATCCAACAGATATACCGGCATTTTCAACATGGATGCCTTAATCCGTGACCATGTACGACTCTTTGCTCCTCCACCACAAATTCTGAGAACATTTGCTTTTGCACCAGATTCTTTCACTGTTTCCATTACATGTCGAAGAGCATATGCAGTACCTTCGAATACGGAACGAACCAAATCACTTCTCTTCATATCCATTCCCATTCCAATAAACATTCCGCGGGCATATTCATTCCAGAGCGGTGCTCTTTCTCCTAAAAGATATGGGAAGAAGAATAAACCTCCGGCTCCTGGTTTTGATTCCAATGCCAGTTCATTTAGATATGTATAAATATTTTTATTATGTGCCTCTGCATATGCGCGTTCTTCTGCTGCCATTGTTTCTATAAACCATTTTAATGCTGCACCGCTTGTCTGAATAGGCGCATCAAAAATCCATGGCATACCATCAATAGCACATGGTTTTGTAACAACCGGGATATCTGGTGCACTTTTCACATCACTTCCCACAAACACAAGAGATGTCGTTCCGGATGATTCGCCTGCTTCTCCCAGTCGACTCATACCTGTTGCATACATAGATGCCATTGCATCGCTACATCCTGCGACAACAGGAATTCCGGCAATTAATCCAGTAGCTTTCGCTGCATCCTCTGTAACAAATCCAATAATATCGTTTACTAACTGTGGATTTGGAAGAACTTCATCAAGATCGATTCCGATAACATCTCCAATCTCCTTGGACCACTTCATTGTGGAAATGTCAAGGCACTGGGTTCTGGATGCCTGGTCAATATCTGTTGTCATTTTTCCGGTCAATTTAAAGTTAATATAGGAACTTGCCTGTAAAAAGCAGGCTGTCTTCGCAAATAATTCTGGCTCATTCTTTTTGAACCATAACAACTTGTTTGGAAGAAATGCAACTGCCGGCTGCCCTCCTACAATCTCCACAAAACGATCAAAACCGATAGTATCTACAATATAATGTAACTCTGCTGCCGAACGATCGTCTTGGTAAGTCATTGCATTTCTCAATGGATTTCCTTCCTTATCTACCGGAAGCATTGTTACTGTATGAGAACTGACCGAAATACCTCTAATTCTCTTTACAATATCCTCTCCTGCTTTTGATGTTAATGTGCGGAATATCTCAACTGTATTATCCCACCATTCATGCGCATCCTGCTCTTGCATATTTGGGCCTGGAGATAAAAATTTACTTGGTCTGCTTGCCTCAGCAACTACTGTTCCATCCTCTGCAAGTATGATCGCTTTTATGTTTGTAGTACCGCAATCCATTCCTAATAAATAATTTTCAATTCTTGCCATAGCGATTCCTCCGTACTGTCATTATAACAAAATGTATAATTATATTTCTTCTATAGAAACCATAACAAATTCTGAAGCACTTCTCAAAATTGTATTTTCCGTTTTATAGAGGAAATTTTGGGTCATTCTTCCGTTTTGTTGCCGTTTGTATACGGAAATAACCCGTTTGCCTTTCTCCTCTTCCCTCATCTATACTAAATGTACAAACTTAATATTGAAAGGAGCTGTTCACGCTATGAAAATGAAAGCAGCATTAATGTACGGGCCAAATGACATCCGTGTAGAAGAAACAGACAAACCACTCTGTCCAAAGGATGGTCTGATTTTAAAAATTATGTCTGTCGGACTTTGCGGTTCAGACATTCGAAACCTTACAACTGACTCCCGAAAAGGAAATTATCCTTTTATCTATGGACATGAAATTGTAGGTTTTGTAGATGAAATCGGGGAAGAACAGATAAAATATAAAGTAGGAGACCGTTTATTTCTTTTCCCTGGAACATATTGTATGGAGTGTGACGAATGCATCAGCGGCCACAGTGAAAACTGTTCCAACACTGCTGTAGCTAAACTTGCCGGAACCGGTGGATTTGCACAGTATGTCGCTGTAAGTGGTGAAAAAATCCGCCGTGGAGGTATCTATGATATTCCAGATGATGTATCTTTTGATGCCGCAAGCCTTGGAGAACCTCTTACTTCTGTATTTGCCTGTCTGGAAAATGTAAAAGTAGGTTATCCAGATACACTGGTCATTATCGGTGCCGGTCCAATCGGATGTTTTATGGCACAACTTGCAAAGATTCGTGGTGCCCAAAAGGTTATTATGATTGATATCAACGAAAAGAGACTTGAAATGGCAAAACAATTTGGCATTGATATCACAGTTAATAGCTCAGATGAAGATCCAATCGAGGCAATCAAAACGCTTACCGGTGGAAAAGGTGCAGCCAAAGTTATCTCTGCCACACCTGTCAATGCGACACAGACCCAAAGTATCCATATGGTTAAAAAAGGTGGTCTGGTAGTATTCTTTGGCGGAGTTCCAAAGGGATCTATGACAGAACTCGACTGTAACCTGATTCATTACAACAACATCTGGATCAAAGGACACTTCGGTGCTTCCTACAGCCAGTCAAAAAGAGCCTTCCAGCTGGCAATTTCTCCAGCCTTCCCGACTGAGAAATTTGTAACACATATTCTTCCACTGGATAAAATCAACGAAGGTATTCAGTTAACAAAAACAGGAGAAGCAATCAAAGTTGTACTCCATCCTTGGGATTAATCCTATTTCCTCCCTCTTTATAAATAGGGTAGAGGGAGAATGATTTTCTCGTCCCTCCCATTGATTCGTACGTCAGACTGTCTAACAATTCTTATATGATAAGTCTGATGTACGGTCTTTTTTCTATTGCTGATATTTTTTGATATTAAATATAAAATTTTTCTATATCCTCTATCTGTAATTAGATATTGATCCAA
>NZ_SMMX01000018.1 GCF_004345005.1 Extibacter muris
TTGCGTCCATGCTATCATGCAAATGGTACTGTAAATATGCAGGTTGATGAAGAATTAAAAGGTCAAATTCATACAGAAATGATGAAAGCCATTTTAAGGTTTGAAATCAGAGAGAAGTAGTCAAGTGGTATGAAAAAAGGAGATACACAGTTTCATTTCATGTGCTATCTCCCTTGTGGTTTATATTGTCATATCAAGGTTCTTCAATCGTGGTAAATTCGTGGTAAAATGAATGTTTTTCAATTTTGAAATTGCTTATAAATGTAGTGTTTATGGGAATAATTCAAAATCTTATATAAAATTTAAGAAAAATAATTGACGGTAATCGCCGTTTGCATAAGCCCCAATCTGTCGGAGCGCGCCCCGTTCCGGGAGCTGCCCTAAACTAAAAATTGCTGTTTCTATTTCATCAACCATATTTAAAGCGGTGCCAGGCTCTAAAAGATTTTCTGCAATATAAGCATAGATACCGTCTAAATCACGATAGGCGCGGGCATAGAGTTTTACAGTAAATTTATCCAAAGTGTTTCCTCCGTAAAGAGGAAAGTGTTTCGCGTGCGTCCAACAAAACATCGTCCGCCGCATATTCCTTTTCTGCTTCACTGATTGCTACGTCTGTCCGCGCTGTTTCTATCATTTCCTCGTATGCCTCGATACTCATTACCACTAAATCCCCATAACCATTTTTTGTAATAAAAAGCGGCTCGCGTCTTGCATGGCAAAGCTCGGATATTTCTGTGGTATTTCTAAGGTCTGTAATCGGTCTAATCTGTGGCATAAATTTACGCCCCCCCTTTCTTGTATATAATTATAGCAGAATTATGTGCAAAATACAAGATTTCTATACCGACAAAAAATTTAAGTGTCATTCCTTTTTATCTTCCTGATACAATACCCGATACAGGGGGTGGTGTGGTATAAAAAAAGTTGACAGCTTATTCTCAAGGATTTCATAATAAAATCATGAGAATAAGGAGGTACTTAAAGTGGCACGTAAATATGACCATGAATACAAAGTACAGGCAGTAAAGCTGGCGAAAGAAATCGGTGGCGCTAAGGCTGCTAAAGAATTAGGGATCCCCGAAGGAACTATCCACACATGGCTTAAAGCAGTTAGAGCCGGCAGGCTGGATATCCGGGAAGGCTCCCATACCCCTGCCAGCGCCATGAGCCTGTCAGAAGAAATTACAATGCTGCGTAAGCGTCTCAAAGAACAGGATAAGGAAATCCGCCGCTTAAAGGAAGAAAACGAGTTCCTGGAAGAAGCCAGCGCTTTTTTCGCCGCCAGCCGTCGGAAGTCAGCAGAAACCAGAGAATGATCTTTCTGGCTCTCAAGACAGAGGATGGCAGATTCAAAGGGAAAATTGCATTTTATTGCCGTATGCTTGGGGGCAGCAGGCAAGGCTTCTATAAATATCTTGCCAATAAGGAGCGCCCGTGGAAGTATCAGGATCTGGCTGAGGCCATGAAAGAAATCGTCAGCGAGGACGAATGCAACGATACTTACGGGCGGGTCCGGATGTACCAGGCACTGCTGCTGAAACGGGAGTTCCATTGGGATGCTCAATTGGAAAAGTGTGTCACCGATATCACGGAGATTAAGGCGTTCGATGGGAAACTGTATGTATCCGCGATTTTCGACTGCTTTGATCTTGGCGTTCTCGGCCTGGCAATGGAAACGGACATGAAGGCGGAGCTGTGTGTCCATACTTTGGAGAACGCTCTCACCGCTTATCCGGCCCTGGAAGGCGCTATTATCCATAGTGACCGCGGAACGCAGCATACCAGCGAAGCCTACCGCAAATCGATCCGGGAACACCATATCCGCCAAAGCATGAACAGTACCGGAGGACGCTGCCATGATAACGCACGCTGTGAAAGTATGTGGGCCAGGATGAAGACCGAACTTCTCTATGACCGCTATAATACAGAGCAGATGACGGTAGAAGAATTAAAGGTACTCATCTGGAGATATTTCCTCAGCTACTGGAACAATCGGAGAATCTGCTCTGCCAATGGCGGCCTTCTTCCTATGATAAAACGCAAACAGTATTATGAGGCTTTGGAACTGGCAGCATAGTCCGTGATATCTTTGAGAAAAATGTGTCAACTAATATTGACAATATCATTCATACTGAATCGAAACGGATAAATCATCTTTTAAGCTCTAAACAAAAAGAGTTAGAAAAGCTGACCACCGTAACCGATAATCTTTATATGGATTGGCGTACCGGGAAAATCATAAAGGCAGAATACCGAAGAATGAAAGGCAAATTTGAAACACAGATTGAACAGCTTCAAGGAGTGATTGAACAGCTGGAACAGGAAAAAGAAGCCCTTGCTATGGGAGTGAACACCGACGAGCCGTATTTGACAACATTCCTCAAACACTAAAATATAAGCCACCTGGAACGTGGAATATTGGTTGAACTTGTTAATACCATTTACGTCCACGTAGGCGGCGAATTAACTAACGAATTTAACTTAGCAGACCAACACAGACGGGTGCTTGAATATATCGAGAGCAACCGCCGGGAGTTGGAAGTATTGGAAAGTAAAAGAGCTATCTGATTAGCCCCAAATGCTTTCCCGTTTTTTAGAAGCAAAGTTATGCATATATGAGTGCAGCAGTTTCCCCCTGGGAACACATTGGTCCGGTCTCCCCTTTATGGCCCTTATCGCCTTTCGGGCCGGTGGCCGGCACCTGGGTGTCAGATGCTCCTATGTACCAGTTGCATACTCACCGATGTAGATTTCCGGAATGAAGCTTGTTGTCTTTTCCATATGTATGTCCTCCTTGTTATTTGATAGCTGTATCCTATCAAGTGCAAGTGGGACTTGGAGGGACAACCTTGAAGTATTTTCTTTTTCTACCGGCAATCCTGATAAAAAGAGCTCCTTCTGCTACGTCCGTCTCCGTCTCAGAGCATCCCCCATGACTTCAGAATATATAGCCAGCCGGTAAGGGTAAACGCGCTGAAAAAAGTTGTCAGCATGATAACGCTTGATGACAATATGCCATCGTGACCCATATTCTTTGCCATCACAAAGCAGCTTACCGTCGTAGCAGACCCTAGCATGACAAGTATTGCGACGAGTTTCTCTTCGCGGAAGCCCATATGGATGGCTGCCGGCAAAAACAAAGCGCAGAACCCTACCAGTTTTAACACGGCGGCGGCAAGGGCAGGTCTCACTTTTGCGAAGGCCCTGCGGACATCAAAAGAGGCCCCCATCGCCATCAGGCCCATGGGCGTTGCCATTCCCGAGATGCTTGTAACAGTTTTTTCAATGATATGAGGCATCGGAATCTTAAGTGCAGACCATAAGAGTCCTGCTGTGATACCGATGATAATTGGATTTGTAACAATCCCCTGCAGCGTCATCTTTAGCACCTTGCTGTTCATCTTCTCACGTCCCGGACGAGAAACAGACAGCATAGCAACTGCCATAACATTATACAACGGCACGCTTCCTATTATCATGAGCGGCGCCATTCCTGCCGTTCCGTATATATTCTGCATAAATGCTATTCCCAGGAGGGCGGCACTGCTTCGATAGGAAGACTGGATAAATTCTCCTTGAATCGTTCTATCCTTCCATAAAAAAGAGACAGCCGCGGACATAGCTATGCTGGCAATAGTCGCAATAATACAGAACATAACAAACCTTGTATCCCAGACCTGGCTGAAATCCACCGTGGCAAGGTCATTGAATACAAGTACCGGGAGTGGGATAAGAAATACAAACCTATTCATTTTCGCTGCAAAATCGTCATCAATCCATCCGATATACTTGAGCAGCAATCCCAGAAGCATCAATATAAAAATAGGAACTGTCGCATTTAAACTAAAAATCAAATTTTCCATGTTACCTCCCTGGCCGGATTGGGGACACCCGAGATTTAATTGGGGACGGAGGTTTTTTAATTTTCCTCCGTCCCCAACTCGTTTTGCCGTGTCCCTCTTTAGAGAAATAATTTTTTGTATATATTATAATCTTCGTTTTTATACACATTTATCACTACACGTTCCACATTGGATGTGGATAAGTATTTATCTATTATGTGGATGGCGGTTTCTGCTGACAGCTTATTTGGAAAATGGAATTCTCCTGTCGAGATGCAGCAGAATGCGATAGATTTCAGATTGTGTCTTTCTGCCAGCTTCAGGCAGCTTTTGTAGCAGGATTTCAGCTGTTCTATCTGCTGAACGGTTACTTCCTTCCCTACTATCGGTCCTACCGTATGTATGACATGGCCGGCAGGCAGATTATATCCGCCCGTTACCTTTGCCTTTCCGGTTGGTTCTTCGTGTCCCTGCTCCTCCATTATCTGTGCACATTCGTTGCGAAGCTGAAGCCCTGCCGCGGAGTGGATGGCATTATCGATACATCCATGGCATGGGACGAAGCATCCCATCATCTGGGCGTTGGCGGCATTGACTATCGCATCTGCTCTGAGCCTGGTGATATCACCCTGCCAGAGAATGATCCGGTCTGCATTTTTAATTTCGGTACATGGATATTCGTCTCCGATTGCCGGGAGCTTCTTGATATCTACGACCCCTTTTTCTTCCAATTCCTCTCGGAGCAGTTCATCCTGTACTTTTAAGACTTCCGGGGACACCGGTCCGGGAAACCGGACGTTCATCAGGCTCCTTAAAAGCCTTCTTTTTTCCCGTATGTCAACAGGTCGCGGAATAGACGCATAACCCGGGTTTTCCGCGAGAAGCTGGTCAATCAAATAGTCTATCTTGTCTTCTCTGTTCATAACCCACCTCTTATCTTACATTAGATATATTGCTTTATGGCCGAATATGCTTCGTACAGTTCCTCGTATGTCATCCTGCAATTTGCCGGACTTGTAGACGGAAGCGCAACCGCGGCGATTCCTGTCTTTGGCAGACAGTACCGCTTATACAGTTGGGCTGCCTTCGTGCCAGTGGTAAACACTGCCTGTATCGGTGCATGTTTCAATATGATATCCAAGTCATTCGCCACGGGATTGCGGATGCTGCTGTCATCCGCGCCTTTTATCTCACAGCCTGCCAGCACATCCCACACTGCAATCTTATATTTCAGGGCAAATGCCGTCTTTTCCTCTTTCGTATGCGGCTGCGGCGCCCCGCATACATCTGGGACCACTTTCCAGAACCGGTTCCTTGGATGTCCATAATAGAAACCAGCCTCCCTGGATTTGGGAGATGGCATCGTGCCAAGCATCAATATACGGGATTGCTCATTATAAATAGGCTGAAAATTATGTGTAATATATTCCTGCTGCATCTTCATATCTCCTGTCTGTATAAGGTCAGCTGGCAGAGGAACACAAGGCTAATAACTGCCAATTGACGTCAATCATTTATACTATACAGCATCACGCCTGGCGCGTCAAACCGTATGGTGTCAATTCGTGAAATCTTAAACTTTTATTGAGTAAATTTACTCATTATGCTATACTTCTTACAAACGTACTAATCACAAAGGGGCATTCCTGAGTGAAAAGGCGCACAGAAAGTTCGATTTAACAAGGGGATACTATCCTCTGACGAAGGTCTGCGCCTGTAGGTGCAGATTTTTTATTTCCTACGATATTCTTCCAGAGGTGATATATGAAAGAGCTCATCGATAAGCTGCAGGAAAGCAAGGCTTTATCCAAACATGAATGGACCGTACTGATTGAGGGGCGGTCGCCAGAACTTGCTGAATATCTGTTCCGGCAGGCACGCAGCGTACGCCACAGGTATTACGGACGGGATGTATATGTCCGGGGACTGATTGAATTTACCAATTATTGCAAAAATGACTGCCTCTACTGCGGTATCCGTAAAAGCAACCTGAAGGCGTCCCGATACAGGCTGTCCAAGGAGGAGATACTCTCCTGCTGCAAAACAGGTTATAGCCTGGGGTTCCGCACTTTTGTACTTCAAGGTGGGGAAGATGCCGGTTATGACGATGCAAGGCTATGTGACATCATATCCGCTATAAAGACGGGCTGGCCGGACTGTGCTATTACTTTATCTGTCGGGGAACGCAGCTATGACAGTTATAAGGCTCTCCGTGACGCAGGCGCAGACCGTTACCTTCTCCGTCATGAAACATACGATGCAGAGCACTACGCAAAGCTGCATCCGCCCTTGTTGAAAGCGGCAGACCGTCAGGATTGCCTCTGGAACCTGAAAAAAGCCGGTTATCAGGTGGGGACCGGCTTCATGGTCGGCTCTCCTTACCAGACAGCCGGACATCTTGCAGAGGATATGATGTTTATAAAGGAACTAGATCCCCAGATGGTTGGCATCGGCCCATTCATTCCCCACCATGACACGCCATTTGCCGGACAGCCCTCCGGCACGCTGGAACTTACATTATTTATGCTCGGTCTGCTGAGGCTCATGATTCCCAAGGTGCTTCTGCCCGCCACGACAGCGCTTGGAACGATTCATCCACAAGGGCGGGAACTTGGTATCCAGGCGGGCGCCAATGTTGTCATGCCAAATCTGTCTCCTACATCTGTCCGGAAAGATTATGCGCTCTATGACAACAAGATCTGTACCGGCGATGAGGCTGCGGAGTGCAGGAACTGCCTGGAGCGCCGTATGGAATCAATCGGATATCATGTAGTTACCGCTCGTGGTGACTCACTGAATAAATAACTTAAAATCTTATAAAATAATGGAGGTAATGTACTATGTATGATGTAAATTCAAAACATGCGGATGATTTCATCAATCAAGAAGAAATCCTGGAAACGCTGGCTTATGCCGACGAGAACAAAAACAACCTTGCATTGATCGAGTCACTTATCGAGAAGGCAAAGCTGAGAAAGGGGCTGACCCACCGTGAAGCTTCTGTTCTGCTCGCCTGTGAAGATGCGGATATGAACGAAAAAATCTTCCGTCTGGCAGAACAGATTAAAAAGGATTTTTATGGAAACCGGATTGTTCTGTTTGCCCCGCTCTATCTTTCCAATTACTGCATCAACGGCTGTACATACTGTCCATATCATATGAAGAACAAGCATATCGCCCGCAAGAAGCTCACACAGGAAGAAATCCGCAAAGAAGTCATCGCCCTGCAGGACATGGGACATAAGCGGCTTGCCCTTGAGGCCGGCGAAGACCCGGTACGCAATACCATGGAGTATTATCTTGACTGTATCAACACCATTTACAGCATCAAACATAAAAACGGCGCGATCCGAAGGGTAAATATCAACATCGCCGCTACCACGGTAGATAACTACAGGTTATTAAAAGAAGCAGGAATCGGCACCTATATCCTCTTCCAGGAAACATATCACAAAGAAAGTTACCTGCAGCTTCATCCGACCGGACCAAAGCATGATTACAACTATCATACGGAAGCCATGGACCGCGCCATGGAAGGCGGCATAGATGATGTGGGCGTCGGCGTATTGTTCGGTCTCGACAAATTCCGCTATGAGTTTGCGGGGCTGCTCATGCATGCTGAGCATCTGGAAGCTGCGTTCGGAGTCGGCCCACATACTATCAGCGTGCCACGCCTGAGAAATGCGGACGATATCGATGCCGATGCATTTACAAATGGTATTGATGACGACACCTTCGCCAAAATAGTTGCCTGTATACGAATCGCCGTGCCTTATACAGGTATGATCATCTCCACACGTGAAAGCCAGAAAACGCGTGAAAGAGTGCTCCATCTCGGCATCTCGCAAATCAGCGGCGGTTCCAGGACGAGCGTAGGCGGCTACTGCGAACCGGAGCCGGAAGACGAGAAATCCGAACAGTTCGATGTCATCGACAACCGTACGCTTGATGAGGTCGTACGCTGGCTTATGGAGATGGACTATCTGCCAAGCTTCTGTACCGCCTGTTATCGTGAAGGCCGTACAGGCGACCGCTTCATGTCTCTTTGCAAGAGCGGGCAGATACAGAACTGCTGCCATCCAAATGCTTTGATGACGCTGGAAGAATACCTGATGGATTACGCATCACCCGAAACGAAAGCCATCGGTGACAAATTGATAGATAAAGAAGTCTTAAACGTACCAAACGAAAAAGCCCGACAAGTCGTACTCGAAAACCTTCGCCTCATACGCGAAAACAATCGGCGAGACTTCCGGTTTTAATTGGGGTTTAATTGGGGACGGGGTTTTTTTAGAAAACCTCCGTCCCCAATTAAAATATCCTTGTCCCTTTTTCAATTTACCATGTCCCTGACGGAAAGGAATTATATATGAGTTTAAACAGCACCCCTTCTTCCGAACGTACCCATATCGGTATCTTCGGAAAGCGCAATGCTGGCAAATCCAGCATTATCAATGCTCTTACCGGGCAGAACCTGGCCATCGTATCGGATGTGAAAGGTACGACTACCGATCCTGTTCTCAAGGCAATGGAGCTTCTCCCACTCGGCCCGGTCGTAATGATTGACACACCCGGTCTTGATGACGAAGGCGAACTGGGAGCCCTCCGAATTCAAAAAGCTTATCAGGTATTGAATAAAACAGATATTGCGATACTTGTTGTCGACGGAACTGTCGGGATGACCAGAGAAGACTATTCGATTTTAAATCGTATAAAAGAAAAGGGTATCCCATCCGTCATCGTCTTAAACAAGGCAGATATCGCTATACCCGGGCGGTTTACGGATGCCACATCACTTGGACTGGGCCCAGAGGATTATTTTATGTGGGTTAGCGCATCCGATAAGAGTAATATATTTGAATTAAAAGAACTAATCGCAACACTTGCTCCTACAGATGACCTTAAGCTAAGAATTGTCGGCGATCTTATCAAGCCTTCTGACTTTATAATACTCGTCGTACCAATTGACAAGGCCGCTCCAAAGGGACGCCTCATATTACCTCAGCAGCAGACCATACGCGATATCCTAGAAGCTGATGCCGCTGCCATCGTCATAAAAGAAAATGAATTAGCCCACACCCTATCCACGCTTGAGAAACGCCCGGCAATGGTCATTACTGACAGCCAGGTATTTGGGAAAGTATCAAAAGAAACACCGGAAGATATTCCACTTACATCGTTCTCAATCTTGTTTGCAAGATATAAAGGCAGTTTAAGAACAGTGGTAGACGGTGCCAGGACATTAGATACACTGGAGGACGGAGATACGGTTCTCATCGCCGAAGGATGTACACATCACAGACAGTGCGATGATATAGGTACCGTAAAGCTGCCTCGGCTGATTCAGAATTACACAGGGAAAAATATCACCTTTGAATTTGCAAGCGGTACAGAATTCCCGATAGACTTATCCACATATAAGCTGGCAATCCACTGCGGCGGCTGTACCTTAAACGAACGCGAAATGAAATACCGCCTGAAATGCGCAGAAGATGCACAATTGCCAATAACGAACTACGGAATCGCCATAGCACATATGAATGGGATACTGGAACGGAGCATTGAAATATTCCCGGAATTCTAAAAAGGGACACCCTATTTTTAATTGGGGACGGAGGAAAATTAAAAAACCTCCGTCCCCAATTTCTTCAGAACTTCTAAAACTTGCCGTGATATTCTTTATAAATTCTTCAGAAATGCTACAATACATCTTTATTTCTTTTCGTTACAATATTCATATCAAATTAAAACACTATCTTTTCCTAAGGGGGATTTTGATATGAAGGCAATGGCAAAGAAAATTGAAAGCTCTGTTTTATCACTCAGTCCTTTTACTGAACTAAACTATGAACGTACGTATTCTATTGATTCCTTAATTCTGATGTTTTTCGCTTTCTCCGGCATCGGCTGGATTTGGGAGGTATTTTTACATATCATTGAAGACGGCATGATTATAAACCGCGGCGTTATGACAGGTCCATGGCTCCCTATATATGGTATGGGCGGCGTCTTGATGCTGGTGGTTCTGAAGCGCTGGAGAAACCGTCCTATGCAGCTGCTCTGCATGATTATGGGATTATGCGGAGTGATTGAATATGTAACAAGCCTTATGCTGGAAACATTATTTGGGGCCAGATGGTGGGATTACAGCGATATGTTCCTTAACATCAACGGCAGGGTTTGTGTGGAAGGTCTTGTGATATTCGGTATCGGCGGTCTTTTCTTTATATATATCATCGCCCCTAAAATGGACAACCTGCTGCAAAGGTTTTCAGCTAGGTCTAAATTCATCGTGTGTGTATTTTTGACCGCTGTATTTCTGGGCGACCTAGTGCACATGTTTATAGCACCTAATATGGGATTCGGTATAACTTCATAAGCAGAGCAAATGCAGGCCGGCCAAAAGCAACACCCTTCGATTTGGCAACTGCAATTCCTTCCGCCTGCCTCTGCCGGATATTCTCACGTTCTATCTGGGCCACATACGACAGTAACTGTAGTACGATATCTGCGATAAACTTACCGGTAAGTCCGTTTACCTGATTCCTCGTATCCAGCAGCGGAAAATCTATGACGACGGTATCAACATCTTTCTTTTTCGTCAGGAGCCTCCATTGTTCTATAATCTCATCATAATTTTTCCCCAGCCGGTCGATCGACTTCACAAACACCACGTCACCAGCGCGCAGCCCGTTTACCATCTTCCGATAATTCGGCCGGTCAAAGTCTTTTCCTGACTGCTTGTCTATGTATATGTTTTCCTGTGGCACTGGCACCCTTTCCAACGCTGCAATCTGACGTCCGATGTTCTGTTCCTTGCTCGATACCCTGACATAACCATAGCATATTCTATCCATTCCAATCTTTCCTTCTCCGTATATAATATCGAAAATGAGAGTATTATATATTTCCAAATATTACCATATGTTATGATATAAAACAGTTATTATAATAGAATGTTATTATAATATAAAGTGGCGGAGCGCCTGCAGGCGCTCCGCCACTTTATATTATATCAACATATTTCTTATCTATGCACAACTATCTGTCCAAGCACTTCACCGATTGGTGCCGCAATTGTCAGGTCTGCGCCGACTTCCTTTGCCGTAGCACTTTTGTTGATCACTACGAGGTGGCCGCCTCTGAAATAGTCGATAAATCCCGCCGACGGGTATACTATAAGCGACGTGCCGCCAATAATCAGCGTATCCGCCTCGCAGATTGCCTTAATACTTTTTGATATGACCGCCGCGTTCAGACTTTCCTCATAAAGTACGACATCCGGCTTGATGAGCCCGCCGCACCCGCACCTTGGGATGCCGTCTGCCTGCTTGACATATGATGCCTCATAGGACATTCCACAATTTTGGCAATAGTTTCTGTGGATACTGCCGTGAAGTTCCAGTACATTCCTGCTTCCGGCGGCCTGATGCAGCCCGTCAATATTCTGAGTCACGATTGCCGTCAGCTTTCCTGCCTCCTCCAGTTCCGCCAGTTTCTTATGGGCCGGGTTCGGCTCTGCATCCAGAAACATCATCTTCTCCTTATAAAACTCATAAAAATCTTCTGTATTTCTCGTAAAAAAGCTGTGGCTCACTATCTGCTCCGGTGAATATTTGTACTTCTGCCTGTAAAGTCCATCTGCACTTCTGAAATCCGGAATACTACTCTCTGTAGATACCCCCGCGCCTCCGAAAAATACGATGCGGCTGCTCTCATCGATAATCTCCTGAAGTCTCCTTACATCCTCATCCATGGTATTACCTCCTGTCGGTTTTTCATAAATATTGAACTTTCATTGGTCTGCCTGCATTTCCATTACCTGACTCAATTACACTGTACTTCTATTATAGCGCAAAAAAACCATGCTGCAATTGTTTAAATACAGCATGGTCTCTATAATCTTCTATCTGCGGCTTGTCTCCTTATTTGCTGCCTTTATCCAGTCTATCACTTCGAGCAGGCTGCCCATCCGGGCTGTTATCCCGTCCAGGACTTCTTCCGGTATATCTGTTTCATCCGGAATATATATAATATATCCCCCGGCCGCCTTGCCCGCCATGACTCCTGCAGTACTGTCCTCCAGCACAAGGCATTCGCAAGAGCTGCATCCGAGCTCTTCGGCTGCTTTCCAGAAAATGTCCGGCTCCGGCTTGCTCTTTTCCACCACATCTCCACAGATGCAGGCCGTCAGGTACTCATAAGCCCCTGCACGTCTGATGATATCCACAGCCCTATCATGAGCGGTAGATGTGGCAACTGCCATCGGAATCTGCTCTTCCTTCAGAAAGTTCATCAATTCAAACAGCCCCTTTTTGATTGGTATGCCGTCTCTCTCCGTAAGCATTTCAAAAAATTCATGCTTTACTTCCTTCACATATTCATAATCCACATCCGGTCCAAGTGCTTCAGAAAATAATCTTCTTATCTGCGCCGGGTTCCCGCCCCTGAAACTTTCAATAAGCCTGTCATCGATATCCAGATTCAGCTTCTCCCCGGCCATCCGCCATGTCACGGTAGACAGGTGTTCCGTATCGAACATCGTACCGTCCATATCAAATATTACGCCTCTTACCATCTGCCCTCTCCTGCCATCTGTACACTGTTTTCTTAGCTCCTGCTGCCGCTCCCGCCATCACGGTGCTGGCTGTAGCCGCAGAAGAATTCATCAAGAGCATCCAGCGTCTTGACCAGTACCGGAATCTCATCTTCGCTGAGCTTATCCAAAATAGCCTGTGTCATCTGGCGATGGTAGTCTTCATGGTGCCTGTATGCGCTTACTCCCTTATCCGTCAGCTTCACATACACGACCCTTCTGTCTTCCTCGCTTCTCCTGCGCTCCACGTACTTTTTATTCACAAGGCTGTTCATGGCAGTCGTGAGAGAGCCTACGGTGATGCCGAGCCTGCGGGCTATCGCAGACATATTATTACCGTCCCCGAGGCCGACCGCCTCTATCACATGCATGTCATTATTCGTCAGGTCTTTGAACTCCTCTGTAATTATCGCCTTTTCCTCGAGCTCCCATATCTCATTGATCAAGTTCACCAGTATATGGTTAATTGTCTTATAAGCGTTTTCCATCTTACGCTCCCTCTTTGTATACCATCAACATTTACCTGTCTACCATTATACCCTCTCAGGCAGAAGAGAATCAATAACTTCTTTTACGGTTTCTATCCGGTCTGCTTTATATGCATTGGCTCCGCAGAACAGAAGCGCGTCTTCCACTTCTCCCCTGGCCGCATGGATAAGCGCGTCCGTAATGCAATACGGAATCTCGTCCGGGCTGCATTTGTGAATGCAGCCGTGGCATGGGCTGTGAGGTATTCTCTTCCCTGAAAGCACCTGCTCCATAAATGCATTTCTAATTGCTCTCCCCGGCATACCGACCGGGCTTTTTACGATAACGATATCTTCTTTCCCGGCTTTTAAGTATGCTTCTTTATAGCGGATGTCCGCGTCACACTCCTCTGTGGTGACGAACCTGCTGGCCACCTGGATGGCATCTGCTCCAAGGGAAAATGCATGCGCAGCCTGGGCTGCTGTCTCTATTCCCCCTGCGATGGCGACAGGTATCTTATGGCCATATCTGTCTTCATATCCCTTTACCGTGTCCATAATCCTCAGAATCTCGGCATCATAGGATTCTCCTCCGAACAGCTCCAACTGTTCCCGTGTAAACCCCAGATGCCCTCCGGCCTTTGGCCCCTCGATAACAAGCAGGTCAGGGACACGTTTATATTTTCTGTCCCAGTATTTTAAAATTACCTGTGCTGATTTATCCGTGGAGACGATGGGTGCCAGCTTAACCGCCGAATCACCTGCAATCTTCGGAAGCTCCGTGGGAAGGCCCGCTCCAGAGATGATCAAGTCCGCCCCCGCCTCTATCGCGGCACGTACGTATGCCTCATAATGGCGCATCGCCACCATGATGTTGAAACCGATTACTCCATGGGGCGCAGCCTGCCTGGCCTTATCATACTCCTTCCGGATTGCCCGCAGGTTTGCTTCCAGCGTGTTCCTGTCAAAATCAGGTTCTTTAAAACCAATCTGGGCGGCAGAGATAATCCCTGTACCGCCCTCTCGTGCCACAGCCCCGGCCAGGCCGCCCAGGCTGATTCCAACGCCCATGCCGCCTTGTATGACCGGTACCTCTGCTTTGATGTTTCCCATTATCAATGGTGCTGTTTTCATCGTGATATCTCCTACATTCTACGGAACCGCATATATCTGCGC
Organism: Extibacter muris; assembly: GCF_004345005.1. Classification (GTDB taxonomy): domain Bacteria; phylum Bacillota; class Clostridia; order Lachnospirales; family Lachnospiraceae; genus Extibacter; species Extibacter muris. The sequence goes on from NZ_SMMX01000018.1 coordinate 14,085, forward strand.
TCTGTCAGCTCATCTTCCGACATCTGCCCATAAGTTCCGAGAAATCCCTCCATATATTTCTTAAGCTCAGACGTAACCTCTCTCAGGTTCTGTATCGTATAGTGTACCGGCTCTTTTACGATACGCTCGACGATTCCCGCCTCGAGCAGGTCTCCGGCTGTAAGCTTCATCACCTCTGCAGCCTCTTTTGCCCGCGTGCTGTCCTTCCACAGAATGCTCGCAAATCCTTCCGGGGACAGGATAGAGTACACCGAGTTCTCCAGCATCCATACTTCATCTGACGTCGCCATGGCAAGAGCTCCGCCGCTGCCGCCTTCTCCTATGATGACGGATAAAACTGGCACCTTGAGCGCGGACATTTCATATATGCTTCTGGCAATCGCCTCGCCCTGTCCCCGCTCTTCTGCCTCCAGCCCGCAGAACGCGCCGGGCGTATCCACGAAGCAGATAACAGGACGGCGGAACTTCTCCGCCTGTTTCATGAGCCGTTGCGCTTTCCGATATCCGTCCGGAGACGGCATTCCAAAATTACGTTCGATATTTTCCTTCGTATTCGTACCCTTGGCCTGGGCAATAACGGTCACGGGACGTCCTTCAAACCTTCCTACTCCCCCGATAATCGCCTTGTCGTCTGCAAAGCACCGGTCGCCGTGGAACTCTATAAAGTCTGTAAACATGGTCCGGATGTAATCTTCTCCGACCGGACGGTCTTTCATCCTCGATATCTCCACCCGGTCCCATACCGACGCTACTTTGTTATATTGATCTGGAATGTTATCCTTTCGCTGCATTCCTTCCGTACTGGGTTCCGTCTTCCCCCAGCCGGCGTGGAGCTTCAGGATACGAGAAAGTGTGCCTTTGAGCTCAGGCCGCTCTATAATCCCATCTATGAATCCATGTGCAAGCAGAAACTCGGAACGCTGGAATCCTTTCGGCAGCTTCTGGCCGATCGTCTGCTCGATAACCCTCGGCCCGGCAAATCCGATGAGGGCGCCCGGTTCCGCCAGGATGATATCTCCCAGCATGGCAAAGCTGGCTGTCACGCCCCCAGTCGTCGGATCCGTCAGCACGCTGATATACAGCTGCCCGGCATCACTGTGCCGTTTCAGTGCAGCGGACGTCTTTGCCATCTGCATGAGGGAAGTGATGCCTTCCTGCATCCTGGCACCGCCGGAACAGGCAAATATAATGACCGGAAGCTTTTCCTTCGTCGCCCGCTCCACTGCCCTTGCTATCTTCTCTCCGACAACCTCTCCCATGCTGGCCATGAGAAAGCGTCCGTCACATACCCCGATTACGGCTTCCGTGCCGTCTATGCAGGCTCTGCCCGTAATGACCGCCTCTTCCAGTCCAGTCTTCTCCTTCAGAGCTTCCAGCTTCTCTTCATATCCTTTGTAGTCCAGAGGATTCCTTGTCGTAAGTCCTTTGTCCCATTCTTCAAATGTTCCTTCATCAGCTACCATCTCTATCCTGCGGTATGCATGTACCCGGAAATAGCCTCCACATTTTGGACAGATGTAGCCACCTGCTTTTACATCTTCTGTAATGATAGCCTGGCCGCATCGATTACATTTTCTCAAAAGTCCCCGAGGCACTTCCGGCTTGGCCGCCTTAAGCGAGATGTAATTCTTCCGGCTGGAAGAAAGCCTTGTCTTCTTGAACATATTTTCCAATTTCATAGGAGCTCACCTTTACATTTTCTCGATAAATTCAATATCAATGTTGCCTGCCTGATAATCAGGATGGCCTAATAATTCATACTGGTAGTCTACATTCGTATCGATTCCCTCGATAATCACTTCTCCGAGGGCACTCTGCATCTTACGTATCGCTTCCTTACGGTTCTTGGCCCATACGATGAGCTTTGCTACCATGGAGTCGTAGAAAGGCGGAATGGTATAGCCGCTGTAGATGGCTGAATCTATGCGGATCCCTTTGCCTCCCGGAAGATACATATCTGTAATCGTGCCAGGGGACGGGCGGAATCCTTTCGCCGGATTCTCTGCGTTGATCCTGCACTCGATTGCATAGCCGGAAAGCTGTATCTCATCCTGCGTATAGGAAAGGGGTCTGCCGGACGCGATACGTATCTGTTCTTTAATCAAATCAATGCCGGTAACCCATTCGGTTACGGGATGTTCTACCTGAATGCGTGTGTTCATTTCCATAAAGTAAAAGTTCCCACTTTTCTCCAGCAGAAATTCTATCGTTCCGGCGTTGACATATCCTGCCGCCTTGGCCGCCTTGACCGCCGCGTCACCCATCTTCTTCCTGAGATTTTCATCCAGCGCGACGGAAGGGGATTCCTCTATCATCTTCTGGTGGTTCCTCTGGATAGAGCAGTCACGCTCTCCGAGGTGTATCACATGTCCCTGGCTGTCCGCTAATATCTGGAACTCGATATGTCTTGGCTGTTGTACAAAGTGCTCGATATACATCGTATTATCGCCAAACGCCATCTGCGTCTCTTTCTGGGCAGTCTGGAATGCCTGGGGGAATTCCTCCGGCGTCTCTGCCACCCGCATCCCTTTGCCGCCTCCGCCGAGGGCCGCCTTCACGATAACCGGATATCCGATCTGGGCTGCTATGCCGGCACCTGTGTCCGCATCATATATAGGTTCTGTACTTCCCGGAATGACCGGCACGCCTGCCGCAGTCATGGTATTTCTCGCTTCCTGCTTGTTCCCGAGTCTGGCGATTACATCGGAGCCCGGGCCGATGAACGTTATATTGCACTGTTCACACAGTTCTGCAAATTTGCTGTTCTCGGACAGGAATCCAAATCCCGGGTGGATAGCGTCTGCGCCCGTAATTATCGTTGCGCTGATAATGCGGTCCATGCTCAGGTAGCTCTCGCTCGACGGAGCAGGTCCGATGCATACGGCCTCGTCGGCCAGCTGCGTATGGAGGGCATCTTTATCTGCTTCTGAATATACAGCCACCGTCTCAATTCCCATCTCCCGGCATGCACGGATGATACGCACCGCAATCTCCCCACGGTTGGCAATCAATATCTTCTTCATCATGTAACTCACCTATCCAATCATAAATGTCAGTTCCGCGCTTACGACGGTCTTGCCGTCCACGGATGCTACAGCTTCTCCCACGCCGACAGGACCCTTCTGCCTGATGATCTTCGTCTCCAGGCGCACCTTGTCTCCCGGTATGATTTTTCCTTTGAACTTACATTTGTTAATTCCACCAAAATAAGCGATCTTGCCCTGGTTCGCGTCCTGGCTCAGGATAGCCACTGCTCCCACCTGCGCAAGCGCCTCTACGGTAAGAACGCCCGGCATCACCGGTTCCTGCGGGAAGTGGCCTGCAAAGAAGTCCTCCCTGTATGTGACACATTTATAGCCGACGGCATACTGTCCCGGCTCGTAATCCTCGATATAGTCAACCAGAAGAAACGGGTGACGGTGAGGGATGATATCCTTAATCTGACTGATGTCCAAATGATTCATATTTCCTCCTTGGGGACGTGATCTTTTTCAAAAGGGTTACGTCCCAAATTGAACTTTGCCCTGTACCCAAATTAACGGATGCAGAACAATGGCTGGCCGTATTCTACTGCCTGGCCGTTTTCTACATAGATTTCTACGATTGTGCCGTCGTAGTCACTTTCTATCTCGTTCATCAATTTCATTGCCTCTACAATTGCCAGTGTCTGCCCTTTTTTTACGGTATCGCCTACTGACACGAAGGCTTCGGCCTCTTCTGACGGTGCTGTGTAGAAGGTCCCTACAAGGGGGGATTCTACAATCTTTCCGATGGACTGGGCCGACGGAGCGGCTGCTTCAGGCTCTTCCTTTTGTACCGTGGCGCTCTGGGCAGGAGCTGCCATTGGGCCTCCCGCAGGTGCCTCGGCTATGGCGGCCTGCCCGGCTGCCACGACGTGTACTTGGTCCTGTTTCTTCGTGAGATGGATCTTCACTTCGTTTTCTTCGTATTTTAATCCGGTCAGTTCTGACTCTGATACAGCTTTTATAAGTGATAGCAGATTTTCAATTTCCATATTATACAAGTCCTTTCTAACCTTCAAATTTCTTTACTAATAAGGTTGCATTATGCCCTCCGAATCCAAGGGAATTGGTAAGCACATATGTGACATCCTTCTCTATCGGCGCTCCGACCGCGTAATTTAAATCGCACGCTTCGTCTACCGTCTCTGTACCGGCCGTCTGATGGATGAATCCGTCCTGTATGGACTTCACGCAGGTGATGAACTCCACCCCGCCGGCTGCTCCGAGGAGATGGCCGATCATTGATTTGGTGGAGTTGATTACGGCCTTTTTCGCCGCATCGCCCAGCGCCAGCTTGATAGCCCGTGTCTCGAACAGGTCATTGTGGTGGGTGCTTGTTCCGTGTGCATTGATATAATCTATCTGTGACGGTCTGATTCCGCCCTCCTCTATTGCCAGGGCCATTGCCTTTGCAGCACCCCCTCCGTCCTCTGCCGGTGACGTGATGTGGTACGCATCCCCGGTGGAACCATAGCCCGCTACTTCCGCATATATTCTGGCGCCTCGTTTTTGGGCATGCCCCAGCTCTTCCAGCATGACAACACCTGCACCCTCGCCGAGTACGAATCCATTTCTGTCTCTGTCAAATGGGATAGAAGCACGCTTCGGGTCTGTGGATGTAGAGAGCGCGGTCAGGCTCGTAAAGCCCGCCACACCTGTCGGACAGATACAGCTCTCCGTCCCTCCTGCAATCATTATGTCGGCATCCCCGTACTGGATTGCCCGATAAGCGTCCCCGATACAGTTCGTGCCCGACGCGCAGGCCGTCACCACATTGGTACATTTCCCTTTGAATCCGAGCTGTATGGAAATGTTACCGGCCGCCATATTGGAAATCATAAGAGGCACCATGAGCGGATTCACCCGGCCCGGCCCCTTCTCATGAATCTTCGTATGCTCCTGTTCCACACGCTGCAGGCTGCCGATGCCTGATCCTACGATGACTCCCGCGCGGTAGGGATCTTCCTGCTCGATAGCAAGCCCTGAATCCTTATATGCTTCCAGAGCTGCGGCTACTGCATACTGGGAAAATAATTCCATCCTTTTTGCAGCTTTGAAATCCATATGGTCTTTTGCAGAGAAATCTTTTACCTCCGCCGCAAGCTTCACCTTATATTCTGTTGTATCAAACTTCGTTATCTCTCCGATGCCGACCTTTGTCTCCTTGATACCGGACCAGAACTCTTCTACAGAATTTCCTATCGGAGTCACTGCTCCCAGCCCTGTAACCACAACTCTTTTCTTCATATCGATGTCTCCCTCTATCTATCTGCACTTATGCTACATTACCATGCCGCCGTCGACGTGGATGACCTGTCCGGTAATATAACCGGACGACTCTGATGCGAGAAATGCCGCCAGCCTCGCCACATCTTGGGGCCTTCCGAACCTTCCGAGCGGTATCTGGGATACCGTCGCCTCTTTAACCTTCTCCGGCAGGGCATCTGTCATGTCTGTCTCGATAAATCCGGGCGCAATGGCGTTCACCGTAATGCCACGGGACGCCAGCTCCTTTGCAGCCGCCTTCGTAAGCCCGATGATGCCCGCTTTGGACGACGCATAGTTTGCCTGGCCGGCATTGCCGGCAACGCCTACCACTGAGGACAGGTTGATAATCCTGCCGCTCTTCTGCTTCAGCATCTGCCGAGAAGCGAAACGAATCGTATTGAACGCTCCTTTTAAGTTGACATCAACTACTTTGTCGAAGTCTTCCTCGGACATCTTCATCAACAGTCCGTCCTTTGTAATGCCAGCATTATTGACGAGAATATCCAGGCTTCCATACTGCTTCACGATACCATGAACCAGCTCTTCACATTTGGCAAAGTCAGAAACATTGCACTGATATATCTCTGCCCTTCCGCCTCTGCCCCCTATCTCCTGCTTCAGATCCATCGCCTTATCCCGGGAGCCATTATAGTTAATCACTACCGTGGCACCACTTTTGGCAAGTTCCAGGGCAATTGCCTTTCCAATGCCACGCGATCCTCCTGTGACAAGTGCTACTTTTCCTTCCATGCCGTGCCTCCTTCTAATCCATGCAAGCGCTGATCACTGTCTCCATATCAGCCCATTCTGCAATGTTATATACCGTTACAGACCGGTTAATCTTCTTCATGAATCCGGCCAGCGTCCTGCCAGGCCCGATTTCTATAAATGTGTCCACCCCGTCTGCTATCATCGTCTCTACACTCTGCTGCCAGCGCACCGGCATGCTTACCTGTTCCGCCAGCAGCGCTTTTGTCTGTGCGATGTCCGTCACCTTTTTGGCGGTCACGTTCGTCACATACGGTACCGTCAGCTCGTGCGGCTCAACTTTTTCCAGTTCTGCCGCAAGCCTGCGGCCTGCGTCCTTCAGCATCGGCGAATGGAACGGGCCGCTTACGTTAAGCGCGACCGCTCTTTTCGCCCCCGCAGCTTTCAATGCCTCACAGGCCTCTTCCACCGCTTTTGTTTCTCCGGTAATGACAATCTGCCCCGGGCAGTTATAATTGGCAATCGTAACCCCGGCCGTATCATTGATCACCTGCTCAATGGCTTCCCCGGACATACCGAGGATAGCGGCCATGGCTCCCTCTCCCGCCGGCACGGTGTTCTGCATCAGTATGCCGCGCCTACGCACAAGACGGATAGCGTCCATGACATCCATCCCTCCTGCCGCTGCGACGGCGCAATACTCACCAAGGCTTAAGCCTGCGGTGACAGTTGGGGTCAGGCCCCTTACGTTCCTTCCGTTAACAGCTGAACCAATGGACGAAAATTCCTCCCGAAAGGGGCCTGACCCCTTTGTCACATCTTTCAAGGCTTCTGTGATGGCAAGGCACGTCGTCACAAGTGCCGCCTGTGTATATTCTGTCAGATCAAGTTTTTCATTTTCCTCGAAGCACAGTGCTTTCATGTCCAGACCGAGCGCCTCGGAGGCTTTCTCGTATATGTCCCGGGCAATGGGGCTGTTCTCATAGAAATCTGCGCCCATCCCTGCTTTCTGGGAACCCTGTCCCGGATAGATATATGCAATCTTACTCATATACTTTCGCTCCCTTTACCAGTGCGTCTGTCTCGCTCACCAGCTTCTGAATCAACTCTTTGCAGGACATTCTTTCTTTTACCATGCCTGCAATCTGTCCTGCCATGACGCTACCGTTCTTCACATCGCCGTCCACGACCGCTTTCCTCAGGCCGCCCAGCGTAAGGTACTCCAGTTCTTCAAAACTTGCTCCGTTATTTTCCAGTTCGATATATTTCTTTGTCATCTCATTGCGAAGAGCCCGCACCGGATGCCCGGTCGTCCTGCCTGTCACTCTGGAATCGATATCCTTCGCCTTGATGATTCTCTCTTTGTAATTGTCATGTACGATGGATTCATCTGTCACTACAAAATGTGTCCCCATCTGTATCCCCTGCGCACCGAGCATAAATGCCGCAGCCGCGCCTCTGCCGTCCGCGATGCCTCCCGCAGCGATGACAGGGATATGTACCGCATCCACGATCTGCGGCACGAGCACCATCGTCGTATTCTCGCCGATATGCCCGCCTGCTTCGCATCCTTCTGCCACGACGGCGTCTGCGCCGCAGCGTTCCATACGTTTTGCAAGGGCTACAGAAGCAACCACAGGAATCACCTTCACTCCTGCCTCTTTCCACATCTTCATGTATTTTTCAGGATTACCAGCCCCGGTTGTGACAACTTTCACGCCTTCTTCTACGATTACCTTTGCCACTTCATCCGCATATGGGCTCATGAGCATGATATTCACCCCGAATGGCTTATCCGTCAGCTTCTTTGCCTCTCTGACCTGGTCTCTCACCCAGTCAGCCGGAGCACTTGCCGCACCGATAAGTCCAAGTCCGCCGGCCTCGGATACTCCTGCTGCCAGATGATATTCGGCGACCCAGGCCATGCCTCCCTGGATGATCGGATATTCAATTCCCAATAATCTGGTTACTTCTGTCTTCATACTGCCAACCTCGCTTTATTCGTTCTGTTTATTTGTGTGTTTCTACGTATTTGATAACATCGCCGACTGTAGCAATCTGCTCCAGGTCTTCCGTCGGAATCTCCACGCCGAACTCTTCCTCCAGCGCCATCACCAGCTCGAATAAGTCAAGAGAGTCTGCGCCAAGGTCATCTTTGAAGGAAGAAGCCTCTGTAATCGTGCTCTCCTCTACTCCTAAGTTTTCTGCTACCATTGATTTAATCTTTTCAAACATCGTCGTTCTCCTTTATATACATTTTTTATATAGTTTCGCCAGAAGGCGTAACTTACTGCCATTCAAGGACGCTAGCTCCCCAGGAAAGGCCTGCGCCGAATCCCGAGATAATAATCCGCTGTCCTTTTTTCAACCGCCCGTCTCTGTTCATTTCATCCAATAATATTGGAATGCTTGCAGATGACGTATTACCGTATTCCTGAAGATTCATAGGAAATTTTTCCATATCTTCCCCAAGCCTCTTTGCAACGGCTTCTACAATCCGCTTATTCGCCTGGTGGAGGACATAATAGTCAATATCCTGCGTGGAAAGCTCATTTATATCCAATACCTCTCGAATCACTTCCGGAACGCGCCGTGCCGCAAATTTGAATACGGCCTGGCCGTCCATCTGTATATACGTTTCTTCCTCAGGCAGACTCTTCCGGTCCTTTACATAACGGCTCTTACATGTTAATGCATCACCTTTCCGTCCGTCAGAATGTGTCACGGACTGGTACATACGTCCGTTCGCAGCTTTCAGCACCGCCGCTCCCGCACCGTCGCCAAACAGGATACATGTCCCGCGATCCTGCCAGTTAGTAAGGGTGGACAGGCTCTCACTGCCAATCACAAGAGCACAGTTGTACATACCGCTTGCTATGTATGCCATTGCAGTATTATAAGCAAAGACAAACCCCGAGCATGCCGCGCCGCCCAGGTCAAAACAGGTCGCATTGACTGCGCCGATAGCTTTTTGTACACAGCAGGCAGCACAGGGAAGGATGACATCAGAAGAAATCGTTGCCACAAGTATCAGATCGATATCCTCCGGGCGGGTCCCTCTGTCCTCAAGAGCGAGCCTTGCTGCCTCTGCAGCCATGGAAACGGTCGTTTCTTCCTGTATGATGTGACGGCGAATGACTCCTGTCCGCTCACGGATCCACTCGTCGCTCGTCTCTACAATTTTTGCCAGGTCATTGTTGTCCATTGCATAGGATGGGGTATAAGAACCCGTTCCGTGTATTACTGCTGTCATGTGATTGTCCTCTTGATATACATTTCAGACGGTTATGTCTGGATTGATGCTTTCCGGTTTATTGTTTTGTGTTTCAATTATTTTGACTTTCAAAGTATATATCTAAAATATAATTTTGTCAAGTAGTTTGAGTGCCAAAACAATTCGACAATTATTTTAATGGACGGAAATCACTACCACCATCTTAGCTGGTGGTAGTGATTTCCGTCCCTGTAAGGGACTATTGCCGGCTTGGGCCTCAAAGGCCCTTCGAGAATAAAAGCCCCAACCGCACCTTATTCTCTGGCTTAGTCCTTACAAGGACTTATTTTTTGTCTTTGGTTACTGGCTCACCCGTGAACGGGTCTATGTATTCTTTTAAACTTAATTGGTCGTATGCTTGATCATCCATGAGCTGATTTTTTATATACTCTTGTATTTTCTTCGCATTCTTTCCACGTGTATCTACATAGTAGCCTCTACACCAAAATTTTCTGTTTCCATACTTATATTTCAGATTTGCATGTCGGTCGAAAATCATATGTGAACTCTTCCCTTTTAAATACCCCATAAATGTTGACACGCCGAACTTTACAAAGGGCGAAAACAGACCGTGAAACGGGCTGCTGACAACAAACGGCGGTATGCTCCCGGAGAGGGTAGCATACCGCCTGTTTTGTTGTCTGGGGTTTCCAAAGGGGCTTGCCCCTTGGCACACGACTTTGCTTGCAAAGTGTAGTGTGTTATACGCTCTGTCGGCGTTGCCGCTTCAAATGCCGTTGCCGCCGGGGAGGGCAAGGGCATTTGAAGCGGCAGGAAAACAGGGCTGTGATTGCGTGGCGTGAAGCCGCAAGCGCAGCCCTGGTTTCATCAGTGGACAAGGCGGCCAATCCCTCAAAGTTCTTGGCCGCTCTTTTTCTGATGTTGGGGCGTTTCTTTTCTCAAAATTGAAATGGGCGGGAAGCCATTTTAGGGCTTTCCCGCCTTGATTACCCTTTAGCAAAGACGGGCGGGGCTGTCAACGGCGGCGCATGAAATGCGCCGTTTATCTTGACCGTTGACTGGCTCGGCTGGCTTTGCTACTTTCCTGATAAACTGAAATCTATCATGCAGAATTTCTTATCTTTTTTATATTGTGGTTCATTAAATGTCTGCCTAAATTTCTATATAGAAATGCTTTAAGTGCTGACATTTCTTGATGATGTTCTTTGAGTAGGTTGTCGGGACAATCATAAATTCCAAAATCTTGATTTATTCCTTCACTTTGAATATAAGTATTGTTTCGTTCAAAATCAATTATAGGCTTGCGGAAATCTTTCACAGCCACGCCATATCCGCAAAAAGCCCCATACAGGTAGAATTTATACTTTGTAATTGTGAGAGGTATGCCTTATCTAATATAAACGCTTCCAGCTCATACCATACTCCATCCAAATAAACTTCTACCCAACTATGAAAAATATTTTGGGGAGCGTTTTTATATACGATGCCAGTCATTGCGCCCTTTTGCAATTTTTTGTAAATCGTAAATCCATGCACCCTACATGGAACATTTACTCCACGAAGCAATGCCATAAAAAGCGTTCCTTTTGTATTACATTGTCCATATCCATCAGTCAAAACTTTTGATGCCGGAATACTATCATCAACATTGTAACCAAATAAAATTTCATCACGGACAAAATTATATATTTGCTGGATACGATGGAATGTATCAATATCTTTCCATTTTCTATCACTTATTAACTGCTGTATATTGATGGCCGAAAAATCTAACATTGGTGTTTCTTTCAAATATTCTTCCATATAATCTACCTGCTATCTCCTTTGAATTTTATATTCAGCCTGCTCAATCATCTTTTTTGCTAACTTCTGAAACAGGTCGGCGGCTTCCTCGTCCATCGGCGCAAGCTGTCCGATCTGTCCGGCAACCATCGCCGCTACATCGTCAATGGAAAGCGGTGTTTGCTTCTGCTCCGCCAATGCGTCCCGCATGGCCTGGAACATGGTGGCGGTCACAGCTTCTCCCGGCTGTTCTCCGCTTTCCATATCTTTTTTAATATCCCGCAGGATAGCAAGGAACACACTCTTGATTTTCTCAATCTCCGCTTCGTGTTCCCCCATTTCCTGGGCGTTCAAAAGCTGTAGATCCGGCCTTGCGCCTGCCCGGTGTTCCGGGTGTTCTTTCATTAGGTCGGACAGGGAAGCCGTCGCTATCTCAATAAGCTGGTTTCTTGCCGTTATCCCCTTTGCCGCCGTGTCCTGAAAATAAATCCGTATCAAATCTATCAGCTTGGGAAAGCTCTTGTGTTCCAAGAGACGGTTGAGGATTTGCACATCGACTGCGCCCGTCACAAGCCCCCTCACGGCTCTCTCGGATAAGCCCAATTCAGAAATATCATAGCTTTTGCGGACACTCACGGTGGACAAGCCCAGTATGTAGTCCGTTGATACCTTAAATTCCTTTGCCACGCCTATGAGAATATCACTGCTGACCGTTCTCGTTTCACCGCTGACAATCCGGCTCAACTGGGAAGCGGAAACGCCTATCTTCTCCGCAAGTTCCTTTTGTGTGATGTGGTTTCCGTTGCATAAATCGGAAATCCGCTGTCCGGGTGTTCCGGGTAAAGCCATAGACACGCACCTCCTCCGCATACCTCCATTATACAGCAAAATTGCAAAAATACAATTTTCAAAGTGTAAACTTCATCAAAATGCAATTCTCGCAAAATTCCGGGGATTGCATTTTTTTTCGTGTAGACTTAGGGTAGTTCATCGGTGAACAGCACCTTGAAAACAGAATGACCGTCCGAAAAGGAATATCTGGCTGGGGAAGCACGCAGAGAGCCGACTTCTGGACACTTTGTCCAGAGGTAACTTCGGGTCACAATGGCCCGAAGCTGTGGGGAGCGTGCCAACGCCGGAACACGCCGCAGGAATGGGGCAGGAAGGCTTTTCGGGGAGAACGGCAACGGAGAATAAACGGAGAGACGCATGAAAGACAATCCATATAAACGCCTGCCGCCGTTAGAGCGTAAGCCGGACGGCACACCCTACCGCATGACCCCGGCACAGCGGAAACAGGCCAGCGCCTTGATACGGCAGGAGTGCTGTAACTGTGAGGACGGCAACTGCATTGTCCTTGACGATGGGGACACCTGCACTTGCCCGCAGACGGTTTCTTTCTCGGTCTGCTGTAAATGGTTTCGGTGGGCGGTCTTGCCGCTTGCCGGGACGCTGGAAGCGGAAATTTACCGGGGCAGGGACTTGAAACGCTGTGCGGTCTGCGGCGGCGTGTTCGTCCCAAAATCCAACCGGGCAAAATACTGCCCTGACTGTGCCGCCAGAGTTCACAGACGGCAGAAAACAGAAAGTGAACGGAAAAGGAGGTCTGCTGTGGACAGTTAGGCAGGAAAAAAACCTTGATTTACAAGGCTTCGCAAGCCCCAAACTGGGGCGGGTGGTATAAAGCATCATCTTCCCCGGAAAACGGGCTTCTAATCGTCCACAAAACACACTATGACAAGCACGATTTATATCCATCAGCCGGAAAAGGCGTTCAGCTTCACCTGGCTCCCGAATTTCCTCTTTGAAGCTCCCACATTCCAGCCCTTGTCCAACGAATCAAAGCTACTGTATGCCTTTATCCTGCGGCGGGCAGAGTTATCCCGGAAAAACGGGTGGGCGGACGAGTACGGGCGTATTTACCTGTACTATCCCATCTGTGAGGTGGCGGACTTGCTCCACTGTGGGCGGCAGAAAGCTGTCAATACCCTGCGGGAGTTACAGTATGCGGAGCTGATTGACATTAAGAAACAGGGCTGTGGAAAACCCAACTGTATTTACCCAAAATCCTATGAAGCGGTTTCAAACACCGACTTCAAGAAATCCGGTTTTGGAACGCCGGAGGGCGGAAAACCGTACCCGGCAAGTACGATAATCAATCCTCTTGAAGTACGGAAACCGGACGGTATATAAAAATACAGAGATTAAAACGATTTATTTATATCTATTCCATTCCTATCCTATCAGAGATAATTTCGGCGGGGAAACCCGTCGGAAAGGAATGGAATGGGGAAAGGAGTTTCATGGCACAACACGCAATTTTGCGTTTTGAAAAGCACAAGGGCAATCCGGCAAGGCCGCTGGAAGCCCATCACGAAAGACAGAAAAAACAGTACGCCAGCAATCCCGACATTGACACAAGCCGGAGTAAATACAACTTCCATATCGTCAAGCCAGAGGGACGCTATTACCACTTCATTCAGAGCCGTATCGAGCAGGCCGGATGCCGGACAAGGAAAGACAGCACACGGTTTGTCGATACGCTGATAACCGCCAGCCCGGAATTTTTCAAGAAGAAATCCCCAAAGGAGATACAGGCGTTATTCCAGAGGGCGGCGGAGTTTCTAATCGGGCGGGTAGGTCGGGAAAACATCGTGTCGGCGGTAGTACACATGGATGAGAAAACGCCCCATCTGCATTTGACCTTTGTTCCACTTACAAAGGACAACCGCCTGTGCGCCAAAGAGATTTTGGGCAACCGGGCAAACCTGACGAAGTGGCAGGACGATTTTCACGCCTACATGGTGGAGAAATACCCGGATTTGGAGCGTGGGGAGAGCGCAAGCAAGACAGGCAGGAAGCATATCCCCACCCGGCTTTTCAAGCAGGCTGTTTCCCTCTCCAAACAGGCAAGAGCCATTGAAGCCGCCCTTGACGGCATTAACCCGCTGAACGCCGGGAAGAAGAAAGAGGAAGCTCTCTCCCTGCTGAAAAAGTGGTTTCCGCAGATGGAGGACTTCTCCGGGCAACTGAAAAAATACAAGGTCACGATAAAAGACCTTTTGGAAGAAAATGAAAAGCTGGAAGCAAGGGCAAAGGCCAGTGAAAGCGGCAAGATGAAAGACCGCATGGAACGGGCGAAGCTGGAAAGCGAGTTACAGAACATTCAAAGGCTGGTTGACCGTATCAGCCGTTCCATTCTGGATTTTGCCAATATGATGGAACTGTTCCAGCAGTACAATGTGGAGTTTGTGTCCTCTACGGAAAAGTTTGATACCTCTACTCCTATGGGGCGGACTATGCTGAACATCTGTATCGTGTTCGCCCAGCTTGAACGGGAAACAATACAGAAGCGGGGGGCCGATGCCTACTACTCCCGAAGCCTAAAGGGTTTCCGCATGGGCGGCAAGGCTCCCTATGGGTTTCACACGGAGCCAATCAAGATAGATGGTATCAATACAAAAAAGTTAGTGGCAAATCCCGAAGAAGCGGAACAGGTCAAGCTGATGTTTGAGATGTATGCCGAGCCGGGAACTTCCTACGGCGATATTGTACGGCATTTTGCGGAGCATGGTATTAAATATTTTTCCCGTCCGGCACTTGCAAGCATTTTATGCAATCCCATTTATGTCAAGGCTGACCTTGATATTTATAAATTTTTCAAAAGTCAAGGGACGGTCATTGTCAATGACGCCGCCGACTTTACTGGAATGAACGGGTGCTACTTCTATCGTGGCCGGGGAATGAAAGGCGACACCAAACATAATCTGCAAGGACATACGCTGGTTATGGCTCCCAGTGAGGGCTTGGTTTCTTCCGAACTGTGGCTGAAATGTAGAAAGAAGATTTTAGCCAACGCCAGTTATCAGGCGGGAAGAAAAGCGGTCAATACTTGGCTCGCCGGGAAAATCAAATGCGGCAGGTGCCAGAAAGCGTTAAAAGCCGAGGGTAGTTATGGGCGGTGGTACTTCCGTTGTAGCAAACGTTCCGACAACAAAAGCTGTGAAGGCGCAGGGACGCTCCGTATTCCCGATACGGAAGCTGTTATCTATGCCGCTATGGTAAAAAAGCTAAAACCGTTCCAGACCATCAAGGGGCGGAAAAACGCCATGAAGTCCAATCCGAAGCTGACTGCTCTACAAGTGGAACTCGCACAAGTCCAGCATGAAATTGAAACGCTCATTGACACGCTGACCGGGGCAAATCCCGTCCTGCTCTCCTATGTGAACAGCAAGATTGAAGAACTGGACGGACGCAAGCAGGAGCTTGTCAAAAAGATAGCGGAGTTGAGTGTGGATATCATCAGCCCGGAACAGGTCAAAGAAATTTCCGGCTATCTGGACACATGGGAAGATGTGGACTTTGACGACAAGCGGCGGGTGGTGGATTTGATGATTTCCGCAATTTACGCCACAAGCGAAAGTATCAACATCATTTGGAAGATATGACGGCGCATAAGCGCTGCCATACAACGCAACCTTTCGCCCTTTGTAAACTAAGCTACACTTATACTTGGTGGTATTCTTACCAGCATGTGTATGTAATCCACACAACATTCTGCTTCAATTATTTCCACGCCTTTTCTTTTACATAATGTGCTTAATACATTGGCAACGTCTGCTTTTATCGCCCCATAAATCACTTGTCTCCTATATTTGGGTGCAAATACAATATGGTATTTGCACTCCCAGGTGGTGTGTGATAAAGTATTCTTATCCATTTGGATACCTCCTTAGTTATTTTGGTGCGGTTTAGGACCCACACTTATTATAACTCGGGAGGTTTTTTATCTAGGGCTAAAGCCGGTTGGGGAACCACCCGCATAGCAGGTGGTTTTATTGAATAGGTATACAATAAAAAGGCGGCTCCGGGGAATTTGATATTCCTCCAGAGCCGCCAGCTGCCTTGCTTCGTTTTAATCTTTTGTCGACACTCTGATGTAGCCAAACGTATTTGACATGCGAATAACCCTCCCTTATTCTATTGAGAAACTATTTTTTGTTATTTCTCTATTGTAGAAGAATTATTCCATATTTTACTACTGTAAATTTTTTCCAACTTCTTGGCCCCTTGGACTTCCGGCCACGCCGCCTATGCCTGTCTCCCTTAGGCTGACGTCCATTTTCTCTCCCACTTCCCGCATGGCATCTATCACCTGGTCAACCGGAATCTGGCTCACGATGCCGGCGAGTGCCATGTCTGCGGCTGCCATTGCATTGACGGCTCCACCTACATTTCTTTTGACACAAGGTACTTCCACAAGCCCTCCTACCGGATCGCATACGAGGCCCATCAGATTCTTCAGCGCCATGGCGCAGGCATGTCCTATCTGGTCAAAGCTTCCTCCGCGCACATACGTGATGGCTGCCGCCGCCATACCGGAACCAGATCCGATCTCCGCCTGGCATCCGCCGGATGCCCCCGCCAGAAACGCACGGTTTGCAATAATCTGCCCGATACCCGCAGCCACGTACATGGCTTCTATCATCCTGTCCTCAGGAACATCATACTCCCGGTAATAAGTCACGAGCACTGCCGGCAGTACTCCACAGGCTCCTGCCGTAGGAGCCGCCACGATTCGCTTCATGCAGGCATTGTTGCACCCCATCTTCAGCGCTGTTGTCATGACCTTGGCCATGTATCTGCCGCACAGCGGCTCGCCCGTCCTTGCGTATTCTTCCATGAGGCCGCCCTCTTTCCCCACAAGGCCGCTTCTGGACACAAGGCCCGGTTCATATGCATCCACGCCGTCAATCATAGCCTGCCACATATGCTTCATCTCTTTCCATGAGTCCTCTGCCGGGACATCACGCTCTTGTGCATCTTCTGACTGGACTGCTTTCCAGAACGGTACATTTTCTTTTTCACATCTTGCCCTTACCTCTTCAATCGATTGAAATGACATACGTTTTTCTTCCTCCTGCCGATTATTTCTCTTCAATACTTCCGTTTACATTCAGGAACGTGACATTGACGATTCCTTCTTTGCCTTCCAGACGGTCCAGCGCCTCTCTTGACACGACCTGGTCCGTCTCAACGACCATTACCGCACACCCGCCGCGCTTGTCCCGGAACACCTGCATGGTCGCTATGTTGATGTCCTCCTCGCTTAAGGACGCCGCAACCTCCGTGATGCATCCCGGCTGGTCGATGTTACGTACGATAAGCGTATTGCTCTCGCCGCTGAAGCTTACATCGATACCGTCCAGCTTGCTGACACGTATTCTGCCGCCCCCGATAGAAAATGCCTCTATCCTCATCGTCTCCGCGCCCTCTGCTTCCAGGATGATCTGCGCCGTGTTCGGATGCGCCCCTTTGATTTCCTTCTCCGCAAGGGTAAATTCCATGCCTTCCGCCACCGCGATCTCAAAGCTGTCAGGAATCCGCATGTCATCCGGCTTCATCCCCAGAAGTCCGGCGACGATTGCGCGGTCTGTCCCGTGGCCTTTCCCCGTAGCCGCGAAGGAACCGTGGAGGTAGATCGTGGCCTTCCCGGGCCTCCTGCCAAATAACTGGGTGCTGATCAATCCGATGCGTACCGCTCCCGCTGTGTGGGAACTGGATGGCCCCACCATCACAGGTCCCAGAATATCAAATATACTGCCCATGTTATAACCTCTCTTTTCTTAAGTTTAGCTTTCTTTTATTATACTTTGGTTTGGAACGGTTTACAACGACTATTTCCGCTTCGCCTCCCCCGTCTCACATGGCACCCTTTTCATTAAATTCACATAATATGCATTAATTACTATATTTATGAGAGAAGGTATATTGGTATGTATCTCTTATTTCCCCTGCTGCTCTTATTTATGATGGTGCTGGCAGTAATATTTCATTTCCGTAAAAAAAGAATCATATGTAAAATAAAATGTATGTGTACGGAAGAGAAGCTGGAGCTTCTTAACGAATTAACCGCCCCCTTCGGGTTCTGCTACGAATTGTGCCATGACGTCTTTACTTCCCGGACAGATGCATGGCAGCGGGACTTTGGCTACCGCTGGCTCTACGATAAGAATGCCGCCCACTTTAATATGGTATTCGACTGTGAGCCTGTCTATTTTGATTACGACGGACGCACATGGATGCTTGAATTCTGGAAGGGGCAGTACGGTATCAATATCGGCGGTGAAATCGGCATATACCAGGCTGAACGTATTATTCCCCCCGCCGAGCGGAAACATGCATTGTTTCATGCGGTGCCCGAAAAGGAAATGCTCTCTTTTTCTGTCCGCATGTATAACGGCACCTCGCTTCTTTACAACTTATCATGCAGGAAGCACTGGTGGCTGGCCGGCTTCAGCATGGGCTGCTATTCCGTGCCGGAACTGCTGAAAATGGATATCACTATTACTTTTGGCAACAGGCAGATGATGTATGCCTTTCTGGACAGCATGTATGAAACCGGATATTGTCCAGGCGATATCAATATATGCGGTAATTCCGTTTCTTTTGTATTTGACAGGCCCAAGACTCCTCAGCCGCGCATGTCGCATCTTTTCATTTCGGCCTGGGCGCTCTGGAAAGACCGGCTGTTCCTCTTCTTCTACTGCCGGATTACGAAAGTATTCTGCCATACGCTCGATAAGCTCCTGTACTTGTACGAATATCTGCCGTTCGTCTTCCGCCACATGATGCGTATACACTGCTATTCCCGGAGGAAACCGAGACGGAGGAAGCAGTCATGAGCACGGCAGACCGGCTGGATGCCGCATTTGCGGATGCTCCTGTCCTGCCCCTGGGCTCTGATTCCAGATATGTGCTGTTCAGCGACTGCCACCGGGGGACCGGAATGTCTTATGATAATTTCCTGAAGAACCAGAACCTGTACTTTGCGGCGCTCCGATATTATTATGACCGGCAGTTCACGTATATCGAGCTTGGAGACGGTGACGAATTGTGGGAGAACCGGTCTATGGAACAGATAAAGTCTATCCACGACAATACGTTCTGGCTCCTGTCCCTTTACTACAAGCAGAAACGGCTCTGGCTTCTGTACGGCAACCATGACCTCATAAAGCGGAATCCGCAGTACAGCGGCCAGCATTTCTCTTCGTATATATGCAGCACGAACAAGACGCAGCCCTTGTTTCCCGGCATTACCTTCTACGAAGGGCTGATATTAAAAGACCTCCTCGGCAAAAGAGATCTGTACCTCACCCACGGGCATCAGGCAGACTTCCTGAATTCCGTCCTTTGGAAATTCAGCCGTTTTCTCGTGCGCTATATCTGGAAACCAATGGAGCACATAGGCTTTCTTGACCCGACAAGCGCGGCAAAAAATAATACGAAAAAGTGGAAGACAGAAAGGCTGCTCACGGGATGGGCCATCGATAATGACAGGATACTCATATCGGGCCACACGCACCGGCCGATGATTGGCACAAAAGAATCTCCGTACTTTAACACCGGAAGCTGCGTACATCCGAGATGCATCACCTGCATCGAAGTGACAGACCGCTGCATGACTCTCGTAAAATGGACGCTTCGGACGCGCGACGACATGACGCTCTATGTCGGTAGGGAGGAACTTGCGGGACCTGTCTGCATCGACGAGTATTAAGGAGCTGGAATAAATATCCGCCCCGCGGTATTATTTCCCCGTTCATATGCCGGTTGTCAAATTGCTTCGGATATGATAAGATTGTGTACAGTTTTTTAGAAGGAAGTGTCATGTAATGAATAAAAAAGAAGTACTTGAAATACGCAAGCAGTTTTCGCCTGAGAACTGTACAATCACAAGAATCTGCGGCTGTTATGTAGACCATGAAAAGCAGAAGATACTGGAACTTAAGAAGGCATTTCTTTCCATGCCGGAGGAGGAAGCTTTTAAATATTTTGATATATTCAAAAAGACTCTCTCCGGCACCATTGGAAAGAACCTCATTAATATGGAATTTCCTCTTGACCAGGAAAAGCCGGGAGGGACACAGGACTTTCTGCTCAAGCTCCGCCAAAGCCGCCTCGAAGATGAGATGCTCGTAGAAGAATTCTACGATAAAGTGATTGAGAATTACATCTACGCAGAAAACTATTATATCATCCTTATCCATGCCGCCTATGACATACCAGGCAAAGCATCTGACAATATGGAGATGTTTGACGCCTCGGATGAAGTGTATGAACATATCATGTGCAGCATCTGCCCGGTCAACCTGTCTAAGGCAGGACTCAGCTACAATGCCGCGACAAACAGTATCGAGGACCGGATCCGGGACTGGATTGTAGACGCTCCCGCTAAGGGCTTTCTGTTCCCTGCATTTCAGGACCGTTCTGCAGATATACATAATATCCTGTACTACTCTAAGAAGCCGGAAGAACTGCAGCCGGATTTTATCGGGAATGTCCTTGGCAGTACGATACCGCTCACAGCCAAAGACCAGCAGGAGACGTTCCACGCCATTATTAGCGATACGCTCGGGGAAGAATGCGATTATGATGTCGTCCGCAGCATACACGATAATCTGACCGAGCTAATCGAGGAGCATAAAGAAGCGCCTGAGCCGCTTGAGCTTTCCAGGCCGGATGTCAAGCGCCTTCTTGAAAAGAGCGGTGTCCCGAATGAACGCATGGAATCTTTTGATAAAGAATACGAAGAGATCGTAGGAGAGAAACATTCACTCCTTGCCTCTAACATCGTGAATACGAAGACGTTCCAGATTGAGACGCCTGACGTAATCGTAAAAGTGAATCCGGAACGGTCTGACCTTGTAGAGACAAAGCTGATTGACGGCAGAAAATGCCTCGTCATTGCGATAGACGACCACCTGGAAGTCAATGGAATTGAGATTGTAAAATAATTTGTTAAAAACGCAAAAAACATTTGCCTTATGTCCAAATATGTGCTAGAATATTTTTTGCGAGCGGAGATGGCGGAATGGCAGACGCGCTAGATTCAGGTTCTAGTGGGAGTTATCCTGTGAGGGTTCAAGTCCCTTTCTCCGCATTGAAGTAAAAACACCAAACACTGTTAGATTAGACGGTGCTTGGTGCTTTTTTTCGTATGCCTGTTTACTGCAGCTGCCCGCTGCCTACCAGGAGCCTCATCCCACGCCGCAGTCTGCAGGATGGTCATTCACGCACACTTTGCTGTGATATTTCTCGACTTCACTGTTCCAGTAAGCACTGTCCTTTGTACCCGTAACAGCATCCCCGAGTATCTCGGCATCTCTGCCGACCATAATCGTAGCCGGAGCTGCTTCATAGTTATGGAGCACGTTTTCCTCCATCTTTTCTGTTGCAATCAGCTGGACATAATCTGCACCTGCCGCAGCGGCTATTGTAGCTGCTTCCTCTTCATTCTCCGCATCAATCCCTCTTGCGATGCCAAGTATCTGTACCCCTTTTCCTGCATACTTTCTCCCGATATCACCGAGCGTTTTCATCTCTTCTTTACAGTATCCCTGCCTTTTCTTCTGTCTTCTCCTGGTTCCCGGCAGGATCCTGGCAGACCGACAGCAGCAGCGCCGCCGCCATAGCGATGATTCATATTTTAGCCCTCATATGTCAGGCCCTCTACCACGATTCTCTTGCTCCAGAGGATTCTGGCAAGCTTCAGCTTTACCGTATCCGCGATACCGACTCCTTTCCCCGGCAGGACAATCTTACCCGCCTCGCTCGGTATACTCTTATATCCGGTTTCCTCCAGGCCCTTGACTTCTTCCTTATCAGCAAACCTTGCTGATATCTCCACATAGGAGCCGCCTCATGTATTGCACACCGCCGGCTCAACGACGATATCCGTGTACTGTTTTTCTTCCATATATTCCTTCAAACTATTATCCAATATAACATTCATGATTCTTACCTCCTTTTTATTATGGATTCATCATATCAGATTGATATTCTCTCTTCTGTGATTACGTCACATTACTTTTGATCAACTATATTCTTTTTCCTATGTTCCTACTTCTATTATAATATTTCAATAGCCAACGATGGCAAGATAGCCCATATGTATCAGCGAGCATGACGGCTTGTCGAGATTAGATACATCCCGAACCTATATATCGTAACGCGCAGTTCCCATACCGGGGACTGCGCGTTGCTTTTTACAATTTACTGCCTTCCTGCGAAGCCTAAACCTGCCTCATTTTAACATCTACTGCTTCTTTTCTTGCGTTATGCTCCTGATTCTGGTTCTCAGGCTTCACTTTTTCCGTAATGCTGTTGAATTTCTCCAGATTCTTCTTCTGATTCTGCTTTTCCTGTCGTTTTTTGTCCATAATATCACCTCATAAACAGTATTTCTCCCCAATACATTTATTATACTGTATACCTTGTTTCTCAGGAGTACATCCTATATAAAAAAGGAGTGTTTACATGAAAGATTTATCAGATTTAAAATTAGACCTGTTACCGGAAGCCCTTCGGAACGCTGCTGGCACAGAATCCCGTAACAGGCAGGAGAACACGAGCGATATCACGATTCCATTCCCTGAGGAGCTTCTGCAGAAAGATGATACCGATAGCAAGAAGTAAGATGTGTATTATTGTGAATCTTTAAGAAAACCTTATAAGTTTGTGAAGCTTCTGTTTTCCCTCTTGAGAATTTGCTTCAAACGATATAGAATATAACACATTGTTAGGAGGGATTGCATGAACGAATATATTGATAAGGATTACGCCAAACATTTCGATGATGATTTTGAAGTAATATACGATGCCCTGGATGAGCTGGATGATTATATCGATTATGACAGCGGTCCGGATGAGCCGTGGCCCGGGGATGATATGCACTACCATGATGAATATGAAGAAGAGGCACGGCCGAAAAGGCAGAGGCCGGCCCGGAAGAATGAGCGGCGGGCAGCGGATACCTCCCGCAGCCAAGATTACGGTGACGAGAAAGAAGGACGGAAAAAAGGCAGGGTGAAACTGCCGAATCTGTTATCTCCTGCGGCAAAGACAGTCCAAGCAGGAGGCAAGGCAGCCGGCAGCATTATCCGTACTGTCTTAAAAGCGGCTTCTCTGCTGCTTATTACTGTTATTACCGTCCTGCTTGGAATCAGCTTCTGGAATGGCCACGCGGCTTATGGGAATCCTGCGGCTGCCGTCGCGGAGAAGAATTATGCGCTTGCCGCGTATTTTGGCTTTGCAGCCTTGCTGCTGATTTTTGAACTTATTTCATTTTTCTGGACGCTTTCCGGCCAGAAGATAAAGGACGGCCGCCGTATCAGAAAGCTCGATACCGGAAGAGGGATATGTTCCTTCCTCATCATATATATCGGCTCTTACCTGTCTGTACATCTGGGCAGCCTGATTCCAGAGGTGCCTCAGGCGCTTGGCGGACTAAAAGGAGCCGTATCCGTCTACGGCTCCCTGAATCAGACGCTGTTTCCTCTCTGTGTGATGGGCGTTATCAGCTGTCTCATACGTAAATTTATTTTTCATTAGCTTTTTCATCCTCAGCTTCCGCCTGTTGCAGAAAATCTGCATCTTTGGTCTTAAGCCTGGGGATGAATCTTTTGGCAAACTTTCCTTTTCCTCGGTTCTTTACATAGAAATATCCGATTATGGAGAACAGGACTGCCCCCACAAAGTTCACGAGCAGATCCTTCATCGTATCGATGAGTCCGATATCCAGATAACCGCCAAGTCCCAGGCTCTCGCCATTTATGGAAATGTCCGTGATATTGCGGATGACTTCCGGGTGGTTCCTTCCTGCCGGATCCAGCATTACGGACGATATGGTATGCACTATCGTGTCTTTCTGCATATCGAAGCGGAAGATCTGGTCCATGCCAAATTCAAAGAATTCCCAGATGACACCGATGGTCATGGAAAAGCAGAAGGCCACGATTGCCACAAACACCGGCGACAGCTTGAAGGAAAAGCGTTCGTTGCGGTTCAGTATATCTACGAGCGCAAACCCGATTGCTGCCATCAGGAAACCGTTCAGCGTGTGCAGCAGCGTGTCCCACCCGGGAAATATAATATAATAGGACTGTATTTCACCCAGTATCTCCGCTGCAAATATAAACAGCAGTATGATAATCTCAAGGGCTGTGGGCAGCTCTATCTTTAGATTTACCTGCACCAGGCTTGGAATTATCAGGAGCAGCAATGTCAATATACACAAAAATACATTTTCGTAATTGCCGTTTAATATCTGCAGTATCATCATCAGAACGACCAGTGCCCGCAGCGTCACGTAAACCATAAAAGAGCTTTTGTGCTCCCGCAGTTCCATTTTGATCGCCCTGCCCATAATCCTTATCCTGCTCATCTTTTTCTTCATATGTTCTACATCCTTCTCGTCTTATCCCACAGAAGTCTATTCCAGAAAGTTTTCGATTATTACTCCTTCCGCTTCCTCTTCCGTCATGCCCAGCGTCCGCAGCTTAATGAGCTGTTCATCGTTGATACGTCCGATAGCCGCCTCATGGATAATGGCAGCATCGAGATGCCTCGCATTGATTTCCGGTATGGAGCATACCTCTGCCTTGTCCATGATGATGGAATCACACTGGATATGTGCATGGCATCTTGCATTGCCGACAGCCTTTGGGTGAAACGTCTGTACCGACGCCCCCTTTGCCACGGATCTGGATACGATCTGTGCGGAGCTGCCCTCTCCATTCATCTGTACTTCCATATCGGACTCCGCCGTCTGGCTGTCGTGGGTCATCAGCTTCTCTACCACGTAGAGCTTCGCGTCGGCGCCCATTATGACATCTGTCGTGCGCACCGTGGAATCTACCCCTTTGATCTGTGCCGTATCCAGCGTAAATACCGCTCCCTCGTCAAGTATGATCTTTGTAACCGGGTTCAGGACCCTTGCGCCGGTCCCTTCACCTTCTCCGTAATGCTTCTCCTCGTAGCGGACATTTGCTCCTCTGCCTACATGGAACGTATGGATCCCGTCGTGCCGGCTCTCATTGCACCCGCTGTTGTGGATGCCGCAGCCTGCTATGATGGTTACTTCCGCGCCGTCCGCCACGAAGAAATCATTATATACTTCGTCCTTCATGCCGGTGGCATTGACGACAACAGGGATATGCACCTGCTCGCCTTTCGTCTCCGCATCGATATAGATATCTATGCCCTGCTTATCTGTTTTCTTCTTTATCTTAATGTGTTCGCTGTCACCATGGCAGAGTGCAGTTCCGTTGTATCTAAGGTTAAAAGCGCCTTTTTGCCTGAATCCGGCTCCGTCTATCTGCTCGAGCACCTTTTCTATAATCCTGTCCAATTGCTTTCCCAACTTAGTTTCCTCCTTCCTGCTGCCTGTCCATGCATGCACACTGTCCTTCGCTCAGCAGATTCGGAAGTATCTCATCGCGTGTGCCTATGGCTCCTATCTTCCCATCCTCTATTACCATTATCCTGTCTGCCATCTGGATAATCCTCTCCTGGTGGGAGATGAGGATAAGGCTTTCTTCCTTTTTCTTGTGAATCCGTTCAAACTGCTGCACAAGCATGGAGAAGCTCCACAAGTCGATCCCGGCTTCCGGCTCATCAAAGATGCATAGCTTATGAGGCTTTGCTAGGACCGTCGCGATTTCCAGCCGTTTCATCTCCCCGCCCGACAAGGTGGCATCTACTTCTCTCTTGATATATTCTCTGGCGCATAATCCAACACCGCTCAGCATCTTGCAGCATTCCGGCTCCGTCAACGGCCTGCCCGCGGCCAGAGATAATAATTTATCAACTGTCATGCCCTTGAATCGGGGCGGCTGCTGGAACGCAAAGCCAATCCCCGCATCTGCCCTGTGGCTGATATCATAGTCCGTGATATCCTCTCCATCCAGGACGATCCTGCCCTCGTCGGCATCCTCTATCCCCATCAGCACTTTGGCAAGACTCGACTTACCACCCCCGTTAGGGCCCGTAATCACAAGCATCTCTCCGTCTTCCACCTGGAAACTGATGTCCTTTACAATACTTCTTTCCACACCATTTTCATCCACTTTGAATGTCAGGTTCTTTACTTCAAGCATCTTCTGCATCGCTCCTTTATCTCTTATAAATTCCAGAAACCACTAGATCCTATATTGATTTTTAACAGTACCAGTCCATTATAATCTCTTTTATCCACATTATCAACATAAAGGAATACAAAAAGGGACACGGCAAAACGAAATGGGGACGGAGGTTTTTTAAAAAACCTCCGTCCCCATTTCGTTCGATGTTTTAATAATTTTCCACTTTCCTCTCAAAATATGCCCGTGAATATCCGCATGCCGGACATCTCTCCGGTGCCTCTTCTCCTTCGTAGATGAACCCGCACTGGCGGCAATTCCAGCCGAGCGGCGCATCGCCTTTGAAGGTCTTCTCCGCCTTCAATGTGTTCAGAATCTTCAGATATCGCTTCTTATGAGATGCCTCTACTTTTGCTACGTTGTCAAATTTCAAGGCAAGCTCTTCAAAGCCTTCTTCCCTTGCTTCTTTTGCCATGCGTTTGTACATGTCGGACCACTCTTCGTTCTCGCCGTCCGCGGCAGTCTGAAGGTTTTCTGCCGTATCCCCTAATCCATGGAACTCGCTGAACCACATCTTGGCATGCTGCCTTTCCTGTTCGGCTGTCTCGGTGAAGATAGCTGCCGTCTGCTCCATCCCTTCCTGTCTTGCTATCTCTGCGAAGAAGGAATATTTATTTCTAGCCTGTGACTCTCCGGCAAATGCTTCCATCAGATTCTTCTCTGTCTTAGTTCCCGCATATTTACTGCCGCCTGTCTTTTCCTCTTCCAGCCTTACAAATTTGTCTGGGCCTACCTTGCAGATCGGACATGCTTCCGGCGGATTGGCTCCCTCGTGAATATAAGCACATACTGTACATTTGAATTTAGCCATGATTTTTATCTCCTTTTCATTCATTTCTCTATTCTTCATCCTGTTTCGATCATTATGCTGTTCTTGCTTATTACGTTCTTCTCCAGCGCTTTCCCAGGGAGAAGGCGTCAGCGGGCTTCTCCTGCATGCCTGCCGCCCCCAGGTCTTTGCTTCTGTCGTTGTAGCGGGTATGCAGAAGTTCTTCCGCCACTTCGCTCAACGGTTTTATGTAATGCTCTTCATACACTCTCTTGATATCCGGATTTTTATGGCTGTACCTCACTACCATGGATGCGTCTTTGTCATATAACGCACGGATCCGTGCCTGCCTGATGTCGTCCGTCATGGGCACCTCCGTCTTTGGCTGCCCTCCGCCGCCGATACAGCCGCCGGGACACGTCATGACCTCGACAAAGTCATAATTCTTCCCACCGTCAGCCATCCTTTTTATAAATTGCCTGGCATGCTCCAAGCCATGGATAACTGCCAACCGGAGCGGGACGTCTCCGATGACGACTTCCGCCTCCCGGATTCCATCCATGCCGCGTACAGGTGCCAGGTTCAGATAATCCTCCGGCGGATTCTCACCGGTAATAAGATAATAGGCAGTTCTTGCCGCGGCTTCCATGACGCCGCCCGTATTGCCGAATATAACCCCGGCTCCTGATGCGGCACCCATAAGCGAATCGTATGGAGATTCCGGCATGTCTCTCAAGTCCCTGCCTTCTTCTCGCAGCCATCTTGCAAGCTCTCTCGTAGTGATGACATAATCCATGTCACGCATATCTTCCGCCCCATTGCTGACAGACGATATGTTCATCTCGCCTCTTTGTATCTCGAACTTCTTGGCGGTACAAGGCGTCACTGCCACATTGACAATCTTAGAAGTATCCAGATTATTCTTTTGAGCAAAATATGTCTTAATGGTAGGTCCCTGCATTCCAATCGGGCTTTTGGCGCTGGATATATGCGGAAGGATCTCAGGATAAAATGTCTCCGCAAATTTTACCCAGGCCGGACAGCAGCTCGTAAACTGCGGCAGCGGCTTCGTCTTCTTGGTCACTCTTTCTACAAGTTCTGATGCCTCCTCCATAATCGTCAGATTGGCGGCGAAATTGGTGTCCAGTACATAGTCGGCACCCAGGCTTCTAAGTGCCGCCACCATCTTGCCTTCCACGAAACTGCCCGCCGGATATCCAAATTCTTCCCCATGTCCGACACGTACCGAAGGAGATGTACTGAAAATAACTATTTTTTCAGGATCTTCTATAGCCTGCCTGACCTCTCCGTATTCGTACACTTCCTTTATGGAATCCACCGGACAGACATTAGCGCACTGCCCACAATGTACGCATATAGCCGTATCATTTGTACTTTTCAGAGCATACAGCCGGCCTACGGCAATATCCCGTTCGCACACCTGCCTGCACTGCCCGCATTTGATGCACAGGCTTTCCTCTCTTCTCACTGCAGGATTATCAGGTTCGATAGGTATCCTGATGTCTGCAAAACTGGGCTTCATCTCTTCACTTCTTTAAATCAATATTAGTAACTGTTATTAATAAAGCATATTTTTCCATCATGTGCAAGTCCTAAATTAATAATTACGTGGATGTAATCCTCATCTCTTGCATGGACAGGCAACGAGCCGCAACCACCTGATAATCAGGTAATTGCGGCCCTTAAAAGATTCCTAATCCCTTAACTTTTCATAGGTCCAGAAATTATTCTTCTGTCTTAATCTGACCTGTTCCTCTGTAAATAATAGGTTTGAATCCTTTTCTATCTTTAATAGCAGTTCCCTGTCCCTCTCATTTTTTTCTAACCGTTCAATAATGATATCCGTATCGCCAATCTCCATACCAATCCAATTTCTTTCCAGAAACTCCGCCGCCACATAAGTTGTGCCGGCCCCCCCGAAAGGATCCAGCACTATATCGCCGGCATCTGTAGATAAAGAGATTAATCGATGTAACAGCCGTAATGGCAGTTCATTTGCGGACCTGTTTTTATATTTTTTATGTCTGACAGGGTTTATATCCATAAAAATATCTGAGATAGATATTCCTTCCGGGTTCAAACTGCTCTTTTTCCCACCATAATCTCTTATCTCCCCTCCACAATGTCTGCAAGTGACTAGAGGAATCCTCTGCTTATTAAAGACCCTAGGCTTTTCCCCCTTTATATAATAGAGCAGTCCATAGTGTTCCGGCTGCAATTTGCCTTGTACCGGTATCAGACCTTTCATAGATACTGCTATCCAATGTCGAAAGTTCATATATTTATTTAAGATGTTAGAAAGAAATGTATTCCAATACGGTAAGTTATATATATAAAATGCCCCGCCCGGCTTTAGCACTCTGGCACATTCTTTTATCCAGACCTCACACCAATTGATGTATTTTGATTTAGTCATATCATCGTCTATGCTGTCCCCATAATCTTTATTCAGATTAAAAGGTGGATCTGCAAAAACCATATCCACGGATTCATCCGGCATACTGACCAATACTTTTACACAGTCATCATGAAACAGCGTACCGAATGGAGTATTAAAAACAGGTGAGACTTCAGAAACTTTCAAATCAGGTACCGCAATTTCTTTTAGAATATCCTCTCCATGATTGATGATCCAGGATTGTACTTCCGGCGAAATATGTCCTAAGCTTATTTCTATCAATTCCTTACTATACCCTGTATATGCACAAAGTCTGTCCATATCTTCGCCCATTGGAAGTATCATATTATCATTATAATATCGCAGCCTGCTTGTTGGAATCCCTGTCTCCTTCGATAAGTTCTTCAATGTCTCGTAGTTAGGAACATCCAGCAGCTTAAAAAACTTTTCTATCTTAATTTTATTATTATTCATCATCCTTACCTTTCCATCATAAGCTTTCAAGAGTTTATTCATTAGATTATAGCCGATTGGCCATTTCTTTGAAATTAATTATATCACTATATCCAAATACATCAAATATCCATCTTACAGTTTTCGGCCTATTAGGTGACAATCATTGCAATAATTACGGATTACGGCACGCGACAAAAGCCGTAACCCCTTGATAATCAAGAGATTACGGCTCAGTAATGCGGATGACAGGAATCGAACCTGCACGGTCTCCCACTAGATCCTAAGTCTAGCGCGTCTGCCAGTTCCGCCACATCCGCATGTTCTATTTTAAATAGAAAACGGACCGTATTTCCTGAATACTTATCAGGAAAAGGGACCGTTTTCCAGTGAGCGTGCGGGGATTCGAACCCCGGACAACTTGATTAAAAGTCAAGTGCTCTACCACCTGAGCTACACGCCCATACGTAACCTGGGCTAGCTGGATTCGAACCAGCGAATGCAGGAGTCAAAGTCCTGTGCCTTACCGCTTGGCGATAGCCCAATAAAAAAAGGTGGGTAATGGGACTCGAACCCATGATATCCAGAACCACAATCTGGCGCGCTAACCAACTGCACCATACCCACCATATATATTACCTATTGAACTATAGTGTCCAACTAAGTACCACCTTATTCAATTGTGTGGCTCTAACGAGCCTGGGGGGATTCGAACCCTCGACCTACGGCTTAGAAGGCCGTTGCTCTATCCAGCTGAGCTACAGACTCACAAACCAGCTCTTTGGAACTGCTTTTTCTTAATTCCCTGCATTCGATATCAAGGCTTTAAGAAAGCGGGTGATGGGAATCGAACCCACGTATCTAGCTTGGAAGGCTAGTGTTCTACCATTGAACTACACCCGCATACATATCGGGGTGACAGGATTTGAACCTGCGACCTCCTGGTCCCAAACCAGGCGCTCTAGCCAAGCTGAGCCACACCCCGAAATATTCTTTTTCTGTCACATGAAGTCTCGTCTTCCGCCGTATCGCCGTGACACAAGAGTTATTATATATGAAGGTTACCAGCTTGTCAACATATTTTTTTCCATTTTTTTATAAACAGCTTTCTACACGAATTTAATCTCAAAACCGGCATCTCCTCTGGCATCGGTACGCATGACGACATAGCTTGATCTTCTGCCTTCCTGCCTTGGATAAGCGATACTTCCTGGGTTGAGCACCACCAGATCGTCCTCTACCGTAAGCGCCGGCCTGTGTGTGTGCCCATACATCACGATATCAGCGCCGCGCCCTCTCGCTTCGGCCTTCAGACGCTCTTCCGACATACCGACATAATAGTAATGTCCGTGCGTGATGAACACGTGGTATCCACCGATAAAAAACTCCTCTTCTCTCGGAAGATCGGAGAAAAAATCATTATTTCCACTTATGACATGGAACGGGCAGCTTACGAGCGCACCTATATAGTCCTCTTTTCCCTCTGCGTCGCCCAGGTGTATAAGCATGTCAATCTGCCCCTCCCGCTCAAGCACCGTCTCCAGATTCTTATGAGATTTGTGTGTATCGCTTACAATTAATATTTTCATACTAATTCCTCTTATCCTAACATCTTACTTTCAATGACAGAACGCATTTTCCGCAGGCCTTCTCCCCTGTGGCTCAGCTCGTTCTTTTTTTCCGGAGACAGCTGCGCACTTGTCATGCCAAACTGGGGCAGGAAGAAGATAGGATCATAACCAAATCCATTTTCACCGACGATCTCATGTCCAATAATGCCTTCCATCGTACCACGCACGACTTCAGCCGTCCCGTCAGGGAATACTGCCGCTATCGCACAGACGAATCTCGCCGTACGTTCGTCATCCGGCACGCCGTCAAGCCGGTTGAGGAGCGTCTGGTTCTTGATATCATAGGATGTATTTTCTCCCATATACCTTGCGGAATATATACCGGGTTCTTTGTTCAGGCAGTCGATTTCAAGGCCGGAATCATCCGCAAGAACCACAGCCTCTTTGTACACATCCATCCCATGTGCAAGCTCCGCTATCTTAGTTGCTTTAATCAAAGCATTTTCTTCAAATGTGCTTCCGTCCTCCACGATATCCGCGGCAATACCGGCCTCTCTCTGAGACAGGACTTGCATGCCGAGGTCTTCCAGTATCATACGGATTTCCACCATCTTATGTTCATTGCCTGTTGCAAATATTACCTTATTCATTCTCTTACTTCCTTTCTTTATGGCTTCCCGAACGCTTCGGCGGCCTCGGGCCCAGGAACTGGTAAAAATACGTCTTGAGCATCCCGTTGTATATCTTCCTGTTCTTGTCCGCTTTCCTTCCAAAGTACCGCTCTGCTTCTTCATAGGAAGTTATCATGTACGCAGACCAGGAATCTAGTTCCTTGAAGCTCTCCCCGAAAGTCCTGTATAGCTGCGGCAGGTTCTCTTTCTCTTCCAGCCGTTCCCCGTATGGGGGATTTGTTATGATAAAACCATATTTCTTCGGATGCCTCAATTCCTTCACATCCCTTTGTTGAAAATGAATCAGATGCCCGACTCCTGCTTCCGCCGCATTCTGCCTTGCAATCTTAACCACGCTGTCATCGGCGTCGTACCCTTGGATATCGACCTCAATATCGCGCCGTATAAGGCCGTCCGCCTCATTTGCCGCATCGTACCACTGCTTTTTAGTAATAAGGTTTGTCCAGCCCTCTGCGGTAAAAGAACGGTTCATCCCCGGTGCAATGCCCGCTGCCATCATCGCCGCTTCTATGAGAAATGTACCGCTGCCGCAGAACGGGTCTACGAGAATACGTTCTCTATTCCATGGTGTCAGCATGATAAGCGCTGCCGCCAGCGTCTCCGTGATGGGCGCCTTGCCGGACACTTCCCGGTATCCTCTCTTGTGCAGGGATACGCCGGAGGTGTCTATACCTATCGTAACAGTATCCTTCATTAAAAAAACACGTACCGGATAAGATGCTCCGTCCTCCTGGAACCATTCCATATGATAATGTTCCTGAAGCCGCTTTACCATTGCCTTCTTCATGATAGACTGTATATCGGAAGGGCTGAAAAGCTTACTCTTTACAGAAGCTGCCTTCGCCACCCAGAATTTGCCGTCCTTAGGGATAAACTCCTCCCATGGCAGCGACTTCGTCTTTTCAAACAGTTCATCAAAAGTAACTGCTTTAAAAGAACCAACCTTCCATAAGATCCGCTCCGCAGTCCTCAGGAAGACATTCGCACGGCACACCGCCTCCGTGTCGCCATAGAACGTCACCCTTCCGTCCTCCACGCCCGCAATCTCATAACCCAAATCCTGTATCTCTCTCTTCAACACGGCCTCCAGTCCAAAATGACATGGGGCAATCAATTCAATTCTATCCATAAAAATTCTCCAATTTTTTTAATCTTATCTTTTTATCTTACTTGCTGTGTACACGTTTTGTCAATTGGGGACGGGGGTTTTTTAAAAAACCCCCGTCCCCAATTCGTTTTCCCCTGTCCCCAGGGCACTTATCCACAGAAAAGGACGTACCCTGTGGATACGTCCTTTTTCTGCTCTTCTTTCGCTTACAATCTAGTAGTTGTTGCTCTCGTTGCTGCTGTTTCTGTTTGAAGAATTCTGATTTGATGCATTTTTGTTTGATGCATTCTTGTTTGATGCATTTCTGTTAGAAGCGTTC
Source organism: Extibacter muris (assembly GCF_004345005.1). GTDB lineage: Bacteria > Bacillota > Clostridia > Lachnospirales > Lachnospiraceae > Extibacter > Extibacter muris. Next base: position 47,413 of record NZ_SMMX01000018.1, read on the forward strand.
TGGTTTGATACATTCTGGCTAGAAGCGTTCTGGTTTGATGCATTTGAATTGCTGTTAGATGAATTATAGTTCTTTGCCATGTTAATTCCTCCTAATCACTCTAATCAATTTTTTTGATTACGAGATTATTATGTCCTGATTCCATTCTTTTATGTAAGATGCACAAAAAAACTATTTCCATAATTCTTTCAATCTTTTTTCAGCGAAAAAACGAAGCAGTCTAATATCATCGAATTTCATCTATTTTATTCTTTTCGTTTCTGTTATTTTTCAATCGACAAGTTATTGTATACAATTAGGCTGTAAGGTCGGTAGGAGGCATTATGGATAAATCGAGAGCTCTATTGTTAAGGCTCGGGATACGGTCTACATTGAAAGGATTTTATTTCCTGCTATATGCGCTGCAGCTGTGCTTATCAAATGATGAGTATCTGCTCTCTGTCTACAAAACTCTCTATGTTGATGTGGCCACACATTTTGGCACCTCCAGGGATAATGTAGAGCACTGTATCCGTACTGCCATTTCTAACTGCTGGTACAAAGGCAATCGAAAGCTCCTGATAACCATCTCTGGATACGAGCTTAGGCAGAAACCGGCAAATGGAGAATTTATCGATATTCTCTACAATTATTTAAGCGAAGAAGGTTAGCCCGCCATGCGGGCTCCTTCATAAAAATTATAATGCCAATTTTTGGCAACTTTCACAAAAAGCTTCCATTTTAAGAAATTTTTAATTTTTAACTTGCTTTTTAATGTCCCCTATATTATACTTAATCATGTAGAAAGAATACTTTCTACAACCCCTTATTAATTATTTATACTCCCCTCAAAAGACCGATGGCTCCCCCATCGGTCTTTTACTTTTACCAGCAATTCCCTGTAGAACAGTACCATATCCGTGCCGGCATATGTATATATGCATGGAATTATATGGCAAATTCTTTTCCTTTCATCAAAGCATCCAGCACTCTTCTATGGTTATAAAGACATGGAAAAAGCTTTCATCAATAACATGGCGACTGCTGCTCCAGGATCTTCCAGCGTCCTTGACGCTTCACCTCTAGTTGCGGCCCGCCCGTGTACAGCAACCATCGTTGTCGTGTTCTTAAATCCTTGTTCTGACATAAGCGCTGCTTTTTGTGCGGCCTGCTTCAGGCCTTCCCCCCGGTTCAACGCCTCCTCTAAGCATCTGGTTCCCGGAAGGAGCCCATCAAGGAACGTCTTATCTCCTTCACATGCCCCTCCTCTTTTCATGACACCATCCGCATATGCCCGGAAGAGCGCTGCCATATCCATTTCCTCTATAATTTCTTTGCCCTTCAGCTCTTTCCCAGCCTGCATCAGCCCAGAAGCCATCAATGTCCCCATCGTTGAGGGTACCGCTGTTGACATGGCCTTTCCTGCCTGATACAGCACTTTTCCCACATCCTTTTCTTCACTGCTTTTTGCTGCGGCGTATGCTGCTTTGAATCCGTCGCTCATGGTAAGCCCAAGGTCTCCATCCCCTACCACGCTGTCCAGTCCAATCAGATACTCTTTGTTTTCCGTCATGATTCTATCTGCATTCCCTAAAAATTTCTTTATGATTCCTATATCCATATCATCCACCTATACCTGTACAAAAAATGGAGTGTGGGCCGGTGCATCCAGATACGCTTTTAGTTCATCATCCAGCTTCAGAAGGGAAATAGACAGGCCCGCCATTTCCAAGGAAGTCGCATATTCCCCCACATAATATCTGTGTACTTTTATCCCGCGTCCCTTTAATATTTCATGAATTTTACCAGTTACGATATACTGTTCATCTAAAGTAGTGGCGCCCAGGCCATTTACAAGCACTGCCGCTTCCTCTCCCGGCTGATAGGGTAGATCCTCCAAGATCTTTTCCAGTATCTCTTCCGTGATTTTATCTGCAGTCTCTATCTTCCCACGTCGGATTCCCGTCTCACCATGGATGCCCATGCCGATTTCCATCTCATCCTCCGCAATATCAAAACCTGGTTTCCCCACCCGCGGCACGACACAAGGGGTTAATGCCACTCCCATCGTCCGTACATTCGCAGCGGCCTTTTCTGCAATTCTTTTCACTTCATCAAGGCTCTGCATAGCCTCTGCTGCTGCGCCTGCACATTTATACACAAATACGATTCCGGCAACTCCCCGCCGTGTGTTCTTCCTGCCCGGTTCAGGTGCAGGCGATGCCACATCTTCTCCGGCAACGACACTTTCCACTCTTATATCCTCTTCAAAATCCGCCTGCTCTGCAGCCATATCAAAGTTAAATATATCGCCATTATAATTGCCATAGATATATAAGACTCCTGCTCCAGAATCAATCTCCTTCGTTACAGCCAGCATCTGTTCCGGACTTGGAGACTGGAACACATCTCCCACCGAACAGCCATCCAGCATTCCTTTTCCAACATATCCGAGAAACAGCGGCAGATGCCCGGAGCCTCCCCCTGTCGCAATTCCCACTTTTCCTTCCTTTTTGTATCTGCTTACCAGGCAATGCACATCATCTTGCGTATACCTCACAAGATCCGGATGTGCCGTATAGATACCTTCCAGCATTTCTTTGACATAATTTTCTGGTTTATTAATTATTTTCTTCATTGTCATGCTCCTTATCTGCGAACCACATGGATTGCAAAACTTTCTACTTCCTCTTCCAGATAGGCTGCTATCAGCGTTCCGTCTTCAGCGATATTCCGGTATCGTTCCCTTATATGGATCCCTTTGCTTTTTAAGTAGCGAACTGCCCGTTCTACAGAATATGTACCAATAGCAATATGACCTGATTTCCCGGGGAAATCTTCTTTCATGAATTCTACAGCATTCCCTGCAAAATCGGATTTTGCACCCTTACGGTGAGCGAGCCCAAAGATATCAGCAACTCTGCCAGCCGTCTTATCTCCGTTCTCATTGCAGCCGCAATTGATTCCTACATGCGCAAGCTGGAATCCAAGGGACAATTGGATTGCCTGCGCGCAGTTTTTCTCAATCTGTTCCCATCTTTCATTTTTAATTTCATCAAAAGATGCAATAAAATCTCCTCCTGCGGCAAGCACATTTTTCGTCGAAAAATACTCTTCCAGCTCAGACATCTTCAGTCCTCCCGTGACTACGAATCTGCTGTTTGGATAGGGTCCCTCCAATTCTCTAAGCGCCGCACTTCCTCCCATCGCCTTCACCGGAAAATATTTAAATACAGACAGACCGTTTCCCATGCCGTTCTCGATTTCTGACGGCGTTACACATCCAGGAAGGATGGGCACCTCCATTTGTCCGGCTCTTTCTACTATCTCCTGCTTATATCCGGGTGTTACGATAAAATCTGCCCCTGCTTTTATTGCGCTGTCCAGCTGTCCTATCGTCAGGATGGTCCCCGCCCCTACGCACATCTGAGGGTACTCTTTTTTTACAGCACGGATCGATTCCGCAGCATGTCCATTTCTGAACATGATTTCTATAACAGGCAGCCCTGCTTTTATCAATATGCCGGCAAGCGGGCCTGCCAGTTCTATAGCCGGCATTTCCACCACAGGCACAATTCCCAGTTCTCCAATAAGCTGAAACACTTCCATATCATACCTCTTTCTTTTTTGATGTCTTGTTCGTCATAGCTGCTTTTATCACCGGAACAAGGAATGTAAGCAATACTACTATTAACAGCACACAAGATACCGGTCTTGTGACAAAGATATCATAGCTTCCTTTTGACATTACCAACGCCCTTCTTAGATTGGATTCCAGCATACCTCCAAGCAGCAGCCCCAATACGAACGGACCGGTGGGAAAATCAAATACTTTAAAAAGAAACCCTAATAACCCAGCCACAAACATAATCAATACATCATAATAACTGTTATTTAATGCATAAGAGCCAACCACACACAAAATGGAAACTGCCACCCAAACGGTGGGCTGTGCCACATTCAGCACTTTTGCAGATATTTTTGCCGTAAGCAGTCCAAATATCAAGAACGCAATATTTGCCAAAACCATCAGTATCATAATCTGAGAGGTGAATACGGCATTTTCCGTAAACATTTTAATGCCCGGCTGCATTCCGTACATCGTAAGCGAACCAATCAAGATAGCTGTAACAGCATCTCCCGGAATCCCCAGTGTCATCATAGTTGTCATGGCACCGCCGATAACACCGTTATTAGCCGAGGAACTGACTGCAAGGCCTTCTACCGAACCTTTTCCATATTCTTCAGCATGTTTGCTTACCTTCTTACTGTTTCCCCAGCAGATTATCGATGCAATATCACCGCCTGCTGCCGGAATCGCTCCGATAACAGTAGAAAACAAACTTACTATGATACATCTTGGCGTCAGGCTTAACATCTTTTTACGATCCGGGAGTATTCTCCCTAATTTCAAATTGACCTTGCGGGCTTCCATCTCAGCTTTTTCGCTCTCGCGTTTTCTGCAGAAAATCTGATACAGCACTTCTCCGATGCCAAACATTCCCACCATAACCGGAATAAATGAAATCCCCTTCAAGAGATTTGTAGAGCCAAATGTAAATCTTGGAATACTCAGAATAGGATCCAGCCCAACACAGGAAAGCAAGATCCCTGCGAATCCGAGCACCAGCCCTTTTAACGGGTCATTGCCTGCAACCGCGATCATCATACTGATTCCGAACAGCGCCAGCATAAAATATTCTGCAGGTCCAAAGGATACAGTAAATTTCGCAATAGGATCTGCAAATAATATAAGGCAGATCGTACTGATTATTCCTCCCATAAATGAGAATATCACGTTCACGCCTAATGCAAGACCGCCTTTGCCCTGTCGGTATAAGGCATATCCGTCAAAGGACTGGGTAATGGATGCCGGCGTGCCCGGAGTATTGACCAGGATGGCCGAAATCCCTCCGGCAAATATTGCTGCATTCCACAATCCCATCAACATGGCAAAGCCATCCACTGGCTCGAACCAAAAAGTAATCGGTGTCATAATAGCGATACCCATCGTCGCCGAAAGCCCCGGCAAAGCTCCAATCGCAGTACCTATCAATACCCCTGCACATAAAAACAGCAGTACTGACGGCTGCAAAACCAGACCCAGCCCTTCCATCCATACGCTAGCTGTCATACCGTCACCCCCTAGACTGTGAATCCAATGGAAAATGCCGCCATAAATACCAAATAAATAAAGACTGTAAATATAACAGCATAAATAATCGTATATTTCCATTTCCGCTCGTATAGTTTATTCAGAAATACCGCAAACAGCAGCACTCCAACAATAAACAGATCCGTCAGATACCAGAATGCAAGGAATACGGCCAAGCCCGCCACTGTCAGCAGCAATATCTTAATGTTACCTCTCATCTCAGCATCTAATGCTACATATTGTTTTTCCCCATTTTGCCTAAGACCGCGGATCATTAGGATGATGCCGGAAAATATAAGCGCTCCGCTTAATATGCAGGGAAAAAATCCCGCTCCCGGTACACCGTCTGATGTGGTAGCGACAAAAGAGAGATTATCTGTTGCCAAGGTCTTTACCAGAAAAAAGATGCCGATCAAAATAGTTATCATTCCCGGCACGGTATCACCTTTTAATTTCTTTTGCATACAAGCTCTCCTCTCTCTATGACAATCCAGACTGCACTTCCTGCAGCCTGGATGTCATATCTGTTTCTGGTGTCCTGCTATTGTGTTATTCCAAGTGTCGGAATAAGCTCTGCATAATCTGCCAGGAGCCCGGAGGCCACTTTATCCATCTCAGATCCGCTTAAATACGCAGGTGTGAATCCGTTCGTCTCCAATACTTCTGTCATCTCATCAGAATTAATCGCTTTTTCTGCAGCATCACTTAAAATGTCAACAACCTCCTGCGGAGTATCTTTGGGTACTGCAAATCCGCCCCATCCCTGAATCGTAATATCATAGCCAAGTTCTGACGCCGTCTGCACATCCGGGATCACGTCCGAACGCTCATCTCCAAGAACCGTCAATACTCTGAATTCTCCTGAATCCACATTGGACTTCACTTCTGACGGGCTTACTGCCACCGCCTGGATATTTTTTCCAAGCAGCGCTGCCACCGCCGGAGATGCACCATCAAAAGGTACATGCGTGAATTCAACGCCGCATTCCTGTTCTACCGTTGCCGCCGCAATGTGCCAGATGGAACCAGTTCCGGAGTTGCCGATCTGGATCTCCCCGGGATTAGCTTTTGCATATTCTATGAACTCATCGAATGTCTGCCATTCACTGTCAGCCCGCACCGTAATGGCTGCCGGGATAGTCATCGCCCGCCCGATAAATTTAAAATCATCTGTCGAGACTTCTGTATATCCAAGTGCTTTTAGCATCGTGGACTCTACCGGCATATATGATACGGTATATCCGTCAGGTTTGCTGTCCGCCACCTGCTGAAGCCCGATTGCCCCGGAAGCCCCTTCAACATTCGTTACCGTAACCGAAGTATCCAGTGCATCTTCAAACTGAGTAGCGAAAATTCTTGCCGTTGTATCAGATGCCCCGCCTGCCGCATATGGAACAACAATGGATATCTGCTTCCCGTCCGGGAAATCACTCTTTCCTCCCTGGGTATCTCCTCCTTTGCTTCCGCACGCTGCCAGGGACAATGCCAGGGCACAAACTGCTGTTAATGAAATCACTTTTTTAAGCTTCATATTCATCCTCCTTAATCCAAATACACTTCTACATCTTTTTTCAACTGTTCCACTTGTTCTTTTGTCAGATCTAGCAAAGGTTTTTTCATATGTCCGCCACGCACGCCACGGAATGTTAAAATATGTTTGAAAATAGACATGTCAGCTCCACCCTTCATCAGCCATGCCAGGGAAGTCGCTTTGTCCTGCGCCTTTTTTGCCGCCTGCATATCTCCCGCCTTAAACTGCTTGTAGACTTCTACAAAAGCTTCTGGAAACGGGCCGGAACACCCCGAGACCGTCCCGTCTGCCCCTGCGGCCAAGGCCGGCAGAAACATATGATCCGCACCAAACACTACAGAAAATTCTCCATCATTTACCCGCAGGTACTGCAGAAGGCGGGTCATGTCCGGATAGCTGTACTTCACGCCAATTACATTTATGCACTCGTTACAGATAATCTCCATCGTCTCGGGGGTAATATCGTTATGTGCAAGTTGCGGTATCACATAGACATATACCGGAAATTCTTTTGAAACAACAGAAGATACTGCCCTGTAATATTCCACCATCGCCCGATCATCTACCGTAAAATAGCTTGGTGTGACTACTCCTATTCCGTCTGCTCCGATTTCTTCCGCATGTTTTGCAAGAATGATGGTATCCTCCTGAGCCATCGCCCCCACGTGAATATAGACCGTGACCCTGCCTGCCGCTTTTTTCACAACAGTTTCCGCTACAAGTTTTCTTTCTTCTACGCTCATCAAGTACATCTCTCCTGTAGTTCCTGTCGGATAGAGGCAATTCACGCCTTTAGAAATCAAAAATTCTACTTGCTGCTCCAGTGCCTCTTTATCAACTTCTCCGGTTGATGTAAAAGGCGTCGTCATTGCTGTGATTACTCCATATAACTTTTTCATGCTTCTCCCTTCTTCTGTTTATTTGTTCAGTAATACTGAATGTCATTCTTTATTACTGTTTACAAATAAATCATAATATACAATTATTTTTCTGTCAATATTATTTTTATAGTCATTTTTTACTAATTTCTGTTATTTATTTTTGTATACTATTCAGTTTTTTGAATCGTCATCCTATATTGCATTGACACCTCTGCAAAAACGTTATATGATTTAAGAAATACTTATTTCAGGGAGATTTGATTATATGGAACATAGACAAGAGACCACCGGATTGGTAAATTCCGTCCAAAAGGCATTGAATATATTGAACTGTTTTTCTGTTGAGCAGCCTCAGCTTTCCCTTGCTCAGATCAGTTCGCTATTATCTTATCCCAAGAGCACCACTCTTAATCTCGTGCGTACCTTAGAACATTCCGGCTATTTATTAAAAGATGCCGTGACGCAGAACTATACTCTGGGATATAAAATATTAAATCTTAGTTATTTACTGCGCTCTTCATTGCCTGTAGTACAATATGCACTTCCTTTTCTGGAAGACCTGCAGGATAAAACCGGTGAAATCATCTACCTAGTTTCGTATATCAATGGCCAGGTCTTATATCTTGAGGGCCTGTACCCTACACAGCGGATGGCCAATTACTCTATCTCCGGGAAAATCCTGCCCATGCACTGCACCGGCTGCGGAAAAGCGATGTTTTCCTACCTTCCCAGGGAAGAGCAGCTCGCCATCATCCGCCGCTGGGGACTTCCCCCGAAGACCCCAAACACCATCACCACCGAAGAAGCTCTTTTTAAAGAGGTGGAGTTGATTCAGTCCAGGGGATTCGCAGTCGATTTAGAAGAAGAAACCCCCAACGTCAAATGCGTTGCCGTACCGGTATTGAATAACAACGGCCATGCCGTTGCAGCCATCAGCATCTCCGGTACTGTCATGAATATGAAAGACGAGCTGCTTCCGGGATATGCCGAAATGCTGTCCCGCACCTGTTCTGTCCTGTCCGGTAAAGCATCGGAATTCCCCGCCTCTAAGGTATCTTCTCCCTTTTGACGGAACCTGCGCTGTCAGAATCGAAAAGATGGCAGCCGGAAACCAGCTGCCATATCTTCCTTGATATCCATACTGCGGCCAGAGCTCCTGTCTTCAGCCGCTACCTGATCGCGCCCCCTATGGGTACGCCTATAACGTAAAAAAAAGAGGGGAGCCCCCCCTCTTCTCTCACTTGCGCCGCCCTGCCAGGCGGACGACAAGCATCACAACTATGATCGGAACGACCAGCGGCATCAGAAGGCTGAAGATGCCTCCAATCACGGCTATGACAATCAGCACTACGCCGATGATGCCAAGTACAAGAAGCAGCTTCTTCCACCAGGAATCGATTCCAAATACATGGATGCTGCCGCCTGTTCCATAGTCCTGCCCGTTTCCCTGTCTCCCCGCAGCTTCCTTGGCCTGATATCCTCCGTATGTTTCCGTAGCATTCTCAGAAGCGTCGATAAGCGAACGTGCAATGACCCAGGGATCGCCAAGCTCGTCGACCACCTCCGACTCCGTCCTGCCCTTCCTCACTTCTTCCGTTATATAAGAATTATAATATTCCACATTATCCTGAACCGCCGACCCGCCAAGGTCATTTTCCAACGCATTCCGGAGCTTTTCCAAGAATTCATTCCGCGTCATCCATTTATCCTCCTAACGTCACCACTGTAAAACACAAGAACCTTGAACCTAGAATAACATATATAAACTGCCATTCCAAGCCCAAGGTCCTTAATTTTTTCTAATCAATTTCTAAAGAATCAGACTTCAAAGATCAGATCTCCATACGACGGCATCGGCCATGCTTCTTTATCGACGATCATCTCCAGCGCGTCAACCGGAGTGCGGAGTGCGGCCATCGCAGGCACAACGTCAGAATGATAATACTCTGCCTGTTCCTTCCCCTCTTCCATACGGGCCGCCTTATCTGCTGCAATTATAAGAGCTTCCAGCGCCTTTTTCGTATCTGCCAGCAGCGCCGACACTTCTTTCAGAAGTCCAGACTGTACGGACATATCCGCTCCCGCTTCTTTTACCGCCACAACCGTATCCGCCAGGCTCTTCGTATACCGGATTACAGCCGGGATAATCTGTTTGCTCGCCATATCGATCATAGTGCGGGCCTCTATATTGATCGCTTTTGAATAATTCTCGTACTTGATCTCAGCACGGGATTCCAGTTCCGCCCTTGTAAATACGTTGAACCTCTCGAACATTCTGACCGACTTTTCCGTCGTCAGTGCCGGTATAGCCTCAACCATAGAGCTGATATTCGGAAGCCCCCTTCTGGCTGCTTCTTCCACCCACTCATCAGCGTATCCGTTACCGTTGAACACGATGCGGTAATGCTCTGTCGCATACTGCTTGATCAGATCATGGACCGCCATCTCAAAGTCGTCGGCCTTCTCCAGAATATCGCACGCTTCGCTGAACGCTTCCGCTACAATCGTATTGATGACTACGTTAGGGCCTGCAACCGAATCACGGGAGCCGACCATACGGAATTCAAATTTATTACCCGTAAATGCGAACGGCGATGTCCTGTTTCTGTCGGTCGCGTCTTTAGCCAGATCCGGCAGCGTTCTGACGCCAGTCTCCAGCGTTCCGCCCTTCAGGCTATGGGTCGCCTCCCCGGTGCTGATAAGCTGCTCAAGCACATCTTCCAGCTGCTCGCCCAAGAAGACAGATATGATAGCCGGAGGCGCTTCATTTGCCCCAAGCCGGTGGTCGTTGCCGGGGTCTGCCGCAGATTCACGCAGGAGGTCTGCATGTTCGTCCACTGCTTTCAGTATACAGGTGAGGACGAGAAGGAACTGTATATTCTCATGCGGCGTCTTGCCGGGTTCCAGCAGGTTCCTGCCGTCGTCCGTCGTAATAGACCAGTTGTCATGCTTCCCGGAACCGTTGACCCCCGCAAATGGCTTTTCATGAAGCAGACATTTCATCCCATGCTTTCCGGCAACACGTTTCAGCGTCTGCATCACCAGGTGGTTGTGGTCTACCGCGATATTCGCCGGCGCATAGATAGGTGCAAGCTCGTGCTGTGCCGGTGCGACCTCGTTGTGCTGCGTCTTGGCCGTAACGCCAACCCTCCACAGTTCTTCGTTTGTGTCCTTCATGAATCCCGCAATCCTCTGGCGGATCGTGCCGAAGTAATGGTCATCCAGCTCCTGGCCCTTCGGGGGCATGGCGCCAAAAAGCGTACGCCCGGTATATATCAGATCCTTCCTGAGACGGAACTTCTCGCCGTCAACGAGAAAATACTCCTGTTCCGCCCCTACGCAAGGAGTCACTTTTTTAGATGTCGTGTTTCCAAACAGCCGTACGAGCCTTAGCGACTGTTCGCTAATGACTTCCATCGAGCGAAGCAGCGGCGTCTTCTGGTCAAGCGCTTCTCCCGTATATGAACAGAAAGCAGTCGGAATACAGAGGGTGGCTCCAGCGGCGTCATGCCTTACGAACGCAGGTGATGTACAGTCCCAGGCCGTATAGCCCCGGGCCTCGAATGTAGCACGCAGTCCCCCGGACGGAAAGGAAGATGCATCAGGCTCACCCTTGATCAGCTCTTTCCCGGAGAAGCTCATCAGCACCTTGCCGCTGTCCAGCGGAGCGGATATAAATGAATCATGCTTCTCGGCCGTAACGCCTGTAAGAGGCTGGAACCAGTGCGTATAATGGGTAGCCCCCTTTTCAATCGCCCATTCTTTCATCTCATGCGCAATGACATCTGCTGTTGCCAGGTCCAGTTCTTTGCCCTCTTCAATCGTCTTTTTCAGGTCCTTATAGACCTTTTTAGGCAAGCGCTCCAGCATGACAGTGTCATTGAACACGTCTTCTCCAAATATTTCAGCTACATTAATCGCTTCGCTCATATTCTCCGTTTCCTTTCTTGTATTTAATCGTACAGCTTCGGGAGGGCCTAGCCTGCCGTCTCCCCAAAAGTCTTTTGTGGCACAGCTAAGCGCAGCCACCTGCATCACATAGAAAAAGGCACCCCAACACCGGTTGGAACGCCTTTGTTCATTTCTACGTCTGCTAGTATACCTCAATCAGCCGAAAAAGGCAAGTAAAAATTTCATTCTGCGACTTAAGCTTTTCCAACTGAACCGAATAATTCCATCTTTTCTTTTACAGTCTGCATAATAGCATCTGTACCTGGTTTCAACAGCTTACGCGGATCGAAGCCCTTGCCTTCCAAGTCTTTGCCTGCTTCAATATATTTACGTGTCGCATCTGCAAATGATAGCTGGCAGTCTGTATTTACATTAATCTTCGCCACGCCGAGGTCGATAGCCTTCTTGACCATATCATCCGGAATTCCAGTCCCACCGTGAAGTACGAGCGGCATCTTCCCTGTGAGCTGCTGAATCGCGTCCAGAGTCTCAAAGCTTAATCCTGCCCAGTTCTCAGGGTATTTGCCATGGATATTGCCGATTCCCGCAGCGAGCATGTCTACCCCAAGGTCAGCAATCATCTTGCATTCCTGAGGATCTGCGCATTCGCCCTGTCCGATCACTCCGTCTTCCTCGCCGCCGATAGCTCCTACTTCAGCCTCGATGGACATTCCCTTCTCCTTACATATGGCAATCAGTTCTTTTGTCTTGGCAACATTCTCCTCGATTGGATATTTGGAGCCGTCGAACATGATGGAAGTAAATCCTGCGTCGATACATTTCAGGCATCCGTCATAGCTTCCGTGATCCAGATGCGTCGCAACAGGTACCGTGATCCCAAGCTCATCCACCATAGCTGATACCATCGCCTGTACAGTCTTAAAGCCTGACATATATTTTCCCGCGCCTTCAGACACACCTAAGATTACAGGTGATTTACACTCTTCAGCCGTAAGCAGAATCGCTTTCGTCCATTCCAGGTTGTTGATGTTGAACTGACCTACCGCATAATGCCCCTCTACCGCTTTTTCAAGCATCTCTTTTGCTGATACTAACATATATTATTCCTCCAATTCCTACACTATGGCGGCAGACCGCCGACATATAATGTAATTGTTTCGCTTTTAACATTATATATCATTACCAGCGAAAACACAATAATGTTTACCAATAATCGAGTAGGAGAAATTTCCTCCGATGAGGAAATTTCGACCTCTCACACCACCGTGCGTCAGACTGTCTAACAATTCTTATATGATAAGTCTGATGTACGGTCTTTTTTCTATTGCTGATATTTTTTGATATTAAATATAAAATTTTTCTATATCCTCTATCTGTAATTAGA
>NZ_SMMX01000019.1 GCF_004345005.1 Extibacter muris
AACGACAGAGAAATCTCAAAATTGTATCATGTATCACGTTCAGCTATCAATAGCAGACGGGATAGAGGACTAAGAAAATTACAGAAGTTATTGAATGAAAGGGAATAGGAAAAATGAAAAAAGATTATGGTTATCCCTCTTACGACCTTATTTGCAGAGCGTCTAATGGAGATGAAAAGGCAGTCAGAGGAATTTTAGACTTTTACAACGCTTATATCTCTAAAGTATGCTTACGTCCATACTATCATGCAAATGGTACTGTAAATATGCAGGTTGATGAAGAATTAAAAGGTCAAATTCATACAGAAATGATGAAAGCCATTTTAAGGTTTGAAGTCAGAGAGAAGTAGTCAAGTAGTATGAAAAAGGGAGATACACAGTTTCATTTCATGTGCTATCTCCCTTGTGGTTTATATTGTCATATCAGGGCTCTTCAATCGTGGTAAATTCGTGGTAAAATGAATGTTTTTCGATTTTGAAATTGCTTATAAATGTAGTGTTTTTGGGGATAATTCAAAATCTTATATAAAATTTCATATAAATATATAATCGAATGCGTAAAACCGCACGGAGTCGCCACGCAGAGCAAAAATACGGCCGTGCCCGATATGGAAAGCATGCTGAAGATACATATCTTCTCATGCGGGCCACAAATCGGCGAACCCTACCTCCCCATAATACACCGGCTGGATCAGCCGGTGAAGGGGATACTTGTATTTGCCAAAACACCTCTTGCAGCCCGGGAGCTGAACCGGCAGATGCAGAACGCGTGTTTTGAAAAATATTACCGGGCACAGGTAGACGGCACCCCGCCGGACAAAGAAGGCACACTAGAAAACTACATGCTGAAAGACGGACGGACCAACACTTCTTCTATCTGTACACGGGAAGTCCCCGGTGCAAAGCCCGCAAGGCTGCACTATAAAATTGTAGAAGAGGGACAGGGATACTTCAAAATGGGACACCCTGAAACGAGTTGGGGACGGGGGAAATTGAGATTTCCCCCGTCCCCATTTCGTGCGCCTAAAAAGGACATCCCCGCAAGGATGTCCTTTTGCCGTCTCTCAAATCTCAACCAATGACCACCTGGTCCTATGCTTCCACCACATCTGGCTCCGCAGCCGGTTCTTCCTGCAACGCTTCTTCGTATCTCTCAAGTATGATGCTTTGAATGCGCTCTCTTGTGCCTGAGTTGATTGGATGCGCAATATCCCGATATTCGCCGTCTAATGCTTTTTTGCTGGGCATAGCAATAAAGAGTCCTTTTTCTCCTTCGATGACCTTAATGTCGTGTACTACGAATTCCTCATCCATAGTAATTGATACTACCGCTTTAAGCTTACCCTCTTTTGCTACTTTACGTACGCGTACATCTGTGATTTGCATTTTTTCAAGCCCCTTTCTGTCAGCCGTGCACTATAGTGCATACCTCTCGTTCTTTTCCACGACTACCTTCACACCGTTCTCACCAACGTGGCGCGTATTTGCTCTGATTGTGTCACGACTTTCTACAATACAGTTTTCAATGTACGTATTGTCTCCGAGATATACGTCGTTCAGAATTATAGAATTCTTAATCACGCAATTGTTCCCCACAAATGTCTTCTTGAACAAGATGGAATTTTCCACTGTCCCGTTGATGATACTTCCGCTTGCTACAAGGCTGTTCTTAACAACTGAACCCGGGTTATATTTTGCGGGCGGCAAATCGCTGACCTTGGAGAAAATATCCGGATGTTCCTTGAAAAAGTAATTTCTTACTTCCGGCTTCAGGAAATCCATGTTTGTGCGGTAATAAGCATCCACTGTGGAAATGTTGCTCCAGTAATCTTTTATCTTATAACCGTATATCTTTTTCAGATTCTTATATCTGATAAGAATGTCGGTTACAAAATCGTGCCTCTCCTCCTCTGCGCAGTGCTCAATCAGATCAATCAGCTGTCGTCTTCTGATTACATAGATTCCGGTTGATATCGTATTTGAATTAGCCACCATGGGCTTCTCTTCAAATTCTTCAATACGCATAGACTCATTCATCTTGATAGTACCAAACCTGCTCGCGTCCTCTCCTGACTCCAGGTCCTTGCACACCACGGTAATATCCGCCTTCTTTGCAATATGGTATTCCAGCACCTTGTTGTAATCCATCTTGTATACGGCATCGCCGGAAGTAATAATCACGTAGGGTTCATGACATCTCTTAAGGAAATCCAGGTTCTGGTATATAGCGTCTGCCGTCCCTCTGTACCAGTACCCGTTGTCCGCGGTTATCGTTGGGGTAAATACATACAGCCCACCCTGCTTCCTTCCAAAGTCCCACCATTTGGAAGAATTCAGATGCTCGTTCAGCGAACGGGCATTATACTGAGTCAATACTGCCACTTTCTGGATATGGGAATTGGACATATTGCTTAGGGCAAAATCAATCGCCCTGTAGCTGCCTGCGACAGGCATCGCCGCCACCGCGCGTCTATGGGTAAGTTCCCGCATCTTGTTGCTGTTGCCACCTGCTAAAATAAGACCTACTGCTCTCATACTCGTTCACCTGCCTTTATCAATGTTTCTCCGCTCTCAAGTATTCCGTCCGGGTAGTCTTCCTTAGATGTAACACCGCTTATGGCAGTATTCTTTCCAATCTGGACCCCTCCAGGTATCTCCGAGTTCTCGCCAATGGTCACAAGACCAAATGAATAAACCGCCGGCTTCAGCTTGTTAGGCACTTCCGATCCAATTCCAAGCGTAACATTGTCGCCGACCTTCACGCTCTCTGCAATAATAGACTTATCGATTACACAGTCGCTTCCGATTGCGACATCCTTCATAATAATCGAGTCTCTCACGATCGTTCCCGGGCCGATTGTCACTCCCGATCCAATTACACAGTTATGTATCTCTCCGTATATCTCCGAACCGTCACCGATGATGCTCCTCTCAATCACCGCATCTCCTGATACATACTGCGGAGGGATAATATCACTGTTTGTGTATATTTTCCAAAATTCTTCATATAAATTAAACTCAGGGATTATATCTATCAGCTCCATATTCGCTTCCCAATATGAGCCGAGCGTACCTACGTCCTTCCAGTATCCGTTGTACTCATATGCGAATAGACGGTCCTCCCTGTCGTGGCAGTATGGTATGATATGCTTTCCAAAATCACACCCCGGCTCGTCCTGAAGTGCAAGGAGCGCCTCCTTCAGCACCGGCCAGCTGAATATGTAGATACCCATGGAAGCCAGATTGCTCTTCGGCTCCGGCGGCTTCTCCTGGAATTCGGTAATACGGCCTTCCTCGTCCGTAATTACAATTCCAAAACGGTTTGCCTCCTCCATAGGCACCGGCATGGCGGCAATTGTGACGTCTGCTTTGTTTTCCTTGTGGTAATCAAGCATAACCTCATAGTCCATCTTATAGATGTGGTCACCCGACAGAATCAATACGTAATCCGGATTAAACGTGTCCATATAATCCAGGTTCTGGAAAATGGCATTGGCCGTACCGGTATACCATTCACTGCTATTGCTCTTCTCATACGGCGGAAGAATGGTTACTCCACCGATATTACGGTCCAAATCCCACGGAATACCAATTCCGATATGTGTATTCAATCGTAACGGCTGATATTGCGTTAGCACTCCTACAGTATCGATTCCTGAGTTAATGCAGTTGCTGAGCGGGAAGTCAATAATCCTGTATTTACCTCCAAAAGCAACGGCTGGCTTGGCCACTTTTGCCGTAAGGACTCCCAACCTGCTGCCTTGTCCTCCTGCCAGCAACATTGCTATCATCTCTTTCTTAATCATGTCATCACCCCTTCTCAGTAATTCGTTGCTCACATTATACCATAATTTTCATATTCAGTGAACAACATTTACAAAAAAATTGGATTTTTTGTGAACTTTTTATTAATTTATAACAAAAAAAATATGGCTTGGTTTTTTTTGCATATATGTTTATAATAATATGAATAGGGATATTCTTTTATTCCAATTTTTGGCCCTTATGTAGAATTTTATAAAACAGGAAGGTATCTTATGTATAAAATCAATTTTGAACAACCGGTACACGTACATTTTATCGGCATCGGCGGCATCAGCATGAGCGGTCTTGCGGAAATACTCCTCAAAGAAGGGTTCACAGTCTCAGGCTCGGACAATAAAGAGTCTGCACTGACAGACCACCTCGAAAGCCTGGGCGCTACTATATTCTATGGACAGAAAGCTTCTAATATAATAGACGGAACAGATGTGGCGGTATATACGGCAGCCATACATGAAGACAACGAAGAATATAAGGCAGCCGTGCAGAAAGGGCTTCCCATGCTCAGCCGGGCCGAACTGCTCGGACAGCTCATGACCAATTATGACGTCCCTGTTGCCATCTCCGGTACCCACGGTAAGACGACCACGACTTCCATGCTTTCCCATATACTTCTCGCAGGAGAACTGGATCCGACCATATCTGTCGGCGGCATATTGAAAGCCATCGGCGGTAATATAAAAGTCGGAACATCGGGACTGTTCGTGACGGAAGCCTGTGAATACACGAACAGCTTTCTTCATTTCCATCCTATGATAAGCGTCATACTGAACATCGACGAGGATCATCTCGACTTTTTCAAAGACCTGGACGACATCCGTAATTCCTTCCGCCGCTTTGCAGAGCTTCTGCCGGCCGGCGGAACGTTAGTCATCAACGGAGAGATCGAACGGCTTGAGGAGATTACAGCAGGCCTGCCATGCCGTATCGTTACGTACGGTCCCGGACACGATGTGAACTACAGCGCATCTAATATCACGTACGATGCGAAGGGCGAGGCATCCTTTGACCTCGTGAAAGACGGCGAATTCATGGAGCGTATACAGCTTTCTGTAAATGGAGACCACAACGTCTCCAACGCCCTCGCAGCAATTGCAGTCGCGGATACCCTG
Source organism: Extibacter muris (assembly GCF_004345005.1). GTDB lineage: Bacteria > Bacillota > Clostridia > Lachnospirales > Lachnospiraceae > Extibacter > Extibacter muris. The sequence goes on from NZ_SMMX01000019.1 coordinate 4,935, forward strand.
TCCGTACCGCTGTCCGATATCTGCCGCGGACTGAAAGAATTCACGGGTACCAAACGCAGGTTTGAGCACAAAGGAGAGACGAACGGCTTTACCGTCATCGACGACTATGCCCACCACCCGACGGAGATCAAAGCTTCTCTTACCGCTGCGGCACACTATCCGCACAAGGAGCTCTGGTGCGTGTTCCAGCCCCACACCTACACGAGGACAAAGGCATTGTTCCGCGATTTCATAGATGCACTCACACTAGCTGACCACGTTGTACTGGCAGATATATACGCAGCCAGAGAGACAGACACCCTCGGAATTTCGTCCCGGGATATTGCAGATGCCCTAAAGGAAAATGATTGTGACGCCTACTATTTCGCTACATTTGAAGAGATAGAAGACTTCTGCCTGGATAAGTGTCATAAAGGGGATTTGTTGATAACTATGGGAGCGGGAGATGTTGTAAATATTGGGGAAAACATACTTAAGAAATAGGTTATCCACACTTTCCACACAATTTTATCAACAAAAAACTCCTTTTTTGCCTTAGAAATTGCTTTTTTGCCTGTCCTTCTAATGCTATAATATGTCTACGCAACACTTAATCATGAGGGAGGACTGGCGTAACGTTATGAAGAAGCTGACATTGACCAATCACGCACAAGAGAAGACAACCGTACTGGAAAATGAATTTATCGACCATTATATGGCCGAGGCGAACGGAGAATATGTGAAGGTATATCTTCTTCTGCTGCGCCATTTAAACAGTCCCGACGGCAGCCTGAGTGTTTCCCGGATTGCCGATATTCTTGATGATACGGAAAAAGATGTCATCCGGGCGCTTAATTACTGGAAAAAACAGGGACTCCTTGACTTTGAGCCGACAGACCTGAATGCTGCTCCTTCCGCGGAGCAGGCCGTCAACAAGGCCGCGTCGGAAGAAGCGCTCCCGGTTCCGGGGAAATCAGCGGCCGGATCCGCCTCCGAACCCGCCACGGCAGCTCCGGCACAGAACATACAGCCGTACCGCAACCGCAGGGAGCGCGAGGAGTTCAAGGAACTTCTGTTTGTGGCGGAACAGTACCTCGGCAAGACATTGTCCGCAACTGAAATTGACACGATTACATATTTTTACGATACACTTCATATGTCCACTGATTTGATTGAATATCTCATTGAATACTGTGTGGAAAACGGACACAAGAGTATGCACTACATACAGAAGGTAGCGCTGGCCTGGGCGGAGCAGAAGATCTCCACCGTAGCCGGGGCCAAGGCAAACACTGTCCTTTATAACAAGAACTGCTACTCCGTGCTGAATGCTTACGGTATCAAAGGGCGCGTACCCGCCTCCTCTGAGATTACCTTTATACGCCGGTGGAATGAAGAATACGGCTTTTCACTTGAGCTTATACTCGAGGCGTGCAGCCGCACGATGAATACCATCCACCAGCCGAGTTTTGATTACACGGAGTCCATATTAAAAAGCTGGCTCGCAAAAGGTGTAAAACATCTGAAGGACGTGGAAGCTCTTGACGCGGAATATCTGCTCGAAAAAGAGCGGAAAAAGAAGAAAGATAAAAACGCCGCCGCACCTTCGGGCGCAAAGAACAACAAGTTCAATAATTTTGAAGGACGCAATTATGACATGAATGACCTGGAACGCAAGCTCGTCCAGTAATAAAACAAGATAAAGGAGACTGCTGACATGGCACTTTCGAATTCCCAGTACGAATTTTTAATGCGCATATATGAGCAGAGACAGCTGGATAACGAAAGCCGTCTGCGCAGGCGGTACGAAGATGTTTATCGCAGAATTCCAAAGCTAGAGGAGATAGATTATTCTATCTCCGCTTTTAGTGTCGCACAGGCCCGTAAGCTGCTGGAAGGGGACAACCTGGCCCTCTCCTCCCTTAAGGATAATATAAACCGGCTTTCCGCCAAAAAGCTGCAGTTGTTGAAGGAAAACGGATACCCGGAAAACTATCTGGAGCTGCAGTACACATGTCCGGACTGTAAGGACACCGGCTATATCGGCAGCCGAAAATGCCACTGCTTCCAAAAGGCCATCGTGGATCTGTTATACACACAGTCTAATCTGCAGGAGATACTGGAAAAAGAGAATTTTTCCACTTTCCGTCTCGACTATTATTCATACAACCACATAGACCCCGTAAAAGGACGTTCTTCCCGCGAAGCTATCGACACTGCCCTGAAGGCATGCCATGAATTCGTGGATACATTTTCCTCAGAGTTCCGAAACATACTACTATATGGAGATACAGGGGTCGGCAAGACATTTCTTACGCATTGTGTCGCAAAAGAGTTGATTGATACGTCATTTTCTGTTATCTATTTTACTGCGGCCCAGTTATTTGACGTATTTGCCAGAAACACATTCGGAAAAAGGGAAGAGGCAAAAGATGACTCCTTTGAACACATCTACAGCTGCGACCTGCTGATTATTGACGATCTCGGCACAGAACTCCCGAACTCATTTACAACCTCTCAGCTGTTCGTATGTCTGAACGAAAGATTACTACGGCAGAAATCGACTATGATTTCGACAAATCTTGCGCTTGAAGATTTGAAATCCATATATTCTGAACGGACGTTCTCTCGTCTGAGCAGTAATTTTACAATGCTCCGGCTCACCGGAGATGATATAAGAATCCAGAAAAAATTATTAAACCTAGGAGGTACAAAGGATGTTACGCCGTAACGAACGTAATTTGGAAAATATACCGGTGGGGGCTTTGGGCATCATCGCTCTCGACGGGTGCAAGGAGATGGGCAAAAGGGTCGACGATTATATCGTGAAATGGCGCCGCGAAGACGGGCCGGAATACAAAAATGACATTGTATTTAACGGATATGAGCGCGATACTTATCTTGTAAATGCCAAAGTACCGCGTTTTGGTTCCGGTGAGGCCAAGGGCATTCTCGGAGAGTCCGTCCGCGGGAGAGACCTGTACCTCATGGTCGACGTTTGTAATTACAGCCTCACATACTCTCTGACCGGACATATAAACCACATGTCACCGGATGACCATTATCAGAATCTGAAGCGGGTTATCGCCGCGATTGGCGGCAAGGGACGGCGTATCAACGTCATCATGCCGTTCCTCTATGAAAGCCGGCAGCACAAACGGAGCAGCCGCGAATCACTGGACTGCGCCCTGGCGCTCCAGGAGCTCGTCAGGATGGGGGTAGACAATATCATAACATTTGACGCCCACGACCCAAGAGTACAGAACGCCATCCCGTTAAGCGGGTTTGAGACCGTCCGGCCTACCTACCAGTTCATCAAAGGGCTCCTGCGCCACTTCAAAGACCTCCGTATAGACAGCGAACACATGATGGCAATCAGCCCGGATGAAGGTGCGACGGAGCGGGCCATCTATCTCGCCAATGTGCTGAATCTTGATATGGGTATGTTCTACAAACGCCGCGACTACACGCAGATAGTAAAAGGCCGCAATCCGATTGTCGCCCACGAATTCCTCGGTTCCTCCGTGGAAGGTAAAGACGTGATTATTCTCGACGATATGATATCCTCCGGCGACAGTATCCTGGATGTGGCAAAGCAGCTGAAGCAGCGGAAGGCCAAAAGAATCTTCGCCGCCGCCACGTTCGGACTCTTCACGAACGGGATGGACAAGTTTGACAAGGCTTATGAAGAAGGCCTCTTCGACGCCATTCTTACGACGAACCTCATATATCAGACGCCGGAGCTTCTTGAAAAGCCCTATTATATCAGCTGCGATATGAGCAAATATATCGCGTTGATGATCGATACGCTGAACCACGACGGCTCCATCAGCAGCATTCTCGACCCGAATGAAAGGATTCAGAATGTAATCCAGAAGTACCAGCGCGGCGAAGAGATATAATGCAATTGGGAGTCTGTCTCAAAATGGGAACAAGGCGACCACATAAATCTAAGAAAGATATCAATGCGACCGAAGATCTTCTGGCGGAAGTACAACGGCTCCGGATGGAGAATGAATACTTAAAAAAATTGAACGGCTTAGTTCAAGAGCGGGAAAAGTCCGAGAAGAGGATAAAGTAGCTGTCATAACAGAACTAAGGCGAACCTTTAAATTGGCAGCATTATTACAACTGGCAGGAATCCCCCGCAGTATTTATTATTATTACCTGAAAAAGGCGGGGCACCTGATAAATATGCTGAAATTAAAACGGCTATTACGTCCATATATCATGAAAATCAGGGACGATATGGTTATCGAAGAATCACTATGGAGCTACATAATCAAGGGTATACCATCAACCATAAAACGGTCCAGCGGCTAATGAAAGAACTGCATATCAAATGCATGGTAAGGATGAAAAAATACCGTTCATATAAAGGTGAAGTTGGGAAAATTGCACCGAACATCATCCAACGTGATTTTAAGGCGAAAAGCCAAATATGAAATGGACAACGGACATTACGGAATTTGCATTGTTTGGAACGAAGCTATATTTATCACCAATCCTTGATATGTATAATGGGGAAATGAGACTGTGAAGAAAAGTCTGTAAATAAGATTCTTCTATGATAAGACTGGGTGAAAGGCTTAAAAATGAGCTTTTCACCCTTTGTTTTATATATACCATCTGGCTGATGGCATGTCAATAACAGGCGGTTCTTCCGCCTGTCTTAACCTGAATATTTTTAGTCCGGCAGTCTGCCTTCATACACAATGCTCAACTCTCCGTAGACCTGAGCCCAGTTCCGGATGGTAGCCGTCCATCTCTTTGCTGCTTCAAAGGTAGCCAGATACAGAGCCTTCAGCAGAGCTGTGTCACTAAGGAATACGCTCCTCTGCTGATTTAAACGCCGGTATGTGGAATTCAGTGATTCTATGGCGTTTGTGGTATAAATTACCTTTCGGACAATTGCTGTAAACTTGAAAATTGGAGAAATCGCATCCCGGTTGTCTTTCCATCGTTTCATGGAATTCGGATATTTCGGAGTCCACTTTTCAGTTACCCGGTCAAGGGCTGCCAGGGCTTTCTTCTCATCTGGAGCCTGATATATTGTTTTTAGATCCGTTGCAAAAGCTTTTCTGTCTTTATCTGGAACATACTTCAGTGGATTTCTTACCTGATGGACGATGCAGCGCTGATATTCTGTTTTAGGGAATGCAGCCGCAATAGCTTCTTTAATCCCAGTGAGGCCGTCAGCACAGAGAATCAGGATATCTTTTACACCACGGTTTTTCAGCTCATTCAGAACAGACAGCCAGTATTTAGAACTTTCGTTATCTCCAACCTGAATGGTAAGGACTTCCTTATCCAGAGGCCGGTTCTGCCAGTCTTCAATCTGGGGAAGAATCTTATCTGTTACATCAGAAATAAATCCTTCGGAGGTTTCCATCATTTCCTTGATGGTTCCACCAAGAAGATCCTTAAGTGCATCTTGGGTATCTTCAGCCGTCTGAATATCGTATTCTTCCAGTAGCTGATGAATGATGTTACGCTTGCCCTCCGTCATTTGTACCCGGTGTACAGGCTTCTTTTGTTTTGCCATAATAAAAGGCCCTCCTATGAATTAGATTTTATCATAGAAGAACCTTTCATTTACATATTTACAGCAAAATTTTCATACTCCCTCCTGTGCAATACAGAATTCCATCCTCATTATTTGCCTAGCATCAACTTTCTATTTTTCTTTTGCCTGACCATAGCTTTTAAATTTTATCATAACATGCTCCATCTCTTCATCACTGAGCACAACTGGATCTCCGATGCACATTGCACGGTACTGTACTTCTGCACAGAACTCCATTCCGCATGCCAGACCATATGCGCCCTTTAAGTCTTTTCCACATGCCAGCATACCATGATTCGCAAGTAATACTGCATCGCTTTTTCCACACGCTTCACTTGCCGCTTCTGCCAGTTCTTTACTTCCGAAGGTTTTATACGGTGCACATGGTATTGTTGCAACTCCTGCATCTCCGATAACATAATGAACTGCTTTCAACGGCTGATTCAGTACTGCGAAAACAGTGCAATACATGGAATGCGCATGTACAACTGCTCTACAGTCCGGTTTTGTTTTATACATTGCTGTATGTAAAGCCCATTCACTTGACGGCTTTTTGGTTCCCTCTACTACATTTGCTTCCAAATCCATTACTACTACATCTTCCGGTGTAGTATCAAAATAACCGACACCAGATGGACTGATTGCCATAAGACTTTTCTCAGAATTATAAATACTAATGTTTCCACTTGTACCTGTGCTTAATCCATCTGCACTCATCTTCTTTCCGTATTCTACGATTTGACCTCTTTCTTCCTGTAATAACATCTTTTTTTCTTCCCTTCTTTAATAAATGTAATCTATTTGCTATCCTAGTTAATAGGATTAAGCATCTGTCTGTTTGAAAGCCATACCGGATAATATTTTTGTATCAGACTGTCTGTGCGCGGTTTAAAACGCTTTTCTTTTCCCTTGCTTTTTTCATAAGAAATTTCAAAATATTCATTACATACCTTCATACATCCGTAGATAGATGCTTGTTCAAATCCCTCATATATAATCAATTTTTTCCCGGTCAAATCTGCTATCATCTGACACAAAACTTCTGATTGTAATCCTCCTCCGCACCCAAGAATGTAGTCCTTCTCATGCGGTATCATTTCACAAAGACTTTCATACTGTACATAGATAGAACATGCAATGTCACCTACCAGTGCCCATAACAGATCCGTTGTATCAAGAGCCGCATCAAAAGGTGCTCCAGTAATAAATCCGCCTTTTTTCAATGACTGTTTTTTTGAAAAATTCAAAGAGGCAAATGAGGCTGTACACAAAAATTCTTCTTTTTCATCCATCAGTCTGTCCAACTCTCCGTAAGGGACATTTTCAAAAAACATCTTTTTGAACCGCTGGTAATTCATTCCTGTTACACCGGGGTTTGTCTCTACCTGATAATTATATCCCCCAAGATTACAGTCCGTCCAACATCTTTCTTCCTTATCATAATACATTTTATCCACAATCGTAACAACAGGAGAAGTAGTTCCTGATACAATACCAACATCACCAGTATGGATGCCGCTTCCTTTTACAGCTACCTGGGTATCGGCTCCTCCTATAATGAATTCCGTATTAACAGGAAGTAATAATTCTTTACACAGTTCTTCTTTTATCCTTCCAAGACTGCTTCCTGCTTTTTGTAACTCCGGCAGTATTTCTTTTCGGATACCGTAATAATTACATATACGCTGTGACCATTCCAGTGTCTCTATATCAAATAATTGTATTTCACATGCTTGGGATGGTTCTATAACAATCTTTCCTGTAAATATTTCTCCAATCCATTCACTCAGACTCGTAATTTTCTCTACTCTGTTATATAAGTCCGGATGTTTTTTCCTTAATCCCAGAAGCTTTGCGGCAGGAAAATCTTCTGTCACCCAGCGTCCTGTTATTTCATAGATATATTCTTTATCTGGTATTTCTTTTACCCATTCTCTTCCCCGGTTGTCAATATTCGGAAGTCCCAGAAAAGCCTGTCCGTCTTTATCAAACAGAACAATACTTTCCCTTGCACCGGAAGAAACAACTGCTGATACCTTTATATCAGGATACTCTTTCCTTAACTCCCGGCATCCTTCCATAATAGGCTTCTGCCACTCTTCCGGAAGAAAATACTGTGCATCTTCATACATTTCATCTTTATGGTAGATATTCTCAAAAGATTTTACTGCATATATTTTCCCTGCGGATGATACAAGTGCTGCTCTGGAGTTGCCTGTTCCCAGGTCGACTACTATGTAATTTCTTTCCATCTCAATACTCCTTAAAGTACACAGCGATTATAAACTACTTTTTCCAGATCTTCATTTTTAAGCCATTTTATAATCCTGTCTGTCATAATCTCGGACTGATGATCCGTCACTTCAAATGTAGAACCACAGATATGCGGTGTTAAAAGAACATTGTCAAATTTTGCAACCTCAAGAGCCTCTTCCGTCGGAGGTTCAACCGAAAGTACGTCTAAAATAGCGCCCTGGATTTTCTTCTCTTTCAGTGTTTTTATTAAGGCTTCTTCATCTATAACTGCACTTCTTGCCGTATTTACAAAAATCGCTGTCTCTTTCATCTGTGCGAACAGTTGTTCATTAATCATTCCCCGTGTACTGTCAAGAACTGGCAGATGTATAGATACAATATCTGATTCCCGGAAAATCTTTTCCATTTCACATTTTTTATAATTTTCTTTTACAAATTCCACATAAGGGTCATAAAATGCAATCTCACAGCCAAATGCTTCCAGTATCTTCGCAGCAGAACGGCCTACAGCTCCGAATCCAACAAATCCTACTTTCTTTCCATATAATTCATGTCCCATCCACAGATAATATGGTGTAGTTCCTTCTTTCCATTCGCCTTTTTTAAGCCATTCTACAGAAGGAAGAACATTTCTCATATAATTAAGTAAAAGTCCTACAAGCATCTCTGCTACGGCCTGTGCATTACGTGCCGGTGTACAGAGAATCGGAACACCGGCTTTCGTACACGCATCTACATCCAGATTTGCAGGATTTGCTCTGCAGTCACCGATAAATTTAAGCTTGTCATAGCCGGATAATACCTTCTCTGTTACCCGGTCAAGTTCTGTTATTACCGCATCTGGTTCAAGTTCCTTTAATACCTTTAACATCTCATCTTCATAATACCTCTCACCCGTTTTTGTCCACGGGTCATATATAATCTCATCAAAATAAGGCTTTAATTCTTCGATTTTCTTTTCTGTAAATGGTGCTCTGATTAATAATTTCATAGTCTTACTCCTAATAGAATTCTTTTACTTTAGAATCAAAATAATCGTTTAGTACATATGGTGTATATACACCTTTATCAGTTACAATTCCACTGATTAAATGCGGTGGTGTAATGTCAAAGGATGGATATATTCCTTTTACCTCAGGCAGAGTATTTGGGATTCCTCTGTAGCTTAATACCTGTGCCGGGTCTCTTTCTTCTATAATAATGTCACTTCCATGAAGCTTATCCTCATCTGGAATTCCTGTTACAAAATATGGAATTCTAAAATATTTTGCCAGAATTGCTATCTGGTATGTTCCGATTTTATTAGCAATATGTCCATCCCTTGCGATCGTATCTGCTGCGGATGTAAATAAATTTACATTTTTATGCTGCATCGTATATGCAACCATATTATCTGTAATCACTGTTGTATCAAATCCCATCTGTGAACAACAACTGGAAGTAAGTCTTGCCCCCTGCAGATATGGCCTTGTCTCCGCACAGTAAATCTTAACGTCATTATTATTTTTACGGGCTGCACGGAGCATCATTCCTATAATTGTTTCTCCAAAGCACTGTGTCATAATGGTTCCGTTCTTTGGAAATAAATCTGCCAGATATTCTCCTACTTTTCCCATAGTTGAATATCTTCTGTTCAAAGAGTCAATCGTTCTGTTAAATATAGCTTCAACCGGATTAGCTCCTTTTTCCATCGCTTCCTTTGCAGCTTTCAGACAGCCTTCTGTAACGATGCCCATTCTGTTTGCGGTAGTTGGTCTTGCATGAGAGATATCATAAGAAGCCTGTGTAAGATACGCTATCTGTTCCGCTTCTTTCTTATCCTTTACTTCATACGCAGCCAGCGTCATTCCCATTCCTGCCGCAGTATAAGGTCCTGCACTCTGCGTTACCATATCAGTAATAGCTTTTGCAACCTCTTTATAGGTGTTACATTCTACAAACTTTATTTCTGTCGGATAGACTCTTCTGTCTAATATCCGTACTTTTCCATCTTCATACCAGGCAACATTTTCATACTGAAGCATAAATGCCAAATCCTGATCCTGTCTTTCCATTCTTTTCACTCCCTGTCTTTTTAAGATATCAGGAGTACCGCAATTAAACAGTACTCCCAATTCCTTATGCTAATTCTTTAATACATCTGTACCTAATTTTACAACTTCTTTTCCGTTGGTTAATTTTGCTCTTTCTTTGATTAAACGGATACCAATTTCAATTAGATTTCTTTCCATCGGTATTCTCCTGCCCGGGTCTTCTACGTTTGTTACTTCCATAACTTTTGAGTCTCCGACAACTCTGCGGATAACCTCTGTTCCGGCATATCCAAGAGAATCCGCCATTGCTTTTGCAATATAATCTTTTCTGAATCCCTCAGCGGTATAGATAGGAAACTTTACAATCTCTTTGTATTTTTCCTCCATCTTCTGCTGTACTTTATCAACAATCTCTAAAATCGTATTTTTTACCCAATCTAAAAATTGTATATTCTCAGAATCTGTATAATATTTGTTTGCCCATGCAAAGAATAAGTTTCCTATTACATTGCCGATGTCATATCCCATAGGTCCATAGAAAGCAAATTCTGGGTCAATGACTTTCATCCCCTCTTCATTTACAAAGATAGAACCCGAATGCAAATCTCCATGGATAAGTGCCTGTGCATGATTCATAAAATCATCTCTGAGTTTACCTACTTCCGTATGTAATTCCTTATCAGAATACAACTTTTCTTCTACGAATGTCAGATTCTCATCTAAGATAATATTTCGGTTTTTATAATCATCATATGGCTCTGTAAAAACCAAATCCTCTGATATGTCACATAATTCCGGATTGGTAAATAACTTTACCTTTTCTTTCTTCTCTGCCCTGTCCATGACAAGATCTGTAGTAGGAAGGAGTGTATCCACTAAGAATTTTGAAATGTTTTCACTAAAATGAGAAAATGTATTTCCTCCCATTAATTCTTTTCTGAGATTCTTATACGTAGAAATATCTTCCATACATAATACATACATAGCTTTATCATAGTAATAGATTTCCGGTACATATTCCGGTGCATATTTTCCTTCTATTTCAAGAATCTCTGCCTCGATTTTATTCCGGTGCATATCAAGAGGCCTTCCGGATGAACGAAGTACAGTATCAGCCTGCTTAATAATAACGGATTTTCCGCTCTCCGGGTTCCATACTTTAAAAACATAGTTGATGTTTCCGTCTCCTATTTCAATGGCATCCAACTTTTCCTCTTCTGTAAAAAGATTTAAAACCTTTTTTGTATATACCTTTACTGTCTCTGTGTCTAATAAGAAATGTTTAGAATATTTGTTCATTTTAATGCCCGCCTTTTATTTTTCTTTTTTCTTCTTAATGTTCGGACATCCGAGTAAAATAAATATTACTCCGGAGATAATCATCAGGATGGAGTACCATACATATGGCATAATAGTTACCGGAGCGATTCCTGCCAGAGCACCTGCTGTAAGCAGCTGCCCTGCATATGGTGTCAATCCGTTAAAGGCAGAAGAGAATAAATCCAGAATACTTGCTGTTCTTTGTGGTGCAATATCAAATTCTTCTGAAATATCCTTTGCAATCGGTCCGACAGCAATGATAGAAATTGTGTTATTAGTAGTTGCAACATCAACTAAACTTACCAATGCAGCAATGCTCAACTCTGCACCTCTCTTTGTCTTTGTTCCCTTTGACAGTTTTGCAAGCAGCCAATCGATACCTCCAAGATATTTCATAATTGCAACCAGACCACCTACGAAAACAGCGATAACTGCCATATCCTGCATTCCCTTCATACCTTCATGTACAACGGTGAAAGATTCTACTGCGGAAAAATCACCATGGATAACGCCAATAACCATTCCTGATAAAACAGAAATTGTCATGGCCGGAATAACATGTACACCTGCAATAGATAATGCAATAATCAGTACATATGGAATCAGGTTTACAATATTGATATCTCCGCCTGTTGCAATCTTAGCCGCGTCAATCGGATATAATGCAAGAACCACAATAGTAATAATAACAGCCGGAAGTACCATAAGAATGTTTGCTTTGAATTTCTCTTTCATTCCGATATTTTGTGTTGTTGCTGCTGCAATTGTTGTATCAGAGATGAAAGAAAGGTTATCTCCGAACATTGCACCGCCTACAACAATACCACTTACTAATGCAAGACTTACGCCAGTCTTATCTGCAATATTAATTGCGATAGGCATAAGTGCTGATACGGTTCCCATTGAAGTTCCCATTGAGAAACTTAAGATACAACCGATAATAAATAATCCAGGTAAAATCATATTAGCCGGTAAAATAGATATACCGATATTTGTTACTGTATCCGTAGCGTGCATTCCTCCAGCAACACCGTAGAAAGCACCTGCCAGCATATAGATGATAACCATCAGAATCAGTGTCTGCTCACCGCCTCCTCTACAGAACATATTTACCCTTTCTTCAAAAGACATTTTCTCAGCACACGGACTCTTTACAAATAATGCAATAGCTGATGCAAGGAAAATACCAATCATTAATGGAAAATTTTATATCTAATTTGCAATTATCTGCATAAATACTACATTCAAAGCATTTTAAAGTATATGGAAATATTCATTTTACCACGAAATTACCACGATTGAATGAGCCTTGATATGACGATATAAATAAAAACCGTAATTTTATTTACACGCTAATGTATAAAAATAATTACGTTTTTTCTTCGTTGAATTTATAGCCGACACCCCAGACAGTTAGTATGTACTGCGGATTGTCTGGGGACGGTTCTATCTTCTTTCTTAGCTTCCGTATGAATGATGTGAGATTGTTTCCCTCTGGGGCATTGTGGAAGCCCCAGACATTCTCGTATAGTTGGTCTTTCGTAAATACTTGCCCTTTGTGTAACATGAGGAAGTGGAGCAGGTCAAATTCTTTAGCAGTCAGATATATAGACGTTCCCTCTTCGTTGGTAAAGGTACGGGTTAATGGGTCTATATCAAATCCTTTTTTCTGCTGATTAAAAGAAGCAGGGGTGTAAGCAAGTTTAGAGGACAGCCATTCCACCGCTTGTTGGAAAACAGCGTCCTCTTTTTCAGTAAATTCAACAATCAGTATTTTCCCATAGTACCACCTACCTTAAATTTATGAAAGGGGAAAGAGTTTACTGCCAGTGAAATACCAATCCCTAATGAAGTGTCAACAATCCTATTCCATGCGAACCAAATAGGACTTATATCTTTCTCATGTGTTACTGTTACGCATAAGAATACAACGCACGTTAAAAATGTTCCTTTTTTCTGTTTCAACAGTACAGACAGATTGATGATTGGAATCAATAAAATAGATAAAGTCAATTCCCGAAGTATTTCTGGCTGAATGGGCAAAAAAATTCTTTCCATAAGCAAAAAGAGCATTCCAAGTATACCGCCGATAATTGTTGAAAGTTCCCTGTTTTTAGCAACGCTCAAACTGTTTTCCATATCTGGCTGTATGCACAGTATAGACGCAATCACTGCATAAAAAGGAACACTTGAAGCTCTTAAGCTATCTATCAAAAAACAAAGGAACACAGAAAGTACCGTCTTAATTGTCCGTAATCCAACTTTAACAGGCTTACTTTTCATACAACCCTTTTAGTACAGCTTCTTCAAGGATGTGCCCCTCCATTTCTTGATAGAGTTCATTAAGATAAAATCCGTTTTTTAAATCAAGCAGTTTATCAAGGGCAAATACATGAAGCTCATAAATATGTGCTTTATCTGGTGGTGCCATTCCACCATAACAGCTTGCCTGTTCTCTGGTTTGCTGATTCCCCAATATGCTTGTCCAGCTATTCGCACCTTGTATAAAGTCCTTTGCTGTCTGGCTTTCGTTTTCCTTTAATTCACTTCTTGTTAGATTAGCTCCTAACCAATGCACCCATATAAAACCCGTCACTGGATATGCGTCTTTATCTTCCAGTATAAAGGCAAAGGAAACCGTTTTATCTGGTGCATTTTTAATTTTGAACGGAATTGAATACGTTGGCACATCATTTTCATTGAATTGCACTCCATGACTACCATATTTTTTTTCAATAATTCCATTAGAAATTCCTATACTTGAAATATACATAAATTTTCCTCCTTGTATATCGTTTAATTTCAGATATATATTAACAAAGAGGAAGAAAAACGTAAATTACCCACTTTTTTGTAGGTATTAGTCTGGAATCACGTGTTTCTCAGTTAATTCATTTTCCATTCCATTTTTCCTTAAATATTCAATCCCTATATGTTGCATAATTCGTAATGCTTCTAGTATTTGATTTCCCATATCTTCCGTCAAAAAATACTCGACATGAAGTGGATAACCAGAAAATGTTTTTTTATCAACAAATCCATAATCTATAAGTTCCTTTAAATGTTCCAAAAGCATTTTTTGTGTAATTCCATCAATATCATTCTCTAATTTAGATAATGAAGTAGCACCTAATCGTAAGCGCCATAAAATAATTGGCTTCCATTTTCCCTTTATCATATCATGAATTAATTCCAAAGGACATGTATATTCATCTCGTAATTTCATTTGACAAAAACTCCGTGCTTGTAATAACATTAGCAAATTTCTGATTTAAAGAAGCCATAAATATGCTTTGAACTGTATCTGCTGGGATATTGACTCCATTCCATTTTAATTCCTTGGTCGCACAACCATTTGATATTAGTGTAATCTCATAGCCATAATCTTTGGCAGCTCTTATAGTTGTGTCAATACACATATGTGTCATCATTCCACAAACAACCAATTTCGTTACCTCAATCTCTACCAGTTTGTTTTGCAAATTCGTTTCATAAAAACTATTTGGATAATGTTTAACAATAACTGTTTCTGTATCTAATGGTTTAATATCATTATGGATTTGTACACCATTTGTATTTGGATTAAAAAATGTTCCATGGATAGACTCATGGCGAATGTAAATAATTGGCAAGTTTTGCTTTCTAAAAATTTTCAATAAATCTTTTATTGTATTCAACGCAATCTCTGGTTTATACAACTGGCACTTTCCATTAGGAAAATAATCATTCTGCACATCAATAATAAGTAATGCTTTTTTCATACTCTCATATCCTCTCTTAATTCTAATTAAATAATATAAGATAATAGTTTCTAAGTAAATTACTTACTTTTTCGTGTATATGATAGAGTTTAATAACAAATTCCTTTTTCATCAAGGATTTCTGTCATACCATGCTCTACCATGTAATCTATACCAATTTCTTGCATTATCTTAATTGCTGATAGCATCTTTTCTCCCTGTCCAGTTAAAAAGTATTCTACTTTTAGAGGATATCCATCATATGTTTTTTTATCAATTAAGCCAAAGTGTTTTAATTCACGCAGTTGTTCCAATAGCATTTTTTGAGTAATTCCTGCTATACTGTGATGGAGTTCGGAAAAAGAGCATTTTCCATTTCTAAGTTGAAAAATAATTATCGTTTTCCATTTTCCCTTTATAATATCATGAACAAGTTCTAATGGACATGTATAGCTTTCTCTAAGTTTCATTTTATCATCTCCTATGTGAAATATCTTACATGTTTAAGCTCAATATTTCAAAACATATTTTATTGTGACAAATGCAATATTGAATAAATTTTTCCAATAGTCTTTTTAATAGGTCTATCTTTATAGAAATAGTATTCTACATATTTCCATTTGTCTGGATTATATATTAACACTTTACTTGTACAATCATCTTTATCCAATGAAAAATTTATAGCTTTCATTTGTTCCATTGGTGTAATTTCATGTTCAATTTCAAGAGCAAACTTTGACAGATTAAAGTCTTTTCCCAAACAACATGTTATTGGAATACCTATATTTATTTTTTGCCAACCGAATGAACTCAAAATATTATCATAATAACCATCAAAAATGAATTTGTTCATACCTTCATTATTCTTCCATACATATAGTGGAGAATACTCATTACAACTCCTTGAAGAATCTTTTTTTTCAGATATGAGGTATGCTTTAAATATCAAATTCTGAAAGCCATCCGTTCTATGTCCATTATCAGCTACTCGCTGTCTAATCACGTTCATGTCGTAGTTATCTGGTAGTGAAATCTTATATTGCATAGCAATCATTATTTTTTCCTTCTTTCTTTATTCAAATTACAATTTAATTATACATTTTAGTTCGTTATGTGTATAATAGTTGTAAATGATGATAGATATCATTTTAAATAATAATGGAGGTGCTATTATGGAAAGTCTGGAACTTAGAATATTTAGAGAAGTTGCTCATACAAAATCAATATCAAAAACTGCTGAAAGTATGGGGTATGTTCAATCTAATATTACTGCACATATCAAAAAACTGGAAAGCGAATTAAACACGACACTATTCATTCGCCATAGCAAAGGTGTAACCCTCACAAAAGATGGAGAAAAATTACTGTATCAAGCAGAAAAGATAATCTCTTTACTAGATAAGACGTTACAATCTTTTCAGAACAATCCTAAAACTTTAAAAATTGGCACAACACAGACAATAGCTGGTTATTTATTGCCCCAATGTATCATTGAATATCAAAAACAGTTTCCAAATGTGTCATTGTCAGTTTCCACACTAAACCAAGACGAATTAGACCAGAGTCTATCTAATGGACTATTAGATTGTATAATCACTAACAGTACCCACAATATTACACAAGGTAAGCGGATTTTGGAGTTTCAAGAAAATTTAATGCTGGCAACTCCATGCTCCTGCAATTCCATAAATGATATTTTTACATATCCAATTATCATAAATAATATCAAGTCCTGCCCCTACAGAAAAGCTCTTTTGGATTGGTGGAACTTACATCAATCGAAATCACCAATGATAATTGAATTAGATACTGTAGAAGCAATTCTTAATACCGTTGCTATGGGCGGTGGAATATCATTATTACCAAAATATATTTTAGCAGATAAACAAAATATCAATAGCTTCTATATTGAAGATTTGCAATATACATCAATTCATATGTGGATTGCTATGAATAAGCTTCCGTCAGAATATTTTGCTTTAAAGGACATTCTAAAAAAACAATTTAAAATAGATAACAACTAAGGCAGATAACCACGGCACGGTGTATCTGCCTTTTACTATGTTATCCTACAATTTTCCAGTTACTATCCTTATGTAGCACTAGCTCAAACTGTGATACTTGCGTTGCCTTTGTCTGATTGTCTATGAATTTCACGGCAACCTTGACTTTCACATTGTCCCCGTCAGCCGTAAATACGGGATGACTAATTCAGAATAAAGGTCGTCCCTACCGATAGGTTCAAACACATTGCCAGCTACATAGTAAGCAAGTTCTTTTTCCGTTGCCGTAGGGTACAGCTTAAAGAATGTTTCCAAAAATGCCGTAGCGTCCTGCATTGTTTCAGCGTCCACTGTTCCGTCTGTTTCCTGTGCCTTTGGCTCATAGGTTGATTTCTGGCGTGCTGGGGCAAGGGTCGGGTTCTTTGTGATAACCATATTCCTGTCTGCGTCCACATGGACAGTCACGGTATAAGTAGCACTGACCGCTTTCGTCTGGTCGCCCTCCTTTATCTGCTGATCTACTTCGTAGGTAGCAGAAAAAGTGTCCGTTCCCGACTGCTCGATATTCCACACAATCACATCAGTAACGGCAGAGCTGGTCGGTATATCCGTTCTGATAGTATCTACATTCAAGTCCTACAACTCCTTTGTCAGATAACCACTGATTGCCTGCGTTCTGATTGCCTTTATTCTTCAATACAATATCCTCTGCCTTTACATACCAGTCCAACCCTGTACCACAACAAAAATCAGCATACTTTTGTCATTTTTCTTGTGTAAAAATGCGCACTTCTTCTTTTTTCCTCTTGATTACCCACCACAGAAAAGAAAAGCCCTGTCAAGAGCTTGCCACCATTGGTGGTGCTTTGCACTCTTGATTGGGCTTTTTGTTTGCTGTATCTTCTCGCAAGAGGAAAAGGATTACTCGTCCTCATCATCTAAATGGTTATTCCTTAATACTTCTCGTAACAGTTCCATATCTTCTTTTGAGTTAGGGTTTATCATTTTCACAACTTGATAAGGTGTTTTATACTTATGTCCCTCTATGCTTTCCCCAAACATATCCATGCTGTATAAATCATCATAGCGGTTTAGTAGTTTTTGAAACTTCAAATGCTGTATAAATTCTTTGATTGGGTAAAGGTCGGACGTTTCAATGCTTGTTCCGTTGATGTAGTCGGTAATATATTCCCGTAACTTTTCTAATTCATATTCCAGCCATTCTTCCTCGCTGTCAAAGAAATTATCATAGTGTCCATGTTTTAGTTCTGCATTTAGTCGTTCTTCTGTCCGTAGAAATTGGCAGACTTCCTTTTCGGCTTGATTAACATATTTCCATTCTCCCGACAATAATTCATTGGGTGTTACACCCAGCACGTCCATTATCTTTTCCAGCGTATCAAAGGTAGGGTAATTCACACCACGTTCAATCTTGGAAAGGCTCTGCATATTGATACCGATTTTGTCCGCAAGTTCCTGTTGTTTCATTCCTCTGTGTTTTCTTATGGTCTGTATGTTCTCTCCTAAGAAACTGATTTTCTTTATATAACCCTCCATAACTTAGTATAACCGCTCCTTTCGTTGCTTTTCTTGTTATTTATAAGCATATCATACTTAATATATATCTAAAAGTCAATAAAAACTTCTTGACAAGTAATTCTAATGGCGTTATTATCGTATCAGATAGAGTGATTAAGCACGCTAGGGTCAATTACATGCTTGAGTAAGCATAGGAAAGACATATTTTCACTTTGACAGCATGAATAGGCATGGACTATCCGACCGAAAACAGGGTTTCTGACTGGGGCTGTTCCGTTTAGCCACGAGCCTCCCAAAGGCTCGTGAGCGTTAAGAACGGGACAGGCACAGGAAGAAAAAACGCCTTTTGGCGTTCGCAGAGGGCGTATATGTAACACCGCCCTGCGTATACATGTCATAGTACCTAGAAACTGTGATAAATAAAGGAAAAAACACAATTTTTACCCAGCAAAAAACGGGGCATACGAAAGGAGCAATGCACTATAACTACACACACAAATTTATCCGTTAAGATTGATTACATCAGCATTGTATTTGAAACGGCAACCGCTGAAGATGTAATTATGCACATTTTAGATTTACCGACTGACATTTTCAATGTTTATCCAGCAACGATAAAATTCAAGACTTATCAAGCACGCTGGCAGATTGGAGATATTTATGTATCGGGGGACGCAAGAAAGACAGAGGACAACCCACAGGGACTAGGCTGTTATCTTGTTATGACTGGCAGAGGTTGTGATGATATTTTCCGTATTCTCGACAGTAGGAATTATACCTTTGGGGATATGTTCCGACGCTGTGAGCAAAGATACGGACTGGATAACTTCCATTTCACAAGACTTGATATTGCCATTGATGATAAGAACGAAAAGCCATTCTTTACCATAGAACAGATAAAGAAGAAATGCGAAAAAGAGGAATTTATCTCGAATAGTGAGGGCTACCACTTTGACGAAAGCAAGTTTGATGATTTCGACACCGCAAAGACCGTTTATATCGGTGCTGGTAAATCGGGATTGTCCTACCGCTTTTATGATAAAGATAAGGAAGTCTGTTCAAAACATAATAAGACACTTGATGAAGTTGGCAGTTGGAAACGGACAGAAATGCAACTGCGTGATGATAAGGCTCATGCTTTTGCCATGACATTCAAGGACAGACCGCTGGAACTTGGGGAACTGGCTTTCGGGCTATTGGCAAACAACCTACGCTTTGTCGTACCAAACAGAAATGAAAGTAATAAGAGCAGATGGAAAACGTGTCGGTTTTGGGAACGCTTTTTAGGGGCTGTGGAAGTCTTAAAACTGCAAGTACCGAAACTACGTAATTCTCTTGAGGAAACACAGCAATGGCTCACAGAGGGTGGCGTGATTTCCGCTGTGAAAAGTTTTTACTTCTTGGAAGAACATGACGCATTAGGTGGACTGGAAAAAGTGGGAACTATGCTTGATAAGGCAAGATACAGCAATTCCCTTTCCAGTAAACTAACCGCCCACTTACAGAGGATAGACCGCACCGACCTTATCCCCTATATACAGTATGACACGAAACATGGGAAAGGGGGTATCTGATGAATAACAACGATATTCCTGTATGGGAAAAATACACCCTTACCATTGAAGAAGCGTCAAAGTATTTCCGTATCGGAGAAAACAAGTTAAGACGATTGGCAGAGGAAAACAAGGACGCTGGCTGGCTCATTATGAATGGCAACCGCATACAGATTAAACGCCGACAGTTTGAAAAGGTCATTGACAAATTGGACGCAATCTAATGCAAATGAGCCTTGTATGTGTTATGATGAACACAAGTCATGTCAAGGCTCTTTCCAACAAGGAAAGGAGCAGACACCATGAAAGAAAAAAGACGGGATAGCAAAGGACGTATCCTGCATACTGGAGAGAGCCAACGAACAGACGGGAAATACTTATATAAATATGTGGACGCATTTGGAAACACAAAATATGTGTATGCTTGGAGATTGACACCCACAGACCCGACACCAAAGGGAAAACGGGAAAAACCCTCACTTCGTGAACTGGAACAGCAGATAAGACGGGATATTGAGGACGGTATCGACAGCACAGGCAAGAAAATGACGCTTTGCCAACTCTACGCCAAACAGAACGCACAGAGGGCAAATGTGAAGAAAAGCACACAGAAACAACGGGAACAGCTCATGCGGTTATTGAAAGAGGACAAGTTAGGTGCTAGGAGCATTGATACGATAAAACCCTCTGACGCTAAGGAATGGGCGTTACGCATGAAAGACAAAGGCTTTTCCTATAATACCATTAACAACCATAAACGCTCGTTAAAAGCGTCATTCTATATCGCCATACAAGACGATTGTGTAAGGAAAAACCCTTTTGATTTCAAGTTAAGTGAAGTCCTAGAAAATGATACCAAAGAGAAAGTCGCATTGACAGAGGAACAGGAACAAGCCCTACTCTCATTCATCAAGACGGACAACGTGTATCACAAGTATTATGATGATGTGCTGATACTGTTAAAAACAGGACTTCGTATCTCGGAACTGTGCGGACTGACAATCATGGACGTTGATTTTATCCATGAGGTTGTGATTATCGACCACCAGTTATTAAAGAGCAAAGAACAGGGCTATTATATTGAAACACCTAAGACCAAAAGCGGAACAAGGCAAGTGCCATTAAGCAGAGAAACGATACAGGCATTTCAACGGGTTATGAAGAAACGCCCAAAGGCAGAACCATTTGTGATAGACGGAAGGGGCAACTTTCTATTTGTCAATCATAAAGGCAAGCCCAAAGTTGCGATTGATTACAATATGCTTTTTGTCCGTATGGTAAAGAAATACAACAAGCACCATAAGGATAACCCTTTGCCACATATCACGCCACATACACTACGCCATACATTCTGCACAAGATTGGCAAGCAAGAACATGAACCCGAAAGATTTACAGTATATCATGGGGCATTCAAATATCAGTATCACAATGAACTGGTATGCTCATGCGTCCATAGATACCGCAAAATCAGAGGTTCAGCGTCTAATCGCATAAGAAGTATTTACCACGATTTTAACCACGCTTGATAGCGAAAATATAAGAAGATAGACCTAGATATGTGAGGTTTACCACAAAAGCAAAATGCCCGTAGAGCCGATAAAATAAGGCTTTGCGGACATTTAAGAAGATATAAAAAGATAGTCAAAAAGACATATATAATTTTTATTAAATTATTAAAGTCTTTAGTTCCAAGCCCCATTGCAAAGTAAACAATCAAAAAAATTACCAAAGGTGCCAGACCCCAAAAGCTGCCCTGTTTGTTTGAATTATTATTCATTTTTCTCTTTCCTTTCTTTTAACAGTTTTCAAAAACTATCACAATTTCATTCACACACCCAACAAATATTCTAAAATCTTTCCCTTTCTGTCCTCCTTTTCACATTCTTTACTAACCACAAATTACAACATTAATTCATATATGTCAACATTTATTGTTATATTTTTTGAAATATTGTTATTATAATTGTATTTTATATGCATTTTGACGGTTTTTACACAAAAAAATGTTGATTTTATCGTTTATACGTGATACTATTTTAACATCATCATAATTTACATATCACACAGCAAATATTCTTAGGAGGAATTTGATAATTATGCTTAAGATCGACAGACAGAAATTTATTGAAAAAGAACTTCATATGTATGGAAGTGTTCTTATTTCAGATATGAGTTTAAAATTAAATTGCAGCGAAGAAACAATAAGGCGGGATTTAAAAGACCTGGAAGCCCACAATAAATTAAAAAGAATTCATGGCGGTGCATTTTTGCCGGATGCAGATGATAAGGGAGCACCGACTTATCTGCGTGAAACTTTTCTTTCAAAGGAAAAAGAAGAACTGGCTTCTTACACAATTAAAAACTATATTAAGGAAAATGACACCATTATGCTGGATTGCAGTACTACCTGCCTTACCTTAGCCCAGCAGTTATTTATAACAAATATAAAAGTGACCATTATCACCAACTCTTTGCGAATCTTTAATTTATTTGGTAAACAGTCTTCTGCTGTAAAATTAATTGCAATCGGTGGTTCTTTCCGTCAGAGAGCCAGCTCCTTTGTTGGATACCAAGCAACAGATGCTCTTTCTCACTATCTTGCAGATAAATGTTTTATTAGTTGTCCGGCTGTTGACTTAACTCATGGACTTGTCGATAATAATCTGAATGAAAGTCAAATTCGTAAATCCTATATTGAACATTCCCGTCAGCATTTTCTAATTGCGGATCACACAAAATTCTCTGACACAGCAGACTATGTTATTACCAAATTAGAAAATATTAATCTTGTAATTTCTGATAGAAAACTTCCTGAAGTCTGGGAAGAAACTCTCAAAAATTGCAACCTCCCCATTCGATACTGTTAATAAGTATTAGGAGGCTTTATTTACATTATGATAAATTTTACACATAAAAACCCTGCAAGAATTCTTTTTGGAGACGGCTCTGAAAATGAAGTATACGCTTTACTTCAGGAGTATCATGTTTCTTCTTTATTATTGGTATACAGCGGTGAGTTTATTAAAGACCTTGGAATCTGGGACGTTGTAAAAAATGCCTGTGATAAGCTAAACATCACATTTACAAAATGTTCCAAAGTTGTTCCAAATCCAAAGATTGAATTAGTGCGTGAACTGATAGAAAAAGGAAAGGCACAGTCCGTTGACTTCATTCTTGCAATCGGCGGCGGAAGTTCTATGGATACTGCCAAAGCAGTTGCTCTTGGTATTCCATATGACGGAGATGTCTGGGACTTCTTTGACGGTACTGCTTCTCCTGAAAAAGCACTTCCAGTTGGTGCCATTACTACATTGCCTGCCAGCGGTTCTGAGACATCCAATTGTTCTATCATATCAAACGGACTGTTAAAAATGGGCTTTGAGGATGATATGATTATTCCGAAATTTGCAATTATGAACCCACGGTATACACTGGGACTTCCTGCTTATCAGACTTCCTGCGGATGTGCAGATATTCTTTCTCATCTGCTAGAAAGATATTTTACAGATGTACCGAATGTAGATACGACAGATTATATGATTGAAGGCGCAGTCAAAGCAATCATGGTAAATGCTGAACGCCTGATGAAAGACCCACAAAATTATAATGCCCGTGCAGAAGTGCAGTGGCTTGCTTCTATTGCTCACAATGGTATTCTTGATACGGGACGTGTAGCTGACTGGGGTTCTCACAGAATTGAACATGAACTCAGCGCCCTGTATGGAATTACTCACGGTGAAGGAATGGCTGTTGTTCTTGTAGCTTGGTGCCGGTATATGGCGGACGCTAAACCTGCAAAACTTGCACAGCTTTCTGCACGTGTATTTGATGTTGATACTTATAACTATACTGAAACTGAAATGGCATATATTCTTGCCGATAAATTAGAACAATTTTTCAAATCCCTGAATTTGAAAACAACTTTGAAAGAATTAAATATTGATGACAAACACTTTGAAGAAATGGCTAACCGGGCAACTAATAACAATCAGAATCCAGTTGGACACTATATTCCATTACATGTGGACGAATTCGTAAATATTTTAAAACTTGCTTTATAGAAAAGTAATATGAAAATTGCTGTTATAACTATTATTTTAGAATCCGCTGCATGGACAGATACTTTTTCTGTCCTGCAGTGGATTTTTTCATAAGCCATACTTTTTTAGGGTAATAGTTCTTTGAATCTAATCCCCAGCCGGTTCAGTATGTGTTCTTCCCGTTTCTGGCATGTAAATATGATAATCTGTCTTTTATTTTCGGCAAGCCACCTGAGCGTATTTTCCAGCCGTACGTCATCGTAGTATGCAAAGGTATCGTCCAGAATCACCGGATACTCCTCCTCATAGAGCAGCCCGGCCGACGCCATACGAAGGGCAAAGTACGTCTGCTCTACAGTGCCGCGACTCACCTGTTCAACCGGTATTTTCCTGCCCTCTGAAATCAGGTTCATATGTAAATTGTCCTCCACCACAAGCTTCGTATACTTGCCGCCCGTAATTTCATTCATTATCTCAGACGCCTTGTCGTCCAGCTTCTGCTCCAGCTCGTCCTGCATTCTGGCTGCCAGTTCGTTTATCTTCTCCATGGCAAGCCTGACCGCCCGGATGTCCCTGTCCTGCTCTCTGGACGTATCGCTCACTTCGTCCAGTTCCTCAAGCTGTTCCTTCAGATTGTCATACTGCACCCGCCTCTCACGCAGCTCTTCACAGACATGACTCATTTCCCATCGAAGCTTCTCCAGCGGTATCTTCTCCTCCTCCGGCGTTATTTCCTCCAGAATAATCTCAGGCTCAGTCTTGACCGCTCTTTTATCGACCTTCATGCGGTTCCACACATAGATTCCGCTCAGGAGAAAAAGTATAATTGCCACAAGGTAGTTCCACGGCCTCGGTATAAACACAAAGGCAAATATAACGACAATGGAAAAGAGGATTATTTCAAGCGGATGGATGCGCCATTTGTTCGGGCGCAGTTCATCCAGGACGCGCTTGTTATCCGGCTCTTCCCGGCTGCGGCGCTCTTTTTCCCTCCTGTACTCCAGTTCCGCGCTGATACGCTCCTGCTCCCCCTCCAGACGGTGGACATCACGCCATACATAGGAAGCCTCCAGTTCTATCTTCTCTCTTGTGCGGTGCTTTTTCTCCAGGGCCTCCTTGGCTTCCCGCTCCTGCTCGCGGAGCCTGGCCCTGAGAGCGCCGGTCGCCTTTTCGAGATTGATGTCGCTGTTGCCGGTGGCATAGTAATTCGACGCGTAGTTTTTCAGTTCAGCCGCAAGCGGCTGCCCCGGTTCTGCTTTCAGCTGGCCTATGGATACTGTGTTCTCATAGCCGGACGCGGCTAGCCCTCCAAGAATCATCTCCAAATCCCCATCGGCTACAGACAGCTCTTCCCCGTCATCTTCGCATATGAGCTCTGCATTCCTGGAATATCTGTCAAAGTTCCTGCTGAGGCAGAATCTCTTCCCTCCGCTTTCAAACTTCAGCATACCAGAATAATAGTTGGGATTCTCCCACGGTTCGTACATGCTGAACGTGTCATTCACGGAGGCTCTTCCCCGCCCCCGCTCAAGCCCGAACAGCATGCTTTTTATAAACGTATGTAAGGTGGACTTCCCGGACTCATTCTCTCCATAGAACAGGTTGACGCCATCGGACAGTTCCACATTTTTGTCTTTTATTTTTCCAAAATTCTTTACAATCAGTTCCTGAATTCTCATTTAAAGCCTCTTCTCGTCTCCATCAACGCCTGCACGCCTTCGCACAGCGCACGGTATTCGATACTTTCCTTGTCCCCATTGTTCAGATTCTGAATAAACTTTCCGAGGAGATTCCCCTTGTTCTGTTCGTACAATTTATCAAAATCATATGCCGGTTTCGTATTGTCCGCGATCTCAATGATATTTCCGTAAGTATCCATGTTAGTCAAATCAAATAATATTTCCGGGTCTCTCTGTCCCGTCAGTATTATTTTGTATATGTTCTGGATTCCGTTATTTTCAATCGCGCTCTGTATCGCCTCACGCACGCCGTATCCGGTCATATTTTCTGTCACCGGTATGTCCATATGTACATAGTCTCTCACAGCGCACGGTACAAAAGAGGTCTTACAGACTTCGTCCGCAATCTCTCCCACAACGTATCCATGGGTTCCGGTATCATTCTTATCAATCGGTTCCAGGGCGCCGCTGAAATACGCCCTGTTTGGTATAAGCTCCTGCGGCCTGTGGATATGGCCGAAAGCCGCATAATCATATCCCAGTTTCGCAATCTCACCCACTCTGAACGGCATGTGCTTATCATCGCCGCCGTGGGCCAATAGAATTTCATATTTCTGCTTTCTCAGCGGGACCGCTTCACTGCCAATTCTGTCGGCGTTTTCCTTCTGAACATAACTCTGTCCGTATACGGCCAGATTGAGCCGCGGAAGTTCCACACACGTCATATGTTCACTCAGTATCATATGTACATTCTCCGCCCAGGAAAATGTCCGGTAATAGGAATCTTTTTTCAGATAATCGTGGTTGCCCGCTATGATAAATACTTCTGTATCAGGTATGCCCGCGAACAGAAAGTTCACTTCTTTCAGTTCCCGAAGAAGCGGCTGCCGGTGGAACAGATCGCCCGCAATCAGAAGGACGTCCGCCTCTTCGGCCCTGCACTGTTCAATTATGCCCGCAAAACTATTCCATATCTCCTGTGCCCTGCTTTTGCTGTATGCGTTTCCTGCGTCCGGACTTGCTCCTAAATGTATGTCTGCGATGTGTATGAACTTCATCTGCTGCTCCTTCTTCCTCTATGTTCTTAGACGGCAGCGTCACGATAAACTGCGTCTTTATGTCATCACTTTTCGCACGGATCAATCCTCCGTGAAGTTCTACGATTTCCTTTGCTATAGCCAGGCCAAGTCCCGCGCCTCCGGTGCCGCTCGACCTGGAGCCATCCACCCGGTAGAATTTTTCAAATATCGTCTGAAGCATCGTCCCGGGTATCTTATCGCCTTCATTGGTAAATATTATCTCAATATCTCCCCGCTTCATCTGTGCGCTGATCTGTATCTTTGTATATTCATAACAATATGCTATCGCATTTCTCAGCAAGTTGTCAAAGACGCGTGCCAGCTTATCGGGATCCCCATATACTACCAGATTCTCCTCTACCTGCACTTCACAAGCCAGCTGCTTCTCCTGCAGCACCCCGTAGAGTTCATCTGCCAGCTGCTCAATCATCATGGACAAGTTGATTTCTATCGGTTCCAGCTCAATATCCTGAAGGTTATATCTTGTAATATCAAAAAACTCATTGATAAGCTCGCCCAGCCGGATAGACTTTTCCAGCGATACGTGGATATACTTTGCACGTTCTTCTTCTGTCATATCCGGATGGCTGTCCAGCATTGTCAGATAAGCCACGATGGAGGTGAGAGGCGTCTTCAGGTCATGGGCCAGGAACACGACGAGGTCATTCTTCTTCTTTTCCCCCTCCTCCGCTTCCAGCTCCTGCCGCTTCAGCGTAGCTTTGATCTCATTCAGCCTGATTTCGATCGGCTTCAGTTCTGTGATGAGGCGGATTGGCTCGGTGGAATCAGACAGTATGTTCTCAATCCCCTCGCCTACCTGGTCCAGATATTTTGTCATCTTTGAAAGCGCCACGTAGAAGAATAAAGCAAATAAGAGCAGAAAACCAACTATCATAAAGAAGGTCTTATTGTTTCCAATGAGCCTCCAATATAAATCGATCGCCGTCTGCTCTTCCATATTCAGATGCATCATCATACTGACGAATGTCTTGGCAAAGCTGTCGTTATAGATACCGTCAATCACATAATTCAGTATAAATCCGCCCACCAAAACAGTCAGTGCTGTGACCAGCACCGTCTGCAGCAGGATACTGAATTTTAACTTCCGGTAATTATTCTTCAACCTTATAACCTACTCCCCATACTGTCTTGATGAAATCGGTTTTTCCGGTGGGCGCGCTCATCTTCTCCCTCAGATGCCTGATATGCACCATCACCGTATTGTTGCTGTTCTTATAATATTGTTCATTCCACACCTTTTCAAACAGTTCTTCTGAACTGATAACCTTGCCTCTGTTCTCGCAGAGCAGCCAGAGTATATCAAATTCAATCGGCGTAAGCGTGAGTGGAACTTCATTATAGACGCACTCATGCGACGTCCGGTTCAGGAAGAGCCCCCCGAAATCCAGGATATCTCCCTCTTCCCTGCTTCCGTCGTTATATTGTGTACACCGCCTCAGCTGTGCCTTCACACGGGCCACGAGCTCCAGCGGGTTGAACGGCTTTGGAATATAGTCGTCCGCCCCCATCGTGAGCCCCGTTATCTTGTCCATATATTCTGTCTTAGCTGTCAGCATTATGACCGGAAATGTATACTTCTCACGAATCTGCTTCAGAATCTGGAATCCGTCTATGTCCGGAAGCATAATATCCAGTATAGCCAAATCAATCTTCATGCTGCCGATGTAATCGAGCGCCTCCTGCCCTGTATAGCATTTGTGTACATCGTACTGGTCGCTCTGCAGATAAAGTTCTATTACATCTGCGATTTCCTTTTCATCATCTACTACTAATATATTCATACTTACCCTCCAGGCAACTTACAGCTCGCAGTTGTTGACTGTTCTCGGGAACGGTATGACGTCACGGATATTGCCCATGCCCGTCAGATACATGATACACCGTTCGAATCCGAGCCCGAATCCGGAATGTCTTGTAGAACCATATCTTCTGAGGTCGAGGTAGAATTCATAGTCCTCTTCCTTGAGATCCATCTCCTTCATCCTTGCAAGCAGCTTATCATAATCGTCTTCTCTCTGGCTTCCTCCTATGATCTCCCCGATTCCCGGCACTAGGCAGTCGACCGCCGCAACAGTCCTGCCGTCATCGTTCTGCTTCATATAGAACGCCTTAATCTCCTTCGGGTAATCTGTCACAAAGACCGGACGCTTATATACTTCTTCAGTCAGATAGCGTTCGTGCTCGGTCTGAAGGTCTGTTCCCCATGATACCTTATATTCAAACTTATCGTTGTTTTTCTCAAGAATCTCAACCGCTTCCGTGTATGTGACCCTCGCAAATTCGGAAGAAACGACATTTTTCAGCCTGTCAAGGAGTCCCTTGTCCACAAAAGAATTAAAGAAACTAATCTCTTCGGGCGCGTTTTCCAGTACGTAATTGATTACATACTTGAGCATCGCCTCCGCCAGCATCATATTGTCATCCAGATCTGCAAATGCCATCTCCGGCTCAATCATCCAGAATTCAGCGGCATGCCGCGTCGTGTTGGAATTCTCCGCCCTGAACGTCGGCCCGAACGTGTATATATTGCGAAACGCCTGGGCATATGTCTCACCGTTGAGCTGTCCGCTGACTGTCAGGCTCGTCTCTTTGCCGAAGAAGTCCCTGGAATAGTCTACATTTCCCTGCCCGTCCTTCGGCGTATCCTCAAGATCAAGCGTCGTGACACGGAACATCTCCCCTGCACCTTCACAGTCGCTTCCTGTAATGATTGGCGTATGGACGTAGACGAAGCCTCTCTCCTGGAAGAACCTGTGGAGTGCGTATGCCGTAAGGGAACGCACGCGGAATACTGCCTGGAATGTGTTCGTTCTCGGCCGCAGGTGTGCTATCGTACGCAGATATTCAAAACTGTGGCGTTTCTTCTGGAGCGGGTAGTCTGGCGCGGATGCTCCCTCGACCTCCACCTCTCTTGCCTGTATCTCAAATGGCTGCTTCGCCTGCGGCGTAGCTACGAGCGTGCCTGTCACGATGACAGCGGCTCCTACGTTGAGGCGGGATATCTCATCAAAATTATCCATCGTATCGTGGTACACTACCTGCAGAGGTTCAAAAAAGGTTCCGTCATTGACAACAATGAATCCAAACGCCTTGGAATCCCTCAGGCTGCGCACCCATCCTCCGATTGTAATGTCCTTGTCCAGATATTCTTCTCTGTTTTTATACAATTCTCTGATAGTTATCAAATCCATACCAATTAACTCCTTTATATTATTCATGTAGTCATTATAACACATCCGTCAAGGAGGGTGAATTGAAATTTACATCTATTATACACCCCGGCCAAATAGGGGATTTCAATTAAGAATACTTGAACCCTGCTGCCAGATATGGTATAAAACCGTGGTACTATTAATAGTACCTTAATCAATAGAGATTGTATAAGCGGTTTGCTATATTTTTAGTAACCGATACTTGATATTTTACTATAAATATAGTATAGTGAATATATGAATAGGGAAACCGGAAGCGGCTTACCTATAAATGACTATTACGCTATTATACAATAGTCGTCACTATGGCAGTAGTAGCGGCTATTTTCTTTTGTCCTTGAAAATCTGATAGCACAGACCAACAAGGGCAACTATGAGTATACTAAACTGAATCAAATCAGAATATGTAACCACATAGGCACCCTCCTTTCTTACGTCTGGAGAGTGTGACCCCTCCGAAAAAGAGGGTAAGCCGCCTCGCTTTGGTTTCCCTGCCCCGATTATACCATTACTTATCTTGTCCAGCAATATTCAATTGTTCTGTTGCCAGAGCAATTTTCGGACATTCCTTGATTTTATCTCCCCTTCATGCTATACTACAAATCGCTGTACATACCGTATCCACTGGTCTGGCAGCTACCAATTACCGTGTGTTCGAGACCTTCCACACGTAAAACAAAACTTCTATAACCATATATTTATGGTGATTTACAGAGTAGAATTAAGCCTAGAAAACACGCCGTTTTCGGGCTTTTCTTTTTTATGCCGGTTTATGTTAAGCCTTGCAATTTTGTACTTTTTTTGTACTGTTTTTGTACGGCATTAAAGAAAGAGCAGGAATGTTCCCGCCCTTTAAAATACATTTGCTATCTTTTCCATCTCCTCCCCTTTGGTATCCGGCAATACATGACTGTATAAATCCATCGTCATTGCCAGAGAGCTATGGCCCAGAATGGTCTTTAATACCTGGGGCTTCATCCCCGCTTCAATTGCCCTGGTTGCAAAGGTATGCCGGAACACGTGGGGCGTTATACGGTCAAATTCGCTGCCTGCTGCCCTTATCCGTCTTATTACTCTGTCTATCTCTCCTTGCACCCGCTCCCGGCTTAATGGCCCTCCATCCTCATTGCAGAAAAGGTATCTATCCATCTTCTCCACCTTGAAGCCCCAGTATTTCCGCTGTGCATCCAGCAGATATATGATATCACCGGTCAAAGGGATATCCCTTCTAGACGCTATGGTCTTTGGCGTATCCTCCATGTAGCCGACACCTTCAATCAACTTTAACGTCCTCTGCACATGAATGACTTTCGCCTTTTTATCAATGTCGGTATACTTAAGCCCCCGCATTTCTCCATTCCTCATGCCTGTACGGAGCATGACTGCAAAGAAGTTGTACAGGTAGCTTTCTTTGGCGTATTCCATGAAGAGGGCCTGCTGCTCTTTCGTCATGGCCTGCCTGCTCTTCTTCTCTGTCTGCCTTGGTAGCTCTGCCAGCTTGACCGGGTTCCTTTCAACCAGACCATTCCTCAAGGCCTGCTGGAAGCATCCGTTCAGCACCGCCGCTACAATCTTGATGCTGGATAGAGCATACCCTTCTTTCACCAAATCATT
Organism: Extibacter muris; assembly: GCF_004345005.1. Lineage (GTDB taxonomy): Bacteria > Bacillota > Clostridia > Lachnospirales > Lachnospiraceae > Extibacter > Extibacter muris. The sequence continues at coordinate 36,571 of NZ_SMMX01000019.1, forward strand.
ATATAGCTTCTGGATGTGCTCTCCCCGGATATCTGAGATGTATTTGCCACCCATCCTATCCTTGATGATAGACTGGTAGTATTTCTCATAGTTGATGTAAGTCCCTATCTTTACCCGGTTCTTCTTGTATTCCTCCATCCACGTCTTATTCCATTCTGTCAGAGTAACCTTCTCTTTTTCGACAAATATGCCATGCCTCAGTTTATATCTTAAATCCTCCATTTTTTTCTGAGTTTCTGTTATCGTTTTCCCATGAACTAGGTAGCTCTTGCCTTGGTGCATAAAACGCCCTTCAAACTCATTATATCTTTGCTGTATACCTTTTGGTAGCTTCCTACCTCTTTTATCAACTGCCATAGTGCCACCGCCTAACCCAGAAGGCTTTCAAACATCAATGCAAAAGCATAACGAAAGCCCTCCCTGAATCCCTGCGCCTGTCCTGTGCTGCTGCCAGCGAATACAAGGTCGCCCACCTCGTCCCTGCTCAGGCTTCTGCGGTCATCTGCCTCAGCCAGTAGCTCCTTTATCTCTTCACTCAGCTTCATGTCCTCATTGACCGCTGTAGAGGACTTGCTGTACGCCTCTTCATAGATTGTGCCTATCCTGTCTATCATTATAGCCTCCTGTTCCTGCTGCCATGCTGCAGCATGATAATCCTTGCTTTTGGGCTATATGACGGTTATAATCAATATAGCCCGTACAGTGTGTGTATTGGGTTATGCTTATTTTTTGGCCCCTTGGGAGTTGCCGCTCCCCTGGGGCTTTTGTCTTGCCCTCCTTTCAGATTGTGCTTATCCTTTGGCAGATGCTCTCTTATCCAGCTCGTCAACAAAGCACTGCTTTGCTGTATCATTCCATTCTCCATTTTCGTACATATACCAAAGTTCCTCAGTCGAACTGTTGGTCAGAAGTATCATAATGAGTTCCCGGCTGTCTTTCATGATATGGCCCTGCCTTTCTGCTCCCGCTATTTGAAGCATAGCTGCTTAAGAATGTCCGGGCATTTCTGGCACGGTTTTCATCCTGGCATTGAAGAATATCACATATCACTGATGCTTGATAATTCTCTAAATTGGTCACGCTCTTATATTCTTCGTCATCATACCTGCGCCGAAAGATATCAGCAATTTGCAATAGATACTGCAGCATGAATACATTCTTTGTATGGCTGGCGTGGTAGTATATGGCCTGCCTCAGCTCATTCTTATACTTCGGCTCGTGGGCCGACTTTTCCTTCACCTTAGCCTCTGCCGCCTTCATCCCCTGCAGGTATCCGTATCGGAATCCCTTGTAGACGCCATCAATCGGCCCAGACATGCTTTTTATTATTTCCCTCGTATCGCGAGATGACAAGTCATATCTCGAATTGATTGTTCCAATGCTTTGCTCTAATTTTTCCATCAAGTCCATATTTTTGTCTTGCCCTTCCTGCCGGGAATATGCTACTATGTAGTTGAATTTATAGAGTAGCTCCGGCTATACCCGCCCCTGCCAGAATGTCGGTTCTGGCAAGGGCTATTTTTATGCTACTGAAAATCTCTTGGTGCTTACCTGTCTCACGTACTGACTATAAAGCCGTTCATGCTCCTGCCGGAACCCCTTGGTATCAAAGCGGCTTGTCAGCACGTCAGTGAACCTTACCATATAGTCGCCAACCTTCTGCTCCTGAAGGTCTTTCCTCTCCATATCTGCCTTGATTTCGGCTTTCAGGGCGTCTATCTGCCGTTCAAGCTCCTTCTGCTGCTCTTCCAGCTCTTTGAGCTTCCTGCATCTGTTGGTAATCTTTCTCTCCGTCATTGTCATAATCTCCTTTCAAACTGAAGTTTTCTTAAGGTTCTGGCCCCGGCTAGGTTCATCTTCTTGGCTATTGATTCCGTAATCGTTCACTCACAAGTATATGGTTCCCGGCTTCACAGCCTTTCGAGCTGTTCGGTGGCCTTGCAACCCCTGAAGAATCTTCCTGGCTATTACCGACCCCGCAGGCGTTCACAGGTATATGGCTTCAGGTTTGTGAGGGCTTTCGGCTTCCTCGGTCGCTTTGCTTTCCTTACCTTGTAAGTACATTATAATACATGGGCACATACATTTCAATTGACATAATACCCAATTTTACATGTTCCCATACCTCTATTCTTTGTCTATTATGTACATGGACACATGTATTGACTTATGCTATAATATGAGTATAATAAAGGAGAACCTCGGACTTTTTGGCAACCAATGAATCTTTATAAAGGAGGGTGCATTATGCCCGAAGAGAAAAGTTATTATACTGATGCTCGTAAGCGTGCTAATGAAAAATATTTAAAGGAAACTGTAGAGGATATCCGCATAAGAGTACCAAAGGGGCAGAAGAAAGTTATCAAAGCCCATGCTGATACGCAGGGTGAAAGCATGAATTCTTTTGTTATACGTGCTATTGATGAGACTATGGAACGTGACAAGGAAGAATAGCATTACGCCGGATAGAGCTGAACTTTCAGCCCGGCCAATGGCTGATACTGCTTTTAGGGACTCAGAAAATTAAGATATTCTTGAATCCTGCTGCCAGATACGCGTGGTACTATTAATAGTACCTTCGTGAAATGAGCCTGTGATAGCCGTTTACTGCATTTATAGTATTGTGATACTTGATGTTTTACTATAAATGTAGTATAGTAAATATATGAAAAGGGAAACCGGAAGCGGCTTACCCCAATATGTTAAATGCTTAATTTACATCAAGCCGTCACTATTGCGAGTAGTGGCGGCTATTTTCTTCTGTCCTTGAAAATCTGATAGCACAGACCTACAAGGGCAACTATGAGTATACCAAACTGAATCAAGTCAGAATATGTAACCACATAGGCACCCTCCTTTCTTACGTCTGGAGGGTGTGACCCCTCCGAAAAGAGGGTAAGCCGCCTCGCTTTGGTTTCCCTGCCCCGATTATACCATAGCCTATCTTTTCCAGCAATATTATATTGTCAATGTACTCTGCTCGTAATTCAAGCCAAAAATCCATTTTACCCCCTTAGGCATATATTTCTACCCTTGACGGGTTTAAATTGATTTTAGCTTCATTTCACCAAAGCAGGAAACAGCATTTTCAACATTACAGACGTTTCTTTCCCTTAATTCTTTCATCCTTCTCCTTGCACCTTCCCTTTGTTCCTCTGACGCCTTACGGACAGGACTAATCTTAATCCAGCCTATCGGTACTTTGGCGCATATACTGCCGTCCTTATTCTTTGCTATGATTCTGCACTCTTCCGGCCGGCTCTCTGCCAGCTTCATCACCCTTGTGATGGTTCTGCCCTGTGTGAGACTCAGCGTTGCAGTTTCGCTGTCCTTTATCCAATCAATCACGTTCTCATTGGGGTAGCGGTCAGGAAGGGCTATCGCATTCGTCTCGCATCCCACTGCCACCGCCAGCCGTTCCAGCGTACTTGTTTCCAAGCATTTATTCTCAAATATCCAGTCTAACGTGTACAATGTCAGCCCGGTCTGTCTCTCTATATCCTCTTTTCCTATCCCTTTCAGCTCCATCAGCTCTTTGTATCTGTTCACGTTCAATCTCATATTGTGCATCCTCCATTCCCTATTTTTCCATATCCGAACGCTCGCTTTTATTTCCGAACGTTAGCATTTGTTAGCAAGACCTTAGCAAATCTTATCATTTTCGGCGTTCCCATCCTTCCCAATGCTCCGTTCGCCCCTGCATCTCTATCGGCACGATTATGTAAGTGTTACCACTGTTTACAACTACATGTTCCCTTTTGCCGGATGTCAGATGTTGGAAAATGTTGGGGCAGAACAATCCATGTAGCATGGGTATCGCTTGCCTTTCCTGTTTTTTTCCTACTCTATCGCAACGCAACGTTGCAATTGTTCGTTTGTTTTGGAAACTCTGAATCTCAAAGGTGCAGCGCATCCCGCTCAACCTCGCTTGTCCATGTCCGGGCGTACTCGCCGATGCCGATATGACGGCTTGAAGCTGCGCTCATGTATTCCTCGTAGTACCCCCGGAACTTCTGGCTACGGCTTGGCAGCCTTAGATTCCTCATTGCCTTACGTTCTATCTGCCGGGCCTTCCCCGGGCCTATGTCCATGCGCTGTGCCGTCTCCTTCACAGTCAACCTGTCCTGGAACCTATGCCTTATGACCTGGCTCTGCCCTCCCTCCAGGCTGTCTACCGCCTCCCATAGCTGGTGGCGCATCATTTCGGAATCCAGCCCCTTCATGACATCCTCTTCCATATCCTCGCCAGACGGTATGCACTCCTCGAAGGTGATTCCTCCATCCTCTCCCGGTATGGGCTGGCTTAAGCTGCTTATGCTGCTCATGCGGACGCTTTCCTGTATGGAATGAAGCTTCTCCCGGCTGACCTGAAGGAGATAGCACAAGGCCCGTTCTGACGGCTCCGCACCATAATATTTGCGGTATTCCCCGGCTATCTTCTTATATCTGCCGACCCATTCACGGGCATGAACCGGGATCCTGATGACGCCGGAGCAGTTCTCTACGTACCTACGCATACCCTGCCTTATCCAGAAGGCCGCATAGCTGATGAAGGGCGCACCCTGCTCCACATCATAGTGCCTTACGGCTTCACACAAGGAGATATACCCTTCCTGCTCCAAGTCCTCCATATCGGCGTAAGGGCTGTACTTCTTCGCCAGCATGGTGATGAATCTCCGGGTCTGCTGCCAGAGCCTGAGCATGTTATCAGCCGTATCCACTCCAGACTGTATCCGGGCAGCTAGCTGCTCATTGGATAAATCCTCGCTGTTCACTCGCTGTTCAATTGTCTTTTCTCCGTAGTTCGCCCGTTGTTCGTTTAACTTTTTCTCGTGGTTCGCTCGGGCTTTAATTTGAAAATCCTCTTGCTTCGCTCTTGGTTCAATCTGAAAAATTCCTCGCTTCGTCCTCGCTTCGTTTGACATTTTAGGCCCACTCCTTTACAATCAAAGTATCTAGTTTTCCCTAGTTGTGGGCCTGCCTATTCACATTCCGGCAGGCTCTTTTTATGCCTGCTCTATTGCCTGCAATGCACACTCAAAGCAGTACCGGGATTCCTCCGTTGGCTCTACCGGATAAATCTGATTGACAATGGGAAGCATCGGGAACACCTGCACCAGCAATGCAAGACGATACTTCTTTCTATCGCAATACTCCTCCATGCAACTCATGATTGCCTTTTCATCGTCCTGTCTGGGCTCTCCATAGCAGAAGCCTATCAGATATTATGTCCCGTTATGTACTACATACCAGTATTTATTCATATACCCTCCTTCTCTTTACTCGTTGGTTCTCCTATACCCAGGCCGCTGGTCAACCAGTTAAAGGCAAATGCCCTGTTTATAAGGCTTCCATTAACTAGAGGCCCCCCTCCAGTTAATGGCTTTAACTCGTTTAACTCGTTGACCCCCCTCTAGTTAAACAAATTCAGTATTTATAAGGGTTTCAGCTTTACTCGTTGACTTTTTCACTGGGTATAAGAGAGATGTAAAACTTCTTGTCACAAGTTCTACCGCTTCCAGCATTTCGGTATTTTATCTTTCCTTCTTTCCTTAATTCAGCTTTTGCATTTTTCATAGAATTCTTGGATATGCTCTGGGCCGCCGCCATCGCATCCAGTTCAGCAACCTCTTTTTCCCCATCTTCCAGGAATGACAAAATAAGCTCTTTCGCCTCTTCCTTCTGTGGCCTCTGCTGAGCCATGAAAGTATTTTCGCTCACAAACTCCCGGTCTTTCTTCTCTGTATAGCCTTTGTCTATAATCGTGCCGTTCTCAATGGAAAAGAGTACCGTATCTCCGGTCATTCCATAGTTGCATTTTTCATGTGACAGATAGCGTACCCCTTTTTCCACAGTATCCCCTACCATCAGCACGCTACGGGATATGTCCCATATATCTGCACTATCCGCTATACGCTTACGTCCATACACCCCGCTCTGTTTGTTCGCATGAACTATCACAAGGAAGGTAGACCCGTACTTCTCACCAAGACCAATCAGAGGATTCAAGCATGACCGCATGGCATTCCTCTGCCCCATCTGGATTTCTGGCGGTATAAAGCTTTGTATTGGGTCAAATATCACCAGTTTCGGCCGATAATATTCAATCAGCCGCTCCAGAAAAGGACTGTCAAACTTTACCTCAGAAAACCGCTCATCCTTCAAGCTGATGGAATGGATGTTCTCTAATGCGGCCCCTGCTTTCCTCAATCTGCTACGTAGCGTATACTCTGCTGAATCCTCTGAGGAAAAGAAAAGTACCGTACCCGGTTCTGACTTGATGAAATCTTCCGGAATCCCTCTCTCAAGGAAACAGGGCTTTCCGCTGCTGACTGCCGCCGCTATATCACACCAGATAGTTGTCTTTCCTGCCCCGCCATCCCCCGCAAGAGTCGTAATCTGATACCGAGGGACGTAATCCGTAATAAGCCATTCCGGGCTCTTCTCTTCCACTTCCTCCATTGTCACCATTGCAAGGCTGTAATTCTTCTGCTGCCGGAACCTCCCTCCATCAGAAACCGCCGTGTATGGCGCCGTTCCCTTTTCATATCTCTGCAGTGCAGGGAATATCTCCTTTTCCAGCTCTTCATCTGTAAGCGGTGGGAAACATTTGCAGTTGTTTTCAGCCTTTACTGCTGCCTTTATCGCTTCATCACTTGCCCCTTTCGCCTGCATGCTGCACACCATCTTCACCATATAATCGGTACGTTGCCCCTCTGGTATCGTGTCCGGCAGTTCAAAGCCCGAACCTTTAAACGGGTCTGGTACAGGGCCTTGAAGAAATTCTATCACCTTGCTGTCCGCCTGGGCTATGCTGTACTCTCCCGGCTCCTGTTCCCACGCATATCTACGTCCATTATGATGCATGCTTGGCGGTGCTACAATATAGCCCCCCTCGCCCCGGATGTCTATCCCTTCGTATAGCCCTGCCCGGGTTCGATTTCTGGCTGAATCTCGGTAAAGGAGATGGTAGCCACCGCGCCCGGTAATGCTTTGGCACGTTTCCGGCATGTTTCCGTTTTCTCTCTCCCATTCCTTCAACGACTCATACCCATCAATTCCCCTATCCTTGTCAATATCCAAGTCAATGACCACAAGGCCGCCCGATATGCACCCGGTTGCTATCCCTATATTCGCATCCGGCCAGCGTGTCCACCAGTCATCGATCTGTTTCCTGTCTGTAGATGCCTTATGCTGCCATTCTGATATGTAGGGCATTTTTCCGGGTGCTGTCCCTCCTATTCTTGGCGGTTTTATAGGAAGGACAGCAAGCCCCATATCTGCATATTCAAGGGCACACTGTTTCATCGTCTTGTCCATTTTTCAACGCCTCCATATCCTTAATGCCCTGCTGCCCCTCTGGCACGTTCAACGCCCGCCTGGTGCTCCGCAGTGCCATGAGTGTATTCTTGGCGCGGTTCTCCAATACCTTGCAGAACTCCGCCATTTCCTCATGGTTGGCAGGGAGGAAATACCCGCCTGCAGAAGAGGAACATATAACTGCCCCTGCTTTCCTTTCTGAAGCAATATGCTGCTGCAGCTCCCTGGCAGATGTGCACCCTGTGAGGCGTACAAGCTCTGCCGTACTGATAGCTTTCTCCTTCCCTACTGGAAGAAGGCTTGCTACATGGTAATCGGCCTTGCCGGGCTGGTTACCTGTATGTACTTGGTTATGCTTACTTTTTGCCATGCTATTTCACCCCCGTGAGGGAGTCGAAATGCTCGTCCACCTTTCGCTTGTCCCATAATACCCGGCGGCCTATCTTGACTTTTGCACCAATCTCTTCGCCGAGCTTCATGGCATTGTTACGGCCCAGATTGGTGTAGGCTCGTAGTTCCTCGGTGTCCATCAGTCTTACATTAGTAGGCTGTGTGCGTTCCTTTGCTCTTAGATTCATGTGAAAATCTCCTTCCTATCTGATTTGTTTATATGTTTATTATATACGTTCGTATATATTTGTCAATGTTCATTTATTTACTATCGTTTTCGTTGACATCCAACTTAAATAGTGATACATTATTTATAAACAAAGATAAACTCACAAAATAATTATTAGAAGGTAAAAAAAATGGAGAAAAATATATCTTTTAAAAGCGAAAGGCTTAAGGAATTGAGAAGAAACGTCAAGATGACACAAAAAGATTTCGGTAAAAAAATAGGATGTACAATGGCTTCATTATCAGCCTATGAAAATGGTTCTAAAACTCCTCCTGCGCCTTTATTGGCCAACATAGCAAGGGAATTTGACTGTTCTATCGACTGGCTGTTCGGTTTAAAAGACGACATGCCATATAAAATCAAAGAGCGGCCCGCATCAACCTATTCTGAATATATTAAAAAACTTTTCTTATTACAAGATTCTAGTATCGGTTTATTTGCAAACTGTGACTGTTCACATAAGCAAAAAGATTTGAGTAATTGCAAAGGAATCGCTTTTTACGACCCAGTTATCAAGCTGTTCCTAAAATCCTGGCAGGAGACAGCTACTTTGTACAAAAAAGGTATCATTGATAAGAACATCTATGACGCATGGAAGGAAAAGGTTATGCGTGATTTTAACCACCTAATTATGGTAGAAGATGACACATGGCAAGATTTTACAGCATCCTATGATCAGTTTAAGCACTATGTTGAATGGACAGAATATGAAGCTCTTTTGGAAGCATTGAAACAGTCTACTGGTTTTGTTATAGACGAGCCACCGAAAATAGAATAACTTCTCCTTAATACAAGCCGGACAGTTGCATTAGCAGCGTCCGGCATCTTTAAAATCTCCCATTTTGTACTTTTTTTGTACTTTACTTGATTTTGAACATTGCCCGTGCTATACTACAAATCGCTGTACATACCGTATCCACTGGTCTGGCAGCTACCAATTACCGTGTGTTCGAGACCTTCCACACGTAAAACAAAACTAAAGGAGAATGAAAATGAAGAACAAGAATATCTCTACCATGACACAGGCGGCCATGATAGCTGCCATCTATGTGGTGCTCACTTATGTATTTGCACCGTTATCTTTCGGAGAAGTACAGGTAAGAATCGCAGAATCGCTTACCATCCTGCCACTGTTCACTCCAGCCGCAATCCCCGGTCTGTTTATAGGATGCCTCATCGGAAACATACTCGGCGGCGCCATGCTCCCGGACATCATCTTCGGAAGCCTCGCCACCTTGCTTGGGGCCGTATTCACTTACCGGCTACGGAATAAGAACAAGTTTCTGGCACCGTTACCTCCCATCGCGGCTAATACCGTCATCGTGCCATTTGTTCTGCGCTTCGGCTACGGCGTAGCCCTGCCGATTCCGCTTATGATGCTGACAGTCGGTATCGGGGAGCTTGCATCCTGCGGTGTACTGGGGATGGTTCTCTACTATGCATTGAACAAATATAAGAATATGGTCTTTAAGCCCTGCTGTTAAAATAGGGACACTTCAAGGCGAAAAGGGGACGGAGGTTTTTCAAAAAACCTCCGTCCCCTTTTCGCCTTGAAGTGTCCCTATTTGACATATCCGATATACGCGTGCCCGCTTCCTTGGGTCATTTCATCAATACTTTCGTATGTCGCGTTCTTTTTCTCACCGCTCGCCGTATCTATATAGCTTATTGTGCTTTCTGTATAGCCGGTGAGTATTATAGAAGAGGATGCATTGAGCATTGCGATGACCGGTATGTCCTGATTGATGACATAGAGCAGCTCTTCTGCCGAACATCCGGTATAGTCCATCCCTCTCTCCTTCGATATGTCGTTCATGATGTCGATGGGTGCATCACCTGCATTCAGCCGGTCACGGATTGTCTGAATCTCATTGTCCTTTCCGGCGATTGCATGCTGCAGATTTCTGTTGCCCCTCTCCCATATATAAGACTGCCGCGATGACACGACGACGCCGTTATATTCATTGGCCTTCTGTATTGCGGCGCCCGCTTTCTCGTATATGCCCTGCAGCTCGCCGTATCCGTATACATAGCACTTATCGGACGCGCTGTCATCGTCGAACGTTATGGCAGTCGGATTTTCAAACAGCACTTGTTTCGGCTTCAGCACCTTTGGCTCTTTATCAGATATTCCGTCTGCATAGGTCAGCCTGTACTGCGTCTCCTTCAGCTCTGTCACGTAAGATTCCGGATAGATGTTACTCTCTTCTTTTTCCTCATTGTTCGTAATATAATCATCTACGGTTCCTGTATACGCAGCTCCCTCTTTCCTGACTCTGGAAAGGGTGATTATGTTCTCTTCAAACTGTGCGTCCAGCACGTATATATCCTTTTGCTCATAAGTCTTCACGACTTTGCTCTTGCTGTTTTGTATTTCAATCTTATAAAGAGGTACGACCGTCTCACCGGAAACCGTATTTCCCGTGTCGGCCGTCCTGGCAGCTCCGTACACGAAATCATTATTTACGAAGCCAAGGGGACGGACGACTTCACCTTCTTCACATGTCACTTTACGCTTCTTACCGTTCGCAAAATTGATGACCTGTATTTCCGTTGCTTCTGTCAGATTGCCGTTGGATTGGTATGCGATCATATGTCCGTCATCGGACACTACATACTGCCCTTCCTGCAGCCCTTCCACGATAACCTCTTTCGTTACTTTTCCTTTCTTTTCTACATTTACTTCATAGAGGTTTCCCTCTACCACTACATACAGCATATCCTTCCCGACATTGTAGTAGACGAATCTGCCAAGCTCATACACCGCTGTCCCGTATGATTTGTCGCTTGCGATAAATGCCTTCTCTTCCACGGAATTCTGGTCTATATTATAGTAATAGATGGCAGCCCCGACTTCGCCTTCATGCTCTCCCCTGTTCATATAGCCATATACCGCAAATGTCACATTCCCGTCGTCATCCGACGCCAGCAGCTTTACCTCATGCTTTGCCATCAGGCTCCTTGTATCGGAATTCTCCGCGTCGGAAAAGCTGAACACGAGTGAAAGCTCATCTGTATCTTTGTTGTAATTCCACAGCTCGTCCGCCTGCACGAAGGAAACGGTACTGCCGTCGTCGCTCACCATATACTGTACGTCATGTGACGTAATCCCGAGCAGGACTCCCTTCTCACTGAGCACCTTCTTCGTCGGATCGAAAATCTGCTCCATGGTTCTGTCATAATCGAGGAGATAGGTCTTCTGAGCATCTGCAATGTGCCGGACACGGAAGAATTCCTTGGCCTTATACACATCTTCCTCATTCTCCTCTCCTTTGCAGCGCACTTTATATTCCAGCTGTACGGAAGTGTATGTGCTGTTGGTTTCCTTGATGTACCAGCGCTCCCCGCCTTCGACGGAAGGCTCCAGGCTTCCCCATGTCACCTGGTTATAATCAGAATGGATGGTCACATGCTGGAATGTGGAATTATCTCCTTCTTCATTTGGTTCGATTGCAGTTCCGATGCCCGTCCCTTCCGCCTTGGCTAATGCATTTTCATGAAAATCGCTGATATAGTTGAGACATTCGGCAACATTATCATTGGTGGAATCAACGATACGCGTATAAAAATATACCGATTTACCGCCATCCAGACTTAGCACAATCTCCAATACCCTCTCCTCGGAGAGAAGATTCTCACCGGCCAGTTCCAGGCTGACACCTTTTCCCGCCTTTTTCACCTTCTTCTCCAACAGCTTGTCCTTACCATCCAAAGTGTATACCGTATACTTGAGTCTGTTGATCTTGTTGCCATATGCTTCAATATTCAGATCGAGCGTCTGGCCGTCAACCGGGGTAATCGTATCCCTCATGGCAGGGATGTCCATTTTTTTGGCATAACCCGACAGCAGGTTCACATTGAAACCATTGCAGGAAAATGATACCTGCGGATAGGTCGTGACTCCCATATCCGCTGTCATATTATCGTTTCTCCGGTTCGTAAAATAGCTGAATATAAGTACAGCCGTGATAAAGACTGCTAATAATATCCCCGCGTTTATCAATCGGTTTTTTATGTTCATCACAGTTCCCCTTTTTCATCTAACAACCTGCCTAAGGTTGGTGATACATGAAGAAATTCTTCACATATATCTATTGTATCCTGATTCTCCCTTTTTCTTCCTGTCTTTACTGCACGAATCAATATATTTTTCGGCGTATGCTCCATGTCTATAAATTCCAGGATCTGGGCGTCGTAACCTTCCCGTTCCAGATACTGTGCCCGCAGCCCGTCAGTGACGAGCGCTGCAAACCGCTCTTTCAGAAGCCCGTACTTCATAACCGGCCCAAGCACGTCATTCTTCATCTGTGCGTTCAGTTCATGCTGGCAGCACGGAACAGACAGGATAACTTTTGCATCCCACCGGACGGCCTTAGCCAGCGCAAAATCTGTCGCCGTGTCACACGCGTGGAGGGTGACGACCATATCTACCTTCTCCACTCCTGTATAATCTGTAATATTACCCTCTAAGAAACGAAGCTTGCTGTATCCATACGTTTCACTTAATTCATTGCAGCGGCGGATTACATCGCTTTTTAGATCAAGCCCGATAATCCTGACATCATACCCTTTCAGCTCATGCAGATAATAATACATTGCAAATGTCAGATAAGACTTCCCACACCCGAAGTCAAGAATCGTAACCTCTCTTCCTCGCTCAAGCTGAGGGAGTATATCTTCGATAAACTCAAGAAAACGGTTAATCTGACGAAATTTGTCAAATCTGGATTTAATAACTTTCCCTTCCTCCGTCATGACTCCCAGGTCCGTCAGGAATGGAACCGGCACCCCTTCCCTGAGGATATACTGTTTTCTCCTGTTATGGCTTATATCCGCAGGTATAGGCTCCTTTTTCTGAATCTTCTTCTTGACAGTGACTTTCCCTTTCTTGCTTATGAGCACGGTATACAGCGCTTCCGTAGTCTCAAGCTGCATCTGTTTCATAGACTCCATCAGTCCGGCTATGGCCTCCCCGGCTTCTACCATGCCCACATTCTGATGGAAAGCCTGGTTCCCCCTGAACATCTCAAGCTGGATCATCCGTTCTTCCTTGATCAGGACCGGGCGTGCCTTCACCTTGGACCATCCTTCCCGCGTTCTCGGATTGCTCAGTACAGCATGTATAAACATATCATTTAAGTTTTCAGCTAATAGTCTTCTTATCTCTTTCATAATAGTATATTGTACTGTTTTTTCCACATATAAGCAAGTTGGAAAACAGCCCTTGCCGTTCCGCTTGCTTGGCGGGACGGCGTTTGCTTGCCCTTAATTCCTGTACCCGTTCAAAGAGTTTTTCGTCAATGATTGCTTCATGAATTTTTCGTTGTCGTCATTGTTCATTCCTCCTGTAATGAACGCCCGACAAACAGGTTGTTATCTTTATTATAGCGGACTTCCTTTTCTTTGTCAGTAGGCGTTTTCACGGTTTCCGATTTTATGAGCCGTTTCATTTTGTCGTAGAGGAATCCAGAGCCGCCGCAGACCGTTGACACCTCATAAAGCGTGCCGCCGACTTTGTATGTAACGGTTTCGTTCAGCGGGTTGCCCTTTTGAAGTAATAAATCGTTGTGTTCAGTTTCTCGTTTCCTTTCCATTCCTTTCCCGTCCTTTCCTTTGTTTTGAGTAGGGAGCAAGCATAGGAAAGAGGTACCCTTTCCGTAAAATGCGCTGCATTTTCTCTTGTTGGGAAAATCCCAAACCCTTGTGTGTTCTCTCATTCAATATCCCGATTGAAAGGCGGCTTTTGTTGCACTTTGCCCCTCACTATATACAACACTGCACTTTGCGATTTTGCCAAAGATTTGAGAAAGTTTTTTTGAAAAAATTGCTTTTAATCGTTATTACATCACGGTTACCTTACAAGTATATTTGAAAGTTATTGACAAAATGACATTGGTGTCATAAAATAATGTCATTTTTGGAGGTATAGAAGTATGGCTAAAAAGTCATTGGAAAAGCGAAATCTAATTTTAGAGCGTGCAGAACAAGTATTCAGTAAAAAAGGGTTTTCAGCCGTTACCATGAAAGACATCATAGACGCTTGTAATATTAGCCGAGGGGGGATTTATCTTTATTTTAACTCAACAGACGAAATATTTATGGAGGTAATAAAATCACATCATCAAACCTGTATGCAAAAAACCAAGCATAACATTGATGATGTCAAAGATTTTCAGACGGTAGTTAATGCTTATTTTGAAAATCTGAAACAAGAAATGATAAATGTTAAAGGCAGTTTGAAATTGGCTATGATTGAGTTTTTCATAGCTCATAAAGCAGAAACCGATAATAATTTTTTTGTAAGGGCAATGGACGGATTAAAAGCTCCTATTGTCGAAATATTGTCTTTAAGAAAAAAGCTACAAAAGATTTCTTATGATAATCTATCCGAAGCAGCAGATTTAGTTTTTTATTGGCAAATAGGTCTTGAGGAAATAATGCTTTCTACAAATGTACCGATAGAGAGCTTGTACTTGCAAATTGATTTAATGAAAAAGTTGATATTTACAGGGCGTTTAGAGGGAGTTGTTGAAAAATGAAAGAAATATTCGAGCGTAGAAGCATACGAAAATACCAAAGCAGAACTATTCCTTTTGAAATATTAAAGAAAATAATTTATGCAGCTCTCAAAGCTCCGTCAGCTAAAAACAGACAACCTTGGAAGTTTATTGTTTTAACATCCGAAGCAAAGGAAAAATTTGTGAGCATAATGCGTCAAGGAATAGAAAAAGAAGAAAATACTAAATCGCTTTTACCAAATAGCGGTAGTTATATTGCAGGGGCTAAACATACCGCTACGATTATGGCGCAGGCTTCAGCTTTAATTGTAATATGCAATCCCACAGGACATTCATTATACGAAAATTTGACGCCTGAAGAAAAAATTTATGAGCGCGCGGATATTCAGTCAATCGGTGCTGCAATTCAAAATATGCTGTTAGAAGCAACTGCATTAGGAATAGGAACATTATGGATTTGTGATACATATTTTGCCTATGATGATTTGAAAAATTATTTTGGAGATAAAGGCGAAATAATTGCAGCAGTAGCATTAGGATACCCCGCTGAAAATCCTTCTGAACGACCAAGAAAAAGTTTTGAAGAAGTAGTTGAATTTCAATAAGTTTTGTTTTGAATAAGTAAATGCGAACAATAACTATTTGTTTCAAAAGTAGGTGGCAAATATAGAATAATGGCTGTTATGCCCTGTTTGCAAAAGTAAAACGCGGATAAGGTTGCGGGAAGATACGGTACTTGAAAACTTCCCGTTGTTCTGTCCGAAGTGTAAGCAGGAAACCTTAATCAATGTAAAGCAACTCAATATATCCGTTATCAAAGAGCCGGACGCACCGACGCAGAGCCGATAACACGCCCTTGACGGCTTTTCCCGTCTTTGCTCACAGGAAGGCAAGAGGGCACAAATGGAAAGACCGCTTGCGCCCTCTATCTATTATGGGTGTCTTGTGGTCATTTAGGGATTAAAAAAGCCTTGATTTATGCGGCTTTGCGGGCGCGAAAATAGAGAGGTAAGGGTTTTATATTCAATCCCTCAAAAACAGCGTTCTATTGCGTAACAAAGCGGATATACCGCATTTCACGATATACCCGCTTTCAGTTACTACAACCTGTCTGTCAGCCGTTGAATAATTCCTTATCCCTCTTTATCTTGGTATCATGGTGTCCCTAATTCGTTTCTCCATGTCCCTCTTCGTTTTCGGCCGCCTTTGCAACTCGAGGGAAGGTTATCGTCACTTTGAACAAGTCTCCGTCGAGATACAGATCAAAGGTGCCGCCCTGCATCGCTGTCAGGCTTTTCGCAATGGACAGTCCGAGCCCGCTGCCTTCTGTGCTTCTCGACACATCACCGCGCAGGAATCTTTCCGTCAGCTCATCCGCAGTAAAGTTAAGCGGCTGGTCCGATATGTTCTTCAGACTGAAGATTACGATCATGTCCGTCACACTCAGGTCCGCATAGATCCGGGTACCTTCCATCGCATATTTTGCCGCGTTGTTGTATATATTTTCAAGTACGCGCCACATGCGGCGTCCATCGGCATGTATAATAGCATCCCCTTCCGGCAGGTTCAGGACTTCATTTAGATTTCTCTCGGTAAACTTCTCTTCAAATTCTCCGCTCGTCTGCTGTATCATTTCTACAAGGTTGATATTCATTAAGTCGAGCGTTATATTGCCGGAGCTGACCTTGGAGGCTTCGACCACGTCTTCCGTCAATGTCTTCAGCCTCTGCGCCTTTGCCTCCAGCACTTCCAGATATCTCTGTATCTTCGAATCATCGAGGTGTTCCATCTTGAGCAGGTCGATATAGTTAATAATGGAAGTAAGCGGTGTCTTGATGTCATGGGAGACGTTTGTTATCAAATCCGTCTTCAGCCTCTCGCTCTTCATACTTTCTTCCAGCGCGGCATCCAGACCTTCTCCGATTGAGTTGACCCGTTCCGCCAGCATCAGCTGCTCGCCTTTCAGCCCGTCAAGCGGTATCTTGAAATCGACTTCCCCGGCAGATATATGTTCGATACCCGACCGGATCTTCTGTCTGGCAATAGACATCCGTACCAGATAGATAAATGCCGCCGCCTCCACAGCCAGCATCACCAGAAACCAGAACCAGTTTACAATCGCACCGCTCAGCACAGCAAGCCAGTGTACAAAACCGAACATAAAGAATAGTATAACCGTCTTCCACACGAAGTGCATGTTGACAAACAACTGTTTGATAAAGCTGAGCAGACCCTTTACGATACTGTTGTTCCACACCGTTCGCGCCTTGATTCTGCGGACAAGACTCATATATCCGATCAGGAACAGGCCGCATGTGTAGGCTGCGACCATGCCGCTGCGCACGACACCGGGCATTGCGTTATAGCTGTACACGGTCAGCGCATACGTATCGCTGTAATCAGGGACCTGACCGATAAAGTAATCAGATATGCCCCTCCCTACCAGCAGCACAGGCCCTATCCACAGCAAGATGACGATTGCAGCCGCCAGTTCTGTCTTCCACCTGTCAAACCAGTTCAAGTGCAGTTCCTCGTCCTTGATATTTCTGCCTGCAATGATAGTCAGCCATACGATTCCTGTCAAAAGCAAAATCGCTGCCGCCAGCCCAAGCACCGCTATGCCCCGTATGCGGGAGCCATACTTTTCATATATCTGATTCTGCGAATAGAAGCTGTCCTGAATCGGGTAGGATGTATCCACGCCGACCGCATACACAAAATTCTCTTCTGCAGGCCCGCTGTACTGTATCAGGTCCTTCCAGGTAGACGCGTCTTCGTTGTCGATGTTAGAGTTAAAATCAGACAGCCTTGGCTTCACGATGAGATATTTTCCACTCTTAGATATCATCTTCAAGCTTTCATCCAGCTTGTTAAAGTCTTTTAATTCTTCTTTATTTGTATAGACCTTCTTGCCCGCTGTGTCCGCATACAGGTAGACGAGGTTCGTGTCCCCTTCCCTCCAGTTGTTTTCCCAAGTCTCATATGTCTGGATATAGCCATTGACTGAATAGATGCTGCTCTCCAGCATCTGGAAGATGTCATTGAGCCTGCCGTTCCAGTTTGCATTGTCATTGGCAATCTCAAGCAGATTCGCGGCACCGATCGGTGCATACTTTTCATCGATCTGATACCCGTCATAGTTCCAGCAGTCTATAAATTCAATCTTGCCCTCACGGTTCTGGAGCCCTTTGAATCTGGATTCTGTCTCGGTGCTGTACGTAACTTCGCTCCGGCCCCCGCTGCGCAGTTCATACAGAATCTGGTCAGAAGTGATTTCCTCGCCGTTACTGTTGCTCGCAATGACAAAACTCAGCTCCCCGTCATTAATCAGCTGCTCTAGCTGTGTAAAATAATAGTAGCGAAATGTCCCATCCGACCTCTTGCACACAATTATCGGCTCTTGGTTATCGTTCTCGTTCATGGCACGGCCGTCTGCATACGCTGATCCTTCCGCCCACTTTTCCAAGTCCCCAAGCTTATAAGCCAGGCCGCTGCTGTTTTCATTGCTGATCTTGCTATTTTCATAGAATTCCTTTAGGTCCACCACACGTTCCGTGTCAAATTTCCCTTCTGTCTCAAACAGCCCCCGTGTTCCGATGCCTTTCAGTATCTCAGACGTCGCTGACTGCAGCTGTCCGCTGAAAGCTGTAGAATCCTCAAATTTCCTGGCCGCATGCCCCGAAAACAGATCCCCCATCAAGGCAGGGTACGTCAGGACCCAGACCAGGCTGGCCACCGTCACGACTGCCAGGACATGCTCCGCCACGATCAGTATCCCTTTCGTCAGGTTGGCCTTATACCATTGATTCATATAAACTCCCTTCTAAAGTTTCTCCACCTTATACCCGACTCCCCAGACCACTTTCAGGTAACGCGGCTCCTTCGGATTGATTTCTATCTTCTCCCTTATATGTCTGATATGTACCGCTACCGTATTATCTACGCCTATGGCGTCTTCGTTCCAGATATTTTCATATATCTGGTCGATGGAGAACACTTTTCCCTGATTTTTAACAAGCAATAATAAAATGTTGTATTCAATCGGCGTAAGCTTTACCTGCTCACCGTCAACCGTGACCTCCTTCAGGTCGTCATTGATAGACAAGCCTCCAACCTCATATACCGCCTGGCTCTCACCACTTACCGTACTTCCAAGCTGCGTATATCTGCGCAGTTGAGATTTGACCCTTGCCACGAGCTCCAGCGGGTTGAATGGTTTCGTCACATAATCATCAGCTCCCACATTGAGCCCGAGTATCTTATCCGCATCTTCCGACTTGGCGGACAGGATAATAATAGGCATATTGTTTTGTTCCCGTATCTTAAGGGTGGCTCTGATACCGTCAAGCCTTGGCATCATGACATCGATAATCAGAAGGTCTACCTTATCTGACTGCAGCACTTTCAGCGCCTCTTCCCCGTCATATGCTTTTAATACCTCATAACCTTCCTGTGTCAAATATATATCGATTGCTTCCACAATCTCTCTGTCATCATCACATACTAATATTTTAGACATTTTCATCACCTCCCTTATACTATACAAGATTAACAGAGAATTTTTAAGGGCTTCGACAGAAATTTCTTAAGATTGTATGAAAAAGGCCCAAATCCTTGAAGGATTCAGGCCTTGATACCCGCCGGACCATTGCTGTCCGGCCAGACAAGATAACGCGGCTCCATACCCGGAGACAAATAGACGGAATACCAGATTCCGCTGCATGTGCTTACAGGGCTACGTCACAGGCAGCCACCGGCATCCGCGCTATTACTATTTCTCTACCCACAGAAGAACCACGTCCTGGATATGGACACATTCCCAGTTTCATCCCATAGCGTCACCAGATTCCAAAATCAAATAACAAATCCTGCCTTCCGGCCTTAATGCACCGCTATGTCCCCGGACTAGCCATTTTCCCCGCTGTCCTCACCAGATACCCCAGATCTCCCGGGCCGATATTTATATCCCCGGATGAGCCAGCATTATCTTTCTATATAATAACGTGCTTTTATCAACTTAACAATATCTTTATGTCATATAATAATATTTCATGATTTAAACCCGGATTGTCGTCCCTGCATATATAAGATTGGGATTCGTGATGCCGTTCAGCTGCTGAAGCTCCGCCACGGTGGTGCCGAAGCGAAGCGCTATGCCGCTGAGCGTATCGCCAGGCTTGATAGTGTAATATCTCGCAGACGTTTCTTGATATCCGACCGGTATCCTTATTTCCTGTCCCAGAAATATGAGATTAGGATTCTCTATATTATTATAAGATGCAAGCGTCTCATACGTCGTACCATATCTGGCCGCGATGCTGCTCAGGTTGTCTCCCGGCTTAACCGTATATATGATCACATCTGTAGGGTAGGCAGCCGGCGGAGCCGGTGTCGTGACTTCCCGGTTCATTTTGTTGAGGCCTGCCCGGGAGATGACATTTGCCAGATCATAATACGCAATATTCTGGTCTACATTATCCGAGATGCCGCTGACGCGGCCGGCATCGCTGTACTGCCATATTGCCATGCCCCGGATAGACGGTTCCGATGCATACTGGGCGTACCACAATGCATATTTCTGCCGCAGTGATGCGTCGAACATACGGTTCAAAAAGTCCAGGTTGCTGTAGTACATGGCAAAGTACCCAAGCTGTTCCACCCTGCTGCAGAAAGCGGTTACCAGGCTGGTCGCCAGCTGCCGCGTTACTGCCACGCCCTGGCCCGCCGCATAAGTTACCGATGCGTCTTCAAAGTCAAAGCAGACGGGATGCCCTGTCTGTTGCATTCCTCCGCATTCCGTCTAAATTCCGGGTCAAGGTTGCCCTGTCCATATCCGGCACGTATCATTACGAACTGGGTCCCGGAGCCTTTCACATCCGCCCAGTTGATGCCACCCAGAAATTCACTTACATCTATACCATGAATGCTCATATTATCTACCTCAATATTTTTTATTATTTTATGCTTCATTTTGAATAATGTGTCGAAACTTAAAACCCTATGAGTTATGATATAGCTGGTGTGTTCAGTCACAGCAGAAGTTTTTCAATGTGAGGTTTTTATGTATGGGGGAAAGTTACCATGAAAGAACAAAAAATCCAACGATTGGTCCGCACGCTGGGTATAGGTGCAACTTACCGGGGATACCGGTATCTTAACTATGGTATTCAACTGTGTATGCAAGATGAAAATTATCTTCTGTCCGTCAGCAAGCTGCTCTATCCTAAGATAGCCAAAGAGTATCGGGCCACAAGCAGCAGCGTGGAACGGGATATCCGTACTGTCATCAACGTCTGTTGGGAGAAAGGGAACCGGCAGCTCCTTCAGGAGATATCCCTGCGCCCATTATCCGCCAGGCCGACGTCCAGCGTCTTCCTGGATATACTGGTCGACCATCTAAGCCAGAGCTGTACGGATACAATATAACGCGGCAGCTCAACATAGCTGTCCTTCACCCTCACTGACGGGCTGGAAAAAGACGATGGTACGTCTTTGCCAGCCTGCCTCTTACCCAATGGCGTCGTATTCACTCTTTCTTTCTGACTTCTTAAGAAGGGCTTAAGGAATTTTCGATTTCTTTTAGATATTTAACATACTTTAGACATATTTATCCATTATACTTAGAGTCAGATAGTTGAACAACACACAACTATCTCCCCCCTCATAAAGTAACGGGCCAGATAATCTGGTGCCGCACTTTACTCTCATTCCTTTAGATAACTATAAAAATAACGAAACCCGTTAACCTTATGGCTAACGGGTTTTCGCTATGCAATACTCTTCTCATCAAGATACGCCCGTCCCATCTTGTATCAGCATCGCTAATCCCCAATCTCGTCTTCTCTCATCCGGAGCCCTACCGTACTTGTAACCGGCAGAGAAAATACAATCGCCTTCTCTTTGCTTTCGAGTCCTGCCTTCTCCATAATCGCCTTCATGATCCGATTCTTATCTTTTGTCTTGGTGACAATTAATATGATCTCTTTCTCCGCTGCCAGAGACACGCCCAAAAACTTTTTCGCACTTTCCATACCGGTCCCTTTTGCGTGGATTACCGTACCCCCGCCGGCATTCGCGCTTCGCGCTGCATCCATGACGGTATCAATGCATCCCTGGTTCGCGATAATCACCAGCAATTCATAATCCGTTTCTCTCAATATCGTCTCCTCCTCTTTTTCATACTCATGGTTCTGAATCAAATATTGAAGCACCTTTTTGCCGCCGACGCTGCTGAGCGGAATGATAAATGCAATCCCCGTACCCGGCACGTCGATCTGCATATTGATGATCAGGCCCCGTTTCAGCTTTCTCCACATCTCTTCAGTGACTATAGAAAAAGATATCATCTTCTCAGATGCCTCAAGGCCGAAATAGTCCAGAACGGCACTGTTTGCAGTCCCTCTGCCGAGCGTGCCGAAGACGACCATATGGTCATTCTCCTTATAAAACTCCTGGAATTTATGTTTCATGGCGCGATTCGTTATCGCAACCATCATATAAAGCTTACTCATCGTGTCCTCCTTTACAGCTCAATTATGTCGCTGTCATCAAACGCCTCCAAAGGAATTACAGGTATCGTCTCTTCCACAGTATCTGCCGCCGCGGTTCTATTCTCCTGCAGCTGATAGACGAAGCCGAGGATCTGGATCGTAATCAGGGGCGTCATGGCAACCATGGCAACGACGCCAAATGCGTCTGTCACGATGTCCCCTCCTGCGGCCTCACACGCTCCCACTGCAAATGGCAGAAGAAAGACCAACTATTAAAAGTCAAATAGATAATTAAAAAAAGTAAAAAGAAATTTTCTGGTAAAAAGAGCACGACAATAAGGCCTGCTATCATGCAAGCCAGAACTGGGATATAAGGAGTTACGCTTTTGGAACATAAGGCTCATTATTTTT
>NZ_SMMX01000001.1 GCF_004345005.1 Extibacter muris
TCAGGAACCGTCAGACATGATAATTATTATGGATAACATCTGATGAAGGAAGAACGCCTTCTTCTGTTATCTATATAGAAACTTGTTAACCAAGCAGTCTTATTGATTACATCATTATTATACTAGGGGGGTGATAAAGTGGAAAAAGATTTGCTTGAACAAGTGTATATAAAGTATATGAAACCGGTATACCTTTATCTTTTTTCCCTTTGTCACAGCCGTGAGACTGCCGCAGATCTGACGCAGGAGACGTTCCTGAAGGCACTTTGTTCCCTCGAACAGGCAGAGGAGGTACTTCCATGGCTGCTTAAGGTGGCTAGAAATCTATATATAGACCTGTGGAGAAAGGACCGCAGGATGGATGCCATGGAGGAAATGGCATTGACAGACGAGGCGGAGGAAGTGCTGGAACAGCTTATACAAAAGGAGCAGAACCGAAGATTATACGAGATGATCTTCCGGCTGGGCAGACGGGAACGGGAAGCGGTCGTGTTATATTACTTTGCCGGCCTTTCACAGGAAGAAATCAGCCGGCAGCTCGGAACAGGACAGGGCAATACCCGGGTCATCCTTTACCGGTCCAAGCGAAAGCTTAAGAAGATGCTGGAAGATACCGACGGGCAGTGTATTGACGAAACGGATTCAGAAAGAAGGTGTGGCAGATGAATTATGCAGAACGGTTCAGGAACTATGTAGATGGAGAGATAGGGGAATAGGAGAAAGCCCGGATAGAGAAAGACTTGGATAAGGCAAGAGTGCTGCTGGAATATCTGGACAGCAGTATGGATGAGGCGCTGTATGCAGAAGAAGAGGGAGCTGCCGGAAAGCTGCAAATGATAGGCTGGGTGACTGGCTTTCCGGCGGACACCTGATGGTCCAAGGAGAAAACGTCACACCAATGCCTGCTCATTATACAGCTTAAACAATGAGAGGATTAAGTCCCAACTGGCTGTTGGGTACTGAAACCCTACACTTATATATTAGGAGGAGAATGACGGAAGGGCAGAAAAGGGCAGGGCTTACAACGAAATGGGCCGCAGGATATCCCGAGCAGTAAACAGAAAGCTGCGGCGCTATGCAGTGGTGACAGGTTCGGTCGTGCTGCTGCTCGTATTTATCGCTATTCACGCCCTGTCTCCTGTTATGGATGCCATATATTATAACCCGTCCAGTCACAGAAATACACAGCCGCCGCTTGATTTGAACATGGCTGTATATATGGAGCTTGTGTGCGGGGACAAAGGATTCGCCTCTGTCAACGTACGCCCGGAGGGGTACGGAAGGCATTCCCTGGACGTACAGACGCAGATAAGCGGCAGGATAAGCCATCATTATCTAGAACTGAATAAAGACCACCTCTACTGGACGGATATGAGCTGGAACCAGCCGGATCTTCCCGTAAATGCATTTACCTACTCGGTGGAAGACAGGGAGACATACGCCGGAACGACAGTAGAGGAAGCTGCCGGAAAACTATGCGGTTTGTCCGAATCTATGGTCGTGCGCGCGGCCCTGTCATTCAAAGAGGCAAAAGATACGGAGCAGCTTGCAGCGTTCATGAAGAAATACAGCGGGGAATATCTCTACGTTCCTTTCGAGACCTATGAGGACCAGAGAGGGACCATGTCCGGTTTCATGGGATACAGGCCGGATGCCGCAGGCTACGTAAGGACAGACAGCTATGACCAGATAAGATACCCATATCTGGATCTGGCACAGTACGAAGAAGAGGGAGAGATAGGCGCAGATGTACCGACGCAGCATGTCACCTCCATGCTGGCTTACATGAAAGATAACGAAAAGTTCGGACAGATATTTACATCAGACGTACCGGGGGAGAACGTGTTCAACAGACAGAAGTATGAAAACGCGCTGGACTACGTGCAGAAGAATGGGGCAAACGGATATGGCGTGGTGGTAAATGCGGGCAGGGATGAACTGCTGCAAATGCTGTCAGATTCAGATGTAGACGGCATATACCTTATGGACGCTCAGCTCAAATTGTGAAAATTATGTGAATAGGGACGTAACCTTTTTGAATTTAGTTACGTCCCAAATTGACTTTTGACCTGTACCGGATTGATACGGCAGCGGGTTTTAGTGCAGGTTTTCGATTGTCTCCCAGAATGTGGGATAGGATACATCTACACATTGGCT
This sequence comes from Extibacter muris, assembly GCF_004345005.1. Lineage (GTDB taxonomy): Bacteria > Bacillota > Clostridia > Lachnospirales > Lachnospiraceae > Extibacter > Extibacter muris. The sequence continues at coordinate 2,158 of NZ_SMMX01000001.1, forward strand.
ATTATGGATCTGGGTCTCGCCTTCGGCCGATAAGCCTGCTATGGCAAAGGACATGGCGATGCGGTGATCCATGTGGCTTTCGATAGATGCCCCTTTTAGCATGTGCCCCCCTTCTATCACCATGCCATCTTCTGTCGGGGCGATATGTGCGCCCATGGCGCGAAGATTTTCGGTAACGGTTTGAATACGGTCTGTCTCCTTGACCTTAAGTTCAGCAGCATCGCGGATGACAGTAGTTCCTTCGGCGCATGCAGCCATGACAGCAATGACCGGAATCTCGTCAATGAGTGACGGGATAAGGTCTCCTTCGATAACGGTTCCGTGGAGCCGGTCTGGCTTTACGAGGATGTCCGCGCGTGCCTCGCCGCTCTGTATGGTCTCGTTTTCTAGGGTGATATCTGCCCCCATGTTCTGGCATACGTTCAGGAAGCCGGCTCTTGTAAAGTTGGTACCTACATTTTTAATCAGGAGTTCGGAACCGGGTACGGTGAGCCCGGCCGCGATAAAGTATGCTGCGGATGAGATATCTCCGGGTACATCGATCTGCTGGCCGTATAGCTCCCGGCAAGGTGCTACTGCAGCGGTGGCACGACCGTCCGGATGCATCGTTGCTGTCAGAGCAGCACCGAAGCTCTGGAGCATCAGTTCCGTATGGTTTCGTGACAGGGTCGGTTCTGTGACAGAAGTTTCGCTGTCCGCATATAATCCGGCCAGCAGGACAGCAGACTTGACCTGCGCGGATGCCACAGGGGATTCATAGTGGATGCCGTGTATATAGCCCGGCTCGATTTTCAGCGGCGCACAGCCGCTGCCATCCACGCTTGTGACCGTAGCACCCATGTTCCGAAGGGGAGTGATGATACGTCCCATGGGACGAGAATTTAATGATTCGTCGCCGGAGAGGACGGACGTAAAATTCTGTCCACTGAGTATTCCGGATATGAGACGGGTGGTCGTACCGCTGTTTCCAACATCTAATATCCCTTCAGGTGCGTGCAGGCCTCTGAGGCCTTTTCCATGTACGAGGATGCTTTTGGGCTTATGTTCAATCTCTACGCCCATGTTCCGGAAGCAGCCTATGGTTGCCAGACAATCTGCGCCTTCCAGAAAATTAGTGATTTCCGTCGTTCCAAGTGCTATGGAGCCAAGCATGACGGCACGGTGGGAGATGGACTTGTCGCCAGGAACATTTACAGTTCCTCTCAGCCCGGAAGTTTTACTGATATACTTAACGCTCATATACGATATACCTGAATTTCTGCAGTAAATCCGCCGCTCTTGAGGATGATACCTCATCGTAGAATTCAATGCGCAGAACCCCTTCTTCAAATTCTCTGTTGTGTACGATTCCTATATTTTTAATATTCAGATTGTTGGATGCCAGTATGGTAGCGATAGCGGCGATACCGCCTGCTTCGTCTATGATGTCACAATATACGGCAAAGGCCTTCTTGATTGGACCCGCGGAAGATTCTGGTATGGAATTGCGGTAGCTGCGGGAGCTGTCGAACAGATGATAAAGCCCCCGTTCATCACCGGCGTCTACAGTTCTTTTGGCCTCTTGAAGCGTTGCTATATAATCCTCCAGAATTCTGGAGATGTTTTCCTTATTCTTCAGGCAGATGTGCTGCCACATAGTAGGAGAGGACGAAGCTATCCGCGTTATGTCTTTGAACCCCCCGGCCGCCAGCTGCTTCATCATCTCTTCTTCCGTATCCGTGTCCCTCACAAAATTTACAAGGCTGGAGGCGATGATGTGGGGCAGATGGCTGATCGTACCGGTGACATAATCGTGTTCCTTGTAACTGAGAATGACCGGAATAGCCTTCAAGGCTTCGACGAATTTCCGGTACCGTTCTGTCTTTTCCTCCGGAACCTTTGCGGATGGCGTCAGGACATAGTACGCATTTTCGATAAGCATGGCTTTGGAGTTCACATAGCCACTCTTTTCAGATCCTGCCATCGGGTGGCCGCCGATAAAGTGCTCCTCAAGCCCTAATGCTTCCACCTCCTCATGGATGTTCGTCTTTACGCTGCCCACGTCTGTCAGGATGCATCCATCATCCACATATCCCGCAATCTGTTTCAGATAAGCGGTATTGTAAGAGACAGGAGCGCACAGGAAAATGTAGCTGCAGCCTTTAAAATTGTCGTCAATAGAAGTTGCCGCCACATGAATCAAAGACTCCTGCGTGGCGAGGGCAAGCGTCTCCCTGTTCTTGTCAAATGCTATGATCTCATAATCCGGAAAATACTGCCGGACAGCTTTCGCGATAGAACCGCCGATAAGGCCTAGACCGATAAAACCAATTTTATGATACATAGGTACACACCTTTCTTCAAATGGGTACAGGTCAAAGTTTAATTTGGGACGTAACACTTTTCAAAAAGGTTACGTCCTAAATTCTATCTTTTCTTCTATCTTTTGTCAATACTATAGCGCTTTAAAGTAGAGAAGCACTATTTATTGTAAAGCATGCATAAAAGAGTTGTAAAAACGTACAAGTTTTAGTACAATATATACATGAGATTCTACCAATATAAGGAGGCAGCGAATTATGAAGGTTTACAGAACGGATGAGATTAGAAACGTAGTCCTTTTGGGGCACGGAGGAAGCGGTAAGACGAGCCTTGCAGAGGCTATGGCGTATGTATCAGGAGCAACAAATCGGATGGGAAAGATATCGGATGCCAACACGATTAGTGATTTTGATAAAGAGGAACAGAAACGTAAATTTTCAATCAGTACAACCTTAGTGCCTGTCGAGTGGGAGAAGGCCAAGATTAACGTACTTGACACTCCGGGATATTTTGACTTCGTGGGCGAAGTAGAGGAGGCGGTGAGCGCGGCGGATGCAGCGGTTATCGTGGTATCGGGCAAAGCAGGAGTGCAGGTAGGGACAGAGAAGGCATGGCAGCTGTGCGACAAATATAATCTGCCGCGTATGGTATACGTAACAGAGATGGATGTGGATGATGCCAGCTTCCGCGAAGTGGTGCAGGAGCTCACAGACAGATACGGGAAGGTGATAGCCCCTCATTTCCAGCCGATTCGTGAAAATGAAAAGCTGGTAGGCTATGTCAACGTCATAAAAAATGCAGGACGGCGCTATACAGGAATCGGCGAGCGTGAAGAATGCGAGATTCCGGATTACTGCAAGCCAAATCTTGAAATATATAGGGAAAAGCTGCTCGAAGCCGTTGCCGAGACGAGTGATGAATTCATGGAACGCTATTTCGCGGGAGAGGAATTCTCTGTGGAAGAGATTCGTGCGGCTATGAGGACAGAAGTTATGGACGGAAGCATCGTGCCGGTATCCATGGGATCCAATATCCAGGCACAGGGCGTTGCCAACCTGCTTTCAGATATCGTAAGGTTCTTCCCGAGCCCGGCCAACAGAGAATGCGCGGGCATCAACCGCAAGACGAATGAGATATTCGAGGCCAACTACGAGTTCTCCAAAGCGAAGTCGGCCTACGTATTTAAGACGATGGTGGATCCGTTCATCGGAAAGTATTCTTTTATCAAAGTGTGTTCCGGCGTACTGAAAGGTGAAGATGTGCTTTACAATGCAGACTCGGATACGGAAGAGAAGCTTGGAAAGATATATACGATGGTAGGAAACAAGCCGGTGGAAGTCACAGAGATGTTTGCAGGCGACATCGGGGCGATTGCCAAGCTGTCGAGCACAAGGACCGGAGATACGCTCTCTGCGAAAGGGACCCCTGTATTGTACGGAAGGACAGAATACTCCAAGCCGTACACATATATGAAGTATATATGCAAGAATAAAGGCGATGAGGATAAGGTATCCCAGGCGCTCCAGAAGATGATGGCAGAAGATGTCACGCTGAAGGCTGTCAACGACAGCGAGAACAGGCAGACGCTGCTCTACGGCATGGGCGATCAGCATCTCGATATTGCGGCCAGCAAGCTTGCGGCAAGATATAAATGCGAGATCAGCCTGGATACGCCGAAGGTTGCTTTCCGCGAGACGATAAAGAAGAAATCCGATGTAGATACGAAATATAAAAAGCAGTCCGGCGGACACGGCCAGTATGGCCACGTCAAGATGACATTCGAGCCGTCCGGAAATCTGGAGACGCCTTTCGTATTCGCAGAGACGGTCGTCGGCGGAGCCGTGCCGAAGAACTACTTCCCGGCAGTGGAAAAGGGACTTCAGGATTCTGTCGTCAAAGGTCCTCTTGCCGGCTATCCGGTAGTCGGTGTCAAGGCCACGCTGTATGATGGTTCCTACCATCCGGTTGACTCTTCTGAGATGGCGTTCAAGACTGCCACGGTGCAGGCATTTAAGAAAGGCTTCATGGAGGCTGCCCCGGTGCTGCTGGAGCCAATCGCCTCTCTGAAAGTCACGGTTCCGGATGATTACACCGGTGATGTCATGGGTGACCTGAACAAGCGCCGCGGACGTGTGCTCGGCATGAATCCGATTGCCGGGGGCCGGCAGGTGATTGAAGCCGACATACCGATGACGGGACTGTTCGGTTATTGTACGGTCCTTCGCTCTATGACAGGCGGAAGAGGCACGTATGAATATGAATTCAGCCGCTATGAGCAGACTCCTTCTGATATCCAGGAAGCTGAAGTTGCAAAGCGTGCTGCTGAGAGCGAGTAATAATTATAGAAGAAAAGCCCTTAAGGGCTTTTTTTCTTAATACAAAAGTGCTATAATCTCTATGCTATACCGAAAACATTAGAGAATAAATAAGAGGAATAGAAAATGAAAATAGTGATCATAGGTGACGGCAAAGTCGGCCATAAGCTGACCTCTCAGTTATCCGAAGAGAATTACGACATTGTGCTGATTGACCAGAATGAAGGAAAGTTGAAGGAGGCGCTGAACCAGCTGGATATATTCTGTATTACAGGAAACGGAGCGGATGTTGAGATTCAGAGGCAGGCCGATGTGCCCCATGCAGATCTTGTCATTGCCTGCGCGTCGACAGATGAGCTCAATATGCTCAGCTGCCTGCTGGCAAAGAGGCTTGGTGCAAAACATACGATTGCGAGGGTCAGGAATCCAGTCTATTACCGGCAGATCGATCTGCTCAAGGAAGACCTTCACCTGAGCATGGCAGTAAACCCGGAGCTGGCGGCGGCCAATGAGATAGCACGGGTGCTGCTTTTCCCCGAGACGAGCAAAGTGGAGACATTTATGAAGGGGAGGGTAGAACTCGTCGAGTTCCCTGTCCGCGAAGAGAGCCATCTCGTAGAGCTGTCACTTGCTGAAATCTACCAGAAATATCAGATAAAGATTCTCGTATGTGCGGTAAAAAGAGGAACGGAAGTGTTTATACCGGACGGTGACTTTGTACTGGAAAAAGGTGACAAGCTGCATATCGCGGCGGCCCACCAGGAGCTGAAGTCATTCTTCTGTGCACTTGGGCGCAAGACGACAAAGGTGAGGAAAGTGCTGATCTGCGGTGGCGGGCACGTGTGCTTCTACCTTGCGGGGCAGCTGCTGCAGGCGGGCATGCAGGTAAAGATCATTGAGAAAAATGAGAAGAGATGCGAAGTGCTCTGCGAGAATCTGCCGCGTGCGACAGTAATCCACGGCGATGCGGCAAGCCATGAGCTGCTTCTTGAAGAGGGCATCCAGAGCGCAGACGCGGTAGTTGCCCTGACCGGGATGGATGAGGAAAATATCATCATGGCGCTGTTTGCCAAGACGCAGGGTGTCAGCAAGATAGTAGCCAAGGTAAATGAAGATACGAGGGCGCAGATGGTGGAAGGGCTTGGGATAGACAGTATCATCTCAGCCAAAAGCGCGACCGCAGATGCCATACTTGGATACGTGAGGGCGAGGAACAATTCGGCCAGAAGCGTGAACATGGAGACGATGTACCGGCTGATCAACGGCAAGATAGAGGCACAGGAGTTCATTATAAAAAAAGAGGGCCCATATACGAACGTACCGCTGAAGGACCTGCCGACGAAGCCGAATAACCTTATCGCCTGCATCGGGCGTAAAAGAAAGATTATCATTCCGGGAGGGGAAGACCATCTGGAAGTCGGGGACAGTGTGATTATCATTACAAAAGAACATGTCATCAATGATTTGAGCGATATACTTGCATAGGGAGTCTAAAGGAAAGTTATGAATACGAAAATGATACGTTTTATATTGGGCAAGATGCTTGGAGTGGAAGCGATTCTGTTGCTTCTTCCGGCACTGGTGGGTGCTGTCTACGGAGAGAAGGACGCCATTTATTTTCTGCCGGTATCGGCGGTACTGCTTGTCTTTTATTTTATCGCGGGGCAGCGGAAGCCTCAGAACCGTACGATTTACGGGAAAGAGGGCATGATAATCGTTGCAAGCGCCTGGATTCTCTGGTCCCTGTTCGGAGCCCTGCCCTTTACGCTGTCCGGCTGCATCCCTTATTATCTGGATGCGGTGTTTGAGACGATATCCGGCTTTACTACGACGGGTTCTTCTATACTGATAGATATAGAGGCTCTTCCCCAGTGCATGCTTTTCTGGCGGAGCTTTACACACTGGGTCGGCGGCATGGGCGTGCTCGTGTTTGTCATGGTCCTCACAAGCCTGGATAAGAACAATACGATGTACCTCATGCGTGCTGAAGTACCGGGTCCTGAAAAGGATAAGCTCGTGCCGAAGATGATGTCCACGGCACGGATTTTATACGCAATGTATCTCGGGCTAACGCTCATAGAAGTCATACTTCTGCTATGCGGCGGCATGGATATGTTTGACAGCCTGATCCATGCTTTCGGAACAGCCGGGACCGGCGGTTTTTCAAATTATGCCGCCAGCGTCGGGCATTTTGAAAGCGCATATATCGATGGTGTCGTCACCGTCTTTATGATATTGTTTGGTATTAACTTCAACCTCTATTTCCTCCTTCTGCTTGGCGAGGCCAAATCCGTATGGAAGAATGAGGAGCTCAGGGTGTATCTCGGAATCATAGCCGGTGCGATTGCCATCATAACGCTGAATATAAGCGGCCAGTTCCCGAACCCGCTGAAAGCGTTACGATACGCGGCGTTCCAGGTAGCCTCCATCATAACGACTACCGGATACGCGACGGCTGATTATAATGGATGGCCGATGCTGTCGCAGTGCATATTGATTCTGCTAATGATCATCGGCGCCTGTGCGTCCTCGACCGGCGGCGGTATCAAGGTATCCCGTTTCATGATCGTCATCAAGAGCATCAGACGGGAGATGAAGCAGATGCTGCATCCGAAGTCCGTCAATATCATCAAGATCAACGGCAAGAAGATTGGGCCGGACGTGCTCCGGGTCGTGTATATCTATCTGCTGGCATATATGGGGATTGTCGTGGGCTCTGTACTGCTTATATCCATCGACAATCTGGATTTTGGAACTACATTCAGTTCAGTCATGGCGACGCTGAATAATATCGGTCCCGGTATCAATGATGTCGGACCGGCAGGCAACTTTGCAGAATTTTCACCACTTTCCAAGATAGTATTCTGTTTTGACATGCTGGCAGGAAGGCTTGAGATATTCCCGTTCCTCATGCTGTTTACACTGTCCGCATGGAGGAGAAAGTTCTAGAGGAGGGAATCAAGAGAAGGAGAAGTTTATGAAAAAGTCTAGGAAACTTATTGTCGCAATCATTATCATACTGGCAGCAGGTCTGTATTATTACGTCTCTTTGCCGGCTATCAACATCCATTCTACCGATGTCTGGTTTTTCATCCTGTTCCTGCTGGCTGCCGCGGCAGTGCTGTATGCAGTGCGTAAGAAGCTGGGAAGAGGGGAGCTGAAACAGAATAAAGTGATGAAGACGCTTGGATTTCTTGTTCTTGGCGTAGGCGTGATATATCTCATCGGGGCACTGCTATCCTCCCCTATCATCAACGCCAAGAAATACCAGAAGCTGATGAAGGTGGAAGAAGGAGAGTTTGCAGAAGACGTAGAGGAACTGTCCTTTGACAAGATCCCCCTGCTGGATAAAGACACGGCAGAACTCCTCGGCGACAGGAAGATGGGAAGCATGGTAGACATGGTATCCCAGTTCGAGGCGGATGAAATATACAGCCAGATCAACTACAAAGGCAATCCGGTGCGGGTGACGCCGTTGAAGTATGCAAGCGTAATCAAATGGTTTACGAACCGGTCCAAAGGAATACCGGCTTATATCCGTATCAATATGGCGACTCAGTCTACAGAGCTGGTTAAGCTCGAAGACGGGATAAAGTACACGACGAGCGAGCATTTCAACCGGAACATATACCGGCATCTGAGATTTGCCCACCCTACGTATATCTACGACGATTTGAGTTTTGAGATAGACGAAGAGGGGACTCCGTTCTGGATCGCTCCGGTCAAGAAGTTCAACATCGGCCTGTTCGGTGGAGAGACGGTAGGCAAGGTCGTGCTCTGTAATGCAGTTACCGGAGAGACGGAGGAGTATGATATCGAAAACGTACCTCAGTGGGTAGACCGTGCCTATTCGGCAGATCTGCTCGTAGATCTGTTCGATTATTACGGAACGCTGAAGCATGGCTTTTTTAACAGCGTACTTGGACAGAAGGACTGCCTGAAGACGACGGACGGCTATAATTATCTGGCGCTGGACGATGATGTGTGGATGTATACAGGCGTCACTTCCGTGAACGGAGACCAGTCCAATGTCGGGTTCGTCCTGTCGAACCAGCGGACGATGGAGACGAAGTACTATAAGGTGGAAGGTGCCACGGAGACATCGGCCATGTCTTCTGCAGAAGGGCAGGTACAGAACCTGAAATACACAGCGACCTTCCCGCTGCTCTTAAATATATCAGATGAACCGACGTATTTTATGGCGCTGAAGGACGATGCCGGGCTTGTGAAGAAGTATGCCATGGTAAACGTACAGAAATACCAGATCGTGGCTATCGGAGACAGCGTAAGCCAGTGTGAGGAGAATTATCTTGAACTGCTGCTGAGCAATGGCGTGAAAGAGGCGGAAAAAGACACGAGAGAAGTGATGACAGCCACCGGCAAGATAACAAAGATCGCCCAGGCGGTGATCGAAGGCTCGTCCCACTATTATATTATGCTGGAAGGCTCGGATGAGATATTTGATGTATCTGTAGTCGACTTTATCGATATCGTCAAATACGACGTAGGGCAGGAAGTCACGGTAGAATATAAGCAAGGGGAGAAAGCCAACACGGTAATGTCTCTTGCGGAAGGCAATGCAGAGGATAATACGAAAGCGGAGGAATAATGGAACTTAGTATCTTATTGGCTGAACAGATCGTAGCCCTGTTCCTGATGATGGCGGCGGGCTATGTGCTGGTAAAAGCCGGCTTGTTTGAGTCGAAGGACAGCAAGGTCCTGTCCAATATCGTAGTATATGTCTGTTCCCCCTGCGTAGTGGTGAATTCCTTTCAGATAACACTGACAAAAGATAAGATAATGGGGCTCCTGCTGGCAGCAGCAGGAGCTGTTATCGTCCATGCCCTTCTTGTGGGCCTGACGAGGCTTGTGCAGAAGCCCCTGCACTTGAATCCTATTGAGAAGATGTCGGTTATCTATTCCAATTCGGGCAACCTGATCGTCCCGCTCGTTTCTTCTGTACTCGGCCAGGAGTGGGTGTTCTATTCAACCGCGTATATGGTCGTGCAGACGCTGCTGCTCTGGACGCACGGAATCGGGGTCATTGACCGGGAACCGCAGAAGAATTATAAGAAGATACTTCTGAACCCCAACATAATAGCTATATTTGCAGGCGTGGTCCTCTTTGCAGGCGGCATACGCCTTCCGGTTCCGCTACGGGACTGTATCGGGGGCTTCGCGGATATGATAGGGCCGGCCAGCATGCTCGTCATAGGAATGATAATAGGAAATATCGATTTGAAATGGGTATTCCGGCAGAAGAGGCCGTATTTCATCTGCTTCATCAGGCTGATCGCATTCCCCCTGCTGTTCATCGCAGTATTCTGCTTCGCCGGAATGCAGGGGCTGCATAAAGACGCAGAGTACATACTGCTCGTGGTCCTGCTGGCGGGGTCGGCTCCGGCTGCGGCGATGGTGACACAGCTGGCACAGATATATAATAAGGACGCGATGTATGCAAGCGTCATAAATGTAATGTCCATCATCTTCTGCATTATATCGATGCCGGCCATGACATTATTGTACGAATATTTAGTGTAATTTGAAATATTTTGAAAGGGGTCAGACTTCCTGCCGCAGCAGGGGTCTGACCCCTTTCAAAATTCATTCAATTGCCTGACTATATTCGTCTATCTTGTTCAATACTCTCTCTTTTTCTGAACCTTCCAATGGAACCGGGCTGTAATCGTTATATCCGTTCGCCGATGACAAGGAACACGGTATCATATTGATATTTTCGTCCTTCTTAACGCCGTCCTTTGTTATGGTGAACGTCTGCTGGAATATCATCGTGTCCTTATCTTCCGGGTTGGAGTTTCCGCCGAAGCAGAAGTTGCCCAGGCTGTAGGCGATATATCTTCCTTTGTACTTTTCCACGCCCTGCAGCACATGCGGATGATGTCCGATGACGAGGTCAGCCCCCTCGTCGACGGCCAGACGTGCCAATGCCTTCTGCGTGTCGTTCGGGACATATTCACGCTCGATGCCCCAGTGGAAGTTGACGATGATAAGCTGCGCTCCGGCCTCCTTGAGGGCTGCGATGTTTTCCTTGACCTGCTGCTTCTTCTCCATATGTTCCGCCAGTTCATAGATGCCTGTCAGCCCGACCTTGACACCTTTGATTTCCATGATATCCGCCCGCTCATAGCCGAAGGTGGCAATTCCGGCATCCTCCAGGGCTGTGATGGTATCCGTATAGCTCTTCTCACCGTAGTCCCGGCTGTGGTTGTTGGCAAGGTTGGCCGCCTCCACCGAACTGCCGGACAGGATGGCGGCATATTCCGGCGGCCCTTTGAACGCGTACGTCTTGTCTTCGCGCTGCTCCTCCGTGGTTAGCGTTCCTTCCATGTTGACGATGGTCAGGTCGTCCGCTTCTAGTATCGGCCGAACATTCTGGAAAAAATAGTCGGCGCCCCGGGCGTTATAATACGCGTTCAGGCTCGTGTCGGGGTTGAAGTTCGCATCCGTGCCGAGCGTACAGTCGCCGATGGAGCTGACGGTGATGGTGGTAGACTTGGCGGAGTCTCTTTTATCTTTTTTCGTATGGATGACAATATTTTTAATCTCAACTTTGGAAGTGTCAGGCTTGTCTTTCTTTATCTCTTTCTTAGCCGTATTCTTCCCGCTGTTGGGCGTGCTCTTCGTAATCATGCTCTTTACGCCGGCAACGACCGCAACACACAATATGACGGTGAAGAGGGCGCCAAGCATCAACGTCAGCTTCCTCTGCTTCCTGCGCCTGTCCCTTTTCCGTTTTGCGTCTCTAATCCCACTCATAATTTTTTTCTCTTGTAAAATGGGCAGTTCATACCTGAACTGCCCCGCATTCTCTTATTTATGTAGTTACAGATAAATTATATCTTTGGAACATCGCCTCCATAGCCTAGTTCAATAACGTACAGTCTGCCATGTCTATTCCGGACAGCTCATCCTTCGTAGCACTGAGACTTACGTAGAATTCAATGTCGCATTCTCTCGAAACCTTTTTCAGCCTCTCAATAAATTCCGGTACGTTGTCTAATGATATATCGGCATGCTTTAAAAGTCCGTCGATAAATACACATTCAATATCGTGGTTGGAACTATACATGCCATATAAAAATCCGATGTACTCATCAATATTCTCGATAGATTTGAAGTCATCCATACAGATTGTGCGGATATCAAACGCCACGCTTGCCGTATCACGATGTGTCTTCTTAATAAATACTACATTGCCGTTGCAGACTTTCACCTGGCTGTTAGCCTGTTCGATCATCTGCTGTGTCTTTCCGCTGCCTTTCGGGCCAATCAATAAATTTACCATGGGAAACACTCCTTTTTTATGTATTTGACATACGTATTTTCTTGTCTTTTATTATACATTAATTCGGCATGATAGACAACCAGAAAAGTGAAATAAATTGAGGGTAATAACTTGACACAAAAAACGCATGTGGTACAATTAAAAATAGTGTTAAAATAGGAGGAATGAACCATGAGCACACCTTATAATCATAAGGCAATAGAGAAGAAATGGCGCGAGCGATGGGGGCAGGCCCCGGTGAATGTCAAAGAAGATGAGAATGGAAAACGCCAGAAATATTATTGTCTGGACATGTTCCCATACCCGTCGGGAAACGGGCTCCATGTGGGACATTGGAGAGGATATGTGATTTCTGACGTCTGGAGCAGATATAAATTACTACAGGGGTATTATATTGTCCATCCGATGGGATGGGACGCTTTCGGCCTTCCGGCGGAAAACTATGCCATCAAGATGGGGGTGCACCCTGCCAAATCTACGGCGGAGAATGTGGAGAACATCAAGCGCCAGATCAATGAGATAGCGGCTTTGTACGACTGGGATATGGAAGTGAACACGACAGACCCGGAATTCTATAAGTGGACACAGTGGATATTCGTGAAGATGTTTAAAGAAGGTCTGGCATATGAAAAGGAATTTCCTATCAACTGGTGTCCTTCCTGTAAGACCGGCCTTGCTAATGAAGAAGTTGTAAACGGCCAATGTGAACGCTGCGGCACAGAGGTGACGAAGAAGAACCTGCGCCAGTGGATGCTGAAGATTACCGCTTACGCGGAACGTCTGCTGAACGACCTCGACAAGCTGGACTGGCCGGAAAAGGTCAAGAAGATGCAGGCAGACTGGATCGGCAAGTCATACGGTGCAGAAGTAGATTTCCCGGTGGATGGAAGAGACGAGAAGATTACCGTATATACGACGAGGCCGGATACGCTGTATGGTGCGACGTTCATGGTACTTGCGCCGGAGCATGAGCTTGCCGCAAGCCTTGCCATTCCCGAGACAAAAGATGCGGTTGAGAAATACATCTATGATGCCTCGATGAAATCGAATGTAGACCGTATGCAGGATAAGGAAAAGACCGGTGTATTTACCGGCAGCTATGCAGTCAATCCGCTCAATGGAGAGAAGACGCCTATCTGGCTGTCCGACTATGTCCTTGCAGATTACGGTACCGGTGCAATCATGTGTGTTCCTGCCCATGATGACCGTGACTTTGAGTTTGCGAAGAAATTTGGCATACCGATCGTACAGGTCATTGCCAAGGACGGTAAAGAGATCGAGCATATGACGGAAGCTTACACAGAAGCGAACGGAACGATGATCAATTCCGGCGAGTGGAACGGTATGGAGTCCGCCGTTCTGAAAAAGGAAGCGCCACATACGATAGAAGAGCGGGGAATCGGAAAAGCTACTGTTAATTATAAGCTGAGAGACTGGGTGTTCTCACGCCAGCGCTACTGGGGCGAGCCGATACCTATCATCCATTGTCCGGATTGCGGTGCCGTGCCGGTGCCGGAAGACGAACTTCCGCTGACGCTGCCTGATGTAGAGTCGTATGAGCCGACCGGCACAGGCGAGTCTCCCCTCGCCGGCATCGACGAATGGGTGAACTGCAAGTGTCCGGTATGTGGCAAGCCGGCGAAGCGTGAGACGAACACGATGCCTCAGTGGGCAGGTTCATCATGGTATTTCCTCCGCTATGTGGACAACCACAACAGCGAGGCGCTCGTATCGAGAGAAAAAGCAGATGAGATGCTCCCGGTAGACATGTATATCGGCGGCGTGGAGCATGCGGTTCTTCACCTGCTGTACTCCCGTTTCTATACAAAGTTCCTCTGTGACATCGGAGCCGTTGACTTCGACGAGCCTTTCAAAAAGCTGTTCAACCAGGGTATGATTACCGGCAAGAACGGCATCAAGATGAGCAAGTCTAAAGGAAATGTAGTATCACCGGACGATCTGGTGAGAGATTACGGCTGTGATTCCCTGAGAATGTATGAGCTATTCGTCGGTCCTCCGGAGCTGGACGCCGAGTGGGACGACCGCGGCATCGATGGCGTGAACCGTTTCCTGAAGCGTGCCTGGAATCTCGTGATGGACAGCAGGGACAAAGACATCAAAGCGACCAGGGAGATGATAAAGGTACGCAATAAGATGGTTTATGACATTACGACGCGCCTGGACAGCTTCAGCCTTAATACTGTAATCTCCGGATTCATGGAACACAACAACAAGCTGATTGACATCGCCAGGAAGGAAGGCGGAGTAGACAAGGAGACACTGTCAACACTGGCAGTCCTGCTTGCCCCGTTTGCACCTCATATGGGGGAGGAGCTCTGGGAGCAGCTTGGACATGAAGGCAGCGTATTCCACGCCGGATGGCCGTCATATGATGTCGATGCCATGAAAGATGATGAAGTGGAAGTTCCGGTTCAGATTAACGGCAAGACAAGAGCCGTCGTAACGGTACCCGCGGATGTGTCCAAGGAAGATGCCATCGCGGCAGGCAAGGCGGCTGTTGCTGACAAGCTGACAGGTACGATAGTCAAGGAGATTTATGTGCCGAAGAAGATTATCAATATCGTGCAGAAATAATTTGAGAGAAAATCTCACAACAGAATAAAGTGCTTGAAAACATTGAAAAGTTCGCTGAATATCAAGGATTACAAGGATTTTGCTTCAAGAAAAAGGTATCGTAAAATACCGCAAAATATCGTAACAGATTTTTAAAATGGAGTAAATTTGGAGTAAAAAGCGAAAGAAAATGGAGTAAATATTTCAAGAATATGATTTGAAAATTGACGTAGGTAGTGAATAGATTACCTACGTTAGTTTGATATTATCGGAAAATATAAGTATAATTGTTATGGGAATAGACGAGGAATATAGATATTACAAGATATGGTATAGGGCTATTGAGATTTTCTTTGTTTTTTCGTATAATATCTATTGATAGATTATTTAATGTAAGAGAGGAAAATGATATGTTTGAAAATGTTGATACAAGAAAAGATAATGAGGATTTTGAAAAGAAGATAACACAAATATATAACAGATATTCTAAAATTGAAATCAGTGATAAATATCTTGAATTGTGGAATGGATTTGTTGAATTGATTCAATATGTACAAGGCCAGGATACCATTAATAATATGTCTCCAATGGAAGTGATAGCATTAATGAAAGAAATAGGACTTGAAGATTATGAAATTAAGGATTTATTTTTGCAACAGATAAAAGGGAAGTAATCTATGGATAAGATACACACAATTTCAGAATTGCTGAAAGAAATTATAGAATTTAAATCGGTAGTTTCAAATGAACAAATTTACTATAGAGGTCAAAAAAATGGGAAAAGGGCAGGCTGGACGTTACTGCCGACGTTTTATAGAGAGAGAAAGGACTATCCTAATATTTCATTTTATTTTGATAAGCAAGAAGAGCTAAATACAATATATAAATTTATTGAAAAAAATTATGATTATTTTAAAAATATTGCATTTAATGACTTGATAAGCATAATTAATATTTTGCAACATTATGGATTTCCAACGCGAGTTCTAGATGTTACTCAGAATCCATTGGTTGCACTGTATTTTGCTTTAGAGAAAGTTGAAAAAGATGATGGGAATGAACCAGTTATTTATTTGATATATGCTGAGAAATCCAATGCAGGGTATCTGATTAATAATGAATTGGAGAAATTTTACAATGAGGAGTTTGGGCAAAAAAAGAGATTAAATCCAATGATTCTTGTAAATGGATGTGTGTTATCAGAGCGAATACGGAATCAAAAGGGGGACTTTATTCTCTATTTTGAAGAGGGAGATATTAATGAAAACCGTAGTTTTACAATAAAAGAGCTTCAAATCTCTACAGATTCTATAGAAAGCTTAAAGGAAGAGTTAAATTTATTAGGAATAAGCGAAGCTACAATATATCCATCGCTAGCTACAGAAACACTTATATTAAAAGAGCAATTGCAAAATAGTGCACAACAAAGAGATATAAAAGAAAAAGTTAAGATTTCTATGTCAAAAGGATTATCAGATACAAAAGAGGTTGTTTCAAATGTTTTAGGTGATAAATTGGCGGATAGAAAATTCTTGGATAAGAAAAAAATGTTTGCAGAAATAAATATAAAACAATAATGTGGTTAGTAGTGTTTAAAAGAAGAGAAGAATTGTATTGTTACAAAGGAGAAATGAAGTGTCAAAATTAAATATAGACCAACAGACAATAAAAGAACTTTTTGAAAATAAAAAATCTGATTTTTTAATTCCAGACTATCAAAGACCATATGCATGGGGAGAAATGGAGTGTCAGACATTATGGGATGATATTTTTTCATTTGCTTTCCCGGAAAATGATTATTCCAAGTTCGATAGTGAAAATGATGAATATTTTTTAGGACCGATAGTTACGTACAAAAATAATAATAAATTAGAGATTATAGATGGACAACAAAGATTGACAACGCTAATGTTGCTCCTGCGTGCATTTTATTCTAAATTCACGAATATGCAAGATGAAAATTCAATTAGTACAAGAGATGATATTGCAAGATGCATTTGGAAAACTGATGAATTTGGAAAGCCTGATAAAAATAAACTAAAAATTGATTCAGAAGTATCAACAGATGATGATAAAGAAGAGTTCTTGACTATTTTAAAAACAGGAGTAGTGGAAAGCGACCATAAAAGTAGGTATGCAAAAACGTATAGATTTTTTGAAATGAGAATAAATGAATTTTTACAGGAGTATCCATCTTACTTTGCATATTTACCTACACGCATATTGAAAAATTGTATTTTATTGCCTATTGAAGCTGAATCACAAGATACGGCATTAAGAATTTTTTCTACTTTAAATGATAGAGGAAAGCCTTTATCGGATACAGATATTTTTAAAGCACAGTTTTATAAATTTTATTCGGATCAGGGCAGAAAAGGAGAGTTTATTAGTCGATGGAAAGCACTCGAAGAGTTAAGCGATAAGATTTTCCAAGCACCGTCAGGTTCTCCCATGGATGAGTTGTTTACGAGATATATGTACTATGAAAGAGCAAAACAACGTAATCGTAAAACCACAACGGAAGCATTGAGAAAATTTTATGAAAAAGATAAATATAGTTTGTTAAAAAAAGAAGAGACGTTAAAGAACTTAGAAGATTTGGCAACTTTTTGGAGTAATGTAGTATATCAAGATGATACATTTTCTGATAGAATACTTAGAAAACTTTTTGTTTTGAAATATGCTCCAAATGGTATGTGGACATATCTGGTAAGTGTATATTTTTTGAAAAATAAAAATGAAAACGGAGAATTGGATGAAGAAAAGTTTTATTATTTCTTGAATAAAATTATTGCATTTATCTGGACATATGCATTAGTACATCCGGGGGTTAATGCCTTGAGGACACCAGCTTATCCAGAAATGATAAATATAATAGATGGCTTACAGGTGGAATTTAAGGATTACAAATTTGATGTTGAACAAGTTCAAAACGTTTTAGATAATTATAGCTTTACAAATGGAAGACCTATTACAAAATCAATGTTGGCTTGGTGGGCATTTCATGATGAAAAGCAGATATTGCTAAGTTTGGATACTCAATTGCAGATAGAACATATTTTCCCTAAAAAAAGACAAGAAAATGAAAAAACATTGAAAGATAAAAATAATCTTGAATCCATAGGAAATAAGGCATTATTAGAAGAGAAAATCAATATTAGAGCCTCCGATTATCGTTTTCAAGATAAAAAGAAATATTATCAAGGGTTTCATACAGATTCTGGAAAAGTAAAAGAAGGAACAAAAATTCAAGAGCTATTGTCTTTAGCTATTGATAATGATAGCTTTACAGAAAGTAACATAGTAGAACGTGCAGAAAGAATGAAAAAAACGTTTATTGCTTATCTTAAAGAAACGGATTTACTTATAATTTAGTGATGTCAAGGAACAAGGCGAAGCCGATACGCCGTAGGGCAGTCCTTGACAGAACGGACACAGCCAACAACATCATGATACAACAGAGGACTTGAAAGGTCAGAACCTTGCAAGTCCTCTTGTCTGTTACTGGGCGTTCTGTTTTAGATACAGTGATTCTTTTTTCAGTTCTTTCAGAAATTCGGGAATAGCAGATATGTTTTGTTTTGTGGTGGTTTGGTAACACCTTTCTGTTTGTGAATAGGTCAGTTCTGTGATTCTCGGTTTATGTGTTTCGTTGTCAATTCCGTAGTAGTAGACAATAGAGGTTTCTAAAACCATGTGAATGCTGTCAAAATCTTTTGTGAAAATGCTGTGGCTGTCAGTATTGAAAAATTCACTCGGACATTCATAAAATTTAGAAGAATCTTTTTTGAAGAACATAGGGAGTATGTGCATTTCATTCATACTACGGTTTACAAGAACGTAGAACCGTGGAATGAGGGCAGAATGTTCATTCATCATACCGATATACACATCATGCAAATCATCAAGAAGATATTCCGTACACTCGTTGTTGTAAAAGACATATTGAGGTAAAGTGTCTGTTTTCTGCGTTGGAGTTTGCATAGGCACATTTTCTCCATTGAGCCATTTCACATCTACAGCTAATGAATCGGCAATTAGTTGTAGTTTATCTAGTTTTGGATTGTACTGTCCCGAAAGATAGGAACTAAACGCACCTTTGCTGATTCCTGTATCACGGACAATTTCTATCTGTTTTTTATTTCTTACTTTCATGGCAAATTTAATACGTTCTGAGATTGTATTCATCTGAAAAATCCTTTCTTTCCATATCTTGTTATAACTTCTCATATCTTATCGTTTAAGAATACTATACCACATGTTCAGAAAAAAGAAAACAAAAAGTTTATAAAAAACTAAACTTTCTATTGCAGAACGAATAATGCTGTGCTAAGATATAGTTAGTTCAGAAATAACTGAACCTATAACGACGTCGTAAATTGCAATATAAATAAGTGTGGCTGTCCTATCGGCAGAACGGGGAGAAAGGAAGATGTATGCAGATTACATTGACAAAGGAACAAGTGAAAGAAGCCTTTGGAGAACTTCGCTTTATGGGTGCGGATAACTGTTACCGCTATGACAAAGACAGCAAAAAGAAAACAGAGGAAGTGGAAGCTTTAAAACTTCATCTTGGAAGTATGAAACTAGGAAATAGTGTGGATATTCGTTTAGAAGCAACGGAACTTCCAAAGATTGAACCTTATGCGGTGGTGGAGTTGGAAGAAGCGGTCTATTCTCCTTATGTGCAGAGAGGCAATTTTCCTGTGTTAGTAGAACGGATTGTCTGCAAAGGTATTCGTACCATTTCAAATAAGCAGATGTAAACAGATTTTTGCCCCTTGTTCTGCTCCGTACCAAACGGACAGGTTGAGGGGCAAGGCAGTAGCTTTGGCTATTGCGGATAAAGGAGAGTGATAGATTGGACGAAAGAAACGAAAGTTTTCTTTCAGAACTCCCCTATACTAACAGGGGAGTAATACGGCAGAAAGAGGAATTGACAGCATTAATTGATTGGTGTCAGATAACCATAAAGGAAATTTCCCTTGAACAAGTGATAGAGGAAGTGTTGAGAATACCGTTAGAACTTATGGAAGTGTCAGATTATCAGAAAGGCATTGCAGGACATGAACTGGTGGGTGTCTTTGATAATATTAAGGTGTTGAAGCCGACTGGAAAGGCACAATATCAGGGATTTCAGATTTTAATGAGCGGTACAGGGTGTAGAAATTATGAGAACTTTCTGCAAATCAATGAAGAAACATGGTTTGATTTCTTGAAAAGAGTGTGCAGATATAATGTGAATTTTCCACGAATTGATTTGGCGATTGATGATAGAAAACCTTATTTGAATATCCCAACACTTATACAGAGGACAAAAGAGGGACTTTTATCAAGCAAATTGAGGGAGATAGATTTCCATGATTCGGGAGAACTGAAAGAGGAAGTCTTTCAGAGTAAAGGTGGCAGTCTGTATATCGGAAGTTCTGCAAGTAACCTACGACTGGTATTTTATGAAAAAGGATATGAGCAGAGCAGAAAATATGGTATAGAGATTGATACAAACTGGAATCGTTACGAGTTGCGATTTCGACAGGAAATGGCAGTCAGCGTGGTAAAAGAATTGTTACACTATCAAGATGTGGCAAGACTGGCAATGGAAGTGCTGAATAGTAAGATACGGTTTTTAGAGAAGCCGACAGACAGCACAAACACTCGGAAAAGGCTTTATCCTACTTATGGTGCATGGGCAGACCTGATGAATGATATTGGAAAAGTCAAACTGGTTATGCAACCACAAAAGAAAAGTCTGCAAAGGATATGGGAGTGGTTAGAGAAGTACGTTGCTCCGTCTTTGAAATTGTTTTCAGAGTTGGGAAAGATTGAAGAAAGAGATTATATCGGGAATTTGATAAAGAATGGAGAAATGAACAAAACGCAAAGACGGTTATTTGATGATTACAAAAAGGCTCAGTATTTTAGCGAAAGGGGGAAAACTACATAGAGAAAGCATTATTGAATTTAGAGGAATTTTGCGGATATATGGGGATTGGAAAAACAAAGGCAAGAGAGTTATTGAATAACCCGAAGAATAAATTTACAGTCCGCATTGGCAATCGGTTGTATGCAAACAAAAAATGCCTTGATGAATGGTTAGAATATCAATGCAAAAGGTCTTGAAAAGAAATGGGGGCACAGATATAATGAAAATTGAAATATTTACGTTACCATTTTTCTTTCATTAGCAGAAAGGAAAGTAGGTATGGGTAAAGATTTAAAAGGCAAAGAACTTGGTAAAGGGATTTCACAAAGAGCAGACGGGCGTTATATTGCACGATTCACAAGTAAAACAGGAAAAAGAAAAACGCTTTATGATTTTAAACTGAATGAGTTGAAACGGAAATTGCGTGAAGCGGTTTATGAAGATGAACATGGTTTGAATGGCAATGGCGAAAGTATCACTTTAAATGCATGGTATGTAACGTGGACGGAGTTGTATAAAAAGAAAACGGTCAAAATGACTACGATTTATAAGAATCACAGTTACTACAATGCAAGAGTGAAGAACTCTATCGGGAAAATGTATTTGCAGGACATCAAGACATATCACATTCAAAAATTTCTGAATGATTTAATGGATACTGGACTGGCACATGGAACAGTATCAAATATTCGATTTATGCTGAGTGATATGTTGGATAAAGCAGTATTGAGTGAGTACATTAGAAAAAATCCTTGTATCGGTGTGGAAATGCCAAAAAAAGTAAAAGCCGAAAGGCGTGTATTGATGAAAGAAGAACAAGAGAAGTTTTTTGCATTTGCTTCTTCTTACATACACATCAATGTATTGAAGTTTGCTGTGACCACAGGGTGTCGAATTGGAGAAGTGCTTGGACTAAAATGGGAAGATTGTGATTTTGAGAAAAGAGAAATTACAATCAATAAGACAATTCGTTATTCAAAGGCTTCCAGTCCTGTTGAGGGTTCAAAATTTTTCTATACGACGGCAAAAACGACATCAAGCAATCGTGTGATACCTATGACAGATGAAGTGTATGAGATTTTGCAGAATCAGAAGATAAAGCAGATGGAACAGAAGATGTGGAAACGCTCAATATGGAGACAGCATAAAGAATTTCAAAATTTGGTGTTTACCTGTTCGGACGGTTCGCCAGTTTACTATTACAACGTCAATAGTGCAATCAAAGACTATGTGACAAAAATCAATGTAATAGAGATTGAACTGGCAAAGGAAGAAAAGAGAGAGCCGAAGATATTTGAACTGTTTACCTGTCACACTCTGCGACATACATACGCTACAAGGTGCTATGAAAACGGAGTAGACCAACAGGTAGTACAGAAACTCTTAGGTCACTCCACATTGGCAACGACAACCGATTTATACACGCACGTTTCAGAAGAAAAGAAAAAGGAAGAAGTAGTCGAACTGAAAATAGTGGCTTAAATTTGGAGTAAAAATGGAGTAAATCAGAAGATAGATAGCGGAAAACAGCGTAAAATCAACATTTTTGAGTAGAAATAAATATTGTGCAGAAATAAAGCAATCGAAAGAAGATAGGGTAACTATTTCAAAGCAGTGGTGGAATAAGGCGTAGATAATGGAGACATTATCTGCGTCTTTTATAACATACGGATTTGTAGTCCGGTGTATAAAACAACATTGTCATATCTATCCGCCATATTATACTTATGTTTTTAACGGTACCGATTTGGTTTTCATGGATGAGGTGAGGCGGGATATCTGACATCAATTTACCATTGCTAGCCGGTCGAAGTTTCTGTATTATTATAGGTAGCAGACTGTAATCTTAAGATGAGAAAAGGATGGCAGGACGATGGTAGTAATAGACGATAACGCCAAGGCTTATATGCAGAAGTACGGGTGGAAACATATTGTGCTGAACATAGAGGACATCACGAGCTGATGCGCACCTCCGTACAAGGAGATGTCGGTAAGCTTTATCGACGAGGACAAGGATGTTATGTTGGAAAAAGGATACGACGTGGACGAAAGTGAACTGGGCAATGTATATTACCCGAAAGAAGGTATCATTATTCCGGGGCAGATAACTGTACGCTATGAAGAGTATCCGTGGATTACCTGTTTTGAGGTAGAGGGAATCGAGATTAAGAAGAAAGTCGGCGGTGAATCTGAAGAGAGGCCGGAGTGTTCTGGCGATATATGATATAGGTGGCCTTGACGGAAGGAATCAGAGGGAATGATAATGAAGATAGAAGGAAAATGGACCGGCTATCTTGGGCTGGGGCTGCATTCATCCTGTCTGTATTGGCTTACAGCAGAAGGCGTTATCATTATCCGGAAGGCAGAAAAGGATCGGGCAGGATACCGGCCAAAGGCTGGAAAGATGCTTGGATATGTCTGGCCCTCTGTAAGGTGATGACCTTTATTGACTGGCACACGCTGAAGATAATCGGGGAATCACGGGGACAGGACCTGTCCCGGATTGTTACACAGTATATATACTATATATTTGAAGTCGGCCTTGTCCTGCTTATCATCTTATATGGGCAGAAAGCAGCCGAAGTGATGCTTGGAAGAGAGAGCGGCATACCTTTTGGAGGCATCCTGCTGGCTCTGACGTGGGGAATGTTTCACTTCATTTCCCGCGGCGTTGGTATTGAATGGTGGAACGGGATTTCCTGCATGATTTTTTCTATATTGAGTGGTTTGATATATCTGAAACTAAAAAGAAGACCCATGTGCAGCTACCTCATGATAGCGGTAGGTTATCTTCTTTGATTTGCAATTCGCGGCGGGGAGTATTTATGGAGATTATAAGATTGGAAAATGTTACGAAAAGCTACGGAGACAAGCTCGTTCTGGACCATATAGACAAGGTGTTCCACCGGGGAGAAGCGCGGCCTTCGTAGGGCATAACGGCTGTGGAAAGAGTACGCTGCTTCGGATAATCGCGGGTCTTACGGTACCGTCGGACGGAAGAGCCGTGCAGGCGCCTGGGCTGCTGTTTCATTATATCCCTGAGAAATTCCCGCCGATACCGGTGACTGCAAGGCAGTATCTGCAGAACATGGGCATTCTTGACGGCATGAGAAGGGATGAGGCCGGAAGAAGGATAGAATCGCTCGGAGAGGACTTTTTCCTTAGCGAGCTGCTGGATGTCCCCATGAAGTCACTCTCAAAAGGTACGCTTCAGAAGATTGGGGTCATCCAGGCGCTCGTGACGAGGCCCGATGTACTGCTTCTGGACGAACCAGTGTCAGGACAGGACAAGGAGCCCCAGAAGGTGCTGATTGAGAAGACGAACGAGCTTCGGGGAAGAGGATGTGACGATACTGCTGTCGTGCCACGAAGAGCATATAGTGAATGCCATTGCACAAGACGTATATACCATACGGGAGGGAAGGCTGGAGGCCTATAAATCCGCCGGTACAAAAATGTGTACCGTCATATTGGAAAATGCAGGAGGTCTGGCGGCTGCCGGGAATATGATCAAATATGGCCGCTACTACCGGCTGAAGGCCGAAGAGCCGGAATGCGACCGTATATTGCCGGGGCTGCTTTCCCGTGGCTGGAGACTGAGAGGGATGTATAATGAAGAAGATAGCTGAACTGACAAGATATGGGCTGCACATCTACTTTAAAGGGAACAAATTCATCATGCCGCTTGTGGTCATTATAGTGTATCAGTACACGATGTATACCATCATGCCGGTTGGCATCGTGGACAGCTTTGTAATGGCGTCCTATCTCGTATTTTTCGTCCTTGTCTGGACAGGGCTCAGTGTATCAGCGGATGAAAATCCGGTGATGGAGCAGATTCAGCTGCTGCGTGTCAGGACAGCCTCTGCTACTATTTAAGCCGGGCGGCAGTTCTTGCAGTGCTTGGCCTGTCTGCGAGCACGATATGTGTGTTGTTTCCCGTTATCCAGAATCTTCTGAACCATAAGGCACTATTTCTAAGGCCGCTTACGGCATATGATGTGCTGAATGCTTTTATCCTTGTGGCAGGCTGCTCATTTGCGGGAGGTGCTTTAGGAAGCCTGCTGCATCCGAGAGTGATGGAGGACCGAAAGCTTGCGGTCGTGCTGACGGTGCTGTTCTCGGTTCTGACGGTAGTCAGAACCGGTCTTGTCCAGGAGATTACATCCCTTAAGTATGTGGCATGGATTCTGCCACCTGTGGACAGGGTATCATATATATATGGCAATGCAGATGAATTCCGTCTCATTCAGACCGGGATACTATTTGCAGCTCTTGCTGCATATGGTGCAGCCCTTGTCATTATCAGAAGCTGCATATGCCAGAAAAGAAAATTTTAAGCGGAAGGGGATGAGTTATCGTGGCGATGTGGAACCCATGGCGTGGATGCCATAGATACAGTGAAGGATGCATGTACTGTTATATTCATAAGGGAGATGCGAAGAGGGGGATGGACACCGGAGCAATCGTAAAACTGGACGGCTTCGACGCCCCGGTCAGAAAGACCAAAAAAGGGGAATATAAAATGAAGCCAGGCCAGACGGTCTATGTATGCTTCTCCACCGATTTTTTTATCGAGGAGGCAGACGAGTGGAGGAAGGAATGCTGGGAGATGATGCGGGAGCGACCAGACCTTCACTTCCTCTTTTTGACGAAGCGGATCGAGCGCTTCTGGAACTGCATCCCTGACGATTGGGGGGACGGGTATGAGAACGTGACGATCGGCTGTACGGTGGAGAATCAGGCGAGGGCAGACGAGAGGCTTTCTCTATTTAAGACGCTCCCGATCAGGCATAAGAATATTATCTGCCAGCCGCTGATTGAGAGAATCGATATCCGGGAGTATCTGGACGGAGTAGAACTGGTCGTTGTCGGAGGTGAGTCGGACCGGAACGCCAGGCCGCTTGATTATGAATGGGTGCTTGCTGTCAGAGAGCAGTGTATCAGTGCGGGGGTCCATTTTGAGTTCCGGCAGTGTGGGACACATTTTATAAAAGACGGCAGAGAATATACGCTCGATGTCCGGGAACTGGGCAGCCAGGCACGGAAGGCTGATATCAACTGCTGATGTAGATGGCTGCCTGCCTTTAATAGGGCTAACGGCAGAATGTGGCAGCAGAGCTCCGTGCCGTTCTGGATTGCCGGTCTGATAAAGCTCTGGTATCCGCAGGCGGCGTTGATTTTCTTTGCGCTGGCATGTACGGTTGGCATAGCGTGGGTTATGTGGTATCATAATATAATTGATGAAAGGTACAAGAAACTATAATAACGCCCAGATGGAGGAAGCAGCAATATGCTTGCAGAAGATATAGCGTATGCCCGGACGGATGAGTATCCGCTGCGGGACAGGGAATACAAGGATGAATGTCTGGCGGAAGAAGATATTCTGAAAATAGAATTCATTCATATCAAATTCATGCGATGCAGGTTCACTGGCTGTGATTTCAGCGGGGCAGGATTTTACAGCGTGGAATTTGATAAATGTGATTTTTCCAACTGCCGGTTCGGCGGAAGCTACTGGAAAGACTCCACTATAAAGGAATGCAAAGGGAACGGAGCTAAATTTGATATGGCGGTGCTGAAGCATGTAGGACTGGAGGACTGCCGTCTGGATCTCACTAATTTCACAGGCTCTTCATGGGAGAGATGCAGCGTGCGGGAATGCGGCTTCCGGGAATCTTTTTTTTCAGAAGTCCGGTTTCGGAAGGTCCGTTTTGAAAAGTCGGATTTATCAAAGACAGATTTTTTCCGGACGTCTCTGAAGGATATAGATTTTTCCGACAGCGTGATAGAAGGCATCACCGTATCGGAGGAGTACAGGGAGCTTCAGGGGATGAAGGTCAATATGTTCCAGGCGGCAGAGCTTGTAAAGCTGCTCGGTGTAAAAGTCATATGACATGGCTTGAAAATATGAATGTAAGAGGAGACAGGATATGAAGGTTGGATTTTTAGGGATGGGAAGCATGGCGCAGGCTATGATAGAAGGATTCCTCAAAAGCGGGGCGCTGGAAGGAAGAGACATATATGCAAGCGGAGGGAATTATGAGCGGCTTGAGAAGAACTGCAGGAGGTTCGGATGTATTCCGTGCCGGACTAACGAAGATGTGATTGAACATTCTGATATGGTCGTCATATCGCTGAAAGCCGCTATGGTGGCGGATGTCATACGCCCGCTTGCGGAGTCGATGAAAGGCAGAATCGTCGTTTCCATAGCGGCAGGCTATACATTTGACACGTTCAGGGATATACTGGGCCAAGACGTCCACTATATCTGTACGATACCAAATACACCGGTATCCGTAGGGGAAGGAATCACCGTATTCGAGGACAGGCATTCGCTTGAGAAAGAAGAGTATGAGGCATTCTACACGTTGTTTTCTGCCATCGGACTGGTACAGCCTGTCGAGACGGGACTTGTAGGTACGGCAGGTACCGTGGCTGGCTGCGGCCCCGCATTTGCCAGCATGTTTCTGGAAGCGCTTGGAGACGCGGGGGTCAAATACGGCCTGCCGAGACGTACGGCATATGAGCTTGCCGCCCAGATGCTCTGTGGGACCGGGAAGCTATACACGGAGAAGAGGCAGCATCCGGGCGAGATGAAGGACGCCGTCTGTTCCCCCGGCGGGACGACGATAAGAGGCGTGTCCGCGCTGGAACGCGCCGGTTTCAGGGATGCGGTGATTCGTGCGGTGGACGAGATAGAAGGCTGATCCTTCCGCTATGCGGCAAGGGCGGGAAAAGGAGTGGTGACGTTGAGGTTTTTTCATTTATCCGATCTACACATAGGCAGGCAGCTGCATCATTATAACCTGATGGAAGGCCAGAGGAAGGTGCTCGGGGAAATAGCCGCGTATGCGGCAGACCTGCATCCGGACGCCGTAGTCATAGCGGGAGACATATACGACAAGTCCGTACCGTCTGCCGAGGCGGTCACGGTATTTGATGAATTTCTGACAGCGCTGTCTGCGATAGAGCCATCCATTCCGATACTGGTAATAAGCGGGAACCATGACTCGCCGGAACGGCTCAGCTATGCGTCCGGTTTTTTGAGGGCGCATCACATCTACGTAGCCGGAACCGCGCCCGAACATGGCGGGGAACATATCCCTATGGTGACGCTGTCGGATGAATTTGGGGAAGTGGATTTTTATCTGCTTCCATTTTTAAAGCCTTCCTATGTAAAGAACGTATGGGAAGGCGGTGGACCGGAAAGCAGCAGTGAAGCCGTACGGATGCTCATAGAGCGGGAGGACATCGATTTTGTGGGGCGCAGGAACGTGCTCGTATCCCACCAGTTCTATACAGGGGAGGGAATCAGACCCGGCACATGCGATTCTGAGACGGTTGCAGTGGGCGGTGCCGACAACGTGGATACCGGTCCGGTAAAGCCGTTCGATTATGTAGCGCTTGGACATCTGCATGGTGCCCAGAAGGTGGGGGAAAACCATATACAGTATTGTGGGACTCCTATGAAGTATTCTGTCAGTGAGAGCGGGCACGATAAATCGCTTGCTATGGTTATTTTACGGGAAAAAGGGGAAGAAGCGGAAGTTGTCAGACTACCCCTTCACCCGGTGCGGGATGTCCGGAAAAAGAGAGGGAAGCTTCAGGATATCCTCAGCCGGCCGCAGGAGGACGGGCGGGATGATTACGTGAGCATAACGCTGACAGATGAGAAGGAGCCATATAAGCCGAAGGAGCAGCTGGAGCAGCTGTATTCCCATATCCTGGAAGTGCGGATTGACAATGAGCGGATAAGGCAGAAGCTGACAGAATTTGACGAAGAGCTTGTGTGGAAAAGCCCGATGGCCGCATTTGGCGATTTTTACGAGGAGATGCAGGGAAGAGAGCTGGACGAAGAGGAAGAGAAGATTCTGGAGCAGGTAATAGACTGGGCAGGAGAAGAGGAGAACCGCAGATGAAACCATTGAGATTAGTAATGTCGGCTTTTGGTTCGTATGCAGGCAGGACAGAGCTTGATTTCACCAAAGTGCAGGCGGGGATATTTCTGATTACGGGAGACACGGGGGCCGGAAAGACGACCATTTTTGATGCGGTCACCTATGCGCTATACGACCAGACAAGCGGAGGCAGACGGGACGGCAGCATGATGCGCAGCCAATATGCTTCCGAAGATGTGGAGACTTATGTGGAGTATACATTTTCTTACCGCGAGGACGTATATACCGTCCGGAGGAATCCGGAGTATATGCGGCTTGGCAGGCGGCGCCATGCAGACGGCTCCCCCCGTCTCGTCAGAGAAGCCCCGAAGGTAGAGCTCACGCTTCCGGACGGAAAAGCATATCATGGCAGGAAACGGGAGATTGACCAGAAGATTGCGGATATCATCGGACTGGACGCTGACCAGTTTACCCAGATAGCGATGATAGCACAGGGGGATTTTCTGAAGCTTCTGCATGCAGAGTCCAAGGAACGCAAGAAAATATTTACTAAAATATTCCATACACGGCTATATTACCGTGTGCAGGAGGAATTGAAACGGCAGGCATCGAAGCTGTACAGTGAGCTGGAGGACAATGCGAAAAGTGCACGGCGGGAGGCGGAAAGGGCAGAATGCGAGGCGGACAGCCAGTACAGCGAGGACTGGGAGGCTCTGAAGAGGCTCCCCATTCCGGACAGTGAGGAGACGCTTCGGCTGCTGGGGCTTATAATAAGAGAAGGGACGGAGAGAGAGCAGGTTAAGAAAAAGGAGGCAGCCCGTCTGCAGGAGCAGCTGGATAGGGTCAACGGCGCAATGAAAGAAGGGGAGACGCTGAACCGTCTGTTCCAGGCTTACGAAGAGGCGGGAGAAGAGGAAAGGAGGCTCCTGGATGAAAAAGACGCTTTCCGTAAGATCGCGGCTGACGTGTCCTGTGCCCGGAGGGTGGAAAGGGTATGTCTGAAAGAGGAGGAGCTCCATAGCATCAAGGCTTCGGCGGCGGAGTCGGGGCAGAACCTCATCCGGCTGGAGAGAAAAGGAAGGGAAGCGGCGGGGGCGGCACGTGCAGCGGCGGCGGAAGAAGAACGGGCGGAGGAAGAACTCGGTCGGAAGGAGCCTGCGTATACGGAAGTGCTCATGCGGCTGAAAGACGCGATGCAGCAGTATGATGAGCTGGAGCAGTATGAGGCTGAGACGGGAAGGCTGTCGGGGCTTCTGGATGAAACGAGAAGCCAGTCCGCCAGGGCGGAGGAAGAAGAGCAAAGGCTTGCGGCATACTGCGGCAGCCTTAAGAAAGAACGGGAAAGTCTGTCCGGCAGCCCGGCGGAAAAGGAGCGCCTGACCGCAAAGGCAAAAGCGCTGGACGAAAGGGTGAAGGAGGTTGGGGCGCTGGAACAGGCGGCTCAGAATATCCGGACGCTTGTCATGGAATGTGGAGCGAAGCAGCGGCATGAGGAGGAATGCTCGGCAGCTTACCGGGATGCGCTGGAGATTTATGAGCAAAAATACCGGGCATTTCTGAACGAGCAGGCAGGCGTATTGGCGGACAGCCTCGTCAAAGGGCGCCCGTGCCCTGTGTGTGGCTCCTGTGAACATCCGTCCCCTGCGCGGCTCTCGGAATCCGCACCTTCACAGGAAGAGGTAGAGAAGGCAAAGGAATCGAGGGACGAAGCGGAGAGGATACGTCAGGGTGCTGCAGAAGAGCTGCGGGAGACGGCCGGAAGGCTTCGGACGGAAAGGGAATTATTTGCCAGGGCGTATGGGAAGCTGTTCGATATAGAGAAACCGGCAGACTGCGAAGAGAATCTTCCTGATATGGAGAGAAGGATCAAGGCGGCAGGTGAAGCCTGCCTTCAGGATATGGCAGATTTAAAGCAGGCGCTTCTTCAGACTGAAAGGAATGTCAGCCGATATGGCTTTGTGTGCACGGAATATGAAGAGGCAGAGCATAAGCTTGCACAGAAGCAGAGCGAGATAAAGGATATTGACGGGAGGCTGCGGCAGCTGGAGGGCAGGTACGGCCGGCAGAGCGCTCTGGCAGAAGAGAGGAAGAAGCAGCTTGACTTCCACTCTAAAGAAGAGGCTGAAGCAAGGCAGAAGGATGCGGCTCATCAGCTTGAGGAATTGAGGAATCGTCTTAAACGGGCACGGGAACAGCATCAGAAGGTACTGCACGAACTAAAGAGGACCGAGGGAGAGCGGGACGGTGAATTAAAGCGCAGGGAACAGCTGGAAACGCTGTGCCAAAAAGCGGAAGAGGCATACAGGCGTACTCTTGCGGAAGAGGGATTCGCAGAAGAAGAGGAGTATGAGAAGAAAAAGGGGCTCTTAGATACGAAGGAGGAGATGGCAGCCTCCCTGGAACGTTACGAAGCGCAGGTCAGAGAGAACAGAGCGGCCCTTCAGCTTCTCGGTACCCAGGTAGAAGGGAAGAAGAGGATAGATATAGCGACTCTTGGAGAAGAAGCAGACAGGATCGCCCGCAAGCTGGAGGGACTGAGAGGAGAGCAGATCCGGCTTGCCGGAATAAACAGCAAGAACAGGGAGATAAAAGAAGAGCTGAGAAAGACATTTGAACGGAAGGGCGGGCTGCAGAAACGCTACGAGCTGGTCGGAAACCTGAGCCGTACGGCCAACGGCAACCTGAGCGGCTCGGTCAAGCTGGATTTTGAGACGTATGTACAGCGGCAGTATTTTAAACAGATCATCCAGGCGGCAAACAAGAGGCTAGTGCAGATGACGAACAACGGATTCCTATTACAGTGCAGGGATATGAAAAGTCTCGGAAGCCAGGGGCAGGCAGGGCTGGATCTGGATGTCCTGCATCTGCTCAGCGGCGCGGTGCGCGACGTGAAGACGCTGTCGGGCGGCGAGTCATTCATGGCAGCCTTGTGTATGGCGCTTGGCCTGGCTGATATTGTACAGAATACGGCAGGAGCAGTCCATCTGGATACGATGTTCGTGGATGAAGGCTTCGGTTCCCTGGATGATACATCGAGGGATCAGGCTATCAGGGTTCTGAACGAGCTGGCCGGGTACAGCAGGCTCATCGGAATCATTTCACATGTAAATGAACTGAAAGAGCAGATTGACCATAAGCTCGTAGTAACGAAGACAGAAAAAGGCAGCAGCATACGCTGGTCATTTGATTAAAAGATGGGAGTGAAGACAATGAAACGACGGCGGCCACATGCAGAAGCAGTGCCCATTCACGAGACATTCAGGATAGCGGCGCTGCTTGCCATGGTAGGAGGGTTTCTGGACGCATACACCTATATGCTCAGGGGAGGCGTATTTGCCAACGCACAGACAGGCAACATGGTATTGCTCGGCATATACGCGGCGCAGGGGAGATACCGCCAGGCAGGGTACTGTATCATCCCCATATTGGCTTTTGCTCTCGGAGTCTATATAACAGAGGTATTTAAAAAATACTTCACAGAGAAAGAATTTGATATATATGAACATTGGATAATAGCATTAGAAATCATATTGTTGCTAGCAATAGGATTCTTGCCCGGCACTGTGCCCGACAGCGTGGTAAATGTGACCATCTCGTTCGTCTGCTCTCTGCAGGTCAACAGTTTCCGGAAAATGAAAAACCTGCCGTACGCTTCGACCATGTGCACCGGTAACCTGCGGTCCGGGACAGAGAAGATTTTCCAATTCATGATTAACAAAGAAAAAAGCGCCGGAATACAGGCGGCACACTACTTTGGAATCATCCTGCTGTTCATACTGGGAGCGGCGGCAGGAACGATCCTTGCATTGCTGTGGGGCATACAGAGCATATGGTGCTGCTGCATACTCCTGGGTATCGTATTCATAACAATGTGTCTGACAATTCGTTGAATTTTGAAAGGGGTCAGACCCCCGTGCATACGGGGGTCTGACCCCTTTCAAAATTCATCAATTATTCTGATAATTTAACGCTGCTTCTATGAAGCCTTTGAACAGCGGATGCGGCCGGTTTGGCCTTGATTTCAATTCCGGGTGTGCCTGGGTCGCTATGAACCACGGATGTCCGGGTATTTCTATCATTTCCACGATGTTGCCGTCCGGTGAGAGGCCGGACAGCTTCATGCCGTGGCTGGTGAGCGCTTCCCGGTAGTCGTTGTTCACTTCGTAGCGGTGGCGGTGGCGTTCTTTGATCTCTTCCCTGCCATATAATTCGTAAGCTTTGGATGTCTTGTCCAACACGCACGGGTAAGAGCCGAGCCGTAGCGTACCGCCGATATCTTCGATGCCGATCTGGTCGGGCATGATGTGTATGACAGGATGCGTCGTATCGGGTTTCAGCTCCGCGCTGTGGGCATCGTTAAACCCGAGCACATCCTGGGCAAACTCTACGATGGAGAGCTGCATGCCGAGACAGAGCCCAAGGAAGGGGACATTGTGCGTGCGGGCATGCCGGATGGCCTCCAGCTTGCCTTCTATCCCGCGGTGTCCGAACCCGCCCGGGACGAGGATTCCGCTTACATCTTGGAAAAGCTCGTCTGCATTGTCTGCATGCACTGTCTCGGAATCGATCCATTTGATATTTACCGTTGCACGGTTGAAGATTCCGCCGTGCTTCAGTGCCTCGACTACGCTGATATAGGCATCGTGAAGCTGTATATATTTGCCGACCAGCGCGATGGTGACCTCTGTGTTGGGATGACACAGGTAATCGACCATCTCCTCCCAGTCTTTCAGATCCGGCTCCGGGCACGGGAGGTTCAGGCATTCGCACACGACATTGGCCAGCCTTTCCTTTTCCATCGCAAGCGGGGCTTCATAGAGGTATTCCACGTCCAGGTTCTGGAGCACATGGTTCGCCGGGACGTTGCAGAACAAGGCGATCTTGTCTTTGATGCCCGCATCGAGGGGATATTCGGAACGGCAGACGATGATATCCGGCTGGATGCCCATCCCCTGCAGATCCTTTACGCTTGCCTGCGTCGGCTTCGTCTTCATCTCCTGTGAAGCACGCAGGTAAGGGATGAGCGTGACATGGATAAGCATGGCATTGTCCCGTCCCTTCTCGTGCTGGAACTGCCGGATGGCCTCTAGGAAAGGCTGGCTTTCGATATCACCGACGGTTCCCCCTACTTCTATTATGGCTATCTCCGTATTCTCGGCGGATGGATTGCGGTAGAAACGCCCTTTTATTTCATTGGTAATATGCGGGATTACCTGTACGGTGCCTCCGCCAAAATCGCCGCGGCGTTCCTTCTGGAGTACGGACCAATAGATTTTTCCGGTAGTTACGTTGGAATTCTTGCTCAGGCTCTCATCGATGAACCTCTCGTAATGCCCGAGGTCGAGGTCCGTCTCCGCACCGTCATCTGTCACGAATACCTCGCCGTGCTGTACCGGGTTCATCGTACCGGGGTCGATGTTGATATAAGGGTCGAATTTCTGCATGGTCACTGTGTAGCCGCGGGCCTTGAGAAGCCGTCCAAGAGAGGCCGCCGTAATCCCTTTGCCAAGTCCTGACACGACTCCGCCCGTAACGAATACGTATTTTACTGCCATATGTTCCTCCTTGTATAAAATGTTTTAGCCTAAGCTAATCTTATCGCAATTGATATCTTTAGCTTAGGCTATGTAAAGTTGGTGAAAAAATACTTATCTATTATATACCTTTCCCATTAAAAAATACAGAACTTTTTTCAAACTTTGCCTCAAAGGTGGCCTGGATGGACAGCTTCTTGAACTGTTTCATATCAACAGAGCCTACCATGACAGACGTATGGGCCTGGCAGCCTTTTAATTTCGGAATCTGGTCAAGCGCAAGCTGGGCGGTCTCGTCATTTGCAGCACTGACCGAAAGGGCAATCAATACTTCATCCGTGTGCAGACGTGGATTACGGCTTCCGAGATACTGGGTTTTCAGCTTCTGGATCGGCTCGATTGCATCCGGCGATATGACATGCAGCTCGTGCTCGATGCCGGCCAGCTCTTTCAGCGCATTGAGCAGAAGGGCAGCGGACGCGCCCAACAGGTTTGACGTCTTGCCGGTAATCATACGTCCGTCGTGCAGCTGGAGCGCAGCAGCCGGACCGCCTGTCTCCTGGGCCCGCTGCAATGCGGCATTCACGACCGGACGGTCACGGACCGTGATGCCGGCCTGGTTCATCAGCATCTCTATCTTGTAAGCCTCATCGTCCGGGCAGGCACCGACGAGCAGCCGCCGGAGAGAGTCGTAATAGCGTCGGATGATCTCCTGGCAGGCCGCTGCTTTGCACACGTCATCGTCACAGATGCAGTTGCCGGCCATATTAACGCCCATATCGGTCGGTGATTTGTATGGGCTCTTCCCGTAAATGCGCTCGAACATGGCGTTCAGCACAGGGAATATCTCTACGTCCCGGTTATAGTTTACCGTCGTCATGCCGTATGCTTCCAGATGGAAAGGATCTATCATGTTGACGTCATTGAGGTCTGCGGTAGCTGCCTCGTACGCCAGATTGACCGGGTGCTTCAGCGGTATGTTCCAGATAGGAAATGTCTCGAATTTGGCATAGCCCGCGCTTATCCCTCTTTTATGCTCCAGATAGAGCTGGGACAGGCATACAGCCATCTTTCCGCTGCCAGGTCCCGGGGCGGTGACGACAACAAGCGGCCTCGACGTCTCTATAAAATCATTTTTTCCATAACCTTCATCGCTGACGATGAACGGTACATTGGAAGGGTAGCCGGATATCACATAGTGCCGGTATACTTTTATGCCCAGCTTCTCCAGCCGGTTTTTAAACAGATCTGCGCTGCTCTGCCCACTGTATTTCGTGATGACGACGCTGCCGACGTAAAGCCCGTTTTCACGGTAGGCATGCATAAGCCGCAGGACATCGGAATCATAAGTGATGCCAAGGTCGCCGCGGACTTTGTTTTTCTCGATATCCTCAGCGCTAATTACGATGATGATTTCTGCCTGGTCGGAAAGCTGCTTGAGCATGCGCAGCTTGCTGTCCGGCTGAAATCCCGGAAGTACGCGGGAGGCATGGTAATCATCGAAAAGCTTTCCTCCAAATTCCAGATACAGCTTGTTGTCGAACTGGTCGATGCGTTCCCGGATATGGGATGACTGCATTTGCAAGTATTTTTCATTGTCAAATCCTTTTTTCATTCGTAAATTCCCTCTTAATTCCTCTAAATTAGCTATCACGTCAGTATAAGCAATCTCATTCCAAGTATACTACAAGATATAGGAAGTTTACAATCTTTTCATAATGTTTTTATTGATTTCTAAGTAGGCTGTCCGTATAATGAAAGAGTGATGCAGGAGGATAAAAATGGACAACCAGAATAATCAGAATAAAAATAATCAGGGGCCCGGCAATAAGAATAACAAGCAGGGTTTTTCCTTCATTATTTTAGTAACATTGATCACTACGATACTGGTGCTGGCGCTGTATCAGTTCCGGGGTTCTGCGGGGACCCAGGAGATCAGTTATGACCAGTTCCTGAAATACGTGGACGATAAAAAGGTGGAAGAAGTCATCATCAGCAGTGACAGGATCACCATAACGATGAAGAAAGAGAAAGGCGCCCGTACAGCCAAGCAGTATTATACCGGCGTGGTAAGGGACGATACGCTGGCGGAAAGGCTTGACAAGACCGGCGTGAAGTTCGGCCAGGAGATTCCGGACACGACCTCCGCCGTGATACTGAACGTGCTTCTGACCCTTCTTCCGATAGCGCTCATCGTAGGCATGTTCGTCTGGATGACAAAGCGGATGTCAAAGGGCGGCGGCATGATGGGTGTCGGAAAAAGCAATGCCAAGATGTATGTGGAGAAAGAGACCGGTGTCACATTCAAAGATGTGGCCGGGCAGGATGAGGCGAAGGAATCCCTGCAGGAAGTGGTAGACTTCCTGCACAATCCGGGCAAATATACCCAGATTGGCGCCAAGCTGCCGAAAGGTGCATTGCTTGTCGGCCCTCCGGGTACAGGAAAGACGCTACTTGCAAAGGCTGTTGCGGGAGAGGCGAAGGTCCCGTTCTTCTCGCTGACAGGCTCTTCCTTTGTGGAAATGTACGTAGGT
The DNA here is from genome assembly GCF_004345005.1 of Extibacter muris. Taxonomy (GTDB): domain Bacteria; phylum Bacillota; class Clostridia; order Lachnospirales; family Lachnospiraceae; genus Extibacter; species Extibacter muris. The sequence goes on from NZ_SMMX01000001.1 coordinate 38,546, forward strand.
GTCGGTGCGTCGAGGGTGCGTGACCTGTTCAAGCAGGCACAGCAGATGGCGCCGTGTATCATCTTTATCGATGAGATTGACGCCATCGGTAAGAGCCGTGACAACCAGCTCGGAAGCAATGACGAGCGGGAACAGACGTTGAACCAGCTGCTGTCGGAGATGGATGGGTTCGACACGAACAAGGGTCTTGTACTTCTGGCAGCTACCAACCGGCCGGAAATCCTGGATCCGGCGCTCCTGCGGCCGGGCCGTTTCGACCGCCGGATTATCGTTGAAAAGCCGGATCTGAAAGGCCGTGTGGATGTACTGAAAGTACACTCCAAAGATGTAAGGATGGACGAGACCGTCGATTTGGAAGCAATCGCCCTTGCCACGTCAGGAGCCGTCGGCTCCGATCTGGCCAACATGATTAACGAGGCGGCCATCAATGCTGTCAAGAATGGAAGAAATGCGGTATCACAGGGTGACCTGTTTGAAGCAGTGGAAGTCGTCCTGGTCGGGAAAGAGAAGAAAGACCGGATTATGAGCACGGAGGAGCGGAAAATCGTTTCCTACCATGAGGTAGGCCACGCGCTGGTCAGTGCATTGCAGAAAGACGCAGAGCCGGTACAGAAGATTACGATTGTGCCCAGAACGATGGGCGCGCTCGGTTATGTAATGCAGACGCCGGAGGAAGAGAAGTTCCTGAACACGAAGAAAGAGCTGGAAGCAATGCTTGTAGGCATGCTGGGAGGCCGTGCGGCGGAGGAGATCGTATTTGACACGGTGACGACCGGGGCCGCCAACGATATTGAGAAGGCGACGAACATAGCGAGAGCGATGATCACCCAGTACGGTATGAGCGAGAAGTTCGGGCTCATAGGGCTGGAGTCGATCCAGAACCGCTATCTGGACGGCAGAGCCGTAAGCAATTGCGGCGAGGCGACATCTGCCGAGATAGACAGGGAAGTCATGGGCATGCTCAAGAGTGCATATACGGAGGCCAAACGGCTGTTGAGCGCACACAGGGAGTCGCTGGATAAGATAGCGGCATTCCTGATAGAGAAAGAGACGATTACCGGCAAGGAGTTTATGGAAATCTACCATGAGGTGGAAGGCATAGATCCAGAAATAGAGAAAAAGCCGGAAGAGCGGATCACGGTCAGAGAGACGGAGCCGCAGATTGAAGCAAAAGCAGAAGTGAAAGAAGAAGTCAAAGAAGAAGCAGCAGAAGTGAAAGAAGCAGCGGGAGAGTAATGGAAAGGGGCCAGGTCCTTTCCGATTGGGGCCAGACCCCTTTCGGAAGGGTCTGGCCCCTTTTGAATTATTTAACTTTTCGGCCGGACTATGGTATGATATTGTAGATTTGGAGTACGGCGCATGTTCCATATGGCACGGCCTCTGAAGCGTGGACAAGACAGAGAAGGAGACGGCAGACAGATGTTTGATATTCAGGAAGAATTGAAAAAACTGCCCGGCAAGCCGGGTGTCTATATCATGCACGATGAAAAGGATGATATTATCTATGTGGGCAAGGCTATCAGCCTGAAAAACAGGGTACGGCAATATTTCCAGAGCAGCCGCAACAAGGGGATCAAGATAGAGCAGATGGTGACCCATATCGCCAGATTTGAATATATCGTGACGGACTCTGAGCTGGAAGCACTTGTACTTGAGTGCAATCTGATTAAGGAACACCGCCCGAAATATAATACGATGCTTATGGATGACAAGAGCTATCCATTTATAAAGGTTACGGTAGATGAGCCGTTTCCGAGAATAATGCTGGCCAGAAAGATGGTGAAGGACAAGGCGAAATATTTCGGCCCTTATACGAGCGCGGGTGCTGTAAAGGATACGATTGAACTTATCAGGAAGCTCTACAATATCCGCAGCTGCAACCGGAAGCTCCCACAGGACGTTGGCAAGGAGCGCCCGTGCCTGAATTATCATATCCACCAGTGCAAAGCACCGTGCCAGGGATACATATCCCAGGATGAATACCGGAAATCTATAGATGAAGTAATCCGTTTCCTGAACGGTAATTATGACCTGATATTGAAAGAGCTGGAGGAGAAGATGCAGAGTGCGTCTGAGGCTATGGAGTTTGAGAAGGCTATCGAGTACCGGGAACTTCTGAACAGCGTCCACAAGATAGCCCAGAAGCAGAAGATAACCGACACTGCAGGAGACGACCGCGATATCCTGGCGGTTGCTACCGAGGAGGAAGACGCGGTCGTACAGGTATTCTTTATCCGGGGCGGCAGGCTGATTGGACGGGACCACTTCTACCTGAGGATTGCAAAAGGCGAGAAAGAATCGGAGATACTGTCCAGCTTTATCAAACAGTTTTATGCCGGGACACCGTATATCCCGTCCCAGCTTATGCTCCAGGAGGAGATAGAGGACCAGGAGGTCGTGGAAGAGTGGCTGACAAGGAGAAGAGGCCATAAGGTCCATCTGCGTGTACCAAAGAAAGGCACGAAAGAAAAGCTTGTCGAGCTGGCCCAGAAGAATGCGGCCCTCGTGCTGAGCACAGACAAAGAACGTCTGAAACGGGAGGAAGGGCGTACCATAGGCGCGGTAAAGGAGCTGGAAAAGCTGCTTGGGCTGAAGGGCATCGTCCGCATGGAGGCATATGATATTTCCAACACGAACGGATTCGCTTCCGTCGGTTCTATGATCGTCTATGAAAAGGGGAAGCCAAAACGGAACGACTACCGCAAGTTCAAGATCAAAGGCGTGCAGGGCGCGGACGACTATGCCAGTATGGAGGAAGTGCTTACGCGCAGGTTCGTGCATGGCATGAAAGAGATGGAGGAAGGAAAAGAGATGGGGAGCTTTACTGCATTTCCGGATCTGATTCTCATGGATGGAGGGAAAGGCCAGGTGAATGTAGCGCTGCAGGTGATGGACAAGCTGCGGCTCAATATACCAGTGTGCGGGATGGTGAAGGATGATAGCCACCGGACAAGAGGGCTGTTCTATCAGAATATCGAGATACCGATTGAAAAGGATTCGGAAGGATTTAAGCTTATTACGCGGATTCAGGACGAGGCCCACCGGTTTGCCATCACATTCCACAGAAAGCTGAGGAGCCAGGGGCAGGTACATTCTATCCTGGACGATATACCGGGCGTCGGACCGGCGAGGAGAAAAGACCTGATGAGCCATTTTTCCAATCTGGATGCCATTAAAAATGCTACAGTGGAAGAACTGGGCAGGCTTCCTTCCATGAATGAAAAATCGGCCCGCGACGTGTACAATTTTTTCCACTGATATGATATAATAGTTGCAAAGAAGGAAGACTGAGAAGGAAAAGGAGACTGCCATGGGGAATAAAGTAAAGATGAAGAAAATTGTCGAAAAGATGAATCTCCGGAATCTGACGCCGGATGTCGATTTGACAGAACGAGAGGTGGAGGTACCGGACATCAACCGGCCCGCGCTTCAGCTGACCGGTTTTTTTGAACACTTTGATTCTGACCGTGTCCAGATAATCGGGTATGTCGAGTATACATTTCTTGAGACGCTGGATGAGAAGACGAAGGAACATATCTATGATACGCTGCTGTCTTACCAGATACCAGGCATCATCTTCAGCCGCGACCTCGCACCGGAGCAGATGCTTCTGGACAAGGCCAATGCCGCCCAGGTTCCGATATTTTCAACGGAGAAGAAGACGTCTGAATTTACGGCAGAGATTATCCGCTGGCTGAATGTGGAGCTGGCTCCATGTATTTCCATCCATGGCGTCCTGGTAGACGTGTACGGCGTAGGGGTTCTTATTATGGGAGAAAGCGGCATCGGCAAGAGCGAGTCCGCACTGGAACTCATTAAGAGAGGGCACCGCCTCGTCAGCGATGACGTGGTGGAAATCCATAAGGTCAGTGATGAGACGCTTGTAGGGACAGCTCCGGATATCACACGGCATTTTATCGAACTGAGGGGAATCGGCATTGTTGATGTGAAGACATTGTTCGGTGTACAGAGCGTCCGGGAAACCCATAATATCGACCTCGTCATTACGCTTGAGGATTGGAACAAAGAGAAGGAATATGACCGCCTTGGCATGGAAGAAGAATATACCGAATTTCTCGGAAACAAAGTCGTATGCCATCAGCTTCCGATTCGCCCGGGACGTAATCTTGCTATCATCGTCGAGACAGCGGCCATCAACCACAGGCAGAAGAAGATGGGCTATAACGCGGCTCAGGAACTTTACAAGCGCGTACAGCAGAATCTTACGAAGAAATAGGAGGGGTTATAAAGGATGCAGTATTGTTTTGGAGTAGATATCGGAGGCACCACCGTCAAGATGGGGCTTTTCAGGACAGAAGGCACGCTCGTCGACAAGTGGGAGATCAAAACCCGTACAGAAAACAGCGGGGAGGCTATCCTCTCTGATGTTGCAGCGTCCTTGAAGGCGAAGCTGGAAGAAAAGGAGATAGGACATCTGCAAGTTGCAGGAATCGGTATCGGGATACCTGCACCGGTGGATGACTGTGGTATCGTCAGGAATACGGCAAATCTTGGATGGGGCTATAAAGAGGTGAAGCGCGAGATGGGAGAGATCACCGGCTTGAAGGTTAAGGCGGGAAATGATGCTAATGTTGCAGCCCTCGGAGAGATGTGGCTAGGCGCGGGCAAGGGCCAGAAGAACATGATTATGGTTACTCTCGGCACAGGCGTGGGCGGCGGCGTCATCGTAAATGGCAGCCCGATTGTCGGCGAGCACGGTGCCGGCGGAGAGATCGGCCATATATGCGTGAATTATGAAGAGGATGAGAAGTGCGGCTGTGGCAGCAGAGGATGTCTGGAGCAGTACACATCTGCCACGGGAATCACAAGACTGGCGAGACGCAGGCTGGCAGGCCAGAGTGGCGGTACGGTGCTGAAGATGGAGCACCTGAGTGCGAAATCGGTCTTTGACGCATTGAAAGAAGGGGACAAGGTGGCGGAAGAGATCGTGGAAGAGTTCGGCACTTATCTCGGCCATGCGATGGCGAATCTGGCGGCAATCACCGATCCGGCAGTAATCGTTATCGGAGGCGGCGTATCCAAGGCCGGTAATATCCTGCTGGAATATGTGGAGAAGCATTTTAAGGAACGGGCATTTTTTGCTAATAAAGATACGAAGTTCGTCCTTGCGGAACTTGGCAATGACGCGGGAATCTGCGGGGCGGCAAAGCTGATAATAGGGTAAGCCACTATACGTTCATATACTGGATTAGAGAAGACGAAAGGCATCTGAAATTTATTCAGATGCCTTAACTATTATAATTTATGGTGTAGCTGGTGGAGTAGTGGTCCCTCCTTCCCCACCAGGAGGAGTAGTAGTGCCGCCTCCGTCACCCCCTCCGTCACCGCTGCCAGTAGGAGGAGTAGTGCCTCCATCGCCGCCGCCAGTAGGAGGAGTAGTGCCTCCATCGCCGCCGCCATCCGGTGGCGTCGGAGTATTATTCCCCTGGTTCGGATCAGTCGGAGTCGTATTTGCATCCGGGGTATCGGTTGTATTCTCGTCGTCTTCCGCGTTTTCCTTCGGAGCGCTCGTATTTACATGGCCCGGACAGGACTCTGTCGGAGCCGTATCCTTCGCGAAATATTCAGTGATGCTCGGACAGCCCGGGGCCGCAAGTTTTCCGGTCCTGGTACATACCGTTTTCTTCTCGATGGAATTAGGCATCTCAAAATCTTTGTATTCCAGATTCTCATGAATCCGGCTCATGATTCCGCGCCATATGCGGAAACGGAAGTTCAGGTCATAGCCGTTTACCTTGTTGTCGTCATATCCGCCCCATACCGCACATGTGTAGTACGGCGTGAAGCCGCAGAACCAGAGGTCCTTGTTCGAGTCGGTCGTACCGGTCTTGCCGGCTACCGGCATGTTATTAAGGCTGCAGGCTGTACCGGTACCGCTTTCTACGACCGTCTCCATCGCGCTTGTGAGAAGAGCAGCCGTACTGTCCTTGATGGCAGTATGTGATTCTCCGGCGCCTTCCAGCAGTACATTGCCATCATGGTCAAGAATCTTCGTATATAAAGTCGGACTGTTGTATACTCCGCCATTTGCAATAGCTGCATAAGCGGCACAGAGCTGGTAATTGTATACACCATTGCTCAGTCCTCCGAGAACGAGCGTGTCATATACGTCATTCTGCGGATCCAGCGAAGTGATGCCAAACTTCTCTTTACAGTAGTCATATCCCAGCTTTGGGGTCACCGCTTCAATCGTCTTGACCGCGCATACATTGACCGACCACTGGATGGCCTCGCGCATCGTGATATCTCCGCGGTGCGTTGCGCTTGCATTTTTCAGAGGAGTACCGTCCCGGTACGAATATGGTTCGTCTTTTATGATCGTAGCCAGCGTCTGCCCCGCAGAGTCAAGAGCCGGCGCGTAACCTGCCAGTATCTTGAAGGTGGAGCCTGGCTGCCTTGGGGAACCGGTATATGCACGGTTCAGGCTTCGGCTCGTCGTCTTGGCACCGCGACCGCCTACCATGGCCTTGATCTGGCCTGTGTACTGGTCCATGACAGTGACAGATGCCTGAGGCTGGGGAGAGATGTTGATATATTCATCATAAGCATCATCCTCCTGGGCAATCGTCGCTTTCCATTCCTCGACCATAGCCCGCGCTTCGTCCTCGCTGGAGTAGAGGAGCCCCTGCTCTTTGCCGTATGTCTCTTTCACGTACTGCTTAATATGCCCGGAACTGTAGTTTTCAACGGTTCCGTCTGCACGGGTGACGGTTAAGGCATAGTCAAGCCCATATTCCTTCAATCCCGGGTAATTGGAATCGTCATTCATCTCCTCGTCACAGATTTGCTGCATAGCAAGGTTCTGTGTGGAGTATATGCTAAGCCCTCCGCTGTAGACGGCGTTGTATGCCTGCGTCTCCGTATAGCCTAGCTGGTCTATGAGATCCTGCGTTACCTGATCCGCAAGCGCATCGACAAAATAGCTGTAAGGCGTATCGTCCGTCTCCGAGTTGTTTACTGTCTGGATGCGGGAATATACGTCGTCTGCTTTTGCCTCATCATACGCTGCCTGGTCGATATAGCCCTGGTCAAGCATATTCTTTAATACTTTATCCCGGCGCTTTGCATTGAGTTCCGGGTTGGTAATCGGGTTATAGTCCGACGGATTCTGGGTGATACCTGCGATTACAGCGCTTTCGGACAAGGTAAGTTCGGATACGTCCTTATTAAAATACCTTTTTGACGCTGATTGTACCCCAAGGCAGTTCTGCCCGAGGTTGATCGTGTTCATATAGCTTTCCAGAATCGTATCTTTGTCCATCTGCTTTTCGATGGCGACGGCCAGGTACTGCTCCTGGATTTTACGTTCGAGCTTATCAAAAAATGTCTTCTCTTCCGTAAAGTTAGGGAATACATTATTTTTTATGAGCTGCTGCGTTATGGTGCTGGCACCTTCTGAGAAGCTGCCGCTCGTCAGGCCGACTACGGCGGCTCTGGCGATACCCTGAAGGTCGATTCCGTTGTGATCGTAGAAACGCTCGTCCTCAATCGCGATGAACGCATGCTGAAGATCCTTCGGCACTTCGTCTATCTTCTTATATATACGGTTGGAACCCGAAGCGACAAAACGTTCTATCTCAGTCTTGTTATCATCGGCGTATACCATGGTGGTAAAGCCTTTTGGCTGCACATCAGCCGGGGACACGTCCGGGGTATTGTCTAATATCTTCTTTAAAAACAGTCCGCCGCCGATGACGCCGACAACTGCTACGACAAGCAGGCAGAGCAGAAATGCTTTAAAAAGTCTTACACCAACTCTTTTACCCTGCATGGTTGATTTGGACGTTATTTTCTTTTGCTTCTGCGAAGCTTTCTTTTTACCATAATTCATGAGTGTCTGCCTCCTTCATACCAAGTCATTATAGCAAATATAATAATTGAAATAAAGAAAAAAATGAAAACTTCATATATTCAGTAGGAAAAACTTAAGAAATTCGCTATAGTATTAGTTGAACCAGTATGTAATATGAAAGAAAGGTGCAGATTATGACGACGGAATATAGGACAGTTTATGAGGGTGGAGAAGAGGAAATCGTGGAGAAGAGATCCAGGTTTATCGCTGCGGTCAAGCCGGTCTCTGCGGAGGATGAAGCGTTGGCTTTCATAGAATCCGTGAGGAAGAAACATTGGAATGCCACTCATAACTGTTATGCATATGTGATTGGAGAGCGTTCGGAGCTGGCCCGCTGCAGCGATGACGGAGAGCCGAACGGAACCGCCGGCAGGCCGATGCTCGATGTACTGCAGGGAGAAGAACTCCGCAACACTGCCGTAGTAGTGACACGCTATTTCGGAGGTACGCTTCTCGGGACAGGAGGGCTGGTCCGTGCATACGCTCAGGCAGTGAAGGCAGGCCTGGCTTCTTCTGTAATTATAACCAAAATCCGCGGGGTTAAACTAAGGATTGGCACGGATTATACCGGTCTTGGGAAAATTCAGTATATTCTCGGCCAGAAAGGGCTTAAGATTCTCGACTCCGAATATGCGGACAACGTGAAGCTGGAAGTGCTTGTGCCGGAGGATGCAGTTGAAGCGGTACACTCTGACATCACGGAAGGAACAAACGGACAAGCGTCCATGGAAGAAGGAGCGAAGTGCTGGTTTGCACAGATAGACGGCCAGCCTGTGGTGCTGGAAGAATATACAGACTGAGACGAGTAAAGCAGGCAGCCGAGGGGAGGTATGGGGCAGATGCCCATACCTCCCCCTCGGCGTCCGCTTTACGAAACTCCCGATAAAGATATCAGCCTTTTACTTTCCCAGATGCCGCTTTTGAAAAATATCAATCATTCTGCACTTTACTGGAACTCAGGCTCTATAAGGCCAAAGGTTCCGTTCTTCCTTCTGTATACTACATTTACTTCATCCGTCTCCGCGTTGCAGAAGACGAAGAAGTCATGACCAAGTAAATCCATCTGTATGCACGCGTCTTCCGGATACATAGGTTTGATACCAAAGCGTTTGGTACGAACGATTCTTACCTCATCATCATCTTCTGTGGCATATTCGCTTTCGAAAAATTCCTGGCGGAAGTTGCCGCCCTCCTGATGTCTTGCGACCAGTTTGTTCTTGTATTTGCGAAGCTGGCGTTCAATTACCTCCTCTACCAGGTCTATAGAGACATACATGTCATTGCTTACCTGTTCAGAACGGATGATATTTCCTTTCACAGGGATAGTTACCTCAATCTTCTGACGTTCTTTTTCGACACTTAAGGTAACGATAATTTCCGTATCGGAAGTAAAATACTTCTCTAATTTCCCTAATTTGTGCTCTACGGTTTCCCTTAAGCCAGGTGTTACATCGATGTTCTTTCCGCTAATAATAAACTTCATGCTGTCCAACTCCTTTTCGACATAATTTCAGATGTCTATAGTCTGACAATTTGGCTTTCAACTAAGAATCTATCTGATATATGTAGTATAACATGTTTGGACACTAATGTATAGAACGTATTACTTCAATTCTTGAAATTTTTCCTTCATGCATCTTGGCAACTCTGAGGCCGAAATCCGAAAAGTATACGCATGCACCGACGCCGGTCTCTATGCCATACTCCTCAAATTTCTGTTCAATAATGCTTAGCAGGGTTTCATTCTGTTCATGTGGTATGCTGATGCCGAGTATCTTGTTCACCGTCTTGACTCTTGTGCTGGCACGGAAGACAATCTCGTCAGCCACGTCAAACTCGCAGAACAGGTACTTGCGGGTGGCGAAAAGCACTGCAATGGCGCAGACGCCGATGAGGCTGCTCCAGATGGAAGAGTGGTCGATGATAATCTGCCTTGCGATGGCAAAAAGCAGAACCTCAAACACGGTGTTGGGCGTATGGTAGTACATCATACGTATCAGCTCAACTCCGATAATCAGGTTAAAACAAGTCTCGAGAAGATCATCATAGTTCGGCCACACGTCCAGATTCGGTATGTGTACCATAGATACCGCCATACGCAGGCAGAGCAGGATGATGCCGAGCGCCAGCATGACGGATATGAAAAATTCCAGTGTTACAGCAAGTCGTTTTAAAAATTTAGCCACGTAATGCTTCATATATTTCCCCCTTTAGGCCGGTTTTCATCGTACGCAGGGCATACCGGACAGAATCATCTGGGCGGTATGCGTACAGTACAAGTATAAATTATCCCGGAGAATTTGCCAAGACTTAATAATTGGGATTATACCTGCCGCCTGCCTAATCTGCTGAACAGATAAGGATAGAGGACGAGCACCCATAAGACAAGCACGAAATACTCGGCCATCTTAGCGATGATGGAGGCCCCGGATAAAAGGGAAAAGACTTCCTTGATGACAAGTGCCAGCAGAAGCCCGGCGATGAGCTTCACGGCCTGGCTGCTGAAATGGCCTGTGCGGGTGCTGAACTTAAGACGGGTCCGCTCTATATAGTATCCGAGAGCGAAGCCAAGGCCGGCACCGGCGGCTTTGCAGCAGTCCGCCGCATATTTCATATCAATCGTGCCCCTGCCCTTCATTACTAGTGCATAGGCGGCGACGGCGAACGATATGGCTGCCAGCACACCGGCAATCATCTTTACATGCTGCGTTCCGTCCAGATAAAATCTTTGATAATGCCAGTTAATGCCGGAGACGGTTATGGATATGAGCATCGACACGATGACATCCTTCGGCGTGTGGACGCCGAGGTACATTCTGGAGAAGCCGATCAGCATAAATGCAAGTACGCAGAATACTTTGATCCAGGCTCTCCTTGCCTTAAGCGCAAGAGGGAAGAACAGGCAGGTAGCCCCCTGCGTGTGCCCGCTCGGAAAAGAATATCCCGTGGCACCGGGGACGGCGCTTTCCACAGCTTTGAACTGGGGGTCGAGCACCCACGGCCTCGGAACGCGGAATGTGATCTTCAGGCTTTGGACGAGCAGCCCGGCCGTGAAGTAGGTAAAGCCGAGCATATAAGCAAAGCGCTTATCCACGCACCAGTAAAGGGCGCAGATAACCGCTATGATGATGATTTCCTGTCCAAAATAAGTGATAAACTGCATCAGCCTGTCTAGGAAGGGTGTCCGCATGCCTTCCAGAAACGTTAAAAATGCCATTATTTTATTCCTCTTTTTCTCATTTTCGGATCTAAAATCTTTTTACGTATTCTGAGATTCTCAGGAGTGACCTCCAGAAGCTCATCGGTATCGATGAAGTCGAGGGCCTCCTCCAGGCTCAGAATCTTCGGCGATGTCAGACGGAGCGCTTCATCCGCTCCGGAAGAGCGGGTGTTGGTCAGATGCTTCATCCGGCAGACATTCAGCTCGATGTCTTCCGCCTTGCCGTTCTGTCCGATAACCATGCCGGAATATACCTTTTCGCCGGGACCGATAAAGAGCGTCCCCCGCTCCTGGGCACTGAAGAGCCCATAGGTGACGGATTCCCCTGTCTCGAATGCGATGAGCGAGCCCTGCTTTCTGTACTGGATATCGCCTTTATACGGTGCGTAGCCGTCGAATGACGTATTCAATATGCCGTTGCCCTTCGTATCGGTAAGAAATTCGCCCCGGTAGCCGATAAGCCCGCGTGCGGGGATGGAGAATTCCAGTCGGGTATACCCCCCGTTAGACGTTCCCATGCCGCGCAGCTCCCCTTTCCTCTGGCCGAGCTTTTCGATGACGACGCCGGTAAATTCATCCGGTACATCAATATATGCAGCTTCCATCGGTTCCAATAACTTGCCGTTCTCATCTTTTTTATACAGGACTTCCGCCTTGCTCACTGCAAATTCATATCCTTCGCGCCGCATGTTCTCGATAAGGACCGACAGGTGGAGCTCGCCGCGTCCGGACACCTTGAAGCTGTCCGTGCTGTCGGACTCTTCCACGCGCAGGCTTACGTCTGTATTCAGCTCTTTATAGAGCCTGTCCCTGAGGTGGCGGGATGTTACATACTTGCCTTCCTGTCCTGCGAATGGGCTGTCGTTTACGATAAACTGCATGGCGATGGTCGGCTCCGATATCTTCTGGAACGGAATAGCCTGCGGATTGTCCGGTGAACAGAGCGTATCTCCAATCGATATGTTAGAGATGCCGGAGATAGCCACGATAGAGCCTACGGAAGCCTCTTTTACATCTACCTTGCTCAATCCGTCAAATTCATATAATTTGCTGATACGTACCTTCTCTTTCCGTTCCGGGTCATGAGCATTGACGACGACCATGTCCTGGTTGACGCCGATCGTACCATTGTCTACCTTGCCGACACCGATCCGTCCTACATACTCATTGTAGTCGATCGTGCTGATCAGTACCTGGGTATCGGCATCCGGGTCACCCTCCGGCGCGGGAATATAGTCCAGTATCGTCTCGAAGAGCGGAAGCATGTTCTTCGGGCTGTCGTCCAGTTCTACGAGAGCATAACCCGCCTTCGCGGAAGCATAGACGAACGGACAGTCAAGCTGCTCGTCGTCGGCGTCCAGGTCGATGAAGAGCTCCAGCACTTCATCGATGACTTCTTCCGGACGCGCTTCCGGCCGGTCGATTTTATTGATACATACAATAACCGGGAGCTTTAATTCCAGCGCCTTTCTAAGTACGAACTTCGTCTGCGGCATGGCGCCTTCAAAGGCGTCTACTACGAGGACGACACCGTTAACCATCTTCAGCACGCGCTCCACCTCGCCTCCGAAGTCGGCATGTCCGGGGGTGTCGATGATATTGATTTTCGTCCCTTTGTAATAGACGGCGGTATTCTTAGAAAGGATGGTAATTCCACGTTCCCGCTCGATGTCATTAGAGTCCATGACACGTTCTTCTACTTCCTGATTCTCCCGGAATACGCCGCTTTGTTTCAGCAGCTCATCTACCAGAGTCGTCTTGCCATGATCGACATGGGCGATAATGGCTATATTACGTACATCTTCTCGTTTTGTCTTCATAAATAATTCCCTTTTCCTATACGATTTCTACCTATTTATTATATACAACTTTATTAGTTTACCACATTCTGCAGAATTTACAAGTACTCAATCGATTATAGATATTGCCTATATGACACATGGGAATTATGAATAAGCAAAAATATTGATACTTTTATAAGGATATAATATAGTGAAAAACGGTCATAACGTACCAAAGAGGAGGAAGAAGATGAATCTTAAATGGAAGACAAAAGAAGTAGTAATTGTAGCAATGGTTGCAGCAGTGGTAGGTGTCGTATATACGATTATGGATTATCTGTATATGCCGCTGTCCTCTCTGCTTGGGCCTGTTTTCATGGAATTGACGTTCGGCATATATCTGCTGTCTGCATCCCTGCCTATGTATATCGTCCGAAAGCCCGGCTTTGCATTGTTCGGCGCGCTTGTCACAGCATTTGTCAATCTGCTGATGGGCAGTGCTTATGGAATCCAGCTTATTCTTGCAGGTACGCTGCAGGCAGTTGGAATGGAAATCGGCTATGCAGTCTATAAGCGCTACGAGGGGAATATGGTCAATATGACAGTGGGGGCTGTGCTCGGCGCACTCTGTGTGCTTGGAAGAGACTGTGTAGTATTCGGCTATCTCACGTTAGGGGCAGCAACATTTACAGGTATTGTAATCGTAAGGCTTATCAGCGCAGTTGTCATCGGCATGCTTTTGACAAAAGGCATTACGGCAGGACTTAAGAAGACAGGGGTGCTGCGCGGCTTTAAGTGTGCACAGGTATAGCTGTTATGGAACAGTCGGTACATAAAAAAATAATTGAAATGGAACAGGTAAGCTTTGCCTATGACGGGGATGATTCCCCGGTATGGCAGGGCTTAAACTGTTATTTTGAGGAAGGTACGGTCAATCTGCTGCTTGGACCGAGCGGGTGCGGGAAAAGTACGCTTCTCTATATGCTGAACGGGATTGTCCCTAACTTTTATGAAGGAAAGGCTGAAGGACATATATGGTTTAGGGGAGAGGATATCCTGGAGAAGAAGACGAAAGATATGGTGCAATACGTGGGAATGGTATTCCAGAACCCGGAGACTCAGTTCTGTACATTTACGGTAGAGGACGAGCTTGCGTTTGGGCTGGAGAATGAGAATGCTCCAAGAGACGAGATAGACAGCCGCATTGACGAAGTGCTTGACATGGTAGGGATGGGGACGTTCCGCAAATCTCTGCTCACAAGCTTGTCGGGAGGGCAGAAGCAGAAGATTGCCATCGCATCCGTCCTCGTGATGCAGTCTGAGATTCTCATACTGGATGAGCCGACGGCAAACCTGGATGCAGTAAGCAGGACAGAAGTGTTCTCCCTTCTTAAGCAGCTGGTGGATAGGTATGGCAAGACCATCATACTCGTGGAACATAATCTGGAACAGCTGCTTGACAAGACTGGACATGTAATCGTGCTGGACGGTCAGAACAAGGTATGTCTGGAAGGCAGCGCGTCCCATGTTCTCCGAAACCTCGTGTACAATCCTGAATTCCGTAATCTCAATATCTTTCTCCCGGAGAAATATCTCATAGTGAAGGAGTGGATAAACGCGCTGGACCGTGTCCCCCAAGTGGTGGATTTTAGGGAACGACAGCTGGCGGGCAGAGGGGAAGCCATCTTGCCCATAGACGAGTTTGCAGGACTTTTCCAGAAACTGGCGGTGTTTTCTTCCGTGGATACGTGTAGCGGTACGGTTCATCGGCCCGGGGACAAGGTGGTGGAGGCATGTGGTCTCGGCTATGCATATCGGGGCAGGGAAGATGCTGTGCTGAAGCGTATTGATATAAGGATTGAAAGCAAAGATTTTGTTGCCGTCGTAGGAGCTAACGGAGCGGGCAAGTCAACATTCCTCAAAGTGCTGTTCCGGGTGCTTTTTCCGTATCAGGGATCTCTCCGGGTGGGTGGAAAAGAACTGGACGGTTATGACAAAAAATTGCTGTATCGTGATTTTGGCCTCGTATTTCAGAATCCGGAGGATCAGTTTGTGACGAACAAAGTTTATGATGAGCTGATGTTCAGCCTGAAGAAGTCAGGCATGGGTGAGGCAGAGAAGGAAAAGCGGGTAACCGATATGCTGGAAAGGTTCCATCTGTATTCTGAAAGGGAAAAGAGCCCGTTTCTCCTAAGCCAGGGACAAAAGCGCAGGCTGAGTGTGGCGGCCATGCTGCTGACAGGGCAGAAGGTTCTGATACTGGATGAGCCTACCTATGGTCAAGACTATGACAATCAAAGGGAACTCATGGAATTGATGCGTGAACTTAACAAGGAGGGTGTCACGATTATCGTTGTTACCCACGATATGGCGCTTGTGGCCGACTACGCAGATAAGGTAATCGTACTTGCGGATGGAAAGACAGAATTCTGCGGCCCCCCAGAAGATATATTTGATAACATGGACGCGGTTAAAAAGGGAAAGCTTCAGATCCCTTCTTCCTTGAGCTTTTCAAGAGAACTGCGCAGTTACGTGGAAGAGATTCCATCTTTTTTCAGCAGAGGCCGGATGACAGATTATCTGATTCGGTGTGTAAAGGAGGTCTGATCATGTTTACGTATGAGTGGAAAGATTCCTTCCTGCACAGGAGAAATCCTATCATAAAGTTAAGCCTGATAATTATTGTCACGATACTGATCAGCCTGTCACTGTTTCCTGCGCTGCCGCTCTGCACCTTTCTGATGACACTGTTGCTTGGGTGCATTGGAGGAAAAATCCCTATTGGAATCATACTGAAGAAAATGCGGGTATTTCTCGGCATAGGTATCGCCTTTATGGTATTTATGCTGATTATGAAAGGAATGGACGGAGGAGGAGATACCTGGCATATATGGATCTTCCATTGGAGCAGCAATGATCTGGTCAGCATACTGTCGCTTGGCATGAGGATCATATCCATTTCGCTCATGTCGCTTCTGTTTGTCGTTACTACAGACCCGAACGATCTTGTGCTGAGTCTCATCCTACAGATGGGCCTGTCTCCGGTACACGGCTATGCCGCGCTGGCGGCCTACCGTTTTCTTCCTACGCTGCAGGAGGAAATTGAGAACATAAAACTGGCACAAGAGATTCGGGGAATTGAGTGGGACAAAGGAGTTTTACGTCGCCTGGGCACTCCACTGCGCATTATGCTCCCGTTGTTGTGCAGCGCCGCCAGAAGGGGAGAACGTGTCGCGGCTGCTATGGAAAGCAGGGGGCTTGGCGCAGATATTGACAGAAGCTATTATAAGAGGACACAAATAGACAGGGCAGACTGGTTCTTCGCAGGCGGCACATGTCTGATATATGTGGCGTTGATAGGTATATTGATACATGCCGGCATGTTCCGGTTCAGTTTTGGATTTAATATAAAATGATTGGAGATGAAAGACGATGCCGTTTAAAAGTGAAAAGATAACATATGGACTTCCACGCGACGCATATGAGCAGGAGAAAATGAATGCACTGGCTGATGACTTGAAGGGGGCGGTAGGACTGGAAAAACAGCTGGCTGGCGTACAGTTTTTCTTTACGAAAGAAGCTTACGATGCCTGTGAGGTCCAAGAGATAAAAGGAGGGGCCCCATATTGCGTCATGGTTCAGAAGGCAATAAGAGGAATGGAGTTCAAATCCAGACTTGAGAACCACAAATGCGACGGGGGAACGACTGCCCTTGCGTTAGAAAAGAGTACGGACAGAATTGAAAGCGGAACAGAATACTATTCATATAACCTGTACGATTCTCCGGCAGCTGCAAGGAGGCTCAGAAACAGTATTAAAAGCCTGCATGCATACCAGCCGCTTACATATGGGATTGTTGTCCGTCCATTCGTAAATTGTACGGAGCAGCCCGATGTCATAATCGGAATTGTCAACGCATACCAGACGATGAGGATTATCCAGGGCTATGAATATTATTCGGGGATAAAACCGGAGATAGATATGGGTGCTATGCAGGGCATGTGTTCCGAGGTGACCGCAGTTCCATATATCACTGGGAATATGAACGTCAGCGTCCTCTGCCCAAGTACGAGAATGCTCTGCAGATGGAAGGAGTCTGATATGGCTGTTGGAATACCGTTCCATCAGTTTGAAAATATAGTAAAAGGGGTAATGGCAACAAAATATTAAAAAAAAAAGTTCTAAATCAGAATCTCTCTTCATAGACTAAATAGTGACCGTGAAATACGATTCAGAGGAAGGGAGATTGTAAAATTATGTCAGATAAGATTATTGAAAACAACCAGGTAACTATTATGGGAGAGGTAGCAGGAGGATTCACATTCAGCCATGAAGTATTCGGTGAAGGATTCTACATGGTGGATGTGCTCGTAAAGCGCCTCAGCAACTCGGAGGACCGGATTCCGCTCATGATATCAGAACGTCTCATCGACGTGACCCAGGACTATACCGGGGAATTTGTCATGGCAAGCGGACAGTTCCGCTCTTATAACAGACACGATGAACAAAAGAACAGGCTTGTGCTATCCGTATTCGTAAGAGAAGTGTCTTTTATAGAGGAAGAACTGGACGGTGCGAAGACGAACAGCATCTTCCTGGATGGTTACATATGTAAGCTGCCGGTGTACAGAAAGACTCCGCTTGGAAGAGAGATCGCAGACCTCCTGCTGGCGGTGAACAGGCCGTACGGCAAGTCAGATTACATACCATGCATATGCTGGGGCAGGAATGCCAGGTTCGCGTCTACTTTTGAGGTGGGAGAGCACGTGCAGGTCAACGGCAGGATCCAGAGCAGGGAATATGTGAAAAAGCTTTCTGAGACAGAGACTCAGAAACGCATCGCCTACGAGGTGTCGGTCAGCAAATTAGAATGTGTAGACGAATAGGAGCATTCAAGCCGGACAAGAGACTTTCATTGACATATTTTAGTATTAATGATAAAATTTTTATGAATCTTAATAATACATATTGGTGAAGGTCAGGAGGTTTAATATGGCTATATTTAAAGGTGCCGGGGTGGCGGTTGTCACACCGTTCAATGAAGACGGAAGCATCAATTATGATAGACTGGATGAGTTAATTGACTATCACTGTAACAATGGTACAGATAGTATTATAATATGTGGTACTACCGGGGAATCAGCCACGATGACAGAGGAAGAGCATCTGGAGTGCGTGAAGTTCGCGATAGAACGCACAAAGGGCAGGATTCCGGTCATTGCGGGGACGGGCTCCAACTGTACGAGGACAGCGGTAGATATGTCAAAAGATGCAGCCTGTTATGGGGCGGACGGCCTGCTTCTTGTGACGCCTTATTACAACAAGGCTACGCAGGCGGGGCTTATCGCTCATTACAAGGCAGTTGCGGAGGCTGTATCGGGGACACCGATTATTATGTACAGCGTTGCCAGCAGGACGGGATGCAATATCGAGCCGGCCACAGTGGCAGCATTAGTGAAAGAGACAGATAACATCGTGGGCATTAAAGAAGCGTCGGGAAACATATCTCAGATTGCCAAGATCATGTGTGCGACAGACGGCAATATCGACCTGTATTCCGGCAATGACGACCAGATCGTGCCGCTCATGTCACTGGGGGGGATAGGTGTCATCTCGGTACTGTCCAATATCGCCCCACAGCAGACACACGATATCTGTGAGAGATATTTAAGCGGGGATGTGCAGGAAAGCGCGAGGCTTCAGCTGAAAGCAATTCCGCTTGCCGCCGAGCTGTTCAGCGAAGTGAACCCGATTCCGGTGAAGCGGGCGATGAAGCTTATGGGAATGGACTGCGGTCCGGTCCGTATGCCGCTCACGGAACTTACGCCAGAACACGAGAAGACGCTGGCACAGGCGATGAAGGATTATGGAATCAAAGTAGTTCAGTAAACATAGATAGTAAATGAATGTGAAAAGGATATCATATGTTGAGTTTGCATGACAGATATGATATCCTTTTTTTAATAGTAAGTAAAGGAGATTATAAGATGGTCAGAGCGATAATGCACGGGTGCAACGGCAGGATGGGCCAGGTGATTACAGGACTTGTCCGTGAAGATGAAGGGATTGAAATTGTTGCGGGAATTGATGCATATACCGGGAGGGAAAATGCGTATCCTGTATTCGAGAGCATAGATAGCTGCGATGTGGAGGCAGATGTGGTCATCGACTTTTCCAACGCAGGGGCGACGGACGCGCTGCTTGACTACTGCACCGGCCGGAAGGTGCCGGTCGTGCTCTGTACGACAGGGCTGGCCCAAGAACAGCTCTCGAAGGTGGAAGAAGCGTCGGAGAAGGTAGCGGTGCTCAAATCCGCCAACATGTCTCTGGGAATCAACCTGCTTCTGAAGCTCGTAAAGGATGCGGCAAAGGTTCTTGCAGGCGCCGGTTTTGACGTAGAGCTGGTGGAGAGGCACCACAACCAGAAGGTCGACGCTCCGAGCGGGACAGCCATAGCGCTTGCAGATTCCATCAATGAGGCGATGGACGATGCGTATACATATGTATACGACAGAAGCCAGGTGCGTAAGATGAGGGATAAGAAAGAGCTTGGAATCTCGGCGGTGAGAGGTGGTACGATTGTAGGCGACCACGAGATTATCTTTGCCGGTGCAGACGAGGTGGTAGAGTTCAGGCATACGGCATACTCCAAAGCCATTTTTGGCAAGGGCGCGGTAGAAGCCGCCAAGTATCTGGCAGGGAAGCCGGCGGGACGGTACGATATGTCGGATGTAGTTGTGCTGTAAAGCAGACGGGAGGCGTTATGAAAGAGTTAGAAGAAAGATATCTGGAAAGGCTTTCGGAACTTTATCCAACCATTGCAAAAGCGTCGACGGAAATTATCAATCTGCAGGCTATCTTGAACCTTCCGAAGGGGACAGAGCATTTTCTGACGGATATCCACGGGGAATATGAGGCGTTTTCCCATGTGCTTAAGAACGGCTCTGGTTCCGTGCGCCGTAAAATCGATGATGTGTTCGGGAATACTATGAGTAGCAGAGATAAGCAGTCTTTTGCTACTCTTATTTATTACCCCGCGGAAAAGATGGAGCGGGTAAAACGGGAAGAGAGCAACATGGAGGACTGGTACCGGATTACGCTGTACCGCCTCATCGAAGTGTGCAAACGGGCTGCCAGCAAGTATACGCGTTCCAAGGTGCGCAAAGCGCTGCCGCAGGATTTCGCCTATGTCATCGAGGAGCTGATTACGGAGAAGGCGGAAGTGACGGATAAGGAATCTTACTACAATGCAATCGTGAATACGATCATCAGGACGGGCAGGGCCGAGAAGTTCATCGTCGCCATGAGCGAGCTGATCCAGAGGCTTACCGTGGATCATCTGCATATCGTCGGGGACATCTATGACCGGGGGCCGGGACCGCACATCATCATGGACAAACTGATGGACCACCATTCGGTCGACATCCAGTGGGGCAACCATGATGTGCTCTGGATGGGGGCTGCTGCAGGGCAGAGAGGATGTATCGCCAATGTAATCCGCATCTGCGCAAGGTACGGCAATCTGGATATATTGGAAGACGGATATGGAATCAATCTTCTGCCGCTTGCCACATTTGCCCTGAACACATATGAGGACGATGCGTGCGGATGCTTTAAGCTGAAAGGGGAGCCGAATTACAACCCGAACGAGATGCTGATGGACATCAAGATGCACAAGGCGATATCCATCATCCAGTTTAAGGTAGAAGGACAGGTCGTGAAAAAAAATCCGAGCTTCAAGATGGATGACAGGAACCTTCTGCATCATATCGACTATGATAAGGGAACGATAGAGATAGAAGGCAAGACATATGAACTGCTCGATACAAACTTCCCGACTATCGACCCGAAGCGTCCATACGCGCTGACGAAGGAAGAGGAAGATATCATGGAGCGGCTTGAGCAGGCCTTCCTTCACTGTGAAAAGCTGCAGCGGCACATGCGTTTCCTGCTGAATAAAGGCAGCCTTTATAAAGTGTATAACAACAATCTGCTGTACCACGGCTGCGTGCCGCTGAAAGAAGACGGCACGCTAAAGCCGGTCCGTATCTTCGGAAGGTCATACAAGGGCAGAAGCCTGTATGAAGTGCTGGAGAGCTATGTGAGGAAAGGGTTCTATGCGCTGGACGAAAAAGAAAAAGAGCGGGGCAAGGATATCATGTGGTATATCTGGCTGCACGAGAATTCCCCGCTGTTCGGCAAGGATAAGATGGCGACCTTCGAACGCTATTTCCTGGCAGACAAGGAGACGCACCGGGAGAAAAAAAATCCATATTATTCGATGCTGCAGGATGTAAGAGTCGTAGACAGGATACTGGCAGAGTTCGGTCTCCCTCCGGAAGGCACGCATATCATCAACGGCCACGTGCCCGTTAAGTCAAAGGATGGAGAGAACCCGGTAAAATGCGGGGGAAAAGTGCTTGTCATAGACGGAGGATTCTCCAGGGCTTATCAGAAAGAGACCGGAATAGCCGGATATACGCTAATCTACAACTCATACGGCCTGATTCTCGTGGCACATGAGCCGTTTGAGTCTACAGACGCGGCTATCGAAAAAGAAAGCGACATCCATTCTGACAGTACGATTGTCAAACGTGTCGTACAGCGGAAGATTGTCGGCGATACTGATGTAGGTAAAGAGCTGAAAGAACAGATAGCGGATCTGGAAGTGCTGCTGGAGGCATACAGAAGCGGCCGTATCGCCGAAAGAATGTAAAAAAATCCCACCTGCCCTGATGCATATATTTCTATTAACTGCAAATATTACTAGCAACAAGTAATACTTGATTTAATATGAATATACATGAAAGGGAGATTATGACATGAAACAGTTCAAGAAATTATTAGTGATGCTTATGTGTGTAGGCGTAATCATGGGGGTAACAGCATGCGGAAGCGACAAGGACGCTGCAGATAACGGAGCTACAAACAACACGACGACAGGAGACAATACAGGCGACGCCAACGACACGAATACGAATGACGCGACAGACGGCACACGTGATGAAGGTGTAGCAGACGAAATCGGAGACGACGTAAAAGACGGCGCAGACGATATCGCCGACGGTCTGAACGGTGACGATAACCGTGACAAGAACATGACAGACAAGAACGCGAACGATAAAGACGTCAAAGGTAACGCATCAGAGAACAAAGCAGACGACAGCAACAAGTAAGAAGCTGCATACCAATAAGACATGACAGGGGCGGACCGCCAAAGAGGAGGTCCGCCTTCTGGCGTATATAATAGAACAGGCGAAGCGGCGTATCGGTAAAAAACTTTGTTTCCGATATGAATTATGATATAATTTAAAATTATAAATATATACCAAAGGAGATACATAATAATGGCGAAAGAATTGCTGATGGGTAATGAAGCGATAGGCCTCGGGGCTATCCGCGCCGGCGTAAAGCTTGTATCCGGCTATCCGGGGACGCCGTCTACGGAGATTCTGGAGACCGTAGCTAAACATAACGACGGCGGCAGGATCCATGTGGAGTGGTCCGTCAATGAAAAGGCCGCGCTTGAGGTAGCGGCAGGCGGCGCATACGCGGGGGCGCGGACGATGGTTACGATGAAGCAGGTAGGGCTCAACGTTGCGTCCGATCCACTTATGAGCCTTGCATACGTCGGTGTAAAAGGAGGTATGGTCATCGTGGCCGCGGACGATCCCGGGCCCATATCCTCGCAGACGGAACAAGACACGAGGTGCTTTGCGGCATTCGCCAAGCTGCCGGTGTTCGATCCGTCATCTCCGGAGGAAGCATACGAGATGGTAGGGGAAGCCTTTGCGTATTCTGAGCGATACGGCACCCCTGTCCTGCTCCGCCCGACGACCCGTGTCTGTCACGGCTGCGCCACGGTGGATCTCGGTGAAGCTGCGGCAGAGAGGGAGCCGGAAGGATTCGTCAAGGATACGGGGCGGTGGGTCATATTCCCCCGCCTGTCCTACCAGAACCATATAAAGATTGAGGAGAGGAATGTAGAACTGTCACACCTGTTTTCTACTTATAGATACAATACGGTAGAGGGGAAGGACGGCATGAAAAAGGGCGTGGCGGCAGGCGGCATAAGCTATGCCTATGTGAAGGAATCGCTGCCCGGGGAAGTGAAGCTTCTGAAGATCGGCACGCCGCATCCTTTTCCCGAGACACTGGCTGTGAATTTTATGAGAGGGCTTGAGGAAGTGCTCGTCCTGGAGGAGCTTGACCCTGTCATTGAAAAGGAGCTGCTTCGGATTGCCGGCAAGTACCACCTTCCGGTAACGATAAAAGGAAAGCTCACCCAAGATACGAAAAATGCGGGGGAAAACAGCGTTGAAAGCGTGAGAGGGGACCTGGGAAGGTTCCTGCCTGAATACGGGGAGCTGGCGGCAGGAGACGCGGACGGGCCGGAAGAAACGCCGCCGCTCCCTGTCAGGCCTCCTGTCCTCTGTGCAGGATGCCCGCACCGCGCGTCCTTCTATGCGGTCAAGCAGGCGGCGAAAGGGCGGAAGGCCGTGTTTTCAGGAGACATCGGCTGCTATACGCTCGGCAATTCAAAGCCGTTGGATATGGTAGACACGTGCCTGTGCATGGGGGCGGATGTGACGATTGCACAGGGTCTGCATATTATCGAGCCTGACACGGTAAACTTTGCATTTATCGGCGACTCGACCTTCTTTGCCTCCGGGATGACGGGCGTGGTGAATGCGGTATATAACCAGACGGACATCATACTAGTCGTTCTGGACAATTCTACTACGGCCATGACGGGACATCAGCCGCACCCGGGGACCGGAAAGACGATGATGGGCGATGTGGTCGCCAAGATCAGTATCGAAAAGATTCTGGAGGCAGTCGGAGTCAGTACGATTGTAAACGCAGACCCGCTAAATCTGGCGGAAGCTGTTGGCGCGGTGAGGGAAGTGATGGATGAAAAGGGAGTGCGGGCGGTTATCTTCAAGTCTCCGTGTATTGCGGTTACAAAACCGGCCGCACGGTATGAGGTGAAGGAAGAAGCATGTACGCTGTGCAGGCAGTGCATCCGTGAGCTCGGCTGTCCGGCAATTGTCAGGACGGACGGGAAGATATCGATAGAGACGTCTCTTTGCACCGGTTGCGGCATCTGTGCCCAGGTGTGCAAGTTCCAGGCGATTCAGGAGGTGAATCAAGATGAATAAGAATTGTCTGCTTTGCGGCGTCGGAGGGCAGGGGGTCGTCCTTGCCTCCAAGCTGATAGCGTATGCAGCCATGGACAAAGGGCTTGACGTGCGCACGACCGAGACGATCGGCATGGCGCAGAGGGGAGGCTCTGTCGTGAGCCACGTGCGTATGGGAAAGCATATCCATTCTCCGCTCATTCCGTTTGGGAGCGCGGACGTCATCCTGGCATTTGAACCGGCGGAAGCTGTGAGGAACCTCCCTTACCTGAGGGAAGGCGGCGTGGTCATCGTCAATAAGAAGGCGGTGAAGCCGGTGACTGCCACGTTGAGCGGCAGCAGTTATGACGGGAAAGAGATGCTGTACTATCTGAAAGAGCATGTCAGCCGCCTCTGTATCGTGGACGGCACGGAACTGTGCAGTAAAGCAGGCTCGGCGAAAGTTATCAACGTGGCGCTTCTCGGCGTGGCTGCCGCAAGCAGGGTGCTGGATGTCACCCTGGAGGATATTCAGGCGGAGCTTCAGAAACGTGTGAAGCCACAGTTCGTTGCTATGAATATGAAAGCGCTGTCTCTCGGGGCAGAGGCGGCTCAGTGAGAGAGATAACATCGAAGGCCGGATAACCGGAGAAAGGGTTTTAGAAATGCAGATGACAGAATTACAGTTCAGGCTCATTAAGGAGAACTTGAAATTATTGACCTCCAAGCCTTGCTTCTATAAAGATAAGCTGGACGGGATCGACATAGCGTCGGTACAGTCGCAGGAAGACTTTGAAACGCTCCCGTTCACCTGGAAAGGCGACCTCAGGGAGGCGTATCCCCTTGGCCTTCAGGCGGTGCCGGATGAAGAGATCGTAAGGATCCACTCTTCTTCGGGGACGACGGGAACGCCCATAATCATCCCATATACGCAGAAGGATGTGGACGACTGGGCGAAGATGTTTGCCAGATGTTATGAGATGGCAGGCGTCACAGCGCTGGACCGCATACATATCACGCCCGGATACGGGCTGTGGACGGCAGGCATCGGTTTCCAGCTCGGTGCGGAATGGCTCGGAGCCATGGCGATTCCGATGGGGCCGGGCAATACGGATAAGCAGCTCCGTATGATGCGTGATATGAAGTCCACCGTACTGTGCGCCACTTCCTCATATGCGCTGCTTCTGGCGGAGGAGATCGCGAAAAGAGATATGACAGACAAGATATACCTTAAGAAAGGCGTCATCGGTTCCGAGCGGTGGGGAGAGAAGATGAGGAAGCGGATTGCCGATGAGCTCGGCGTGCAGCTCTATGACATATACGGGCTTACCGAGGTGTATGGTCCCGGTATCGCCATGAGCTGCGACTGTGAGTGCGGCATGCATTACTGGGATGATTATGTATATTTTGAAATCGTGGATCCAAAGACAGGGAAGAATGTACCGGACGGAGAGATAGGAGAGCTCGTCATCACGACGCTGCGCAAGCAGGGAGCCCCGCTCATCCGCTACCGCACCCATGACCTGACGAGGTTCATTCCGGGCGACTGTCCGTGCGGTTCCAGATATCCGAGAATCGACACGCTGATCGGGCGTACGGATGATATGGTGAAGGTCAAAGGCGTGAATATCTTCCCGAGCCAGATCGAGGATATGCTCAAAGGCGTCAAGGAGGCATCCAGCGAGTACCAGTTCATGCTCGACCATCTGAACGGCAAAGACGTGTGTACGCTGTTCGTGGAAGTGAATGGAGGCGTGGAGCTCAAAGAAGCCGCAAAGGTAATCCAGAAGGAATTCAAAGAGAAGATAGGAATCACTACGAATGTGAAACCGGTGGCAATCGGCGACCTTCCACGCAGCGAGAAGAAGTCGACGAGAATATTCGACAACCGGTATTAGGAGGATGAGATGCGTTTTCGACCATGTATCGATATACATAACGGCAAAGTGAAGCAGATTATAGGCGGAAGCCTGACAGACGACCAGGACCGCGCCAGGGAGAACTTCTCCTCCGCATGTGGGGCGGCGTATTATGCAGACCTGTATAAAAGAGACGGGCTTAAGGGAGGCCATGTCATACTCCTGAACCCCGTGTCGTCGGAATATTACGGGGAGACCAGGGCACAGGCGCTTGAGGCTCTGTCCGCTTATCCGGAAGGCCTGCAGATCGGGGGCGGCGTCACAGCGAAGAACGCAAAGGATTATATCGCGCATGGAGCGAGCCATGTCATCGTAACGTCCTATGTGTTCCGGGACGGCGCGGTGCGGTGGGAGCGGCTCCGGGAACTGGAACGTGCCGCAGGCAGGGAACATGTGGTCATCGATTTGAGCTGCCGCAGGAAGGACGGGGCATATTATATCGTGACAGACCGGTGGCAGAAGTTCACGGACGTGGAACTGACGCCCTGCGTTCTGGATGAGATAGCCGGGTACTGCGATGAATTTCTTGTGCACGGGGTGGACGTGGAAGGACGTGTTTCCGGTATGGAAGAAGGGCTTGTACGTATGCTTGGGAGCTTTAAGGGAATTCCGGTGACATATGCGGGGGGCATCGGAAGCCTTGAGGATCTGGAGCATTTCCGGGAGGTGTCGGGCGGCGGCGTGGACTTTACGATAGGAAGCGCCCTGGATCTGTTCGGCGGAACTGTGCCGTATGACACGGTGAAGCAATACAGATGACGAGTAATTAACAGTTTGTGAACTCTTTATAAACGGGTTGAATTGGAGTTTGTATAGTGCTAGAATGAGGGATAGAGTAAATTTACGGACAAGGAGTAAACACGCAGTATGGGTTTAATACAGAAAATATTTGGAACGCACAGCGAGAACGAGCTGAAGAGAATCTATCCGATAGCAGACGCTATCGAGGCGCTGGAGCCTGAGATACAGAAGCTCACAGACAGCGAGCTGAAAGATAAGACACGGGAATTCAAAGAGAGGCTGAAGGAAGGAAAGACGCTTGACGACATCCTTCCGGAGGCTTTTGCCGTTGTCAGGGAAGCTGCGGTGAGGACGCTTGGGATGAAGCACTACAGGGTGCAGCTCATCGGCGGCATTATACTGCATCAGGGGCGTATCGCGGAGATGAAGACCGGTGAAGGAAAGACGCTCGTGTCGACCCTGCCTGCATATCTGAACGCTCTGGCCGGTGATGGCGTGCACATCGTCACGGTCAATGACTACCTGGCAAAGCGTGACGCTGAATGGATGGGGCAGGTGCACGAATTTCTCGGTCTGAAGGTCGGCGTCGTGCTCAACAGCATGGATAATGACGAGCGCCGGGAGGCTTATAACTGCGATATCACCTATGTGACGAACAATGAGCTCGGATTTGATTATCTGAGAGACAATATGGTCATCTACAAAGAGCAGCTTGTGCAGAGAGGGCTTAAGTTTGCCATCATCGATGAGGTCGACTCCGTATTGATCGACGAGGCGAGGACGCCGCTCATCATATCCGGGCAGAGCGGGAAATCCACGAAGCTGTATGAAGCCTGTGATATCCTGGCACGCCAGCTGGAACGCGGCGAGGCAAGCGGAGAGTTCTCCAAGATGAACGCGATCATGGGAGAGGACATCGAGGAGTCGGGAGACTTTATCGTCAATGAAAAAGAGAAGAATATCAACCTCACCGAAGATGGTGTGAAGAAGGTAGAGAAGTTTTTCCATATCGAGAACCTGGCAGATCCGGAGAACCTGGAGATTCAGCACAATATCATACTGGCACTGCGGGCGCATAACCTGATGTTCCGCGACCAGGACTATGTCGTGAAGGAAGATCAGGTACTGATTGTAGATGAATTCACCGGCCGTATCATGCCGGGGCGCCGATATTCCGACGGCCTTCATCAGGCCATCGAGGCGAAGGAGCACGTCAAGGTCAAGAGAGAGAGCAAGACGCTGGCGACGATCACGTTCCAGAACCTGTTCAACAAATTTGACAAGAAATCAGGTATGACAGGTACCGCGCTCACGGAAGAAAAAGAGTTCCGGGATATCTACGGCATGGACGTCGTGGAGATCCCTACGAATGTGGAAGTACAGAGGATAGATCTGGAAGATGCCGTGTACAAGACGCAGAAGGAGAAGTTCCGGGCCGTGTGCGATGAGATAGAAGCGGCGCACGCCAAGCATCAGCCGGTGCTTGTCGGCACGATTACGATCGAGACATCGGAGCTTCTGAGCAGCATGCTGAAAAAACGGGGCATCCCGCACAATGTGCTGAATGCGAAGTATCATGAGCAGGAGGCGGAAATCGTCGCACAGGCCGGTATCCATGACGCGGTGACGATAGCGACCAACATGGCAGGACGTGGTACGGACATCAAGCTGGACGACGAGGCAAGGGCTGCCGGAGGCCTGAAGATTATCGGTACGGAGCGGCATGAGGCGAGGCGTATCGACAATCAGCTGCGCGGACGTTCCGGACGTCAGGGCGATCCGGGAGAGTCCAGGTTCTACATCTCATTGGAGGACGATCTGATGCGCCTGTTCGGTTCGGAGAGGCTGATGAACATATTTACGACGCTTGGCGTGGAAGACGGAGAACAGATAGAGCACAAGATGCTCTCCAATGCCATCGAGAAGGCGCAGCAGAAGATTGAGAGCAACAACTTCGGCATCCGTAAGAATCTGCTCGAATATGACCAGGTCATGAATGAGCAGAGAGAGATTATATATGAAGAGAGACGCCGCGTGCTGGACGGAGACAATATGCGTGACTCCATCTTCCACATGATCAACGATTATGTGGAGAACGTGGTGGACATGATAGTCTCTGTGGACGACGAGCCGGAAGACTGGAACCTTCAGGAACTGAACATGACGATCCACAATGTAGTTCCGATGGAGCCTGTCACGGAAGAGGATATCAAGGATATAAGCCAGAAGGAATTGAAGCATATGCTCAAAGAGCGTGCGGTGAAGTCTTATGAACTGAAAGAGACGGAATTCCCGGAACCGGAGCATCTGCGTGAAGTGGAGCGTGTCGTTCTGCTGAAGGTGATCGATGCCAAGTGGATGGACCACATCGACGATATGGACCAGCTGCGCCAGGGAATCGGACTGCAGGCATATGGACAGAGAGACCCGAAGGTGGAGTACAAGATGCTCGGATATGATATGTTCGGAGCTATGACAAAAAGCATCACCGAGGATACGATACGTACCCTGTTCCATGTGAGGATCGAACAGAAGGTAGAGCGGGAACAGGTAGCCAAGGTGACCGGCACGAACAAGGACGAGAGCGCGGTGCGCGGACCGAAGCGGCGCGCGGAGAAGAAGGTGTATCCGAACGATCCGTGTCCGTGCGGAAGCGGCAAGAAATATAAGCAGTGCTGTGGGCGCAAGTAAGAGAAGATATAGGAATAAAAATATTTAGAAATCAGAGATTAAGATAGAAAGAGGTGACAACGTGGTTGAATTAGATGCATTTAAAAGTATCATGAATGCTTATGAAGAACCTCTTGCCGAGATGAGGGATTCACTTTGACGTCTCTGGCAAAGAGAAACGAATCGAAGAGCTGGAGAGGAAGATAGAAGAGCCGGGCTTCTGGGACAGACCGGAAGAATCGCAGCAGGTGATGAAGGAACTCAAGGACCTGCAGGAGCTCGTAAAGACGATTCATGCATTGTATGACGGATATGAAGATATCAATCTGCTCATCGAGATGTCTTACGAGGAAAATGACGCCTCTGCAGTGAATGAGATGGAAGCGGAGATCCATAATTTTGAAGAACGGTTCGAGGAGCTGCGGATCAGGACGCTCCTTTCGGGAGAGTATGACGCGTGCAACGCGATCGTGACGATCCATGCCGGCGCCGGAGGGACGGAGTCGTGCGACTGGGCGGGCATGCTCTACCGCATGTACAGCCGTTTTGCAGAGCGCAAAGGCTATGCGGTGGAAGTGCTTGACTATCTGGACGGCGATATCACAGGCATCAAGACGGTCACATTTGAAGTCAGAGGCGAGAATGCCTACGGATATCTGAAGTCAGAGAAAGGGGTGCACCGTCTCGTGCGGATCTCTCCGTTCAATGCGGCCGGCAAGCGGCAGACTTCCTTTGCTTCTTGTGATGTGGTCCCCGACATCGAGGATGAGATCGACATCGAGATTGCGGACGAGGAGCTTAAGATAGACACGTACCGGGCAAGCGGTGCAGGCGGACAGCATGTCAACAAGACATCCTCTGCCATCCGCATCACCCATCTGCCGACAGGCATCGTCGTCCAGTGCCAGAACGAACGTTCCCAGCACTTCAACAAGGAGAAGGCGATGCAGATGCTGAAAGTCAAGCTGCAGCTTCTGAAGGAGCAGGAACAGGCGGAAAAGGTGTCAGACATAAGGGGAGAGGTAAAAGAGATCGGCTTCGGCAACCAGATACGCTCTTATGTCATGCAGCCATACACTCTGGTGAAGGACCACCGCACCAGCGAGGAATGCAGTAATGTTACGGCAGTGCTGGACGGAAGCATCGATATGTTTATCAATGCATACCTGAAGCATTCAGCAAACAGCTAGAGGGAGGAAGATATGGTAGATATAGCAGTTATGGGATATGGAACCGTCGGTTCCGGTGTCGTGGAAGTCGTCAATACGAACGGCGCCCGCATCAGCCAGAGGATCGGCGACGAGCTGAATATAAAGTATGTGCTGGATCTGAAGGAGTTTCCGGGCGATCCGGTGCAGGATAAGATTGTCCATGATTTCGAGACCATTGTCAATGATGATGAGATCAAGATCGTCGTGGAGGTCATGGGAGGAATCGAGCCCGCGTACACCTTTGTAAAGCGGTGCCTACAGGCAGGAAAGAGCGTTGCCACGTCGAACAAGGCGCTTGTCGCAAAGCACGGCGCGGAACTTCTGTCCATCGCGAAGGACCGGGGCATCAACTTCCTGTTCGAGGCGAGCGTGGGAGGCGGCATACCGATCATCCGCCCGCTGAACTCTTCGCTGACGGCGGATGAGATTGAGGAGATTACCGGCATCCTGAACGGTACGACCAACTATATGATGACAAAGATGTTCTATGAGGGAGCAGACTACGATGAAGTGCTGAAGGAAGCACAGGAGAACGGGTTCGCGGAGCGCAATCCGGAAGCGGACGTGGAAGGCTATGACGCGTGCAGGAAGATAGCGATCCTGTCATCGCTCATCTCAGGGCAGCAGGTTGACTTTGAAGATATCTACTGTGAAGGCATCACGGAGATTACGGCGGAAGATATGAAGTATGCCAAGGCGATGGGGACGACGATCAAGCTTCTGGCGTCCAGCAAGCGGCGCGGCAACCGTCTGCACGCGATCGTGGCTCCATGCATGCTCTATCCGGGGCATCCGCTCTATAACGTGAACGGCGTATTCAATGCCATCTTCGTGCACGGCAACGTGCTCGGCGATGCGATGTTCTACGGCAGCGGTGCAGGCAAGCTTCCGACCGCCAGCGCCGTGGTGGCTGATGTGGTGGACGCTGCAAAGCATCTGAGCCGCAATATCATGACGATGTGGAAGCAGGATAAGCTTAAGCTCGAAGACAAGGCGGACGCCAAACGGCGCTTCTTCATCCGCATGAAGGGTGATGCACAGGAGATGCTGGCTGACCTCAAAGACTCTTTCGGTGATATAGAGATCATTCATGCAGACGGACTGGACGATGAATTCGGATTCATCACTCCTGTCATGATGGAAGGGGATTATGATACGAGGGCAAGGATATATAAAGATGAGATACTGCATATGATACGGATTCAAGAATAGGGCGGACAGGGAGGTAGCATGAAATACATAATCGTGTTGAGTGACGGCATGGCAGGCCGTCCGCTTAAAGAACTGGGAGGAAAGACGACGCTTGCCGCCGCTCGTACGCCGGTCATGGACCGGCTTGCACGGAAGGCGGAAGTAGGGATGGTATCCATGGTGCCGGAAGGTATGGCGCCGGGAAGCGACACAGCCAATCTTGCCGTGATGGGATATGACCCGAAGATATACTATACAGGACGGTCTCCGCTGGAGGCGCTCAGCATCGGTGTGGATATGGAAGATACAGACGTGTCTTTCCGGTGCAATATCGTGACGCTGTCCGAGGAGGACTGCGCATATGAGGAACGGACCATTATCGACCACAGTTCCGGTGAGATCAGTACGCAAGATGCAGCGGTGCTGCTGGAGGCGCTGAGAGACGGGCTGGAGAGAGAAGGGTACCGTTTTTACACAGGTACGAGCTACCGCCATCTGCTCATTTGGAAACAGGGGGAAGCTGTGGACCTGACGCCTCCCCACGATATCCTGACGAAGAAGATTGGCGCATATCTGCCGGACGATGCGGTCCTTCGGGAGATGATGGCTAAGAGCTATGATATACTGGAAAATCACCCGATTAACGTGGAGCGCAGATCGAAGGGGCTACATCCTGCCAACTCCGCATGGTTCTGGGGGGCAGGGAAACGTCCGGCCCTCAAGTCCTTTGAAGAGATGACGGGATGCAGAGGCGTCATGATATCTGCGGTTGACCTGCTTAAGGGAATCGCGGTCGGAGCAGGGATGGACTGTATAGAGGTAGAAGGAGCGGACGGCGGGCTGAATACGAATTATGCCGGAAAGGCTATGGCAGCGGTAGACGCACTGACGAACGGCGGCTATGATTTCGCCTATATCCATGTAGAGGCTCCGGACGAGATGGGGCACCAGGGCATCGTAGAAGATAAAATTACAGCGATAGAGAGGGTAGACGGACTCGTTGCAGGGAAGATTACAGAAGGCATGGAACGCGCCGGTGCAGATTACAGGATACTTGTGCTTCCTGACCACCCTACCCCGATAGAAGTCCGCACCCACACGGGAGACCCGGTCCCGTATCTTCTGTATGACAGCACCGCGCCTGCGGGAGGTACGGATGCGTATGATGAGAAGACGGCTTCCGGGACAGGGATATACTGGCCGGACGGTTACAGATTGATTGGGCATCTGCTCGACGGGGCACAGTCATAAAAGAGGAATGCGGGAGGAATATATGTTAGTTGTTAAGAAATTCGGCGGCAGTTCTGTTGCCAACAAAGAAAGAATATTTAATGTGGCGCAGCGCTGTATCGAAGATTACAAAGCAGGAAACGATGTCGTCGTCGTACTCTCGGCTATGGGGGACACGACAGACAATCTGATCGAGATGGCAGAAAGCATCAATCCAAATGCCAAGAAAAGGGAGATGGATATGCTGCTCACCACAGGCGAGCAGGTGTCGGTGTCGCTGATGGCGATGGCGATGCAGGCGCTGGATGTTCCGGCGGTATCGCTCAATGCTTTCCAGGTGATGATGCACTCTACATCAAGATATGGCAATGCCCGTTTCAAACGTGTAGATACGGAGCGTATCCTCCATGAGCTGGATTCGAGAAAGATAGTGATTGTGACCGGTTTCCAGGGAGTGAACAAGTATGATGATATCACGACGCTTGGAAGGGGAGGTTCGGATACGACCGCAGTGGCGCTGGCCGCTGTCCTTCACGCGGATAAGTGCGAGATATATACAGATGTGGACGGCGTGTACACCGCCGATCCGAGGATTGTCAAAAATGCCAGAAAGCTGGACGTCGTGACGTACGACGAGATGCTTGAGCTGGCCAGCCTCGGGGCAAAGGTGCTTCACAACAGGTCTGTGGAAATGGCAAAAAAATATAATGTAGAATTAGTAGTAAGATCCAGTCTGAACCGTTCAGAGGGAACTGTAGTCAAGGAGGCTTCACATATGGAAAAAATGTTAGTGACAGGCGTAGCTGCCGATAAGAATACAGCAAGAATCTCCGTAATCGGGGTGCAGGATAAGCCGGGAATCGCATTCAATATCTTCGATACGCTGGCGAAGAGCAATATCAACGTAGATATCATACTGCAGTCCGTAGGTCGTGAGGGTACGAAAGATATTTCATTTACAGTCGCAGACAACGATCTGGAAAATGCAATCAAAGTGCTGGAAGAGAATAAAGACAGGCTTACGATACAGCAGATCACATGGGAAGAAGAGGTTGCAAAGCTGTCGATCGTAGGTGCGGGAATGATGAGCAATCCGGGAGTTGCGGCAAAGATGTTTGAATCGCTTTACAACTCCAGAATCAATATCAATATGATTTCAACATCAGAAATAAGGATTACGGTGCTTGTGGACGAGAAAGATATCGATCAGGCCATGGTTGCGGTGCATGACGGATTCGCGGTGAATGATTAGGCACCGGATTTGACATTGTCATTAATAAAACCGGTAATTAACTGTTTGTGTTCTCTGGAAAGTGTGCGGAGCTTCGTGATGATATCCAGTTCTTCCTCAGTGAGATAAATAGAATTACCGGTATTTTTATCTATAGAAAGCGTATAAGGAATCTTCTGTTCTGCAATCGAACCGGCAGCAGCCAGGTCAGGAGAAGGAAGGCAGCCGAGTACGAGGCCGTCCAGATTGACATTATAAAATCCAGCCAGATACAGAAGAGAATCCAGGTCAGGGGTACGCTTGCTCGTCTCATAGTTCGAGTAGGCCTGTCTGGATATGTTCAGCATCTCGCTCAGATCCTTCTGGGTCAGATTCTTTTGTTTCCTCAGATACCGTAAATTATTGGCCAGTTGAATGTTTGGCATGACAGCTAACCTCCCAAGTAACTTTACTTGTTAGTATAGCAATTTGTCCAATAAATAGATATCTATGCACCGAAACGTTGCCGATGTCTGAAAAGCAACGATGGGTTGCGTATATTACAGTCTGCTCAGCGTGCTGTTGTGGTATCTGCCGGAAAAGGTGACATCGTCCCCAAACCATTCCGGAGGGGCAAATGAGGCGGCGGCCTCTTCATCCGGAAATTCTACTTCTGCGAGCATGAGCGGAGCAAGGCTGCCTTCAAAAATATCCAGTTCAATCGTGAGAGAGCCGGCATACGGAATCATATAGCGCCTTTTCTGTATGAGACGTCCGTCGATCTTATCCAGAAGATGCTCATATGCGTCTTTCGTGAGGGGAAGGTTATATTCTTCCCGGACCATCAGGCCCTTTGATTTGTACGTCAGCTCGAACTTGTCGTTGTCCCGCCGGATACGTACGACAGGGTCTGTATTCAGATATCCCTGTTCAATGATACGGCATGGGTATCCGGTCAGATCGCCGGGGAGCTCAT
The DNA here is from genome assembly GCF_004345005.1 of Extibacter muris. Classification (GTDB taxonomy): domain Bacteria; phylum Bacillota; class Clostridia; order Lachnospirales; family Lachnospiraceae; genus Extibacter; species Extibacter muris. The sequence continues at coordinate 73,688 of NZ_SMMX01000001.1, forward strand.
CCACCAGAAATTTACGTTCTATTTCCATATATTGCACCACCTTCATTTTTATAGTTATGATAATATAGTTTCAGGAAAATGTAAACGTATTTGCTTTTTTACACGTTGTTTGTTAATATTTATTCATAATGGCTTTACAGGGCCGTGCAGGGGTTTTCAAAATCAGTAAGGAGGAATTTGATGAAGAGAGTAAGCGTTATACTGGCAGATGGGTTTGAAGAGATCGAGGCACTTACAGTCGTAGACCTGCTCAGGCGGGCAAAGATATATGTGGACACGGTATCTGTTACGGATGAATATATCGTACACGGGGCGCACGGAATCAATGTCCAGACGGAAGATCTGTTTGACGAGGTAAACTTTGTGGAGTTTGATATGATCGTGCTTCCGGGCGGGATGCCGGGAACCCGGAACCTGGAGGAGCACAATGGAGTGCGCCGGGTCGTGAAAGACTTTATCGAGGAGGGCAAGACCGTGGCTGCCATCTGCGCGGCGCCGACCATACTCGGCAATCTCGGGCTGCTCAAAGGCAAGCGGGTGACGTGCTACCCGACGATGGAGACGAAGATCCAGGGAGCAGTCCTTACAGGGGCTCCTGTAACGGTGGACGGCAATATCATTACCGGACGCGGGGCGGGAACGGCTATCGATTTCGCTCTTAAGATTATCGAACAGCTTATGGGCAAAGAGAAGGCCAAAGAGATTGCAGAGTCTATCGTCTATGAATAAGATTGCAGAGGGTTATAATATGAAGAAATGTCTGAAACCGCTGCTGCTTGTCTTTCTCTGCATCACGCTGGCAGCCGGCAGTACCGGGTGCGGGCGTGATTTTGACGCGTCCGGATATGTCAAAGGCGTGCTGGACCTGAATTTCCAGGGACAGACGGAGAAGGCCCTAAAGATGATAGACGGCTCTACGGCGGAGTCTTTGAAAGCGCAGTACAAGGAATTTATAGATACATTTGTGGCCAACAATATCACGAACGAGATCGACATGGGGAATCTGAAGACGAGCCAGTTCGCCGAGCTTGTGGCGAAGATATTTTCCGTGATGCGCTACAGCGTCGGAGAGGCGGACAAGACCGGGAAGAAGGAATATGAGGTTCCGGTGGAGATCCAGCCATCGGACGTATTTATCCGTTTCCAGCAGCTTTTGACCGAGGACTCTTTAAAGATTGCCCAGGATGTGAAGGACGGGGTGTACAAAGGAACGGATGAAGAGGTTCAGCAGCAGATACTGAACGATATCGTCAACCACGCATATGAACTGCTGGATGTGGCGACTTCCGAGATGGAGTTCCAGGACGCGAAAACAGTCATAGTGAAGGTAAAAGCAGATAAGAGAAATGAGTATTCCATTGACGGAGATGATATGGACAACCTTGTCATAAAAATACTTAGGCTAGATGAAATTCAAGGCTAGATATTTAGAGAGGTTTGTGTTATACTTCTTTAGTGAATGTAATGTAGCATGCCCATCTTTCCGGCGGTTGAAAGGCGGGACAGAAACAGGAGGAAATAGTAAAAATGAGTCTACAGGTAGAAAAGTTAGAAAAAAACATGGCAAAACTTACCATCGAAGTTCCTGCCGATGATTTAGAGAAAGCGCTTCAAAGTGCATATATGAAGCAGAAGAACAAGATCAACATGCCAGGATTCCGCAAGGGAAAAGTGCCGCGCCAGATGATCGAGAAGATGTACGGTGCAGAGATATTTTACGATGACGCGGCGAACGAGCTGATTCCGAAGGCATATTCTGATGCATATGAAGAATGTGAGCTGAACATCGTGTCCCAGCCGGACATCAATGTCGTCCAGATTGAGAAGGGCAAGCCATTTATCTTTACGGCAGATGTGGCTACAAAGCCGGAAGTTACGCTCGGAGAGTATAAGGGGCTGGAAGTAGACAAGATTTCCACACGTGTGACACAGAAGGAAGTAGATGCCAAGATCCAGGAAGAGGCGGAGAAGAATGCAAGGACCGTTGCAGTGGAAGACCGTCCGGTACAGGATGGGGATGAGGTCATCCTCGACTTTGAAGGATTTGTAGACGGCGTTGCGTTTGAAGGCGGCAAAGGCGAGAACTATCCGCTGACCATCGGCTCCAACTCTTTCATCCCCGGATTTGAGGAGCAGCTCGTAGGCGCAGAGACTGGCAAGGAGATAGAGGTCAATGTGACATTCCCGGAGGACTATCACGCAGAAGAGCTGAAGGGGAAAGAAGCCGTATTCAAGTGTACGGTGCACGAGATTAAGGCAAAAGAGCTTCCGGAGATTGACGATGAATTCGCAGCGGAAGTATCCGAATTTGACACATTAGAAGAATATAAAGCTGACGTCAAGGCAAAAATCAAAGATGAGAAAGCTGCGGAAGGCAAGACGAAGAAGGAAGACCAGGTAGTCGAGCAGGCGGTCAAGAATGCCGAGATGGAAATCCCGAAGGCTATGATCGAGACACAGGTAAGGCAGATGGCCGATGACTTTGCACAGAGAATCCAGTCACAGGGATTATCCATGGAGCAGTATTTCCAGTTTACTGGCATGACGGCAGAGAAGATGCTGGAGGAACTGAGGCCTCAGGCTATCAAACGCATCGAGACACGTCTCGTTCTGGAAGCGATAGCCAAAGCCGAGAACATCGAAATCAGCGATGACAAGATTGACGAAGAGCTGGCGAAGATGGCCGAGTCATATAAGATGGAAGTCGATAAGCTGAAAGAGTTTATGGGCGAAAATGAAAAGAATCAGATGAAGGAAGATATGGCTGTACAGGAAGCAGTGACATTCCTCTTGGAGAATGCTGTAGAGAAATAGTCATATCACATAGTCAGGAGGAGACGAATACATGAGTTTAGTACCTTATGTCATTGAACAGACCAGCCGCGGAGAACGCTCCTACGACATCTATTCAAGATTATTGAAAGACAGGATTATATTTTTAGGGGAAGAGGTAACAGACGTATCCGCAAGCGTGGTAGTGGCCCAGCTGTTATTCCTGGAAGCAGAAGACCCGGAGAAGGATATCCATCTGTATATCAACAGCCCGGGAGGTTCCGTGTCAGCAGGCCTGGCCATTTATGACACGATGCAGTATATCAAGTCTGACATAGAGACGATCTGTATCGGCATGGCCGCAAGCATGGGCTCCTTCCTTCTTGCAGGAGGGACCAAAGGAAAGCGGCTGGCTCTGCCGAACGCAGAGATTATGATCCACCAGCCGTCAGGCGGTGCACAGGGACAGGCAACTGAGATTCAGATTGCAGCGGAACATATTTTAAAAACCCGTCAGAGGCTGAACCAGATTCTGGCGGAGAATACGGGACAGCCGCTGGATGTTATCCGCATCGATACTGAGCGTGATAACTTCATGTCTGCGGAGGAAGCGAAGGCTTACGGGCTTATCGATGAAGTCATCAAGAACCGTTAAGGAATAGCGGAATGTCCCAGAGAGGTGAAAGCATGGCAGGAAAGAACGACGATCAGGTGAGATGCTCGTTTTGCAACAAGACACAGTCACAGGTCCGCAAGCTGATTGCAGGTCCGAACGGGGCTTATATCTGTGATGAGTGTATCGATGTATGTGCAGAGATTATTGAAGAAGAATTTGAATATGATGACAGGAGGCACTGGAACCCATTTGCCGATATTAATCTTCTGAAACCGGAAGAGATCAAGGAGTTCCTCGATGAGTATGTCATCGGCCAGGATGAGGCGAAAAAGGTATTGTCTGTAGCTGTCTACAACCACTATAAGCGGATTATGGCGCAGAAAGACCTGGGGGTGGAGCTCAACAAGAGCAATATCCTCATGCTCGGGCCGACGGGGTGCGGCAAGACGCTGCTTGCCCAGACGCTCGCCAAGATATTGAATGTGCCGTTCGCCATCGCTGATGCGACTGCGCTCACAGAGGCAGGTTATGTGGGAGAAGATGTGGAGAACATTCTTCTGAAGATCATCCAGGCTGCCGACGGAGACGTCGAGCGGGCAGAGTACGGCATCATCTATATCGATGAGATTGATAAGATTACGAGAAAGTCCGAGAACCCTTCCATCACAAGAGACGTATCCGGTGAAGGCGTGCAGCAGGCACTGCTCAAGATTATCGAAGGGACGGTTGCCAATGTGCCGCCTCAGGGAGGAAGAAAGCATCCGCATCAGGAACTGATACAGATTGACACGACGAACATCCTTTTCATATGCGGAGGCGCATTTGAAGGGATTGAAAAGATAGTAGAGAACAGGATAGACAAGAAAGCGATAGGATTTAACGCAGATATAACGGAGAAGCATGAAAATGATGTGGACCGTCTGCTGAGCCAGGTTCTGCCGCAGGATCTTGTGAAATATGGAATCATTCCCGAGCTTGTCGGGCGTGTACCGGTGACGGTGGCACTCCAGATGCTTGACAAGGAAGCGCTCATGCGTATCCTTACTGAGCCGAGAAGCGCGATAGCCAAGCAGTACCAGAAGCTGCTCGAGCTGGACGGCGTGGATCTCATCTTCGACGAAGAGGCGCTGGAAGAGATAGCAGAGACATCGCTGAAGCGCAAGACAGGAGCCAGAGGGCTGCGTGCGATTATGGAGAATGTCATGATGGATATCATGTACCGCGCTCCGTCAGACGAGACATTGAAGACATGCCGAATCACAAAAGAAGTTGTAAAAGGAACCGGAGAGCCGGAGTGTGAACACACTGCCGTCAGATCGGAAAGTGCTTAATAAAAAGGCGGGTGCAGAATCAGTTTTGTGCCCGCTTGTTTTAAATTGTCAAAGGGGTCAGACCCCTATGCACCATAGGGGTCTGACCCCTTTCAAAATAGGAGAAATTGTATGACAAATGAAGTGAATAGTTTACCGATGGTTGCCCTGCGTGGTATGGTCGTATTGCCTGGAATGGTTACTCATTTCGACGTCAGCAGGGAGAAGTCAATTGAAGCAATTGAACATGCGATGCAGGAAAATCAGAAGATTTTTCTGACAGCTCAGAAAGATATTGAGAAAGAGAATCCGGGTATGGATGATATCTGTACCGTGGGCTGCATTGCATCGATCAAGCAGATTGTAAAATTACCGAAGAAGATCAGCAGGATTCTGGTGACGGGGGAAACGCGTGCCAGGATGGACTGTATGGAATATGATGAACCGTATCTGCGTGCAGATGTTGTCGCAGTGGAAGATATCGACAACTCGATGGAAGCGGTAGGTGCAGAAGAGAATCCGCTCAATATGGAGGCGATGCTGCGGGGGCTTAAGGACCTGTTCCGGGAGTATCTTCCGCGCAACCCGAAGCTCTCCAAGGATCTGGCGCTTCAGATGGAGGGAATCAAAGACCTGCGTATGCTCGTAGATGAAGTCGCCGCGAATATGCCGCTTTCGTGGGAGCATGCCCAGGAACTGCTGGAGGAGCCGGATGTGCTGAAACGCTATGACAAAGTCGTGGGCAGGCTCGTCAGCGAGATTCAGATCTTCAATATCAAAGAAGAGATCCAGGCGAAGGTAAAAGAGCGGGTGGATAAAAACCAGAGGGAATATATACTGCGGGAGGAGATGAAGCTCATCCGCGAGGAGTTAGGCGACGACAATACGATGTCGGACGCGGACGAGTTCCAGGAGGCGGCAGATAAGCTGAAGGCACCTGGTGAAGTGAAGGAAAAGCTGAACAAGGAAATCAAGCGGTTCAAGAATACGATGGGCAACCCTGCTGAGACAGGCGTCGTCCGCACATATATCGAGACGCTTCTCGAGATGCCGTGGGACAAAGTATGCAAGGACCACAAGGACATCGCATATGCGAAGGAAGTGCTGGATGAGGACCACTATGGCCTGGAGAAGGTAAAGGAAAGAGTGCTGGAATTCCTCGCCGTGCGTGCGCTGACTAAAAAGGGCGATACGCCGATACTCTGCCTTGTAGGCCCTCCGGGCACCGGCAAGACGTCCATAGCGAAATCGCTCGCCAGGGCGTTGAAGAAACCGTACGTGAGAGTCTCCCTCGGCGGGGTGCGCGACGAAGCCGAGATACGGGGGCACAGGAGGACGTACGTGGGTGCCATGCCGGGAAGGATCGCCACCGGGCTCAAGTCTGCGGGTGTCAAGAATCCGCTCATGCTGCTGGACGAGATAGACAAAGTGAGCAATGATTACAAGGGAGATACATTCTCCGCCCTGCTGGAAGTGCTGGACAGTGAGCAGAACGCGAAGTTCCGTGACCATTATATTGAAGTGCCGGTGGACTTGTCAGAAGTGCTGTTCGTGACGACTGCGAATACGCTCCAGACGATACCGAGGCCGCTTCTGGACCGCATGGAAGTCATCGAAGTGAGCAGCTACACAGAGAATGAGAAAATGCATATCGCCATGGAGCATCTCCTGCCAAAGCAGCTGAAACGGCATGGATTGAAACCGGAGCAGCTCACCGTAAGCAAGAGGGCAATCTGGAAGATGGCGAGAAATTATACGAAAGAGGCAGGCGTACGGCAGCTGGAGCGTAAGCTCGGCGAGATATGCCGGAAAGCGGCCAGAGAAATCCTGGAGACGAAGAAGAACGCGGTCCATGTCACAGAGAGGAACCTTCATCTTTACCTTGGAAAAGAACTGTACACGTACCAGATGGCGAATGCGTCAGATGAAGTCGGTATCGTACGGGGCCTCGCGTGGACGAGCGTTGGAGGCGACACGCTCCAGATAGAAGTGAATATCATGCCGGGAGAGGGCGAGATACTGCTTACCGGGCAGCTCGGTGATGTGATGAAAGAGTCCGCAAGGACCGGCATCAGCTATATCCGTTCCGTCAGCGGGGAATACGACATAGAAGAGTCTTTCTTTAAAGAGCATGACATACATATCCACATACCGGAAGGAGCAGTCCCAAAAGACGGCCCGTCCGCCGGTATTACTATGGCGACGGCGATGATATCTGCTGTGACGGCGCGCAAGGCAAGAGCAGACGCCGCCATGACAGGAGAGATTACGCTCCGGGGCCGCGTGCTTCCAATCGGCGGGCTGAAGGAAAAGCTGCTGGCAGCCAAGAACGCCGGCATCCGGACGGTGATTATCCCGCAGGAGAACCAGGTGGATCTGGAGGACATCTCCTCAGAGATTACGAAAGGCCTTGAGATACTGCCGGTATCCCATATGAATGAAGTGTTGAAAATAGCGTTGGCGTAGCAGCCGATGACAGTAAAGAGGAATAGATATGATTATCAAAAATGTTAATTTAGAGACTGTATGTGGGATTACGAGCGTACTGCCGGATAACGCACATCCTGAAATCGCTTTTTCAGGGAAGTCGAACGTGGGGAAATCATCGCTCATCAATGCGCTGATGAACCGGAAGTCTTACGCAAGGATATCAGCTACGCCGGGCAAGACACAGACGATCAATTACTATAACATCAATGACGAGCTGTATCTGGTCGATCTTCCCGGCTATGGATATGCGAAGGTGTCCGAGAAGGAGAAGATCAAGTGGGGGCAGCTTGTCGAGCGCTACCTCCACAGTTCCAGACAGCTGAAGGCAGTGTTCCTGCTCATCGATATCCGCCACGAACCGTCCGCCAATGACAAGATGATGTACGACTGGATCGTAGGACAGGGGTATGAGCCGATTATCATCGCCACGAAACTGGATAAGATCAAGCGCAGCCAGTTAGAGAAGCATATCAAGATGCTGAGGACCGGGCTTAAGCTTCTTCCGGGGACGAAGGTCATCCCTTTCTCTTCCATGACGAAACAGGGAAGAGACGAGATATGGGAACTGGTCGAGACAGAATATATCGGCGGGCAAGAGGTGGAATGACAGATGAAGACAGATTTTAAGGATCAGCTCCACGACGAGAGGCCTTACTGGAAGGTGATAGTAAGCCTTGCATTCAGTCTGCTTGGAACAGCGCTGTTCGTGTTCCTCGGCGCCAGGCTGCTCGTGTTCTTCATGCCCTTTGTCATAGGCTGGTTTATCGCATATATTGCAAGTCCGGTTGTCAACTGGCTGGAGCGGCGGCTGAAGATTGTGAAGAAGCTCGGCTCCGCCATCATTATCATAGGCGTCCTCGCCGGCCTCGTATTTCTCATATATTTTGCGGGAAGCAGGCTCTGGCGGGAAATCGTGGCATTGATCCAGAACATGCCTGACTTGTATCAGCAGCTGGAAAGCGGCCTCAGTGATATCGGTAAGACGCTGGAGGGCGTATTCACCGTGCTGCCAAAAGGCATACAGAACGGCTGGCACGCCATGGTCAGCAATTTGGACAGCACGATGGGAGATCTGATTGGAAGATTCAGCGAGCCGACCGTCGCTGCGGCGGGTAATTTTGCAAAGAAGATACCGTCCGTACTCATTGCCACTATCGTCACGGTCATATCCGCCTATTTTTTCATCGCAGACAGGGATGCTGTCATCGCATGGTCCAAGAAAATAGCGCCGGATCCGGTTGTACGCCGGATGAGCATGGTGATAGACAATCTGAAGTATGCGGTGGGCGGATATTTCAAGGCCCAGATGAAGATAATGGTCGTCGTATTTGGGCTTCTCCTTATAGGATTCGTGCTCATGGGAGTGCATTTCCAGATTCTCCTTGCGCTGCTCATTGCATTTCTGGATTTCCTGCCGTTTTTCGGGACAGGAACCGCACTGATACCGTGGGCGCTGTATAAGTTCATGGTAGGCAACTATAAGCTTGCTATCGCGCTGATGGTGCTCTATGCGGTGACGCAGCTCGTCCGCCAGCTCATCCAGCCGAAGCTCGTTGGCGACAGCATGGGCCTGAATCCACTTGTGACGCTCGTGCTGCTCTACGTAGGCTATAAAGTGGGAAGCGTGCTCGGCATGATCTTCGCGGTGCCGATAGGGATGATTGTCATCAATCTCTTCCAGGCGGGAGCCTTTGACTATATACTGGATGATGTGAAAATACTTCTGGAAGGCATCATGAGGCTGAGAAACGAATAGGCATGACTGGTAATTTACAATAATTACCAGTTATTTTGATTCAGAAGCTGCACTGTCCGTTTTGTGATAATGATTACGAACGGAGTGTATTTATTGAATATAAAAAAGCCTTGGAACATGCCGGGAAAAAGGACAGCTACGACTGGAAGCATGAGACGGGGGAATGGAGTACAGCAGAGAAAGATGGGGATACCGTATACATATGTCCTTCCTGCGGAGGGGTGATAGAGGCCGAAAACCATCTATGGGGCGGATGCCCAGAGGGCGGCAGATGACATCTTTGATACGGAAGGGTACGGCAGCGGAGGAAGGGAAAGATGGAATCCTGCTGCTCGTGAGCATGGACGACCGGGACTGGTCACTCACCACCCACGGAGCGGCTATTGATGTATTCATGGATTACCGGCTGGACAAAATCAGCAGCCATATGCTGGCATACCTCAGCAAAGCTGCATATTACGATGCCTTTGACACATATCTGCATGACGTGGAGTATTATCTGGAGGACAATGCGTCAAGGAAAGATGCAGGGACGCAGGAAGGCACGTCACCTCCGGGAGCGCCCGCACAGGAAAGCACGCCAGCTGCAAACGGCTGGACATGTGCGTGTGGTCACAGGGATAACAAAGGGAAATTCTGCCCCGAATGTGGAGACCGGTTTGACGAGAATGATATACAGTAGCTTATGTCAGATATAGCGGTAGTCTTTCCGTTTCTTGTAGAAGAAATAGACGGACAGGAAGACAGTCATGCACTCGGCGGCGGGTACGGACAGCCAGATGCCGTTTACACCGATAAGATACGGCAGCACCAGTATGTTCGCCACGATGAATACGAAGGTGCATACGAAAGAGACGGCCGCTGATATCTTCCCGTTGGAGAATGCGGTAAACATCGCGGATGCGAAGATATTGATACCGGCAAAGATATAGTTGAACGAGAAGAGGAAGAATCCGCTTCGTGCTATCTCGTATGTCTTCGTTCCCGCAGGCGTAAAGATTTCCACGATATACGGAGAAGCCCATATACATCGCATTGAACAGGAACTGCCCGTACAGCACGATCGTGATTGCTGCCACGCCTGGTTCGCCGAGGAACTTGAGCATCATGATATTGAACAGATACGTTACGACAGCGGCGGATATATTTGTCACCATCTCCGAAGAGCCGTTCAGGCAGCTTTCGATGATGACAGAGCCCCGGAACTTTGGCTTGGTAATGTGCAGGGAACCCTTTACAAAGAAAAAGTAAATAAATCCCGATGCTGCAGGTACAAGCTGGCCGATACCGGTGGCCAGGGCAGCCCCGCCGATACCCATCTGAAGCGGCCCCATGAAGACATAGTCCAGGACCATGTTGGCCAGTCCGCCTCCGATAGTGAGCAGAAGCCCCAGATTCGGCTTGCCCGCGGTTACGAAGAACGTCTGGAAGAGCAGCTGCAGGATACAGGCCGGCGCGAGGAACAATGACACGCTGAGGTAGCTGACCGCGTCCGCAAGCAGCACATCTGTCGCGCCGAGCATTCTTGCAATCGGCTCTATGAACAGGTTGCCGGCAGCCATGATTACGAATCCTGCCGCAATCCCGACGATAATGAGCAGCGAAAAGTCTTCGCGGGCTTCTTCCGAGTTATTTTCACCGAACTTCCTAGCTATGATGGCACTTCCCCCTGAAGCAAGCATGACACCGACCGCTATGACAAGGTTCAGAACCGGATATACAATGTTGGCGGAGGACAGAGCGTTCGTTCCGAGCAGCCTGGAGATGAAGATACCGTCTACGATCGTATATAGGGACATGAACACCATCATAATGATAGTGGGAGCCGCAAAGCGAAGCAGAGAGAAAAACTTGAAATCTTTTGCAATTGAATTCGACATATGAATCCTCCTTCCTGATTAACGTGCTGCAATAAATTATCTGAGTTGTGTTTTTACCCGACAATTGTTATGATAAGGTATAGGGTAACCCGATAGTCAAGAGGAGATTATAAATATGGCAATAATAAAGAAAGAAAGGTATCTGACGACCGGAGAGTTTGCACGGCTGACTGGAGTGACGAAGCACACGCTGTTCCACTACGACGCCATCGGGCTGCTCTGCCCGGAGGTGAAGCTCGACAACGGATACAGGTACTATACATTTTCTCAGCTCGATATATTTGAGATCATATTTTCGCTGAAAGAGCTGAACATGCCCCTGCAGGAGATCAAGGCGTATGTGGATGGCAGGACCCCGGAGAGCCTTCTGAAGCTGTTCGAGCGGGAGAATCTTATCATCGAAGAACGGATGCAGAAGCTCCGCCAGATGCAGCGCTGGATGAAGGAGAAGGCAGACTGCATCCAAAGCGGAATCTCTGCGCCGCCGGAGGATATCCGCGTGCGGCATGAAGAGAAGAGGTACATGGTACTGTCCGGAATCGAAAGCAGCGATGAGATGGGATGGAGCATAGAGATTGGGAAATTCCTTGACTATTGCGAGGAGCATGGAATCAGAAGCCCGTATGGCATCAGCTGCCGGCAGAATCTGGCCGATATCATGGAAGGAACGTATGACAGCTACCGGACGCTGTACCAGCTGCTCTCGGCAAAGCCGAAAAAGGTGGCATACGAAGTGCGCCCGGAAGGTGACTATGTAACAGCCTACCATAAAGGGAGATGGCAGGATATCGGAATGGCATACAGAAGGCTTGTCCGGTATGCACAAGACAACAGGATAGAGCTTTCAGAGCACTTTTACGAAGACTATCTTCTCGACGGCCTGACCGTGCAGCGGGAAGAGGACTACCTGACTAAGATTATCTGCATGGTCCGCTCAGCTTAAGCAGATCCTCCCTCCCGCCCGCATCCTGCTCTGCTATACCTCCATTATTTCACTGTGCAGCTGCTGGAGCGGCTTGACCTCTCCATTGCCGTTTTCTTTCACATATCGGATGCCTTTTGCAGTAGCCCTTGCAGCGGCAATCGTGGTCATATATGGAACCTTAGCTTTTATGGCAGCTTTCCGCAGATAGCTGTCGTCATGGATGCTGTCCTTGCCTACCGGCGAGTTTACGATAAGCTGTATCTTGCCGTTCGTAATCATATCGAGGATATTCGGGCGTCCTTCGTACAGCTTTTTCACTTTTTCGGCTTCGATCCCCGCCTCCCGGATGAGGTCGCATGTCGTACCTGTCGCCACGATATCGAATCCGTCTTCTGCAAAGCTTCTTGCAATCTCCGCCACTTCGGCCCTGTCTTTACGGTTCACGGAGATGAGTACCGTGCCGGAAAGCGGCAGCCTTGACTGGGTGGCCTCCTGCGCTTTGTAGAAGGCCTCTCCGTAATGCGGCGACAGGCCGAGCACTTCTCCCGTGGAGCGCATTTCGGGTCCGAGGATTGGGTCTACTTCCTGGAACATGTTGAATGGGAATACGGCTTCTTTTACACCGTAGTAAGGGATCATCTGCTGCTTTAGGCCAGGTACCGGAGACGGACGCCCTGTTATCTCGGAGGTGATGATATCCGTCGCCAGCGGAACCATCCGGATATTGCACACTTTGGACACGAGGGGGACGGTTCGGGATGCACGGGGATTGGCTTCCAGCACGTACACTTTGCCGTTCTCGATGGCATACTGCATGTTCATCAGCCCTTTGACGTGTATCTCCTCGGCGATCTTCCTCGTATATTCCTTGATCGTGCGTACATTTTCTTCGGAAATGTGTACGGATGGGATGATACATGCGGAATCTCCGGAGTGTACTCCGGCCAGCTCGATATGCTCCATGACAGCAGGGACGAACGCATGTGTCCCGTCGCTGATAGCGTCTGCCTCGCATTCGGTGGCATGGTTCAGGAACCGGTCGATGAGTATCGGGCGGTCAGGCGTCACGCCGACGGCCGCGTTCATATAATTCGCCATGCTCTCATCATCATACACGACTTCCATACCGCGTCCGCCCAATACATAGGAAGGCCGTACCATAACCGGATAGCCGATTCTGTCCGCGATTGCAAGCGCTTCCTCCACGGTCGTCGCCATGCCGGACTCCGGCATCGGGATATTAAGCTTCTCCATCATCTCGCGGAAAAGGTCGCGGTCTTCGGCCAGGTCGATGACGGACGGAGACGTGCCGAGTATCGTGACGCCGTTGCTTTCCAGCTCTGCGGCGAGATTGAGCGGAGTCTGGCCGCCGAACTGCGCGATGACGCCGAGAGGCTTCTCTTTTTTGTAGATGCTCAGCACGTCCTCCAGCGTAAGCGGTTCAAAATACAATTTATCTGAGGTGTCGTAGTCTGTTGACACTGTCTCAGGATTACAGTTTACGATAATCGTCTCAAAACCGAGCTTCTTAAGCGCCAGAGAAGCATGGACGCAGCAGTAGTCGAACTCGATGCCCTGCCCGATACGGTTCGGGCCTCCGCCGAGGATCATTATCTTAGGCCTGCTGCCATCCACCGGGTTCTTATCTTCGGCATTGTAGGTAGAGTAATAGTATGCACTGTCAGGAGTACCGCTCACATGCACGCCCTCCCACGCTTCCCGGACTCCGAGGGCTTCTCTGCGGCCGCGCACAGCATCCTCCGGCACGCCGAGGATCTGGCTCAGATACTTGTCGGAGAAGCCGTCTTTTTTCGCGGAGACGAGCAGATCGTCGTCCGGAAGAGAACCTTCGTAAGCGGCCAGCGCCTCCTCCTCTTCCACAAGCTCTTTCATCTGTTCGATAAAATAAGCCTTTACCTTCGTGATGTCGTGGATCTCCTCGACGGAGGCACCTTTGCGGAGTGCCTCATACATGATAAAGTGGCGTTCGCTGGAAGGGGTGATGAGCATCTGAAGAAGCTGTTCCTTGCTCCTCGTATCAAAATCCCTGGCATGTCCAAGCCCGCAGCGCCCGGTCTCCAGACTCCGGATCGCTTTCTGGAAAGCCTCTTTGTAAGTCTTGCCGATACTCATGACTTCGCCGACAGCCCGCATCTGCGTTCCGAGCTTGTCCTCCACGCCTTTGAACTTTTCAAATGCCCATCGGGCAAACTTGATCACGACATAGTCGCCGTCGGGAACATATCTATCCAGCGTGCCGTATTTTCCGCACGGGATATCCTTCAGCGTAAGTCCGGCGGCGAGCATGGCAGACACAAGTGCGATGGGGAACCCGGTGGCCTTGGATGCGAGTGCAGAGGAGCGGGAAGTCCTCGGGTTGATTTCTATGACGATGATGCGGTCGCTGACCGGATCGTGTGCGAACTGTACGTTCGTCCCGCCGATAACCTGAACCGATTCTACAATCTTGTACGCCTGGTCCTGGAGACGCTTCTGACATTCTTCCGATATCGTGAGCATTGGCGCGGAGCAGAAGGAGTCGCCGGTATGTACGCCAAGCGGATCGATATTTTCAATAAAGCATACGGTAATCATATTGTTATCGGAGTCACGGACGATTTCCAGCTCGAGCTCCTCCCAGCCGAGGATGGATTCCTCTACGAGCACCTGTCCGACGAGGCTTGCCTGCAGCCCTCTTAAGCAGACCGTTTTCAGCTCCTCCCTGTTATAGACGAGGCCGCCGCCTGCGCCGCCCATCGTATACGCGGGGCGTAGCACGACCGGATAGCCGAGATTGTCAGCGATAGACAGCGCTTCTTCTACGGTATAGGCGACTTCGCTTCTGGCCATCTCGATACCGAGGCTGTCCATAGCCTTTTTAAATTCGATCCTGTCTTCTCCACGTTCGATGGCGTCTACCTGTACGCCGATGACCTGCACGTCATATTTGTCCAGGACGCCTGCCTTGGCAAGCTCAGAACATAAATTGAGGCCGGACTGTCCGCCAAGATTGGGCAGAAGTGCATCCGGCCGTTCTTTGGCGATGATCTGTTCCAGCCTGTCTACGTTGAGCGGCTCGATATAGGTGACATCAGCCGTCTCAGGGTCCGTCATGATAGTGGCGGGGTTGGAATTGACGAGCACGATCTCGTAGCCGAGACTGCGGAGCGCCTTGCAGGCCTGGGTGCCTGAATAGTCAAATTCACAGGCCTGCCCTATGATGATGGGGCCGGAGCCTATTATCAGTACTTTGTGGATATCAGTTCTCTTGGACATAATTCTCCTCCTGTCAGTAAGTCGATAGAATAAATTCTCTAGTTGTTATTATATAGGAGAATGGGGAAAAAGAAAAGTTGTAATATCCATCTCCAGACGTTAAAATAATAGAGATAATATTTTTGCAGGCAAGCAGTCAGGAAAGAGTGAAGATAGATGAAAAGAATTGTACTGGGAATACTGGCCCATGCGGATGCGGGAAAGACGACGCTGTCGGAGAGCATGCTGTACATAAGCGGCGCACTCCGCAGAATGGGGCGTGTGGACCATAAGGACGCGTTTCTGGATACGTACGAGATGGAAAAGGAAAGAGGGATCACCATCTTTTCCAAACAGGCAGTATTCTCTTTTGGAGATGTGGAGATTACGCTCATGGATACCCCCGGCCATGTGGACTTCTCCGCAGAAATGGAGCGGACGCTTCAGGTACTGGACTATGCCGTTCTCGTCGTAAGCGGGGCGGACGGCGTACAGGGGCATACGGAGACGCTGTGGAGGCTCCTTGCCCGATATGGGATTCCGGCCTTTCTGTTCATCAATAAGATGGATCAGGAGGGAACGGATCAGGAACGGCTCCTCAAGGAGCTGCAGGACAGGTTCGGAGGAGAATGCGTGGATTTCGGGCCGGAAAGAGACGTGGAAGAATTCCGTGAACAGATTGCCATGTGTGATGAGGAGCTGCTGGAGCGCTATCTCTCGGGCGAATATGCGGATGAAGAGGACCTAGCGGGGCTTATCCGGGAGCGGAAGGTATATCCGTGCTATTTCGGCTCAGCATTAAGGCTGTCAGGTGTCGAGGAGCTGCTTGACGGCATCGCGCAGTATACGAGGCTTCCGGCCTGCCCGGAAGCTTTCGGGGCCAAGGTGTACAAGATTGCCAGAGACAGGCAGGGAAGCCGTCTGACTTATATGAAGATTACCGGGGGGAGCCTGAAGGTCAAGGAAGCCATTGAGATAAGAGACTGCGAAGGCAGGGTGGCGGCCAGGGAGAAAGCCGACCAGATACGTATCTATTCCGGGACAAGATATGAAGCGGTGGAGGAGGCGGAGGCCGGGATGGCCTGTGCGGTTACCGGGCTTGCCGGGACATATCCGGGACAGGGGCTTGGAACGGAATCCGCATCCGACATGCCGGTGCTGGAACCGGTGCTTAACTACCGGGTCGTGCTGCCGGACGGTGCAGACGCCCATACGATGCTTGCCAACCTTAAGCAGCTGGAGGAAGAAGAGCCGGAGCTTCACATCGTATGGAACGAACGTCTCGGAGAGATCCATGCAAAGCTCATGGGGGAAGTCCAGATTGGAATTATAAAAAGGATCATACAGGAAAGGTTCGGCGTATCCGTTCAGTTTGACACGGGACATGTCGTATACAAGGAGACGATCCAAAGGCCGGCAGAAGGGGTCGGACACTTTGAACCGCTGCGCCATTATGCGGAAGTGCATCTGCTTCTGGAGCCGCTGGAGGAGGGGAGCGGCCTTGTATTTGACAGCGCAGTGGGCGAAGATGAGCTGGACGGGAACTGGCAGCGGCTCATACTGACCCATCTCGAGGAACGGGAGCATCCGGGCGTGCTGACCGGTTCTGCCATCACGGACATGAAGATAACCCTCATCGCCGGAAAGGGGCATCTGAAGCATACCGAGGGAGGAGACTTCCGCCAGGCTACTTACCGGGCGGTCCGCCAGGGGCTTAAGAGGGCGGGAAGCATCCTGCTGGAGCCTTACTATGTGTTCCGCATGGAGGTTCCCGCAGAGTCTGTGGGCCGTGCCATGTCTGACATCCAGCGGATGAACGGAGATTTTGAGGCTCCGCAGACGCAAGGAGACATGTCTGTCCTGACCGGAAACGTGCCGGTTGCATCCATGCAGGGCTACCAGACCGAATGGAATGCCTACACGAGGGGGCGGGGAAGGATCTCCTGTATGCCGGGCGGATACCATCCATGTAAAAATGCGGAAGAAATCATAGAGATGACAGGCTATGATTCGGAGAAAGACCTGGAAAACCCGACCGGTTCCGTATTCTGCGCCCATGGTGCCGGCTTTGTCGTCAGCTGGGATAAGGTCGAGGAATATATGCATGTGGACAGCGGATGGCAGGACAGGAACCGGGATGCCGGCGGGAGCGGGCCGGAAGCGGTTCCCTCAAATCTGCCGTATGGTACTGGCAGCAGTCCCGCTTACAGTGAAAAAGAGCTGGAGGAAATCTTCGAGCGCACGTATGGTCCCGTCAAAAGAAAAAAGACGGCGCAGAGACGCAGGACGGAAGGCGGGAGCATCTCGGCGGCAGAATACAGGCCGCAGAAGAAGAGGCGGGAGCAGGCAGAAGAATATCTGCTTGTGGACGGCTATAATATCATCTTTGCATGGGAGGAGCTCAAAGAGCTTGCAAAGGTGAACATCATGAGCGCCAGGGACAGGCTCATGGACATTATGAGCAATTACCAGGGTTTCCGTAAGATGACGCTTATCCTTGTGTTCGATGCATACAAAGTGGAAGGAAATCCGGGCGCTGTCTCCACCTACCACAACATCTATATCGTGTATACGAAGGAAGCAGAGACGGCAGACCAGTATATTGAAAAGACGGTCCACAGAATCGGGAGGAAGCATAATGTGACCGTGGCCACGTCAGATGCATTGGAACAGGTGATCATTCTCGGACAAGGCGGACGGAGACTGTCGGCGCAGGGGCTCCGGGAAGAGGTGGAGCTGGCCATGCAGGAACTGAGAGAGGAGCACCTCAAAGAGAGCAGAAGCACCCGCAGCTATCTGTTTGACAATCTGCCGGAAGAACTGGCCGATTATATGGAAGATATGCAGATGGGAAAGGATTCTGCAGATTGACACTGGCAGGAAGCGAGGATACGGATGAACACGGAATTTATAAATTTGACGAAAGAGAACCTGTACGATGAGCACTTGTGCTGCATTATCCGCAGCAGGAAGCCCCACAAAGGGATTGAAGCGAAGCGGCAATGGCTTCTGCTGCCGGCTTAAAGAGAATACTCAATAAATAACAGAAACGGTCCATTAAGAAGGGCTGCCGGGAAAATATGCTCTCCCGGCAGCCCTTCATCCATTCTATCATTTTGCCGCTTTGTCAGCGAAGTCGGTCGTCACGAGGTCGTCATACGGCACCCGTTCGTCAAGCTCGCCTGCGTCCTCCAGGATATCCTGGAGCAGCTCGAAGCTCTTCTTTTCAAATATGAGGTTATCCTTCCAAGTGTCCTGGTCATAGTATCTTGTCACGATAGTCGTGATAGTGTCCAGGTCCGTCTCCTTGAACTGGGGAGCGATGATGGAAGCGATTTCTTCCGGGGTGTGGGACTGTACGTAGTCCATACCTTTCTGGAGCGCATTCGTGAAGCCCTGTATTACGTCAGGGTTCTTGTCGATGTAGCTCTTCTTTGCAGAGAAGGCCGTGTACGGAACATAGCCGCTGTCGGTTCCAAGGGAAGCGACTACATAGCCTTCCTTCTCTTTTTCAAGACTTGTGGCCCCTGGTTCAAACTCGACGGTGAAGTCGCCCTGGCCGCCCGAGAATGCTGCCGCGGTGGAACCAAAGTCGATGCTCTGGTCAATCTCCACATCCTTGGCCGCATCGATATTGTTCTGGCGCAGGATATATTCAAATACCATTTCAGGCATGCCGCCTTTACGTCCGCCGAGCACAAGCTTGCCTTTTAAGTCCTCCCACTTAAAGTCCGGCATTTCCTCACGGGCGACGAGGAAGTTTCCGGCCCGCTGCGTGAGCTGTGCGAAGTTCACGACATAGTCGTTGGCCCCTTCGTTGTACGTGTAGATAGAAGCCTCGGAACCCATGAAACCGATATCTGCTTCACCGGAGAGCACGGCGGTCATCGTCTTGTCGGCGCCAAACCCTGTCACAAGATCCAGATTGATGCCTTCCTCCTTGAAATACCCTTCTTCGATGGCGATATACATCGGGGCATAAAAAATGGAATGTGCAACTTCGTTGAGCGTTACATCCACCGTTTTTTGTTCCTTTGTCTCTCCGGCAGTCTCGGCCGTGTCTTTCGTATCCTTATCCTCTTTGGCAGAGGAGCATGCGGCCAGCATGGACAGAGCCATGACGGCCACAAGCAGAACAGCAAGTAATCGCTTTTTCATAAAATACCTCCTTGATTGCTAATGGTATAATATATTCTGAAAATGCAGATACGTTACTGTGAATCATTTGAAGATGCCCCAACCTGGTTATAGACGTTTACCGCGTCCAGAATGTGGAACTGTTCCGTATCATGGGTTCCGTCGGCTTTGGCGGTCACGAGGATGTATTCTTTTCCGTTGATGCCTGCCAGGCTTGCCAGGCACAGCCCGGCTTCTTCCGTATATCCTGTCTTTCCCCCGAGGATCTCTCCGCCGGTAACTTTGGCGCTGGACATATATTCGAACATCGTACTGTAGAACGTGAAGCCGTCCGGGTGCAGGTCCGATGGAAGGGTGCTGTGCTGGCTGCTCGTAAATGCCTCCCGGAAGTCGGCATTTTTCAGCGCATGCTTTAGTAGAACTGCCATATCTTCTACGGTAGAATAATGATTGCCGTCGTGCAGCCCCGTGGAATTGCAGAAGTGCGTACTGTCCATTCCCAGTTCTTTTGCCTTCTCGTTCATCAGCTTCACAAATGCCTCTTCGGAGCCGGCAATCCTTTCGGCAAACGCGAGGCAGCATTCTGCACCGGAAGGGAGCAGGATGCCATATAGCAGATCTCTAAGCTGTACGCGTTCTCCGGGCTGGAAGCCGGCCATAGAAGCTTCTTCCGCATACAGTTTCGGGAAGATGCGGGTGGAGAGGGTGACGGTTTCATCCAGATTATCCGTCTCTTCCACTGCCAGCAATGCGGTCATTATCTTCGTGAGCGAAGCAGGATATATCCTGTCCTGGCTGCCGCGCGCTGCAACTGCCTTGCCGCTGTCCAGGTCGATGAGGATTGCATGGGGGCTGTACAGGTTGTCTAAATTGACGGACAGGGAAGGAGAAGCGCCGTCATAGGTGATATCCGTATCTGCCTTACGTTCTTCTGACAGCAGAGGATATAATGTCTTCACGGCCAGAAATAGGGTGCATAAAAGGACTGCTGCTGCTGTCATCCCTGCAAAAGCGCGGCGTCTCCGCCTTCTGCGCCGCATCTTTCGCCTTTTGTCCGGGAGCTGCTTTTTATGTTGTCTGTTGTTCATTGCATATACCTGCCTTTTCTCGTAATATAACTTTACCCGTATTTATTTTACAGGACGCAACCTGCCGGTACTTTAAGATTCCACTGCTTAAATCCTAAGAAAAGGCTAAGGAGAGGGAGAGATTTTGTTAATGGCAGGAAGGGAGGGACAGGCAGAAGGTCGTCAGTTCATCTCTGCTTTCTACGGCAATGTCTCCGCCGTGCAGAGTGACGATTTCTTTCGCGATGGCAAGTCCCAGTCCTGCTCCGCCTGCATTCGTAGTCCGGGCTTCGTCCAGACGGAAGAACTTTTCAAATATCGATTCCAGCTTCTGGGCAGGTATCGTCTTTCCTTTATTGCGGAAAAATATAAGCGTTTCCTCCGCCCTTTCCTCGGCCCATATCTCGATTGCCGTATCGGGATAGCTGTAAGCTATCGCATTTTTTAATATGTTGTTGAATACCCGCGCAAGCTTTAAGGCATCACCGTAAATGGTCATGTCCTCTCTGACGTTAAGATGGGCCGTGTTGCCGTGGGAGGTGAGAAGCGGATAGAATTCGTCCGTCATCTGGACGAGCATATAACAGAGGTCTATCGTTTCCTTTTCCAGCGCAATCTGCTGCAGATTATAGCGGGTGATTTCAAAGAACTCGTTGGTGAGCTTCTCCAGCCTCTGCGCCTTGTCTAAAGTGATTCTTACATATTTCTCTTTCTGGCTGCCGGGCATATCCGAAGCCTCGTCCAGAAGGCTCAGATATCCGATGACGGAGGTGAGCGGCGTCTTCAGGTCATGTGCCAGATATGTGATCAGGTCGTTCTTGCGGGCCGCTTCTTCCTTCAGTATCTGCTCATGGCGCTGCATGGTGGATTTGATTTCAGCCATCTGCACGGAGAGTTCTGCATACTCCTTTGGAAATATTTCCGTAGTTTCCGCGTCAGTCATCATATAGGTACGCAGGATGCGGCTGGTCTCTGTTATCGATTTTCTGACCTTGTCCCTCGCGTAGAGATGAGAGGTTACAAGGACGCTGAGCAGCCACAGTGTGACGGTAAGGATGAATATGGCGAGAAGCATAGATTTTAACTTGGGCCATACAGGGCTGTAGGTAAGCGCATACTGTCCCGTTTCCGGAAGATACTCGTTCTGGATGAGCATATAGTTCTTTTCAAACCACTCTACAAAGGCCCCGTTCCATAGGTTGTCTATGAGATAGTAGATGATAAAGCACAAAGCAGGGACGATGGACACGGCGAAAAGGCTCCTGGCATATCGGAACGTGCCTGCTTTTGAAGAGGTGTCAGTTTTCAATCTTGTATCCACACCCCCAGACTGTCTTTATATACTTTGGCTTCTCGAAGGAATCTCCCATCTTTTCCCGCAGGTGCCGTATATGGACGGTGATTGTATTGTTGCTCTTGCTGAAATATTCGTCATTCCAGATCTTGTGGAACAGTTCTTCGGAACTGACGACCGTACCCTTCTTCCGGCACAGGATATGCAGAATAGAGAATTCAGTAGGGGTGAGGGACAGCGGCCTTTCGTTCAGCGTACATTCATGGGTCCTGACATTGATGACGAGCCCGGAGTGGACGATGACATCCTCCTTTGGCCCATCTCCCACGTTGTACCGCTTGTACCTGCGCAGCTGTGCCTTGACCCGCGCTACCAGCTCCAAAGGCAGGAAGGGTTTTGTAATATAGTCGTCGGCACCTAAGGTCAATCCGGTAATCTTGTCGATCTCTCCGTCCTTCGCGGTCAGCATGATGACAGGATAGCGGTGCTGCTCACGGATCTTCTGGCATAGCTCCAGCCCGTTCATATGAGGCATCATGATGTCCAGGATTGCCAGATCCAGCGTTTCGCTGCAGATACAGTCCAAGGCGTCTGAAGCGTTATAATATTTGAGTACGGTAAAATTTTCATTTTCAAGGTAGAGCGCGACAAGATCCGCGATTTCTCGTTCGTCATCCACAACTAATATTTTTTCTGACATAGTGTTCCGGCTCCTTTCCTTTATATTTTATCAAGGGAAAATTGAGACTTTATGGAGATTCGCGTAAGATATTATTAAGATTTTCAGAACAGGGCACATATGTCCGTTGCATGGCGCTTTGCCTGGCGGGTAACCGTAATTGCAAAAAGAGCCGGCCTCTACATTGTCCCCGCCCTTAGACAGTCCGGTCATGGTTGATCTCTTTGAAGAACAGCCTGCGTATCTCGTCCCGGTCATGTGTCTGTCCGAGAATCCACATCATCTTCGCCACGATCGCCTCGGTCGTCATGTCGCCTGCCTGGAGGATGCCCGGATGTTCGCTGTATTTCTTGCCGACCTGGTACACGTCCAGATCGCAGCCCTCCTCCGGCACCTGGGTGGTGACGGCGAGGGCCTTTCCGGAATCTACCCATCCAAAGATAGCCTTTTCAAAGGAGTCGTCATATTCGGGAATGCCGCCGATGCCGAATGTTTCCAGGATGATGGCGTCATATCCGCCGTCCAGCAGCCCGAAGAGGTCCGCCTTTACTTCCGGCGTGAGCTTCAGGACGAAGACCCGGTCATTCAGGCGTGTATAAGTGACGAGATCTCCTTCTGTGGGAAGGGTCCCTGCATACTTGCGTACGATGCGGTCGTCGTGTATGACGGCCAGAAGCGGAAAGTTCATGCTCTCGAACGCGTCAAAGCTCCGGGTCCTCTGCTTGCGGCCTCTCGTCCCGGCGACTGCCTTGCCGTTGAACACGATGGAGACATTGCAGGAGCCGTCGTCAAGAGCATAGAGTATGCTCTGGTAGACATTCAGCTTGGCATCGGTATACGGGTTGCCCATCGGCTTCTGTGAACCGGTGATGACGATCGGCTTCGGGGTGTTCTGGATGAGGTAGGAAAGGGCAGCGGCAGTATAGGCCATCGTGTCGGTTCCGTGCAGGATTACAAAACCGTCGTAGCTGCCATAGTGCTCCATGACGGCGTCGCGGATCTCCATCCACTGGCGCGGGCGCATGTTCGTGCTGTCGATGTTCATGAGCTGAAGGATGTCAAGCTCGCACTTGTCCTCGATTCCGGGAACGAAAGAAGCCAGCTCTTCCCCGGTCATAGCCGGGGTCAGGCCGCCTGCTCCTTCTTTGGAGGCTATGGTGCCTCCGGTTGCTATCATAAGTATTTTTTTCATCATTTTTCAACCTCTCAATACATAGTCCATTTCTACCTTACCCTCGTTTAGAATATGTGTCAAGAGCCAAAGCCTAGCAGAGCACGATGACGCGCCGGGGCGTCGTCTGGGCAGGGATGCTCCTCGTCGAGGCGCTGTAGTATACGATCAGAAGCCGTCCGCCCAGGTCGCAGTTAAAATGCTGTCCGTTGGAGGTGACGACATCGGTCGTCCTTGTCATGTTCAGCTTAAGAGAGCCGTCCTCCGAAGTCAGGCTTTCATCGAAATAGCCGGCGTACATATTCTCGCTCGGATTCTTGCGTCCGATGATGACGGCCCGGTACTGGGGCGGAAAGATAAGCGGTATAGCCAGGTTCGCATCATAGAATGCAATCACGTTCATTCCTGGCCGCAGACGTACTTCATTGATGACATAAGAGTCAGGGCCTACTACAAAGTTGGTGATGCCATCAGCATTGCGGATAGAGACGAGCAGTTCACAGCAGTTGTCACGCATGGATGTAATATTTTGTACAATCCCTGTTACAGGGACAAGTTTCATGTCAGCCATAATCAAACACTCCATTTTTGATTAATATATGCTGAGTTATTTTGTTTGTTCGTCTCCTTCTTCCTTCTTCAGATTCGATGCCTTCCCGTTTGGAGGCAGGAAGTGGTACAGGTCTTCGTAGGATTCCAGCTCCCCTACCGAGATGGGCTCGGATGGGATGAGCCCCGTGCAGTCCCAGGAAGAGGCTGCATTGGACAGATAGTCATAAGAGTCGATGAGGTGCTGGTTCTCTAAATCTTTTTTATCTTTCATAGTCAAGGATACCTCCTGTTTTACAATATTTGTGGAACGGTTCAGGCAAGGACGCGTGTACCTTGCCGACTGAAGCTGTCTTTAGAATATGTAAAAAGAGAAATGTACATACTGTATATTATTTCCATGGCGGCGGCAAACGCGAGCGATCCTATATCTGCAGCCGCTTTTCCAAAAGACGCCGCGAAGATGGGATACTACGCCGCTTGCGGCAGGATGATCGACTTGTGGTAGAAAGAACCGGGAAATTATGGTAGTATGTCATTATATAAAGTTATTTTAAACGAACAGGAGTTTTTTATCATGGAAGAGCAGAATATTCATATAGCAATCGATACACATACCCATACGCTTGCGAGCGGACATGCTTACAACACGCTGCGCGAGATGGCCAAGATGGCGGCGGACAAAGGGCTTTCGGGGCTGGCGGTGACAGAGCATGCGCCAAAGATGCCGGGAACGTGCCACATATTTTATTTCCAGAATATGAGGGTCGTGCCGAGAAATATGTATGGCATAGAGCTTCTGATGGGAGTGGAGCTGAATGTCATGAACGGGAACGGTGAGGTGGATCTGCCGGAATACCTGGTCCGCGAGCTGGACATGGCGATAGCGAGCATCCATGTGCCCTGCTATGAAGGTGAGCTTGACGAGAAGGAGATCACGCAGACATATATCAACGTGATGGAGAAGGACTATATCGACATCATAGGGCACCCGGACGACGGCAGGGTTCCGGTGGATTATGAGGCGCTCGTAAAAGAGGCGAAGCGGACAGGCACGCTGCTGGAGGTGAACAATTCCTCCCTGAGGCCGGGAGGGTTCCGCCAGGATACGCATCGCAATGCCGCCCGCATGCTCAGGCTGTGCAAGGAGTACGGGACGATGGTAGTGCTCGGATCGGACGCACACATGGATGTGGACATCGCCGACTGCCGGTATTCAATGGAAGTGCTGAGGGAGGCTGCTTTCCCGGAAGAGCTCGTGGCTAATACCTCTCTGGAAAAATTCAGGGCTTGTCTAAAACGGAATAAAAAACTATAGACTTTACGAATTTAGTGTGCTAAAATGTAACGGTAATGAATTCTGTTACGAAGGAGATAATAGTATGAGTAAAAAGATTAGGACCGAAGCAGTAGACTATCTGTTTCGTGCTATACTAAGTCTGGAAGATAAAGAAGAGTGCTATACTTTTTTCGAGGATATCTGTACCATCAACGAGCTGCTGTCGCTGTCGCAGCGCTTTGAGGTGGCAAAGATGCTGAGGGAACATAAGACCTATCTGGAAATCGCCGAAAAGACAGGGGCGTCTACCGCTACGATCAGCCGTGTGAACCGTTCCCTGAACTATGGAAATGACGGTTATGATATGGTGTTTGAGAGGATCAAGGAAGATAGATAAAAAAGAAATAGAGCGGTCCGCTCTATTTCTTTTTATCCTGATTGTCCGGTTCAGGCAGTTCGTCTATGAGCTTTTCTATAATGAGCTTTTTGACATACACGTCGAAGCTCAGGCTGCATATGAACGAGAAGAGCTGCAGGTAATCCCTCTCTTCGCCTTCCTGCGCTTCTGAAAAACTTTCGGTAGCAGCCTTGTGCGTCCTGGCCACCTCTTTCTGAAGCGAGTCGATGCGCGCCTTCTCGGTCTGGCATATCTCTTCGTAGATAGAAGTAAGGTCGAAACTGCCACCGGTATCAAAATATTTTCCGGTAATCGGTGCCAGCAGAGTCTCTATATCCTTGATGGACAGGATGTTCTTAAAGTAGTAGATGAAGATAAGGACGAGAATGTGCTCTCTCGAATACTTCTTCTTCACCGGCGGCGGGAGAAGGTTGTTCTTCGCATAGTTGTTGATCATCGTCTTTGTCAGAATCTTGTCTTCAGGAAAGCGCTTCGTAGAGCTCAGCTCCTTTTCCATGAATGTAGTTACCTGGTCCATATATAATTCTATATTTGGAATGCTGTCAGGTCTCACATAATCAATCCGCGAGATGCTGGATAAGATACTGTTCAGCATATCTTTTGTATCAATCGTCATATTATTATCACCCCAATATAGTCATTATATAGTGTTAAAAACTATATGGCAAGTATTTTCTGAGACGTCCCCCTTGACAGCCTGTGCTATGATTTAAGTAACAATATAAAAGGAGCTGTGAGTTATGTGTGGACGTTATTATGTGGACGACGAGACGGCCAGAGAGATAGAAAAAATTGTCAGGCAGCTGGACCGGAAGCTGCTCATAAAAGGAGAGATATATCCGGGGCAGAAGGCTTCGGTCATCGCCCGCGATGCAGGAGAGGCGGTGCTGCGGCAGATGGACTGGGGATATCCGGCACCACAGAACAAAGGGCTTGTCATCAACGCCAGAAGCGAGAGCGCCCTGCAGAAGCGGATGTTTTCCGAAAGCGTCATGAACCGCAGATGCGTCATCCCGGCGCGGCGGTTCTACGAGTGGGACAAAGATAAGAACAAGATCGCCTTTCAGCCGGAGGGGAAGACAGGGATGTTCTTCGCCGGATTCTGGAAACGCTTTTCAGAGGAAGACCATTTCATCATCCTCACGACAGATGCCAATGCCTCCGTCCGCCCCGTGCACAACAGGATGCCGCTTATTTTGGACGAGGAGAGGAGCAGGGCATGGCTGGAAGATGAGAAGAGGTATGAGCAGCTGCTCGGCCTGCAGCCGGATACCCTGCTGGAAAAAGAAGGGTTTATGCAGGAGAGCCTTCCGTTTTAGGCTGTGGAGGCCGCCGGGAAGAAATTACCAGACAAATCGAACGTAAGTTCTGATATACTTACAGTAAAAAGAAAGAGGTGTGAGTCATGTCAGAACAGATTATCTATCATATTGATGTAAACTCCGCCTTCCTTTCGTGGGAGGCGGTTTTTCGTCTTGGCTTCCTGGGAGCGTCCACGGACCTGCGGGACATACCATCAGCCATCGGCGGAGATATAAAGCAGAGGCACGGAATCATCCTTGCCAAATCCATCCCCGCGAAAGCATATGGAATCAAGACAGGGGAATCGATACCGGAGGCAAGGCAGAAATGTCCGGGCCTGTATATCGCGCCGCCCAATTACGGGCTGTATGAGAAGTGCTCCCGGGCCTTTACGGATATCCTGAAAGAGTATACGCCGGCAGTGGAGCAGTACAGCATCGATGAGGTGTTCATGGATATGTCCGGCATGCAGAAGCTGTTCGGGAATCCTGTAGAAACGGCCTTCGATATCAAGGACCGCATCCGCAGGGAACTGGGCTTTACGGTGAATATCGGCATCTCGTCCAACAAGCTGCTGGCCAAGATGGCCTCGGACTTTAAGAAGCCTGACCGGGTGCACACCTTGTTCCCGGAGGAGATCAGGACGAAGATGTGGAAGCTGCCGGTAAACGACCTGTTTTTTGTCGGGCGCGCCACTGCGAAGAAGCTGCATAAGCTTGGCATATGCACGATAGGACAGCTGGCGGAGGCGGATCGGGAGCTGCTTCGGATGCACCTGAAATCCCACGGGGACGTGATATGGAACTTTGCCAACGGAAGGGACTTCTCTATCGTGGAGCCTGAGCCCATACCGAACAAAGGCTACGGGAACAGCACGACGACACCTTTTGACGTGACGGACGCGGCTGCGGCCAAGCTCGTGCTGCTTGCGCTGGCGGAGACGCTCGGGATGCGTCTTAGGAAGGACGGGGTAAAGATCCAGGTCATAAGCATCGGGATAAAGGACCGGGAATTCCGCCATGTGTCCCATCAGACCGTACTGCCGAACCCGACCAATATCACGAAAGAGATATATGAGGCGGCCTGCCGGCTGTTCGACGAACTATGGGACTACGCGCCGATCCGTCATCTCGGCATACACACGGGCCGGGTTAAGGACGAAGGGGAGCTGAGGCAGCTGTCGCTGTTTGACGACAGGGACTATAAGAAGCTGGAACGGTGGGACAGGACGATCGACCGGGTGAGAGGGAGATTCGGCATCGATGCGGTAAGGCGCGCGGCCTTCCTGGCGGTGCCGGAGATAGACCATCTGTCCGGAGGGGTGTCAAGAGAAAAACGGACGGTAGATTATGAGAAGCTTAAGATAGAGTAGGAGGGAGAACGATGGCTTTTGGAATCGGTATAAATACAGAAGCCCCGGACCGGGGACCTGTCCGGGGGAAACAGGAAGATATCGCCTGCGGGTGCTGGTTTACGAGCAGGGGAAATATGTTTCCGAAGTTTATCAAATATGAGGACGAGGACGGGGTAATCCGCTCCATATCGAATATCGAAGTGCTGTATTCGGAGAAGGAGAATTTCTGCGGCATCCCTATGATGTCCTACGCGTGCCGGACGGTGTCGGAGGGGAGAGAATATTTCTTCACGCTGCTATTCCATCAGACAGAGTGCAGATGGAAGATCGTCTGGAAGGGGACGGAGTAACAAAAGGATGACAAACATATTGACAGGCTAATGAACACTAGCTATAATGGAGACATAGAAGCTAGTGTTCATTAGCCTGTTTTGGCAGAGGAGGATATCATATGCGGGAAAATCAGCTGGAAGAATATTTGAGCAAGGGTGTGGAACGGATCGTGCAGGGCATACTGAGAGCGTCGGCGGACAATCCGAAGGAGAGCCTGTTCCTGGCACGGTATGCGTCTTTGGGACGAGAGGCGGGCAGAAGGAGGGCAAAGCTTGAGGCGGCGGGAGAGCATATCCCTCCGTTCCTGATTGCCAGCATTACAGATTCATGTAACCTGCACTGCAAGGGGTGTTACGCCAGGGCGAACGTAAGCTGTATGGACAGAGGCGAAGAATTGCAGATGTCCGCGGCGCGGTGGGGAGAGGTATTCTGCCAGGCGGAAGAGGCAGGTGTCGCATTTATCCTGCTTGCAGGCGGGGAGCCGCTCCTGCGCCGGGACGTGCTGGAGCAGGCCGGCAGACACCGCAGGATACTGTTTCCTGTATTTACGAACGGGACGATGCTGGATGAAGCGTATCTGAAGCTGTTCGGCAAGAACCGAAACCTCATACCCGTCCTCAGCATAGAAGGGGAGGAAAGGCTCACGGACGAACGGAGGGGAAGCGGCGTCTACGCATCCCTGCAAAAGGCGATGGGGAGGATGAAAGAGAGCGGCATCCTGTTCGGCGCCTCGGTGACGGTCACAAGGGAGAACATGCAGGAAGTCCTGTCGGAAGAATTTACAGCACATCTGGCCCGCCAGGGATGTAAAGCCGTCATCTATGTGGAGTACGTACCCGCAGAGAAGGAGACGGAGCATCTGGCGCCGGGAGACGCAGAGCGGGCATATATGGAGCAGCGGCTGAAGATGCTGAGGGAAGCCCAGAAAGAGCTGCTGTTCGTATCCTTCCCCGGAGATGAGAAGAGCTCCGGCGGCTGCCTGGCGGCGGGAAGGGGGTTCTTCCACATCAACGCGAAGGGAGGGGCGGAGCCGTGCCCGTTCTCCCCTTTCTCGGATACGAGCCTGTTACATACGAGCCTGCGTGAAGCGCTGAAGTCCCCGTTCTTCATCCGGCTGAGGGCAGAAGGGCTGCTGACGAAGGAGCATACCGGCGGATGCGTGCTGTTCGAGCAGGAGCAGTCTGTAAAAGGATGTCTGTGAGGAGGGAGCATATGGGAACAAAAGAGCGGATCATGGAAGAAGCGCTCACCCTGTTTTCTACAAGGGGGTATGAAGGGACGAGCGTGAAGAATATTGCGGAAACTGTGGGAATAAAAGATAGCTCACTATACAAACACTATAAGAGTAAGAAAGAAATTTTTGATACAATCGTGCAGGAGATGTCCTCCAGGATGGCACACATGTCGCAGACGCTCGGCCTCCCGGACGAGGCGGATATGGAACAGGCGGTCCGGGTATACGGCAATCTGACGACGGACGGCCTTATAAAGCTGAGCCGGCAGATATTCCTGTTCTACATGAAAGACGCCTTTGCGTCCCGGTTCCGCCGGATGCTGACGATTGAGCAGTACCGGACGAGAGAGATATACGAGGTGTACCGGAAGATATTTATGGAGGACAGCATCACCTACCAGACTACTTTATTTGCACAGATGGCCAGATGGGGCGTGCTCAGGGACGCCGATCCGGCCGCCATGGCGATGAACTTCTATGCGCCGATATTCTTCCTGCTGAACAAATATGACCAGGAGCCGGGAAGAGAAGAGGAGGCGCTTGGTGAGCTTAAGCGGCATGTGCGGGAGTTTGCGAGGATATATGCGCGGTCAGAGGAGAGGTAGACGATGCAGAAAAGACTTAAGACATCGATGAAGGCTTTCGCCGCCGTAGCCGCGGCCGCCGCAGCCGACCTTGCGGTGATGCGGATATTCCTGAATATAGCGGTAGAGCGCAGATGCCGTTTTTTTAGAAGGCGGAGGGGCAGGAAGAAGGCGTACAGAGATGAGATCCGGCAGGGGATGGAATGGATGGAGAAGCAGAAGAGCGAAGCGGTTACGATAGAAAGCTTTGACGGGCTTAAGCTGAGAGGGCATTATGTAAAAGCGGAAGAGGCCCGGAGGATCATGGTCATGTTCCATGGGTGGCGGGGGACGTGGAAGCGTGACTTCGGCGCCTGCGCACGCGAACTGTACGAAGAAGGCTGCAGCCTCCTTCTTCCGGAGCAGCGGGCCCAGGGAGAGAGCGAAGGGACATACATGGGGTTCGGCATACTGGAGCGGCACGACTGCCATGCATGGCTTGACTGGGTGGAAAAGAATAACGGCAGCCATCTGCCCGTGTACCTCTACGGCGTGTCCATGGGAGCATCCACGGTACTCATGGCGGCAGGCGGCGCGCTCCCGGCATGCGTTAAGGGCATTATCGCCGACTGTGGATTCTCCTATCCGGACGACATGGTGCTGAACTTTGGCCGGAAGCATTTCCGGCTCGTGGGAGCCTGCACGGTAAAGCGTCTGACACGGTGGTGCAGAAGGAAGGCAGGATTCGGGTTCGACGACTACTCCGTGCCGGAGGCGCTGAAGGACTGTGACATACCCGTGCTGTTCATACACGGGAGAGCAGACACGTTCGTGCCGTGCAGCATGACCATCCAGAATTATGAGGCGTGCAGGGGGAGGAAGCGCCTTCTGCTCGTGGAAGGCGCGGACCACTGCGGCAGCTACCTGAAGGACCGTGAGGCATACATGGAGGCGGTGCGTTGGATCTGGGAGCAAAATGACGGAAACAAGGCAGAATAATGGAGCTGGCCCTTCTCATAGGAGATGGCTGTGCCGCATATCTAAGCATCTGCCAGGGGATGAAGAATGAAGAGAGGGCCCACAAGTGCGTGGGAAATGCGGTCGTGATGAGTACGGCGGCCCACAGTTCGCCATGCTGTCGACGCTTGCAGGCTGTATCATCAATGTGGTATTGGATCCTAAAGCCATATTTGTCCTGCACTGGGGAATGATGGGCGCTGCGGTGGCGACGGTTGCCGGCCAGGCCGTGTCGGCCCTGCTGGCAGTATGCTATCTGCTTCATACGAAGTCCTTCCGGCTCAGAAAGTCCAGCTTCCGGCCGAGGGCGGGCCTGTTCAGGCATATGCTGCCCCTCGGCGTCAGCAGCTTTCTGACGCAGGCGTCGATCGTGGTTATCATGATTGTCATGAATAATGTGCTTGTCACGTATGGGGCAAGGTCGAAATATGGCGCGGATATCCTGCTGACGGTCGTGGGCATCGTCATGAAAGTGTTCCAGATTGTCATCTCCATAGTCGTCGGAATCGCTGCGGGAGCCCAGCCTATTGTAGGCTATTGAGTTCTTTCCGCTTAAGATCATCGGGATATTCGGGAGCGAGAACGGGCTGTATAACGAGTTCGCCGTGCTGTCCTTCCGGGTGTTCCTCGGGATGATAGTGCTGTGCTGCCTGCAGAAGGCGGCAAGCATCTTCCTGCAGTCGCTCGGAAAGCCGCTCCTGTCCATGTCGCTGTCGCTTCTGAGGGAATTTGTACTGAGCGTGCCGCTTGCCCTAATCCTGTCGGGCCTGTTTGGCGTGACCGGGGCATTGTATTCTGCCCCGGCCGCGGATATCGTCTCCTTTGCGGCTGCGGTACTCTGCATAGCCCATGTATTCAAGGAGATGAAGACAGAAGAGAAGAAGCTGGAAGAGCCGTTAAAAACTTCCGTATGTCTTTCCATTCTCGAGTGATACGCCCTTCGCAGCAGCCATCTCGCTTACCGTTACGAGCTGATATCCCTGTCTGGTCAGTTCGGGAATGACGGCCAGGGCGGCATCTACGCTGAAAGAATGGATATCATGCAGCAGGATGACAGCCCCGTCACTTGCGGAGGAACGGATGGATTCTATCGTCGCCGCCGTGTCTTTCGTCTTCCAGTCAAGCGTGTCTACAGACCAGAGGACCATAGGCATTCCCGCGTCGGCCCTTACCGCGTCATTGATGGCGCCGTAAGGCGGGCGCAGGACATCGGCCGGCTGGCCGCATATATTCTGGATGGCGGCATTCGTGTCCTCGATCTGCTTTTTGATTTTCTCCGGCTTCTGCTTCGTGAGGTCGGGGTGGTTGTAAGTGTGGTTGCCGAGCTCGCAGCCGGTCTCTAACATCTTCTTTACGGCGTCCGGATATTTCGGTACGTTCATCCCCTGCATAAAGAACGTGGCATGTGCATTGTACCGCTCGAGCACGTCCAGCAGTTCCTGCGTCCGTTCTCCGGGCCCGTCGTCGAAGGTCAGGGCAATCATCGGCCTGTCCGGCTGTACAGATGCCTCCCCTTTGGACGTAAGCCGGCCATCCTTGTCAAAGGTGCACTGCTTCAGCCCGATCTGGCGCTGTCCGGTCACCATGTCCCCGTTTTCATCAAAGTAATATGTATGGCCCCCGGAAGCAAGAAAATCACCGGCCATGTATTCCCCGCTGTTCAGCCGGAATCTCTTTCCCTCCCATTTGCCCAGCTTATTCTTTACGACGAGCGTTCCGTCCTGCACGTCAAGCCTGACCCTGGAAGCCCATTTCTCTTTCATCCGCTTCTGGAAATCCTTATTCAGAATAATCTTGACGGGATATGTATTGTCCACCGATGCGTCTGCATTGTAGGACAATGTATAATATTTGCCGGAATTGAGTTCCTTGATAAAATCCTTTATCGTGAGCTTTCTCTTTTTGTCCAGCATCTTATCCGGGCTCTTGCCCTTGTAAACTGCGGTTGCCTTAAGAGCCGGCAGTTCTTCCCCCTGCGTGATTACGGCTTTGTCAAGCTTCAATGTGATGTCGATGGGCTGGGTGTATGCCCGGACCGTCAAGAATGCGGTAAACCCAAGAAGGATAGCGGCTGCACAGCTAATCCCTATCTTCAGGTTCCGGTGCAGCTTCGCTCTCTTCCTGTGCTGTGAGATCCGCCTGCTGCCTGTGTGCGTAACTGTCATCTCTGTCTGTTGATTCATCTGTATCTTATCCCCTCGTCAAATCTATACTTATCGGACTGCTGATGTAAATATCTATAAGAATACTATAGCATAATATGTCGGATTGTGACGAATGAAAACAGTAAGAAACTATTAATATTTTCTGAATGTCTGCCTTGCACTTCACGGGCAAAGAACTTATAATGGATACAGACTTTTGTGAAGGGGATATATACCATGAAATCGAGTGTACTATGCTATAATCTGAAAGGTACGAAAAAGGGAAAGCAGATTGCGATGATATTTGGCTTTCTTGGCTATAAGGTGCGCCACGTGGAAAAGGAAGAATACCACGTTCCAATCGGGGTGCTGGCCGGCGCCGATAAGATGGAAGGCGAGCGGCCGGTCTTTGAAGAGGAGGGGTTCTCCGACGAGATGCTTGTCATGAACGCCGAGTCGGAGGAGATGATGGACAAGGCCCTCTTCCTCATGCGCAAGGAAGGGCTGAAAGTAGGGCTGAAGGCGATGCTTACGCCTTCCAACCGGGAGTGGACGTCCACAGCCCTGCACGATGAGATACAGAAGGAACATGAATATATGAAGGAAATGGAAAGGAACAAGAAAGATTGAGCATCTACGAGACATTAAACGAACAGCAGCAGGAGGCGGTATACCACACAGAGGGGCCGCTTCTTATACTGGCAGGAGCCGGTTCCGGCAAGACCCGGGTCCTCACCCACAGGATTGCTTATCTCATAGAGGAAAAAGGGGTCAACCCGTGGAACATCCTGGCAATTACATTTACGAATAAAGCGGCGGGGGAGATGCGGGAACGTGTCGACGATATCGTCGGCTTCGGAGCGGAGAGCATATGGGTGAGCACGTTCCACAGCACCTGTGTGAGGATCCTGCGCCGCCATATCGACAAGCTGGGCTATGATACAAACTTTACCATCTATGACAGCGATGACCAGAAGACGCTCATGAAAGACGTGTGCAGGCTTCTCCAGATTGACACGAAGATATACAAGGAGCGCATGCTGCTTAGCGCCATATCTTCCGCAAAAGATGAGCTTGTCACGCCGGAAGAGTACCGCATAAAGGCGGAAGGCGACTACAACAAGCAGAAGACGGCCCAGGTGTATGAAGAGTATGAGAAGCAGCTGCGCGCCAACAACGCGCTGGACTTCGACGACCTGCTCGTGAAGACGGTACAGCTGTTCCAGACCCAGGCAGACATCCTGGACTATTATCAGGAGCGGTTCCGGTACATCATGGTGGATGAATACCAGGATACGAATACGGTGCAGTTTGAGCTCATACGGCTTCTCGCCTCCAAATACAGGAACCTGTGCGTCGTAGGGGACGACGACCAGTCTATCTATAAGTTCCGCGGCGCGAACATCAAGAACATCCTGAATTTTGAACAGGTGTATGAGGACGCGAAAGTGATCAAGCTGGAGCAGAACTACCGTTCCACGAGCAATATCCTCAACGCGGCCAACGCGGTCATCCGCAACAACTGCGGCAGGAAGGACAAGACGCTCTGGACGGACAACGGCGATGGAGAGAAGATTCATTTCCGGCAGTTCGATTCCGCTTACGACGAGGCGGAATACATAGTCGGAGACATCCGGGAGCACGTGGATGACGGAAGCTGTACATATAACGACAATGCCATCCTCTACCGGACGAATGCCCAGTCGCGTATGTTTGAAGAGAAGTTCGTGACTGCCAACATACCCTATAAGGTCGTGGGCGGCGTCAACTTCTATGCGAGAAGGGAGATCAAGGACCTGCTCTCCTACCTGAAGACGGTCGATAACGGGCAGGACGACCTGGCGGTGCGCAGGATTGTCAATGTCCCGAAACGGGGCATCGGGCTTACGAGCATCAACCGGGTCCAGGAATATGCGTCCACACACGAGATCGGCTTCTATGAAGCGCTCCGCGCGGTAGACCTGATTCCGAATATCGGAAGAGGAGCGTCAAGGCTTGATTCGTTCGTGGCGCTCATCGAGCATTTCAAGGCAGATGCCCTGGACATGTCCATCTTAGATCTGATGCAGGAAATCATGGACGAGACGGGATATATCGAGAGCCTGCAGGCGGAAGACAGTATCGAGGCGGAGACGCGCATCGAAAACATCGATGAGCTGATGAGCAAGATCGCGGCCTATGAGGAAGCGTGCGAGGAGGCGAACGAGCCGGCCACGCTAAGCGGATTCCTCGAGGAGGTGGCCCTTGTGGCAGACATCGACAGCCTCGACGAGAGCAGCGACTACGTAGTGCTCATGACGCTGCACAGTGCAAAGGGGCTCGAGTTCCCGAAGGTATATCTGGCCGGGCTGGAAGACGGCATCTTCCCAAGCTATATGACGATAACCGCAGATGATCCGGAGGAAGTGGAAGAAGAAAGACGCCTCTGCTATGTGGGCATCACGAGGGCGAAGCAAGAGCTGACGCTCACCTGTGCCAGAAGGCGGATGATACGCGGGGAGACGCAGTACAACAAGATGTCCCGGTTCCTGAAGGAGATACCGATGGACCTGCTCGCCACGGGAGCCGTGTTCGAGAAAGACGACGAGCCGCCGAAGCAGAGCGCATACGCCCAGGCAAGGCAGACGTTTAGGACCAGGGCCTTCGCAGGAGCCGCAAAGCCGGTCAGGCAGTTTGCCGTCCCGGAAGGGAACGGGCCGGGCTACGGCATAGGCGACCGGGTGCGCCATATCAAGTTCGGCGCAGGCACGGTCACGGCCATCACGGAGGGCGGCCGGGACTATGAAGTGACGGTCGATTTTGACGGGCCGGGCACGAAAAAAATGTTTGCCACGTTTGCCAGGCTGGAAAAGATATAAATGGATAAAAGTTGGCAATTTTGGCATAAATATATAGTAATCTCAAATTGATAGTGTTATAATAAGGTCAATAATTGAACTTGCATTGACAAGCAGGAGAAAGGATGTGGGAGCATGAGTAAGGTAGAGGATTTTATTGCAGCAACGAAGCTGAGCGAGCTGGTTAATAAAAAGGAAGATGACAAGCACTGTAAGACAGTTCTCTGGGTTCTTGCCATTGTAGGCGCAGTTGCTGCTGTCGCGGGAATCGCATACGCTGTATATTGTTTCTTTACACCAGATTATCTGGAAGACTTTGAAGAAGATTTTGAGGATGATTTTGATGATAATTTCTTCAATGACGAAGATCAGGTATAGAAGAACAACGTGGAAACTATAAGAGAGAAGCGGGCTGGAGCCATCAGGTTATCCTGCCTGCTTTTTATGTGACAGGGGAAAATCCCGTGTCGGACGGCAGGCCCTTTGAACGTGGGACTCTGCCAGGGAAAGGAAATGAATTATGGATGAACAGTTTTTTGCACTGCTGATTGACGCGGACAACATATCCGCAAAGTATATCAAACCGATACTGACGGAACTGTCCAAGTACGGAAACATAACATACAAAAGAATATACGGGGACTGGACGAGCACCCAGCATTCCAAGTGGAAGGACGAGCTGCTGACCAACTCGATTACGCCAATCCAGCAGTTCAGCTACACGCAGGGGAAGAATGCCACCGACTCGGCCATGATTATCGATGCCATGGACATCCTATACACGAATGACGTGGACGGCTTCTGCATCGTGTCCAGCGACAGCGATTTTACCCGCCTCGTCAGCCGCTTGAGAGAGAGCGGCAAGCTCGTGATCGGCATGGGCGAGAACAAGACGCCGGAGCCGTTCCGCAAGGCGTGCGACAAGTTCACCATACTGGAGAACCTGCTGAACGAGCCGGTGCCGGGTGAGGAAGAGGAGCTGGAAGAGACGGAAGAGCTGCACGGCGGGCTCCGTGTAGAACGGATTGAAGATGAGATCATCAAGATGATCATCGAGAACCAGGACAACAACAAGCAGACCGGGCTCGGAGAGGTGGGCAGCCGCCTCGTCAGCCTGTACCCTGACTTTGACGTAAGAAGCTACGGATACAACATGCTCTCCCGTTTCCTAGAGGATTTCACAAGGATCCAGCTCGTAAAGAAGGGCAACTTCATGTCCGTCACGCTCAAGGAAGACAAAGGGATGAAAGAAGACATAGACCGCTTCGTGCTGAAGCTTGTAAAGGAAGCGGGAAAGGACGGGATTGAACTGAGCATCCTCGGCAACCGCGTATATGAGAAATATAAGAACTTCAAGATAAGCGATTACGGATATTCCCAGTTCAGCCAGTATATAAAGAGCCTGCGCAGCGTACAGGTGCAGCAGGACAAGACGATAATGAAAGCAAAATACACAGACCAAGGCAAGACAGAGAGGTAGAAGGAAGATGAAAAAAGGGCAGGTATACGAAGGAACGATAGAATCAGTTGAATTCCCCAACAAGGGGAAGGTATTCCTACCTGATGAAGATAAGACGGTGATAGTGAAAAACGGCATTCCGGGACAGAAGGTGAAGTTCTCTGTCAACAAGATTCGCAAAGGGAAGGCAGAGGGCAGCATACTGGAAGTGCTTCGTCCGTCCGAGGTGGAGATAGAGCCGGCCTGCACGCATTTCGGTCAGTGCGGCGGCTGCACCTACCAGAACCTCCCCTATGAGGAGCAGCTGAAGCTGAAGGAGTCCCAAGTCAAGGCCATGATGGATGAGGCCGTGGACGGGGACTACGTGTGGGAGGGAATCAAGCCGAGCCCTGCCCGGCAGGAGTACCGCAACAAGATGGAATTCTCCTTTGGGGACGAATATAAAGACGGCCCCCTGGCCCTTGGCATGCACAAAAGGGGCAGCTTCCACGACATTGTAAATGTGGAAGGCTGCAGGATTGTAGATGAAGACTACAGGAAGATACTGGCCTGTACGCTGGAGTATGCGAGAAACTCCGGCCTCCCTTATTACCACCGCATGAGACATACCGGATATTTCCGCCATCTGCTCGTAAGAAAGGCAGTGAAGACGGGGGAGATTCTTATCGATGTCGTCACCACTTCGGAATATGATTTTGACGGAAGCTTCCGCGGGGACAAGTGGGCGGACGAGCTGCTGGCCCTTCCGCTGGATGGAAAGATTGCCGGTATCCTACACACGAAGAATGACAGCGTGGCGGATGTGGTGAAGGATGAAGGGACGGATATCGTGTACGGCCAGGACTGCTTCTATGAAGAGCTGCTGGGGCTGAAATTCAAGATTACGCCGTTCTCCTTTTTCCAGACGAACTCCCTCGGCGCGGAGGTGCTGTACGAGACGGTCAGAGCGTATATCGGCGAGACGAAGGACAAGGTGATCTTCGACCTGTACAGCGGAACCGGGACGATAGCCCAGATACTTGCCCCGGTGGCAAAACGGGTGGTCGGCGTGGAGATAGTGGAAGAGGCCGTGGAGGCGGCGAAGGAGAATGCGGCATGGAATGGCCTTGACAACTGCACGTTCTGGGCCGGTGATGTGCTGAAGGTAATCGACGGCCTTGGGGAAGTGCCGGACCTGATCGTGCTGGATCCGCCAAGGGACGGCGTGCACCCGAAAGCACTGGAGAAGATAACGAACTTCGGCGTGGAGAAGATAGTGTACATCGCGTGTAAGCCGACGAGCCTTGCAAGGGATCTGGAGATGATGCAGGGGAGAGGGTACCGGGTGGAGCGGATGGCTTGTGTGGATCTGTTTCCGGGGACGGTGCATATAGAGACGGTTGCGCTCTTGACCCGTAAAAAGGATGTAGAAAGAATCGACATTGAA
This sequence comes from Extibacter muris, assembly GCF_004345005.1. Taxonomy (GTDB): domain Bacteria; phylum Bacillota; class Clostridia; order Lachnospirales; family Lachnospiraceae; genus Extibacter; species Extibacter muris. The sequence continues at coordinate 112,955 of NZ_SMMX01000001.1, forward strand.
ATGACTGTGGATAAGGAAGATGTAACGGAGAAAGCCACATATCAGAAGATTAAGGAGTATGTGAAGGAAAAGTATGGACTGAATGTGCATACGAAGTATATCGCGGAAGTGAAGAGAAAACATGGATTGCCTATGCATGACGCACCGAATAGGGTGGATGTGCCGAAAAGAGCGTATCTGGGATGCCCGGAAGAGAAGGTTAAAGCGATAGAAGATGCATTAAGATATTATAATATAATAATATAAACAAGGAGACTATTGTAATTAATTATTTTATTACAATAGTCTTCTTGTTTTAATGTATTTTTAATGCTTCATCATTAAATTGAGGAATACAATCTAAAGTCCCATCGAAAAGAGCGGTATACACTTTTTTATCTGAACGGAGTTGATAACGTTCTAATGGATTGATCAAAGAGGCACCAGTAGAATCTTTTATAACAAAGGTTATTTCATCATTCCGTAAAATCTCAGATGCTAATAAACGAGACTCATGACTTGTAATTATTAACTGGGTATTCTTTTGTTGAGCTTTTTCTAGAAAAAGCTCAATTATTTTAGTTGTTAGTACAGGATGTAGACAACGATCCATCTCATCAATAATAAATACATGGTCATCAGATGAATTAAGTAAAATTTCAATTAAATCAAGTAAACGCACAGTACCATCAGATTCCTCTTTTAAGGAGAAAAACGTTCCTGATTCATGAGCAAATTCAATCGTAGTAATCTTGATATTATCAGATTCATCAATTTCAAAAGTGTAGAATTCTTTATAAGCTCTCGCAATAATGGCTGGATTCACATATTTTTCAAGCTTTTTGGCTCTGACATTTGCCTTTTCTAAATCTGTTTTAATATCAACGAACATTTCTTCCGGTATTTTGCTTTTTACGGTCTCTAATGATACTTCTGCAATATTAGAAGTAGTAATTCCAGTACCTAGAGCATTCAATAAATTGGTTATTTCATTAATATTTGAATTTGATAAGTATGGATAACCTGTTAGAATTCCATCAGGAAAACTAATGCTTACATTATTTGAAAACCATTTAAATATTTTTCGTAAAATCCCTAATTCTTTATATTGTCTATATAAATTGGATTTATTTTTATTAATTAAGTTTAAAAATAGAACTTCATCATCTTCTAAACTATCTTCTCCATATGTGTTTATCCTTTCGCCACCTTTTTTTGAACTAAAAAAATCACCAGTAACAAATTTCTTGTTTTTAGTGTCTCTAAAAAATAATAATTTTTCTAATCCACTTTTGGTATAATATGAAAGTTTTTCTTGTAGTATAGAACCTTTATATAAAATAGCTGAAAAAAAATATTTGAAATGTTTTCCATCACACAGAAATTCTATTTCAAATTCAGAAGGAATATTTTGATTTTCAGAAGCCTGACGAAAATATTTTTGTGAGAAACCTAATGGCCAATCTTCTGTAATTATAGTTTTTACAAAATTAAATGCTTGAATAAGATTAGATTTACCTGATGCATTCGAGCCATATATAGTATTGCATTTGGTTAGTTTGAGTTTAGAATGGTGAAAAAGTCGTTCGGCATTTTTTCTCGCTTTATTTGCTGACATTGAAAATGTTTGGGCTTCATTAAAAGATAAAAAGTTTGAAACTGTAAAATTTATTATCATTTTTTTACTCCTATTAATTAGTGTATGTTTAGATGATATATAAATTAAACGAAAAAGTCAATGAAAAATATTACAAATAAAAAATATACAATAAAATATAACAAGATAAAACGATAAAATCGATTAAAATAAGAAAAAATGTTGACTAAAGAACGTATGTGTGGTATTTTGAATATATAAAGTACAACGGAGGATTTGATTTATGGAATTAAAAGTTAATAAGGAATCGAAAACAGGGTTAAATACGGAATTTATTAATCTAGAGTCTGGTAGAAAGGTTTCGCTACAGCATGCTATAGAGCAAATTGAGAAAAGCAATCCTAATTATAAAAATTATGAAACCGTTACAAAAGCAAATGGTACAACTTATGTAAGGTCTAAAGCTGATGGAAGTTTAAAAAATAATATAGAATAAAGGAGACAGGGGTTATGAAGTATGAAAAAGCAAAAAGAATAGTTGATGGAAGGAGTGAGATTATAGATGTACACCAATATTCACCTGAGCAATTAGAAAAAATGAATGGAGAATTATATTGTCCAGGGGAGGGGTGTATGGCAAAACTTTGTCTTGTTCACGATTCTAAGTATGGCGGGCGTACTTTTTTTCTTAAGGCCATTGATGATGAAAAGCATCTGCCTAATTGTAATTTTAAAAATGATAATTATAAGGTGAGTATGATACATATGCCTATAAATGGTTATTTTACAGAACAACAAGTAAATGCCTATGTACGAAGAAGAGATAAGGATATAACGATGCCAATAAATAAGAATAGAAAAGAAGGAAAAAAGAAAAGTTTATCACCTCAAAAAAGCAAAAATAGTGTAAATGAACTACAAATAAGAAAAACAACATCTAAAGGGAAAATTATTTATGGTGAGGAAGGTATAGAGGGTACAAGGGGAAGATTGAGTCGAAGATTCACAGTTACTAAATCAGATATAGGTTCTATGGTTTCAATAGATGGTAATATTAAAAGTTTGATGGTTCATGAAAGTGGCGAAGTTAGGATATACTTGAAAGAAGAGCGGTTAGCCAATATAGAAGTTCTTATAGGAGGTGTATATAAAGCTAATAATCCTCAATTATTTGAACGACTATATATCTTGAAAAAATATATACAAGAAAATATTGTAAAACGAGATCTACGTTTTGTGGGAGCGGGTCTTGTCACAGAATATAGTAATCGGCTAGTATTAGAGTTACAGGCGAGTGGAAGTTTTAGGATAGATGGAAAAATTTTATCAAAAATGCTTTATGATGAGACATTAAAGCAAATGGCAATATAATTAAAAAATATTCATTCATCCTCAAATATAGTTTCATTCATCTCTGGAAAATCCAATAATTCAGATACAGTCATTCCCAAACCGAGAGCCAGCTTATGCAAGGTTTTCAGTTTGGGATTTTTTGTCTTTCCAGACATGATATTTTCCACCGTAGACTGCGTAATACCGGATAAGGTAGCCAGTTTATTTATGGTGATTTTTTTCTCTTTACATAGGCGTGTAAGTCTTAAAATAATAACATCTGAATATGTCATGGGGATTCTCCTAAATGGTCTAAAAAACTACTCAAAGTATAGAATCAAACAAAAATAAATGTTAATGGTATACCGTTGAGAGTTGTATATATTAATGTTCTGCGGTTATTATTCATCCTCAAAAGCAGTCTCATTCATTTCTGGGAAGTCAAGTAGTTCAGAAACGGTCATATCCAATCCCACAGCTAATTTATGAAGTGTTTTTAATTTAGGGTTCTTTGTCTTGCCTTTCATCAGATTGTCTACGGTAGACTGTGTGATACCAGACAGTGTGGCAAGTCGGTTTATTGTGATTTCCCTTTCTGAACATAACTCTGTTAATCGTTTAATAATAGCGTCTGAATATGTCATTTTAGTCCATCTCCTTAACTTTGTACGGTTAAGACGAGTATAGGAGCTTTCAAACTGAAAGGTTAATGGTACACGGTTGACAAGGGAAATAAACTGTGATAAATTAACGGTGTAACATTAATGAGAGGGGGATGTAATGGATTTCACAAAAGAAATATTCAAGCGTGCAACTATAAGAGGGGTAGCAGACTATTTATTATATGGTCTTAGTCCAGAGGAAGATAACAGAAGCTATGAAGAAAGACTGGATGACACTTATCTTGAATATGAAAAACTGGCATTACAGTGCGATAAAGATAAACAGTTTGAGTTACTTAATCTCGCAAATGCTATGGCAAGTGAGAGCGCAAGTGTTTATGCGGAAATAGGCATACAGGCAGGTATCCTGCTTATGAAAGACATGATTCAGAATATAACTGGTAAGCAAAGAGACCATAAAGCAAATCAAGAAATAGAACAGAGGGAGAAACAAATGAGCAGAATTACAGATTTATTGAAACTGGCAGCAGACAGCATGAAAAATCGCACATTAACGGAATTGCTGGAAAAGGACACCGAATATCTGAAAAGGCTGGAAGAAGAGAAAAAGGCATTGAAGGCAGTGGATGGGCTAGAATTGACAGAAGAGCAGAGAAACGTCGTGGATACACTTATTGCCAGAAAAGAAGAACGAGAATATGATTATCACATAAATTCTTATATGGCGGATATGTTAGATGCCTATGAGGTTTTAAAGGAGTTTAATTTAACGAACGAGTAGTATGTAGTGTAGGTTTGCAAATACCTTTGCAGTCTTTCACCTTATCCTCTTGATTACTCTTCACAGGAAAGGGAAAAGCCTTGTCAAGAACTAGCCGCGTGAGCGGTGCGGAGCATTCTTGACAAGGCTTTTTGCTTTCCTGTAGCTTTCGGGAGGAGGATAAGGGAAATTAGTCAAAATCGTCTGGATAGTCTAATTCAGAAGAAATCTTTCCTTCTTCATCCGTAGCCATCGTCTTGATGATTTCTTTTGCATAAGGATTCACATGCTTATGACCTTCAATCGTTTCACCAAAAATATCAAAGCAAAGGTAATCGTCATATCTGTCCAAAAGCTTTTGAAATTTCTGGTACTGAATGAGTTTTTTCAAGGGATAAAGGTCTGCGGCACTTCGTTTCTCTGAATGAACATAATCGGAGATATATTCCTGTAGTTTTTTTAATTCATATTCAAGCCATTTCTCTTCATCCAGTGGATTGTCATATTGACCGTGGGCAAGTTCTACGTTCAGCCGCTCTTCACAATCCAGAAAACCTAGAATATCGGATTCTATATGGGAGGTGCTTTTTAGTTCTCCGGCAAGAAGTTCATTTGGGGTAACACCTAATGCTTCTGTCAATTTTTCCAATGTTTCAAAAGTGGGATAGTTAATTCCACGTTCAATCTTGGACAGACTTTGCAGATTGATTCCAATCTGGTCGGAAAGTTCCTGCTGTGTTAATCCTTTTAACTTTCGGATTAGTTGAATGTTATGTCCTAACAGTCGATAATTCATAAAAACTCCTTTCAGCCTATTAGACTTAATAAATATAAAAAAACCATAAATAATATTGACAAATAAGTGCAGTGGCGTTAATATCAAATAGAAATGATTGATTAAGCGTAACGGCGTTAATTATCTGCTTACATAAGCATTATAACATGAGGGGATTTAATTCTAAAAGCATTATTTAATCCTTTTGGAGTGGGAAACTAAGGTTCCTGCCATTCTCCGCTGTGCCGAAGGCGGAAAGCGGAGAATGGGCAGGAAGGAACGCTGCAGGCGTTCCGGCAGGGCGTAGAAGTAACACCGCCCTGCATATACAGGATTGATAATTCAAAAACAGCCAGAAATCAACGTTTGCAGATGTTTGAAAGGTGTACTAACCAGCGCACCAGAAAGGAGAGGATAGGCAATCGCAAAACGTGACAATGTGAGTATCAAGATTGATTACATCAGCATTGTATTTGATTCTGCCAGGGCAGAAGAGGTCATTCGGAGGGTGCTGGAACTCCCGATAGATATTTTTACGAAGTATCCGGCAAAGGTCAAACACAAGTCATATCAGAGCTTATATCAGACAGGAAGCATTAAAGTGTTCGGGGATTCCAAACAGACAGAAGATAATCCAGATGGGACAGGATGTTATCTTGTATTAAGCGGTATGGGATGTGACGAAATTTTCCGTATATTAGATATGCACGGTTATTCCTTTGGGGATTTATTCCGGCATTGCGAAAGGTTATATGGCAGCAAATTCCGGTTTACAAGGCTGGATATAGCAATAGATGACAGGAACGAAACGCCATTTTTTACACCAGAGCAGATAAAGCGGAAATGTGAAAGGGAAGAGTTTATTGGAAACAGCAACAGTTATCGGTTTGTAGAGAGCAGTTATACGGAGAAGGATACCGCTAAAACAGTGTATATCGGGGCGGGGAAATCCAATCTGTCCTATCGCTTCTATGACAAGGATAAGGAAGTCAGTATGAAGTATCAGAAGCCATATGAAGAGATCGGGAGCTGGAAACGGACGGAGATACAGTTGCGTGAAGATAAGGCGCATACCTTTGCTATGCTTTTTAAAGATAATCCTTTGGAATTGGGAAAACTGGCATTTGACCTCTTGGCAGGAAATTTAAGATTCATTGTACCAGACAAGAAACAGAGTAACAGAAGCCGCTGGAAAACGTGCCAGTTTTGGAATCGTTTTCTGGGGGCAGTCGAACCTTTACAATTACATACGGAAACTCCCCGGAGTACCCTTCTGGAAACCCAGAGGTGGCTTAAAGAAGGCGGCGTATTGTCTGCGGTAAAGGGATTCTGTTTTCTGGAAGAACACGAAGCATTAGGTGGTCTGGAACGGATAGAGGATATGCTGAGATATGTAAAATACAGCCCGGCACTTGGAAATAAGATGATTGGGCATTTAAGCAGGATTAATAGAGAAGATTTAATACCATACATACAGGACGATATGAAGAAAGGGGGAGTTTCTTGAAACCAGAGACTCACAGAAAATATAAGACATACACCACCGAAAATGGTGTGGAAATAAATATACCGGCAGGGAATGAAGCCGATATGGAACAACAGCAGAGTTATCAGAGGTTTATCAATGTGCTGTCTAATATTGTAACAAAATATGTGGCAGAAGAGAAGTGCGATAAGAAATAGAATCTACAACGGTCAGTTTCCCATAAGGGCTGACCGTTTTTAAAACATGAAAGGAGTACAGGAAAATGTATCAGACAAGAACAGGAAAGACATGTGTTATCTATATCCGGGTAAGCAGTGAACGACAGGTGAAAGGATATAGTCTTGATGGACAGAAACGGTATCTGACCTAATGTGCAGAGCGGCAGGGAATGAAAGTGCTGGCAGTTTATGTGGAAGAGGGAAAAAGCGGAAAGAGCATAGAGGGAAGGACAGCATTTCAGACAATGCTTGACGAGATTAAACGGGGGGCTTTGCAGACAGATTATGTACTTGTGTATAAACTATCAAGGTTTGGGAGGAACGCAAGGGATGTTTTGAATTCGCTTGAGTTTATTATGCAGTATGGCGTACATCTGATGTGCGTGGAGGATGGACTGGATTCTTCTACATCAATGGGAAAGATGATGATAACCATACTTGGGGCAGTAGCAGAATTGGAGAGGGAAAATATCATAGCACAAAGCCTGTTAGGAAGAGAAGAAAAGGCAAAATCCGGGGGATGGAATGGAGGATTTGCACCTTATGGCTATGATTTGAAAGAGGGGAAGTTAATGCCAGAGGAAGGAGAAGCAGAGGTTGTGAAGATGATTTTCGACCTGTTTTTGAATAAAGGGATGGGATATTCTACAATAGCCCGGTTTCTGAATCAGAATGGATATACAAGAGAGCCAGCCCCTAATGCGGTCAATCCTAAATTCAATGACTGGAAAGCAGACCAGATAAAGCGGATTCTGGATAACCCACTGTATACCGGCAGGATCGCATGGGGCAGGAGAAGGACGGAGAAGGTACAAGGTTCAAACAACGAACAGCGTCTTGTAAAACAGGAAGAATTTGTAATGAGTGAGAAGAAAAGCCACGAAGCGTTAGTGTCGGAAGATGATTTTCAGAAAGTACAGGAAATTCGGAAAGTGATGAAAGAAAAATCATGGGGAAATCATAACATCAGCCAGAGCAGAGCGCATTTGCTGTCCGGGATTGCACGCTGTCCGCAATGTGGTTCTGCAATGAACGTGGACTGTAACCAGTGGACTAATAAAGACGGTACGTTCCGGGAAACATTCACCTATGTATGCAGTCATTATAAACGGGCTTTAGGAACAAAACAGTGCCGGAGAAATGGAATATCAGCGGAAAGGCTAGAACGGGAGGTGCTGGAATATACGAAGAAACTTCTGCGGAATCCTAAGTTTGCCCGTGACATTAAGGCGAAAATAGGCGTTGCTGTAGATGTGACGAAGATACAGGAAGAGATAAAGAACTATGAGAAGGAGTTGAAAAGGCTGGCTAGAAGCAGGATGAATCTCGAACAGGATATAGATAATCTGTCAGACGATATGTATGCGGAAAGAAAGCGGAATGAGTTCAACCGCAGGCTGGATAAAATATACAATCAGATTTATGAAACGGAGGATAGGATAGAAGGGTGCAAAAGGAGGATTGTTATAGCAGAGCAGGAGTCTTTGAATGTGGAAATGATTTATAAGATTCTGCTGTCCTTTGATGAAATCTATGATAAAATGGATGACAGGGAGAAACGGGAGCTGATTAAATGCATGATAAAGGAAATCAAGCTGTATATGCCGGAAGAACAGAAGGAACAGGGACATGCGGTGAAGAGTATTGTGTATTCCTTCCCGATTGAAGAAGATGTGATTCAGTCTTTACGGGTGAAAGAAACACACGTTGAAACTATCGCGTTACTTCAGAAGAGCAACCGAAAATCCAAACCTGATACTTATGTGAAATTAAGTTTGGATATGGAAGATTATTACAGGATTATGGATGCAGAGGGAAACGCCCCTGGATGCAATTGCAGAGAGGGCAAAGAAATATCAGCCGAAACCGAAAATCACATATAAAATGATACAAGAGTATGTGGAAAGAAACTATGGGGTTAAAGTACATACTGCGTACATTGCAGAGGTGAAACGATCTCTGGGATTAACAAAGTATGATGCATCTAATGCCGTAGAAGAATTGAAGCAACCAAGAAAGCATCCGCCAAAAGAAAAAGTGGAAGCTATAAAAGAGGCAATTAAATACTTTGAGGTGATTTGATGGAAGAAAGTATATTCAAATTGCAGAACAGATTAATCAACTGCATAAGAAAGCTTATGATACCTATCTGCCATTAGTTGATGATGTATGTAGGCGGGATGTATCAGAAAAGGAATTATCATATTTGCTTGACTATTTGTTGGATTTTGCCTGTGATGATAAAATATTGGGTTTATATAAAAAGGTGTGCAGAAGGTATTTGTATACTTATCCGAGTTGTATTAAGTTTTATATTGATGTATATCGGGAGATGTGGGAAGATGAAAATGATTGTTCGGAAGGATTTTTAGAAAGGAACAAGGATAAGGGCGTTTGAGAACGATATGATAGCAGGAGGAATAATGGGAAAAATAATCAAGGACACAATTCATGCAAATGGAATCGATATTGGAATTTATACACAGGATTTTGAAAACCCTCGAATTCGAGGGGTTTAGAAAGCAGGCGGGAGCAAACGCATTTACAATGTCACCTAAGAAGTGGATAGAATCTACAGGAGCAATTGGCATTGTTTCAAAGGCAGGACGGTATGGCGGAACATATGCTCATAGTGATATTGCGATGTCCTTTGCAACTTGGATTTCACCTGAATTCCAGCTATATATTATGAAAGATTACAGGAGATTAAAGACAGATGAAAATAGTCGTCTATCTCTGAATTGGAATTTAAACAGAGAAATTTCCAAATTAAATTACAGGATACATACAGATGCAATTAAAGAAAATCTGATTCCACCAGAATTAACATCGGTACAGGTGGCATATACCTATGCCAATGAAGCAGATATGCTGAATGTTGTTTTATTTGGAAAGACAGCGGAACAGTGGAAAGATGAAAACACAATGGAAAAAGGTAATATGCGGGATGCGGCAACGTTAAACCAGTTATTGGTACTGGCAAATTTGGAAAGCTATAATGCTGTTTTAATTAATCAGGGTAAGAATCAGAAAGAGCGGATGGAACTGCTTCGACAGTTAGCGGTACAGCAATTGCAGACGTTGGAAGCAGTAAGCTTGAATAATTTGCCGAAATTAGAAGTGGAGATAAATAAGAATTAAATAGGCATAATGTAATGGATTTTAGTATTAGAAATATTAGTTGAATACGATAATATAAAAAATTCGGTAAATGATAAAAAGGATAATAGATAAGGAGCATCAAATATATGTTGCACTCAAACGAAAGAATGGATGTAATAACTCAATATATGACATCATATGAAGAAAAAATTAAAATGGCAAATAAAAACGGATTATTTGATGCTGCTAAAATGTTTGAGTTATTTGCTGTTGAAGTATGTAATGTTTGGTTTGGACAGAAGTTTAGCAATCTGAACGTTGAGACAGCAATCTATCCATATGTAGATTTGATATCAGAAAATAGAGAACTTTTAGTAATAATAGTCTTGATAAGATAAAAGAATATAGTGGCGCTAATCAAATTGGGAGTGTTTCATTTACTGTTAAAGATAATTTGATTACTACAAATGATATTATAACCAGAGCACCTAGATTTGCAAAGATAAGGTACAGCACATCAGTATTGAAGCAAGATAAAATTGAATATTTCATAGACTATGGAACGCATAAAATCAGCGTTCCTTTTCTATTTCCAGCCGTTCCTAGTGGACGGTAACCGCCAAATAATACCGCGGTAAAATTTAAAATTACTCCACCCTTTTGCGAGTTGGAGTAATTCACTATAATTCACATGCGATCTTTGATAGATTGGAGTTTTTCACTCCAGGGTGCCAGATCCGCCAGCTGTTCATCGGTCATCTCTTTATCTGGCCGGTGCTCCAGCAGAAATTTAAGATATCCGTAACTATTCAGCCCATGTGCCTTTGCCATCTCAACCATTGTGTAGACCACTGCGCTGGCATTCGCTCCGTCAACGGAACTGCTGAACAGCCAGTTCTTACGACCAACTGCGAAGGGGCGGATCGCATTCTCGCTGAGATTGTTCGTAAAGCTGCAGCGCTCGTCTTCCAGATAGGTCTCTGCAGTATCACGCCGGTTGAGAACGTAATTCACCGCTTTATCCATCCGGGTATTCCGGACCGGCCTCTGCTGATTGAGCCACGACCAGAAAGCCTCCAGAACAGGTTTTTCCTTCTCGAGACGCAGCTGTTTCCTTTTTTCAAAATCACTGGGATATTTTTGGTTAATGGAGTCCTCAATGGCGAATAAACGGTTGCAGTACTGGACTCCCTGTACTGCCGGCTGGCTGTAGTCATACTGCTTTCCTTTGGGGACGGCGTCGATAAAGTATCGGCGGATATGCGCCCAGCAGGAACAGCGTCTGATTCCCGGGAGATTGTTGTAGCCCTGATAGCCGTCAGTTTCCAGATATCCATGGTAGCCTTCCAGAAACTCCTTTGCATGTCTGCCGCTTCTGGTCGGGGAATAGCCATACGGGATGATCGCCGGAAGCCCGTCCTCGCCGCTGCGGAACAGCCACATGAATGACTGGGTCTGGGCCCTGCGTCCTTCCTCATTCAGCACCTGGACTCTTGTTTCATCTGCCATCGCAAACTCTCGTTTCAGAAGCTCCCGATGAAAGTAATCATACATTGGCTGAAAATAGTTCTGCGAACAGTAGATAATCCAGTTGGCAAGAGTGGTGCGGCTGATCTGGGCACCATACTGTTTCCAGTCTTTCTCCTGCCGGTAAAGGGGAAGCCCATTGGCATACTTCTGATACATGGTCCATGCAACGGCAGAAGCCGAGGCAGGGCCTTTCCCAACCAGAGCCGCCGGGACCTGGGACTTTACGATCACGGGTTTTTCCGTATCACCGAGTCCTTCCTTGCAGGATGGGCATCCGTAACTCTGTCTGTAGTATTCGATCACTTTACAGGTGGCAGGAATGAATTCCCGTTCCCGGCGGACATACTCCTCGCCGACCAGGACCATCTGCGTACCACAGACCGGGCAGATCTGCTCTTCTTCCGGGAGAGGTATCACTACTTTTTCAACCTTCAGGCCTTTGAAGAGCTCTTCATGCGTTGCCTTCTTTTTGCGGGTATGCTCCCGGATTACCGTTTCTTCTTCCAGCAGGGATGGATCCTGTTCCACTTCCGCTTCATCGAAGAGATTCTGTTGTCCCGGAATATCATCGGATCTTCTTTCGCTGGAAGAGCCGTGTTTTTAGTTGTGATACTGTATCTTTCAGCTCTCTGAGCTGGATATCTTTCGCACTGGAAGCCATCGTTTCCCTCCTCGGATTTGATACCTTTATTATACCAGAAACGGGGCTTTTGCTAAAGAAGAATGGCTCCTGAAAAACGCCGAATTCACAGGGGATTTCAGGATTTTTCTGTGCAGGATTTTTGCTGAAATCCAGATGGTTTTTTACTCTGCCTTGAGGGCTTTTGGCTGGCCAATATCAATCCCCGACATCAGCCAGTCGAACTCCCTCCAGGATAGATCCCGTACCTCAGACTGCTTTCTGGGCCATTGATAGCCGCCGCGGACAGACAACCGCTTATAGATCAGAACGAAGCCGTCAGGTTCCCGGAACAAGGCTTTGATCCTGTCCCGTCTTCTTCCACAGAAAAGGAAGAGAGTACTGGACGATGGATCCATCTTAAGCTGGTCTTCGATAACGGCGCAGAGCCCGTCAATGGATTTCCGCATATCTGTGTAGCCGCAGACGATGTAGATCTTCTCGAGCCCGGAAATGTCACCTAACATGAGAGCTCCTGGAGCAGGCGGAATGCCCTGGCCAGCAGGACAGGGTCTGCATCATTGCTGATGCGGACCGTGATATCCTTCATAGCAACTTCAATCGTATGTGAATTGTCAAGGTACGATTTTTTGCATCTGTGATGCTGTATGTCGTTCCGAAATGTAATCCGGAACAATGTCAATAGGGACCACGTCCTGTTTCGGGCGGGGGACATCAAGATGTCCGTAATTCGGTGGTGGGGCCTGATCCGCTGCCGCTTTCCGGCACCGGCTGACCCAGTTATAAAAGGTGCTTACTGCAATGTCGTTCTCACGGCACCAGTCAGCATCTGACATGCCGCTCTGGCGGCATTCATTGATAAGCCGGATTTGTTCCCTCATCGGAACACGGGCTTTGCGAGTACTAGCCATAACCTATCCTCCGTAATTGTAGTGAAATAGTCTAAATATCTTTCGACTACAATTATACGGGAAATCTTTGGATTAGGAAATCCGCAGGAATATTTGGCGCTTACTATGGAACAGTCTATATGCTCTATTTTTATCACCTATTTTTACACATTCAATATGATATGCCCAATAATTCTGGTAAATAATAAGCTGAGAGCTCAATAATTCTTTAAATGCTAATGTCATTGTTCATAGAAAAATTTATCATTTTCTTAAGGGAAGTATTAGCAGCCCTGCTCATTTTTCAAGACAATTTGTTATTCTGCTTATAGAAGTTGTCGATATAAGGCGCGATATATGAAAGAAAACAATAGCTATTATAGCAAAATATCCCTCGCTAAAATATTATCAATGCTATAATCAAGGTGTTGTGCACAAAAAAACACTAAAGGAGTCAAGAAAAAAATGAAATTAAAAAAAATAATATCTATTGGTGTTGTAGCATCTATGATAGCTTCAATGGCTGTTGGATGTTCTGGCTCGACAAAAGAAACATCTGAAAATGAACAAACTAGGGAAACAACATCTATTAAAATTTCGGCTATTAATACAGTTAGCTGGGCACCAGTATTTATCGCTGAATCAGAAAAATTCTTTGAAGAAGAAGGTCTGGATGTCGAATTTACCACACCGGGCGGTCCGAAAGGCTTCCAGGCAATGCAGGCCGGAGACTGCGAATTCAGCATGCTTTCCCAGGAGCCACTGTTGATTGCACAGGAACAGGGAATGCAATCAAAGATTATTGCTACTATGCTCAAAAGCAGAATTTACGGATTGGTATCCAAAAAAGATATTACAAACATTTCACAGTTAAAAGGCGAAGCTATTTATGGAAGTGATGCAGGATCTGCTCCATATACATTTACCTGTAGCGTACTAGAGGAGGCTGGATTAGACCCAATGAACGATGTTTCTTTTATTCAGATTGCTGATCAGAATGCGGGTATGCAGGCACTTATAAATGGTGAGGTGGCTGCTGCATTTGTAAATATGTCCAATCTCCCGGTTATGGGTGATTTTGAATACAATATACTTGCCGATACCACACAATCAGATCAGTGTGAGAAATATCTGGGATCCTCGGATTTTCCAGCAGAGATGATCTGTACTACAACTGAGTATGCAAAAGAGAATCCAGAAGTGTGCCAGAAGGTAGTTAATGCTATAGTAAAAGCGCAGGCATGGATTTCTGAACATTCAGATGACGAGGTGGCTACGTCCCTGAAGCCATCTTTTGGAGATTTAGATGAAGAGATTATTTCAGAAGAAATTGGTTGGGTAAGGGATAAGTTCTCATCAGATGGTATGATTTCAGAAGATGGTGAAAAAGCGGTTGTAGATATGTGTGTGAAATCGGGACTGATCAAAGAAGCTATTGCATATGACGATGTAGTAGATATGTCATTTGTAAAGGCTGTTAAATAATTAAATGAGGATCAGCTATGAGCTACATTGAACTTAAAAATATCGAAAAATCATTTGAAAATAAAGAAGTACTAAAAGATGTAAGCCTATCTATAGAGAAAGGTGAATTTGTCACCTTTCTCGGTTCCTCAGGGTGTGGTAAAACGACTTTGTTACGTTGCCTTGTAGGACTTGAAAATGTAGACAGTGGATCTATATATTTGGATGGGCAAGATATTACTCATGTTTCGGCGCAGATGCGAGGCGTCAGCATGATATTTCAACAATATTGTTTATTCCCCACGATGAACTTGTTTGATAACGTATCGTTTGGGCTTAGAATGAAAAAAATTCCTCGAAAGGAAATTGAGGAACGTGTAAATGATGTGATGACTATAGTCGATATGCAGGATCATCTTGATAAATATCCATATCAATTATCTGGGGGAGAGCAGCAGAGAGCAGCATTGGCGAGAGGATTGATTATGAATCCTAAGGTATTATTACTTGATGAACCTTTTAGCGCAATTGATGCTAAATTAAGAAAAGAATTGCAATTATATCTTAAAAAAATTCATCGTAAATTGAATATGACGTCTGTATTTGTAACCCATGACCAGGAAGAGGCCATGAGAATGTCGGATACAATTCATCTTTTTCACGATGGCGTATTAGAACAAACAGGAAAGCCAAATGATATCTATCTTCATCCAAACTCTGTGTACGCAGCTGGTTTTATCGGAAGCTACAATTTAATACCTGAAGAATTATTAAGCAAAACAAACAAGAAAACCTGTCGACGGTATGCAATCAGGCCAGAAGTGATTGAGATGTCTAAAAAAGTATATGTGCAAAGTGATGAATATGAATATTTAGAAGGGATTATCACAAATCAGATAGCACAAGGCTCTGTTGCCAGAACCGTAATAACAATAAATAGTAATATTGAAATTAGCGCAGACAGTATAAGTCAAGAGAATTTTTCTTATCAAATTGGTGAGTACGTGTATCTTAGAGTGCCCAAAAAAGATATAGTAAAACTTTCGAGGTAATTGAATATGGAAGAATACAAATTATTAATGGATAATTTGCATATTTTATTAAATTTGAAGCGCAAAATTGTAGGCGTAAAATTAGTTTACTCTAAGAAAGAATTTGAAGAATATGCTGGAGTAGAACTAAAAAAACCAATGGCATATTGTGTGGCAGTAAAAGCAGCAACTGAGGGACATGCTATAAAGCTATCCAGAAAAACTGGTGGATGTATGGGAAGTAATCGTGCCTTGGGATTAACTGCCTGCAGCAAGGATTTTAAGACTGGGAAATCAGGTTATCGGTTAGGATTATATAAAGACGAGTCAATTGCAGCTAGTGTGGCAAGTGTCGAGCCGATATGCGAAAATAAAACATATGGAGTGATTGTAAAGCCATTAGATATGTATGAAAAAGCTCCTGATGTAGTGTTGATATTTGCTAACACACGGGAAAGCATGAGGATTATGCAAGGATATACATATATGAAAGGTTTGGCAAAAAACCTAAGCATGTCAGGAAATCAAGCTGTTTGTGTGGAGGCGACAGTGACACCGCTAAAAACACAGGATATAAATGTATCCCTTTTGTGTTCTGGCACAAGATATAATGCAACTTGGTGTGAGGATGAATTTTTGACAGGTATTCCGTTTGACATGATCCCGGAAATCATTAGGGGATTAAAAGGAACCGTAAATGCAGTTGAAGAAGATTCTAGAAAACATGAAATTGAAGCAAGGCTTTCAAGAATAAGAAGTTTAGATTTTGAGATAAATTATGGGAAGACATATTATAAAACATGAAAAAAAGAAGAAAAATAATAATGGGTTAGCATTAGGAATAAGATGTTTTTTGATAATGATATTACTTATTATTTGGCAGCTGATTGCCGGAAATAATGTTAAAATAGCATTTTATACAAGTTATCCATCAGAAATTTTTCTGGACTTATTAGAGTTCGCAAAAACAGGAAGTATATGGAAACACATATTTACAACGGTAAAAGAAGCATATCTCGGATTGCTTTACGGTACGGTAATTGGCGTAGGATTGGGAGTTCTGTTTAGCCAGTTCCGTATATTCGGAAAAATATTCGTTCCTATCATATCTGTATTTCAGAGCATTCCGCAGTTGACGCTGGCACCACTATATATACTATGGTTTGGGCTTGGACTTACTTCAAAAGTAGTTCTAGCTGGTTTGATGGTATTCTTTAATGTATTTTTTTCAACCTATAATGCGATAAAAAACATTGATCAAAAGTTAATAGAGTCGGCGACTCTTTTGGGAGCAAATAAAACACAGATTTTATGGCACATTGTAATTCCATCGAGTATGCCTTGGATTATGTCCGGGGTAAAAATTGGATCTAACGTATGCGTGGTTGGAGCAATCATTGGAGAATATATTGGGGCATCCAGTGGTCTAGGCTGGATGGTTACATACGCTTCTTCGTTCTTCCAGATAAAGAGGGTCATGGCATGTATTTTTATATTAATGGTAATAGGTTTGATCGTGTCCTGGATATTAGAACAAATTGAAAATTATCTCCTTCGATGGAGAAATGAAACAAACTTAAACGTGAAGAAATAGCGAAAAATACCCTGTCCGAGTGTGCGAGTGAGAGTGAGAGAGGCTCGGTTTTCACGGGAGTATAAATGTACTGGCCTTGTTTGCCGATGCCGCTACAGTCCCGTCATCGCCAAGTATAATCGCTTTGATATTGGTAGCTCCACAATCCATCCCTAATACATAGTTATCTGCATTACTCAGGCCAGTTCTTATATCAATTATAAGCTGACAGGAAGAATGACATCGGATATTGACCAGGCAACCCGGACACAGTGCTTAGATATCCGGACGATGAGCTGGCCCAAAGAAATCGGAGATGTCATTGGAGTAAATTTGGATGAAATGCTGCCGGAATTAAAACTGGTAGATGAAATCATCGGCTTTGTCACAGAAGAAGCAGTGAAAGAGACCGGCCTGCGGGAAGGGATACCGGTCATCATACACATATCTGAATGAATTGGCATTGGAATCAAAGGCCGGGGCCAATGGCTTATTTTTCTTCCCGTATCTGCTGGGAGAACGGGCACCCTTGTGGAATGATTATGCCAGAGGCATGTTCATTGGTTTGGGGATGGACACGACCCGGGCAGTATTGGAAGGAACAGCTTTTGCACTCCGTCATGTTGTGGAAACTGTGAAAGAAGCGGGAGCTTCTGCAGAATGTCTGCGCATATGCGGCGGAGGGGCTAAGAGCAGGACCTGGTGCCAGATCAAGGCATCTATGCTGCATATGCCTGTTCATGTACTGGATGACAGATCAGGAGATGTTCCCGTCGGGGATGCGCTGCTCGTGGGGCGCAAAGTGGGGGTGTTCCCGGATATGACAGAAGCGGCTGAAAAGATTATAAAAGTAAAAGAGATTATCGAACCGGTAAAAGAGTGGGAAGAAGCATATGACCAGCTATATCCTTACTATGTAGAGATGTACCGGCATCTGGACCAGGATTTGAAACAATTAAAAAAGACAGTCAGCCAATTATAGGTTCACTGTCCTTTCATATGACCCTGATTTTATTCCGCGTCATCCAGTGACATAAGGGAATCGAAATCAGGGTTTGTCGTTCTCTTGTAGGATAAATAACTTGCACCGACACGCATGGTGTTCAAAAGATTGATGATCTCCTTGATGGACAGAAATTCATCATCTGCATCAGCGGTCAGCCAGGTACTGGCAGAAAGGAAATGAAGTTCAAGGAAAATCTTTACGAAATGCTCTCTAAGTGCATCATGAGGCATGCCATCTTCATCCATCATATGGTTGATATGGTCTGTAAGAGTCACTTTGATTCTTTTCACGAAATAGGTATCTCCATTTTTGCGGTCCAGCATCCTTGCCATCGGCTTGCGGAACTTCTTGCAGAAACGAAACCATTGCCGCAGCGTCTCAGGAGGCGTATAGTCGAACTTCTCCTCAAATAATTCAGGCGGCGTATGGCTGCGGATATGGCTTTTTATAAACACAGCACGGCGCTCAAGGTCCTCTAACATCGGTCTTTCGATTTCTTCCATCAGATTATAGATATCATCAAAGTACTGATAGAATGTTCCACGGGTGATTTCTGCCTTGCTGCAGATTTCTTTGACAGATATCTTATCCCACTTTTTTTCTGGAATCATATCGAGGTAACAATCTATAATTTTCTCACGGGTTTTTGAAGCCTTGCTGATTTTTGCGGGTTTGGCTGTTTTGATATCCGGAGTAGACATAGAACCCCCCTTTCTTTGTGGAAAAAGAATAAATTAAAGATACATTTTTTGAAAAAGTGTATGAATTGAACAAAAAAAATAAAAGTGTTCTATTCTTTCAAGATATTATTTTGTAAGATGATTATATCAAAAATATCCCAGGGAAATTATAGCACAGAGAACAGCAGATGTTCAATAGGTGCACTTTTTATTTTTGAAAACGGATCCGAAATTCAATTCAGAATACGAAAGGATAGAGTAGAGCATGGACACAAAAACGAAAAGAGGATATGGGAAAGGCTGGCTGCTGATTCTATATGCATTTTTAGGATACTTCACAGCGACAGCAGTAGGAAGCGCAATGAATGCTGCATCTGGAACTTTGGCAGACTTAAGAGGATGGAATGCAGCCGTACTTACAAGTTTAATATCATTAGGCAGCATTGCTAATATCGTAGCAGGATTTGTACTTGGTAAATTATCTTCTAAGTATTCAGCTAAAAAATTAAGTTTAATCTGCTTTGGAATCTATGTAGCCGTGATGCTAGGCTTAGGAGCAACATCAAACTTTATGGTATTTGCCATCTGCCTGATTCTTGCAAACGGGATTTCAAATGGTATTGGCTACCAGTTGTCACCGGTATTGATTTCAAGATGGTTTCCGAAGAGAAAAGGTATTATCATGGGACTTGTAACTATGGGTATCCCACTCTGCTCAGGCGTGGCTACAATGATCTATCAGGCAGGATATGGAGCCATGGGCTCTATTGGAGGATTCCTCCCGTTTATCATTATTGCAGTTGCGGCGGCAATCATCTTGATTGTATTTCTCTCAGATAATCCTGCAGACAGAGGATTTGCACCTGATAATGGCATTAAAGTAGAAGGAGCTAAGGAAGAAGCAGTTAACAAAGACAGCATATGGACAACTTCCAAATTGCTTCGCACACCACAGGTATGGGTTCATGGTATCACATTAGGCACTCAGCTGTTATTTGCGTCAGGCCTTATGGTGCAATTGTTCCCAAGACTTCTGGAGATTGGCTTTGATGAAGGGACAGCGAGCATGATGATGCTTGCATCAGGTCTGCTGGCACTCCCTGGGTCTTACCTCTGTGGAGTCCTGGATTCCAAGATCGGGGCACGTAAGGCAGCCTATTCCTCTTTCATATTCGGAATCCTAGCAATGGTGCTTAACTTAACCGGAACAACAGCCGGCGTGTGGATTTCTCTCGTATGTATCGGTATGGTTGTGGGAGGGGCTGCTAACTGGCCTGCATCCCTCTGCATCGAAGAGTTTGGTGACAGCTTTGCCAATGGATATGGAATTATCCAGCCGATCATACAGGTAGTCGGCGCTATCGGACCTGCTTTCTTTGCGGCATTCTATGGGATTACAGGAAGCTACCGCATTCCATATATCTGTGGAGCGGTATTGATGCTGGTGGGCCTGATTTGCTTCAAGCTGTTTGCAAAAGAAGGATTTGTGAAAGCAGAAGAGGAAAAGTGCGCAGCGAAATAAGAATTTGGCCGCGGCAGATAATTGTAGATTTAGTGGAAGGCAAAGCGGAGGCGAGGCAAGGGGCGTTTGTCCCTTGCCTCCTTTTCTGGCTTTCGGCATCTGCCCGCTGATAAATGCCTTCTGCTGCTGTATGTTTGTGAGCGGCCCAATGCATTTTATTTTGTACCTGTTTAAAAAACGTAATCGAACTTTCAGCCTTTGGATCATAATCAATGCTGGTTGCATATATTTCCAAAACCTTTCTCCAAAATACTTTTTCTGAAGAACGGATGTCACGGATACGATATAGTAACTCGTCAAAATAGTTTCCGCCCCCAAGGTTTTTAATACGGTCATCATCCAGTGCAAATCCCTTTTTCATATATTCCTTCAAAATGGAGCCGTCTGGTCACGTTTGATTTCAATTTACTGGTTTCCTAATGTTTCTTCGAGAAGAACTCTAATAATTCAGCCCTGGTACGCTCTTTTCGGAAATAGTCCAGGTTGTCATGGTCTACATAGATTTCCTGCAGCAATTTCAGAAGCAGAGGCTCCTCGGAAGGGGCAAAACAGGCCATGATGATGACACGTATCTTGCTGGAATTCCAAAGGATTTGGTGCCTTAATGTGGCAACAGAAAGCTGTGTTTTTTTCGCGGGCACCAAAGAATAGAGAAACAGTGCACCCGGCTGAAAGCCATAAGTGTAAGTCGATTCTCTTCTTAGCATATCTTCCGTGAACTTCTGTGATACCAGCCCCTCCTGAATAAAATCATCAGACATGGATTCGATGATGGAGAACTGGCTGGCTTCGCTTATGTTCTCATGCCAATATGCATCAGGCAAAAGGCTTGATAAGGATTGGGCCTGATTCTTAAATAGGAATTTGAGGCAAGTATCAGACACAAGTTTCTGAATACGTATATAGTCCTCCGGAAGCATGTCGGGAGAAATGCGCAAAACCTGTGTGGCTGGATTGTCCGTAATCTGTTTCTTGACGGTAGTCAGGACCAGATCCGTATTTCGGAAATTATGGGCACTTCTCGCATTTACCGGCAGGAGAGCGGTAATGTTCAGGTAATTGCCAAAAGCGCCAAGTGTCTTTTGCTTGATTGCCCAAATAGCGGTTAGATTCAAGTGGCAGCAGATGACCGTACGTATGCGGTTCTCCGGGTGGTTGGCCCAGTACCCTTCGATGGCTCCGGAGATGCAAAGAGCCAGATAAAGCAGCTCTGTCTCATCTAAATAGTAGCCCAGGTATTTTAAAGCAATTGGCTGTATGAGATACGCAATCTCGGATTCCATCAGAAGATTCCGGCGGAGAAGATTGGCATTACCCTGGGCATTCAAGATATGGCCGGGCATTCTCAAGTAGCGCAGATACTGTATCAGCGTAATATAAAAATCTTCGTCTGTGGAAAAATCGATATGGAACATGGAATCGATCAGCTTCAGATAGCAGTCTGTCATTTCAATCAGGAGGGAATCGAAGTGGCTCGTGATAGTATGAAACGTCAATTCCTCTGCATTTAACAGATGGCTGTTACACAAATGCTGATAAATGGCATCCTTTTCCTGGTCAGGAAACACACAGGAAAAAGCTTCTTCCATAGAGTCAAAGATATCCTTGCATAACGAGGAGATCGTATCGTCTTTATCAGCCGGTGAAGGAACTTCGGCCAATACATGTCCTGATAACATGCGGTAGTACATAATCGCGAGTGACAGATTCAGGGTAACCAGATTTGCATCCTCAATCTGAAAATGATGATGATATAACTGTCTGGCCGTTATCTGCATGATCAGATCCATAATCTCTGCATCCAGGAACTGGTAGCTGTAGTATGCATTTCCTGTGGCATTATAATCCCAGTCACTCTGGAACAGCCGATTCAGAATGGCACGGCGTTTGGACTCGTCAGGTTCAAATTCCCAGGTGTCGTCAACGTGGTTCAACTTGATATAAGGGTCGGAAAGCATATAGAGCCGTTTTAAAGTTGCAATATCATTACTTAACGTGGTTTTGCTCACATACATCTCATCTTCCAGATCATATTGATCCAAAGGCACATCTGACAGACATAATTGAAACGTCAGATAGCGGATACGGTCTTCTCTTGTCAAGAACAGATCATCCGTTTTGAACTGTTCCAGAAAGGACGGCAAATCCGGGCACTCTAAAAGATACCCCTTGCTTCGTTCTGCCGATATCCTTGCCCCGCAGGTGGTAAGCGCATGGTTTATTTCCACAATGTCACTCCGGATAGTACGGGGAGAGACGCCCAGCTGTTTGGCCAGGGCTTTCCCTGTGACATGAGAGGTCTGGTTCTGTATGAGATTGAGCAGTTTGCGCTGCCTTAAAGACAAAGTAATCGTTTCCATAATAACGCTCCTTTTTTTCCGATGTGCTTGACATTAATTCTAGCAGAAACCATTTCCTCTTTAAAGAGGAAAAAGTGGATTTGAGACAGAGCGCGAAAATAGTTACCATTGCATTAGGAACAAAATGACAGGAAAAAGGAGAAAGAAACATGGCATTTGAATTTTTTGTAAAGAGTGATATTACATTTGGCAGGAATTCTGTAAACGAGCTGCCGAAGCTCATAAAAGGGTACAAGGCTAAAAAGGTAATGCTTGTCTATGATGCAGGTGTGAAATTCGCGGGTATTGCAGATACCGTGCTACATAGCTTAAATGAGGCAGATGTGGAAATCGTGGTTTTTGATAAAGTTATCCCGAATCCGACGAACGAGATTGTTGAAAAGGCAGCCGTAATAGCCAAGGAAGAAGAGGTGGATGCCTTTGTGGCTGTCGGAGGAGGCAGCAGTATAGATCTTGCAAAAGCAATTGACGTCCTGATGACCAATCCCGGGCCAATCGGACGATATGGCGGAATCGGCATGGTGGAACATGACTTGCTCCCGCTCATCGCAATTCCGACTACAGCCGGAACTTCCAGCGAGATTACCAATGTCAGCGCCCTGATTGATACGGAAAAGGTCATCAAATATGTCGTTATCGATAATAAGCTGGTGCCCTCCAAGGTCATCATCGATCCGGAATTCACCAAAACGATGCCTGCATCCGTAACCGCTTCTACCGGCATGGATGCAATTACACATGCAGTGGAAAGCTATATCTCCAATATGGCAACTCCTCTGACCGAATACAATTCCCTGCAGGGGCTGAAAATCATCTATCACAACCTGCCCAAAGCAGTAAAAGACGGTTCCGACATGGAGGCGAGGGAGCAGATGATGTTAGGCTGTGTCATCACGGGATTCGGGTTCTCGAATGCCAACCTTGGGCTGGTACATGGAATCGCCCATACCTTGAGCGCCCATTTCCAACTGGCACACGGAATGGCAAATGCAACGGTGCTTCCATATGTAATGGCTTTTAATGCCAAGAGCTGTCCCGAGAAAATGGTGGAGCTTGCAAAGGCCATTGACCTGCCGGTTACCGGCGATATAGACACGGATAAATATCTTCTTTCTGAGGAACTTCTGAAACTGACGAAAGAGTTAGGCATAAAGACATTATCCGAGCAGGGCATTACGGAGGAAGATTTTGAAATGGTTGCAGACGATGTCCTGAATGAGCCTGTGCTTGGATTCAATCCAAGACAGAATGTTACGAAAGAAGATGTCCTGGCTATTTTAAAGAAAGCGTATTGATCAAATAGAGAGGAATACAGACATTGAATAACACACAGAAAACTAAAATCATTCTTGCGATTGTAGCAATTTCATTCATACAGGGTCTGCAATACTGTGTCTCGCCGGTATTGGGACAGATACAGGAGCATTATCTGGATATCAATGTATCACTGGTACAGATGCTGATTACCGCTCCGGCATTGCTTTCCATGATCGTTGCATTAATCTCCGGTGGCTTAGTGGTGAAGATCAGTAAGAAAAAATTGCTTCTATTTGCAGCACTTGTCGCCGGCGTCACAGGATTTCTGCCGTATCTTGCAGACAGCTTCTGGCTGTTGTTCATCTCAAGGACACTGTACGGAATCGCGCTGGGACTGGCCTGCACCTTGAATACGGCCGTTGTAGCGGAGTTCTTTGAAGGGGATGAGCGTGTATCCGTCATGGGGATACAGGCGGCAAGCATCGGCGTCGGGATGGTCATCATCACCACGTTAGGCGGAAAGTTAGGAAGCCCTGGTTTTACTTATTCTTATCTTACGAATATCATAGGATTCCTTTCTTTTCTTGTCCTTGCGGCTATGCTTCCGGATACCGGAGTTTCCAAAGTCACTCAGACAGAAAAGATACGCTTGAATAAGCGGGTGTTCCAGGTTGCATTTTTGGGGTTTTTGGAATTCTTGTTCTTGATTACATTTACAACGAATATCGCAATGCACATAAGCGGTGCACTTGCGGGAGATAGTTCCGTATCAGGGATCCTGACCGGTGTCTTTTCCGGGGCCCAGATCGTGATGGGACTGGCGCTCGGATATGTTACGAAGGTGACCGGGAACGCAACACTTCCGGTAGCGATGCTAAGCTTCGTGGCAGGAGCGGCCCTTTTGATCCTGTTTCCGTCTAACCTGCCAATTCTCCTGGCCGCAGCGGCTCTCTGCGGATTTTCCCAGGGGATGTTCATTCCACAGGCGATGGTGGACGTTGCGAATGCCGTAAGACCGGTTGCCACAGCCATGGCTTCTGCCTGCTTTACCTGTGCCATGTGCTTTGGGCAGTTGGTATCACCCAGTGTCCTGAATGCCATATCGCGGTTCATTTACGGTAAAGTAAGCACTTCCAATGTATATACGATTGCAGGAATCGGAATGGCAGCCTCAGCGGCAGCCGGATTCTTGATGATGAAGACACCAGGGTCAAAAAGTCCTGCGTTTCATGGCACCATGGAAAAGCAGAGCTTGGGACCCGCAAAACATAAGAAAGTGGAGGAAATACAATGAAAAAAACAGTAGCATTATGCACATCCATTCCGGAAAAGCAGATGGAGATGATCAAGGAACAGTGCGACATCACAATCTGCGGAGAATTAAAGCACGGCAAAGGAAACGTCACTGAGGACATGACCCGGGAAGAATGTATGGGACATGAGATCGTAGTGTTAGGAGATGAGTATGCAGGGGCAGACACTATAAAAGCCTGGGCCAAATCCGGGATGCAATTCATGGGAGTTGCGAAAGGAACACCCGCGACGGTTGATCATGATGCCATTCAGGATGCGGGACTAGAGCTGTCTTACACACCGGGAAGAAACCGTGTGGCAGTGGCGGAATTCAACATGGGTCTGATGATTGCAGCGGCACGGAACCTGACGCTTAGCTGTACCGGACTTTCTAAAGGGGAGCATACAGGCCCGGTCAAGGAGAATCTCTATGATGTACCGGATGTAAAGAACGTTACATTCGGACCATTGGATGAGAACCATCCATTTACAGATTATGGTATTGGTTTTGAATTGTACGGGAAAAAACTTGGTATCGCAGGATATGGTGCCATCGGACGTGAGGTAGCAGTAAGGGCAAAGGCATTTGGAATGGAAATCTTAGCGTACGATCCCTATATGCCGGCGGAAAAAATTGAGGCAGACGGAGCAACGGCAGTGAATCTTGATATCATGTTAGCGGAAAGTGATATGGTCAGCATCCATCTTCCGGTTCTTCCATCCACCAAAGCAATCGTGAACAAAGATTGGTTTTCTAAGATGAAGCCGACGGCTTATCTGATCAATACTGCAAGAGCCGCGGTCATCCATCAGCAGGATTTGGTAGAGGCGCTTCAGAATCAGGAAATCGGCGGTGCTGCTATCGACGTTTATTGGGAAGAGCCGGTACCGGCCAACCACCCTTTGCTCTCTATGAGGAATGTCGTATGCACCCCACATATGGCAGGACTTACAACGGACGTTGACAACTGGTCAGGAACCATGATGGGGGACGAAGTGCTTGCATACTTGAAGGATGAGCCAAGAAAATATATTTGGAAGGTAAGAAAATAAAGGAGAAAAGCCATGGCAAAGAACTGCTGTAAAGGGAAAGAAAAGTATTCACATTTATTTGAACCGATCAGAATTGGCAACATACGGTTAAAAAACAGGATCATCGCAGCGCCTACCAGCCCAAGCATGATTACAACAGAAGGTCATTTTACACCGGAGATGATTGCGTACCTGGAAGAAAAAGCAAAAGGCGGTGTCAGTGTCGTCACTTATGGAGAGGCAATCGTACATTCCGCAACCGGGAAGTCGCACAACAAACAATTGCAGTTAGATTCTTTTGGCGTCAAGCAGGGAATGGCCCAGGCCGCAAGAGCTATCCATAACTGCGGGGCTTATGCCAATATTCAGCTGTCCCACGGCGGAATGTACGGCGGTCTGGAAAGTGTAGGCGGAGACCAGGACCGCCCGTCTGTTGCCTATGGGCCAAGCAAGATGAGCATGCCGGCAGGTGAAGTAGAGGAGATGCCAAAAGAACTGATTTTTGAAATCGTAGAGTCCTATAAGACCGGTGCGAAGCTCTGTAAGGACTGTGGATTCGATATGGTTCAGTTCCATGCGGCACATGGCTGGCTGTTCTCACAATTTTTATCGCCTGTATTCAACAAGAGAACAGATGAATTCGGAGGCTCATTAGAGAACCGTGCAAGATTTATGCTGATGGCACTTGATGCTGTCAGAGAAGGGGTCGGCCCCCGTTTCCCGATTGAAATCCGCCTCTCAGGAGATGACCTTACGGAAAACGGGCTCCGGATGGAGGACTGTGTCAAAGTTGCGAAGATGGCGGAAGATAAGGTTGATTTGTTTAACGTATCCTGTGGAAACCATGAAGACCCGGAGATGTTCTGCCGGACACATCCGTCCGCATTTTATCCACGCGGGGTCAATGTCTATCTTGCCGCTGAAATCAAGAAACATGTAAAGAAACCAGTTGCATGTGTAGGGTCCCTCAATGACCCGGCGCAGATGGAGCAGATTCTTTCAGACGGGCAGGCAGATATTGTTGAAATCGGACGCGCACTTCTCGCAGACCCATATCTGGCACAGAAAGCATTGGAAGATAAGGCAGATGACATCACACCATGCCTGCGCTGTTATGAATGTTTTGGGGAGACATCCAAAAGTGAGACTGTCAAATGTACCGTCAATCCAACCATGGGACAGCAGCTTCCGGAAAAGTACGGGAGAAAAGAGCCAGAAGCCCTGAAGAAAGTCTTAATTGCAGGCGGCGGCCCGGCAGGAATGCAGGCGGCAATTACGTTAGCCGGAAGAGGGCATGATGTGACAATCGTAGAAAAATCCGGTAAATTAGGCGGAAATCTGCACCCTGCTGGAGCGCCTTATTTTAAAGAGGATATTATAAAGTTTGAGCATGTATTAGAAGAACGTGTGGCAAAATCCGGCGTAAAAGTCATTCTGAATACAGAAGTGACACCAGAGTATGTCAGGGGATTTGATCCGGATGCCTTATTTGTGGCGATTGGTTCAAACGAATTGTGTCCGCCCATTAAGGGAATAGACCTGCCACATGTCATCATGGCGATTGATGCAGAACTGCACCCGGAAAAGCTTGGAAAGAAAGTGGCGATTATGGGCGGCGGCCTTGTGGGCAGCGAAGCTGCGGTATCTTTCAGCCACGAAGGGAAAGCATGCGCCATTATCGAGATGAAGCCATCCGTTGCAGAGGAAGTGAATTCCTTCTACCGGGGCGGATTGATGGCAGAAGTAGAGAAGTCGGCAGATATCTACGTTAATACGAAAGTAAAAGAAATCAGGCCAGACGGCGTCTTATGTGAGTCACATGGAGAAGCATTTGTCGTAGAGGCCGATTCCGTTGTATGCGCACTGGGATTCCGCTCCCCGTACGAGAAGGTGGATGCGCTCTGTGAGTGCGTAGATGAATACTATATCGTAGGGGACTGCAGCAATGTGGGCCAGATCTATCAGGCGACCAATCAGGCATATTATGCAGCACTGAGAGTCTGAATTCTATCTGAAAAAGGAGGACCATACATAAATGAGCATTTTGGAACAGATTTATGCAAAGGCAAAATCAAATCCTCAGAGAGTTGCTTTCCCGGAAGCGGAAAATGAAAAGATGATGCAGGCAGCTTATGAGACAGGGAAAGAGGGGCTGGTCATACCAATCCTGGTCGGTGACGGGACAGAAATAAAAGCGTTATGCAGAGAAAGAGGATATGAGGAAGAAGTATTCGACATAATCGATATGAAGGAAGAGTCATATCGGGCGGAATTGATAGCCGCTTACGTTTCTCTTCCGGGGACGCTACTGAAGGAAAGAGCCGTGGGCAGACGTATGGAGAGTCCATTGTATTACGCGATGGTGATGCAGGCTGTCGGAGCGGTGGATGTTACATTCGCGGGAATCGATAATACCACAGGGGATGTATTGATTGCCGGGCAGACCATCATCGGATTAAAGCCGGGAATCAGCACTATTTCTAGTATCGGCCTCTGTGATATCCCGGGTTTTGAAGGAAGTGAGGGGTCGCTATTGGCAGTTGGCGACAGCGCGGTGTGTACGAATCCAACCGCAGAGCAGCTTGCGGATATTGCAGTCTCTGCCTGTGAGACCGTAAAGAGCTTACTCGACTGGGAGCCGAGATGTGCAATGATCAGCTATTCGACTCTGGGAAGCGGACAGGGCGAACTGATTGATAAAGTGGTAGAAGCACTTCACATTGCCAAGGAGAAGAGGCCGGATTTAAAGATAGACGGAGAATTCCAACTGGACGCGGCAATCAAGCCGGAGGTCGCGGCTAAGAAGGTTCTAAGAGAAAGCGATGTTGCCGGTAAAGCGAACATACTGATCTGGCCGGACTTAAATGTAGGTAACACATCGGTAAAACTGATTCAGACCTTTGGCCATGCTAATGCATACGGGCCTATGCTACAGGGCTTCAACAAAGTGGTGTGCGACTGCTCAAGAGGAGCACCGGTGTCCGAGATTAAAGGGAATATAGTAATCAGCGCGGTACGCGCAGCAGGAAGTAAGTAAGATTCAGGATGGGGGAAGGCTTTATGATCAGATGTATGGAAATGCTTTATGACATGTTTGAAACATCACAGGCAGAATGTATCAAAGGGTTTGGACATTCTCTGACAGAACGCAGCGACATGACCCGCTATGACAATATCATCTACGGGCCTGATCCAGCCTTTCATACACTGGATATCTACCGTCCTAAGAATCGGGAGGGTGAGAGGATTCCTGTTATCATCAACGTACATGGCGGCGGATGGATCTACGGGTCAAAGGAAGGGTATCAGTATTATTGCATGACATTGGCAGAGAAAGGTTATGCAGTCATCAATATGAATTACCGGCTTGCCCCAGAGTTCCATTTCCCATCGCCTGCCCTGGACTTGAATTTCCTGATACAGTGGCTGATGGAGCATGCAGAAGCCTATCAGTTGAATCTGGAGCGCATCTATGGCGTGGGAGATTCTGCAGGTGCCCATACGCTTGGGCTGTATGCTGCTATATGTACCAATGAAGAATATGCAAAGAAATTCTCCTTTGTGGTTCCTAAGAAAAATGTGTTTGCTGCAATTGCACTAAATAGTGGCGTGTATCTCTCCTGTATGGAGGAAGAGAAAACAGATCTCACGAGAATCCTGGTGTCAGAGTACCTGGGCGCCGCGAAGCCGGAAAGTATAGTGCTGTTTGACTATATGCAGTATGTGGATGAACGATATCCGGCCACATTCATCATGACTGCAGAACATGACTTCGTGAAAATGCAGAGCATACGATTTGCAGAACGTCTTTCGGAAAAATCAGTGAACTGCGTGTTTCGTCTGTATGCCAGCAGAAAGCACAAGCTGGGACATGCCTTTCATTGTGACCTCAGGCTTCCGGAAGCTCTGGCTTGTAACCAGGAAGAGACAGCCTTTTTTGAAACTCTTTTTCATGAATAAGAAAGAGGATTTCTTATGGTGGACAAGGCGAAAATAATCATTGCAGATACGCGGCAGCTCCAGGGGAAAGAAGAAGTAATCCTTCCGCAGATTGCGCCATGCTACGCGATGAAGTACAGGAGCACTAAGATATGCCGGGATGCCAGGCAGGAATTAGCGGCAGGGTATTTGCTTAGCAAGCATCTGGGAGTCACCAGGGATGAACAGCTTACATATAATGCCTGTCATAAGCCGCGGCTGGCATCGGGCACGGCATGTTTCAACCTTTCTCACAGTGGGAACCTGGTAGTGCTTGCCATTGCCGGATGTGAAGTCGGTGTTGATATAGAAAAGATTATGGATGTTCATGAAGCGACAGTAAAAAAGATGTTTTGTGAAAAGCAGCAGGAAGAGCTGCTTCAACTGGAAGGAAGAGCAAAAAATGAAAGATTCACAGAGCTGTGGACAACGTATGAGGCTATGCTCAAATTAAAAGGCACCGGGTTTGAAGACAGCTGGGATAAGATAAAAGCACCAGTTGCGTGTCATCTGCATACCACGAAAATTGATGATTATTTTCTTTCCTGTGCGACGGAAAACCAAACACATTTTGAAATACTGTTCTGGCATATCGATACCTGGCATAATACAATGAAATCAATGAAAAAACAGTAAATGGAGGAAATAAATCATGACAAGAGAAGAAGTAATCGCAAAGATGATTGAGTACGCCGCAATGGCATTTAAAGTGGATGCTGCGACGATCGATGAGAATACGGATATTGCACAGGAGCTGGGAACTGCATCTACTCAGAGGGTCGCAATGAGTGCTTCCATCGAAAACGATTTTGATGTGATGATTCCGGTGGCAAGATTCGGAAACTACAAGACAATCGGAGACTTGGCAGACTTCGTTATGGAAGAGATGTAAGGGGTGATATTGTGGTTCATAATGTAAAAATCGGTAAAAACATGAGAAGCGTGTCCATCGTTGGAATCGGCGCAACGCCATTCTTCAATGGTATAAGCAATCCTCAGTATAAAGGCCTTACCAATGGCGAGTTGTTCGGATATGCGGCATTGGATGCAATGAAAGATGCACAGGTAGAGCCGAGAGATGTACAGTATTTCTTCCACGGCTCAGCAAATCCGCATGTATTAAACGGATGTATTACACCGAACCTCCAGGTTGCCGACTGGTTCGGCATGAGAGGAAAAGGTTCCATCTCCCACTCGGAAGGATGCTGTACCGGATATATCGCACTGGAAGAGGCTGTATTTGCAGTGGCAAGCGGTGCCTATGAAGTGGTGCTTACCGGATGCAGTGAACAGGGTACCGGCATGCCTGACGGCAATACACCGGATCACATACGTACCGCTCTGACAACAGAAGTGCTGTTCCCCGATTTGGATTCTATCTTTGACCGTGCCTATGGCAGATACCTTGGCGGCGGACCGGGGATGAACCATGATGACTGGATCAACTTCTACGCAAAAGAGAACGGATTGACTCCGGACCAGGTTGACGATGTACTGAACCATCAGGCCTATCATTTCAGACGGGCAGCCGAATTGTGTCCTCGTGCGATTCGCAGGACCCCATATGAGAAGCTGGCCGAAGAGGCAGGATATGAGGATGTCTGGGATTATATGAAGTCCCCAAACAATCCAAAGATGACACAGTATCTAAGGACTTCCAGCGACTCCTGTGTAGCGGACGGCGCGGCCTGCTGTATCGTAGTGCCGACTGAAATCGCCCATCAGTTTACAGACAAGCCGATTGAAGTATTGGCAACAGGCGCCTCTGTATTAGATGCCATCGTACCGCATCTGGAGAAGAAAGCAACGGCAGAAGCAGCACGCCAGGTATATGAGGCTACAGGGCTTACCGCAGATGATATGGATCTGTTATATGTCAATGACTTTATCGGTTCCTCTGCCTTCCTTGCAGCAGAAGAGATCGGATATCTGCCGAAAGGTGAAGGCTGGAAATATGCTCTTGACGGACGGCTGGCATATGACGGAGACAAACCAATGAACACCAATGGCGGACGGACTTCTTACGGACATGCATTTGCCGCATCCGGAATGGCGGATGTATTTGAAGCAGTTGTCCAGATGCGTGGAGAGGCCGGGGAACGCCAGATTAAGAAAATGCCAAAGCATACGTTCTTAAGAGGATTCGGTGGAGCGCAGAATGTCCGTGCAACCATTTTAAGAGCGAACTTTTAAGGGAGATGGATGATGGATCAGAATAGAATCAGTACAGAAGAGTTTTGGAATCCGGAACATGTGGTAGAAAAGTTCTGGAATGGCTTAAAAGAAGGCACCATTTACGCAAAGAAGTGTAAAGAGTGCGGGGCAATCGAATTTCCGCCTCATCACGCCTGCAACGCCTGTGGCTACCATGATACAGAGTGGACGACACTTACCGGAAAAGGGATGTTAAAGACATTTGTATTTACCGGTGCATTAAATGCCAGACTCGAGCTGGAAGATATGGGATTAAAGTATGTGTGCGGGGAAGTGCAGTTTGAGGAAGGGCCGGAGATGAACGCGGTCATTCTTGGAATCAGCAAGAAGAAGGCCAGAGAGATAACAGATCATCTTCCGGTAAGGGTCCGCCCGGTATTCTATGATATGGGAAGATACACGACACTTTTCTTTGAACTTGACGAATAATCCGGAAAGGGATGGAGGACAGCAATGGACAGATTAAATGTATTGTTAGTGACCGGGCTATTGACAGCAGAACATCAGGGACGGGCCATAACAGGACGGCTAAGGGAACTGCTGGAAGCAACGGGACGCTTTCAGGTTGCGATTGTAGAGGAATTCCGCAATATCACACCGGATTATCTAGAACCGTATGATGTGATTTTCGTAGACTATGACGGGAAGACATGGCCGA
This sequence comes from Extibacter muris, assembly GCF_004345005.1. Classification (GTDB taxonomy): domain Bacteria; phylum Bacillota; class Clostridia; order Lachnospirales; family Lachnospiraceae; genus Extibacter; species Extibacter muris. The sequence continues at coordinate 145,955 of NZ_SMMX01000001.1, forward strand.
CCGATAAGGCAAGGCGGTTCGGGGAGAAGAGCGAACAGGCAGTGTATGAGTTCGTGTCAAAGGGAAAAGGAATTGTATTTTACCATTCGTCCATATGGGTCGACGAGGACTGGCCGGATGAATGGAGGAAACTGCTTGGCGGCTATTGCTCTATGGAACAGGGCTGCAGACGTTGTCCTAAGGATGATCACTTTGTTGAGACCATGGATGAGAATCATCCGATTACAAAAGGAATTGACAAGAAATGGATGAATGTATTCGACGACCTGTTCACGCAGCTCATCATTCATCCGGAGGCCAGGATGCATGTCCTGTCAGCAATCTATGACGATGTTGAAAATTATAGGATCCCTGGTTTCCCGCCGCCGCACCATCCGGTAGAGATTCCGGACGGTAAATTAGAGAATATGGCAGGCGTTAATGCATATACGCCGGTTATCTGGACCAATGAGTATGTCAGGGGCCGTGTGTTCGCCACTTCCATTGGACATTGGGAGGCGCTTGACCGGTTCAATTTTATCACAATGCTGGTGCGTGGCGTGGAATGGGCCGCTACAGGCGAAGTGACATTGGAGAAACCAGACAGGTCAGGAGATAACCGCTTAAAGCTGTTTCCGTACTATGATAATGCCAGGGTCAAAAAGTAATGCGTTTCATGCGGGCATGAAAAAGCATGACTTTGGGACCCGTAAAAACATGAGAAAGTAGCCCGAAAAGGAGCAAAAATGGAAACATTTAAAATCTTTACAGTCAATCCCGGATCAACATCCACGAAAATTGCGCTATTTGAAGGTGGAAAAGAATTATTTTCCGGAAATGTAAGCCACGATGCCAGGAAACTGGCAGAGTATGCAACGATTTCTGACCAGTTTGCATACCGGAAGGAGACGATTGATACCCTCCTTATAGAAAACAAGATTTCTCTTGACCAGGTGGATGCATTCGTCGGACGTGGCGGCGGCCTGCTGGCGATGGATGGGGGAACCTACGAGATTGATGACCTTGTACTGGACCATGCGACACGCGGAGCAAATGGGGTTCAGCACCCGGCCATGCTCGGGCCGCAGATTGCTTATGAATATGCGAAGTCCTATCATGCGAAAGCGTTTGTAGTAAATCCACCGGACGTAGATGAATTACAGGACTTGGCAAGAATGACAGGAATTAAGGGCGTGTATCGTGTGATTCACCTGCATGCATTGAACCTGAAAGAAACGGCAATCCGCCATGCAGCAAGTTTAGGCAGGAAATATGAAGACTGCAATTTTATCGTATGCCATATTGGAGGGGGCATTTCGGTATCTGCACATCGGAACGGAAAGATGATTGACGGCTTCGATATTGTCGGAGGGGAAGGCCCTATGGCACCGACCAGATGCGGCAGCATCAGTGTTGCCGACTTATTAAAATATGCGCAGGATAAAGACTTAAAAGACCTCCGATCACTTTGTACGAAGAATGGCGGATTCGTGAATCATACCGGCATTTCAGATGCGCTGGAACTTACGAACAGAGCCAAAGAAGGCGATAAATATGCCGAAATGTTATGGAATACCATGGTTTACCAGATTACAAAATGTATTGGCTCTATGGCTGCGGCACTCCACGGAAAGCTGGATGGTATCCTTCTTGGCGGCGGAATGGTCTATAATGAAGACCTTGTCGCACAGATCAAAGAGGCCTGTGAATGGATAGCGCCTGTTACTGCCTATCCTGGGGAATTTGAGATGGAAGCGATGGCCTCCGGGGCGGTCCGTGTGCTAAGTGGCGAGGAAGAAGTGAAAAAATATAGTGGCGTTTGCAACTTTACAGGCTTTGATTTTTGAAAATAAGAGCAAAGGAAGGTAAGAAGAGATGAAATATGAAAGAATCAGAAAAATTGTATTAGATGCAATCCTGGATGCAGTAGGCCAGGGGTTGATCAAAGGAACATCCGGCAACATTGCGCTTCGCGATGATGAAGATGATGTCGTTGCAATTACACCAAGTGGGATTGCATACAGCACTATGACAGCAGAGGATATCGCAATCGTAGATATGAACGGGAAATGGCTGGACGGACCATACAAGCCGTCCTCTGAGGTACCGATGCACACAGCTGTCATGCGCGCAAGGCCAGATGTTAAAGCAACCGTACATACACATGCGATGTTTGCAACCATTATGGCAATGGGAGATGGAGAGATCAAAGCGACAACGCCGCCCCAGTGTGAATTCGTACCAGTGAGAGTCGTGCCATTTACAATGCCTGGAAGTGATGATGTAGCTGATAAGGTAGTCGAGGCATTGGGCGAAGAGGGCAGAGCCTGCCTCATTAAGAATCACGGAATGTTCTGCTGTGGGAAAGACATGAAAGCCGCAATGTCAGCAACGGTATATACAGAGGAGATGGCAGTTACAGAATATCATGCCAGATTGCTTGGCACATATGAGCCAATGCCACAGGAAGCGGTAGATGCAATGCAGGCTTTAATTAAAGCTGATCAGGCTGTTTAGGGAGGCACCAAGGACGAGATGCACTGCTTGCCATGTTGCGCCACTTGTCCCCCTTTTATCAAGATTGACAAAAATGTATAGATGCTGTAGAATAAAGTACGAAATTCAACAGAAAAGGTGATGGAAGTCCGGCGTATCAGATGCCACATAATCAGTGGTGTGGATATGACTGGAAAAGAGTAGATAAAATCAATTCAATAGGGAACGGATCGGCTGATACTATCAGTTTAGTTTTCGTACCTAAAGTTTGATTTTATTTTACTCTTGCTTTTCTTCATCTTATGAGGATTAGCCGTAGAGTAACATCTACGGCTTTTATTTTTGCTCGAAATTTAAGGAGGATATAACAATGTATGATGGTATTAGCAAAAGATTTGAACTGCCTACGCTCTACAAAGAAACCGAAGCTGCATTTTGGGATGATGATCATATATCAAAACAAATGCTGAAAGCTCATCTGGATCCAGATTTTAATGGAGCAAGCAGAAAGCTGGACTTTATCGAAAAATCTGTTTCATGGATAAAGCAGATTATGCCTTCTCAAAGCTATCCGTCTTTGCTGGACGTTGGCTGCGGCCCCGGATTGTATGCTGAAAGATTTACGGCAGGGGGCTATATGGTAACGGGGATTGACTTCTCAAGGCGTTCTATCGGTTACGCCAGACGTTCGGCCCAAAAGGCCGGCCTGAATATCCAATATATATGCCAGGATTATTTGACGCTGGATATAGGTAAACCGTTTGATTTATCCACGATGATTTACTGTGACTATGGTGCATTATCAACTGATAATCGGAGAGTCGTTTTACAAAACATATATAGACATCTAAAGCCAGGCGGAAAGCTATTGCTAGATGTTTTCTCGATGGCTAGATATAACAGCTTTCAAGAACAACAAACCTGGGAGCTGCACAAACATGGGGGATTCTGGCGTGAGAAAGAATATGTCGAAGTAAATAAAACCTGCAAATATTCTGATAGTGTCACATTAGAACAATTCATCATTGTTTCAAGTCAAGAGATTGTCACCTACTATTTATGGAACACCTATTTCACAAAAGAGACGCTTGCAGAAGAAGTAAGAAATGTCGGCTTTAAGATATGTGGGATATATGGTGATGTTGCAGGGGGTCCGTTTAGTGAGGAAAGCCCTACTATCGCCATACTTCTTATAAAGTGACAAAATTATTCATATGGCTTTTAATCGGGCCGCCAGCTGATTTTCTCATATCCAAGCATGTCCTTGCTATAGACGGCTTCTCTTGCATGTAGTAAAATGGACTCACTAGAAAATAAAATTTCGGAGGAATGGATGTGGGGAAAAAGACGGAACAGTCTCAAAGAGTATACGATGAGATGGCGTGGGATTATGATTCTGCCCCGGAGGGAAAGTATACAAGATCTCATAAAGAGGAGATTATTAAGAAGGCTGTGCTCAGGGAAGGGGATAATATCCTGGATGTTGCCTGCGGTAACGGCAACCTGCTTGGAGAACTTTCCAAAAAGGCGAGAGTCAATGCTTTTGGTGTAGACATTTCTGAAAATATGATCGCAGCAGCCAGAGAAAGACACCCGGATTGTACCTTTGCGGTGAGTCCCTGCACACCTCTTAGTTTTGAAAACGGGAGCATGGATGTCATAACGGTGTCCTGTGCCTTCCATCATTTTGAGTCGCCACAGGCATTTGCCGATGAATGTATGCGGGTATTGAAGAAGGACGGAAGAGTATTTATTGCCGAACCATATTTTTCACCAGTAGTACGGTGGCTTGCCAATATGGTGGTGTTTCCTTTTTCAAAAACGGGCGATGTAAGAGTGTATAACCAAAAAGAACTCCGATTATTTTTTGAATCGGCTGGTTTTACTGATATGGAATCCTACTTAACAGGTACAGTGCTATTTTTCACAGCAAGAAAATGAATGTCGTTTTACCAGACTTAAAGTGGTAAAAAATTCTGGAGGCCGGGAAGAAATCGTATTTGCGTATCCGGTATATTTTAGCAAACTGCCGAAAATAGTATACGATTTCATACACGGCAACCAATCCGTATTTTCAGGAAAGAAGATATTCATTATTGCGACCATGGGATTAATCAGTGGGGATGGAGCGGGGTGTTCTGCGAGGCTGCTTGCAAAATGCGGAGCTAGTATTATCGGCGGACTTCATCTGAAAATGCCTGATTGCATCGGGGATGAAAAGGCGCTGAAAAGGACGAAGGAACAAAACCACCTGCTTGTAAAAGGAGCAGAGAATAAAATAAAGGAAGCGGCAGAAAGTCTAAAGCAGGGCACGCCTGTGAGGGAAGGGCTTGGCTTTTGGTATCATATGGCAGGCTTATTCGGCCAGAGGCTGTACTTTTATAACAAGACAAAGAAGTATTCAGATAAGCTGCATATTGACAGAGAGAAATGCATCGGGTGCGGAATATGCGTATCCGCCTGCCCTATGGAGAATATATCGCTACAGTCGGGAAAAGCCCGTCAGCAGGGAAGGTGCACCATGTGCTACCGATGCGTCAATTATTGTCCGAAGCAGGCAATTACGCTGTTCGGCAAGAAGCTGTATGAACAATGCTCGATAGAGAAATATCTGTGAATACGCCAGATATGAATACATTGTTTCATCCTTTGCAATATTCTGCACAATCCTATGGCCAGAGCGGTCTTTTATGTCCGTCCCTTCATTTGATTTCCGCCCGTCTTTTCCTGATAGTTACAGCCATTTAGCCGCCCAGTCCGCTAGCTCCCTGCCGGATACGTTTACTGGAAAGCACTTGCCGTCTAATACCTTGGCACCGGATGCAAGAGCAGCCATGTTTCTGCCGGAACTGCCCATGCCGCTTCCGCCGGATGTTGCGAAAGGGATAACGGTCTTACCGCTGAAATCACAGGATTCCATGAAAGTGTCGATAATAGACGGTTCTCTGTACCACCAGATTGGAAATCCGACGAATACGACATCGTACTGTTCCATATCTGTTATTTTAGTACGGATTGCCGGACGGCAGCTTCGGTCATTCATTTCGATGGAACTTCTGCTGTCTCTGTCCTGCCAGTCAAGATCTGCATCTGTGTAAGGCGTCTCTGCCTGAATTTCAAATATATCTGCTCCAATCTCATCTGCCAGCCTTTCTGCCAGTCTTTTTGTTACACCACTTGCGCTAAAGTACGCCACTAATGATTTGCTCATAAGAATCCTCCTTATATTGAAACGATAGTTGCGGTTATATCCGCCGTCTACAAGTTGAATATACAACTTGAAGTTCACTTCAAGTCAATAGGTATTTTGAAAATTGCCGTAAAAGATTGAACAAAAAAGGTTTTGCCAGGCAGAAATGAACCACCGGGCAAAACCCATTAGGGCGAAAGGTACCGTATATCAGGCAAAAGGAGACTGCCATACATTACGGTAATCTCCCTCGTCTATTCAAACTCTATCTTCCCATGCTTATTCTCGAACTCTGCGACATGCTTTTTCATCAAGACTTCTAATTCCCGGTTGGCAGAACGCGCATTATATTCCGCGACATAACGGAACATCTTAAGCAGCTGGGCGTCTGTCCTGACCGTAAATTTTACAATATCAGATGGCATAATAGAACCTCCAAAAAGAATTTGTGGTTATTATACCGTCTAATTGACGGCAATATTCCGAACTGACGTCTAGGTGACGGCGTAAAATGTAAAATAAAATACTATGATGCAGGCATCATATAGTCCGAAAGACGGTTGAATTATGTTGACGTCAATATGACGGCATAATATAATGTGAACATAGAAAAAGTCTCAGGATAAGAATGCTATCACAGGGCACGATAGTAGTATAAAGAACAATAAATTTTACCAGAGGAGAGTCATATGAGTAATATTAAAGAACTGGTCAAACTGGCTGCTGACAGTATGAAGAACCGGACATTGGACGAATTGCTGGAGAATGACAGAGGATTCCAGAACAGGCTTGAAGAGGAGAAAGAAGCCCTCGAAGCGGTGAAGGAGCTGGGCTTGACAGAAGAGCAGAGATCTGCGGTGGAGACCTTGGTCTCCAGGAAAGATGAAACGGAGTATGATTACCGCGTGAATGCCTATATGGCAGGTATGATCGACGCATATGAGATTTTAAAACAGTTTGACTTGACCAAGGAGTAGACACGCCGTTACCTTTACATTTGGCAAACCGATGCGATATATGATAAGATATAGGGACAGTGACCATATACGGCAGCAGAACTTTGCCGATATCGACGAGCTGTCCCGGGAGGCCGGGTTATTTGACTTCGTGCTTGCGGACCTGGGCGTCTCATCTATGCAGATTGACAATCCGGACCGGGGGTTCACGTTTAAGGCAGAAGGACCGCTGGACTTGCGCATGAATCCTCAGAAGGGGCAAAGCGCCGCCCAGAGGCTCAGGGAGATAACGCAGGAAGAGCTGGAGGGGATGCTGACGGAGAATTCCGATGAGCCTTACAGCGCTGAGATAGCGGGAGCAGTCACGAGGAAGATCAAAAGGGGAGGGGGGGCCGGGTGGCAATACTGACATTCCATTCGGGTGAAGACCGTCTGGTAAAGAAGTCGTTCAAGGAAATGGAAAGATGCGGAGCATACAAAGAGATATCGCGTGAAGTCATACGGCCGTCCCATGAGGAGTGCAGGCAGAATGGACGCGCCCGCTCGACGAAGATGCGGTGGGCAGTTTGAATTTCTGATGATGGAAGTGATGCAGTGCGGACTGAACTGGAATATGATGATACAGAAAAGGGAAATCTTCCGTGACTGTTTTGACGGATTCGATTACATAAAAGTTGCCCTATATGGTGAGGAAGATATCGAAAGGATCATGCAGACCGAAGGGATGATTAGGTCCATGCGTAAAATCGAGGCGGCAATCCACAACGCCCGCTGCTTTCAGAAGGTGCGGGAAGAGTTCGGCTCTTTCAGCGCGTACCTTTGGAGGTTTTCGGACGGGAAGACCCTCTTCTATGAGGGACATGAAAGCGGAATACTGCCGGCAAGAAACGGCCTTTCTGATGAAGTCAGCAGAGACCTGAAGAAGCGGGGATTCAAGTATCTCGGCTCCGTCACCGTATACTCCCATCTACAGGCGTGCGGCATCATCAATGACCATGTGAAAGAGTGCTTCCGGTATCAGGACACAGCAGAGCGCCTTCCGGACATTTGATAGAAAGCGCGTAAGGCCGGGGCTTAAGGATATCACATCGGTTTTAAATTCTTCTCCAGGCGTCCCGCCATCCACGCAAGGCGTCTGGAGCGTCCTGCCTCGGTTCTGGCATCCAGGTATGCTCTCGTATAAGTCTTCTGAACAGACGGGGACATTCCCTGGAAATTAGAATATGCCTGTCCATACTCTTTCAGCAGTCCGGCCACCATTGCTATCTGTACCTCCGTGACAGCAGCAGGGCCGGCCGGCTTGTCCCATCTGCCGTTTTTCTTTGCCTCTTCTATTTTCGCCCGGCCATAGTCGGTCATCAATCCACGCTGAATCAAGTCTTCCGCTAACGCCTTATTCTTGGGAGACCATTTGCTGCCGATTCTGCGTGCAGAAAAATATTTGACATAGGATACGCCGTCAACGCGTTTCATCTGTCCGTCGATCCAGCCGAACCAGAGCGCCTCTTCCAGTGCTTCGCCGGCTTTTACCGTAACCAGTTCCCTCGTCTTTCCAAACAGCAGCCAGACCCCTTCGCTTGACGTGCAGTTATCCCTAAGCCAGCATCTGAACTCCTCTCGGGTTTTAAAATGTAGTGGTTCGTTCATGATACCTCCTCCTATATTGCAAGAAGTGAAATAGTAGTCTGCTAATTATACCATGCCGCCTGACGTAAGAGAAAGCAGAATCTTCTTAAAATTCGATTGACTTGATGGGAAATAAGTGTTATATTACATATATAACAGATGTAATAGCTGCAGATGCGGCAGTGAGGTGATGACAATGGCAGTAAAAAAAGATTATTATGATATTCTTGGAATTGATAAGAAAGCAGAAGATGCTGCGATAAAGAAAGCATATAGGAAGCTGGCGAAGAAGTGCCATCCTGACACGAATGCCGGTGACGCACAGGCGGAACAGAGATTTAAGGAGATAACAGAAGCATATACGATATTAAGCGATCCAAAGAAACGTAAGCTGTATGACCAGTTCGGGCATGCCGCCTTCGACGGAAGCGGGGCAGGGGCAGGCTCCGGAGGTACCGCAGACGGCGGGGGCGCATATAGGGAGTACCATTTCGAGAACGGCAATATGGACGATATCTTTGGTGATATGTTCGGAGACATTTTCCGCAGCGGCAGATCAGGCGGCTACGCCTATGACGGCTCCGGTCCAAATGGCTTCGGGCGTTCAGGCTTCCGGGCGAAAGGTGCAGATATACGGGCAGAAGTGGCCGTTAGCTTTGATGACGCCGCCTTTGGCTGTGACAAGATCATCAGCTTACAGGATATGGAGAAAGGCGGCGGGGCGGTACAGTCTCTTCAGGTCCACATACCGGCTGGCATAGAGAGCGGCAAGAGCATCCGGCTCAGAGGCAAGGGCATGCCGGGGGTCAACGGAGGCGGATGCGGCGATCTGCTTTTAAAAGTGATGGTCGGAGAGAAATACGGGTTTGAACGGCAGGGGCAGGATGTGTATACGACAGCATCCGTACCGTTTGTGACGGCCGTCCTCGGCGGCGAATTGCGTGTGCCGACACTCTATGGCGATGTGATCTGCAAGATTCGGGAAGGGACGCAGTCAGGGACTAAGATACGGCTCAAAGGCAAAGGAATCGTATCCATGAAGAACCACGATCTCCACGGCGACCAGTATGTGACGGTACAGATCGAAGTCCCGAAGAACTTAAGCCAGGAGGCCAGACAGAAGCTGAAGGAGTTTGAACAGGCGTGCGGATCAGGTGGGCGCGGAAAGAAAAAGAACAGCGTGGCATAGCTCGTGTAACGGCGGCAGGTTGACAGAACCTTCAGTCCGGGTGTAATATTGAACTATGATTCAGTAAAGGAGCGGTCGGTTATGGCACAAGTCCTAAAAGACGATATCAGGGACAAGATATTGCAGTCGGCATTGGAAGAATTTTATATGCATGGTTTTACCGGGACGGTGATGCGTGACATTGCCCGGCAGGCACGTATCCCGACAGGGCTTATCTATTCCTATTATGCAGGCAAGGAAGCGCTGTTCGAGGAGGTGCTCCGGCCGGTACGCTACGACTGGAAGACTGTATTTAGAGAAGGGGCAGGGCAGCACGGCGGAAAATTTGACCGGCTGAACGAAAGGGAGATGGACTGCATCCGGAACCTTCTCGCCCACAGGAAAGAATTTATCATCTTGATGGATAAGAGCGCTGACACGAAGTTCTCCGATGAAAAGGAAAAATTTATCAGAGAGATCGAACAGCATTTGAAATATCTCATGAAGCATAAGGAAAGATACGATGAGACTTACATCCACATTATCGTGGATAATTTTGTGGAAGGACTGCTGCAGGTGATGTATCATTGCACTAACAAAGAACACGCGCTGTTCACGATGGAAAAGCTAATAAAGATGTATCTGTATGGAATCGGTCTATAGGAGCCGGTTCCTTTTTTTATTGAACAATATTGAATATACATTCAATATAGGGTTGTTCAGGCCATAAGACCTGTTCAGATAGATAAAATTTACGCCAGGAGGTTATAACAATGGATGAGAACAAAGCAAAAATGGAACTATTAGGAAGGGAGAGCGTGCATAAGGCGCTGCTGAAGCTTGGGATACCTACGATGGCAGGCATGCTCGTCTCTGCCCTTTACAATGCGATTGACGCGTACTTCGCGGGCGGCCTCGGCATCAGCCAGATGGGTGCCGTCTCGGTCGTATTTCCCATTGTACAGCTCATTATCGGCTTAGGAATGATGTTCGGCGCAGGGGCATCTTCCTATATCTCGCGTCTGCTCGGGAGAGAAGAATATGAGGAGGCTGACAAGGCGGCATCAACGGCGCTTGTATCTGGCATCGTCGTCGGAGCGGCCGTCATAATCGGAATCCTGTGCAATCTGGATGCCGTGCTCAGGGCGCTTGGAGCGACGGAAACCATATTGCCTTATGCAAGGGCCTACGCCAGAATATATGTGGCAGGTTCCATCATCAATGTATTTACCGTATCTATGAATAATATCCTGACGGCCCAGGGGGCGACGCGTATAACGATGGCTGCCATGCTGAGCGGCAGCATTGCCAATGTGATCCTGGACCCTGTATTCATATATGGGATGCATTGGGGAATCGAGGGGGCTGCCGCCGCTACCGTATTGTCCCTGTGCATGAATCTGGCATTTTATGTCGTGTATCTGGCCAGAAGAAAAGGCGTATTGAGGTTATCGCTGAGAAAATTCACGTGGAGCAGGCAGGTGTACGGCGAGATACTCAAGATCGGAATACCGGTTCTGGCTTTCCAGCTTTTTTCCAGCATATCCCTCGGGCTTACCAATATGGCGGCAAAACAGTATGGAGATTACGCTGTAGCAGCGATGGGCGCCGTCAGCAAAGCAGTTACGGTCGGATCGTATGTCGTGTTCGGATTCATGAAAGGATTCCAGCCCTTTGCCGGGTATAATTACGGTGCCGGACAGTATAGGCGGGTAAAAAGAGCAGTCCGGCTGTGCCTGATCTGGACCGGCGTGTTCTGTGCCGCCGCAGGCGCCTTATGCATCATATTTTCAGAACAAGTGACAGGGCTGTTCGGTGCTGATAGCCGGATGATTTCTTTCGGCAGCAGAGTGCTGGCTGTAAATGCAGTTACCTTTATGACATTCGGGCTGCAGATGGTATATGCGTCCTTGTATCTTGCGGTGGGAAGAAGTATGATCGGCAGCATCCTAAGTCTTGGCAGGCAGGGGATATTCTTCATACCATCCATATTGATTCTGCCGCGTATCATCGGCATCAACGGGCTTATCTGGGCACAGCCTGCTGCAGATCTGGCTGCTGCTGCCGTCACCGTGTGCTTTGCGGTTACGACAGACAGGAGGCTCGGGCTTTTAGAGAAAGGGGCAGGGAAGGAGTAGAAGAGACAAATGCGCGGCTATGTTGAAGGCTGCCAGCCTGACAGGCAGTTCCTTCCGCTTTGCTTTGCACAGTAGAGCGCTTTGTCAGCATCGTTCAGCAGATTCATGAACTGCTCCTCGCTGCTTACGCGCCGGCTGCTGATTCCGATGCTGACGCTGACATACCCGTCTCCTGCGACGTGTGGGATCTTCAGATTGTGGATTTCTTGCAGCAGCTTCTCTGCAAATGCAGTCACTTCCTCCCTGCCGGCTTCCTGCAGCACGACTAAGAACTCTTCTCCGCCGTAACGCACGGCAATGGATCTAAACCGACGGAAAGCCTGCGGATGACGTCCGCGACAGACTTGAGCACTACATCGCCAGCCATGTGCCCATACGTGTCGTTATATTGTTTGAAGTAGTCCACGTCCAGCATCAATGCATGAAGTTCCGTACTTCCCTTTTCCAATAGATTCTGCTTATACTGTTCCAGATATATACGGTTTGACAATTGTGTGAGGCCGTCCTGGTTGGAAAGGTATTCAAACTGCTGGTTCAGCTGCTGGAGCCTGCCATACGTATAGACATAGAATCCGCTCGAGGCAAGTGAAAATACGAAGTTCCCGATGTAGAGGAACGGAAACCGCCGCAGGAAATTCTGCGTGTATACCGGGGGGAGGATATGATGCAGCGTAGTCCATAAAAATGCAATGAGGACAGACAGGCCGATGCCGCTGAACAGGATGGCGGGCTTCATCTGCAGGATAAAGAAGCAGATGAACGGGTACAGGCAGAACCAGAGCGCGGCAAAACCTTCCACAAGTCCGCCTGCGACATAGAGCGTGAACATGCCGAGCAGTATAAAGGCCATACAGAGGGAACCCGCCAGATATCTGCCTGTTTTCTTCGTATACAGATAGATGACGATGCAGACGGCTGCACTGATGCCGGTCTCGAGGCCCAGGCGGTATTCTGCCTTTATCATATTTAAGACAGTCATAATGACAGAAATGCCCGCGCCGGCAATACAGAACAGGCGCAGCTGCGCACAGAGCCTGTCTGTCCTATTTACAAACATGTCCTTGAGCAGACCTTTGAAAAACTTCTTCAGATAATTCATGTAAGTCCCCCTTCGTTCATACAGTTATTATAAGCGCGTCCATATTATGGAAGCAGAAAAACCTTGACACGGAAATACTACAAGTGTAAGATTTAAAAAGAGCATAGAAAGATAACAAAATCAGGTATTGTTACATAACAGTTCTGAAATATCACTTTCAGGGAGGGAAGTATGCGGTACGGAAACCATACACACAAAAAAAGTAAACCTATACGGATACTATCGGCCGCTGCAGGGATAATCTTAACAGCGGGCGCCATTTCTGCCATTATATATTTCTGCTCCGACAGGGGAAAGGTGACGCCTCAGGAACTTCTGGCCGAATACATGGATCATATCCCTGAAAAGGAATATGCAAAGATGTATGCGATGCTGGATAAGGAGACGGCTGGGGATATAAGCGAAGAAGAGTTCATAACACGTAATTCCGCCATATATGAGGGGATTGGGACGAAAGATATGGCCGTCAAAGTAACGGAGTATGACAAAGACAAGAGGATGGTAAAGTACCATACCTCATTGGATACGGTGGCCGGAAACATCAGCTTTGATAACGAGGCTGCTTTTGTAAAAGAAGGAGACGGCTACCGCCTCGTCTGGGAGGACAGCCTTATCTTCCCCGGCCTCGAAGCGGACGACAAGATCAAGGTGTCTGTAACGCAGGCGGAAAGAGGGCAGATATTGGACCGGAACGACCGCGTCCTTGCAGGAAAGGGGACAGCTTCTTCCGTCGGAATCGTACCTGGCAAGCTGGAGGACAGAGAACGTGCGGTGGAAGAGATAGCAGAGCTGCTCGCTCTTGAGCCGGAGGTGATAGAGAAAAAGCTGGATGCACGATGGGTGAAGGAAGATTCTTTTGTCCCGGTCAAGACGGTCGCCAAAGCGAGCGAATTGGATCTGCTGGCAGTGGATCCGGATGACGAGGCGGCTGTGGAAGCCAGGAGGCAGGAAAAGCTCCTTGCCGTACCAGGCGTCATGATTACAGATGTGGAAGTGCGGGAATATCCCCTGAAACAAGCCGCCGCACATCTGACAGGCTATGTCCAGAGCGTAACGGCAGAAGACCTCGAGGAGCATGCCGGGGAGGGATATACATCCAACAGCGTTATCGGAAGAAGCGGTATAGAAGGGCTGTATGAGAAGGAATTGAAAGGAAATGACGGATATAGCATCAATATGGTGGATAGGGACGGGAACCTGAAGAAAGTGCTTGCGAACGTTATGGTAGAGGACGGACAGGACATAAAGCTTACGGTGGACGCTGATATCCAGTCTGCCCTGTATGAACAGTTTGCAGGAGACAAAAGCTGTTCCGCTGCCATGAACCCGTATACCGGGGAAGTGCTGGCGCTTGTCAGTACGCCTTCCTATGACAGCAACGGTTTTATAACAGGGATGACGGATGAGGAATGGACGGCGCTCAATGAGGACGAGAAGAAACCGCTGTACAACCGCTTCCGCCAGGTTTGGAGCCCCGGTTCTACGTTTAAGCCGGTCACCGCGGCAATCGGGCTGGATTCGGGGGCGATAGACCCGCAGGAAGACTTTGGGAATGAAGGGCTTAGCTGGCAGAAGGATGCATCATGGGGGTCTTATCACGTGACGACGCTCCATGAATACTCACCGGTAGTGCTGGAAAACGCGCTTATCTATTCCGATAATATCTATTTTGCAAAAGCGGCGCTGAAAATCGGGGCGGAAGAATTGCAGGAATCCCTGCAGGAAATCGGGTTCGGACAGGAACTGCCATTTGAGATATCAATGTCCGTCTCACAATATTCTAATACGGAGAAGATTGAGACAGAGATTCAGCTTGCCGACAGTGGATACGGTCAGGGACAGGTGCTCGTCAATCCGCTGCATCTTGCGGGCATCTATACGTCCTTCTGTAATGGAGGCAATATGATCAAGCCGTATCTGCGGTATGAGGAGGAGCCAAAGGAAGAGATCTGGATACATGCCGCATGTACGCCGGAAACGGCGGACCGGGTACTGGAAGGAATGAAAAAGGTCATAAATGATTCCAACGGAACCGGATATGCGGCCCACAGAGAGGATATCATCCTTGCAGGAAAGACCGGCACGGCGGAGATCAAGGTTTCAAAAGAAGATACTGCCGGAACGGAACTTGGATGGTTTGCGGTATTGACGCCGGATAAGGAGTACGAAAAGCCGATACTGGTCGTAAGCATGGTCGAAGATGTGAAAGACATCGGAGGGAGCGGCTATGTTGTCGGCAAGGACAAAGATGTACTGGATGCGTACCTGACACATTAAGATTCAGACCACTTCTGTCCGGGAAGTGGTCTGCTTTTAAATATTACGGCTGTAAGAATAAGGAGGAAGACATGGGTCTGTGATGAGGAGGGTTACCTGTTCTTTGAGCGCAACAGCCTTTCCGGTGCCGGCAGCGGCCGGGTGGCCGTACGGCTGCAGCCGCTCGATGATTCGTGCAGAGAGCTGAACCGGAAGTATCTTCTGCCGGCAGGATATCACCAGAACAATATGTTTACGACCGACTGGAATGAAGATGATTACGGGAATCTGAACCTGTATGATCTATATGAGAAGCTGTATATGATGAAGACAGGGGAGGAAGCACCTTACGAATTTGCCTTTACGGGCAGGACCTATGAAGTGCCGGAAGAGGAATTTGAAGCGGTGTTCCACGATTTCTTCCAGATAGACAGCCAGATAATCCGTCAGAGGACGACCTACCATGAAGAGACGCACACTTATCAGTACAGGCCACGGGGGCTGTATGACAAGGGAACTACACCGGATGTCCCGTTTCCTGAAGTGGTGTCATATGAAGAGAATGGAGACGGAACACTCAAGCTGACCGTCAATGCGGTCTGGCCCAAGAAAAGCCTGGAAAGAGCGTTCCGCCATGAGGTGGTCGTAAGACCGCTTAACGGGGACGGATAGCAGGTCAGCTGCGCTGCCTCGTATCAGCGCCTTTCCGATGCCTGTTCATGTCCATATAGCCAATGAGGACGGTCCACACATAAGCGCATGTCTTAGGAATCATCAGCATTCCTACAGCTGGGACGGTATCGGCAAAAAGCACGACAGGAATATAAAAAGCGAAGCTTAAGGCTATCGTCAGCCACATCAGCCGGAACGGGCTGTCGCTATGCGCTCCTGCTGATCTGTAGAAGAGGACGATGATAAGCAGCCCCATCAGGGCGAAGGGGATGTTGCGCCCGATGCCCCAGCTAAGCGGAGCATCGGCAGATGTCCAGCCGTTCTGCGGAAACAGGCAGAGTATGATGCGCACAAGTGCAAGCGCATAGACAGAGGCGGTCAGCGCCATATGCCCCTTTATGCGGTAGCGGAGCCGCCATACATAGTAGAGCAGTATATAAAATACGGTCATGGTTATTGAAGTGATGAATTTACCGATGCCGAGTACGGCAGTATATTGGTCGAGCCCCGTCGTACAAAGTGCTACGGCGCGGGGAACGAGATGAAACGCGTCACCGGCCCCGAGCGTCACAGCCATGACGCCGAAGAGCAGATACTGCTTTGTCCCCCGGCTTCTGCGGATCATAAGTATTCCGAGCGTGATTACTGTAATAAGGTAGACTGCATCGAATGATGTTTCCATAATTGCCTGCATTGTCAGGCACCTCCTTTTCGTCGTTTTCCAGATATCAATGACAGCATCATTGCGAGGCGTGTGTTCCCTTAAACTGACGCTAAGTTCGCTGCTGTACAGGGATACGGGTCAGTATATGCAGCGGGAGACGATCTCCAGCAACGTTCCGGTCATTTTTCAATACCTGCGTCAGGTTCTCTTTTATGTGCCCGAAATATTGCTGCATCGCGAGCCGTCCTTTTTCTTTCTCCCCGGCCGCGAAGCTGACGGAATGGAAGGTGAAAAATCCCGGATACCGGGCACATCCTTTCTGTACGCGATCAAACAGCCAGATCAGGCAGCCGGAGAAGGAATCGAATTCCGTATAATCGTCCATATGAAAGATATCGCGCCACACGTCTTCTACAGCGGCACTGAGCAGTTCCGCCTTGGATGGGAAGTAGTTGTACAGGGACCCCACCGCTATGCTGCAGGCATACCGTGTCAGTCAAGAAACTGCATGTCCGACAGTATGGACTGTGCCGTCCGTGAGGCGGCAGCTCCCGTGGCTTCGGAATCCCCCCGGATATTGACGGCGAAGAGACACGTACGGCCCGGAAGCTCCACCCATCCGACGAACGAGCCGTTCACATCTCTGCCGTCCACGCGCCCGGTCCCGGTCTTGCCATATAGCGCCGTGTCACCGTCTTGTGACAGAAGAAGGGCATCCTTTACCGCATCTATGCTTGACTTGTCTGCGGGAAGATCATATTCATACAGAAGCCGTAAAAGCTCGACCTGCTCGATGGCTGAGATCTTAAGGGAAGATTCCATCCAGTAGGAATCGGCGCCTCCGCTGTTATCCTCATTCCCATAGTGCATCTGCTTCAAAAAGGCATGCACGGACGCCGCGCCTGCCTGCCTGTCGATAGACTGGAAATACCAGTTTACAGAGTTGCGCATGGCTGATTCCAGATCCTGGTCCTGATTCCATTCATCAAAGGGGTGAAGCTTCCCATCCCATTCCATCCGTGTCATTCCGGGGGTGATGATACCGGTCTCCAGACCGAGCAGGGCGGCGTAGATTTTATAGGTCGAGTTGGGCGATACGCGAAGCGCCGCATTCTCCTCATCATATATGAGCCAGGAGTCTGCCGCTGTGTCATAAAGCACGAAGGTTCCGTCATATCCGCTGAAATAAGAGGACAGGTCAGGGTAGGATATCTGTGCTTCTTTTGTATTGAAATCATAGTAGTCCTTGCCGGACGCATATGTCGAAAGTGCAGGGGCGGTTCCGAAAAGGGCCAGTGCGGTAAGGCAGTATATACACAGTCCCAGTATCCGTTTTGATGCAGATTCAGGGCGGTATGAAGCGATGTTCATGACCCTTCTCCTGAGCTGCTTGGGATCCCCCCCGATGCCGGAGGCAAGGGGGAAGGGGACGAGAGATATTTTCTCGGCATAATTGATAAGCGTATGGCCATATTTTTCATAATCCGCCCTGTTCAGCATCTTGAGTACGGCAGAATCACACGCCGCTTCCCGGTCTCCCTGCATCTCTTTGAAAGCGATCCATACGAAAGGATTGAACCAGTACAGCACCTTGGCGGCATTCGTAAGATTGTTGACGAGTGCGTCCTTGTGCCTGTAGTGCTGAAGCTCATGCAGCAGCATGTACCGGATATCGTCCGGATGACCATCCGATATGAGATGGAGCGGAAGATAGATGCAGGGCTTTAGAAAGCCTGTGATGACAGGAGATGTTAAGAACGCAGTTGCACGTATCGGAATGTTCCTGCCGATCCCTGCCTCCTGCAGGCAGCTGCTGTAGAGTGCAAGAACATGGGCATTTTGGAGCGATGTTGAAGACCGTCTGATTTCGTTCAGCCGGTGAAAGGATGCAGCCAGCATGACGAGCATGGCAATCATGCCCCCGATCCATATGACAAGCAGGAGCATTACTGCGGCATCAGGGGCCTTCCGGCTCACAGAGATGCTGAAATCATTGAGCCAGTCAGAACTGGTGTCCTGCGTGACCGTACCGGCGGCTTCATAAGCAGTGGACGCACCGGATACCGGACGGGTTCCCGCCGTGGTGAACCATGTAAGCATCTGCCCGAACCGGGGCATGTCTACTGGCAGAAACGGTACGGCGAGAAGGGCCAGCAGAAGGAACCAGAGCTGGTATATCCTGCGGGCTGACAACAGCCCTTTCAATCCATGCCGGACTGCCAGGATGATGCCGACGATGGCAGCAATAAAAGCATTGCATATCAGAAAGCGGACGATGAAATCCATATCATCTCCCTCCTTTTCGGGAACGGCTGGAAAGAAGGGAACGCAGAGAATCGATATCCGATTCCGACAGCCTGTCATCCTCAATGTAGGCAGAGAGCATCGCGGTGATGTCGCCGTTATAGAAACGTTTCAGAAAAGAGCTGCTCTCTTCGTTCACATATTCCTGCTCTTTCACAAGCGGTGTATAGACGAAGACCCGGCTCTGCTTCTCATAAGTGAGGGCGCCCTTGTTCACGAGCCGCTTGATGAGGGTCTGGACTGTCTTCGGACTCCAGTCCGTATCCGCGGTCAGACGTTCTGTTATCTCGTTCGTGCTGATAGGGGAATGCTTCCATACGATCTTCATCACTTCATATTCGGCCTCGGATATCTGGGGCAGTGGTGCCATAACAACTCCTCCTTAAATCTTACGATTGTAATAGATAGATTATATCGTTTTTGCCGGGTATTGTCAATGAATGCGGGCGTCCCCGTACTGCTCCAATATGTATTTGAAATAACAGGCAGGAGATGGTAACATAGGAGCAGAACACATATATTGGAGGTCAACGTGAAAGTATTATTTGTAGACAGCTGTACGAAGGAAGGCATGAGACCTCTGACAGAAGAGGATACCGTACGGCGTGACGGACTTGTCAAGGCGGGGGAACTCAGCCACCGTATGTTCGATTATGCGAGACAGTTTGCCGGCGCGGACCGGATCCTTATCGGCGATCCGTACTGGGATCTGTCGTTTCCGTCTATGCTCAAGGTATATATCGAGCACATCTGCGTGAATGGGATTGCATTTGCGTACGAGGGAGCCAGGCAGGTTGGACGCTGTTCCGCCGAAAAACTTATGTATATACAGACAGCGGGCGGTTTCGTGGGAGAAAAGGAACCTGGAAGCATATATCTGCATGCAGTATGTGGAATGCTCGGCATCCCCGGATTCCGGTACATCTGCGCGGAAGGCATGGATATACAGGAGATAGACACGGAACGGCAATAGCGGGAGGCAGTAGAGAGGGCCGTAAAGGAGGCGGAGCAGTGGTAAAGGGCTGTATTCCTGGACAGCGATACTTTCCACCACGATGATCGGACTGGGAACAGCAAAAAGAGAGCTGGCCGATGAAAACTTTGCCCGGTTCCGCAGGGTGTTCGGCCAGTGCCAGGATGTCCGCAGGATTGGCTCTGCCGCGCTGGAGCTGGCATATACCGCCTGTGGCAGACAGGGAGGCTATTTTGAGATATATCTGAATCCCTGGGATTATGCTGCTGGTATGCTTCTAATTCAGGAGGCCGGCGGTAAAGTAACTGATTTTACGGGAAAGCCGCTTGATCCGAGAAAAGGCGGCAGCGTAGTGGGAACGAATGGATATATCCATTCAGAATTGTTACATCTACTGTGAGCGTGCGTTCCCTTTTCAAAAATTAGTGAGAATATCTCAATACTTTTAAACAGCTAATATCGTATGGACGAATAGATAAATACAGAATTATGGAGGGAAACAATTATGCTTGATATAATACCTAATGCAGAGGAAATGACTGCTTTAGTCGGACAATCCTTATATGATGTATGGAACAAGCTGTGCCTTTTAATTGATGAAAAATATGAAATGGATTGCCAGTGGAATAAAGGCGGTAAGGCATGGACTTATGAGTATAAATACCGTCGAGGCGGTAAAACACTTTGTGCGCTATATGCCAGGGAAAATTGTATAGGTTTCATGATTATCTTTGGAAAAGACGAGAGAGCAAAATTTGAAGCAGAACGAAATAATTATTCTGAACAAGTTCAAAAAATCTATGATGAAGCGCAAACCTATCATGATGGTAAATGGGTAATGTTTGAACCGACTGATACATCAATGTTTCATGATTTGATTAAATTATTAGGCATTAAAAGAAAGCCGAATAGGAAGTAGCGGCTATGGGATTAGGGTAACAGTCAAATCAGCAATTCGGAGGAAAAGACTTATGGATGAAAAATTGCCGCCAAAAGCAAGACGGATAATGGATGAAAGATTTGGGCGTGATACGTTGATAGCCCTTGCCACTATCGATGATAATATTCCTCATGTACGGACAGTAAATGCCTACTATGAAAACGGAGCATTTTATGTTATTACCCACGCGCAATCAAATAAGATGAAGCAAATAGCTGAAAATCCCAATGTCGGAATATGCGGGGAATGGTTTACCGCTCATGGAAAAGGGACAAATATAGGGTGGTTTTGCAAAGAAGATAATAAGGTGATTGCACAGAAATTGAGAGAAGTATTTTGCGAGTGGATAGATAACGGGCACAACGATTTTAACGATGAAAACACCATCATTCTGCGTGTGGAATTGACTGATGGCCTGCTGCTGTCGCATGGTACAAGATATAAGTTTTAACTTGTCATATTTTCCCACTTTGCTGGGTTAAGTGTTATCATAGCTTATCTGAATCGCTTGCAGATAGGTTGTTAAAGGAGGTTCCATGAAAGGATTTAACCGACAAAATCAATTATTTTCCCTCTGCGGTTTGAATTGCGGGCTTTGTCCCATGTTCTTGAATAAAAACTGCCCTGGTTGCGGAGGCGGTGAAGGAAATCAGTCGTGTAAAATCGCAAGGTGCAGTCTTGAGCATGGAAAAATAGAATACTGCTATGAATGTGAAAAGTATCCATGTGAAAAGTATCAACACATTGATGACTATGATTCTTTCATCACGCATAAACGGCGAAAAGCAGATTTAGAAAGAGCAAAAAACATAGGCATTGAGCAATATAATCATGAACAGCAGGAAAAAGCACAAATTCTTTCTTACCTGCTTTCTAACTATAATGACGGACGTAGAAAGACATTCTTTTGTGTGGCTGTCAATTTATTAGAACTTTCGGAGCTACAAGAAGCGATAAAACAAATACAAGCTAATGATGAATTGCCCTCACTACCATTTAAGGCACAATGCTTGTATGTGGTAGAGGTGCTTCAGAAGATTGCTGAAAGAAGAAATATAAAACTAAAACTTATCAAGAAAAAGTGATTTTTAAATTAGAATTTTCGGAGGAGGTGTTCTAATGAAAATAGAAATAGGGAAAGCGTTTCCACAGTATTTCAAACCCTCATATCCAGAGGAATTTGAATTATTTTCACATTTTGAAACAACAGCGGGAATACCAACCGTTTTATTTGCCATTACCACATGGAAAGAAAATGAAAAGCCGAATGTTTGTTTTCACGCATGGAGTTGTTTTCATGGTGATAAAACTGCTTTCTTTGCTGTTATGGGAAACCTTTATCAGCATACCCATACCTATGTAAATATCCAGAGAGAAAAGTGCTTTTGTATCAATTTTTTGCCGATAAGCTATTACGATAAGTTGTTAGATACAATTAAGAATAACGACTATGAAGCAGATGAATTTTCAGTGGGGAATTTTTCTCTTGTAAATGCCAAAACCATACACGCTCCCATGATACAGGAAGCATTTGTAAACATAGAATGTACTTTGAAAGAAACACAGGATTTAAGCGGTGCAGGTATTACTTCTATGATTATCGGACAGGTACAGCATATTTCTGTTGAGGAAGAATATGCACAGGGCTATGAAAGGCGATACGGAAAGAACGGTTTTATGATGTTAGTTCCTGCTCCACAAGACTTGAAAACAGGAGAATCTAATCAATCAGCGATTGCAACGATAAATATTGAAAAGTATGATTGAAAAATCTTGGTTTGTGAAGTAATATATAGAAAGGCAAATAGTAATTTGTCTAAATAAATCAAGATAGACATATCAGAATTTTTGGAGGAAATAAAAATGGAAACAGCACACCCATCTATGTTAGATTTATTATTGGAAACACATATTGGTCTGGAACGTCAAGGGCCAGGCAGCGTCGAAGTAATTAAACAGGCCCTCGAATTTCTTAAGCCATTGGATCAATTTTCAAAAATTGCAGATTTAGGCTGCGGAACAGGAACACAGACGTTGCTTTTAGCGAAGTATTTATCCGGTAATATTACTGGTTTAGATATATTTCCTAAGTTTATAGATAAATTGAACGAAAATGCTAGAAACGGAAATTTGGCAAGCCGGGTAACAGGCATCACTGGTTCTATGGAAAACCTGCCATTTCAAAAGAATTCTTTAGATTTAATCTGGTCGGAAGGTGCGATTGATAACATTGGTTTTGAAAAGGGTCTTTCGCACTGGCATGATTTTCTCAAAAAAGGAGGTTTTGTCGCAGTAACCTGTCCGTCTTGGCTTACAAAAGAACAGCCGACGGTTGTTCAAAAGTTTTGGACAGATGCGGGAAGCCGATGGGATTCTATCAGTGATAATATAGAAACTATGCAGAAATGTGGTTATCAGTTTATTGCGTCTTTTGCTTTGCCGGAACAATGTTGGACAGAAAATTATTTTATCCCCCGTGAGAAAGCAATTAACAACCTCTTAGAAAAATATGCTGGTAATGAAACAATGATTGAATATGCTGCACAAAACCGATATGAAACTGAACTTTATTCAAGGTATAGTCAGTATTATGGATATATTTTTTATATTGGTAGAGTTATATAATTCCAGTTTGTAAAAGTCAATAAATACAAAGATAAATCAAAATTTGAAAGTGAGATAAAAAAATGAGGAAATGTTTAAGATGTACTGTTGAAATGGTAGAAGGATTAGATATTAAAGTTGAAGGTGGTGCTTATGGTATTAAAGTAACACAACAAGGTGTTTTTAAAGATAATTTAGGAAAGTTTAAATGTGCAGTATGTCCTGAGTGTGGATATACTGAAACCTATATTGAGAATCCAGAAAGAGTAAAAAAACTAATAGTAGATAAAAAATAAGTAATTACTATCAATTCCAGTTGTGAATGCAAACAAAACGCAATTTAATAAACAACACATTAACGAAACGCTCACTTTTTGGTGGGCGTTTTCTTATGCCCTGAAAGGAGGCGATTCTTATTTGGAACATACTGACACACTTATTCACTTTTACCGGAGGCATGGCGGCGGGCGTTACGCTCATGTGCTATGTCTTTGGCAACGGTATTGGGTGCGAATGAGAAAAAGGACGGGTACCTGGAGGGAAACGGTTATCTGGTGAGCTGGTGCGTGGGACACCTTCTGGAATTGGCCCAGCCCGAAGCCTACGGGGGACAGTATGCCAAATGGCGGTATGCGGATCTGCCGATCCTGCCGGGGACCTGGAAATATGAAAGTGCCAAAGGATAAGAAAAAGCAGCTTGACCTTCTGTGCCGGCTGATGAAGGACAAACGGGAGGATTCCATGGTGTGCGCTACTGACGCCGGGCGCGAGGGTGAGCTGATCTTCCGTCTGGCCTATGAGTACGCCGGGTGCAGGAAACCGATAGAACGCCTCTGGATTTCCAGTATGGAGGACGCGGCGATCCGGGACGGCTTTGAACACCTGCGCCCCGGTAAGGATTATGACCGCCTCTATGACGCCGCGGTCTGCCGGGCCGGTGCGGACTGGCTGGTCGGGATCTACGCGACGAGGCTGTTTTCCGTCCTGTACGGCGTCACCTTAAATGTCGGGCGCGTTATGTCCCTGACGCTGGCGCTTCTGGTGCAGCGTGAAGCAGAGATTCAGGAGTTTGCCAGCGTACCCTTCTATGTCCCGGAGATCACCTTCGGCGGTTTTACCGCTTCCGGCGAAAGGCAGGAGGAACAGGCAAAAGCCGAAGCAATCCGCGTTTCCTATGACGGGCAGACGGCAACGGTCCGTTCGGTGGAGAAACAGATAAAAACGGTACAGCCTCCCCGCCTTTATGACCTGACAACCTTGCAACGGGAATGTAACCGTATTTATGGCTATACCGCCCAGCAGACCCTTGATTACCTGCAATCCCTCTATGAAAAAAACTGGCGACCTATCCCCGCACCGACAGCCAGTATTTGACCGAGGATATGCAAGCCACCGCTGCTTCCCTGGTTCTCTGGCTTCGTGACAGCCTGCCTTTTGGAAAAGGCTGCAACGGCGAGCCGGATATTGACCGCGTGCTTTATGCCACCGCACAGGCGCATAAATTTGAAGCAGTCACGGCTTCCCTTGATTGTGCGGGCCATCCCTTCACGGCGAAAGGAAAGACTGTCTTGCAGGCAGGCTGGAAAGAAATCGACCGTCTCTACCGCATGGGGCTGAAACAGAAACCGGAAGAAAAAGGCAGTGAGGACGCTGCGCTGCCGGAACTGAAAGAAAACCAGACCTTTTCCCCTGTGACTGCTTCTATCCGGGAAGGCAAAACCTCCCCGCCAAAGCACTATACGGAAGATTCGCTGCTTGCGGCTATGGAGACCGCAGGCACCGAGGATGCGCCGGAGGACAAGGTGAATTGCCCTGCAGGGCAGGGGCAAGAGAAGGTGGCCTGGGCCATGCCGAGCGCAAAGGCTTAGGCACTCCGGCCACCTGTGCGGCCACGCTGGAAAAGCTGGTGGCGGTCGGATTTGTGGAACGGAAAAAGAAACAGCTTCTCCCAACTGAAAAAGGCGTGAACCTGATTACAGTCCTGCCGGATAATATCAAATCCCCGCTGCTTACCGCGGAATGGGAATCCAGACTCAAACAGGTGGAGCGCGGCGAGATCCGTGCCGAGGCTTTTATGGAAGGAATCGCCGATATGAGCCGGGCGCTTGTCAAAGAACATACCGCACCGGAGGAACGGTTTGCCGGTCTGTTCCCCGACGCGAAAGGAACCCGGCGTGAGGCTGTCGGCACATGTCTCCGCTGCGGCGGAGCGCAGGCCGTCCGTCCGAAAGCAGATCCGGGAGACGAAGCAGCAGGAACCGTCTGCCCGGCCAAAACCGGAAAAACAGCAGGAACGATAACAGGAGGATTCATTATGGAGAAAGGAAAGACTTACGGTGTATGGGCGGTGCGCAGCGCCGCTTCGATCTTTGGGCGGGCGGAAAGCTGGTGCAAGGAGGACGGCAACCCCCTTGAATTTGCTTCCCAGGAGGCAGCCGAGGCTTACGCAAAGGAATGTAACAGTCATACGACGGCTAATGTCCACTATTTTGTAAAGGAAAAGGAGCCGGAACCTGGTGCTGTCCGAAAGGACGGAACACAGCCGGACAGGGATGCCCGCGCCCATGAGGAACAGACGCCACGAAACGCAGCGGTGGAAAAACTGAATGAGATCCCCGGCAGGCGGCTCAATACCGGGCTTCCTATAAGGCAAATATCGCCTGTAAGGAGTCAATCGAACAGGCCATTGCCGATCACTACCGGGATAACCGTCTCGGCGCGGAGGCAGTCCATCAGGTCTTGGAGCAGTTCGGCTATGACCGGATGTTTTATGTGCTTGCCAACACGATCCGGCAAAAAGACTTCGACGGGCGCATTTCCCGCAATAACAAAACATGGGCGAAAACCATTCCGGTTTATGAGAACCCGGACGGCTTTGGCTGTGACCGGAATGTTTACTTTGTGGTGGACCGCAGCCACCCCGGACTGTTGGATTTATTTCTCACCCAGGCGCGGAAAGAGTATGCGCTGTCTCAGGAGAAAAAGCCTTCTGTCCGTGACAGCCTGAATAAAAATGCCGGGCAGCAGACCAGAGCAGAGAAACCAAAGCGGCACAAGAGCCGGGAGCGATAATCAGTAAAAATGAATGAAGGGGTGATGGTATGGCGACCACAAGGCTGATGCCGCTGCATGTGGGAAAAGGTCGGGATGTATCTACGGCTATTGCGGACATCATTGACTATGTGAAAAATCCGCAGAAAACGGATTTTGGAAAATTCATTTATGGCTATGGGTGTGATTCCCGGATTGCGGATGCGGAGTTTCTTCTTTCCAAGCGGCAGTATTTGAACCTGACCGGGCGGGATCGGGGCGCGGATGACGTGATCGCCTATCACCTCCGGCAAGCCTTCAAGCCCGGAGAAGTCACGCCGGAAGAAGCGAACCAGATCGGGCGGGAGCTTGCGCTGAAGCTGACAAAGGGCAATCACGCCTTCGTGGTGTGTACCCATGTGGATAAGCACCATGTCCATAATCACATCATAATCAACTCTACGACGCTGGACTGTCAGAAGAAATTTCGCAATTTCTGGGGCTCCACCTGGGCGATCCGGCGCATGAATGACAAGCTGTGCCTGGAGCATGGATTGTCTATCGTAGAAAATCCAAAACCCAGCAGAGACCATTACGGCACATGGCTGGGCGATAAAAAACAGCCTCCCTTCCAGGAGCAGCTACGCATTGCGATTGACGCGGCTCTGGAAGAAAGGCCAGAGGACTTTTCTGAATTTTTGAAGAAGCTGGAGACAGCAGGAATTGAAGTCAATCAGGAACGAAAGCACCTTCGCTTTCGTGTGCCGGGACAGAAAAATTATACCCGCTGTGATACTCTCAAAGGAGACTATACCGAGCAGGCAATCAAAGAAAGAATCGAAGGCGCACGCACGGTAAAGCCCCGCCGTACTTTTGCACCGAAGCAGGCTCCGAAAGTCGGGCTGCTGGTGGATATAGAGGCGGCTATCCGCGCCGGGAAAGGCCCCGGCTATGAACGCTGGGCGAAAGTGTTTAATCTAAAACAGCTCTCCCAGGCGGTGATCTACCTGAAAGAGCAAGGGGATATGAGCTATGAAGATTTGCTGGAAAAAGCGGTGGCGGCTACTGCCAGCTTTAATGCACTGTCGGCACAAATCAAAGAACTGGAATCACAGATGACCGCCAATGGAGAATTACAAAAACAGATCGTAAACTATGCAAAGACGCGGGCCGTCTATGTGGAATACCACAAGGCTGGTTACAGTAAAAAATTCCGTGCGGAGCATGAGACAGATATTCTACTGCACCAGGCGGCGAAGAAATATTTTGACAGCATAGGAATTAAGAAACTGCCTTCCGTCAAATCGCTCCGGGAAGAATATGCCGGTCTGCTGGAACAGAAACGGAAAGCCTACGCTGCCTATAAGCAGGCCAGGTCTGATATGAAAGAGCTTCACAATATCAAGGCCAATGTGGACTATCTGCTGGACAAATCTTCTTCCCAGGAGCAGCAGAAAGACAAGCAAAAATCCCGGCAGTAATTCTATATTGCTAAATATATTTTCTATGATAAAATAGAACCCTACATTATAACACCAGACTTTCTGCCTATGGTATATTGAGAGAGAATGGAGGCGGGAAACAGTGAAAACATATAAAACTGCGGAAGTAGCCGCAATCATCGGAATACACCCAAATACAGTACGGTTATATGAAAAGCTGAAACTGATACCAAAGCCAGAACGGCTGCCAAATGGCTATCGCGTATTTACAGAATTTCATATAAAGCAATGTAAGCTGATACGTCTTGCCTTTCAAGTGGAAATCTTGCAGAACGGGTTAAGAAAGAAAATCGCACAGATGATTATGGTATCAGCAACAGGAGATTTTGTTACAGCCATTGCGCTTACGAAAAATTATTTGAAACAAATCAGGCAGGAACGCCACAACGCAGAAGAAGCTATTGAAATTGTAAAACAGATTTTATCCGGCAGTATTAGGGAAAATTCCCGGCAGTTGAAGCGAAAAGATGTGTCAGAACTGCTTGATATTTCTATGGATACTCTCCGAAATTGGGAAATGAACGGTCTGCTTACCGTAAAAAGAAAAGATAACGGGTATCGCGTCTATACGGATGAGGACATTCAGCGGCTAAAAATCATTCGCTCATTAAGATGTGCGAATTATTCCTTAGAAGCAATTTTGCGGCTTTTGCAGCAGCTATCCCAAAATCCCGATACAGATATTCGCGCTACATTGAACACGCCGAAACAGACAGATGACATTATTTCTGTCTGCGACAGACTGATCGTGTCGCTGTCAGAGGCAGAAAAAAATGCAGCCATTATTTTGGATATGCTGCAAGATATGAAAATCCAATTTTCTTAAACCCTACACTTTGCCACCAATGTTTTCATTGGTGGTATTCTTATTTTACGAAAGACAAAAGGAGGACATATTATGCAGACTGTAATCAATGTGGAGCAGTTGTCAAAATCTTATGGCAATCTGCCTGCAGTAGACAAACTCAGCCTATCTGTAAAACGCGGAACCGTTTACGGGCTTCTTGGCGCAAACGGCGCGGGGAAAAGCACAACGATTGAGTGTATCTTAGGCACAAAAAATTTCGACAGCGGAACGGTATCCGTCTTGGGATGTAACCCCAAAAAAGACAGACACCACCTGTTTCAGAATGTCGGCGTTCAGTTCCAGGAGGGTGATTATCAGCCGGAAATTAAAGTTTCAGAGCTATGTGAAGAAACCGCCTGTCTTTATGAAGCGCCTGCCGACTGGAAGAAACTTTGTGAACAATTTGGAATAGGGGCTAAGACTGGCAATGTGGTAAAAAGTTTGTCTGGCGGGGAGCGGCAGCGCTTATTTATCGTGCTTGCCTTAATCCCGAACCCGGAACTGGTATTCCTTGATGAACTGACTACCGGGCTTGACGCAAAAGCCCGGCGTGATGTTTGGAAAATATTATCTGAATTAAAAAGCAATGGATTAACTATCTTTTTAACTTCTCATTTCATGGATGAAGTGGAAAACCTATGTGACGAGATCTGTATTTTGAAAAAAGGAAAAGCTGTCTTTTATGGAACTGTTGAACAGGCAAAGACGGCCAGTGGGTGTGAGAACTTTGAGGACGCCTATCTTATGCTTTCCGGTGAGGAGGAAAAAGAATGAAATCATTTAGAACGCTCTTGAAAAACGAATTGAAATTAAACATCAGAAACATGAATATGGTTATCTTTGCTGTCATTATGCCGCTGATTGTCTTGATTATTCTGGGCTTCATTTACGGAACAAAACCCGCCGAAGACGGAGCGGCATACACTTTTATAGAACAATCCTTTGGCGCACTATGCAGTATCTCCATTTGTGCGGGCGGACTAATGGGCTTGCCTCTTGTCGTATCAGAATATCGGGAACGAAAAATTTTGAAGCGTTTTCAAGTTACCCCTGTCAGTCCGGCAAAATTACTTTTAGTGGAATTTTTGATTTATGTTATCTATTGCATTGTATCAATGCTTACCCTGTTTCCCGCCGCCGCACTATTATGGAAAATAAAAATACATGGTTCTTTCCTGCTGTTCTTAGGAATCTGGTTTTTGACTATGGTATCGACTTTGAGCATAGGATTGTTAGTTGGAGGGATTGCGAAAAACACGAAAAGCGCCAGTGTGATTGCCTGTATTCTGTATTTTCCCATGCTGATTTTTTCGGGAGCGACACTTCCCTTTGAAGTTATGCCCGTTACCATGCAAAAGATAATCAGTATTTTGCCGTTGACACAAGGTATTCAGTTGATGAAAGCGGCATTTCTTGGAGTGCCAGTTGAAAATGTGCTGCTTCCGGTTATTGTTATGTGTGCCGTTACACTCGTTTGTTTTGGTATCTCTGTAAGGTGTTTTAAATGGGAATAACCTTGGGTTTTCAGCGTTCCGAAGGAACGCGCAGCCGTCCCCGTCGGGGACGATCTCAGGGGTTTGGGGACATGTCACCAACAAGCATTTTAGAGGGTTTCTCGGCAACGGGAAACCCTCTAAAATACGCAATCTTACGGAAGATTGCATTGCTTGCCAGTAGTTTTAGAAACCTTGTTAAGTTGTACGGATATGGTAATGTTCACAAAAAACACATTGATATTGTTCGGTCAAACGCCTATAATGTATATTGAATATTCCATAGGAGGTTTGCTATGTTTGAATATATGACCGTACAAGAGGCGGCAAAAAAATGGGAACTGTCCGAGCGGCGGATTCAGAAACTTTGTGCAGATAGTAGAATTAACGGCGTGGTACATCTTAGCCGGGTTTGGCTGATACCTAAAGACGCAGAAAAGCCCGTTGATAAACGAAAAAAATGATATTAGGAAAATCTTAATATTTTTTTATTATATCCTTTGTGAATTAGCAAAATAGATTTGATATACTTACTCGATATTATTAAATGGGGTGAAATTTTGAGCGAAAAAAAAGACGAAAGAGGCGGTGAGCAGATGGATGGGGATTGTCGGCCTTGAGGAAGAACTGAGAGGACGGTATCCGTCGGAGCTGTCCGGGGGACAGCAGCAGAGGGTCGGTATCGCAAGGGCGCTGTCGGCTTCTCCGGACATCCTGCTGATGGATGAGCCGTTCGGAGCCGTAGACGAGATAACGAGAGGGCAATTGCAGGCAGAACTGAAGCAGATCCATGAGAAGACGGGGATTACCATACTTTTTGTGACCCATGATATATCAGAAGCATTGAAGCTTGGCACGAAAGTGCTGGTGATGGACCAGGGTAAGATACAGCAGTACGGGACACCCAGAGAGCTGCTTTGCAGTCCCGGAACGGAATTTGTCGGCAGGCTGGTGGAAAAAGAACGGCAGGATGTGTGTTCTTAGAAAGCCCTTTCTATTTTCCTTCCCAACGTGTATATTAGACATAACTTTTTAGACGGATACTGACCGGGATAAGGAGATGAGCCTATGCCTGCCGACAATCTGGCTGCTTTACTCGATGCGCTGACCGATATGAGCGTTTATGTCATTGAAGAAGAGACACACAGGCTGCTGTACTGTAATGAGCGCTGCCGGGAGACCGGACATGGAAGGGCCGTGCCAGGTGCCAAGTGCCACGATGTATGGCCTGAGATGTGTGGCTGCTGCCCGCTGGAAAGCCTGGGGGACAGGAAGTCCATCCATATCGTCTGTCCGGATCCGCTGCTCCATACGACGGTTGACGTGACAGCCAGCCGGATCATATGGGATGGAGGCATACGCGCGGTTGTAGTGACGGCGGCCCCTCACTGGTTGAAACTTGAGGAAGAACAGGATATGAAGAATATCCAGCATATGTATGCACAGAGCCTTGTGACGGTATTTGACGAGTGTATCATCGCTAATCTGACAGACGACTATTATGTCAAATGCCAGAAAGATACGCTTTGGACGGATATACCGGAACAGGGCAGTTTTGGTGTGGAAAACCGTAATTATTCGGATAAGGTCATCCATCCGGACGATCTGGAGCAGTTTAACGCATGCTTTTCCCGGGAGGCGATGCTGGAGGTGCTCGGAAGCGGCAAGAAGCGGCTTACCAGGAGGCTCAGGCGCCTGTCCCAGGACGGCAGCTTTGATGAGCTGATCGCGTTTGAACTTGCCGGTGTCCATCCGGATTACCGGGATGAGTTTATCGGGAAGTTCCGGCGCAGCGCCCTGATCAGCACGTATCTGCGCGGGGAACGGATCGTGACCATGGAGGTGCCCCATC
Source organism: Extibacter muris (assembly GCF_004345005.1). Lineage (GTDB taxonomy): Bacteria > Bacillota > Clostridia > Lachnospirales > Lachnospiraceae > Extibacter > Extibacter muris. Next base: position 177,744 of record NZ_SMMX01000001.1, read on the forward strand.
TTGGAAAAGACGGAGAATACCACTGGAATTATACCCAGGTCGTGAGGGTGGAGAGCCCTTATACGGATGACCTGATCGAGATTACGCTCTCGAGGAATATAGATGAGGAACGGCGGATACGGGAAGAGACGATAGAGAAGGAGCGAAGGACGAAGCAGATATTGGAAGAAGCGCTGGATAAAGCGGAGAAGGCCAGCAAGGCCAAAAGCGATTTCCTTTCCAGGATGAGCCATGACATCCGGACGCCGCTGAATGCCATTATAGGCATGACGGAGCTCGCACTGATGAACACAGGTGATGAGGCGGCAGATATGATGCGGGTGGCTATAGAGAAGCGGAAGCAGATGCTGTCTGTCGATGTGGAGAAGGATATGCATTCCATGGTTTCCGCAGACGCGGGAAGGCTCGGCCAGATTCTGGAAAATGTCCTGTCCAATGCATCCAAATATACGGAAGAAGGCGGGGCCATCTCCCTTGCCGTGCGGGAGCTTAAAAGGGAAGAGAACGAGTTAGGCACCTACCAGTTCATTATCGAGGACAACGGAATCGGCATGGAACCGGAATATATAGGACATATCTTTGAACCGTTCAGCCGGGTGGACGACAGCAGGATCAGCAAAGTCACGGGAACAGGGCTTGGGATGACGATTGTCGGCAATCTGGTATCTATGATGGGCGGGGATATCCAGATCGAAAGCGAGTACGGAAGAGGGTCAAAGTTTACGATAACCCTGTATCTGGCAAAGCGTTACGGCTCCGCTTTTGCAAAACCGGCGGAGGCTTACCGGGAGAAGGAATCCTTTGCCGGGCTCAGGGTGCTGCTCGTGGAAGATAATGAGCTGAACAGGCAGATTGCGACAGAGATGCTGGAACTGCTCGGGACACAGGTGGAGGGTGTGGAAAATGGCAGACGGGCGGTAGAAGCGGTACGGACGCATCCGCCGCTCTATTATGACATTATCTTCATGGATGTACAGATGCCGGTCATGAATGGATATGAGGCTGCGAGAGAGATACGAAGCTGCGGGATGGAGCGGATTGAGGAGCTGCCGGTCATCGCGCTGACTGCCGATGCATTTGCAGAGGACGTCAGGCTTGCCCGTCAGGCCGGGATGAACGGACACCTCGCCAAGCCGGTATCGATGGAACAGCTGAAGAGGATTTTAGCGAACTGTACTGCGTGGAGGACGCGCAATGGAAAAGAGCCCGCCGGCGGTGCAGGTATGGACGAATAGCCAATTGCGGGGGAGGACAGCGTGAGACGAGAAGACAGACCAATCGGGCAGCGTATGGAAGAGGGAGCGGAACGTGCTCATACCCATTGCTCTAACCCGTATCAGGAGATGGTGGGCGATGAAAAATATCCGGACAAGATCGGGAAGCAGTCTTATGAGCATATCCAGGAACAGCTCTCCAGTCTCGAAGAAGAAATCAGGCAGAGGAACCGGCAGCTTGAGGTGATCATGTCCTCCATCGAGGGGGGTCTTAAAATCAGCAATGACGACGATACCTATTCCTTCGCATTTGTGAGCAAGGAGGCGGCCGCGTTATTCGGCTATACGGTAGAAGAATTTATGGAGGAGACAGGCGGGTCCGCAGTGGGGAATGTCTACCCTCCGGATCTTCCGAAAGCGCTGGCGGACTGCGCCGAGGCATTTCAGGACGGCAGCCTGGCTTATTCTACCAGATACAGGGTGCGCTGCAAGGACGGAAGCCTCAAATGGGTGATGGACAGCGGAAAGAAGTCGAAGGATGTAGACGGCAGATGGATGGTGAACAGCCTGTATCTTGATATAACCCGTTCTGAAGAAGACGCGCAGCGCCTGAGAGAGCAGACGGAACTTCTCACGAGCATCTACGCGACGGTGCCGTGCGGAATCATACGGTTTGTCAGGCACCGGGACAGAAGCTTCAGCCTTATCTCTCTGAGCAAAGCAGTCATAGCGCTTATGGGTTATGACAGTATAGAGTCCGGTAAAGGTGACTGGAGTGACGCCGGAAGGAGAAGACATCCTTCAGCGCACGGTGGTAGATGCCACTCAGCGTAAGATACTGCAGCAGAGGCTGGACCGGGAACATGAGATGTACCGGTGATCGTCGTGGACCTGCTGTCTATGAATGGCATAGAGACAGACTGTGCGGATAATGGAATGGAGGCTGTGGAAAAGTTCCTTGCAAAGCCTCCCGGGACGTATGCCCTCTCTGCGGCAATGTGATACAGGCCGCGGGAAACGGTTCTTACAGCTGCTGCGGCATCCTCTGCCACAGCTGGAGGCGGATGTGGACGACGAAGGGCATGCGATGCAGGCGGAGGTGGCAGACGGGGACTGTTATATAACCGTAGAACATGAGATGAGCAAGACACATTATATATCCTTCTGGCTTACGTCACGGCAAACTATGTACGTACCGGAAGAAAGTGTAGCGAAAGCTTCACGCGAGTTGTGCATATACTAGAGGCAACAGACATTTATATTGAGGATGATATGGAGATACATGTAGTAATGGAAGGAGACGATATCGACAGCATCGCGGCGGTGTACGGCGTGGATGTCTGGCAGCTCATATATGACAACCAGATCATATACCCGTACCGGCTTGCGGTCGGGCAGGCGCTGCTCGTCCAGACGGGGGCAAGGAGTCCGCAAAGGAGCATATATGTGAGCGGCTATGCGTATCCGTTTATCAGCAGATGGGTGCTTCAGCAGACATTGCCGTTCTTGTCCGATCTGCCGATATTTTCCTATGGGTTTACGGCAGAAGGGGAGCTTGTCCCTCCACTCCTGGATGAGAGGTGGATGATTCGGGAGGCGGTGAGGTATGGGACAGAGGCGGTCCTGACGCTGACGCCGCTCGGCCCGGACGGCCGCTTCAACAACAGCCTCATCAGTGCAGTCGTGTACAACGAATACGCTGCAGACTCCCTTATATCTAACCTGCTGGAGACCATGAGAGAGAAAGGGTACAGAGGCCTTGATATTGATTTCGAGTATATACTGCCCGATGACCGTAACGCTTTTACGGCGTTCGTCCAGAAGACGGCGGAAGCCATGCGCGCTGCAGGATACTGGCTTTCTATCGCCCTGGCGCCGAAGTCGTCGTCGGAACAGAGGGGCCTATTATATGAAGGCAAGGATTACCGGGCTTTGGGCGAGGCAGCAGACCATGTGCTTCTCATGACCTATGAGTGGGGATACACCTATGGGCCGCCCATGGCGGTCGCCCCGCTGCCACAGGTGCGGGACGTGGTGGAATATGCGGTGACGGAGATTCCCGCCTCGAAGATCAACCTCGGGATTCCCAACTATGGATATGACTGGCCCCTTCCGTACGAGAGGGGAGTGACACGGGCTCAGACGCTTGGGAATGTGCAGGCCGTCCAGCTCGCCATAGCCAGAGGAGCTGCCATAGAGTTTGATGAGACCGCCCGGAGCCCATACTTTAACTATGTGGAGGACGGCACGGAGCATGAGGTCTGGTTTGAAGATGTGAGAAGCCTCCAGGCCAAGTTCGGCCTGATAACAGACTATGAGCTGCGCGGCTGCGGCTACTGGCAGATCATGCAGTGGTTCAGGGCCAACTGGCTTCTGCTGCGGGACAATTTCTATATATTGAAATAACAACGATAGCAACAACTGCTAGATGGTAAGCGAAAGAAGATGGCCTTCCTGCTCAGATGACAGGATGTTCCTTGTCCCGGAGCCAGCAGACAGTATCCTCAAGGGTAGAGCGGATATCCCGCGGCGTATATCCGAGGCAGGAGGCCGCCTTGTCGTGGGAAAAGCGGTCATTGCTCTGCAAGGTATAAAGAGAGTACCTTGTATACAGAGGCCGCCTGTCCTTCCTGCGGAACCATAGTCCTATGGCGGGGCATACTGCTCTGGCCACCCATATGGGCAGAACGGGGAGGCGGCGTCCGCCTGCCGTCTCCCGCAGGATACGTATGACATCACATATCTCGTAGTGCCGGTTGGACAGAATGTAGCATTCCCCTGCACGCCCTTTTTCCAGCGCAAGCAGGCATCCGTCTGCCACATCCCGCACGTCTACAAAATCATATCCGCCTCTGCCTTGGATCTGGCATATCCGCCGCGTACTTCTTCCGGCGAAAACCGGGCCGCTTCCCGGAGCACGCCTGGATGACCCTTTTCCGGTATCGCATGGACGGAACTTACGTAGAGGAGTCTTCTTACCTTGTATTCCACGCAGAGGGAGAGGACATTTTCCGTGCCTTTGACGTTCACCCTATGCACCTGTTCCACAAGCTCCCACGATATGTCGAAGATGCCGGCTGCATGGATGACGAATACTTCTGCACCGGCAGTATTCTGGAACAGCGGGATAAGGCTCCCGGCATCCGTGACATCTCCTGCTGTATAACAGACGTCAGCAAACAGCTGCTCCGTGTCGCCGGGCAGGATGAGGCCTCTGATTTCGGAACCGGTCTTAAGCAGCAGACGTATGACGGCCCTCCCGATATGGCCGTTGGCTCCGGTGATGATGTAGATCCTTTTCATGTGGAACACCTCCTTGAGAATATGGACACGATGTTGATTATCTTTCATATATGTATTATAATATATTGCATGGTTACAGACAATCGACAGCTTTGGCCCGGATGCCGTGTAACCGGACATATGTGGCCGGCTGTGTCTGATATTGGACAGATTACAGGATAGTACAGGGAAAGGAGGCGGCAGATTGAGCAAGAACGATTACCGCGCAAGAGTGACGAGGATGCTGATCAGAAAAGCATTTACGGCTCTTCTCGGGGAGAAGCCCATCCAGAGCATCACGGTGAAGGAACTGTGCCTGAAAGCCGGTATCAACAGAGGCACGTTCTATGCCCATTACACGGATATTTATGATCTGCTTGAGAAGATGGAAGATGAGATGACGGCAGATTTCAGAAAGGCGCTGGAACCGCTTCTGAGCACCGGAGGCGGAGAGCTGACCCCGCTTCACATTACGACAGGGGTGTTCCAGTGCCTGAAGGACAACGCGGATATATGTACGGTGACGCTTGGCCCTTATGGAGATAAAGAATTTGCTGCCCGTCTGATCCAGATGGGGCAGGAGAGATGCGTGGAGACGTACACCCGCTATTTTGAGGATGCGACGCCCGGGCAGATAGAGTATTTATATGCGTTCGTCAGCGCGGGATGCATCGGCGTCCTGGAGAAGTGGCTGGCAGAAGGAATGGCGGGCAGCGCCCGGGAAATCGCGGCCATGACGGAGGATATCATGATGTCCGGGATCGGATGTCTGAAGAAGCAGGGAGCCTAGCCGGCGGTTTTACGCTCCCGCCTCCCCACCTGCCATCTGCGTCACTCCTCATTTTTCCTCCGGGCGGCTTTGCGCACATAGCGCCAGCACAGCACTGCGGCCAGCAGCAAGAGAAGGATGCGGGTCAGGTTTGAATAGGCCTTCAGGTATGACTGGATCGTATTCCAGGAAGAGCCCATAAAGGCGCCGAGCGATACGAGGAATATGTTCCAGACGGTGCTTCCGACTACCGTATAGAAGAGGAAGAGCGGCAGCTTTATGCCTGCCATGCCTGCGGGAACGGATATAAGGCTGCGTATGATCGGCACGCACCTTCCGAACAGGATAGCTTTCTGCCCATGCTTTTCAAACCAGCCGGTCGTCTTTTCCACGTCTTTTCTTTCAAAGCCAAGCCGCTTCAGCGCCTTCGTCCTAAGCAGCGCTTCCAGCCGCGGCGGCGTGAGCAGGCATCCGGCCTCGTACAGTATCATGGCCCCGGTGGTAGAGCCGAGGGTGGAGAACAGCACGACTCCGGGGATAGACATATCCGTGCAGGTAGTCATAAATCCGCCAAAGAAGAGGATGACTTCAGAGGGGATCGGTGGAAATATATTTTCTACGATGATGAGAAAACAGATGCCTAGGTAACCAAACTGGTTCATGACCTGTATAACAAATTCCTGCATATAATTGACCTGCCATTGATTAATCTATCCAATATATATGATAAGGGAAGCAAGGACAATGACAATTTCTTTTGGCAGGGAAGGGGCAGGCGGCAAAAAGCACCGTGACATTCCCGCGGGAGGATGATAATATATACTTATTGGACCGTTGATGTCCAATCGAGGTAATAGAAGCAGAAGCTTTAGGTGGACGAAGAGAGAGGTGCAAGGATGAGACAGGCCGCATTATTTTTTGATATCGACGGAACTTTGCTGAGCGAGAAGACGAGGGAGATACCTGAGAGCACGCTGGACGCGCTCCGTGCTGCAAGGAAGAACGGGCATCTTGCCTTTATCAATACAGGCAGGACTTATGGGAGCCTGCCGCCGGAAACGGTCCGGCTGCGGCTGGACGGATATTTGTGCGGATGCGGCACTTACATATTGTATAAGGATGAGGTGCTTCTTGAAAACCATATTCCGAAAGACAGGGGAATCGAGATTATCGACTGTATAAAGAGATGCAATCTGGAGGGCCTGTGCGAAGGGACGGAAGACGTATACTTCTCCAACAGGATATCTCGTTTCGAGCAGATCGAGAGCATGCGGAGATACTTTGCTCTGGCAGGCCTTGGCATCGAGCGTGCCATGGAGGAAAAGAGCTTTATATATGACAAGCTGCTTGTGTATACGGACAGCCGGAGCGATAAGCAGGCATTCCTGGACTTCATCAGTGCGGATATGGAAGCGATAGACCGTGGGCAGGGCATCTATGAGTGTGTTCAGAAGAGATACAGCAAAGCGACGTGCATACAGGTTATCATGGAACGCCTTGGGCTTGATAAGGATCAGATATACGTGTTTGGCGACAGCAGCAATGACCTGTCCATGTTTGAATTTGCAGACCACGCGGTGGCCATGGGCGTGCACGATGCTGTCCTGGAGCCGTATACGGAGCATATCACAGGGACGGTGGAAGAGGGCGGGATCAGCAGCGCCATGGAGCATTATGGACTTATATAATGTGCGGAGGCAGGCGAAGATATTCGTGCAGGCAGCGTGCGGCTTTTTGCTTTTGAACGTACTTGTATTCTGCACGGTGTTCCGCAGGCCGGATAAAAGATGGAAAAAGGAAACCTACGACTGTGCAATCGTGTGTGGCTATTACGCTGAAGAGGACGGCACGCCGTCTCCGTACATGAAGTCAAGAGTGGAAAAGGGGGTGTCTTTGCTGCGGGAAGGGAAAGCGGCCTGTCTCCTTCTGAGCGGGGGAGCGGTGGCCAATCCCCATGTGGAGGCGGAGGTCATGGAAGCGTACGCGCTTGAGCTGGGAGCCGCGCAGGACGTCCTGTATACGGAGGCACAGGCTGTAAGCACCTATCATAATATGATGTATTCCAAAGCGGTCATGGAGAAGCATGGCCTTAAGGACTGCATCATCGTTACGAATGGATGGCATCTGAGGAAAGCGGATCATTATGCGAGAAAGTTCCATCTGGACCATGTCATGTGCAAAGCGGATGACCCGGCGGAACAGACGTGGCTGTGCGGGGCCTTGTATTATATGAAGACGTGGTGGAACATGTATAGCAACCTGTTCAGAGGGTACTGGTAAGAGTAAGCATTCGTGCACGGCGGGATACGGATTTACATATATTGATGTAAAAGACAGTTTCGGGGATGATAAATGTTTTACGTGAAAGCGAAGGACGGGGTGAAGCTGGCCGTGTATGTATATAATCCGGAATGTACGGAGACCGTATTCTTACTGCACGGCTGGCCTTTATCCCACGAGATGTATGAGTATCAGATTCCGCTTCTTGTGCAGAACAACTACAGAGTGGTGCTCATGGATATCAGAGGTTTTGGAAATTCGGACTCCCCGGCATGCGGTTATGACTTCGACACGCTTGCGGATGATGTGTACAGGGTAGTCCGGGCGCTTAAGCTGTACCGTTTTGTGCTGACCGGCTTTTCCATGGGCGGCGCCATCGTGCTGCGTTATATGAAGAATTACCGTTCTTACGGCGTAAAGAAGCTGATGCTTCTTGCGGCGGCAGCGCCGTGCTGGACGAGAAGGGCCGGGTTCCCGTATGGCCTTACGAAAGAATATGTAGACGGGCTCATATGCATGGCGGAGACAGACCGTCCGCAGCTGGCGAGGAATTTCAGCCATGAGCAGCTCTTTGCCAGCTGTCAGAGCGAGGCGGTAAAGAACTGGTTCGAGCTTATCGCGCTGTCCGCGTCCGGAATCGCCACGATTGAGACGGCATATTCCCTCCGGGATGAAGACGGCAGAAAAGACCTTGACGCGGTGCGGGTGCCGACAGCTATTATCCACGGGACGAAAGATACGGTCGTATCGAACGACCTTGTGAAAATACAGCATAGATGCATCGAAGGATCTAAGCTTTATCAGCTCGATAAGAGCGGGCACGGAATCGTGTATGACCAGCTGGAGGAATTTAACTGTATATTTATAAAAGAAGTCGGAAAGCTCTAAACAGGCGGACAGCGTGCAGCGGTGAAGATTCATTTTTGGGTCGGCATGGCCGCATCCTGTCCGTATTTACCTGAGTCAAAAGCATACCGGGAAAGGCCGCAGGATATGAGGAGGAAGTTATGGGAGAACAGCTGTGCCCCGAAATCCACTATAAGAAAGACGGAGACAGGGTGGTGCTGACGGGCTGTTATGGCATAGACGGGAAATTATATCTTCCCGATGAGATAGAGGGACATATGGTATACGGGATAGGGCCTTACGCATTCTCCGAGGCCAAAGCGGAGGGGGACAGCGTATATTTGAGCCCCGAAGCCGGGTATCTCAGCGAACGGCACAGTATCTGCGCGGAAGAGGTGGAAGAGATCCGTCTTCCGGGACAAGTCCGGGAGATCGGCAGGTATGCATTTTACCGGTGCAGAAACCTGAAGAAGCTCATACTCTCCGACAGCCTGCTGGACATCGGCGGTGGAGCATTTACCGGATGCCGTCTCAGGGAAGTGGAGATACATTTTTACAAGGGAGAGAAGTCTGCCCTCAAGTCTGTCGTGGATGAGATTCGCTATACCGTGCGTGCGGCACTGTATCATCATGGGGCGGACAATAAGGTACGGATGGCACGTCTTCTCTTTCCGGAACATTATGAGGAAGCGGTTGAGAATACGCCGGCCCGGCTGCTGGTGACGCACCATCACGGCTCCGGCGGATATTACAGGCAATGCTTTTACAGCCATGAGGTGGATTATAAGAAATACGACGAGGTTCTTCCTTATGCAGTCGCGGAGGAAAAAGAAGAGACGGTGGTTGAACTTGCCTTCGGCAGGCTCATGTATCCTTACCGGCTGTCAAAGGCCGCCAGAGATGCTTACCTGCGCTATCTCCGGGGGCATATGGAGGCAGTGGGGAGATATGTGGCAGAGCACGAAGCGCTGGATGAGATCAGGTTCCTGTCCCGAGAAGGCTGCTGGACATCTGGGTCGCTTGAGGCAGCTGTAACGATAGCGTCGCAGCTCAGGTGCACGGAACTGGTCGGCGTGCTGATGGACGAGAGGCGGAAGCTGCCGGCGGGTAAGAAGAAACGATTTGAACTATAAACAGGAAAGAGGGGGCAGGCAATATGGATGACATGCAGAAGATTACAGAACAGCTCGGGGACGTGGGACGCCAGATCCTCTGCGCGTCCAGAAACGAGCTGTATATGAAGATGCGTTTTCTCGACGTGGCCCTCTGCAGCTTTTCTTATATCATGGACGACAATATAGAGACGATGGGTACGGACGGGTTCGCGATATATTTCAATCCCCGTTTTCTCGGAGGCATATACAGGGAAGAGAGGATACTCGTCAACCGTATCTACCTCCATATGGTGCTGCACGGCATCTTCCGGCATATGACAGGAAGAAAAGGAAGGGATTCCAGATACTATGACCTTGCATGCGACATTGTGGCAGAGTATATTATAGATGGAATGCGGCACCGCTGTATCTTAAGAAGGCGCTCCGTCCTGCGCAGAGAGGCATACCGCAGGCTGGAAGCAAAGATGAAGGTGCTGACGGCCGAGAAAGTGTACAGTGCCCTGACAGAGCGGGAAATGGGCGGGCAGGAGCTTATGAGGCTGGAAGAAGAGTTCAGGATTGACAGCCACAGCCGCTGGCCGGATGAGGATGACAGGAAGCAACAGCAGCAGATTCAGAACAAGTGGCAGGATATCAGCGAACAGATGGAGACGGACATGGAGACTTTCTCTAAAGCGGCTTCGGCGGAATCCGGTCGTCTCATAGACCAGGTGAAAGTGGAGAACCGACAGCGGGCCGACTACCGTCAGTTCCTGCGCAAATTTTCTGTCCTGAAGGAAGAGATGGCAGTAGATCCGGATTCATTTGATTATGTGTTCTACACATACGGACTTGAGCTGTACGGCAATATGCCGCTCATAGAACCTCAGGAATGGCGCGAAGTACAGAAGGTGGAAGAGTTCGTGATTGTCATTGACACGTCGATGTCGTGTTCCGGGGAGCTGGTGAAGAAGTTCCTGGAAGAGACTTACGCAGTGCTCAGCAAGAGTGAAAGCTTCTTCCGCAAAGTAAACATCCATATCATCCAGTGCGATGACACGGTACAGACAGATGAGAAGATAGCAGATGAGGAAGAGCTTAAGCGTTATATGGACAATCTGACCCTGTACGGCGAGGGAGGGACGGACTTCAGGCCGGCGTTCACTTATGTGGACCAGCTATTGAAGGATCAGGCTTTCAGCCGTCTGAGAGGACTTTTATACTTTACCGACGGAAGAGGGACGTATCCGTCGAAGATGCCGCCATATGAGACTGCATTTGTATTTTTCAGCGAAGATTATGAAGACACGGACGTGCCTCCTTGGGCGATGAAGCTCGTACTGGCACGGGAGGACATAGAAGGTGACAGCAAATGAATATAAAACGTGCGAAGAGAGAGGTCAAAGATTCGATAGAGGCCTATCTGAAAAAGGATGATTTCGGCGAGTATATGATACCCGCCATCCGGCAGAGGCCGATACTGCTCATGGGTCCGCCGGGTATCGGCAAGACGCAGATTATGGAACAGATTGCAAGGGAATGCGGTATCGGCCTTGTCGCCTATACGATCACCCACCACACGAGGCAGAGCGCGATTGGCCTTCCCTTTATCCAGGAAAAGGAATACGGGGGCAGGAAATATTCTGTGACCGAGTATACGATGAGCGAGATCATATCTGCGGTGTATGACAAGATTGAGCAGACGGGAATGCGAGAAGGCATCCTGTTCATCGACGAGATAAACTGTGTGTCGGAGACCCTGGCGCCGACGATGCTCCAGTTCCTCCAGTGCAAGATGTTCGGCAACCAGAAGGTGCCGGAAGGGTGGATCATCGTGGCGGCGGGGAATCCTCCGGAATATAACAAGTCGGTCCGGGACTTCGATGTGGTCACGCTGGACAGGATCAAGAAGATAGATGTGGAGGAGAACTTCGAAGTCTGGAAGGAGTATGCCTATACGGCTGAGATCCATCCGGCGGTCCTCGCGTATCTGGAATTGAAAAAGGAGCATTTCTACAGGATAGAGACGACGGTGGACGGGAAGATGTTTGCCACCGCAAGAGGATGGGAAGACCTGTCCCAGCTGATCAAGACGTATGACGTGATTGGGAAAAAAGCGGACAGGGAGGTGATATACCAGTATATCCAGCACTGGAAGATAGCAAAAGACTTTGCGAATTATCTGGAATTGTTTGAAAAATATAAGAAAGATTACGGACTCCAGAGAGTGCTTGACGGGCAGTATGGCAAGGATGTGCTGGAGCAGCTCAGATACGCGCCTTTCGACGAACGCCTGAGCGTCGTCGGAATCCTGATGGGGAAGCTTGGCGAACTGTTCCGGGACTATGTCATGGCGGACCGGTATGTGTCGCTTCTGCACGGCTATCTGCTCAGGATGAAAGAGGGAGATACGCTTGCGTCCGTCACGGCTGCCGCCCAAGAGGAGCATGACAGGCTTAGAAAGGCAGAGCAGCTTGGCAGGCGGGAAGAGGAGATATACAGAAGGATGCTTGGTACGCTGGAAGCATATGGTCAGACGGTCAGAAAGGGACATCTGCCCCAGGAAGAAGTATTCGCCCGGGTGAAGGAAGAGTTCCAGAAGGAGACCGGCATGAGGGAAGAGGCAGCCGCAAGAGCCGGCAAGGCGCTGGATTCTGCCTTTGATTTTATGGAAGATGCCTTCGGGGACAGCCAGGAGATGGTGGCCTTCATCGCGGAGCTCAATACGAATTACTACAGCATCCAGTATCTGAAGGAATATGGCTGTGATAAGTATTACCGGTATAATAAACGGCTTCTGTTTGATGAGCAGCATGAGGATATCATGAGCCGTCTGGACGAAGTGGAAGAGAATATGAATAACCTTTGAAAATAAGCGGGGATGTGATATGATAGAGGAAACTGTAACTGGAATTCTATTTGATGTGGCAAGGTAGGGGTATGGACAAAAGACACGAAATATTAATAGTAGATGATACGGAGATGAACAGGTCGCTGCTTTCGGACATGCTCGGTGACGAATATGAGATAGCGGAGGCGGTAAACGGCCTGGAAGCGGTGCAGTATCTGCAGAAAAATGAAAATGACATCGCAATCATTCTTCTGGATATCGTAATGCCGGTGATGGATGGCTTTGAAGTGCTTGCGATGATGAATAAAGGGAAATGGATCGAGCATATTCCGGTCATCATGATATCGGCGGAGACGTCGTCGGCCTATATCGACCAGGCTTATGACCTAGGCGCTACGGACTATATAAGCAGGCCGTTCGATGTTAAGACGGTCCGGCGAAGGGTCAGCAATACGATAATGCTGTATGCGAAGCAGAAGATGCTGCAGGGTATGGTGACGGATCAGATTCTGGAAAAAGAGAAGAACAACTATCTCATGGTTGAGATCCTCAGTACGATCGTCGAGTTCCGTAACGGAGAGAGCGGACTTCACGTCATGCATATCCGTATTATTACCGAGCTGCTTCTCAAGGCGCTTGTGCGCCATACGGAGGAGTATAACTTAAGCAGCGCAGCCATCGCTCTCATCACGAATGCATCCGCTCTGCATGATATCGGTAAGATATCGATATCGGAAGAGATCTTGAACAAACCCGGCAAGCTGACGAAGAAAGAATTCGAGATCATGAAGACGCATTCCGCCATCGGTGCAGAGATGCTCAGAAGCGTGCCCAACCATCAGAACGAAGGGCTTGTAAAGGCGGCGTATGAAATTTGCCGCTGGCACCACGAACGGTTTGACGGGAAGGGGTATCCTGACGGGCTGAAGGGGGAAGAGATTCCGATAGCCGCCCAGGTCGTATCGCTCGCCGACGTGTACGATGCCCTTACGAGCGTACGTGTCTATAAGCCTGCGTATGCGCATGAGAAGGCGATGGAGATGATCCTGCACGGGGAATGCGGTGCATTCAACCCTGTCCTGCTGGAATGCCTGATAGAAGAGGGCGACCATATATCCAGAGAGCTGAAGGTGCGTTCGCTTGGCAAAACGATGCACAATGAGATGAGGAATATCACATCGGAACTGCTGGAAACAGGCGGCATCACGGCTTCGGACCGCACGCTGAACCTACTGGAGCAGGAGCGGATAAAGTACCAGTTCTTTGCCGCCATGTCCCAGGAGATACAATTTGAATACAATGCAGAGACGGATATGATCATGCTGTCCGAGTGGGGGGCCAACTACCTCGGAACAGACGAGATAGCGCTACATCCTATGGAAAATGCCATGATAGACGAGATGATAGACCACGAGGATCTGTGCGAGATACGGCGGAACCTCAGAAGCGCCACTCCGGCACATCCTGTCGTCAGCGGCATATACCAGCTGCGCATCCAGGGCAGGGAGCGCTGGTGCAAGCTGATTGCACGTGCCCTCTGGAGTGATGAGGAGAAGAGGGTCTACAGCGGCTCCATCGGCAAGATGATCGATGTGCATGAGGAGCGGCTGGAGATGAACATGCTGAAGCAGGCGGCTGCGCAGGATATGCTCACCTCGCTGTACAACCACGCGAATGCCCAGAAGATTATTACTGCCATGCTGAAGGAAGATACGGACTGCAGATACGGCCTGATCCTGTTCGACCTCGACTTTTTCAAGAACGCAAACGACCAGCACGGGCATCTGTTTGGGGACCGTGTGCTGAAGTTCGTGGCGAAGAAGATACTCCAGAATATAAGGAGCGATGATATAGCGGCCAGAGTCGGCGGAGATGAATTCCTTATCTTTGCCGAGTACAGAGACGACTTCTCTTATGTCGTCAACCGCATCTTTGATTCGCTCGCGGACTATTATTATAATTTCAAGATATCCATCAGTATGGGAGTGGCCATATATCCGAAAGATGGGACTACATATGAGAAGCTGTTCCAATGTGCCGACCAGGCGCTATATTCTTCCAAGCAGGAAGGGAGGAACCAGTTTAAGTTCTATGAAGAATCCATGGAGAGCTGCCTCTCTGTCATATCTCCGATGGATAATGAGATCGATGATTAAGAGAAAGGCCCTTGGCATGCTGGCAGCGGTGCTGCTTCTGTATGGCTGTTCCGCAGACGGCTCCGGACGCAGGAGCGGCAGCACCGTGGAGACGGAAGGCGCCGTGCAGGAGGATACGTCCGCGAGTACCTATACGTTTGTCGATGTAGAGGGCACGGAGTATGAGGCGGCCCGCATCGAGGGGCTGCCTCTTAGCAGCTATGATTACGGACGGCTGAAGGAAGAGGGCGGCTTCAAGTATTATACGGATAAGGATGGGGCGAGGATATCCAGAATCGGGATTGATGTCTCTGAATTCCAGCAGCCGGTGGATTGGAACAAGGTCAGCGCCGCGGGGATAGAATTTGCCATGGTGAGGGTCGGATACCGGGGGTACGGCAGTGCCGGGACGCTTGTGGAAGATAAGATGTTCCGGTCGCATATGGACGGTGCCCTCGGAGCAGGGCTTGATGTGGGGGTCTATTTCTTTTCCCAGGCAGTATCCGGGGAAGAGACGCTTGAGGAGGCGCAGTTCGTACTGGAGCGGATCAAAGAGTATGACATTTCATATCCGGTCGTGTTTGACACGGAAGAGATAAAGGATGATACGGCCCGGACGGATGGGCTGGACAGGACACAGTTTACAGATAACTGTATCGTATTCTGCGACCGGATAGAAGAGGCAGGCTATGACAGCATGGTATATGCCAATATGAAATGGATGGCGTTCACGCTGGATCTGGAGAGGCTTGCGGACTATGACAAATGGTATGCGGATTATGAACCTGTACCCCAGTGCCCGTATGAGTTTTCCATGTGGCAGTATACAGAGGCCGGGAAGGTGCCGGGCATAGGCGGTAGCGTGGATATGAACGTATATTTTGAGAATGATTAACAGTTGGCATTTCTTGTTGACAAGACCTTGCACGGCCAGTATAATATCAACTATCGGTAAGGGAGTAGTTGGCGCTTGGGCGTAGTATTGTCAACATGCTGATGAGATACATCTGGCATTACTTTAAATAATGAGACTTATCCGTGGATACGCCACGGATAGGTCTTTTTTGCTCTAAAGGAAATTCCTTCGGGGAATACGCACTGCGGCGCCAAGGGATCATTCTTTGTTCTGATACTGAGGATAAGATAAGGAGAGATGAAAGATGGCATTGTATGAGTTGTTTATTATTGCAGTGGGGCTGTCGATGGATGCGTTCGCAGTCTCTGTCTGTAAGGGTCTCGCCATGAAAAAATGTACGTGGACGAAGGCGGGCGTCGTCGGTTTGTATTTTGGAATGTTCCAGGCGGTCATGCCGTTAGCGGGATACTTGCTCGGGGTCCAGTTCAAAGATGTCATAACATCGGTCGATCATTGGATCGCGTTTATCCTGCTCGGTATTATCGGGGTGAATATGGTACGGGAAGCACGCGGCGGGTGTGACAGCTGCGAGGATACGGATGAATCGCTTGATGTGCGCACGATGCTCATGCTGGCGGTGGCGACGAGCATCGACGCGCTTGCGGTCGGGGTTACATTTGCATTTCTCCATGTCTCGATCGCACCGGCAGTGAGTTTTATTGGCGTGATTACATTTACAATATCTGTCGCAGGTGTTAAAATAGGCAATGTATTCGGAACGAAATATAAATCCAGGGCAGAGCTGGCAGGCGGGGCAATCCTCATCCTTATGGGGATCAAAATCCTGCTGTCTCATCTGGGGATATTATAGGAGAATGTATATGAAGTGGAATCAATTTCGTTTAAAGACGACGACAGAAGCGGAAGATATCGTGAGCAGCATGCTGATGGACCTGGGCATACAGGGCGTGCAGATCGAGGACAGGATACCGCTTACGCAGGAGGACAAGGAGCAGATGTTCGTGGACATCCTTCCGGATATTCCGGAGGATGACGGGACGGCGTATCTGACCTTTTACCTCGATGAGGGGGAAGATGCGGGGACGATCCTCGGACAGGTGCGAAAAGAGCTGGAACATATGAAAAGCTATATGGACGTGGGAGCTTGCATCATAGAAGAATCACAGACCGAGGATGTAGACTGGGTGAACAACTGGAAGCAGTATTTCCATCAGTTTACGATAGATGATATCCTCGTGATTCCGTCCTGGGAAGAGGTGGAGGAGAAGGACAGCGGCAGGCTCGTCATCCATATCGATCCGGGAACTGCGTTCGGGACAGGGATGCATGAGACGACGCAGCTCTGTATCCGGCAGCTCCGGAAATATGTGGCGCCGGATACTGAGATTCTGGATGTGGGCTGTGGAAGCGGCATCCTCGGGATGCTGGCGCTCAAGTTCGGTGCCGCATATTCGGTAGGGACGGACCTGGATCCATGTGCCATCGATGCGACCCATGAGAATATGGAGGCGAACGGGATCGGGAGAGAGCAGTATGAAGTCATGATTGGAAATATCATTGGCGACAGACAGGTACAGGATAAGGTCGGCTATGGGCGGTACGATATCGTTGCGGCCAATATCCTGGCGGATGTGCTCGTTCCGCTTACGCCGGTTATCCTTCCACATCTGAAGCCTGGAGGAATCTATATAACGAGCGGCATCATCGAGGAAAAGGAAGCTGAGGTGGTAGGAGCGGTGGAGGCCGCGGGGCTTACCGTACTGGAAATCAACCATCAGGGTGAATGGGTGTCTGTCACAGCGAGAAAGAATCAGGAGAAGTAGGATGCATCATTTTTTTGTGACGCCGTCCCAGGTCAGAGACGGCGATATCTTTGTGGAGGGCCAGGACGTCAACCATCTGAAGAATGTCCTGCGCATGAAGCCGGGCGAGGCGGTGGCCGTAAGCGACGGTGATAACCGGAAATACGTATGTACCGTGGAGCGGTATGAGGAGGGGGCGGCTGTCTTGCGGATTTGTGAGGAGCAGGAGGCAGACACGGAACTGCCGTCCAGAATCTGCCTGTTCCAAGGGCTGCCGAAGCAGGACAAGATGGAGCTGATCGTACAGAAGGCCACAGAGCTCGGCGTCTCGGAGGTCGTGCCTGTCGTGACGAGGCGTTCCGTAGTGAAGCTGGATGAGAAGAAGGCCGGGAAGAAGACGCAGCGGTGGCAGAGCATTGCCGAGAGCGCTTCCAAGCAGGCCGGGCGCGGGTATATACCGAAGGTCGCCCAGGTGGCTGGCTTCAAAGAGGCACTTTTGCAGGCATCCGGCCTGGATGTACTGCTCATACCTTATGAACTGGCGGAGGACATGCGGGAGACGAAGAAGGTTATAGCTTCAATCGTCCCCGGACAGTCTGTCGGCGTGTTCATCGGACCGGAGGGCGGATTTGAGCGGGAGGAGGTCGAGGCGGCCATAGAGGCAGGAGCCAGGCCGATTACGCTCGGAAGGCGGATCTTAAGGACAGAGACGGCAGGGTTAACAACTTTGTCTGTACTCATGTTCCATCTTGAGGGGTAATGACATAATCTATTATTGAGAATAAAAAGCAGGAAGTGGAATTATGAGAGAAATATATTTGGACAATTCTGCAACTACGAAAGCTTATGAATGCGTGGGGGACCTTGTACGCAAGGTGATGTGCGATGACTATGGCAATCCATCCTCCATGCATGCGAAAGGTGTGGAAGCAGAGAAGTATATAAAGCAGGCCAAGGAAAGACTGGCGAAGCTGTGGAAAGTTCAGGAAAAGGAGATATTCTTCACATCCGGCGGGACAGAGAGCGACAACCTGGCGCTTATAGGCGCCGCGAGAGCGAACAGCCGGGCGGGGAAGCATCTGATTACCTCATCCATAGAACATCCGGCCATTATCAATACAATGCGTTTCCTTGAAGAAGAGGAAGGGTTCCGGGTGACGTTTCTGCCGGTTGACAAGTATGGAAGAATCCGCCTGGACGCTCTGAAGGAAGCTTTGTGCGATGAGACGATTCTCGTGTCGGTCATGTATGTCAACAATGAAGTCGGGTCCGTACAGCCGATTGATGATGCTGCAAGCATCGTCAAGGCGTATAACCGCAACATACTGTTCCATGTGGACGCGGTGCAGGGCTTCGGCAAGTACCGTATATACCCGAAGCGCATGAAAGTGGATATGTGTTCTATCAGCGGGCACAAGATACATGGCCCGAAGGGGACCGGGGCGCTCTATATCGGGGAGCAGGTGAAGATAAAGCCTGTCATATATGGCGGAGAGCAGCAGAAGAACATCCGCTCCGGAACGGAGAATGTGCCTGGAATAGCTGGCCTTGGGCTGGCAGCCGAGACAATTTATACGAATCTCGACGAGAAAGTGGCGTCGATGCGCAACCTGAAGGCACACTTCATCGATGGGGTCCGCAAGATTGACAATACGACGATCCACGGACTGTATGACGAGATATCCGCGCCCCATATCATCAGTGTCGGGTTTGCCGGAGTCCGCAGCGAAGTGCTGCTGCACGCGCTGGAAGAAAAGGGGATATACGTGTCATCCGGTTCCGCATGTTCTTCCAACCACCCAGGAATCAGCGGGGTGCTCAAAGGCATCGGGGCAGAACAGGAGTATCTGGACGCCACGCTCAGATTCAGCATGTCCGAGTTCACGACAGAAGAAGAGATTGACTATACGCTGGACACACTATATAATGTAGTACCAATGCTAAGGAAATATGTCAGACAATAACGAAAAATATGAAAGGGGTCAGACCCCTGCGCAGCCAGGGGTCTGACCCCTTTCGAAATTTAGAGAGGATTCAGAAAATACGATGAGATTTCATACATTTTTGTTAAAATACGGAGAAATTGGAATTAAGGGAAAAAACCGGTATTTATTTGAGGATGCCCTTGTGCGGCAGGTACGGTATGCCCTGCGTGATGTGGATGGCGAGTTCTATGTACACAAGTCCCAGGCGAGGATTTATGTGGACTGCGAAGGCGAGTATGACTATGAGGAGACGGTGGAGCATTTGAAACGGGTGTTCGGCATCGTCGGCATCTGCCCGGTCGTGCGTATGGAGGACAAGGGCTTTGACGAGCTGAAGAAGGATGTGGTTGCGTATATGGACGAGCTGTATCCGGACAAGAAGATGACGTTCAAGGTGGAGGCGAGACGGGCCAGAAAGACTTATCCAAGGACGTCCATGGAGATCAACTGTGACATCGGGGAGGCGGTTCTGGAGGCGTTTCCTGATATCCGCGTGGATGTGCATCATCCGGATGTGATGCTCAACATCGAGGTACGGGATTCTATCTATGTATATTCCAGGATCATACCGGGGCCGGGCGGAATGCCGGTAGGGACGAACGGGAAGGCGATGCTGCTTCTCTCCGGAGGTATCGACAGTCCGGTGGCGGGCTATATGATATCGAAACGGGGCGTCGGTATTGAGGCTACCTATTTCCACGCGCCACCGTACACGAGCGAGCGCGCGAAACAGAAGGTCATAGATCTGGCGAAGATCGTATCCAGATATGCAGGACCGGTGAAGCTTCATGTCGTGAACTTTACAGATATCCAGCTCTATATCTATGACCAGTGCCCCCACGATGAGCTGACGATAATCATGAGGCGGTATATGATGCGGATTGCAGAACATTTTGCACGGAAGGACGGATGCCTCGGCCTGATTACCGGGGAGAGCATCGGGCAGGTGGCCAGCCAGACGATGCAGAGTCTTGCAGCTACGAATGATGTATGTACGCTTCCGGTCTACCGGCCGGTCATCGGGTTCGACAAGCAGGAGATTGTAGACATTGCGGAAAGAATTGATACATTTGAGACGTCCATACAGCCTTTTGAGGACTGCTGCACAATCTTCGTAGCCAAGCATCCGGTGACAAAGCCCAATGTAGAGGTGATCCGGCGGTCTGAAGAAAAGCTGTCTGAAAAAATAGATGAGCTTGTAGACAGAGCGCTGGAGACGGTGGAAGTTATCGAAGTGAAATAAATGTGATAGAACGACGAAAGTGCCAAGGCACGTTCGTCCGCATGCGGCGGTCTGCAATAGCGACATCATTTACGTCCGCCGAAGTGGGCTGCCACGGAGGGATCCCTATGTATGAAAAAAGCCTGCACCGCTTCTATGAGCGGGCAGGCACATTGATTACTCTATGTTTTTATAATTTAGTCTACGATATATGGTTTCAGGATTTCTAAAACGGTATCTACATCGTTATCTGCATGGATGTTCAGGTCGATCGGCTTTGATAGATCGAGGCTGAAGATTCCCATGATTGACTTTGCATCGATGACATACCTTCCGGATACTAAATCAAAATCATAATCAAATTTGGTGATTTCATTTACAAAAGACTTTACTTTGTCGATTGAATTTAAAGAGATCTGAACTGTTTTCATTGGACGTAACCCTCCTTGGCTTTCTTTACATGTTCTATAAACATCTTAAGAGTACAAGGTATAAAAGTCAAGGAACAAACTGCCAAAGAAATTGGAAAAAATTCGTTAAAAGTTACAACAATTTGTATACTCTGCGCCGGCGCAGGACAAGTGCGCTTCTGCCGGCCGAGGGCATCAAAAGGAGTAGGAGAATCCGTATGAAAAAAGTAGCGCTGCATAATCTGGGATGCAAAGTCAATGCCTATGAGACAGAGGCGATGCAGGAACTTCTTGCGCGGCACGGATACGAGATAGTGCCGTTTGAAGAGGGGGCAGATATATACATTATCAATACATGTACCGTCACCAATATGGCTGACCGCAAATCAAGGCAGATGCTCCACCGGGCAAGGAAGATGAATCCGGATGCAGTTGTCGTGGCCGCGGGGTGCTACGTGCAGGCCCGGGGCGAGGAAGCGGACGACTGTATCGATGTCGTGATAGGAAATAACCGCAAAAAGGATCTGATACAGATTCTGAAGGAATACGAAGAAGGCAGATGGGAGACAGGAGAAGGCCTAGTGGACATCAGCCACACCGATGAGTATGAGAATCTGAACCTAAGCAGGACTGCGGAACATACGAGGGCTTACATCAAAGTACAGGATGGGTGCAACCAGTTCTGTTCTTACTGTATCATACCATACGCGAGAGGACGTGTCAGGAGCAGAAAGCGGGATAGCGTGCTGGCAGAAGTGAAGAGACTTGCAGAAAGCGGCTATAAAGAGGTGGTGCTTACCGGGATACATCTCAGCTCCTATGGAGTGGACACGGGAGATACGCTCCTGGCGCTGATCGAGGCTGTACATGAGACGGAGGGGCTCAGGCGTATACGGCTTGGCTCCCTGGAACCGAGGATTATAACCGAGGAGCTTGTCCAGGCACTTGCCGGGCTTCCAAAATTCTGCCCTCACTTCCACCTGTCGCTGCAGAGCGGCTGCAATGACACGCTGAGGCGCATGAACCGCCGCTACACGGCAGAAGAGTATTATGAGAAATGTGCAATGCTTCGGAATTATTTCCATCATCCTGCACTGACGACGGATGTGATCGTCGGCTTTCCGGGCGAGACGGATGCAGAGTTTGAAGCGTCCAGGGCTTTCATCGACAAGGTGGATTTCTACGAGACACATGTATTCAAGTATTCCAGAAGGGAAGGAACGAAGGCTGCTGCTATGGAGAACCAGGTGCCGGATGAGGTAAAGGCGGCACGGAGCAGCGTACTGCTCGAACTGAGCCGCAGAAAACAGGCAGCCTATGAAGAAAAGCTCATTGGAACGACGGCAGAAGTGCTGGTGGAAGAGACTGTCATGCGCGGTGGAGAGCTTTATGTGACGGGACATACGAAGGAATATGTCAAAATTGGACGAAAAGGGTCAGAAAATCTTACGAATAAGGTCATAAATGTAGAAATTGAGAGCCCTTTGCAAATAATTCATTGAATTTTCGGGTGCTATGGTTTAGAATGAAATAGAAGTATTTTTGGAGGACGTGAGTATATGAAGGATTTAAGTAACACCCAGTTTTTTCAGGTAGAAAGCGGTCCACAGATTCAAGCAAAAGATATTCTTGAGATTGTGTACAAAGCATTAAGTGAAAAAGGTTATAATCCTGTCAATCAGATCGTTGGATATATTATGTCAGGAGACCCGACATATATTACAAGCCATAACGGTGCGAGAAGCCTGATTATGAAGATGGAACGGGACGAACTCGTAGAAGAGATGCTTAAGACGTATATCGAGCACAACGGATGGGTATAATGTCTATGAGAATTATGGGACTGGATTACGGCGAGAAGACTGTCGGCGTGGCTGTCAGCGACCCCTTGGGGCTTACGGCCCAGGGTATTGAGACGATTTTTCGCAAGGAAGAGAACAAGCTGCGCAGGACATGTGCCCGGATAGAGGAGCTTATCCGAGAGTATGAAGTGGAGCGTATCGTGCTTGGGCTTCCGAAGCATATGAATAATGATATTGGAAAACGTGCGGAACAGTCATTGAAGTTTGGTGAGATGCTTAAAAAGCGGACCGGCCTTGAGGTCGTGATGTGGGATGAGCGTCTGACTACGGTAGAAGCGGAACGGACTTTAATTGAAAATAAGGTAAGACGTGAGGACCGCAAGAAGTATATCGATAAGATTGCGGCTGTTTTTATATTGCAGGGATATCTGGATTCCATATATGTGGGACAAGAATAGTCTGTGTGAGGTGTTTTTATGGAGAAAATCAAGTTCATGTCTGAAGAAATGCAGGAAGAAGCAGAATTTTTTGTGCTGGAACAGACAAAAGTCAATGGAGTTTCATACATTCTTGTGACTGATTCGGAAGAAGATGATGCAGAATGTCTGATATTAAAAGATACATCAGAGGAAGACGGTTCAGACAGCATCTATGAAATCGTAGAAGATGATGTGGAGATTGGCGCTGTATCAAAAGTGTTTGAGGAGCTGCTGGAAGATGTTGTTATTGAAAGGTAGTATACTATGTCAGTCAGTCAAGAAAAATTTAAGGAATTACTGAAAGAAAAGGGTCTTAAGGTAACCAATCAAAGGTTGCTTGTATTAGAGGTGCTCGCAGAACATCGTGATAAACACATGGCTGCGGAAGACATTTACGAACTGGTGAAGGAAGACTATCCTGATATAGGATTGGCGACTATTTACCGGACAGTGCAGTTGTTGCTGGAAATGCAATTGGTGGATCGTATCAATCTGGATGATGGATGTGCGCGTTATGAAATTGGCGAGCTTTTTCTCGGGGAAGCCAAACATCACCATCATCACCTGATATGCAAGACTTGTGGAAAGGTACTGCCCTTCAAAGATGACCTCCTGGAAGAACTGGAGGGCCATATAGAAGAGGCGACGGGATTTCACGTGTTAGACCACGAATTAAAGTTCTATGGACAATGCAAAGAATGCCTGGATAGGCAAGATAGTACGGAAAAGCACGTGGAGGTGTAAATTTGAAAAAAGAAAACAATGGAAAACTGCGTATCATTCCACTCGGAGGATTGGAAAAGATTGGAATGAACATTACTGCCTTTGAGTATGAAGACAGTATTATTGTCGTGGACTGCGGTCTGGCATTCCCGGAGGATGACATGCTCGGAATCGATCTCGTCATCCCGGATGTCACTTATCTGAAAGACAATATCCAGAAAGTGAAGGGATTCGTAATCACC
Organism: Extibacter muris; assembly: GCF_004345005.1. Lineage (GTDB taxonomy): Bacteria > Bacillota > Clostridia > Lachnospirales > Lachnospiraceae > Extibacter > Extibacter muris. The sequence goes on from NZ_SMMX01000001.1 coordinate 201,757, forward strand.
CATGGCCATGAGGACCATATCGGTGCGTTGTCTTATGTATTGAAGGAGATGAATCTTCCGATATATGCGACGAAGCTTACGATGGGGATTATAGAGAAGAAGTTTACAGAGCACAACCTGCTCAGAAGCACGAGAAGAAAAGTGGTAAAGCACGGACAGTCCATCAACCTTGGACAGTTCAGGATTGAATTTATCAAGACGAACCACAGCATCCAGGATGCGGCGGCTCTGGCGATATACTCACCGGCCGGCATCGTGGTGCATACCGGCGATTTTAAGGTGGATTATACGCCAGTGTTCGGCGATGCCATCGACCTGCAGCGGTTTGCGGAGATTGGAAAGAAAGGCGTGCTGGCGCTCATGTCAGACAGCACGAATGCAGAGCGCCCTGGATTTACCCAGTCTGAGCGCACGGTGGGACATGCCTTTGACCATATATTTGCGGAGCACCAGAATACGAGGATAATCATAGCCACGTTTGCATCCAATGTAGACCGTGTGCAGCAGATTATCAATTCGGCTTGCAAGTATGACAGGAAGGTCGTGGTGGAAGGCCGCAGCATGGTCAATATCATCGCTGTCGCCCAGGAGCTAGGCTACTTGAGCGTGCCGGACAAGACGCTCATAGAGATTGACCAGCTTCGCAACTATCCGCCTGAGAAGACGGTCCTCATCACGACAGGAAGCCAGGGAGAGTCCATGGCGGCACTGTCCAGGATGGCGGCGGACGTGCACAAGAAAGTGACGATCATGCCGGGTGATACGGTAATCTTCAGTTCTAATCCGATACCGGGTAATGAGAAGTCCGTATCAAAGGTCATCAATGAGCTGTCCGCTAAAGGTGCGAACGTCATCTTCCAGGATGCCCATGTATCTGGACATGCCTGCCAGGAAGAGCTGAAACTGATCTATTCGCTCGTAAAACCAAAATATGCAATCCCGGTGCACGGCGAGTACCGCCATCTGAAAGCAAATGCAGCGATTGCCCAGACGCTCGGCATTCCGAAGGACAACATCTTTATCCTGCAGTCAGGAGAGGTGCTTGAGCTGAACAGCAAAGAAGCCAAAGTGGCGGATAAGGTCCACACGGGAGAAATCCTCGTGGACGGCCTCGGAGTAGGAGATGTCGGCAACATCGTGCTACGGGACAGGCAGCATCTGGCGGAGGATGGTATCCTTATCGTAGTGCTGACACTGGAAAAAGGCAGCAATCAGCTGATGGCCGGACCGGATATCGTATCCCGCGGCTTCGTGTATGTGCGTGAGTCGGAAAAACTTATGGAAGAAGCGAGAAAAGTAGTTACCAATGCGGTAGAGGACTGCCTGGCACATCAGAAGAACGCAGACTGGAGCAAGATAAAGCTCGTAATCCGCGACACGATGAATGAATATATCTGGAAGAAAACAAAGAGAAGGCCAATGATACTTCCAATTATAATGGATGTGTAAAGTGCGTTTTGGGACGTGATCTTTTTCAAAAGGGTTACGTCCCAAATTGAACTTTGTGGTGTACCAAAATGGATGAAGGGGTGTACCTGAATGATTGTCGACGAACGTATGGTTACGTATATCCGCAGCCTGGAGATGCCGGAAGTTCCGCTGCTGGAAGAGATTGAACAGGAGGCTGTGGATACTTTCGTGCCGGTTATCCGAAAGGAGACGCAGAGCTTCCTGAAGGTGATTATTACCATGTGCCGGCCGAAACGGATCCTTGAAGTGGGGACGGCAGTAGGCTTTTCTGCGCTACTCATGAGCGAGTATGCGCCTGAGGATTGCCATATCACCACTATAGAGAACTATAAGAAGCGGATTCCGATTGCACGCGGCAATTTCAGGCGTGCACGGCAGGAGGACAGGATTACGCTGATAGAAGGGGATGCACTGGAAGTGATGAAGGGGCTCGAGGGACCGTTTGATTTTATTTTCATGGATGCGGCAAAGGGGCAGTACATCCATTATATGCCGGAGGCTGTCCGCCTGCTTACGGACGGAGGAGTCCTGATGTCCGATAATGTACTGCAGGACGGCGATATCATCGAGTCACGGTTCGCGGTGGAGAGGCGCAACCGTACGATACACAGCCGCATGCGGGAATATTTATATGAATTAAAGCACAGAGAAGATCTGCTCACATCAATCCTCCCCCTTGGAGACGGTGTGGCGCTGAGCATAAAACGAGGAGAGAAGAGAGATGGCCAGACATCCTGAATTGTTGATTCCGGCGAGCAGCCTGGAAGTGTTGAAGACAGCAGTAATATTTGGAGCGGATGCGGTATATATCGGAGGTGAAGCCTTTGGACTCAGGGCCAAGGCGAAGAATTTCTCCATGGAAGACATGAGAGAGGGCATCCGTTTCGCCCACGCCCACGATGTAAAAGTATACGTGACGGCTAATATACTCGCACATAATGAGGATCTGCCCGGAGTGCGGGAATATTTTAAAGAGCTGAAGGAAATAGGTCCGGATGCATTCATTATCGCCGACCCGGCGGTCTTTGAGATTGCAGGCGAGATATGTCCTGAAATAGAGCGGCATATAAGCACGCAGGCGAACAACACGAATTACGGGACGTACCTGTTCTGGTGGAAACAGGGGGCGAAGCGTGTCGTGTCGGCACGAGAGCTTTCGCTTGCTGAAATCAAAGAGATACGGGAACATATTCCAGAGGAGATGGAGATAGAGAGCTTCGTGCACGGGGCAATGTGCATCTCTTATTCAGGCCGCTGCCTTCTGAGCAATTATTTTACAGGGCGCGACGCCAACAGGGGAGCCTGCACACATCCGTGCAGGTGGAAATATTTTATCATGGAAGAGACGCGTCCGGGCGAGTATATGCCTGTGTATGAAAATGAGCGGGGCACGTACATTTTCAATTCCAAAGATCTGTGCATGATTGAACATATCCCGGAATTGATTGATGCCGGCATCGACAGCCTCAAGATAGAAGGCCGGATGAAAACCGCGCTGTATGTGGCCACGGTAGCACGGACTTACCGGAAAGCGCTCGACGATTATGCGGAGGATCCTAAGCTGTACCGGAAAAACATGCCATGGTACCTTGACCAGATATCCAACTGCACATACCGGCAGTTTACGACCGGGTTCTACTTTGGCAAACCGGGCGATGAGAGCCAGATATATGACAGCAACACTTATGTGAAGGAATATACGTATCTTGGCATCATAAGCGGCGGAAAGGACGGGATGTACCGTATCGAGCAGCGGAACAAATTCTCTGTAGGCGAGGTGGTTGAGATTATGAAGCCGAACGGGGAAAATGTGGAGGTCACGGTCAGGCGGCTCGTAGATGAAGAGGGAAATGAACAGGAAAGCGCGCCTCATCCTAAACAGGTACTGTACGTGGATTTGGGAAGCAGAGCGGATATGTATGACATATTAAGAAGAGCAGAACCATAAAAAGTAAATCTGTATCGCCGGCCTGCCTTATAGGGATTCCCTATAAGACGGGCTTTTTATTTGCCTTTTTTATTGGCGGCATTTGACGTGCGGTGATAGGATAACTGTAGGATGCATTTACATTCTGATTAAAATCGAAGAAGAAATATAGGAGGATAAAATGGAGATAATCAAGGAATTGCCGGAAGTATTTGAGGAATTTGCCGAACAGCGTAAAAATTCTTTTTTAGGGGTGAAGGAGCTAAAGGATAAAGGAGTGCCGATTGTAGGCGCCTATTGTACATATTTTCCACAGGAAATCGCCATGGCGATGGGGGCGGCAACCGTGGGCCTGTGCTCCACGTCAGATGAGACGATACCAGAGGCGGAGAAGGACCTGCCGAAGAACTTATGCCCGCTCATCAAGTCCAGCTATGGATTTGCGAAGACGGATAAATGTCCTTTCTTTTACTTTTCTGATGTAGTCGTCGGTGAGACGACGTGTGACGGCAAGAAGAAAATGTATGAATACATGAAAGAGTTCAAGGACGTGTTCTTGATGGAACTGCCGAATACCCAGGGGGAAGAGGCGCTTAAGCTGTGGAAAAGCGAAATCATCCGATTCAAGGAATATCTGGAAGCGAAGTTCGAGACAGAGATAACTGAAGAGCAGATTCGGGATGCGGTGAAGGTGAATAACGCCGGAAGGCGTTCTCTGAAGAAGCTCTATGAAGTGATGAGGAACGATCCTGCTCCCATAAAAGGCCAGGACTTGTTCAAGGTCCTGTACGGCAGCACCTTCAAGTTCGACCGCTCTGCCATTCCGGGCGAGGTTGACGCATTAGTGGATAAAATCAATAAAGAATACGCCGAAGGAAAGATGGAGGGGAAGAAGCCCCGCATCCTCGTGACAGGATGTCCAATCGGCGGTGCGTCCGAAAAGGTGATCAAGGCGATTGAAGAAAATGGAGGAATCGTAGTGACATATGAGAACTGTACCGGTGCAAAGTCCATCGATAAGCTCGTCGACGAGGACAACCCGGATATCTACGATGCACTGGCCAGAAGATATCTGAATATCGGCTGCTCTGTCATGACACCAAATCCAAATCGCCTGGAACTGCTCGGAAGGCTCATCGATGAATACAGAGTCGACGGCGTGGTGGAGATGGTGCTCCAGGCCTGCCACACATACAATGTAGAGACGCTCGGCATCAGAAGGTTCGTAAATGAAAAGAAGAACATACCATATATCAGTGTAGAGACAGATTATTCACAGGCAGATATCGGCCAGCTGAATACAAGGATCGCCGCATTCATCGAAATGCTGTAGGCATGACAAGAAATGAAACGACCGCCCGGAGGCGGTCTTTTAAAATGTCTGAATATTGTCTGAATTTTGAAAGGGGTCAGACCCCTGTGGCGACAGGGGTCTGACCCCTTTCGTCATTATTTGCAGGAACAGCCGGGACTTTTATTTTCTGACGAAAGACCCTGCTGCCGACGACGCCTGCCAGACATCCGCCGATGACAGCGAATGCTAAGGCACCGATGACATGTGTTGCAGGATTGAATGCGAACGGCGCTAAAAGTCCCGGAATCGGAGATGCTGTCCCTGGTGCATTATTCACAATATGGAACACTGCTGCTGATATCCCGGCGAATCCTCCGCCGAAGAAATTAGAGCAGTAGATAGGAAGCGGATTGGATGTTATGATATCTGCCTGTGTGAGCGGTTCCAGCATGACGGCTATGACGTTGCTCCTGTCTCCAAGCTTCAGCCGTGAGAAGATAAGCCCGTTGGTGAAAGAGCCTCCTACACACGCAATGGCGGCTATACCCATCGCCAGCCCGTCAAGGCCGAGCATGGCAGTCAGTGCCATAGAGCTCAGAGGTGACGTGCATATCATCTTGATGATGCCGCCGAGCAGGAATCCCATGACGATGGGAGACTGTTCCGTGGCAGCGGATATCGTGCCGCCGATAGTTGCAAGTGTAGCGTTGACGGCGGGGTTGACGGCTATGACGATGAGGCGTGCAGCAGGTGCGATCAGGAGCGCGCCCCCGATAAGGTTCAGCCCCTCAGGCAGCTTCTTTTCAATAACCGGAGCTATGAGCCCGATGATGTAGCCTGCGATAAATCCCGGAAGAATGCCATATCCTCCGACGGCCACGCCGGCGACAATTGCCAGTACGGGATTAGCCCCCATGCAGATCGGTACCATGGCGGCAGCGGCCACACCGCCCAGCCCCCCGGCCGTTTCTCCAAGACTGCGGAAAAAGTCCAAGCCGAGCAGATCTCCGGTGATATATTTATGAACGGCTTCTACCAGAAACGTTGCGATAGCGGCGTTGGCCATGCCGGACATGGCGAGCTGCCCCTTAGGCATCTTCAGGCTGAAGAGCGAGAAACCGGCAAGAGTGACGAGCAATAATCCTATTCCCGATACGATTGTAAACATACTTTTTACCTCTCAATTCGTAATGATGATTTTATTTATAATTCCGTTCTCTTATTGATGAAACCAATATACAAGCCGGGTTTCAAAAAGTTACAGATGGTATCAAAATTGACATAAAAAAAACAGTACCACACAGAATTTTGTGATAATTAACAAAATACCCATAATGATACTGTTAATTGTGCCCATAGATTAATCCTACTGGTTCTGGCTGTATACGACAAGCGCATTCAGGAAGTTCTTGATCTTAACATTGCCATGCCGGTCGCTCTTTCCCCGGATATAGTCCATCTCCCTGCGCACCTGTTCAAAATTGTAAAGTGTATTGGAATATTCTGTAAAAATGTCATTGCCATAATCCTCGATGCCAAGATGGGCAAGGTTTACCATCCCTGTGTTGGCTGCCCGCCGGATACGCTGTTCCATGGACTTCGGTGAATCACTGAACCTCCCGCACAGCTCCCCGAGCGTCATGTCGTTGATCTGGCCATCGTGCTCCAGCAGATATTCCACCGCCATGACGATATCCCGGCTTCCAATATCTCCGCTGATGCCAAGACGCTGAAGGATATTCGTCAGCACCGTTCTCGAAGCAGCGGCGGAAGATGTCGTCCGTTCCGGTTCAGGAGAGTTGGATGACATCTCATCCATAAATATGTTCTGCATCTTCTGTATCGTCCGCTGCATGGAAAGCTGCCGGCTCACCTTTGCTATGACATTTTCCACCTCTACGCTGTTCACCGGCTTCTGTATGAAGTATTCGACACCTGCTTCATACGCCGAGCCTATCATATCCTTGGAAGACACCTGGGACAGCATGATAAATGCCGTCTCTGAGAGGAACTCGTCCGCTTTTCTGACAAAAGTGATGCCGTCCATGTCAGCCATGAGCAGATCCACGATGATAATGTCGGGGGCAAGCAGACGCACGTCTTCCAGCGCATCACAGCCGCTTAACGATGTCCCGCACACGGTGCCGAGATTCCGGGTGGTGATAATCAGCTTCAGTATATTCAGTATGTTCCTGTCATCATCGATCAAGTAAAATTTCATCTATACGACCACCTTCATTTTTTCTTGAGGAATTCTAATGGTAAATGTAGTGCTTCCGGGAATGGATGAGAGTGCAAGCGTTCCTCCGAACTGGCCCTCGACCAGATCTTTGACGAGATTCAGCCCAAGTCCCCGGTTCACCTCACCAGTAGAAAAGTTTATCTTGGTCGAAAAGCCGGCCTTGAATATATCAGCCTGGTCTTCCTCACGGACACCGGGTCCGTCATCCGTAACAGTAAAGATGAACATGTCCTCCTCTGCCTGTTCTTTCACATATATATGTACTTCATCCTTTTCAGCCGCTTCCAGCGCATTGACGAACAGGTTCCGGAAGATGGACATAAGGGCATAGTGCCGGTTCGTGTAGACCCGGTCGCGGCAGTCCGTTTCCATCGTCAGCTTCTTCTTATGCTCTGCAGCAGACCGTATCATCGTATCCTTCAGAAGTTCCAGCAGCTCATCCAGGTACATGCCGTCCCCCTCCAGCTCTTCATCGAGCGTCTCTGAGATTCCCCTCATGATGAGCAGATATTCCTTCTTGACCTCGTGGATGTCTTTGGCTACCTTAAGCGCAGATCTGGCGAGCGGGCTGCTCTCGTCCCTCTCCTTCAACCGTTCGTAAAGGCGGTAGGAAGTGTTCATCGTATCTTCGATAAGCGTGGTGTTCTTCTTCATCCACATGACCTCGCCGTCCAGCTTGGAGATAAGCAGGACAAGCCGTTTGTAGCGTTCCTCATGCTCCTGCTTGAGCAGAAGCAGCCTGTAATGTGCAAACACGGTCAGGACACACCATATTACGGCAGTGCGGGCGGCGGCAGCCAGCAGTATGCTTGCCTGAGCCTTCGGTGTAAATGCTTCGAGACGGATGCGGAACAGAAGCTCTATCAGATTGGCACCGTAATCTATGGCAAAGAGCGGCAGGATAGCCCGGTTCCGGTCAAGACGGCTGCCCCCGAGACTGCGGGTGTAAAGATAGAAAGCCAGCCCGTAACAGAGATAGAAGATAACTTCCGGATAATAAGACCGAACCGCCCCTGACAGACGGCCATTCTGCAGCCAGACGAGCAGCAGCCTGGATGCAAATACTCCCACGGCCCCGAACACGGTTACCGGTATGACCGGGAAAGACTGCGCGATAAATAAAAACGCCGGAAAGCATATGACGGCGACAGACAGTTTGAAATCCGTGATAAACAGGTTGATATTAAGCTGCGCTGCCACTGTTATGGCCATGCTGAAGAAGATAATGCTTCCAAAATACTTTTTCATGATATACCTCTCTCCTATCTAATATAGCGTCTTCCAGCCCCTTTGTATAGGAAAATTTTATATGGAAAAGCACAAAAGCTTCTGCTTTCACATAGACTATATCAAATACGCCAAGAGGTGCTTTCCTTGAAATCTTTTCCCCAACCCCTCACTGCCTCGGAAGAAAGATATTACATGCAAAAATATACGGAGGGAGACCTTGAAGCAAAACATGTTCTCATAGAACGGAACCTGCGCCTCGTTGCTCATATCGTTAAGAAGTACCAGTCACTGGAAGAAGACAACGAAGACCTGCTCTCGATCGGCACAATCGGACTCATAAAAGCTGTGGTGACCTTTAACCCCGATAAAAGCGTCCGCCTCGGAACTTATGCGGCCCGTTGTATCGAAAATGAGATTTTGATGTATCTCCGTTCAAAAAAGAAGTCATCCAAAGAAGTATCACTCTACGAACCGATAGGTACAGACCGCGAAGGAAATGAAATCCAGCTGTTTGACATAATCGAGACCGACGAGGATGATGCGCACAGGAAAGTCGCACTGAAGGATGATATACGGCTTCTTTATGAGAAGGTGGAAGGAGAGCTCTCACAGAGGGAGCGTCTTGTGCTGAAGATGAGATATGGCCTGTATAATGAAGAAGAGTATACGCAGCGGGAGATAGCCAGACGCTTAGGCATCTCTCGTTCTTATGTGTCAAGGATTGAGAAAAGTGCAATAGAAAAGCTGCGCGAGTATTTTTAATGCCCGCGCAGCTTTTCTATTGCACTTTTTAGAGTCCTATTGACATCATCCGCCTTATTCGTTATGATAGTTCTACATTTTCCGGGGCATTCTGGCCCCGGAAGGCAAATCCGGCCAGCATCGGCCACTGACCCAGCAAAAAGCAATATGAACAATGAAAAGGAGAATGCAAATGAGTTTCAGTACAGTACTGTCTGCGGCCATAGAAGGGCTTTCGGTTGAATTCGTCCATGTGGAAGCAGACATCAGCAACGGCCTCCCTATGTTCCATATGGTAGGCTACCTGTCATCAGAGGTGAAAGAAGCGTCTGAGCGGGTGCGCACTGCTGTGCGCAATACCGGAATAGAACTTCCGGCGAAAAAGATAGTCATCAACCTGTCGCCTGCAGACGTGAAGAAAAGAGGTGCGGCGTTCGACCTGCCGATTGCCGCCGCTATCCTGGCGTCACTGACGCTTGTGCCGGAAGAAAGCCTTGCACGTACGCTCATCATCGGCGAACTGAGCCTGGATGGCCGGCTGAGGGAGGTGGCAGGCATCCTTCCGATCGTGATGGCGGCACGGAAAGCCGGGTGCCACACGTGCATCCTCCCGAAAGCCAACGCGGCAGAAGCGTCCCTTGTAGATGGCATCCGGATAATCGGGGCCGAATGGCTGAAAGAAGTGTGTGGCTATCTCAACGGCTTACATGAGCCGGAACCGGAGCAGTACAAGGTGCCGCATGGCCTGCGCGGCCCTGCCAGGCCGCAGCCTGACTACAGGGAGATATACGGACAGGAAGCTGTGAAGCGGGCCGTAGAGGTTGCTGTAGCAGGAGGCCACAATATCCTCCTGGTCGGACCTCCGGGAAGTGGAAAGTCGATGATAGCCAGGAGGATACCGACGATACTCCCCCCATTGACACTGGAAGAGAGCCTTGAGATTACAAAGGTATATAGCATCATGGGTCTGGTGGACAAGGAGCATCCCCTCGTGGCAGAGCGTCCGTACAGAAGCGTACATCATACGGTTACGAGGAGTGCCCTCATCGGGGGAGGAATGATACCGACCCCGGGCGAAATCAGCCTGGCGCACGGCGGGGTACTGTTTCTGGACGAGCTGACAGAATTCCAGAAGCCGGTGCTGGAAGTGCTGCGGCAGCCGCTGGAGGAGAAAACGATACGGATTACGAGGAAGCATGGAAGCTACGTATTCCCCGCGGATTTCATCCTCGTTGCCGCTTTGAATCCTTGCCCGTGCGGGAACTACCCGGATCTGGAGCGATGCACCTGCACGCCGGGACAGATACAGCACTACCTTGCCAAGATCAGCCAGCCGTTCCTGGACAGAATCGATATATGCGTGGAGGCTCCGAGAGTCGATTACCGAAGCTTGAAGGCGGAAGATGAGGGGGAAAGCTCGCAGGCGATAAGAGAGCGCGTATGCCTGGCAAGAGAGCGCCAGAAAAACCGGTATCATACACTAGGATCGGTGGCCAACGCCTCCCTGCCTGCCAAAGAGCTGAAGAATTACTGCAGCCTAGGGCATGAAGAAGAATCTGTCATAGCACAGGCATTTGAAAGGATGGGGCTCACGGCCAGAACGTACCATAAGACCATACGGGTGGCCCGAACGATAGCCGACCTGGCAGGAGCCGATAATATCAGTGCGGCGCATATCAAAGAGGCAATCGGATACCGGATGATGAATAAAAAGTACTGGGGGAGGTAAATGTATGGAAATGGCTTATGAATACTGGCTTGCATGCATCAGGCACGTGCCCGCCCGTAAAAAAATAATGCTTCGTTCCGAATATACGGATGCAAGTCAGATATATTATATAGAAGAAACGAGACTCTATTTTACAGAGTATCTAAGTACGAAAGAAGCGGAGGCCGTCATAGCCTCCCGCAGAATATGGGATGTGGAGAAGAATTATAGGGAATTATGCGATAAAAGCATTAGCCTTGTTCCCTATTTCCACAAAGGATATCCCGGACGGCTTAAGGAAACGGCAGACCCGCCCTATGCGTTATATGTAAAAGGGCGGCTTCCCGACCCTGCAAGACCTGCGGCAGCCATCGTTGGCGCTAGGAGATGCAGTGCATATGGCACTGGGCAGACAGAAAGATTTGCCAGCAGGCTGGCTCAGGCAGGCGTAGAGATTATCAGCGGAATGGCACTCGGCATCGACGGAACCGGACAGAGGGCGGCGCTGGATGCCGGCGGCAGCACTTACGCCGTACTCGGCTGCGGAGCAGATCTATGCTACCCGCGGGAACATATAGGACTCTATATGGACATCCAGAAGCATGGGGGCATCCTCTCGGAGCATCCCCCGCAGACACAGCCGCTGCGCGCCTACTTTCCGAAACGGAACAGGATCATCAGCGCCCTGGCTGATATCGTGCTTGTCATGGAGGCAAGAGAGAAGAGCGGCTCCCTTATCACAGCCGATGCTGCACTGGAACAGGGAAAGGACATCTATGTCCTTCCGGGGCCTGTGACAAGCCCGTTAAGCCGTGGATGCAACAATCTGATCAGGCAGGGCGCGGGCATCCTTTCTTCCCCCGATGAGCTGCTTGCAGATATGGGAATACCTGTCAGCAGCTTTGGCCTAAAATCTGACAAAAATGAAAAAATGCTTGAAAGTCCCGAAAATATGGTGTATAGTTGTCTCGGTTTATGTCCGAAGAGCATGGGCCAGCTCGCAGAGGAGACCGGATTAGCCCCCGGGGAGCTTCTGGAGCGTCTGGTTACATTGGAATTGAAGGGATATATCAAGGAAATATCTAAGAATTATTATGTGAGATCAAACAGATGAAAATAAAACGGACGGCTAGTTAATAATGGAGGAAGCAATATATGGCACGTAATCTTGTAATCGTGGAGTCACCTGCCAAGGTGAAGACAATTAAAAAGTTTTTGGGGAGCAATTATGCGGTAACCGCATCGAACGGTCATGTGCGGGATCTGCCGAAGAGCCAGCTCGGCGTGGACCCGGAAAATGACTATGAGCCCAAATATATCACCATCAGAGGTAAGGGAGAGATTCTTGCCAACTTGAGAAAAGAAGTCAAGAAGGCCGATAAGATATATCTTGCGACCGACCCCGATCGTGAGGGGGAGGCCATCTCATGGCACCTGAAGCAGGCACTGAAGCTTGAAAATAAAAAAGTGTACCGTATCAGTTTTAACGAGATTACCAAAAGTGCAGTCAAAGCTTCCTTGAAAAATGCAAGGGAAATCGACATGGATCTGGTGGATGCGCAGCAGGCCCGGCGTGTGCTCGACCGTGTCGTGGGTTACAAGATAAGCCCTCTTCTTTGGGCCAAGGTAAAGAGAGGGTTAAGCGCGGGCCGCGTACAGTCGGTTGCGCTCAGAATCATCGCCGACAGGGAAGAAGAGATCAATGCGTTCATCCCTGAGGAATACTGGACCCTTGACGCGAACTTGAACGTAGAAGGTGAAAAGAAGCTTCTGACAGCCAAATTCTACGGTACGAAAGACAAGAAGATGACGATCGGATCCAAAGAAGAGCTGGACAGGATACTGGCAGAAGTAGAGAAAGCGGACTATTCCGTCGCAGATATCAAAAAAGGGGAACGTGTGAAAAAAGCGCCGGTACCTTTTACGACGAGTACGCTCCAGCAGGAAGCCTCGAAAGCGCTGAACTTTGCGACACAGAAGACGATGAGGATTGCGCAGCAGCTCTATGAGGGGATAGACATCAAAGGAAACGGAACCGTCGGCCTGATCACATATCTGCGTACAGATTCCACGAGAATATCGGATGAGGCAGACGAAAGCGCAAGAGCGTATATCGGTGAGCATTACGGAACAGAATATGTAGCAGCAGGCAGCGCAAAAGGAAAAGACGATAAAAAGATTCAGGACGCCCATGAGGCTATCCGTCCTTCCGACGTGACAAGGACGCCTGCAGCCATGAAAGAATCGCTTACAAGAGACCAGTTCCGCCTCTACCAGCTCGTATGGAAACGTTTTGTCGCCAGCAGGATGCAGCCGGCAAGATATGAGACGACATCTGTTAAGATCGCCGCGGGAGATTACCGTTTTACCGTAGCAGCCTCGAAGATCGCGTTTGAGGGGTTCCGTTCCGTATATACGGAGGCGGACGAGGAGAAAGAGACAGGGAACGTGCTGCTCAGAGGCCTTGATATGGACACGAAGCTTACGAAAGAAAGTTTAGACACAAAGCAGCATTTTACACAGCCGCCGGCACACTATACGGAGGCGGGGCTTGTGAAGACGCTGGAGGAGCTGGGAATCGGCCGTCCAAGTACGTATGCGCCTACAATCTCCACCATCATCGCCAGACGATATGTGGCAAAAGAAAATAAGAACCTCTATATCACAGAACTTGGCGAAGTCGTGAACAACATGATGAAACAGTCATTTCCGAGTATCGTAGATGTCAACTTTACCGCCAATATGGAAAGCCTGCTGGACGGAGTGGCGGAAGGCAAGGTGAAGTGGAAGACGATTATTGAGAATTTTTATCCAGATTTGGAAGACGCGGTGAATCTTGCAGAGGAAGAGCTTGAGAAGGTCAAGATTGAGGATGAAGTGACGGATGTCATCTGCGACCAGTGCGGCCGCAACATGGTAATAAAATATGGTCCACACGGCCGGTTCCTTGCCTGCCCGGGCTTCCCGGACTGCAGGAATACGAAGCCTTATCTGGAGAAGGTAGGGGTTCCGTGCCCTGTGTGCGGCAAGGATGTGGTCATCCGCAAGACGAAGAAGGGAAGGAAATACTATGGATGCGAGGACAATCCTGACTGCGAATTCATGTCATGGCAGAAACCGTCCACGAAGAAGTGCCCTCGGTGCGGAAGCTACATGGTCGAAAAGGGGAATAAACTGCTCTGCAGCAGTGAACAATGTGGATATGTAGAAAATAAGGAAAATAATAAAAAATAATTAGGAAATTGATTGAAAAAAAATGAATTGTATGATAATATAGCATTCAAAGGATGGAGGAATGTGAATGAGTGTACAATTGTTAGATAAAACCAGAAAAATCAATAAATTACTTCATAATAATAATTCCAGCAAAGTAGTATTTAACGATATATGTGAAGTGCTCACAGAGATATTAGAATCTAACGTGCTGGTGGTGAGCAAGAAAGGCAAGATTCTTGGGGGAAGCAGGGCGGACGGCGTGCCGGTCATCAGGGAACTGATTGAACAGGAAGTCGGCAAGCATATTGATGAGATGTTAAATGAACGTCTTCTGAGCATACTTTCCACGAAGGAGAATGTAAACCTTCAGACGCTCGGCTTTTCGGAAGATGCCGTAAAGGGCTACCAGGCCATCATAACCCCTATCGATATTGCGGGCGAGAGGCTCGGCACATTATTTATCTATAAGAAGGATGAAGTATACGAGATAGACGATATCATCCTGAGCGAATACGGAACGACGGTAGTCGGTCTTGAGATGTTGCGGTCGGTCAATGAAGAGAGTGCCGAGGAGACGAGGAAGGAGCATATCGTCCAGTCTGCAATCAGCACGCTCTCATATTCCGAGCTGGAGGCGATTATCCATATCTTTGAGGAACTGGATGGCACCGAAGGCATCCTGGTGGCGAGCAAGATTGCCGACAGGGTCGGAATCACAAGGTCAGTCATCGTCAACGCGCTGCGCAAGTTTGAGAGTGCAGGCGTCATAGAGTCACGGTCATCCGGTATGAAGGGCACGTATATCAAAGTGGTGAACGACTATGTGTTTACAGAGCTTGAACGGATCAAGGCTGAGCGAATGAAATAATATAGGAATAAAAGGGTATCGGGAAACTGATACCCTTATTTTGAAGGGAGCAGTTAATATGTACGAGGGAAGGCCTGTGGACATGCAGATGGAGCGGATGATACTCGATGAGGGCTTTTTTGATCCGACGATATATCAATGCGAGATCATAACGTATAAACCGGAGGAAGAACGGATATATTTATTATCGAAACGGACGGAGCTGCCGGTATTTTCCCTGGACGGAATCTACAGATGTACGATAGCGGCGGAGGAAGGGCTCGTCGAGTGCAGCGGCAGCATAACGGAACGCTACTGGAACAAGCTTGGACAGGTGATGGTATTCCGGCTCAGGAACGGATTTTATAAAAAAGTTGTAAACTAAATATAAAGTGTGTTGACAAAATAAAAAGAGAGTGCTATTTTATATCTAGAGTCTTTTAGCACTCTCTTTTCGTGAGTGCTGACAAAATAGATAACAATAAGGAGGAGTAAATATGAAATTAGTACCATTAGGAGACAGAGTTGTATTGAAACAATTAGTTGCAGAAGAGACTACAAAGTCAGGTATCGTATTACCGGGCCAGTCAAAAGAGAAACCGCAGCAGGCGGAAGTAGTAGCTGTAGGGCCTGGTGGGGTAGTGGACGGCAAGGAAGTCCAGATGAACGTAGAAGAAGGGCAGCAGGTTATTTATTCCAAATATGCCGGCACGACAGTCGAAGTTGATGAAGAAGAGTTCATTATCGTAAAGCAGGATGACATCCTGGCAATACTTAAGTAGCAGCTTTTGAGTAGGAAATATTAATATAATTTAGGAGGCAGATAATTATGGCAAAGGAAATTAAATACGGCGCTGAAGCAAGAGCAGCATTAGAATCAGGAGTAAACCAGCTGGCAGATACGGTAAGGGTAACGCTTGGACCAAAAGGACGCAACGTAGTGCTCGACAAATCTTTCGGGGCACCGCTGATAACAAACGATGGCGTTACGATTGCCAAGGAGATCGAGCTGGAAGACGCATTTGAGAATATGGGGGCTCAGCTCATCAAAGAAGTGGCATCCAAGACGAACGACGTGGCAGGTGACGGAACGACGACAGCTACCGTGCTTGCACAGGCGATGGTACACGAAGGAATCAAGAACCTGGCGGCCGGAGCCAATCCGATCATTCTCCGCAAAGGCATGAAGAAAGCTACGGACGTAGCAGTAGAAGCCATTGCAGGCATGTCCAGCAAGATCAAAGACAAAGAGCAGATTGCCAAGGTTGCCGCTATCTCCGCAGGAGACCAGGAGGTAGGCGAGATGGTAGCAGACGCGATGGAGAAGGTATCCAACGACGGCGTCATCACGATTGAAGAGTCCAAGACGATGAAGACAGAGCTTGACCTCGTGGAAGGTATGCAGTTTGACCGCGGATACATTTCCGCATATATGGCAACAGATATGGATAAGATGGAAGCAAACCTGGAAGATCCATACATCCTCATTACAGACAAGAAGATATCCAATATCCAGGAGATTCTTCCGCTGCTTGAACAGATTGTACAGTCCGGCTCAAGGCTTCTTATCATCGCAGAGGATATCGAAGGTGAAGCGCTCACCACATTGATCGTGAACAAACTGCGCGGTACATTCAATGTCGCAGCTGTCAAGGCTCCGGGATATGGAGACAGAAGAAAAGAGATGCTGCAGGACATCGCGATCCTCACAGGCGGACAGGTGATATCAGAAGAGCTTGGCCTTGACCTGAAAGAGACGACAATGGATCAGCTTGGACGTGCGAAATCCGTCAAAGTGCAGAAAGAAAATACGGTTATCGTTGACGGCATGGGCGAAAAAGATAAGATTACAGACAGAGTGTCTCAGATTAAGAAGCAGATTGAAGAGACGACATCTGACTTTGACAGAGAAAAATTACAGGAAAGACTCGCAAAGCTGGCAGGCGGCGTTGCAGTTATCCGTGTAGGGGCAGCGACAGAGACAGAGATGAAGGAAGCGAAGCTCCGTATGGAAGATGCCCTGGCAGCAACAAGGGCGGCTGTAGAGGAAGGCATTATCGCAGGCGGCGGTTCCGCATACATCCATGCAGCCAAAGAAGTGGAAGCGCTTGCGCAGAAGCTTACCGGCGATGAGAAGACAGGCGCTAACGTCGTATTGAAATCACTGGAAGCTCCACTGTTCCACATTGCGGCAAATGCAGGGCTGGAAGGTTCTGTAATTATCAACAAGGTTAATGAATCTAAATCAGGAACAGGATTTGACGTACTGACAGAAGAGTATGTAGACATGGTAGAAAACGGCATCCTGGATCCTGCGAAGGTAACGAGAAGTGCGCTTCAGAACGCTACAAGCGTTGCTTCCACACTGCTTACGACAGAATCAGTAGTCGCCAACATCAAAGAAGATGTACCTCCTATGCCGGCAGGCGGCGCGGGCGGCATGGGAATGATGTAATCACCGGCATCTCCTAAAGTATGAAAATTTTGAAAACTCCTCTCACGGGGAGTTTTCTTTTTGCCATAGCGTCAGTTTACAAGGGCACACACGGTTTTGAACTGGCATTTTGTGATTCTGCCACGTTATTCTCAATCAGCGTGCAGCCAGCACGCATCAATCGTCTGCCTTGCATAATCACAAAATGGCAATTCAAAACTCTATGACCTCGTCCGAAGCTTTTGGCTTATCTGCAAGGAAACGGAATGAGGCGTACTGGACGTACGCCGATTGACGTTAACGCCGCAAATAAGCCAAAAACTACGGTGCGAGGCGTGTGTGCCCTTGTAAACTGACGCTAATATGTGTTACAATAATTACACCTATTAATTTGGAGGATTTGCAGATGAGCGATTATTATACGGAACAACTTGTAAAGAAAAGGGCGGATATGAAGGATGTGTTTATCAAAGCGCTGCTTGTGGCGCTCACCATCGTATCAGTTCTTATCGTATTCCTGTTCCCTTTCGGGATTATCCTACCTGTGGGAATGATCGTGCTTGATGTATTCATGTTCAGAAGGATGAATGTGGAATACGAATACTTGTATGTGAACGGAGATCTGGATATTGACAAGATTATGAACAAGGCGAAGCGAAAGAGAGTATTCTCCGCGCATGTCAGCGATTTGGAACTTCTGGCGCCTGTAAAGGATCTGGAACTGCGGCAGCACGCGGACGCAAAGCCATTCGATTTCAGCTCGAGGAACGAAGGGGCGCGCCTTTACGCCTTGGTCGTCATCGACAGGGGACAGAAGAAGAAAGTGATATTTGAGCCTAATGATACGATTATAGAAGGATTTAAGATGCTGGCACCGAGGAAGGTCGCCCTGTAGCATGTTCCGCAAAATAAAATAAAAAGCGGTTGACAAGTGCGGGCATCATTGGTTATTATAGCAGTTAAATCATAACAACAGACGGAAGAAAGAGAGGATAAGAATATCATGGGAAAAATTATTGGAGAAGGTATTACATTTGATGATGTTCTGCTCGTACCAAGCTATTCAGAAGTGATTCCAAACCAAGTTGATCTGTCAACATACCTGACGAAGAATATCAAGCTGAACATACCGATGATGAGCGCAGGCATGGATACGGTTACGGAGCACCGTATGGCGATTGCTATGGCGAGGCAGGGCGGAATCGGTATCATCCATAAGAATATGCCTATCGAGCGGCAGGCCGAGGAAGTGGACAAGGTAAAGCGGTCTGAAAATGGGGTAATTACGGATCCTTTCTACCTGTCACCGGAGCATACGCTGGCAGATGCCAATGACCTCATGTCCAAGTTCCGGATTTCCGGCGTGCCGATAACAGAGGGGAAAAAGCTGGTCGGCATTATTACGAACCGTGATTTGAAATTTGAAGAAGACTTCTCAAAGAAGATTAAGGAATCCATGACATCGGAAGGGCTTATCACTGCGCCGGAAGGCATCACGCTGAACGAGGCGAAGAAGATTCTGGCGAAGGCACGGAAAGAGAAGCTTCCGATCGTAGACGAAGATTTTAACCTGAAAGGGCTTATTACGATAAAAGACATCGAAAAGCAGATAAAATATCCTCTGTCTGCCAAAGATGAACAGGGACGCCTGCTCTGCGGCGCTGCGGTAGGCATTACCGCCAACTGTATCGACCGTGTGCAGGAGCTTGTAAATGCCAAGGTCGACGTGATTGTCATGGATTCGGCTCATGGCCATTCGGCCAATGTTCTGAAGACTGTGGATATGGTGAAGACAAAGTTCCCGGATCTTCAGGTAATCGCCGGAAATGTTGCTACCGGAGAGGGTGCCGGAGCGCTTATCAAAGCCGGGGTAGATGCGGTCAAAGTTGGTATCGGCCCAGGCTCCATCTGTACGACCCGTATCGTGGCAGGCATCGGCGTGCCGCAGATTACGGCAGTTATGAATAGCTATGAAGTCGCGGACAAGTATGGTATCCCGATCATTGCCGACGGCGGCATCAAATACTCCGGCGATATGACGAAGGCAATCGCCGCCGGAGCCAATGTTTGTATGATGGGCAGCATCTTTGCCGGATGTGATGAGAGTCCCGGAACGTTCGAGCTGTTCCAGGGAAGAAAATATAAAGTGTACCGTGGCATGGGCTCCATCGCGGCTATGGAAAACGGCAGCAAAGACCGTTACTTCCAGACAGACGCCAAGAAACTCGTACCGGAAGGCGTGGAAGGACGTGTCGCATACAAAGGCACGGTCGAGGACACGGTATTCCAGCTTATGGGCGGCCTGCGCTCAGGCATGGGCTACTGCGGAACAGGCACCATCGAAGATCTGAAGACGAAGGCACAGTTTGTGAAGATATCAGCGGCATCCTTAAAAGAGAGCCACCCCCATGACATACACATCACGAAAGAAGCGCCGAACTATAGCGTAGATGAGTAAATAGGAGTTTAGTAAACCAGACCGCGGGCAGGGAGCCGGGTGGCATCTGCTCCGATGCGTCCGAGGCTCCGACTAGCCCACGGCCTCCTAGCTTTGCGGCAGAGTCGCTGATAGCAGCTCCTCTCCCACAAACCAAGGATTCCGGGACGGATTCTCCGCCTCTTCCGCTTACACCTGCGCATCTCCCACCCGGCTCCCCGCCCGCTATCTACTTCACTTAACAAGGGCGACGGCGGTTGTGTGGCGTTACTGGCCAGCGGATGGCCGCTGGCTGCGTGAGATGAATGATAAAATATAACAAGCTTAACATGTGCAGCATAGAGAACAAATTGGTCATTGTCGAGCATTAGCAGCGAGGCGTGCACGCCGTTGCTGCAAGAAGAGCCGGAACCAGGCAGGGGATGTCATCTCATACACATCCCCGTACCTGATTCCGGCTCTTCTTCATTACGATTACTTTCAACTAAGGTTATCAACCTGCTTAGCCCCTTTTCACTATGCTGACACAGCCAAAGCCCTTCCATCAGCCGGCAGCGTCACACAGCCGCTCCCGCCCGTGCCAGTAAAGTAGATAGCCGATGGGGAGGTATGGGACAGATGCGAAGGTCTAAGCGGGAGGGACGGAGAATCCTCACCAGATTCCTTGGCCCGTGGGATGAGAGCCGCTATCGGCGAACATTCCACAGGCTTAGGAATCTGTGTGATAGTCGCAGTTCCCGGACGCATCGGAGCATCTGCCCCATACCTCCCCAGCGGCGTCTACATTACTAAACCCCCATTTACTGTCCGTCAGTGCTGGACATGGAACTTAAAGAACGGTATCATTAGGATAGTCAAATACCTCGTAGCAAGCTGCCGGGCATTTGACCCTCGCGGCAGTCGCCAAGACCAAGCGGGCTTGGATTTGGCTCGTTGCTCGCGGGAATAGATTGACAGGAGGGTTTTGCGATGGTACGGGATTTTGGTATTACGGAAAAAGGAGAAAAAGCGAGCTTATACGAACTCAGGAACGCGAATGGCATGACGGTCTGCGTGAGCGATTACGGCGCGGCTGTCGTATCGGTATATGTGCCGGGACGGGACGGCCAGGTGAGAGATGTTGTCCTCGGATATGATTGTGCACGTGACTATGAAGCGGGGGGCCAGTCGTTCGGGGCGACCGTCGGGAGGGTTGCCAACCGCATCGGGGGCGCGCAGTTCACGCTGAACGGCCAGACGTATGCGCTTGTAAAGAATGACAATGGCAATAACCTGCACAGCGGGCCAGATACATACAACCATCGTCTGTGGGAAGTGGAAGAGGCGGATGACAGGCATGTCGTACTTCGTCTGTTCAGCCCGGATGGGGACCAGGGGTATCCGGGCGGCCTGGATATAACGGTGACATACAGTCTGGATGACAGGAACGAGCTGAAGATTCATTATGAGGCAGATGCGGAAGCGGATACGATAGTGAACATGACAAACCATAGTTATTTCAATCTGAACGGACATGCCTCGGGAGACGTACTGGGGCAGGAGCTGTGGCTGGATGCGGATGCCTATACGCGTGCAGACAAGGAGTCTATCCCTACAGGCGAGATAAGTCAAGTGGCAGGAACGCCTATGGATTTCCGTGCCCGTAAGCCGGTCGGGCGGGATATACAGGCAGATTTTGAAGCACTGAATCTTGCCGGAGGCTATGACCACAACTGGGTTCTGAACGGCGGCGGTTTCCGCAAGGCGGGCAGCTTTTCCTGCCGGGAGAGCGGCATCAGCATGGACATCTATACGGATATGCCGGGGATGCAGGTGTACAGCGGCAATTTTCTCGACAAGGAACCTGGGAAAGAAGGGGCTCTGTATGGAAAGCGCCAGGGCATATGTTTTGAGACGCAGTATTTCCCCGATGCGGTCAATAAGGACAATTTTGCTAGCCCGGTAGTGAGGGCCAGAGAAAAGGCCGTGTCTGATACGTCTTATGTATTTGCGTTTTAAGATTCAGAAAATTATAAGTATTTTTTCATAAAATATTTCTCCTTCCTGTGATAGAATGATATAGGATGATTGGAGAGATGATATGGACAGAAGAATAGCGGAAGCAAGGCGCAGAAGGATGATCCAGCGTAACGTACGGCTCGGAATACTCGTGCTTGTCGTGCTCATCGTGCTGGTGGGGATACTCAGGATTGTAAAGCCGGCCTGGTTCACAGATGATTACATAGAGCTTAAGGGCAGTGATATCGATGCTTCCCGTCCGGACCTGGACGTGGAGCTGCTCACTGAGAACCCCTATTCACGGCCCGGAACGAAGACGGACAAGATTAAGGGAATCGTCGTGCATTATACGGCCAATCCTGGCGCTACCGCTATGGATAACCGGAACTATTTTGAAGGGCTCAAGGACAGCCATGAGACGAAGGTAAGCAGTAATTTTATAGTAGGCCTGGAAGGAGAGATCGTCCAGTGCGTCCCGACTTGGGAAGTTGCCTATGCATCCAACAGCAGGAATAATGATACGGTGTCTATCGAATGCTGCCATCCGGATGAGTCGGGAAAGTTCAATGATGAGACATATAAGTCTATGGTGCAGCTCTGTGCGTGGCTTTGCAAGAAGTTTGACCTGGACAGCGAAGACGTCATCCGCCACTACGATGTGACGGGGAAGAACTGCCCGAAATACTTCGTGGAAAATGAAGATGCATGGAAGCAGTTCCGGGCTGATGTGCAGGCGGCCATCGAGAAATAAAGAATCAAAAATAATCTGAAAATGCGTTGACATTTTATTATGTATTGCTATAATGGGAAGTAGCTGGTACACAGCGATTAACATGAGAAAAGCAGAGAAGGAAAAGAGTAATCTATCGGAACCATGCAGAGAGAAAAACATTTGGTGGAAGTTTTTTATGGCAGAAGGCAGACGAAAACCATTCCTGAGCTGTGGTGCTGAACCGACAGTAAGCACCGTCGTACTCCTGCGTTAAGGGATAGGACTTGTGAGAGTCTGAAGTGAAAAGTTAAGGTGGAACCGTGCAGCAATCAGATGCACCCTTAAACGGACAGCGTAAGCAGTCTGTTTTGGGTGCTTTTCTTATGTTAGAGGAAATATTGACTGCACAAAGCAAAATATATTTCCTAAAGCAAAATAAAAAGAGAATCGAAAGGAGCGTAACAAGATGAAAGTAAGCATGAGAGACGGATCCGTGCAGGATCTGACATTTGCAGATGAAGTGGGACAGGAGGCGTTCCGCCACACGACATCCCATATCCTGGCCCAGGCCGTAAAGCGCTTGTACCCGGATACGAAGCTGGCAATCGGGCCGGCAATCAAAGACGGCTATTATTATGATTTTGAATTCAGCTTTCCATTTACGACAGAACATCTGGCAGAGGTAGAGAAGGAGATGCGCAGGATCGTCAAGGAGTCGCTGCCGCTTGAGAGAAGTGTGGTGAGCCGTGAAGAAGCGTTGAAGATGATGGAAGAAAGAGGAGAGACTTATAAGACAGAGATGATCCAGGATCTCCCGGACGAGGAAGAGATCAGCCTTTACCGGCAGGGAGAGTTCGTAGACTTCTGCGCAGGCCCCCATGTGTCCAACACGAGCGTCATCAAAGCATTCAAACTCCAGAGCGTGGCAGGGGCATACTGGCACGGCGATGAGAATAACCAGATGCTCACGAGAATCTATGGGACATCCTTCCCGAAAGCGGACGAGCTGGAGGCTTATCTTAAGAGGATGGAAGAGGCACGTCTGCGCGACCACAGAAAGCTTGGAAAAGAATTGGGATTGTTCGCGATCATGGATGAAGGCCCCGGCTTTCCATTTTTCCTGCCCAAGGGGATGGTACTCAAGAACCTGCTTATCGATTACTGGAGGCAGCTGCATCTAAGAGAAGGATACGTTGAGATTTCCACACCTATCATCTTGTCCAGACACCTGTGGGAGAATTCCGGACACTGGGACCACTATAAAGACAATATGTACACGACAGTCATCGACGAAGAAGACTATGCGGTCAAGCCGATGAACTGTCCGGGGGGGATGCTCGTGTACAAAGTGGAACCCCGTTCCTACAAGGACCTGCCGATGCGGGTAGGCGAGCTCGGGCTTGTACACCGGCACGAGAAGTCCGGACAGCTGCACGGGCTCATGCGCGTGCGCTGCTTTACCCAGGACGATGCCCATATCTTCATGACAGAGGATCAGATAAGGGATGAGATCAAAGGGGTGGCAAGGCTGATTGACGAAGTGTACTCCAAGTTCGGATTCAAATACCATGTGGAACTGTCTACGAGGCCGGAGAACAGCATGGGAAGCGATGCAGACTGGGAGATGGCCACAGAAGGCTTAAGAGGTGCACTGGAAGAGCTTGGAGTCGATTATGTGGTTAACGAAGGCGATGGCGCGTTCTATGGCCCTAAGATCGACTTCCATCTGGAAGATTCCATCGGCCGGACATGGCAGTGCGGAACCATCCAGCTCGACTTCCAGATGCCGCAGAGGTTCGAGCTTGAGTATACCGGTGCAGACGGTGAAAAGCACAGGCCGATCATGATACACCGGGTTGCTTTCGGTTCCATCGAACGGTTTATCGGTATCCTTATCGAGCATTACGCAGGCAAGTTCCCGACATGGCTTGCACCGGTACAGGTCAAGATTCTGCCCGTATCAGACAAGTTTGCCGATTATGCACAGAAGGTGACGGACGAGCTGAAAGAAGCAGGATTCCGTGTGGAACTCGACGGCAGAAGCGAGAAGCTCGGCTATAAGATCCGGGAGGCGCAGATGCAGAAAGTACCTTACATGGTAATCGTGGGAGAAAAAGAAGTTGCCGAGAATGTCGTATCCGTCAGAAAACGCGACGAGGGCGATATCGGAAGCATGGAGCTCAAGGCATTTGCAGACAAAGTGCTGGAAGATAAATAAGAAAAAATAAGGTTCATGCTTATGGGGACAGGTTAAAATGAAATGGGGACGGGGTTTTTTGAGAAAAACCCCGTCCCCATTTCATTTTAACCTGTCCCCGGTTCGTTTTATAAATATCCAAGCTGTTCTAACGTGTTGAGGACCATATGCCTGCCGGCGTCGGTCCCGTCGATAATCCTTCTGGCACGGACGGAGTCTCCGATGTTAAGAAGTCCGATATCCCAGCCTTCAAAGGCTCTGGTGAGCGCATCCCAGATGGGGGCATGGGCTTTCATGCCGAGGCAGACGAAGCCGTAATCGAATGGTAGTTCAGCTTCTTTTCCGCCTTGCTCCACGATGAAGGAGTGGGGATTGACTTTCTTAAGCGCGGTGCTTACGAGCTGCTTCACCTTATGCTTCTCCATGCACTCTTTCATGGAAGCGATGGAGGAAGCGTCCAGGCCGTTGCCGATGGAGGGCATCATCTCTATGATGGTCGTGTCTGCGCCGCGGGGGGCGAAGAATTCTACTACGTCAAGCCCGACGGCTCCGCCACCGATTACGATGACGCTCTTGCCGGACATGTCTTCCGGATAGCGGTCGATATTGCGGATGAGATCCAGAATTGAATATACATCCGATTCTCTGTCCGCAAGGTTTTCATGCAGGCCGTCGATCGGCGGGAGGAGCGGGACGGAGCCGGTCGCGTTGACCACGAGGTCAGGCCGGAAGGATCTGATGATATCGGCAGTGGCGTCCACCCCGGTTTTGATGGTCAGGTTATCAAGCCCTGCCGCACGGTGCCTGAGATAATCAGGGAAGTCGGCAAGCCGCCTTTTGGCGGGAATCTTAGAGATTTCCACAGAAAGCCCGCCTATGTGGTCCTGTTTTTCCAGAAGCGTAACGCTGCAGCCTGCCTCGGCCGCGGTACAGGCAGCTTCCAGTCCGGCCGTCCCTGCACCGGCTACGACAACATTGCACGGCCTTGTCACTTTCTTCCTCTTATAAGAATCGCCTCCTGTCACATCGGGGTTTATCGTACAGCGCAGCGGCCGGTTGCCGCCGATGCGGTTGCCGACACAGCCCACATTGCAGGAAATGCATTTGCGGATGCTGGATACGTCGCCCCGCCTTGCTTTGCTGCACCAGTCAGGATCCGCGATAAGGCCGCGCCCGATACCGATAAGGTCCGCATCTCCCTTAGCCAGTAAGTCTTCCGCAGCCTGTGGGCTCCGGATGTTGCCGATTGCGATGGTCGGTTTGAGGAACTTCTCCCGGACCGCCCTGGCCATATAAGAGCGCCAGCCGTCCGCCAGGTAATTCGCGTCAATCTGGTACTGGATGGACGGATTCAGTGCAGCCGAAGTATCAAAGATATCTACGCCGTCATTCAGGTATTCCAGATATTCGAGGCAGCCGTCTATCGTATTGCCGCCCTCCACGAGTTCATCGACGCTGAGCCGGAGGGAGACAGGAACATGAGGACCGACAGCGGAGCGGACCTCATCGATGACCATCCGGCAGAAACGGGCCCGGTTCTTGGCGCAGCCACCGAACTCGTCTGTCCGGTCGTTCATGGTCGGCGAAAGGAACTGGCTGATCAGGTAGGAGTGCCCTGCATGGATTTCTACAAGGTCAAATCCTGCGTTGACCGCCCGCTTTGCGGCGGCGCCGTAGTCAGCGGCGATGCTTTCCAATTCTTCTCTCGACAGCGGCCTGGGACATTCGCCGCCTGGTTTGGATGGCAGAACGGAAGAGGAGACAGGCTGCATGCCCGTGCGGGCGGACATGGCGGAAGCGCCCGCATGGTTGAGCTGGATTCCCATACATGCTCCGTGCCTGTGGCAGGCTTCCGTCAGCTTGAAAAGCCGGGGAATATAGCAGTCTTTGTCAATACGCAGCTGTGTCGTACCGTTGGATCCTTCCGGATATTTTACACAGATATTTTCCACGAGGATAAGCCCGGTACCGCCTTTGGCCCGAAGCTCATAATAAGCGATGTGCTCATCGCTCATGCTGCCGTCGTGTTCCGCCAAGTTGCTGCCCATAGGCATCATGGCAACACGGTTTTTCATCGTCATCCCTCTGACGGAGAGTGGGGAAAACAAGTGCTTAAAGTTATTATTCATCTTAACATCCTCCATTGCTTAACATATCGTCCAACACGGTTCTATAGTTTGATTATAAGATATTGTTAAAGATAAAACAAATTCATGTTTTTGTATTGTTTGATAGATATGTTCTATGGATTGTGGTATGATTGTAAAAAATAGACAAAGGAGGCAGATTATGAATTTGAATCAATTGCACTACTTTGTGACACTTGCACATATGGAGCATTATACAAATGCAGCCCAAAAGCTGTCGATTACGCAGCCCAGCCTGAGCCATGCCATATCATCGCTGGAAGAAGAACTCGGAACAAGCCTGTTTGAACGGCAGGGAAGGAATGTGGGCCTCACCAAATACGGCAGGCTGTTTATGGAATACGCCGAGGAGGCGCTCGATATACTGGATGCGGGGATAAAGAAGACGAAGGCCATGACGAGCGAGAAGAGCGGCAAAGTCGACATCGGTTACATATACACGCAGGGAAGCGAGTTTATCCCCGAGCTGGTATCCGGCTTTCTGGAGGCAAACAGGGACAAACAGGTAGACTTTGGCTTCAGCAATGGTATCACGAAGGAAATCGTACAGGGCGTAAAGGAAGAAAAATATGACATCGGCTTCTGTTCCATGGTATCAGGGGAAAAAGAGCTGGAATTTATCCCCGTGTCGCAGGAGAAGCTTGTTGCGGCCGTGCCGCCGGGCCATCCGCTGGCCGGCAGGAAGAAAGCGAGCTTTGAGGAGATTGCCTCTTACCCTCAGATCTTCTTCAACAAAGGGAGCGGTCTGCGCGGCGTCATCAGCCAGATATTCAGAGATTACGGAATGAAGCCGGATATCGTCTATACCGTGGACGAGGACAGTGCCATGGTCGGGCTTGTGGCGAGAGGGTTCGGCGTCTGTATCGTGCCGGATGCGGCTACGGTACGTAGTATGAAGGCATCCTTCCTGGAGATAGAGAATCTGGACTACCGGCGGTTTATCTATATGGTGACGCTGAAAAACAAGTACCAGGCCCCTATCGCCAGGCTGTTCGCGGATTATGTCAAAGACTATTACAGCCTGAAAAAATAAAGTATAATTGTTGCGCGGTTCCGGGAAAGTTGATATAATATACCGGTGTGAAAACGGATTAGTATAAAACAGGAGAGAAAGAATAATATGAATGATTTAGAGATGTACAGAGAGCAGCTGGCATTGTGTGATGATAAGCTCATTGACGCACTGGTAGAGCGGAACGCGGTCATAGAGAAGATCATGGCATACAAAGAAAAGTATGGAATGCCTATCCTGCAGCCCCAGCAGGAAGCGAAGCAGAAGCAGCGCCTGGAGGAAAAGCTGGCTGACAGCAAGTATAAAGACGAGATATATGATGTATTCCGCTGTATACTGAAGAACAGCAAGAGAATCCAGGCAAGGAAGCTGTTTGATTACAATATCGTGCTCATCGGATTTATGGGTGCAGGCAAGACGACGGTTTCCGATTATCTGAGCACGATGTTCGCGATGGAGATAATAGAGATGGATCAGGTGATTGCAGACAGGGAGGAAATGAGCATTCCGGATATATTCGCTACATACGGGGAAGAATATTTCAGAAATCTGGAGACCAACCTGCTCATAGAGATGCAGTCGAGAAAGAATACCGTAATCTCCTGCGGAGGCGGAGCCGCGCTCAGAGAGCGCAATGTAGCCGAGATGAAGAAAAACGGCAGGGTCGTACTATTGACGGCCAGCCCTGAGACGATATACGAGCGTGTGAAAGACAGCGACGACAGGCCGGTGCTTAACGGGCGCAAGAACGTGGAAGGGATATCAGAGCTGATGGAGCAGCGCCGTGAAAAATACGAGGCGGCTGCGGACATCGTAATCAATACGGACAATAAGAACGTGCTTCAGATATGTGAAGAGCTTGTGCAGCGCGTTACAGAAATGGAAGATAAATAATGTTTGATAGATTTTATCCGGACAGATATGTGGCATCTACCTACGTCATAGATTTTGAAAAACTGTACAGCGAAGGCGTCAGGGGACTTATCTTTGACATTGATAATACGCTGGTACCCCATGGCGCGCCGGCGGACGAACGGGCAGAGGAGCTGTTCGCGAGGCTTAAGCGTATCGGCTTCAACTGCTGCCTCATCTCGAACAACCAGGAGCCGAGGGTCAGGATGTTCAATAAGAATATCCAGGTGGACTATGTGTATAATGCCCATAAGCCGTCCACGAAGAACTACGTGAAGGCCATGGAGATCATGGGAACTGGGACGGCTGATACGGTCTTTATCGGCGACCAGCTTTTCACCGATGTATGGGGAGCGAAGAGAGCTGGCATACCGAGCATACTCGTGAAGCCGATACATCCGAAAGAGGAGATTCAGATTGTGCTGAAGCGTTATCTGGAGAAAATAGTGCTGCACTTTTATAAGAAGAGCCTCAACAGGTAAAAAAAGGTTGAAAAAACGCAGAATGTATTATAGAATTAGTAAAGTGAGAAAGAACGTCAGGTGCTATTGGCGCACCTTTTAAGGAGGATTATTCATGGTATCAGCAGGTGATTTTAAGAACGGCTTGACCGTAGAGATCGAGGGGAACATCTACCAGATTCTGGAGTTTCAGCATGTAAAGCCAGGAAAAGGAGCTGCCTTCGTACGTACAAAGATGAAGAATATCATCAACGGCGGTGTTGTCGAGAAGACATTCCGTCCGACAGAAAAGTTTGAGCAGGCGCATATCGACAGGAAAGAGATGCAGTACCTCTATTCAGACAGCGATCTGTTCTATTTCATGGACGTGGAGTCATACGACCAGATTGCAGTCAATGCAGACACGGTCGGGGATTCTCTGAAGTTCGTAAAAGAGAATGAGAACGTAAAAGTTATCTCTTACCAGGGAAACGTATTTTCCATAGAGCCGCCGATAACGGTTGAGCTTGACATTATTGAGACAGAGCCTGGATTCAAAGGCGATACTGCTCAGGGAGCTACGAAGCCGGCTATTGTCGAGACCGGGGCTCAGGTTATGGTTCCTCTGTTCGTGGAACAGGGAGACAAGCTCAAAATCGATACACGTACGGGAGAATACCTGTCACGGGTATAGTCATGTTCTGGCGGCCGGCCCTGCCGGACAGCTTGGCAAGATAATCGCTATCAAGATAAGAAAAGCCTTGCAATTTCTGCAGGGCTTTTTTATAATTGATATACCATAATATTTCAAGGCTGTATCACGCAGCCTGTCCAGATGACATCTATATGCAGACCGGCCAGATTGATGTATACAGCCGGATCCAGGCAGCTTCTGCCGGATATTCAGAAAAAAGCCAATAAGATACTGCTGCACGAAGAAAGGAGTAATATGACTTACGATCAGTTTGTGCAGGCCGTAGAAAGAAAAGTGAACGAGGGAACCGATGATGATACTGCCGTATGTATCCACACGGCAGTCAAGAATAATGGAAGGGAGAGGAAAGGGATAAGGCTGACGAAGCGTGGTGTCAATATATCGCCTGCCATATATCTGGAAGAGTACTATGAGCAGTTTCAGTCAGGAGGCACGGTTGAGGATGCCGCCGGGGATATATTGAGGCTGTATGACGAGATAAGCTTCAGCCGCTCATGGGAAAAGGATCATATATCAGATTATGCGAAAGTGAAAGGGAGGATCGTATATCACCTCGTCAACAAGGAAAAGAATGAAAATATGCTGACGGATACCCCATATGTGCCGTATCTGGACATGGCGGCCGTGTTTTATGTCCTGTTTGAAGTCAATGCCTATGGCACGGCCGCGATGATGATCAAAATAGAGCATCTGAAGCTGTGGGACGTAACCGAAGAGGAGATATACCATCAGGCATGCCGCAATACAGAACGGCTTCTTCCCTACGAGTTCAGGACGATGAAAGAAGTGATAGCAGAGCTGACGGGAAGCAAAGAGGATCCGGGAAGGGATGTCATGTATGTACTGAGCAATACGATAAGAAGCTTTGGCGCGGCCGTAGTCTTGTATGACGGCGTGCTTGCGTATGTCGGAAGCTGCCTCAGAGAGAACTATTACGTGCTCCCGAGCAGCGTCCATGAAGTGATAATCATACCCGAAAGCGAAGCGCCGGGCAAGAAAGAGCTGGCCGCGATGGTGGCAGAGATCAACGCGACCCAGGTAGAAGAGGAGGATGTGCTGTCGGATAATGCATATTATTACGACCGGAATCTGAAAAAACTGCAGGAGTAATGAAGAAGTCCCTTTCCATCACGCGCGCCGGGTGTTAAAATGATACAAAGGAGGGTGGTGGAATGGGACAGGATACGGTCAGGTTGTATACGAGACAAAATGATAAGACGCTGCTGCCGTTAGAGAAGCAGGGCCGCATCATCAATCAGAGAGCATATGTGGAGATGCATTTCGGAGATATCGCGCCGCTGTTTCTGGAAAGCTACGACTGGTTTACAGAAACAGCGGCTAAGAGAGTGCCCAAGCCGGAGGACGTCCAGGCTCCGATCTGGTGCTCCATCAGTGCAGAGAACTGCCTGAAGCCGATTGATGGGACGGTCGTATACGTGCTGGAAGTGCCGAAGGAAAAGGTAATCTATTTTGACGAGGCTAAGTGGGACTACGTGCTGAACCGGATATATCTGCCGAAAGACGCCCGCGACAGGGCCGCGTATAAGGAACATCTGAAGGAGATCGGCATCTCCAACGGGTTTGAATTTTTCGAGGGACGATATAAAGGCATGTATCCTGAAGAAGAGCGGCGGATCAAAGACAGCTGGCAGCGCGTCTTTGAAATCGACAGCTGGACTATCTTCAATGTATGCGGCAACATATGGGAAATCAAAGAGGAATATGTACAGGAAATCGTATATCCAGGAGATGACCTGGAAGGGCTTACGTATTAAGCAAACAAAAAAGGATACCTTTTTTGCCGGCAAAGTGCTATAATAAAACTGTTCACAATCTGCACTGCTAAGGAGGAATCGGTATGAAACTGGTAATTACAATGAGCCGGCGTTACGGTACAGGAGCAAGCATCATCGCCCGGGAACTATCGAAGAGGCTTGGGGTACCTGTATATGACAAGGTCAACGTGGAACAGGAACTGTATAAGAATATCTATGAATCTGAAGTGGAAGTGATAAAGGAGCTGGCGGAGAAGCCATGCATCATCCTTGGACGCTGTGCTTCGGAGATATTGAAGGACAGGAAGAATGTGTTCAATATCTATGTGTGCGCAGACAAAGAGGACCGGGTACGCCGGATTATGGAGAAGGACGGCATCTCCTATGAGGAAGCCGATGAGAAGGTGGAAAGGACAGACGAAGAACGCGCCACGTACTATCATGAACATACAGGCAAGGCATGGGGGGACGTCAACAATTACCATATGATACTGAACACATCCGATTTGGGCGTAGAGAACTGTGCGGATATACTGATGCGGTACTTCGAGAAGATGGAGTACATATAAACTTTTATTTTGTCGAAGATATCTTCTTTACATTATGCAAGAAATGTGATAATATTACAAAGGCAATTTCATATAGGACAAATTATGCACCCGTAGCTCAGGGGATAGAGCACCGCCCTCCGGAGGCGGGAGCGGCGGTTCGAATCCGCCCGGGTGTGTACTTAAAAAAGTGCTTACAATGGAGGGAGTCTTATGAAAGCAAGATGGAAAGACTGCTCCGGCCGGCTGAAGAAGTATAGAAGGGCTAATATAATCATAGCCATAATGCTGCTTGTACTGGCTCTGGGCGTAGTCGGGTTCAATCTTACGGAAGAGAAGGTCCAGAAAGCACAAAAGACAAATTCCCAGGACATCAAGGCGGAAAACAAAGGATATGACAGCATGGAGACAAATCCGCTTAGACTGGAGGCGTACCCGGAGGTGACAGACGTGGTTAAGTCTTACTACGCGCGCCTGGCAGAGAATTCAGATTTTGTCGAGTCCTATGACAATGTACAGGTCTATACGAAATTGGGAAAATACAAAGACTCATATGTGGCTTTTGCCAAATATGATATGAAGATAAAAGATATCTACACAGGGGTACCTGGATTAGGTACGCTGTATGTAGAAAAGAACAAAGAGAGCGGCAAATATCATGTGAGCCAGACCGTGGAGGACGATGAGCTGAAAAGTTCCGTGGAAGAAGTGGCCGGCCAGGATGATGTGGACAAGCTGCTGGCGGACACTACGTCACAGTATCACAGTGCCGTCGAATCTGACGCGTTGCTCAGGGAAGCTTTGGCAGATTTGAAGAATGCATACGAGGATTCCACTGGGACAAGCGGTAATGAATAAAGTATATCAAGTCAGGCCTCTGTATCTCCAGAGGTCTGACTTTTTGAAAAATACAAAGGATGGGTTGAGAGAAGATGTCGGGATATAAAGAGGCATTTAAAAAGGCGTTTCCATACACGATTCCGGTAATGACGGGCTATATCTTTATCGGTATCGCGTTCGGAGTCATGTATGCGGAGAAGGGATATTCTTTTTTGTGGGCGGTGCTGATGAGCCTGCTCGTATATGCGGGGTCAGGACAATACCTGGCTGTAAACTTTTTTGTACCCGGAATCTCGTTCCTCCAGGTCATATTTATGACACTGATGGTGAACATACGCCATATCTTCTATGGAATCTCTCTTCTGGAGAAGTTTAACAATATGGGCGGAAAACGCTGGTATATGATATTCGGCCTGACAGATGAGACGTATTCCCTTCTCTGTACGACAAAAGTGCCGGATGGGGTGGAAGAGGAGAAGTTCCTGTTTGCCATATCCCTGATGGACCAGTCGTACTGGCTTATCGGCTCTGCTATCGGCGGACTGGCCGGCAGCCTGCTCCCTTTTGATTCGGAAGGGATTGACTTTGCCATGACCGCGTTGTTTGTCGTCATATTCATAGAACAGTGGATGGACAGGAAGAACAGGACGCCTGCGGTAATCGGAATCGCGGCTGCATTCATCTGCCTTCAGATATTCGGCACGGATAAGTTCGTGCTTCCTTCCATGCTGCTCATCGTCTTCGTGCTGTTCATGCTGCGGACGAGGCTGGAGAGAAGGGGGGAGATCCGATGCCTATAAGTGCAGCCATGTCATTTCTCATAATCCTTGCAGTTGCCGGTACGACCTTCGCGACCCGTGTCGTCCCTTTTCTCGTGTTTCCGAAAGGAAAAGAGATCCCTCGAGTCGTACAGTATCTCGGGAAGGTGCTCACGCCCGCCGTAATCGGGATGCTTGTCGTGTACTGCCTGAAAGCCACGCCTGTGCTGGAGAGCCCCCATGGCGTGCCGGAAGCTCTTGCAGTCATCGTGACGGCAGGGCTTCACGTGTGGAAACGCAACAACCTGCTCAGCATCGGAGCGGGAACCATATTGTACATGTTCCTGATCCAAGTGGTGTTCTAGTTCATATCTGACGGAAAAGAAGCCGGTTCCTGCTGTTGCATATGGCAGGGACCGGCTTCTTTGCATGCGATGGATTGGTTCTTACTGGAGATTTGTCTTCTTCCTCAAAATATAGTACGTAAGGATGTAAAGGATAACAGACGTAACAATGGAGAGCATGGCTGTTATCTTGCAGAGATAAATCATATATTCCGCAAAGTTGAAATCCAAGGTTCCATTCTGTGAGGCAATCGGCAGATAGTCTGAGAAGAAGCCGGTAACCGTCATGACGAGCAGGCTGAAGATGGACACGACTGTCGTGATGATGAAGTAGGACACGACGGCCCCGAGGATCCGGTGGTTTGAAAACAGCTGCCCCATGGAGATGGAGGCATATATCATGATGACGCTGCTGATTGCACCGATGATTACAAGCAGTATGATTGCGGTTATGAGCAGTGCAGGAGTCATATTGCCTGTGATTCCGAGCTGCTTGAAGACTTCTGCCTTGTTTGAGCTGTATGCATCCGCAACGGACGGCGTCATGATGACTATCCACATGGACAGTATGACGAGCAGGATGTCGATGATGCACCAGACAGTTGCAGCTATCGTCTTCGAGAGCAGATGCTGGCCCGGCGTCACCGGAAGCGTCCGGGTAAGATAGCCTTCACTGGAGAACAGGTTCTTATAGAACTTGACCGCTATTATCATCTCGGTTCCAAACACGACACCAGCCACTATGAGAAAATAAAGCATAATGGTAAGTGAAAGCATGAGCGTGGTCGTGTCGTTGACTTCTGTAAACTGTATCCGGCTTGTAAGGAAGAATCTTCCTGCCAGGGCAGACAGTATGAGAAAACCGTGTATGATGATTAAGAACCGGTTCAATGCTTTCATGTCATATTTTATCAGTTTGCCTAACATCTGAACACCTCCCTGAACAGTGCATCTACGGATTTGCCATGGTCCATGCGTATCTCATCTACAGCAGCATTGAGAGCGAGCTGGCCCTGCCGGATGAATATGACACGGTCCAGTATATTCTCAATATCATGGATCAGATGGGTGGATATGATGACAGTGGCATTTTCATTGTAGTTGCCCAGTATCGTCTGCAGTATATAGTCCCTTGCGGCCGGATCCACGCCGCCAATCGGCTCATCCAGGACATAGAGCTGCGCGTCCCGGCTCATGGTGAGCAAAAGCTGGACTTTTTCCTTTGTCCCCTTTGAAAATGTCTTCAGTCGTTTGTTCACGTCTATCTCAAGGTCCGTAAGCATCTTATAAGCCCTGTCCGTCACAAAATCAGTATAAAAGTCAGAGAAATATGCAATCATGTCTTTTATCTTCATAGAGTCATCGAGATGGATACGGTCCGGAAGATAAGATACGATTTTTTTAGTCTCTACGCCTGGTTCCTTACCATCAATCAGTATCTTCCCGGAAGTAGGCACGAGAATATCATTGATCAGTTTTATGAACGTAGTCTTTCCGCTTCCGTTCGGCCCAAGCAGCCCCACGATCTGTCCCCTCCCGATAGAAAGGCTCAGGTTATTCAGGGCATAGAAGCTGCTGCCATACCTTTTGGAAAGACCCTGGCATTCCAAAATTGGATTCATATTAGTGTTCCTCCTTTATTGCTTCCTGGATTAACAGAAGGGTTTCGTCCTCCTGAAAGCCGAGCTGTTTCATTTTTTCAAAAAAGTCTTTGATGTGTTCGGAAGCCAGTT
Organism: Extibacter muris; assembly: GCF_004345005.1. Taxonomy (GTDB): domain Bacteria; phylum Bacillota; class Clostridia; order Lachnospirales; family Lachnospiraceae; genus Extibacter; species Extibacter muris. The sequence continues at coordinate 237,434 of NZ_SMMX01000001.1, forward strand.
CCGTCTTCATCTGTTTCAACATCTTTTCATCCTCCGTTATAAAGCGTCCGCTTGTCCGCTGGGAGTATACCAGGCCGCTGCGCTCTAGCTCGGACAGCGCCTTCTGCATCGTGTTAGGGTTCACGGCAGCGTCCAGTGCGAGGTCTCGCACAGACGGAAGCTTGTCGCCGGGCTTATATATACCTGCTATGATATCCTGCTGAATCTTCTCCATAAGCTGCAGATAGATGGGCCGATCGTTATCTAAATCCCATGGCATGTAATCACCTCGTTTCTGAAAGGATAATTATTATTGTATTATCTATATAATACAATAATACAGGAGAGGGAAATTGTCAAGTGATTGCGCAAGATTGGCTTGAAAATCGCAAAAAGACCCGGCAGAGTTATCATGCTTCTGCCGGGATCATGGGATAGCCGGTATAAAAAGTTATCGGATGCCGTCCGCTTCGTATTCTTCCAATACGGTTTCCGCGAGACGGGGATTGAACAGGCCGCTTCTGAGCATCGCTATCTCATGCTTGTATGGCGGGTAGGTCTTCTTAGGACGATCAACCGATGGGATATATGGCGTCTCGAGTATTTTAGGTATCTCCCGGAAATCAGGATGGTGTACGATGTAGGAGAGGGCATCGAAACCTATCTCGCCGCTGCCGATATTGATATGCCTGTCTTTCCCGGCCCCCCTCGGATTGCGGCTGTCATTGATGTGGAATACCGCAATCTGGTCTTTGCCGATTACCTTGTCAAAATGCTCCATGACACCGTCAAAATCATGGACGATATCATATCCGCTGTCATGCGTATGGCACGTATCAAAGCATACCCTCAGCTTGTCGTTGCAGACGACGCCGTCATAGATGCGGGCGAGCTCTTCAAATGTACGGCCGATTTCAGAACCCTTTCCGGCCATCGTCTCCAGCGCGATATGGACGGACGTGTCCCTCGTAAGTATCTCGTTAAGCCCCTTTATGATCTGGGCGATGCCTTTGTCTGCCCCTTCCCCTACGTGGGCGCCGGGATGGAGGACGAGCGTCCTGCTTTTGCAGGCAGCGCTGCGCTTTAGATCCATCTGGAGAAATTCTACGGCCAGCTCGTATGTCCTGGGATTGACCGTATTGCCCAGATTGATAATATAGGGTGCATGGATGATGATTTCGCCTATATCATGGCAATCCATATATTCCCAGGCGGAATCTATATTCAGCTCGCTTATCTCTTTTCGTTTCGTATTCTGGGGAGCCCCGGTAAATACCATAAAGGCATCGGCACCGTAGGACGCTGCCTCTTTTGCCGAGCCGAGCAGCATATCCTTGCCGCTCATGCTGACATGGGAACCTAGCTTTATCACTGTTGCATACCTCTCTTTTCATCCATTTGTCATTGCCTGCGGAACTTATCCTTTCCCTGCCCGCAGACCGGACATTTATAGGAATCTGGAAGGTCCTCAAACGGCGTCTCCTGGTCGTATACATATCCGCATACGCTGCATACCCATTTTGCGGCTGAGCTGTCTGCCCCTTCTGTTTCTTCCGGCAGATAAGTAGGCGCGTTCTTCGGACTCCTTCCTTTGACGACATTGTGGTAGTATGCGTAAGTCATGGCCGGGGAATCTTCCAGGAGATCTCCATCCACGACTTCACCGAGGAATACGGTGTGGGTAGAAGTCTCCATCTTATCTATGACGTTACAGACGATATAGCCGCAGGAATCGTCGATGACAGGGAGCCCTTCCTTCAAGGCATGGCCGACGCCTTCAAATTTGTCCACGTCTTTGCCGCTTTGGAAGCCGAACTGTCCGATGAGGGCAGAGTCAGATGACTCCGACAATATGGATATTGCAAACCTGCCGCTTTTTGCGATGCAGGAGTTGGTGAAGTTGTCATGGTTCATGCTGAGCGCGATGGTGGCAGGCTCCGACGTAATCTGCATGATGCTGTTGGCGACGCAGCCGGTGCCACGGCCGCCGTCCAGCGTAGAGATGATATAGACGCCGTAGGATAAGTTGCGGAATACATTTTTGTTCATATGATGACCTCCTATAATTTAATAATAGTAATTGTTATTAATATAATACCATGTTGTGGAAGATTTTGCAACAGCAGATTTAAAATATGGTTGTTGCAAAACTTCCCTTGTGATAGAATAACTAGGTAAAATACGTTATATTCAAGTTTTTCATATATAGGATCCATATATGCAAGGAGGAGGCAAAATGGAAAAAATTATCAGTCTCATAGAGAAAGAGATGGAAGAAGCGTTCGAGAAAGCAGGGTATGACAAGTCCTATGCCAAGGTGACGCTGTCCAACCGTCCCGACCTGTGTGAATACCAGTGCAACGGAGCGATGGCGGGGGCGAAGGCATACCGTAAGGCGCCGATAGCAATCGCGCAAGACGTGGCTGCAAATCTGTCTGCAAAGTCATGCATCAAGGAGGCGGAAGCTGTGAAGCCGGGATTCATCAACATCCGGCTGAAAGAGTCATTTGCCGCTGATTACCTGAACGAGATGAACGAAGACGAGGCGCTCGGCCTTACGAAAGCCGATGCTCCCAAGATGATTATCGTCGATTACGGCGGGCCGAACGTGGCCAAGCCGCTTCATGTAGGACACCTGCGCTCGGCAATCATCGGGGAGAGCCTGAAGCGCGTCGCAAGAGCGATGGGACATAAAGTGCTCGGGGATATCCACCTCGGTGACTGGGGATATCAGATGGGGCTGATCATTACGGAGCTTAGATGCCGTCAGCCGGAACTGCCCTACTTTGACGACAGCTTTGAAGGTGAATATCCGGAGGAAGCGCCGTTTACCATCTCAGAGCTTGAGGAGATGTACCCGGCAGCGAGCAGCAGGGCAAAAGAGGACGAGGACTACCGCGAACAGGCGCTCAATGCCACTTGCCTCCTTCAGAACGGACACAGAGGGTATACGGCCGTATGGAACCATATCATGGCCGTATCGGTAGCGGATCTTAAGAAAAACTACGAGAGCCTGGGCGTCAGTTTTGACCTCTGGAAGGGTGAGGCGGACGCCCAGAGATATATCCCCGATATGCTGAAGCGGCTGAAAGAAGAAGGGCATGCCCGCGTCGATGACGGTGCCCTCGTGATAGACGTACAGGAAGAGACGGACACGAAGGAAGTGCCTCCGTGCATGATCCAGAAGTCGGACGGCGCGTCGCTTTATGGGACGACCGACCTTGCGACGCTCGTACAGAGGGAACAGGACTATCATCCGGATGAGATCATATATGTGGTGGACAAGCGGCAGGAACTGCATTTTGAACAGGTGTTCCGGGCCGCCAAGAAGGCGGGCATCGTCAGAGAAGAGATGAAGCTATACTTCCTTGGTTTTGGCACGATGAACGGTAAGGACGGGAAACCTTTCAAGACGCGAGAGGGCGGAGTGATGCGGCTGGAAAGCCTGATTGCTGATATCGGGGAGGAGATGTACAAGAAGATAACGGATAACCGTACGGTATCTGAGGAGAATGCGGCCCGTACGGCACAGATTGTCGGCATGTCTGCCATCAAATATGGAGACTTGTCCAACCAGGCGTCCAAAGATTATGTGTTCGATGTGGACAGGTTCACATCCTTTGAAGGCAACACCGGACCGTACATCCTGTACACGATCGTGCGTATCAAGTCGATACTGAACAAGTACAGGGAAAACGGCGGCTCCCTGGAAGGGATCAAGATGGAAGGGGCCCGTTCAGAGAGCGAGAAGGCGCTTATGCTGGAGGCGGCCAAGTACAATGAAGTGATACAGGCCGCGTTCGAGGACCTTGCGCCTCACAAGATCTGTGCCTATATATATGACCTGGCTAATGTATTCAACCGTTTCTACCATGAGACGAAGATACTTGCGGAAGAAGACGGGGTCAGGAAAAAGAGCTATATCGCGCTTCTTGTGCTGACGAAAAAGGTGCTGGAGGCAAGCATCGTCCTGCTCGGATTCGAGGCACCGGAGAGGATGTAGGAGAAGGTGGATGAGATGACAAGGAAGTTGTTCTATGAAGACAGCCATATGCAGCAATTTGAAGCAGAAGTGCTGTCATGTGAACCGTCCCGGGACGGATATAAGATCATACTGGATGAGACGGCCTTCTTCCCGGAGGGAGGCGGACAGTACGCAGATACCGGATGGCTCGGTGACGTCCGAGTAACTGACGCGCACGAAAAGGACGGCATTGTCAGCCATACGGCTGACGGGCCGCTGGAACCGGGGACGAGAGTGGCAGGCCGGATCAACTGGGCAGAACGGTTCGAGAAGATGCAGCAGCACTCGGGCGAACATATCATATCAGGGCTTGTCCACAGGAAGTTCGGCTATGACAACGTAGGATTCCATCTCGGGAGCGGCTACTGTACGATTGACTTCAACGGGCCGATAACGAAGGAGGAGCTGAAGGAGATCGAGGAGCTTGCCAATGAAGCCGTGTTCAGGGACCTCGATATCGAGGTGGCGTATCCGTCACAGGAAGAGCTGAAGAACATGGACTACCGGAGCAAGATAGAGATAGAAGGGCAGGTGCGTATCGTAACCGTGCCCGGTTATGACGTGTGTGCATGCTGTGCCCCCCATGTGGACAGGACAGGGGAGATCGGCCTTATCAAGCTGACGGATATGGTCAATTACAAAGGCGGGGAACGGATCAACATGTTATGTGGCATACGCGCCCTGAAGGACTACCGGCAGAAGGAGAGCAATGTCAAGGCGGTCTCGGCGCTTCTGTGCGCAAAGGAGGACGAGGTCGCGGAGGCAGTCGGACATCTGAAAGAGGAACAGATTCAGCAGAAAGGGAAGCTCGCGTCTCTCCAGCAGAAGCTGATTGCATATAAGGCGGCGGAGATTGGCGCGGACAGCGGTAAAGTGGTCGTGTTCGACTCTGAGCTTGCCGGGAGCGGGCCGAGAGAACTTATGAACCTGCTCCTGGACAGGGGGGCGCATGTATGCGCCGTGCTGGCGGGAACGGGCGGTGACGGATACCGTTATGTCATCGGCAGCCGGACGGCAGATGTCCGTCCCCTGTGCAAGGGCCTGAACGGCAGGTTCTCCGGAAGAGGCGGCGGCAAGCCGGAGATGGTGCAAGGGTCGCTGGCAGGTGAGGAAAAAGAGATCAGAAGTTTTATAGAGAGCTGGCAGGAGGTTCTTTGACTGATAACAGGGGAAGGGCGCATATGGCCGCTGCAGAGAGCTCCGTTCGACGGAAAGCGATGCAGAAGACATATGCGCCCTTCTCTTTCTTTTTTTGACATTTAACGATTTTCTCATGGTTTTATCACAGATTGAACACAATTACACGGTACACTACATACATAGACAGTTAGAAACAACTGTTCATCTGACAAATGAAACGAAAGGAGTCTTATATATGGACAATCAATATAATTATTATAATCCGGAACAGGAGCATGCAGGAGGAACGCCAGGCGGTTATGACAATAAGCCGGAACGGGTGAAGAAGACGACGCCGAAGTGGGTAAAGCTCTTATGTTCTGCACTTGTCTTTGGCCTCGTGGCAAGCGCGGTATTCCAGACGGGCAATGTCGTCGGAAATAAAATCTTCGGAACGGGCAGCAGCGGCAAGACTGCAAAGCAGGCATCTACCGTAGGCAGCACGAAACTGAATACTACCACAAACAGCACGGTAAACTCGGACATTGCGGATATAGCGGAAAAGGTCATGCCTTCCGTCGTCTCAATCACGAACATGAGCGTACAGCAGGTGCAGAATTTCTTCGGCGGCGTGCAGCAGCAGGAAAGCAAGAGCGTAGGGTCTGGCATCATCGTCGGTCAGAATGACGACGAACTCCTCATCGTGACGAATAACCATGTCGTGGAAGGAAGCAATACGCTTACCGTATCCTTTATCGATGAAGAAAGTGTAGAAGCCAATGTTAAGGGTACGGATGCAGCGAAAGACCTGGCAGTGATCGCAGTGCCGCTTGATTCTGTCAAGAGTTCCACGATGGACGCTATCGCGGTTGCCACGCTCGGCGATTCTACGAAGCTGAAGGTCGGCGAACCGGCCATCGCGATTGGCAACGCCCTAGGTTACGGCCAGTCTGTTACGACGGGTATCATCTCTGCCACGAACAGGGAACTTGACACGTATGACGGCGAACTGATCCAGACGGACGCTGCCATCAACCCAGGCAACAGCGGCGGTGCGCTTCTCAATGCCAATGGCGAGGTTATCGGAATCAACTCGATTAAAGTGGCTACCGATACGGTGGAGGGTATGGGCTATGCGATACCTATATCTGACGCGGGCAGCATCATACAGAATCTGATGAATAAAGAGACGCGTACAAAGGTTGCGGAAGGTGAGCAGGGCTATCTCGGAATCCAGGGAGTGGATGTCAACTCTGAGATCGCGCAGATGTACAATATGCCGACCGGCGTCTATATATCAGAGGTTATCGACGGCAGCGGAGCCAAGAAGGCGGGACTTTCCAAGGGCAGCATCATCACGGAACTTGACGGGACGTCTGTCAACAGTATGGATACGCTGAAGGAACAGCTCCAGTATTACAAAGCGGGCGAGAAGGTCACGCTTACCATACAGACTCCGGACAAAGGTGGAGAGTATAAAGAGAGCAGCGTAGAAGTAACCCTTGGAACAAATACGCAATAATGATATAATGTACCTGGTAGGTAACGTAAATATGTAAGAATTGCCTGGGAGGTACGAAAATGTATACATTTGACGAGATTAAAAAAGCAGACAGTGAAATTGCAGAGGCGATTACTTCAGAGATGGAACGGCAGAATTCCCACATTGAGCTGATCGCTTCTGAAAACTGGGTGAGCAAGGCTGTGATGGCGGCCATGGGAAGTCCCCTCACCAACAAGTATGCCGAAGGATATCCGGGAAAACGTTACTACGGCGGATGCCAGTGCGTGGATACCGTGGAAAATCTGGCGCGGGAAAGGGCGAAGGAGCTTTTTGGATGCGAATATGTTAATGTCCAGCCTCATTCCGGTGCGCAGGCTAACCTTGCCGCATATTTTGCACTGGTAGATCCGGGAGATAAGGTGCTTGGCATGAACCTGGATCACGGGGGACATCTGACCCACGGATCACCGGTGAATTTTTCCGGGAAGTATTTTAATATCGTCTCATACGGGGTCAACGCAGACGGAGTCATCGATTATGACGACGTAAGGGAGATTGCGCTAAGGGAGAGGCCGAAGCTTATCATTGCGGGCGCCAGTGCATATGCAAGGACAATCGACTTCAAAAGGTTCCGGGGGATTGCAGATGAAGCAGGCGCATATCTTATGGTGGACATGGCCCATATAGCCGGGCTTGTGGCTGCGGGACTCCATCCGAGCCCGATACCGTACGCCGATGTAGTGACGACAACGACACATAAGACGCTGCGCGGACCAAGAGGCGGCATGATACTATGCAACAGGGAGGCCGCGGACAAGTTCAACTTTGACAAGGCGATATTCCCGGGAACCCAGGGCGGACCGCTGGAACATGTCATCGCAGGGAAGGCAGTCTGTTTCAAGGAGGCGCTGGAGCCGGCATTCAAAGCATACCAGCAGCAGATTATCGACAACGCGCAGGCACTCTGCAGGGGACTTATGGACAGAGGGGCAAGGATCGTATCCGGGGGCACGGACAACCATCTCATGCTCGTGGACTTAAGCCAAGAAGAGGTTACGGGCAAGGATCTGGAGAGGCGTCTGGACGATGCTCGCATCACATGCAACAAGAACACGATTCCGAATGACCCGCGCTCCCCGTTCGTGACGAGCGGTGTAAGGCTTGGCACTCCGGCCGTGACGACGAGAGGGATGAAGGAAGAGGATATGGATGTCATCGCGGAGGCGATCGTGCTTGTGATTAAAAGTGAAGATAATATAGAGAAAGCAAAAGAAATTGTGGCAGGGCTTACGAAAAAGTATCCGCTCTGCTAGAAGAGTGAAGGAAGGCCGGAACGACCGTTGATGAATGCGGAGGTTCCGGCCTTTTTGCGCCGGCTGGCGATTGTTGCGCTCCAATCATAATTCCCCGTTGACAAATATACCGTGTAGAGGTATAATCTAAATACCCGATAGGGGTATAGATGGAGGTGCTTATATGATTACGAAACAGTTTATTATAGGAGGTATGAGCTGCGCGGCCTGCTCCAGCGCGGTCGAGAAGGTTACGAGGAAGCTTGTAAGTGTTACGGAGAGCAGCGTGAACCTGACGACCGGCATAATGACGATAACCTTTGACGAACAGGCACTGTCTGACGAAGAGATTATCAGAAAAGTGGAGAGGGCGGGGTTCCGGGCAAAGCTCCATATCGATAAGAGCAAGGAAGAGAAGAAAGAAGAAGAAGCGGTGATGGAAGACGAGGTTCACAAGACGAGGACGCATCTCATCATCAATATTATACTTGCCATTCCGCTTCTCTATATTTCCATGGGGCATATGGTACCGTTTCCGATGCCGCTCCCGGCTGTGCTGGATATGCATCACAGCCCGCTCAATTTTGCGCTGGCACAGCTCATTCTTACGACCGTCATCCTGTTTAACGGAAGAAAATTCTATCTTGCAGGTTTTAAAAGCCTGTTCAGAGGGCATCCGAATATGGACTCGCTTGTGGCGATAGGTACAGGAAGTGCATATCTGTACAGTCTTGTGATGACATTTCTCATACGTACAGACGGCACGGCGGTCCACAACCTGTATTATGAGTCCGCAGCCATCGTCGTGACGCTTGTCATGGTCGGAAAGTACATGGAAGGCCGGAGCAAGAACAAGACAAAAGATGCCATACGTAAGCTGATGGAGCTGGCCCCGGACACGGCCTGCGTGCTGAGGGACGGGGAACAGACGGAAGTGCCGGTGGAACAGGTGGGACGAGGAGAGCTGATTCTCATCAGGCCGGGTGATAAAGTGCCTCTTGACGGAACCATTACCGAAGGGCGCACGACGGTAGATGAATCCATGCTTACAGGCGAAAGCATCCCGGTTGAGAAGGAGGCGGGTTCGGAGGTCATCGGAGGCAGTGTCAATTACCAGGGTGCTGTCACCGTTGAGGTTACCCGTGTCGGTGCGGATACGACGCTTGCGAGGATTGTAAAGATGATGGAGGACGCACAGGGAAGGAAAGCGCCTATTTCAAAGCTTGCGGATACGGTAGCGGGGTACTTTGTCCCTGCCGTCATGTGTATCGCATTTGTGGCGGCGGTCGTGTGGGCGCTGCTCGGACACGACGTTGCATTCGTGCTCACCATATTCGTATCGGTGCTTGTCATTGCGTGCCCGTGTGCGCTCGGGCTTGCCACCCCCACTGCGATTATGGTCGGGACCGGGCTTGGCGCGGGCAACGGCATCCTGATCAAGAGCGGCGAGGCGCTTGAGATTGCACACAAGGCCGACGCAGTCGTGCTTGACAAGACAGGAACGATTACGGAAGGGAAGCCGGCGGTCATGAACATCATAAGCCATGACAAAGATGAGGATCTGCTGCTGCAGATTGCGGCGTCCTGCGAACAGGCCTCGGAGCATCCGCTCGGGCGTGCTATCGTGGATGAGTCTAAAAAGAGAGGGCTGCCGCTTCTGAAAGCGGAAGAGTTCCAGAGCGTCACCGGACAGGGTATCGAAGCGGTCATCGGGGGTGACACATATTATATCGGTAACAGGAAGCTGTGCGAGTCTCTTGGGATTGGTCTTGGTGCATACGGTAAGGCGGCGGAGGCAATTGCCTCGAAAGGACAGACCCCTATGTTTGTCGTGCAAAAGCCAGGCAGACCGGAAGATGGTGCAGAAGAGGCATCTGCCCCGGCAGGAATCATCAGCGTGGCGGATCCGGTGAAGGAGACGAGCCGGGATGCCGTGGCACGTATGAAGGAACTGGGCCTCCAGGTCTATATGCTGACTGGCGATAACCGGTTGACGGCTGAGTATATTGGGGGTAAAGTAGGAGTAGACCATGTGGTTGCAGAGGTGCTGCCGCAGGATAAGGCAAATGTGGTGGAGAAGCTTCAGAATGAAGGGCGCCGCGTGATGATGGTGGGAGACGGCATCAATGATGCTCCTGCTCTTGTGCAGGCGGATGTTGGAGTGGCTATCGGAAGCGGTAGTGATATCGCCATCGACTCGGGTGATATGGTCCTTATGAAGTCTGATCTGAATGACGTATATAAGGCCATCCGGCTGAGCAACGCCACCATAAGAAATATCAAGCAGAACCTGTTCTGGGCGTTCTTCTATAACAGCTGTGGCATTCCGCTGGCGGCCGGAGCGCTGTACGCGATAAACGGGACGCTGCTGAACCCTGTCTTTGCGGGTCTTGCCATGTCCTTGAGCTCCGTGACCGTCGTGGGAAATGCACTCAGGCTGCGCAGGCTGAAATTATAGGAAGAATACACGAAGAGGAGAGGGACTATGGAAGAGAAGAGCTGCTGTACGGAACGTACAAAGCACCGGGATGCCGGCGAATATAAAGAGCTGGTGACGAGGCTGAACCGCGTCGAGGGACAGGTAAGGGGAATCAAGAAGATGCTGGAGGAGGACCGGTACTGTGTGGATATACTGACGCAGATATCCGCCATTCAGGCGGCATTGAATGCATTCAGCAAAAAGCTGCTCGTTAACCACATCCATACGTGTGTGGTTGATGATATACAGGAAGGCAAAGTGGAAGTGGTCGACGAACTTTGCGATACGATTCAAAAATTGATGAAATAGGAGGACGGGCCAGATGACAGTGATTAAAGTGGCAGATATGCACTGTGAGAAATGTGTGGAGAGGATTACCAAACTTTTGACAGAGGAAGGGCTTGATTTTAAAGTGAGCCTGGAGGATAAGACGGTAACGGTGGACGGATGCGAACACTGTGTGAAAACCGCCATGGAAGCTTTGGATGACCTTGGATTTTCTGCGGAAGTGTAGAGAAGTGGGGACACTGTGTAATTTGTTTTGATATTTGCTCTGTTATATAGTATAATACGCAGTGGAAGTACAGATAGAAACGAACGAGGAGGGACAGATTTCCATGAAATGTCCAAAATGCGGCCAGCCGTTAAAGCCGAGCCAGAAAGACCCGGATTACATGTTATGCTTCAACTGCAGAAAGAAGTTCAAGGTGCCAGGAACGAAGCGGCGCGGGGAAGAGGAAGAATCTCAGAAGTATGCCAATATTCCGCCGAAGAAAGTGCGGGATAAGCGGGAAAAAGAGATGCGAAAGGCATATGATGAACTGCTTTCCGTGGAGGAAGAGAGACCGAGAAAGAGGCCGAAGAGAAGGCCGGAGCCGGAAGTCGAGGATGACTATTATGACTTGGAAGATGATAAGGTCTCCAAAGTGCCGGTGATTATACTGGGAATTGCAATTGTAGCCGTGGCAGCATTGATTATCTACATGCTCTTAAAATAGGCAGCCGATAGTGAGGCCGCTGATTGCAGATGTACAGTCATCTGTAGTCAGCGGCTTTTTTGTGCACAACTTCCCGGTAAGTCCCATACTATAATATTGCATATGATTATGGAAGGAGTATGACACATGCCGAATTACCGTTATAATGCGCCGGAGTACGGAAGGCGTAATAATTGTGGAAGAACAGCACCTGTCATGAGAGAGGAAGGCTGCCGTACGAAAGTGCAGCCGAAGATGCAGCCGGCCTGCTGTGATGACAGGGACGCTTGTGACGAGCTGAGCGGTATGCCTTTAGCGATGGCCTATGTACCGTGGCAGCAGTGGCGCGCCTTGTACGAAGTTGAAAAAGGATTTCACTGTGGTACGATTTTTGAAGAACTGAACAAACCATTCCGGGGGATAGGAGGGTGTTCAAGATGACAGATAATAAGCCTAGCAGAAGGGAACTTTTAGAGTGGATCAACGTGGTGAGCTTTGCGGTGGACGACGTGAAGCTTTTTCTCGATACGCATCCTTGTAATGCAGAAGCTCTTGAATTCTTCAATGAATTTAAAAAACAGAGAGTCCAGGCATTGAAAGAATATGCCAGATACTACGGCCCATTGACACTTGACACTGCTGATACGGAAGCAGACAGGTGGAAATGGATCAACGAGCCATGGCCGTGGCAGGAAGGAGGATGTTAGTATATGTGGAATTATGAGAAAAGACTGCAGCATCCGGTAAAAATAACGCAGACGAACCCAAAGATTGCCCAGGTAATCATATCACAGTTCGGCGGGCCGGACGGGGAACTCGCGGCATCTATGCGGTACCTGTCCCAGAGATATACGATGCCATATAAAGAAGTGACCGGAATACTTACCGATATCGGTACAGAGGAGCTGGCCCACATGGAGATGGTCTGTGCCATCGTTCACCAGCTTACAAGAAACCTGACCCCGGAAGAGCTTGAAAAATCAGGCTTCGACAAGTACTACGTAGACCATACACTGGCACTGTGGCCGCAGGCGGCCAGCGGCGCACCGTGGACGGCAACATACTTCCAGTCCAAAGGAGACCCGATAACGGACCTTCACGAAGACATGGCGGCAGAACAAAAAGCACGGACTACTTACGATAATATACTGAGGCTCGTAAAGGATCCTGAGATATGTGAGCCAATCCGCTTCCTGAGAGAGCGTGAAATCGTTCACTACCAGCGTTTCGGCGAATCTCTGCGCATCGTGCAGGATAACTTGGACAGCAAGAACTTCTACGCATTCAACCCAGAGTTTGATGTCAGAAAATAGCGTGAATTGTCGAAGGGGTCAGACCCCCTGCATATGCAGGGGGTCTGACCCCTATGAAATTTCTCTTGACTTTTACGGCGGGTTAATGGTATACTCACCCCGTAAAGTAAACAAAAAGGACTTCGTTACTGACGGATAATGTGGGTTACCACAGGGGAATGAAGTCTTGGAATAAGCCGACCGTCTGGGCAGCATCATTTTTCTGGTGCTGCTCTTTTTTTAACGGTTGGGGTCAGGCCCCTTTCAAAAGGGGTCTGGCCCCAATGAAAAGAGCACAGGGAATGATGTCATACACACAGAGAACAGGAGGAATGGAATATGTTTATACAGTGGGAAGGTTTTAATCCGGGGATATGGCAGGAAGAGATGAATGTACGTGATTTTATCCAGAAGAACTATACCCCTTATACAGGAAATGGGGATTTCCTGAAGCCGGCGACGGAACGTACCGGTAAGCTGCTGCATAAGTTGGAGAATCTGCTTGTGCTGGAGCGTGAGTTCGGAGGCGTGCTTGACATCGATACCCAGACGGTCACTTCTCTTTTGAATTACAAGCCGGGATATCTGGACAAGGAACAGGAGATTATCGTAGGGCTCCAGACAGACCGTCCGCTAAAAAGGGGCGTCAATCCCTTCGGGGGCCTGCGCATGACAAGGGACGCTTGCCGGGCGTATGGCTATGAACTGTCACAGAAGGTGGAAGACGAATTCCAGTACAGGACGACCCACAACGACGGGGTATTCCGTGTCTATAACAAGGAGACGAAGGCTGCCAGGCATTGCGGCCTTATCACGGGTCTGCCCGATGCTTACGGACGCGGCCGTATCATCGGCGATTACCGCCGTGTCGCCCTCTACGGCCTCGACTATCTGATTGGACAGAAGCAGGCGGACAAAGACAGGCTGAGCCTGGAGGTCATGGATGTAGACCACATACGCCAGCAGGAAGAGCTGTACCAGCAGATCAACTTCCTCGGCAAGCTGCGCGACATGGCCGCTATGTATGGATATGACATTACAAAGCCCGCGGCGGACGCCAGGGAAGCGGTACAGTGGCTGTACTTTGCCTATCTCGGCGCCATCAAAGAGCAGAACGGAGCAGCCATGAGCCTTGGCCGCACCTCAACATTCCTTGACATCTATTTTGAACGCGATATTGCAAAAGGCATCCTGAGCGAAGAGGGAGCCCAGGAGATTATCGATGACTTTGTGATGAAGCTGCGTATGGCACGCCATCTGCGCACGCCGGGCTATAACGAACTGTTTGCCGGCGACCCGATGTGGATTACGGAATCCGTAGGCGGCATGGGTGAGGACGGCAGGACGCTCGTGACGAAAAATTCCTTCCGCATGCTCCATACGCTTTACAACCTGAAGCCATCGGCAGAGCCGAACCTAACGGTATTGTGGTCAAAGGACCTTCCGGATAATTTTAAGAAGTATTGTGCAAAGGTTTCCTGTGATACGGATGCCATCCAATATGAAAATGATGACCTGATGCGCCCGCAGTTCGGCGACGATTACGGTATTGCCTGCTGCGTATCTGCCATGAGAATCGGCAAGGAGATGCAGTTCTTCGGAGCCCGTGCCAACCTAGCCAAGCTGCTGCTCATGTCGCTGAACGGCGGCAGGGATGAAAAGCAGAACATACAGGTAGGGCCAGTGCATGAACCATACGATGGAGAATATCTGGATTACGGCAAGGTTATGGAACTTCTGGACGTATACCGTCCGTGGCTCGTGAGGATGTATGCCAACACGATGAATGTCATCCATTATATGCATGACAAATATGCCTACGAAAAGACGCAGATGGCACTGCACGATACGGAAGTGCACCGGTTCATGGCATTCGGCATCGCAGGGATGAGCGTGCTTGCAGATTCTCTTTCTGCCATCAAGTATGCCAAGGTGAGATGCATCCGCGACGAGGAGACGGGTCTGATCAAAGATTTTGAGATAGAAGGAGAGTATCCGGCGTTCGGTAATGATGACGACCGTGTGGATGGCATTGCCTGTGAACAGGTGAAACTGTTCTATGAAGAGCTGAAAAAACAGAAGCTGTACCGTGACGCTGAACCGACCCTTTCCATACTCACGATAACGTCCAATGTCGTATACGGCAAGAAGACCGGTTCCACACCGGACGGAAGGAAGGCGGGAGAGCCGTTCGCACCGGGTGCCAATCCGATGCACGGCAGGGAGAAGAACGGAGCGCTTGCCTCGCTCAACTCGGTTGCAAAGCTATCCTACCAGTACTGCAAGGATGGAATCTCCAATACATTCTCTGTCGTTCCACAGGCGCTTGGAAAGACAGAGGAGGAAAGGCTTGATAACCTGACATCCATACTGGACGGATATTTTGGCCAGATGGCGCATCATCTGAATGTCAATGTGCTGAACAGGGACACGCTTATGGATGCATACGATAATCCTGACAAATATCCTAACCTTACCATCCGCGTATCCGGCTATGCGGTGAACTTCAACAAGCTGACGCGTGAACAGCAGAAGGAAGTGATTTCACGTACCTTTCATGAGACGATGTAGCGGCCGTATCCACTCCTTCCAGTCCATGGGGGCAGTGGACGGGCCGGGGCTCAGATTCGTGGTGTTCATGCAGGGATGCCCTCTGCGGTGCGCCTACTGCCATAACCCGGATACGTGGGAGCCGGATGCCGGAGTAGAATACGCGCCGGAACAGGTGGCGGAGAAGATCCGCCGCTATCTGCCGTATCTGGAAAATGGAGGTGTCACGGTGACAGGAGGGGAGCCGCTCATGCAGCCGGAATTTGTGACAGAGCTGTTTTGCATTCTCAAGGAAGAAGGGATACACACCGCTCTGGATACGAGCGGAGTCGGAGATCTGCAGAAGGCCGGAATAGTATTAGAGTACACGGATCTGGTACTGGCTGATGTAAAGTTCCTAACTGCGGAAGACTACAGATATTACTGCAAGGCAGATTTCCAGAAGGTTATAGCGTTCTTGGATCTGGTAAAAAAGATGAACATACCGCTTTGGATACGCAGGGTTGTCGTCCCTGGCATCAATGACACGAAAGAACATATTATAAAGCTGGTGGATTTCCTGGAAGCGTATCCGAATGTTGAGAAGATCGAGCTGCTACCGTTCAGGAAGCTCTGTCTGGAAAAATATGAAACGATGGGCATACCGTTTGCGCTTGCGCAAGTGCCTGAGATGGCGGAGATGGAAACGGGAAAGCTGAGAGAGATTCTTCCGGACCGGTACCGGTAGACAATAATAGAATGACTGATACAAAGACGTAACCGGCTGCCTGGGGGGGCAGCCGGTTTTGCGGCTATTCGCCGCCTGGTCCGTCTTTTCTCGGACGTTCAGACTCCGGAAGGGGTTCAACTGATTTTTCGGAGTTGGAAGCGTTGATCTTACCGTCATAAGCGTCTTTGCTCTCCAAATAGTCGATTGGACGTTCCGTTGTAAATGAAGATTTGTTTTCTTTCATACGTGCACACTCCTTTCAAAAGTATGATGCTCACAAGTAAGAGGAAATATGTATCTGAATTCATCTTCCTCATTGCAGACATCGGAACCATACTTGTCAGAAGCCCTGATTTATTCCCTCGGGCAACGAGCCAAAGCCAGGCCCGCTTGGCCTTGGCGACTGCCGCGAGGGTCATATGCCCTGCAGCTCGCTGCGAGGTATTTGACTTCGCTGTACAGGATATAAGGAGTATAGTATAATTAGATATAAATGTACGATGACAGAAACATTGCCACAGAAGACAGGAGTGATGATTATGATATATGAAGGACAGATCTGCCGTGCGCCCATGGAGCGGGCATCGTTCATGCTTACGGTAATGGTAGGATGCTCTTATGGCAGGTGCAAGTTCTGCAATCTTTTCCGGCATCTGTATATCGGTATCGAAAGCGGCCTGGATGACGTTCTGGCATTCATGGAGAAAGACCATGATATGAGCCAGGCGTATGAGGCTGTCAATAGAATACGCCTTGCAGAAATGCAGAGGCTCTTGCCGCCTTTTTGAACAGCACAGCCCCCCGGTATGTGGTCAACTTCTCCATGTTCCATCATAAGGAAGCGCCGCTGTACCAGCATATCCTGGACAATACTTTCCGGCCTTCGGATGAGCTTGAGAACCTGCGGGAAGAAAGAAGGCTGCTGGAGCTACTTGGAACGCCGGATGTACAAGAAGGCGAGCCGGTCATATACGATGGATTCCATGATTATATACAGTTCCGTGTCCGGGGACGTCTGCCCGTGGACCGGACACAGATGCTTGATAAGCTCAAGGAGGGCATCAGACAGTATGAACACAGAAGCCCGGTATTCTCTTATGTACAGGGGGAGTGTCCGCATCTGGAGAAATGCGATGGACTTCAAAAAGTGTGGGATATGCCGACATGAACACCGGAACCTTAGACAGCCTGTGCACTCCATATAGCAAGGAGATACCCTGTCAGGCAGAAAATGCAGTTGTTTTTATTCTTTCATATCGTTATAATAAGAACGGTAGATTGGAGTGTAGATATTATGGCGAGAAATCAGAAGACAAGAAAAAGGAAAATGACTAAGACGCGGTATTTTGATTACAGTATGCTTGCGGTCCTTATATTTCTCATCTGTTTCGGACTTGTAATGCTGTACAGCACGAGCTCATACAGCGCGCTTGTAACCTATGGCGACAGTATGCATTATTTCAAACGGCAGCTTATATTCTGCGTGATGGGACTCATAGTCATATACGTGGTGGCTAAAATTGATTATCATATTTATATAAAATGGGCCAAACCGTTGTACATAGTCTCTGTATTTTTGATGATGCTCGTCAAGACGCCCCTGGGGAAAGAGGTAAATGGCGCCAAGCGCTGGATACAGCTGCCGTTTGACCAGCAGTTCCAGCCGGCGGAGGTGGCGAAGATAGCAATCATCTTATTTATCCCTGTGCTTATCTGCAAGATGGGCAAAGAGGTTAAGACGCTCGGAGGCATCGTGAAGATACTTGCGTGGGGTGCTTTTTCCGCAGCCTGCGTCCTGTTCCTGACGGACAACCTGAGTACGGCTATCATTGTAATGGGGATTACCTGCATCATGGTATTTGTCGTACATCCGAAGACGGCGCCGTTTATCGTGCTATTTACGGCAGGTATGGGTGTGGTACTTGTGGCGGTACAGATTCTGGGCAGGGTGCTTGTGACGAGTGAAAACTTTCGTTTGAGAAGGATACTCGTATGGCTTGCGCCGGAGGATCATGCCGCAGAAGGAGGATATCAGATCATGCAGGCGCTGTATGCTATCGGATCGGGAGGGTTTTTCGGGAAAGGTCTCGGAAACAGCGCACAGAAGATGATCATCCCGGAAGTCCAGAATGATATGATTCTTTCTATTATATGTGAAGAACTCGGGATATTCGGGGCAATCATGGTACTCGTCCTGTTCGGGATGCTGCTGTACCGCCTGCTCTTCATCGCCCAGAATGCACCAGATATATATGGTTCTCTCATAGTGACTGGCATATTCGCACATATTGCCATCCAAGTCATCCTGAATGTGGCTGTTGTGATAAACCTGATTCCTACAACCGGAATTACGCTGCCGTTCATCAGCTATGGGGGAACATCCATCCTGTTTCTGACGATCGAGATGGGAATTGCGCTCGGAGTGTCAAGAAAGATTAAGTTTGAAGATTAGGCTGTCTGGGAAAACTTTAATAAAAATACTTTTATTTCCAATATAAATGTGCTATGATTACTAATGTAGTATTCAAAACTACATATTATAGCAACAGATGACATGCCAGCCGAACACAGATATGGCAAGCCGGGAGGAAAGATATGAGTTATAAAGTGATTGTAGACAGCTGTGGAGAACTTACAGATGAGATGAAGGAGTCCGGGTGCTTTGAGACGGCGTCTCTTAAAATAGAAGTGGCGGGGCAGCAGATTGTTGATGACGAGACCTTTGACCAGGAAAGATTTTTGAAGCTGGTGGCAGCTTCACCGGAATGTCCAAAGTCTTCCTGTCCGTCACCGGAAAGATATATGGAGGGATTCCACTGCGATGCAAAGCATGTGTATGCGGTGACGCTCTCTTCAGAGCTGAGCGGCTCATATAATAGCGCCCTGCTCGGCAAGAACCTGTACAGCGAAGAATATGGGGAGAAAGATATCTACGTGTTCAACTCCCGCTCAGCCTCTATCGGCGAGACATTGATAGCACTGAAGATTGCAGAGTGCGAGGAGGCAGGCATGGCATTCCAGGACGTAGTGGATACGGTGGAGGAATATATAGCGGAACAAGATACGTATTTTGTGCTCGAGACACTTGAGACATTGCGGAAAAACGGACGGCTCACCGGCCTGAAGGCTATCGTCGCCACCGCTCTCAACATAAAGCCGGTGATGGGCGCCACGGCAGAAGGGACCATCTGCCAGCTTGGACAGGCAAGAGGGATCAAGAAGGCGCTCGTGAAAATGGTAGAAGAGATTGCAAAGAGGCTGAAAGAGCCGGGTAAGAAGATACTTGCCATATCACACTGCAACTGTCCGGAGCGTGCCCGCCAGGTAAAAGACATGCTGCTTGAAAAGGCAGATTTCCGGGAAGTCATCATTGTAGATACGGCTGGGATCAGCAGCATGTATGCTTCAGACGGAGGCGTAATTGTAGTTGTATAATGCCGGAAACTATGGTAGAATAGCTGTTAGTTATTGAGCTATAGAAGGAGCGAAAAAGTATGAGCCAGGAAAAAGTAGACAGATATAAGCAAGAGAAAGCTAACCGCAAAAAGAATATAAAAAAGGAGAAAGCCGCTAACATAGCCCGCAAATGTGTCGTAGGGCTGGCCGCACTTCTTCTTGTGGGCTGGGTTGGATATTCTGCCTACGGAACATATAAGTCCAATAAACCGAAAGAGTCAGTGGAAATCGATTACAGTGCGCTGACAGATTTTTCCACCAACCTGTCCGAGGCGGCAGGAAATACAGAAGAATAGCCGGTAAGATTCAAGATTACAAAGGCGCTGCAGAACAGATGGCTGGTCCATCTGTCCTGCAGCGCCTTATTTTTATGTTGGAAAACAAAAGAAAAAGAAGTCTGACAATAGCCTGAATTTTGAAAGGGGTCAGACCCCTGCGGACGCAGGGGGTCTGACCCCTTTCAAATTTTTCTAAAAAAAGGGTTGAAATCGCCCAAAAAGTGGTTTACAATGTATTCAAGTGGTAGAAAGTGGTGAAAAGTGGTATAAAGTGGTGCAAAAGTGGCAGACCACTTGAAAGAGGGTGAGTTCTTATGTTGAAAGGAGAATACAGTCATAATATCGACCCTAAGGGCAGATTAATCATTCCGGCCAAGTTTCGTGACGATCTAGGGGAGAATTTCGTCATAACAAAAGGCATGGAAAACTGCTTATATGTATATCCTGAAGATGAATGGAACGCCTTCGAAGATAAACTTAACGCTTTGCCTACGACCACGGACAAAAAAGCCAGAGCTTTTGCCTACTTCTTTCAGGGAAGTGCAACGGACGGCGACCTTGACAAGCAAGGAAGAACTTTAATCCCTTCTGTACTGAGGACCTACGCGCATCTTGAAAAGGAGGTCGTGTTTATCGGCATGGGGAAGCGTGCCGAGATATGGGACAAGGCAAGATGGGATGAAAAGAATGCTGAAGTGGAGCTCAACATCGAGGATATAGCATCTGATATGGAAGAGAGCGGATTCAGTATCTAGAGGGAGAAGATATGGGATTCGAGCACAAGTCAGTATTACTTGAAGAAACTATTAATGGGCTGAACATCAGGCCGGACGGCACATATGTGGACGGAACGCTTGGTGGAGGTGGACATGCATACGAGATATGCAGACGCTTAGGAGACAAGGGGAGTATTGTAGGAATAGACCAGGACGCGGCGGCTATCACTGCCGCAGGCGCCCGCTTAAAAGACTTCGGGGAGAAGGTCACGATAGTCAGGAGCAACTATTGTGATATGAAGTCGCAGCTCCATCAGTTAGGAATTGACAAAGTCGACGGGATCGTACTCGATCTGGGCGTATCATCTTATCAGCTGGATACGGCAGAGCGGGGATTCTCCTATCGCGAAGATGTGCCGCTGGACATGAGGATGGATACGCGTCAGAAGATGACAGCCAGGGACATCGTCAATGACTACGGTGAGATGGACCTCTACCGTGTGATACGGGACTACGGGGAAGATAAGTTTGCAAAGAACATCGCCAAACATATTGTAGCCGCACGCGCGGAGAGGCCCATCGAAACAACCGGCCAGCTGACCGGCATTATAAGACAAGCCATACCGATGAAATACCAGAAAAAGTCTGGGCATCCTTCCAAGAGGACGTTCCAGGCTATCCGTATTGAACTGAACAGGGAGCTGGAAGTTCTGCGGGATTCTCTGGATGATATGATCGACTTGTTAAAACCAGGTGGGAGGCTGTGCATCATAACCTTCCATTCGCTGGAGGACAGGATAGTAAAAAGTGCATTTAAGAAAAATGAAAACCCATGCACCTGTCCAAGCGATTTTCCCGTATGTGTATGCGGAAAAGAATCAAAGGGGAGTATTTTAACTAGAAAACCGATTCTTCCGGATGAGGAGGAGTTGGAATATAACAGCCGTGCGAAGAGTGCCAAGCTCCGCATATTTGAACGACGATAATTTAGAAAGGGGAAAAACATGGCAGCAGGATATACATCATCCAGAAGCAGGACAACCTATGGAATATCAAACAGAATACGCAGTCAGATGTATGTCTACGGCAATGTAGTGACAAAACCGGCATATGAGCCGGAACGGCGTACAAAAGAACTCGAAAGGCCGAGGAAGACAAGCAGGCAGGTGCGCAAGAACCGCAGGAAAGCGCTGCACATGAGCCCCGGATATGTTATTTTTCTGGCAGCGGCGGCCATACTTGCACTCGTAGTATGTGTAAATTATGTCCAGCTGCAGTCCAGGCTTACAAACCGCTCAAAAGCAATCTCTGCGATGCAGGAAGAGCTGGCGGATATGAAGGAAGAAAATAATACAAGGTATAATGCTGTAATGGATTCTGTCAATCTGGACGAGATTCGGGACAAGGCGCAAAATGAACTGGGAATGGTATATGCCAATTCAGACCAGATCGTAGAGTATGACAATCCCGCGTCAGATTACGTGAAACAATATGAGGATATACCGGAAGACGGTATACTCGCCCAATCAGACAAAAAATAATAACAGGTGGAATTATGGGAAAACAGACAAGAAATGTATTTAAAAGGAAGTTTTCCAAACTGATGCAGAAAAAGCTAGTAATGCTCTTCGTAGCAATTGTACTAGCTTTTGGTGTATTAGTAGGGAGAATTACATATATCAATGCGGCCAGCGGGGACAGGTATACGAAGGTGGTACTGGATCAGCAGCAGTACGACAGCCGTACGATACCGTTCAAGCGGGGCGATATCGTGGACCGGAACGGGACGAAGATAGCCACGAGCGAACGAGTATACAATGTCATCCTGGATGCCAAGGTGATGACAAGCGACAAGGACTATATCGAACCGACGATAGAAGTGCTGAAAGACTGCTTCGATATAAAGGAAGAGGATGTCAGGAAACTGATAAAAGACAACCCGGGGAGCAGATATAACATGCTGAAAAAAGGAATTGATTACGAAAAGGCCAAGGAATTTGAAAAGATAGACGCAGATGACAAGAAATATCCGGATGTAAAAGGCATATGGCTGGAAGAGGACTATGTCAGAAAGTATCCATACAATACGCTTGCCAGCGATGTCGTCGGATTTACCGTGGACGGCAATGTGGGAAGCAATGGGATAGAGGCGTCATACAATTCGGTCCTGAATGGGACCGACGGCAGGGAATATGGATATTTTGACAAGGAATCCAGCGTGGAGCGCACGGTAAAAGAGGCGGTGAACGGGAGCACCATCATATCTACCATAGACCTCCAGGTGCAGAGCATCGTTGAAAAGCATATACTGGAATTCAACGAAAAGCATAAGAACGAAGCTTCTGAGGGAGAGGGCAGCAAGAACACGGCAGTTATCGTCATGAACCCGCAGAACGGAGAGATAATCGCAGAAGCATCTTATCCGAACTTTGACCTCAACAACCCAAGAGACCTGACAAGATACTATTCCGAGGAAGCCATAGAGGGAATGGATGATGAAGAGAAGCTTGAGAAGCTGAATGCACTGTGGAACAACTTCTGCGTAAGCGACACGTATGAACCGGGTTCCACCTATAAGCCGTTCACCATATCTGCCGGCCTGGAGACCGGCGTACTGACCGGTAACGAAAGCTATACGTGCGGCGGGATGCTTCATGTGGGAGACCACGACATACACTGCAGCAACCGTGACGGGCACGGGACGCAGTCGCTGAAGCAGTCGCTTGAAAATTCATGTAACGTGGCATTGATGCAGATAGGCGCCGCGCTCGGTAATGACGAGTTCTGCAAATATCAGGAGCTGTTCGGATTCGGCTCGTCCACAGGCGTAGACTTGCCGGGGGAAGAGGCAGGACTGCTGTATGAGCCGGATAATATGGACCCGGCCAGCCTTGCTACTAATGCATTCGGCCAGAACTTCAACGTAACCATGACACAGATGGCATCCGCATTCGGTTCGCTCATCAACGGGGGGGATTATTATAAGCCCCATGTGGTGAAGCAGATTCAGGATGAAAACGGGAATGTCACGGAGCACAAGGATCCGGTGCTCGTAAAGCGGACTGTTTCAAAAGAGACGAGCGAGATCATCAAAGACTATATGCTCGGCGTCGTGCAGGAAGGGACCGGCAGTTCGGCAGCGGTAGAAGGCTATGACATAGGCGGCAAGACCGGAACCGCGGAAAAGCAGCCCCGTGGAAACGGCAAATATCTCGTATCCTTTATCGGATATGCGCCGCAGGACAATCCGGAAGTGGTCGTATATGTCGTGATTGACGAACCAAATGTGGCAGCACAGGCAAGCAGCTCTTACGCGACCGAGATGGCATCCAAGATAATGGCAGAGATATTCCCTTATCTCGGCGTCACAAAGGCCGCACCGGAAGCAGAATAGAAGAAATTAGGTAGAATAACCTCACAGAAGTGTTAATAAGTTATAAAAACGGCTTCTGTGAGGTTTTTTTGTGAAGAATAAGACCTATAATAAAAAGAAGATCTTTGTAGTATTTATCTGTGCCGCAGCCATCATACTGGGGCTCGTGGGAAGGCTGGTGTATCTCATGGTATTTGATGCCGAATATTACCAGAAGAAAGCCGAATCGCTCCACGAGCGCGAGAGGGATATCAAAGCGGCCAGAGGAGAGATTGTCGATGCAGGCGGAACGGTGCTTGCGACGAACAAGACCGTGTGTACCATATCGGTCATACACAGCCAGATGAAGGACCCGGAAGGCGTGATAAAGGCACTTTGCGCTGAGCTTGAAATGGACGAGGATACGGTGCGCAAGAAGGTAGAAAAGGTCTCTTCCATGGAACGTATCAAGACAAACGTAGATAAGGCTACGGGAGATCGGATACGGGAGCTGGAACTGGAAGGCGTCAAAGTAGATGAAGATTTTAAGCGCTATTATCCATATGATGAACTGGCATCCAAAGTGCTCGGGTTCACAGGAGGGGATAACCAGGGAATCATCGGATTGGAAGTGAAATATGAAGAATATCTGAAAGGCATCAACGGTAAGATACTCACGACGACAGATGCCAGAGGCGTCGAACTGGAAGGCGTGGCGGAGGACCGGATGGAACCGGTTGCCGGAAACACGCTCCAGGTGAGCCTGGACTATAATATACAGATGTATGCACAGCAGATGGCGGAGAAGGTCATGGAAGAAAAACAGGCAGACAAAGTGTCGATTCTCCTGATGAACCCGCAGAACGGTGAGATCATCGCCATGGTGAACGTGCCGGAATTCAACCTGAATGATCCGTTTACGCTCAATACGGAGGAAGATACAGGCGCGATGTCGCCGGAAGAAAAGCAGGACGCGCTGAACCAGATGTGGCGTAACGGCTGTATCAATGACACATACGAACCAGGTTCCACATTCAAGATCATAACAGCTTCTGCCTGCCTGGAGGAAGGCGTCGTATCCCTGGACGACAATTTCAGCTGTCCCGGCTACCGGGTAGTGGAAGACAGGAAGATACGGTGCCATAAAGTCGGGGGGCACGGGTCGGAGACTTTCGTGCAGGGCATACAGAATTCCTGCAACCCTGTATTTATCGACATCGGGCTGAGGCTTGGCGTTGATAAGTTCTATGAATATTTCAACCAGTTCGGGCTCATGGGCATGACCGGGGTAGACCTGCCGGGGGAAGCCGGGACCATCATGCACAAGAAAAGCAACGTAGGCATGGTGGAGCTGGCTACGATGGCGTTCGGACAGTCGTTCCAGATAACGCCGATGCAGATGGCTACGACCGTCAGCTCCCTTGTCAACGGGGGGACGAGAGTTACGCCGCACTTCGGAGTCAAAGTAATGGACTCGAAGGGCGAGGAAGTAGAGACGTTCAAGTATAAGAAAGAAAAGAATATCGTATCAAAAGAGACTTCCGAGACGATGCAGATGCTGCTGGAGAGCGTTGTCTCCGAAGGTTCTGGTAAGAATGCCTACGTTGAGGGGTATCACATCGGTGGTAAGACGGCCACCTCCCAGACGCTGCCGAGAAGCGCCAACAAATATATTTCATCCTTTATCGGTTTTGCGCCGGCAGATGACCCGCAGGTTCTCGGGATGTGTGTCATATACAATCCTCAGGGCGTATATTATGGCGGTACGATAGCGGCTCCTGTCATCCGGGCCATTTTTGAAAATATATTGCCCTATCTTGGCATTGAAAAAGAGTAAAAAATGAAGTATACTATGTAAGGTTAGTGATTAACAAAAGAAGCGAAGAGGTGGATTATGGATTATAGAGTTTTTCTCCCGGTATTGATTGCGTTCGCGCTTAGCGTAGTGATGGGGCCGGTGATTATTCCGATTTTAAGAAGGCTTAAGATGGGGCAGACGGAACGGGAAGACGGGGTGAAGTCTCATCTGAAGAAAGCAGGCACGCCGACGATGGGCGGAGTCATCATACTGGTGAGTGTCGTAGTTACTTCGGTGTTCTATCTGAAGAACTACCCGAAGATCATACCCATATTGTTCGTAACCCTGGGATTTGGACTCATCGGTTTCCTGGATGATTATCTGAAGGTCGTGATGAAGCGTTCCGACGGCCTGTACCCAAAGCAGAAATTTGCGCTGCAGATACTGGTGACGGCTGTCCTGGCGTTTTACCTCGTGCGTTTTACAAATATACCGCTCACGATGCTCATACCATTTTCAGGCGGACATTACCTTGACATCGGCTGGCTTGCGATACCACTCATGTTCGTGGCCGTGCTCGGAACGGTCAACGGTGCCAACTTTACAGATGGGCTGGACGGCCTGGCATCCAGCGTAACCGTCCTGATAGCCACGTTCTTTACTGTGGTCGCAATCGGCACGAAGAGCGGCATAGAGCCGATAACGTGTGCTGTCGTAGGCGCGCTTCTCGGCTTCCTGCTCTTTAATGTCTATCCGGCCAGCGTGTTCATGGGTGATACGGGGTCGCTTGCGCTTGGCGGGTTTGTGGCGTCAACGGCGTATATGCTGCAGATGCCGATCTTTCTCATCATCGTTGCATTTATATACATGGTAGAGATATTATCCGTCATGATACAGGTGACTTATTTCAAAAAGACGGGGGGAAGGCGTATCTTCAAGATGGCCCCGATACATCACCATTTTGAACTGTGCGGATGGTCGGAGACGAAGGTCGTTGCAGTATTTTCTATCATTACAGCGCTGCTCTGTCTTGTTGCGCTGATGGCTATGTAGGAGGAAATTATGGAAGTTACGAATAAGAAGGTGCTCGTATTCGGTTCCGGACTCAGCGGAACAGGCGCTGTGGGGCTACTGTCAGAACACGGTGCAGAAGTCATCCTGTATGACGGGAATGAAAAGCTTGACCGGGAAGAGATTGCGGGCCGCATCTGCTGCAGCGGCGATGTGCAGATCATACTGGGAAGCTTTCCGGAAAAATTGCTGGATACGCTTGACCTTGTCATACTGAGTCCGGGCGTGCCGACGGATCTTCCTGTAGTGGAACAGATGCGTGCGAAAGGGATAGGGATAATCGGAGAAGTGGAGCTTGCCTATGCATTCGGAAGAGGCGACGTGCTTGCCATCACGGGAACGAACGGTAAGACGACGACGACGTCGCTGCTCGGCGAGATTATGAAGAATGATAAAGAAGAAGTGTATGTCGTAGGCAATATCGGCAATCCATATACCGTCGCGGCGGGAGAGATGTCGGACAATGCCGTGGCCGTGGCAGAGATGAGCAGCTTCCAGTTGGAGAGCACCGTCAGCTTCCGGCCTGCTGTCAGCGCTCTGCTCAATATATCGCCGGATCACCTGAACCGCCATCATACGATGGAAGCATACATTGAAGCGAAGAAAAATATAGCCAGGAACCAGACGGAGGATGACTGGTGCATCCTCAACTATGAAGATGCAGTGACACGGGAATTCGGAAAGAATGTCAGGGCACAGGTTCTATATTTCAGCAGCCGGCGTAAACTAGAAAGAGGCATCTATCTTGATGACGGAATGATAGTCTATAAGAATCCGGAGGAGATCCGCATCTGCCATGTGGAGGAGCTGCAGCTTCTCGGTACCCACAACTATGAAAATGTTATGGCTGCTGCCGCTATGGCTGCCGTATACGGCGTCCCGATGGACAGAATCCGGGAGAGCGTCAAGGCGTTCAAAGGAGTGGAGCACAGGATAGAGTTCGTGACGGAGAAGGACGGAGTCGCTTACTACAACGATTCCAAAGGGACGAATCCGGACGCGGCAATCAAGGGAATACAAGCCATGAACCGTCCTACCATACTTATCGGCGGCGGATATGACAAAGATTCTTCTTACACGGAATGGATAGAGAGCTTTGGAGGGAAGGTCAGGAAGCTGATCCTTCTGGGCGCCACGAAAGAAAAGATAGCAGAAGACGCAGAAAGCTGCGGCTTTCATGATTATACGTTCGCAGATACATTTGAAGAGGCGGTGCTTATGTCAGCAGAGCTCGCGGGGCCCGGAGAAGCGGTGCTTCTGTCACCGGCCTGCGCCAGCTGGGATATGTTCCCCAATTATGAGACACGTGGAGATAAGTTTAAAGAAATTGTAAATTCCTTATAAGGAGTGCATATCGCTTGACACGGTCCAAAAAGAAAAAGTATGATTATACGATGCTGGCAGCCCTGCTGCTGCTCGTTCTTATCGGCCTGGTGATATTATACAGCACCAGCGCATATAACGGAGAAGTGAAATTTCATGATTCGTTTTATTATCTGAAGAAACAGGCGTTTGCGACAGTGCTTGGGATTGCCGGAATGTTTTTTGTTGCCAATATGGATTATCATGTGTGGAAACATGTGGCCGTGCTCGGATATATCACGGCGCTTCTGCTGTCTGTTGCGGTAATATTTGTCGGTGATGAGTATAACGGGTCCAAAAGATGGTTATCTTTGGGGCCTTTTTCTTTTCAGCCGTCAGAATTTGCCAAGGTGGCCGTCATACTGTTCCTCGCACATATCATAACGAAGAATGTCAAGAGCATGGGAAAGATGAGGACGATGGTAAAGGTGATGGTCCTCATACTCCCGATCGTCGGCCTCGTAGGCGCCAGCAACTTAAGTACGGCTATTATCATTCTCGGGATAGGCGTTATTCTCGTATTTGTGGCAAGTCCGAAATACAGCCAGTTTATATTGATGGGAGCGCTCGGAGCCGGCTTTATGACCATCTTCCTGGCACTTGAGAGCTACCGTCTGGAGAGGCTCGCGATCTGGCGCAATCCAGAGGCGTTTGAAAAAGGATACCAGACGCTGCAGGGCCTGTATGCAATCGGCTCGGGCGGGCTGTTCGGCAGAGGGCTCGGCGAGAGCGTGCAGAAGCTGGGATTTGTTCCGGAGGCCCAGAATGATATGATATTCTCTATCGTCTGTGAAGAGCTGGGGCTGTTTGGCGCAGGATTCATCCTGATCTTGTTCCTCATACTTATATGGCGCTTTTTCGTCATTGCCACACATGCGAAGGATCTGTTCGGGGCGCTGATAGCGGCCGGAGCCATGGGACATATGATGATACAGGTCATCCTGAATATTGCGGTCGTGACGAACACGATTCCGAACACGGGAATCACCCTTCCGTTCATCAGCTATGGGGGCACCTCGGTCGTATTTCTGCTATTGGAAATGGGGCTTGTGCTCAGCGTGTCATCTCTGATAGAATGAGAGAGGGTAAGGAGAAAGCTTAGGAGGAGTATACGATGGGAAAAAATGAGTATCAGGAGGAAGAGGCGGCGAGGCCGAGGAAAAAGAAGAAAAAAAGCCATAAAGTCTATGCGCTTATGGTCCTGGCCATGGGCATCGCCATAATCGTGCTCGCAGTCCTGATCCTTTTCTATGTACAAAAGATAGAAGTCGAGGGGAACGAATACTGTAAAGATAGGGAAATCATCGATACGGTCCAGAATGACAGGTTTTCAATCAATACATTGTACATACTCGGCAAATACGCGCTTGGCCGCGGAGAACAGCTTCCGTGCCTGGATGATATGAAAGTCGGCATGAAAGCGCCGTGGATCGTGAAGGTGACAGTGAAGGAAAAGCCTATCGTAGGTTATATACACGGGGGAAATGAATACGCATATTTTGACAAAGAAGGAATGATCGTATATAAAGGCCCGGATTTTATCGAGGGCCTTCCCTGCATCGAAGGGATAGATACCGGTGATATCAGCCTGTACGGCATGATTGAGAGCAAGGATAAAAGTATCTTTGAAGAGATGCTCGTAACGTCCCAGCAGGTGAAAAAATACAAGCTGTCCCCGGACAAGATCGTATGCCAGGACGATAAGATATATCTCTACAAAGGAAAGATACGGATTTCGCTCGGAAACAGTGTCTCTTCGGAACAGATAGCACAGATTCCGCCGATTATGGAGAAGCTGGAGGGGAAAGAAGGAACACTCCACCTGGAAAATTATTCAGAGGGAAATACTACTATCACATTCAATGCGGAAGAAATACAGGAAGAAAATTAAGAAAAATGCGTAAAAATCAATAAATTAAGATAAAATTCTATTGATATTTTATACAAAAGCTTATATTATATACTATATATAGCAAAATGCGTTTTTGCGTTTTGCGCTGTGGGATGTATAATATATAATAAGGATAGGATAAAGGAGGAAAAACCCTTGCTAGAAATTAAGACGAATGAATCAGAAGCAGCGGCAAAGATTATTGTTGTTGGAGTCGGCGGAGGCGGTAATAACGCGGTAAACCGAATGATTGACGAACAGATTGCCGGTGTTGAATTTATTGCTATTAATACAGATAAACAGGCGCTCCAGTTATGTAAGGCACCTACGCTTATGCAGATAGGGGACAAGATCACGAAAGGGCTCGGTGCGGGAGCCAAGCCGGAAGTAGGTGAGAAGGCGGCAGAGGAAAGTTCGGAAGAGATATCGGCAGCGCTTAAGGGCGCTGACATGGTTTTTGTAACGTGTGGCATGGGAGGCGGTACCGGTACGGGTGCCACGCCGGTCGTCGCGCGTATAGCGAAGGAGCAGGGAGCTCTGACTGTCGGTGTTGTCACTAAGCCGTTCCGTTTCGAGTCAAAGACACGGATGAACAATGCACTTTCCGGAATCGAGAAGTTAAAGGAAAGCGTAGATACGCTGATCGTTATCCCGAATGACAAGCTGCTGGAGGTTGTGGACAGACGCACGACCATGCCTGAGGCGCTCAAAAAAGCAGATGAAGTATTACAGCAGGGTATTCAGGGTATTACCGACCTTATCAACGTACCTTCACTTATCAACCTTGACTTTGCCGATGTACAGACAGTCATGACGGACAAGGGTATCGCCCATATCGGTATCGGACAGGGCCGCGGCGACGACAAAGCGCTCGAGGCAGTTAAGCAGGCTGTTGCCAGTCCGCTGCTTGAGACGACGATTGCAGGCGCGTCTCATGTCATCATCAACGTGTCCGGTGATATTACGCTTATGGATGCTTCTGACGCGGCAGAGTATGTGCAGGATCTGGCAGGGGAAGATGCAAATATTATCTTCGGTGCCATGTATGACGATTCCAGGGCAGACGAAGCTACCATTACAGTCATAGCTACAGGTCTACATAACGTAGGCGGCAGCGCTTCAAAGCTGAAGGCAAGACTGGAGACCCAGAGGGGAGCAGTACCGCAGCAGGGGGCACAGGCATATGAGAGGCCTGCGGCTGCCACAGCGGCGAAGCCGTCATCCCAGAAGCTGGATCTTGGCATGGCTCCGACCAGAGGCGGCGGCACGACGGCCGCGCCCAGAAAGCCCGCAGGAGGGACGACACCTTCTCTGGATACGCCTAGAACGCCGACGAGCAAGGTAAAAGAGCAATCCATCAAGATACCTGATTTCTTTAAACGATAGAGAGCAGATCAATAGTAGGAATACAAGGAGGACTTCACATACGAAGTTCTCCTTTTTCGTTATAAAAGCAACATTGTTCTTTCTTTTATTCGACAATATATCACAATTCTTATCCCTATTCGCTCTTAATCCCCATATTTCTCCCATAAAATTCTCGCTTTTACGCAAAAAACAGACACAAAGTATTGTGCTTTGTCAAAACACAAATCCGAAAAAAACAGTCCCCAAAAATCTATATGTTGTGGTTTGGAACAGCTGTCGAAAGAAAATAAGAATGGATTCCATCATCTGACAAAATCTTTTGGACCTTCCTCGTATAATAAATCTTGCTTGAGTACCAAATCGATTTAGTATCAAAAGAGAAAGAGGTGGAATGTGTATTATGAGTTATACATAGACGTATTTTTTCTGGTGAACTTCATGATGGACTTCATACTCCTGCAGATTACCCGCAGAATCCTGAAATGTTCTGCCACGCATGGAAGAATCTGCCTGGGTGCGGCTGCCGGAGCATTGCTCACCTGTGCTGTCGTGATAGTTCCCATACCATATGCGTTTATAAAATTCATACTGTTCCACGGTCTTGTCAATATTGTAATGCTTAAGGCAGGATTGAAAATCAGCTGGGACAGGACATTCGTGAAAGCTTATGTCGTGCTCTATATCAGCGGAATCCTCGTCGGAGGCGTATTTGAATATCTCCGGCAGTATATGAAGATTGGAAGCCTGTTCTTTGCCCTTGCGGTTGTGAGCTATTATGCAGTGCTTGGTATCTGGAACTTTCTGTCTTACCTTTCAAGACTGAAAGAATACAGATGTGAAGCGGTCCTGTACAAGGATGAAAAGATGTGCAGGGTGGAAGCGGTGATAGACACCGGCAACAGCCTGAAAGACGCCGTGACAGGCAAACCGGTCAGTATCGTGGATGAAAGCGTCGTGAAGGCACTGACAGAAGCTGCCCTGCCGGACGGCATCCGGTACATACCGTACCATTCCGTCGGGAAAGAGTCAGGGGTCATGCCGGTCATTACGCTGGATAAGATGTGCGTGTGCCAGAAGAACGAGAAGTGGATCGAGCGTCCGCTCATCGGTATCTGCGACGGCCATGTGGCATCAGATGGAGCATACAGGATGATATTAAATCCTGATATATTATAGGAGGAACAGATTATGGTTATCAAAGTAGCAGTACCGCATCAATTCAAACTAAAAGTAATTCCAGACTTTCGGACACTGCTTTTTCCGGATAAAAAGGATATACACTATATTGGGGGCTCTGAGATACTTCCCGCGCCACTTGAGGCGGAGGAAGAGAGTGCCGTGATAGGTGACCTCGGTTCCGAATATGACGAACAGGCCAAAAAAGTGCTCATTGAACACAACCTCCGCCTGGTAGTGTACATAGCCAAGAAGTTCGATAACACAGGAGTCGGTGTGGAAGATCTGATTTCGATCGGCACGATAGGACTGATAAAAGCAATCAATACATTTAACCCTGATAAGAATATAAAGCTTGCGACTTACGCGTCACGTTGCATTGAGAATGAGATACTGATGTATCTGAGAAGGAATAACAAGACGAAGATGGAAGTGTCCATAGATGAACCGTTGAATGTAGATTGGGATGGAAATGAACTTCTTCTCTCAGACATCCTGGGAACAGAAGAAGATACGATATATAAGGACCTGGAAAACGAGGTGGAACAGAAGCTTCTGCTGAAAGCGATCAGCAGGCTCTCCGGAAGGGAGCGGACGATAATACAGATGCGCTTCGGCCTTGGGACTCCTGACGGGGAAGAGAAGACGCAGAAAGAGGTGGCGGATATGCTCGGCATATCACAGTCCTACATATCCAGGCTGGAGAAAAAAATCATGCAGAGGCTCCGGAGGGAAATGGTAAAGTATTCATAGCCACGTCCATAAAAAGGTGATACAATAAAAGAAAAAAAGGGGTTGTGCATATGAAGCTTACTTTTATTGGGGCCGACCATGAAGTTACGGGAAGCTGTCACCTGATTGAAGCCTGTGGAAAAAATATTCTCGTCGACTGTGGCATGGAGCAGGGACCATACCTGTATGAAAATCAGGATATACCGGTAACTTCCGGAGACATCGATTATGTCCTGCTCACCCATGCACATATCGACCATTCCGGAAAGATTCCGATGCTCTGCAAGCAGGGGTTCAAGGGCGACATAATTTCAACCTTTGCAACTGCCGACCTGTGCAACATCATGCTGCGTGATTCCGCGCACATACAGGTGTTTGAGGCGGAATGGCGCAACAGGAAAGCGAAGCGCAGCGGAGCCGAACCGTATGAGCCGCTCTATACGATGGAGCATGCGGAGGCGGCTGTCAAGCTGCTTTCCCCCTGTGACTATAACCAGAGGATTACGCTCTGCGAGGGAATCGATGTGCGCTTCACGGACGTAGGGCATCTGCTCGGATCTGCGGCTGTCGAAGTGTGGATTACGGAAGACGGCGTGCATAAGAAGGTGGTGTTCTCCGGCGATATCGGCAATCTGAACCAGCCGATAATCAAGGATCCCCAAAAGGTAAAAGAGGCGGATTATGTCGTGATAGAGTCTACATACGGCAACCGGACGCACGGTGATGAGACGCCGGATTATGTGGGCGAATTTACAAGGATCCTGCGTGAAACCTTTGAAAAAGGCGGCAATCTCGTGGTGCCCTCGTTTGCCGTAGGACGGACTCAGGAGCTGCTTTATTTTATCCGGGAGATTAAGGAGCAGAAGCTGCTGCCGGAATTTCCTGATTTTGAAGTATACGTTGACAGCCCTCTTGCTATCGAAGCTACGAATGTGTTCAACAAGAACGTATGGTCCTGCTTCGATGAAGAGGCGATGGCACTTGTGAATAAGGGGGTGAACCCGCTCTTGTTCAGGGGGCTTAAGACGACAATCACGAGCGACGAGTCGAAGATGATTAACTTTGACGACAGGCCGAAAGTCATCTTATCCGCTTCCGGGATGTGCGAGGCCGGCAGGATACGGCATCATCTGAAGCACAACCTCTGGAGGAAGGAATGTACCATATGCTTCGTCGGCTATCAGGCGGTGGGAACGCTCGGCAGGAAGCTCATAGAAGGCGCAGAGAGCGTGAAGCTGTTCGGCGAGCCGGTGGAAGTCAATGCAAGGATCGAGGTGCTCAAAGGAATCAGCGGCCATGCGGATATGAACGGCCTGCTGGCTTGGCTGAAAGGGTTTGAGACCGTGCCGTCCCATGTATTTGTCGTACACGGTGAGGACCAGGTTACGGATGAATTTGCCCGGACGATTACCGATACGTTCGGATGTCCTGCACTGGCTCCGTATTCGGGAGGCTGCGTGGACCTGGCAACGGGAGAAGTGCTTACCATCGGGGTGAGGGAACCGAAAAAAGCGGTGGAGAAGCCGGCCAGGTCAAGGGCGGAAGCAGCGTTCAACAGGCTCGTCGCGGCCGCAAAACGTCTGCTTGAGGTCGTATATAAGAATGAAGGCCTGGCAAATAAGGAACTGGCCAAGTTCGAGACGCAGATACAGAATCTGGCGGAGAGGTGGGACAGAGATTAGAAAAGTGATGTCAAGCCCCAATAATTTTTATATTTTTGAAACGTTCGTATAATCCAAATCCATAATGAGAAAAATCTTATTGTACTTAATTTATTTGACAAAATGTAATGTTCAGTAAGGAGGATTCTTATTATGGCTCAGGGAAAAGTTGAAATATGTGGTGTAAATACGGCGAAGCTTCCCATCCTGAAAGAAGAGGAGAAGGAAGCTTTGTTTGCGCGTATAAAAGCAGGCGACCAGGAAGCGAAAGAAGAATATATCAAGGGAAATCTGAGGCTCGTCCTGAGCGTCATCAAGCGTTTCGGCGGCAGCAATGAGAATCCTGACGACCTCTTTCAGATAGGCTGCATCGGCCTGATTAAAGCGATCAATAACTTTAATACTGAGCTTGATGTCAAATTTTCGACTTATGCGGTGCCAATGATTATCGGTGAGATCCGGCGCTATATGAGGGACAACAATTCCATACGCGTCAGCCGGTCGCTTCGCGATACTGCTTACAAAGCGATATACGCGAAAGAAAATTATGTAAAAAGACACTTGAAAGAACCTACGGTGCAGGAGATAGCTGAGGAGATAGGAATCTCCAAAGAAGATATCGTATTTGCGCTCGATGCGATACAGGTGCCGATGAGCCTGCAGGAACCGGTGTACAATGACGGCGGAGACGCCCTGTATGTGATGGACCAGATAAGCGACACGAAGAACAAGGAAGAGAAATGGGTGGAGGATTTGTCGCTGGAGGCAGCAATGGAACATCTCGGGGAGCGTGAGCGATATATCATTAAGCTCCGTTTCTTTGAGGGCAAGACACAGATGGAAGTGGCGGAAGAAATCAACATCTCCCAGGCACAGGTAAGCAGGCTGGAGAAGAATGCCCTGCGTGTCATGAAGCAGTATCTGGAGGATTAGACGGAAGTTCCAGGATGAATGTAAGGCACGTGTAGCGGCGCGGCAGACAGGGTCGGAGAGGATCCTTATCTGCCGCGCTTTGCTCTGCCAGGCCGTCAAATCAACAAATTCCAGCTTGAAATTTATACACGTTCATACTATTATTAGGTACATAGGAGGATGTATGTATGGAAGCTTGCATATTTGATTTGGACGGGACACTGACGGATACATTGGAATCCTTGGCATATTCGGTAAAAGCGACCTTGCTCGAGATGGGACTTGAGGAGATAACGACAGACGAGTGCAGACGATTTGTCGGTAACGGGGCCAGACGGCTGATGGAATGTGCGCTTGAGGCTGCCGGGGACAAGACGGGCAGCAGAATTGATGAAGGTATGGAGATATACGGACGTATATTTGATGCAAACTGTACATATCATGTAACACCATACGATGGAATACCTCAGATGATAACCAGACTCAGGGCAGTGGGCCTGAAGCTGGCGGTCCTTTCCAATAAGCCGCATGTACAGACCGTGAAAGTAGTGCGGGAGATATTCGGGGACGATATCTTCGACTGTGTGCAGGGGCAGATGGAAGGCTTAAAGAGGAAGCCGGATCCGGAGGGAGTGTACAAGGTGCTCGAAAGGCTGCATACGGAGAAAGAAGACTGCCTGTATATAGGCGATTCTGAAGTGGATGTGCAGACTGCATGCAATGCGGGGATAACATGTATCGGAGCAGCATGGGGGTTCCGTTCAAGAGAAATCCTGGCAGATGCAGGGGCGGAGCATATCATAGATATGCCGGAAGAATTACTGCAGTATGTATAAGAAGATCGTAACGTCACTTTAAGGGAGGATATCAAGGATGTATGAGTATGATGAAGATTGTCTGAGAACGTTTTTGGAGAAACAGTCGCAGCTGTTCGACGAGCCGGTCGCCATAACACTCGAAGAGGCAGAAGCATTCCTGGAAGACTGCATGGCCGTCGTTGTGGATGGAATCGGTGAAGTGAGGGAGTTCTTTGAGGAAGAAGGCCTGGACATAGAAGGAATGTCGGAGGAAGAGCTGGAAGAGGCTTCCGAAGTGTTCCCTCTGCCTAACGGCAGATTCCTGATCGTGGAAGGGTAGCCCGGGCAGCGCAGTACATTAGAAAAGCCGCAGCTATTTGGTAACTGCGGCTTTTTTCAATGCTTCGTCGATGGCATTGACGATAAGTTGAGAGGTATATGGATTGTCTTCGGAATACTTGATGTCGTCAAGCGACTGTTTGTCATATACCTGTTCTGCAATGTCTTCGATTGCAGGCTGGATAAGCGGGAACATGGTAGTTACTGTTTCGTCCAGGTTAGAGAACCGCACGGAATTGATGTGGGATTCATCTACCGATACTTCCACTTCCAGCGCTGTGTTGTTCAGCGTCACGGTGGATGTATAGACTCCCGGGACATATTTTTCTTCATCCGCACCGGCGCCTTTGCTCTTGGGAAGGAACATAAATACCAGTAAAAGGATCAATACTATTGCCAACACGGCAAATACCGCCGTGTATATAATCTCTTTCATATGCAATACAACTATTTTTGTTTTAGAACTCATAAAGCCCTCCTGTGTCGTGTATCGTATTTTCACTTTCTATAATGTATGAGATTTATCCAAAAATTATTCGTGGCTTTTGCGTGACAAAATGATTGCCCTCTTGTAGAATGTAATAGGGAGAAAATGAGGTGAGAGAAAATGTTTATTATCGCAGGACTTGGCAATCCTACATTACAGTACGAAGGTACCAGGCATAACGTGGGATTTGATGTCATAGATACGATTGCAGACAAATATAATATTTCCGTAGATTACCGGAAGAACAGGGCGTATGTCGGAAAAGGCGTCATTGCCGGACAGAAAGTGCTGCTCGCAAAGCCGCAGACGTATATGAACTTAAGCGGAGAGAGCATCAGGGCGCTCGTGGACTATTATAAAGTAGATCAGGAGACGGAGCTTCTCGTCATCTATGACGATGTAAGCCTCGGCGCCGGGCAGCTGCGCATACGCAAGAAAGGCAGCGCAGGGGGGCACAACGGGATAAAGAGCATCATCTCGTGCCTTGGGACAGACATATTTCCGC
Organism: Extibacter muris; assembly: GCF_004345005.1. GTDB lineage: Bacteria > Bacillota > Clostridia > Lachnospirales > Lachnospiraceae > Extibacter > Extibacter muris. The sequence goes on from NZ_SMMX01000001.1 coordinate 275,260, forward strand.
GTATAAAAGTAGGAGTCGGCGAGAAACCAAAACGGTATGACCTGGCCGATTATGTGCTTGGCCATTTTTCTAAAGAAGAGCGGGAGATGATGGAGGAAGGCTATGGACATGCGGCTGAGGCCGTGGAGATGATAGCGGCCGGCGATATAGACGGCGCTATGAATGAGTATAACCGAAAAGTAAAGCCTAAGGAGGGCTAAATATGCAAGCCTTAATAAGGCCGTTAGAAGAATTGGCGGAATTTGAAGAGCTTCAGAAGAGGAAGAAGAGCAGGCCTGGGATGATACAGATATCCGGCTGCGTCAATTCACAGAAAACCCATATGATGTATGCGCTGAGCGATGGCTGTCACTATAAAGTCATCGCCTGTTCCAGTGAGTCAAAAGCGAAACAGATCTATGAAGAATATCGCTTCCTGGATCCGAATACATACCTGTACCCTGCAAAGGACCTTTTGTTCTATCAGGCAGATCTAAGGAGCAGGGAACTGGTGCAGCAGAGGATGGAAGTCATCCAGTCCGTCATCGCGGGGCAGGACATAACCGTTGTCACGAGCTTCGACGGGTTCATGGATGCTCTGCTTCCGAAGGCTGAGATCGAGAGACGTACGATAACGGTGAAAAGCGACAGCGCGGTCGACCTTGCCAAGATGCAAAGAGAGCTTGCCAGACTGGGCTATGACAGGGAGATACAGATAGAAGGCCCGGGGCAGTTCGCCGTCCGTGGAGGGATTCTGGACGTATATCCGCTGACAGAGGAACTTCCTATCAGAATAGAACTCTGGGGAGATGAGGTGGATTCGATTCGTACCTTCGATGTCGGCACGCAGCGGTCTATAGAGAATCTCGAGGAAGTCGTCATATATCCGGCCAGCGAATTCCCGGAAGAGGGGGAGAAGAGGGTTTCCTTTCTGGATTATTTTGAACCGGAGCATACGATTCTATTTCTCGACGAGCCGGTGCGGCTTCTGGAAAAAGGCAAAGGCGTCGAGGATGAATTTATTGAAGCCCAGAAACGCCGTCTCGAAAGCGGCTACGATATGACCGATGCGGAAGCGCAGCTCTTTCATACGGATGAGATAGTCAAGCGGATGAACGGCTACAGCAGCATCGGCTTCTTTGCGTTGGAGATGCGCTGCAGAGGATTTGAAGTCCGTGCTTCCCTCAGTCTTATGACAAAGAGCGTTAATCCCTATAACAGCAGCTTCGACATGCTGACGCAGGACTTGAAACGCCTGAAGAGAAACGGCTACCGTGTCGTGCTACTTTCCGGTTCCAGAACGAGGGCAAAGCGGCTGGCCGAAGATCTGCGCGATTATAACCTGAGCAGCTATTACAGCGATGAGATGGACCGGGAGGTAAATCCCGGCGAGATTATGACCGCATACGGACACGTGGCAGAGGGGTACGAATACCCCATGCTTAAATTTACCGTGATTGCAGAGACGGATATCTTCGGCAAGGTCAAGAAGAAAAAGAAGAGGAAATCTTACGAAGGCCGTAAGATACAGAGCTTTTCTGAGCTGAAGCCGGGAGATTATGTCGTCCACGAAAACCATGGCCTTGGAATCTACCAGGGGATAGAGAAGATAGAAGTGGACAAAGTGGCAAAGGATTACATGAAGATATCCTATGCAAAAGGGGGAAATCTCTACATTCCGGCCACTCAGCTGGACCTGATACAGAAGTATGCAAGCTCGGATGCCAAGAAGCCGAAGCTGAACCGGCTCGGGACGCAGGAGTGGACGAAGACGAAGAAAAAAGTCCGGGGGGCGGTAAAAGAAATCGCTAGAGACCTTGTCGCGCTCTACGCGGCCCGGCAGGAGCAGGAAGGCTATGTGTACGGAGAAGACACGGTCTGGCAGCGGGAGTTCGAAGAGATGTTTCCCTTTGAGGAGACGGAGGACCAGCTTCTGGCCATCGAGGCGGTAAAGAGGGATATGCAGAGCCGCAGAATCATGGACCGCCTCATCTGCGGGGATGTCGGTTACGGCAAGACGGAGATAGCGATCAGGGCAGCGTTCAAGGCCGTGCAGGAGGATAAGCAGGTCGTATATCTCGTGCCGACGACGATACTTGCGCAGCAGCATTACAACACATTTGTTCAGCGGATGCGTGACTTTCCGGTGCGGATTGACCTCATGTGCCGGTTCCGTACGCCGTCACAGCAGAAGAAGACAGCCGAAGATACGAAGCGGGGTCTCGTCGATATCGTGATAGGGACGCATCGCGTGCTGAGCAATGATATGGAATTTAAGAACCTTGGTCTCCTCATCATCGATGAGGAGCAGAGGTTCGGTGTACAGCACAAGGAGAAGATCAAAAAGCTGAAAGAAAACGTGGATGTGCTGACGCTTACCGCCACCCCTATACCGCGGACGCTTCATATGAGCCTGATCGGCATACGTGACATGAGCGTACTGGAAGAAGCGCCCAATGACAGGATGCCGATACAGACGTATGTGATGGAGTATAACGATGAGATGGTGCGCGAAGCGATAGAGAGGGAGTGCGCCCGCCAGGGACAGGTCTACTATGTCTATAACCGTGTGGAAGATATCGCGGAGGTTACGGCCGGCATACAGAAGCTCGTGCCGGAAGTCAGCGTCGCTTTTGCACATGGGCAGATGAAAGAACACCAGCTGGAGAAGATCATGTATGACTTCATCAACGGTGAGATTGATGTCCTCGTATCCACCACCATTATCGAGACAGGGCTTGATATATCGAATGTCAATACGATGATCATCCACGATGCAGACCGGCTTGGACTGTCGCAGCTCTATCAGCTGAGGGGCCGTGTGGGCCGTTCCAACAGGATGGCATACGCGTTCCTTCTGTACCGGAGAGACAAGATGCTCAAAGAGGTTGCGGAAAAGCGTCTGGCCGCCATCCGCGAGTTCACCGACCTTGGCTCCGGGTTCAAGATCGCCATGCGCGATCTGGAAATCAGAGGTGCCGGCAACCTGCTCGGGGCACAGCAGCATGGGCATATGGAGGCGGTCGGGTATGACCTGTACTGCAAGATGCTCAATGAGGCGGTGAAACATCTCAAAGGTGAGATGGAAGAAGAGACTTATACGACGACGATGGATCTGAACGTGGATGCATTTATCCCTGACTCTTATATTCCGAACGAATATCAGAAGCTGGATATATATAAGCGGATTGCCGCTGTGGAGACGGAGGATGAGATGGAGGATATGGTAGAGGAGCTCATCGACCGTTTTGGAGATATACCGAAGAAGGTGGAGACCCTGCTGAACGTCGCCCGTCTGAAAGCGCTGGCCCACAGCGTGTACGTGACGGCTGTGGAACAGAAAGGCGAGACATATACCTTTGTGATGTATGAGAAGGCAAAGGTCCGTCCGGAACAGATTCAAGACCTTCTGGATGCATTCAAAGGGGCGCTCATATTTAAGACCGATACGCCGCCATATTTTGTCTATGAAAAGAAGAACCGGAATAAAAAGGAAAAGAATGAGGATATTCTGCAGGTTGTGAAAAATGTGCTAATTGGAATAAAAGGATTGATTGACACTTAAAAACGGGCTATAATGGTGAAGTTAGCAGTACTAAGGAGGGTATATAAAAACATGAAAAAGAGAGTGTTACTATTTGCAATAACGGGTCTGCTCGCGGCGGGCGTCCTCACGGGCTGCGGTTCCATCGACGAGGATGACGTGGTGGCGACCGTGGGAGAGAAAGAGATTACAGCCGATGTTGCAAATTTCTTTGCAAGATATACACAAGCCCAGTATGAGACGTATTATTCCGGTTACCTTGGGGAGGATATGTGGAATACTGACGCTGCAGAAGGACAGACATATGAAGAATTCGTCAAAGACTCTGTGCTGGAAGAGCTGGAAAAGATGATCGTGCTGGAAGAGCACATGGGCGATTATGACGTATCTCTTACTGAGGAAGAGAAAGCTGTCATTGAGAAATCCGCCAAAACCTTTGATGAAGACAATACGCTGGAATCCAAAGAGAAGATATCAGGTTCCAAGAAGACGGTAAAACGTGTACTGACGCTCATGGCAATACAGAAAAAGATGTCAGAAGCGATAGAAGCGGATGCGGATACGGAAGTATCGGATGACGAGGCGGCCCAGAAGAGCATGCAGTACGTGCTGTTCCCTTATACGAAAACCGATGATTCCGGCAAATCTGCCGACCTGTCGGATGAGGAAAAGGCTGAGGCCAAGGAGAAGGCAGAGAGCTTTGCACAAGGCGCTGAGACGGCAGAAGATTTCAATGCACTTGCCACAGAGCAGGGACTGGAAGCACAGACCGCCACGTTCGACAGCGAGTCCGCAAGTCCGGATGGAGACCTCGTAAAGGCGGCGGACGCGCTCGGAGAAGGAGAAGCGACCGGCGTCATAGAGACAGACAGCGGCTGCTATGTGGCCAAAGTGACAAGCCTTCTGGACAGAGAGGCGACGGATTCCAAAAAGGAAAGCATCGTCCAGGAGAGAAAGACAAAACTCTACAACGATACGTGTGACAAATGGATAAAAAAGGCAGGCGTGAAGGTGAACAAAGGAGTCTGGAAGAAAGTGGACTTCAACGACCTGAGCGTAACCATCAAGCAGAGCAGCGAAGAACCATATTCCGACGGGGCCAAGACAGACGACCAGGCGGAGTAAATGCGGGTTTAGTAAACTAAGACGCCGCTGGGGAGGTATGGGGCAGATGCGCAGGTGCAAGCGGGAGAGGCGGAGAATCCGTCCCGGAATCCTTGGTTTGTGGGAGAGGAGCTGCTATCAGCGACTCTGCCGCAAAGTTAGGAGGCCGTGGACTAGTCGAAGCCTCGGACGCATCGGAGCAGATGCCACCCGGCTCCCTGTCCGCGGTCTGTTTCACTAAACTCTCATTTATTGGAAGAAGCTTCCTACGATATCGTTGACGAGCTTGCCGTCTGCTTTGCCTTTTACTTTTGGCATAAGGGACTTCATGATTTTTCCTTTATCCTTTGCAGTCGGGGATTCGATGCCGAGTTCTTTCAGCGTAGTTTCCACGATGTCCTTGATTGCGGCTTCGTCCATCATCTTCGGAGCATAGCCTTCCAGGACAGCCAGACGTTTGTTACACTCGTCTATGATTTCCGTGCGGTCCGCAGGGGTCATCTCAAGTGTTTCCTTTGTCTGCTTTATTTCCTTCAGGATGACTTGTGTCTCTTCCTCTTCCGTCAGGTCGGAACGTTTGTCTATCGCTTTATTCTTAAGGGCTGCCAGCAGCATGGATAATGTCTCTTTCGTCTCCTTGTCGCCTGCTTTCATAGCACTTACCATGTCACTTCTTACGTCTTCGATTTTACTCATGATATTTCCTCCATATTTGTTTTTTTCTGCCTCTATTAGATATAATAGTATACACACATCGTATTTTCAAGACCGGACCTTGCGAAACGGCAAGTATATTATTCTTTTGCTGCATGTATGTTTTTCCTGCTTTTAACAGATAATACATTTATCTGCCAATCAAGATAAATGGAGGGAACATAAGGACATGAAAGCAACTGGAATAGTGAGAAGAATCGATGATTTGGGAAGAGTAGTAATTCCCAAGGAAATAAGAAGGACTTTGCGGATACGAGAAGGGGATCCGCTGGAGATATTTACGGACCGGGAAGGTGAGATCATTTTAAAGAAATATTCTCCGATCGGCGAGCTGTCCGCTTTTGCAAGACAATATGCGGAAAGCCTTGCCCAGACGATGGGCTGCCTTGTGTGCGTAAGCGATATGGATCAGATCGTGGCATCGGCCGGAACCGGGAAGAAAGATTTCCAGGACAAATATATCAGCAAGCAGCTGGAAAAGGTGCTGGAAGAGAGAAATCCGATTCTGGCGGCAGTTGGAGATAAGAAGTTCATGAAGACGATAAATGACCAGGATGATGAATATCATTATCAGGTAATCCACCCTATCGTATGTGAGGGAGACGTCATCGGCGGCGTCATCTTCCTGACGAAAGAGAGCAAAAAGAAGTTTTCGGAACTGGAACAGAAGATGGCCGCATGTGCGGCAGGTTTTTTAGGCAGGCAGATGGAACAATAATGGCATAAATCCGTGTTCTGATTCATACCTTGTGATAGACGAGGAGGGATTAGATGGAGAGACGGATTCAGAAAGATTCAAAAGTCATGTGGGTGTTAAAGTCACTGCTTGCTTCTTATATAGTCACCGGAATCATGCTTCTGGTGCTGACCGTACTGCTTTATAAGATGGATTTGAACGAAAAAGCGGTATCGGCCGGCATTGTGGCTATCTATGTCATGGCTACGCTTATCGGAGGCATCATTATCGGGAAGCTTGCAAGGGTGCGCAGGTTTGTGTGGGGACTTGGCCTGGGAATCGGATATTTTGCACTTCTGCTTCTGATTACGCTCGGAGTGTACCATACGCTGAACGGAAACGGTGCGAACCTCATTACGACGTTTATTCTCTGCGCCGGCGGGGGCATGGTGGGCGGAATGATTTCATGAAAAACAGCCAGAAAAATACTTCCAAAAACATATTGCTTATGTTATAATAACAAAAGTTAAGCAAACGTAAGGAGGATATTGACATGAAACATGTGAAGACATTGAATACACAGACTTTGAATAATACTGTTAAAAAAGGCGGATGCGGAGAATGCCAGACATCCTGCCAGTCAGCATGTAAGACATCCTGCACCGTAGGAAACCAGACGTGCGAACAGAAGAAATAATGAAACATCATACGGAATACTCGGGACAGCGGTCTTAAGGGTCGCTGTTTCTTGTTACGTAGGAAAGCTTTTTCCTATGTGGCAAAACCCTCCGGGGATGTACACGATGTGCAGCCGCACATTGGCGCACGAAGTGTACAAGTCCTCCATGAGCGAGGGGTCTAGGTAGCTGAAGTGGACTTGTCCACTTTATTTTTGTTTGAAAAAGGGGGATATACAGTTTGGTTCACCAGTATAAAAACAATGGATATAATATAGTCCTTGATGTGAACAGCGGGGCAGTCCACGTGGTAGACGGGCTGTGCTACGATGTTATAGCGGAGCTTGAGGAAGCGCCGGAATCTCAGACGGCAGAGCACCTTAAGGCCCCGGAAACGCTGGAGCGGCTGAAGGAGAAGCTCGGCGGGACATACGATGCGAAGGACATAGAAGAGGCGCTTGCGGACGTCGTAGAGCTGGCAGAGGCGGGAAGGCTGTTTACGCCGGATACGCATGAATGTCTGATTGAGGAAGTGAAGAAGAGGAAGACGGTCGTCAAGGCGCTCTGCCTGCATATTGCACACGACTGCAACCTCGCCTGCAGATATTGCTTCGCGGAAGAAGGGGAATACCACGGAAGGCGCGCGCTTATGAGCTATGAAGTGGGCAGGAAGGCGCTGGACTTCCTCATAGCCAATTCCGGCAGCAGACGCAACTTGGAAGTGGATTTCTTTGGCGGCGAGCCGCTTATGAACTGGCAGGTCGTAAAAGACCTTGTAGCTTATGGACGGAGCCAGGAGAAGTTACATAACAAGCGCTTCCGCTTTACCGTGACGACGAACGGTGTACTTTTAAATGACGAAATACAGGAATTTGTGAACAAAGAAATGGATAACGTCGTTCTCAGCCTTGACGGGCGCAAGGAAGTCAACGACGCGATGCGCCCGTTCAGAAACGGGAAAGGCAGTTACGACCTGATAGTACCGAAGCTCCAGAAACTGGCCAGGAGCAGGAACCAGGAAAAGTATTACATAAGAGGTACATTTACAAGGAACAACCTGGATTTTGCGGAGGATATCCTGCATTTTGCGGATCTGGGCTTCCAACAGATGTCCATAGAGCCGGTCGTGGGGGAAGAGACGGATCCGTACGCGATCAGGGAAGAAGACATACCGGCGATCAAGCGGGAATACGACAGGCTGGCACAGATCATGATCGACCGTGAAAAGAAAGGAAAAGGTTTTCATTTCTTTCATTTTATGATAGACTTAGACGGTGGGCCGTGCGTGGCGAAACGCTTGTCAGGGTGCGGTTCCGGAACGGAATATCTGGCTGTCACCCCTTGGGGGGACTTCTATCCGTGCCATCAGTTCGTGGGTCAGGAAGCGTTCCTGATGGGGAACGTGGAGGAAGGGATCTTCAGGCCGGAGATTGCAGACGAGTTCAGAAGCTGCAACGTATATTCTAAAGAAAAGTGTAAGAACTGTTTTGCAAAATTTTACTGCAGCGGCGGCTGTATGGCTAATGCCTATAATTTCCACGGTACGATCCACGATACGTATGAGATTGGATGTGAGATGCAGCGTAAACGTGTAGAGTGCGCGATTATGATGAAGGCGGCGCTGGCAGAGGAAGATTCGGAAGGATAAGAGAAAGGAAGTAGACCATGAAGAAGAGTAAAGGCATACTTAGTCTTGTCGTGACGGCAGCGCTCATAGCATTGCTCGCATTCACGACAGCAGTAGGATTCGGTAAAGGCAAGACCGGTTCTGCGGAAAACATTAAGCTCGGCCTTGATCTGGCGGGCGGTGTCAGCATCACCTACCAGGTAAAAGACAAGAATCCGTCAGAAGAAGAGATGCGGGATACGATCTACAAGCTTCAGAAGCGTGTGGAGCAGTACAGCACAGAGGCTAACGTATATCAGGAAGGCGATGACAGGATCAACATCGAGATTCCTGGAGTAAGCGATGCCAATACCATCCTGGATGAACTTGGTAAACCAGGTTCCCTGGAATTTCAGACGCAGGACGGTGAGACGGTCATTACCGGTTCTGACGTGAAGACCGCTTCGGCCCGTGCCGGCGAAGACGATATGGGTAACAAGGAATACAGCGTGGAGCTTGACCTGAACGAAGAAGGGACGAAGAAATTTGCCGAAGCGACAGAGGCGAACGTGGGCAAGCCTATCTCCATCATCTATGACGGGGAGACGATCAGCAGCCCTACGGTGCAGACGGCAATCACCGGGGGACAGGCTTATATCACCGGCAATTTCAACTATGAAGAGGCGGAGAACCTTGCCTCCACCATCCGCATCGGCGGACTGAAGCTGGAGCTCACCGAGCTGCGTTCCAACGTAGTCGGCGCGCAGCTTGGAGAACAGGCGATCAGTACAAGCCTGAAAGCGGGGGCCATCGGCCTTGCTGTCATTTTTATCTTTATGATATGCGTATACCTGCTGCCGGGGCTCGCATCCAGCCTTGCCCTCATTATCTATACGGGGCTCGTGCTTGTGATCTTGAACGCATTCAATGTCACGCTGACGCTGCCTGGTATCGCAGGTATCATCCTCGGTATCGGCATGGCGGTTGACGCCAATGTCATCATATTTGCCCGTGTGCGGGAAGAGATGTCCAAGGGAAAGAGCGTGCGCAATTCCCTTAAGACAGGATTCCAGAAGGCCATGTCTGCCATAGTGGACGGCAATGTGACGACGCTTATCGCCGCGACGGTACTGTGGTTCAAGGGATCAGGTTCCGTCAAGGGCTTTGCCCAGACGCTGGCCATCGGCATCATCGTATCCATGTTCACGGCGCTTGTCATAACCCGGATGATCGTGTATGCATTCTATGCGGTAGGGCTCAGGAAAGAGAAGCTGTATTACCGTCCGAGGAAGGAAAGGAAATCCATTGATTTCCTCAGCAGGAAGAAATGGTTCTTCGCCCTGTCGCTGGCTATCGTCATACTCGGCTTCGTATTCATGGGTATCAACGGTTCAAAAGGAAAGGGAGCATTTGCATACAGCCTGGAGTTTGAAGGCGGTACGTCGACAAATGTAACATTTAACAAAGATTATACGATTGAAGAGATAGATAAAGAAATCGTGCCTGTCGTGGAAGAAGTGACCGGGGATGCCAATGTCCAGACGCAGAAGGTTGCAGACACGAACCAGGTTATCATTAAGACTAAGACGCTCAGCCTGGATGCGCGTGAGGCGCTGAACAAGGCGCTCGCCGACAACTTCAAGGTGGATGAGTCTCTGATTACCGCGGAGAATATCAGCTCTACCGTCAGTAAAGAGATGAGGCAGGATGCCATCATGGCGGTTATCATTGCCACGATATTTATGCTCATCTATATCTGGTTCAGATTCAAGGATATCCGTTTCGCAGCGAGCGCTGTCACCGCGCTTCTGCACGACGTGCTCGTGGTGCTGGCCTTCTATGCCGTGGCGAGGATTTCGGTCGGTAATACATTTATCGCATGTATGCTTACGATCGTAGGATACTCGATCAATGCCACGATTGTTATATTTGACCGGATCCGCGAGGAACTGAGGCTTAAGACGAAGGCTACGGATCTTGCGGAAGTGGTGAACAAGAGCATCACGCATACGCTGACACGGAGCATCTATACTTCTCTGACTACATTCGTCATGGTGGCCGTGCTGTTCGTGATGGGCGTAAGCTCCATCCGTGAATTTGCGCTGCCGCTCATGGTCGGCATCATATGCGGCGCTTATTCATCCGTATGCATCACTGGCGCGCTCTGGTATGTCATGCGGACAAAGCTCGGGAAGAAAACGGCAGATACAAAGAAGAAATAAAAGAGCGGTACAGGATAGCAGCCATGGCCATATTTATATGGCTGTGGCTGTTTACAGTGGAGGAAAAGAAAATGGAACAGTGGGTGCTGCTCAGAAAAGGAGCAGATTTTGAGGCCATCGGGAAAGAATTTGGAATCAGCCCGAGGCTGGCCTGCCTTATCAGGAACCGGGACGTGGTCGGCACGGAAGCCGTACGCCGTTATCTGAACGGGACGATTACCGACCTGTATGACGGAATGCTCATGAAGGATATGGATAAGGCGGTAGAAATACTCCGGGAGAAGATAGACGGGGGCAGAAAGATACGTATTATCGGAGATTATGATATAGACGGCGTGAATGCCACGTATATCCTGCTGAAGGGCCTGGATAAATCGGGTGCTGAGGTAGACAGTGATATCCCGGACCGTATCAAAGATGGATACGGTCTGAACATTGAGCTGATCGAGAGGGCTTACAGAGATGGGATAGACACGATAGTGACGTGTGATAACGGCATCGCGGCCAGTGAGGAGATTGCCTATGGCAGGCGGCTCGGCATGACGGTGATCGTAACGGACCACCATGAAGTGCCATATGAAGAAGAGGGGGGCCAGAAGCATTATCTGCTCCCGCCCGCAGATGCGGTCGTGGATCCGAAGCGGCCGGGCTGCGGCTATCCGTTCAAAGGGCTGTGCGGGGCGGCCATCGCCTACAAGCTCATAGAGGCACTGTATGAGGCGATAGGAAATGAAGCGGACGACCTGGATGATTTTCTGGAAAATGTGGCTGTCGCCACGGTCGGGGATGTGATGGAGCTGGAGGATGAAAATCGGATTCTAGTCAGGGAAGGGCTGGAACGGCTCAGAAGAACCGTCAATCCTGGCCTCAGCTCCCTGATCGACTGTACCGGCGTAGACAGAAGGAAGCTGAATACGTACCATATCGGCTTCGTCCTCGGGCCATGCCTGAATGCGGGAGGGCGGCTGGATACGGCGAAGCGAGCCCTTGACCTGCTCTGCGCTCAGAACAAGAAGGAAGCGGATATCCTGGCGGGGGACCTGAAGGCGCTGAACGACAGCCGCAAGGAGATGACCGCGGCCGCGGTGGACCAGGCCGTACAGATGATAGAGACGACATCCCTCGGCGGGGACCGGGTGCTGGCCGTATATCTGCCGGACTGCCATGAAAGCCTTGCGGGGATCGTGGCCGGGCGGCTGCGGGAACGCTACTGCCGTCCTGCCTATGTCATGACGGATGCGGAGGATGGAGTTAAAGGTTCCGGGCGCTCCATAGAAGCCTACCATATGTATGAAGAGCTTGCCGCATGCAGAGAAGTGCTCACAAAGTACGGGGGACATAAGCTGGCTGCTGGGTTTTCACTGAGGAAAGAGGATGTAGAGCGGTTCCGTAGGATGCTGAATGAAAACTGCACGCTGGACGAAAGTGATATGAGGGAGAAGGTGGTTATCGATATGGAGCTGCCGTTTTCCTGCGTCACAGAGGATATTGTCAGAGAACTTAGATATCTGGAGCCGTTTGGAAAGGGGAATACCAAGCCTGTATTTGCAGCCAGGAAGGTTGAACTGCTTGGCGGACAGATATTCGGGAAGCATAAAAATGTGCTGAAGATGCGCCTGAGGGACAGCCGGGGCAGTGAGGCTGAAGCAGTGTATTTCGGCGACATCAGCCGGCTGTGTGCCTATCTGGAGGAGCATTACGGCAAAGCTGCGCTGAACCGGTTCCTGATCCGTCAGCCGAGCGGGATGACACTGTCCGTTACCTATTATCCGGAAGTGAACGAGTATATGGGAAACCGCACAATGCAGATTGTTATCACGCATTACCAGTAAGCTGTCTAAAGTGTATAGAATTGTTTGAAAATAACATAAACTAATGTTATACTGTTTTTGTATTTATATGAGAGAATGGAGAGGGTGTCATGAAACCAATAGAAGAATATGTAAGAAGCATACCGGATTTTCCGGAGCAGGGAATCATCTTCAGAGATGTCACCAGCGTGCTCCAGGATGCGGACGGCCTGCATCTCGCGGTGGATCTGATGCAGGGGAAGCTGGACGGGGTGGAGTTTGACGTAATCGTGGGGCCTGAGTCCAGAGGATTTATCTTCGGCGTCCCTATTGCATATAATCTGCATAAACCGTTCATACCTATCAGGAAGAAGGGCAAGCTGCCATGTGAGACGGTCTCTATCCGTTACGATCTGGAATATGGGACTGCGGAGCTTGAGGTGCACCGAGATGCAATCAAGGAAGGGCAGAAGGTCGTCATCATCGACGATCTCATTGCCACGGGGGGAACGAACGAGGCGATGATTAAGCTCGTGGAAGGTCTGGGCGGTGAAGTAGTGAAGACGGTATTTCTTATGGAACTATCCGGTCTGGAAGGAAGAAAACGGCTGAAGGGTTATGATGTGGAATCCGTGATAGCTTATCCGGGCAAATAGACAGATATAAATTATGAAGAGGAAGGAGGCGTTAATATGTCAGAGAATACGATATATGAGTCTGAGAACCGGATCGCGCCGGAATCAATCGCAGATGAAATCTCGAAAGGGCTAGAGATCGTGGACGGGCATGCCGTGAAGGCTCCCGGAGACTATGAGAACCCGGACCAGCTTTATGACATGTTAATTGCCCGTATCCGGAAGTACCATCCTTCGACGGATGTATCCATGATAGAGAAGGCGTATGAGACGGCCCAGAAGGCGCACGGTGACCAGTGCCGCAAGTCCGGCGAACCGTACATTGTCCATCCGCTCTGGGTAGCCATCATACTGGCGAATCTGGAGATGGACAAGGAGACGATTGCTGCGGGGATGCTCCATGATGTCGTGGAGGATACGTCTATATCGGAGGAAGAGATTAAAAAGGACTTCGGAGAGGAAGTTGCGCTTCTTGTGGACGGTGTTACCAAACTGGGACGGCTGTCCTATTCTTCTGACAAGCTGGAAGTGCAGGCGGAAAATCTGAGGAAGATGTTTCTGGCCATGGCGAAAGATATCCGCGTCATCATCATCAAGCTTGCGGACCGTCTGCATAATATGCGTACGCTGCAGTTCATGACGCCGGCAAAGCAGAAGGAAAAAGCCAAGGAGACGATGGATATCTATGCCCCCATTGCTCAAAGGCTCGGTATCTCCAAGATCAAGACGGAGCTTGACGACCTGGCGCTTAAGTATTCTCAGCCGGAAGTATTCTTCGATCTGGTGAACCAGATCAATTCCAGGAAGACGGAGCGGGAAGAATTTGTGCAGCAGATTGTGGATGAGGTATCCACGCATATGAAGAATGCCAACATCAAGGCGGATGTCAACGGACGTGTCAAGCATTTCTTCAGCATATATAAGAAGATGGTGAACCAGGATAAGACGGTCGACCAGATATATGACCTGTTTGCCGTGCGGATCATCGTGGATTCGGTTAAGGACTGCTATGCCGCGCTTGGCGTGATCCATGAGATGTACACGCCGATACCGGGGCGGTTCAAAGATTATATAGCGATGCCGAAGCCGAACATGTACCAGTCGCTCCACACCACGCTTATGAGCTCGGTGGGGCAGCCCTTCGAGATTCAGATTCGGACCGAGGAGATGCACAAGACTGCGGAATATGGTATCGCGGCCCACTGGAAATACAAAGAGTCCAGCGACGGCAAAAAGAGCGTGCAGGCGCAGGAGGAAGAGAAGCTGAGCTGGCTCAGGCAGATTCTCGAATGGCAGAGGGATATGTCCGACAACCGGGAATTCTTAAATCTGCTCAAAGGCGATTTGGACCTCTTTGCCGAGGATGTGTACTGCTTTACGCCCCAGGGGGATGTAAAGAATCTCCCGAACGGCTCCACGCCGATAGATTTCGCGTATGCAATCCACAGCGCGGTCGGCAACAAGATGGTTGGAGCACGCGTCAACGGGAAGCTCGTCAATATAGATTATAAGATACAGAACGGGGACAGGATAGAGATCCTGACATCCCAGAATTCGAGAGGGCCGAGCCGTGACTGGCTTGGCATCGTCAAGAGCACGCAGGCGAAGAATAAGATCAACCAGTGGTTCAAGAAGGAATTCAAGGAGAGCAATATCGTCAAGGGCAAGGAGATGATCGCCTCCTACTGTAAGGCGAAGGCGATTACCCAGAGCGACATCATGAATTCCAGATATATGGAGATCGTGCAGAAGAAATACGGCTTCAAGGACTGGGAATCTGTGCTCGCGGCCATCGGACACGGAGGGCTGAAAGAAGGCCAGGTCGTGAACAGGCTCGTGGAGGAATACAGCAAGGAACACAAGCAGGAGATGACCGATGAGGTTGTCCTGGAGCGGGTGGCGGAAGCGTCTAAGAACAAGGTGCATATCGCCAAATCGAAGAGCGGAATCGTCGTCAAAGGCATCGACGATATGGCAGTCCGTTTCTCCAGGTGCTGCAATCCGGTGCCGGGAGACGAGATCGTCGGTTTCGTGACCCGCGGACGAGGTCTTTCCATCCACAGGACGGACTGTGTCAATATGATACATCTGACCGAAGGGGAGCGGGCACGGCTCATTGATGCAGAGTGGGAAAGCGAAGTGGCGGAGCAGAACGGCGGACAGTACCTTGCGGAGATCAAGATGTATGCCCATGACCGGCAGGGGCTGCTCATGGAGATGTCCAAGATATTTACCGAGGCGACGGTGGATGTGAAGTCCATGAACGTGCGTACGAGCAAGCAGGGGACGGCTACGATTGAAGCAGGATTTATCGTACACGGCAGGGAAGAGCTGGATACGATGGTAAAGAAGCTGCGCCAGCTCGAAGGAATCATAGATATAGAGCGGACGACAGGCTAAATGAAAGAGGATTACATGAAAGTAGAAAAATTTGTTACAGGAATTATCAGCACCAACTGTTATCTGGCCATCAATGAAGAGACGAGACAGGCTGTCGTGATAGACCCGGCAGCCTGCCCGTCTTATCTGATGGGGCATATAAAAAGCGAGGGGCTCCAGATAGAGGCCATCCTCCTGACGCACGGACATTTTGACCATATAATGGGACTGGACGGCTTTCTTCAGGAATTCCATGTCCCGGTGTACGTGCATAAAGATGACGAACAGCTTATGACAGATCCGGGACTGAACCAGTCCGGAGTCTACACATCAGGCTATACGTTTGGCATGGGCACATATATTCAAGACGGGCAGGCGATTCAAGCGGCGGGCTTCGAGTTCAAAGCGCTGCACACGCCTGGCCATACGCCTGGAGGCGTGTGCTACTACGCAGAGGCTGAGAAGATACTCTTCAGCGGAGACACGCTGTTCCAGAGCTCTGTCGGCAGGACAGATTTTCCGCTTGGCAGCATGTCGGATCTGGTTAGAGGAATCAAAGAAAAGCTGATGGTACTGCCGGATGAAGTGCTCGTATACCCGGGGCATATGGGCGAGACGACCATCGGCTACGAGAAAAGTCACAATCCATTTCTATAAAAAGGGGACGTAACACTTTTCAAAAGGGTTACGTCCCAAATTACATTTTGCCCTGTACCCAAATGAGAGTGTGAGGTTTGCTATGATTGAGATTTTCTGCAGTGATGAACTGTATACATACAATGTGTATCATATTACGAAGGCGTTCTTTCCGGAAGAAAAGGTGCTTCAGCATGTGGAGGCAGACTGCAAGGATGTGGTCCGGGCCGTGCTGCCGGATGGTACGGTTCTTGGGGTCGGTCGGGAGGAACTGCCGCAGCCTGTGGATCGGCAGGAGCGGAAGCGTCATATTGACAGAGAACTGTATATGAGGCTTCAGCGCTATACCGGGCGTCGCCTTGCATGGGGGCTTCTGACCGGTGTGCGTCCGACGAAGATTGCCATGAAGAAGCTGGAAGAGGGAATGCACGAGGAAGAGTTCCTCCGCTTCTTTATGGAACACTATTTTGTGGACAGGGAGAAGGCGCAGCTTGCGTGGGAGATTGCGGGACGGGAGAAGGAGCTTCTTGGCAGGCTTGACTGTACCGACGGCTACAGCCTGTATGTCGGCATTCCGTTCTGCCCTTCTGTATGCACGTACTGTTCGTTCAGCTCCGGCCCGCTGGAAGTGTGGAAGGACAGGGTGGACGACTACCTGGATGCGCTGACGAAAGAGCTGGCTTATATCGGAAGAGCGTCCACCTGCAAGAAGCTGAATACGATATATATCGGCGGAGGGACGCCCACGACGCTGACGGCGCGTCAATTGGAGCGGCTCCTTTGCTGCATAGACCGGAACTTTACCATGGAACACCTCCTGGAATATACGGTGGAGGCGGGACGCCCGGACAGCATAACGGCAGAGAAGCTCAAAGTGCTGTACCGGCATCGTGTCACGCGCATATCTATCAATCCGCAGAGCATGCAGCAGAAGACACTCGATCTCATAGGGCGGCACCATACGGTGGAAGACGTCGTCAGGACTTATGGGATGGCAAGAGCGGCTGGATTTGACAATATCAACATGGACCTCATAGCGGGCCTTCCGGGTGAGACGGCAGCAGACGTGTATGATACGCTCAGGCAGACAGAAGCTCTGGCACCGGACAGCCTTACCGTGCATTCTCTGGCAATCAAGCGGGCAGCGCTGATGGGGCAGGAAAAGAGTGCCCTCGGCTACGTGGACGCGCTTTGCAAAGATGCCGGGGAGATGGCTGCGAATATGACACGGATGGTCAAGGCTGCTGCCCAAAGCGCGCGCCGGATGGAGCTAAGGCCGTATTATCTGTACCGTCAGAAGAATATTGCAGGCAATTTTGAAAATGTTGGCTATGCAAAGGTTGACAAAGCAGGAATATACAATATACTTATTATGGAGGAAAAACAATCCATTATTGCCGCAGGTGCGGGTGCCTCCACGAAGATTGTACTGAAGGAGGCGGCTGAGCTTCCGGGCAGTAAAAACGGTAAGAAGACGAATCTGGTACGTATCGAGAACGTCAAGGCGGTTGACGCCTATATCGCGCGTATCGGCGAGATGATAGAACGTAAAGGAGAATGGTTATGGCGTTAAAGAAGAAACCGGTTACCGGTATGAAGGACATGCTTCCAAAAGAAATGGAAATCCGGGATCATGTCATACAGCTGATCAAGGAGACGTATAAGACATACGGCTTTTCTTCCATGGAGACCCCCTGTGTGGAGCATATAGAGAATCTGTGCAGCAAACAGGGTGGAGATAATGAGAAATTAATATTTAAGATATTGAAACGCGGGGAAAAGCTAAAGATAGAACAGGCAAAAGAAGAAAACGACCTTGTAGACGGTGGTCTTCGTTATGACCTGACAGTTCCCCTTGCAAGATATTATGCGAATCACGCAAATGAACTGCCTTCGCCGTTCAAGGCGATGCAGATCGGCAACGTATGGCGGGCCGACCGTCCGCAGAAAGGCCGTTTCCGCCAGTTCATGCAGTGTGATATCGACATTCTGGGAGAACAGAGCAATCTGGCTGAGATAGAGCTCATTCTGGCTACGACTGCGATGCTTGGAAAGCTGGACCTTAAGAACTTTACCGTATGCATCAATGACCGGAACATACTGAAGGCGATGGCCGCATTCAGCGGGTTCAAAGAGGAAGACTATGATGAAGTCTTCATCATCCTGGATAAGATGGACAAGATAGGCAGTGAAGGGGTCTCCGCTGAACTTGAGGGGCTCGGCTACGCAAAAGAGAATGTGGACACGTATCTGAAGCTTTTTGATGAGATATCACCGGATGTAGAGGGGATCGCTTACCTGCGGGAGAAGCTCGGGTCCTGTCTGCCCAAAGAGACCGCTGACGGCATGGAGCTTATCATTTCCAGCGTAGAAGCAGCAAAAGAGGCGGAGTTTAGGATAAAGTTTGACCCGACCCTTGTGAGAGGCCAGTCCTATTATACCGGCACAATCTTTGAAGTTACGATGGATGACTTCGGAGGTTCCGTAGCCGGAGGCGGCAGATACGACAAGATGATAGGCAAGTTTACCGGCCAGGACACGCCGGCATGCGGATTCTCCATAGGATTCGAGCGCATCGTCATGCTCCTTCTGGAACATGGCTACGAGGCGCCGGGCAACAGAGCGCGGAAAGCTTATCTACTGGAGAAGAAGCTGACCGGGGAAGGGATGCTCAAAGTGCTGAGCCTGGCCAGGGCTGACCGGGAAGCCGGCTTCCAGGTCATGATAGCGAATATGAAGAAGAACAAGAAATTTCAAAAAGAACAGCTGGAATCAGAGGGGTACACGGAAATCATCGAATGTTATTCCGATTCCATCGGCAGTTTATAATTATAGAAAAGGATAAGGAGATTAGAGTATGGCAGAATCAATGCAGGGCATAAAAAGAACACACCGTTGCGGTGAACTATCCGGGGCCAATGCAGGACAGGTCGTGACGGTCATGGGATGGGTGCAGAAGAACCGCAACAAGGGGGGGCTTGTATTCGTCGATGTCAGGGACCGTTCCGGCATCATACAGATAGTGTTTGAAGAGGGCAGTACAGATGCGGGCCTTATCGAGAAAGCGGCAAAGCTCCGCGCTGAATATGTAGTTGCAGTCACAGGTAAGGTAGAGAAACGTTCCGGTGCCGTCAATGAGAATCTTGCCACAGGTGATATAGAGATTATACCGTCCGAACTGCGTATATTGTCAGAATCTGAGACGCCGCCGTTCCCCATCGAGGAGAACTCCAGGACGAAGGAAGAGATTCGGCTGAAATACCGGTATCTTGACTTGAGAAGGCCGGACCTTCAGAGGAATATGATGATGAGAAGCCAGGTGGCTACGCTGACCCGCCAGTTTCTGGCAGAGGAAGGATTTCTGGAGATAGAGACACCGATACTGATTGGGAGTACTCCGGAAGGGGCGAGAGATTATCTCGTGCCGAGCCGTATCCACCAGGGACACTTTTATGCGCTGCCCCAGTCCCCGCAGCTTTTTAAGCAGCTGCTCATGTGCTCCGGGTATGACCGGTATTTTCAGATTGCAAGATGCTTCCGGGATGAAGATCTGAGAGCGGACCGGCAGCCTGAATTTACCCAGATCGACATGGAGCTCTCTTTTGTAGATGTGGATGACGTCATTGATGTAAATGAAAGGCTGCTTGCGAAGCTGTTCCGGGAAGTCCTTGGTGTAGAAGTGCAGCTTCCGATACCGAGGATGACATGGCAGGAGGCCATGGACCGGTTTGGTTCCGACAAGCCGGATACCCGTTTCGGCATGGAGCTTACGGATGTGACGGATGCTGTGAAGGGTTGTGAATTCGCTGTATTCAAAGGTGCCATAGAAAACGGAGGCTCGGTACGCGGTATCAATGCCAAGGGACAGGGCGGCATGCCACGCAAGAAGATTGACAAGCTCGTAAGCTTTGCAAAAGATTATGGTGCCAAAGGACTCGCTTATATAGCAATCCAGGAGGACGGAACGGTCAAGTCCTCTTTTGCCAAGTTCATGAAGGAAGAGGAGATGACGAGCCTCGTAGAAGCGATGGGCGGAGAGAACGGCGACCTGCTTCTCTTTGCCGCTGATAAGAATAAAGTGGTGTGGGATGTGCTCGGCAGCCTGCGCCTGGAGCTGGCGCGCCAGATGGAACTCCTCGACAAGAGCGAATATAAGTTCCTTTGGGTGACGGAATTCCCGCTGCTTGAGTGGAATGACGAACAGGAACGCTATACGGCTATGCATCACCCCTTCACGATGCCGATGGAGGAAGATCTGGAATATATCGATACAGACCCTGGAAGGGTCCGCGCCAAGGCTTATGACATCGTGCTGAACGGCAATGAAATCGGCGGCGGAAGCGTCAGGATATTTAACCAGGAAGTGCAGAACAAGATGTTCGAGGTGCTCGGCTTTACGCCGGAAAAGGCACAGGAGCAGTTCGGTTTCCTGCTGGATGCGTTCAGATACGGAGTACCGCCCCATGCAGGGCTTGCCTATGGGCTTGACCGTCTGGTCATGCTTATGGCGAAGGAGGACAGCATCCGTGACGTCATCGCTTTTCCGAAGGTAAAGGATGCCTCCGATCTGATGACGGATGCTCCGACGGCGGTAGAAGAGAAACAGCTCGAAGAGCTGGGGCTTGCTGTTACCGTGGAAGAATAAGATGCAGGTAGATGTAGGAACTGAAACATTTAAAATATTTTGTGGAGATAGCAGAGCAGAAAAGCATGCGCAAGGCCGCAGACCGTCTGTATGTGACGCAGCCGACCCTTACGAGGGCGATGCAGAACCTGGAGGACGAGATGGGAATGAAGCTGCTCGTACGGTCCAACCATGGCGTAAGCCTTACGACGACAGGGGAGAGCCTGTATTACTATGCCCAGTCTGTCATCAACCAGCTGAGCGAGATAGAGGCGCTGAAGCTGAAGGATAAAGAATTCGAGCAGAACAAGCTGGCCCTGTCTGTCGGCAATATCATACTGGAAGATGAGATAATGCTGAACTTCTATGAGAATCTGCAGACCAGGCATGCCAACATCTCTATCTATGAGACTTCCATCGAAAAAGTGCTCGTACATGTGGCTAAGCTGGAATCAGAAATCGGTATCATAGCCGTGAATACGGAGCAGTATCCGGCGCTTAATAAGATATTGGAGATCAAGGGGCTTGAAGCTCATGAGATAGCTTCCAGCCCGCTGTACGTGCACGTCGGCGGAAAGAGCCCGCTGTACGGGATGGACTGCATCGAACCGAGGGAACTGCTGCGCCACACTTACGTACATCTTCCTTATGATTACTTCTCCAATATCAATGAGCTTATCACGCTCGGCGAAATCAGAGTCATGGACTTTAAGCATACCATAGTCATAAATAATTATCACGCTATCGTCAATATGATCAAGCGTACAGATGCGTTCATCTTCGGCGGGAAATGGCAGATAGACGAGCTGGAGAAGGGGCATATCGACAGCCTGCTGCTCAACAACTGTAATGTGGAGAAAAAGCTCATGTGGATCAAACGTAAGAAGGAAATTCTTTCCATACAGGCAAGAGAATTCCTGGATATCATAAAAGAAAACTACGCAGACTAGGCGGTTGCGTTTGCGATACGTTTCATTTATCGCGGAGGATTGAAAAAGAAGCATTATCCAAAGTGTATTTCGTTTGTTGTTGCTAACAAATAAATACATATTGCGTATTTAACAACAAAATTTTTAGATAATTTCATAAAATAGTCATTCCATTTTATTTCATCTTTACATAGTTCTTTTCCTTTTAGTGCAAATGAGAACAGGAGAAATACAAGAGATAAACCTTTTGTTAATAATATTTTTAACGTTATAATAATGACTAAATATATTAAGGTTTTCATAAATAACTCCCTAAAAATAAAATAATTCTTCAAATTTTTTATCTAGTGCAATACACAAAATAAGTGCAAGTTTAGCAGTAGGATTAAATTGTCCAGTTTCAATAGAGCTAATTGTATTACGGGATACACCAACCATTTCTGCTAATGCGGATTGAGAGAGTTTTGCTTCTGCTCTTGCTGTTTTTAAGTTATTTTTAAGTACCAGTTTTTCTTCCATATATCACTCCTCATTTATCGACATTTCTAAAATGGTAAAATGTTCATTTCACTAAGAAACTGACACAGATAAAAAACAGTTGTCAAAGCAAAAGCTATCGTAAAGAAAATAGATGTTTTTGTTCTATCCTTTACTAATTGATAAGCAAAATATGAAAAGCATGTTATGTTCGTCAATAGTCCTAGTGCTGATTTGCCTATCATGTCTAATGGTGCAAATTTAGTTATTACTATCCAAAAGAATACTAAAACTCCGATGGAGAAATATGCACCTTGCATCTTAATTAAAGAGTTTCTTTCGTCTGACACTTCATTTTCTTTGCGACTTTTTGCTAAAATTTCTTGTTTGTTCATATATATTCTCCTTTCTTTGCAAAGTTTTCTTTACACTTATAGTATATCGCTGCCAAGTTTTATTGTCAACAGAAATAACATATTTCTAAAAATTTATAGGTAATTTAATTACTGGTGCATTAATAGCAGGGCTGTTAGTTTATATAGTTGCCATGCAATTTTTCGCGGAACAATTGAAAGAGTGGACAGGCTACCAGACATTCGTCATATTGACAGACAGTATGGTACCTACGATTCCAGTGGACTCTCTCGTGGTTGTAAAAGATTTAGGAGAGAAGGAAGAACTATCGCAAGGTGAAATCATCTCTTTCTATGTTGACCGGCTCGGTGATAAAGTTGTCTTTACAATTTATTTTGAAAAAAAGAAATAGATGAAACGGGAAAGGAACGGTATTATACGAAAGCTGAAAATGCTGACAGATATGATGATTACGTAACATACCGGGAGGATATTCTAGGGACATAAAGCCGAATCTGTGCAGATTTGTACAACACCTCTAAAAGAGCTGCCCCCGAAAAAAACAGAAGAAGTTCAGGAAAGACCGTATATCGTCAATGACGTATTATTCGGCTACCGCACGGTACCGTCGTCAGGGGCTTTTGAAAATGGTGGTGCAGGATACACGCTGACGGTAGGAAGGAATGGAGTCCTTCGACTTGAAGTACATAAAGAGAAAAAAGGGCAGCGAGGAGATTGCCGTCGTTACACTGTGCAATAGGATCCTAAAGAAGATTATGAGGATAATGAAGGACAGTGCGCTTGTTATCCAGAATCTGCCGGAGACGCTGGATAATGGATATTCTGTCGGGGCAGGCAGCTTCTTCATCTTCCGTGGCCGGGAGGTGGCAGCCTGGAATATAAAGCGTAATCATCTGAAGTGGACGAAATTGAAAGACTACGAATATTATAAAAAATATAAAAAGAATATAAAAAGAATATGCAGTACGAAAATGACGTGCTGGATATTTTTAAGAAAGTAAAAAATGTTTTGAAAGAGGAAGGCATTAAATTAAATCTTGATTCAGTGGAGATAAAGGATGGAAAACAGAGCTAGCAGGGGCCGTGCAAGGGTCCGGCCCCTGTGGTAATATTAGGATAATTTGCGGGTAAAATAAAAATGAAAATTATCCCAAGAAAAGTGTTGACAAATACAAGAGTATATAGTATATTAATTATTGTTCTGAGGAACAAAACACAACATATGCGACAGTGGCTCAGTTGGTAGAGTACGACCTTGCCAAGGTCGGGGTCGCGGGTTCGAACCCCGTCTGTCGCTTTAACAATCTAATATTGAAGGTGCTTCCGCTGCTTTGCCTAAAAGTACGATTGGAAGTACGGTTATGACAATAGGTACTGAAATAATAATCCAAGCATATTGGGAGATTATTTTGGTATCTATTTCAGTTTTAGGAATAACTGCCTATAGATCTGCCTTTCGTTCCGATTGCTGTGATGATATACTGGATATATAGGGATACACGTGAATCATTCCAATTGTATCAGGAGGTATATTATGAGCAATAGAGAACGCCAGATGCAGATATTAAAAGAAATACTCGTAGAAGATTTTGAAGCAGAGGAAGCCGGCATGCGCGGAGGCAGTACGTTGTTTGAAGTGACTTCCATCGAAGGAGTCGAGATTCCGGAAGGTCTTACTGTCGTGGTTAATTTTGATGATTGTGGAGAAGTGAGATGGGTTGGTCCGACAGTCCCTCTTTATATGCCGAATGTATCGGAGGAAATCGATGATATGCGCTTTATGGGGAACCTGAATGTGTTTGTCATGAAGAAAAAGAAAGTGCTTAAGCAAATACACAGATCTTTCGATGGAGAGGCATTTGCAAAGAAGGAGGACACATGCAGCCTGAGAGAAATACTGGTATGTGAGTAAATGAAGCTGCGATAGGACATTCTGGCTCATGGCCGCTACATAGCATCAGAGCAGCTTACGATATGGCAGGTCCCGGATTGGGAGTCTGCTTTTTTATTCGGTCTCAATATAGGAGCGGCAAGCTTCTTGAATATGTGGCACTGGAAGTCACATTATAATTGTGGTATACTTTACATCATGACCTGATATCAGGGCAAGAACTGCCATGGCCCCCGGCGGCGTGGCATACATGGTTAGCAGTAGTGAGCAAAGGAAACGGACGGTGATAATATATGACAGAGAAGAGAACGGTCAAGGTGGCGCTGCTCGGGCTGGGAACAGTCGGAAGCGGGGTATACAAGCTAGTTGAGAGACAGCAGAATGAGATGGTGAACAAAGTTGGTGCGGATCTTCGCATCGAAAAGATTCTTGTACATAATATAGGCAAGAAGAGGGATGGCGTGGATGCCTCTCTGCTGACCGACAGGTGGGAAGATATCATAGATGACAAGGAGGTAGAGATTGTCATTGAAGTGATGGGAGGAATAGAGCCGGCCAGGACGATGATACTTGAGGCGCTTAATTCCGGAAAGAATGTCGTCACAGCCAACAAAGACCTTGTGGCTGAGTATGGAAAAGAGCTGCTGGACGCAGCTGAGAACAATGGAGTGGATTTTCTCTTCGAGGCTGCGGTTGCAGGGGGGATTCCGATTATCCGTCCTTTGAAACAGTGCCTTGCTTCTAATGAGTTAGACGAAGTGATTGGAATCATTAACGGAACGACCAACTATATTCTTACAAAAATGTTTGAGGACGGCATGGACTTTGAAGAAGCGCTTGCGAAGGCGACGGAGCTCGGTTATGCGGAAGCAGACCCCACGGCAGATATAGAAGGGCTTGATGCAGGGCGGAAGGTGGCTATAATGGCGTCTATCGCTTTTCATTCCAGGGTAGTGTTCTCTGATGTATACACGGAGGGCATAACCGGAATTACGGCCAGAGACATCCAGTATGCACAGGAGTTTAAAAGTGTGATTAAACTGCTCGGTGTTGCGCATAATACAGAAGACGGCATAGAGGTAGGAGTCTATCCGATGCTGCTTCCAAAGGACCATCCGCTGGCGTCGGTCCGGGATTCTTTCAACGCGGTCTTTGTCCATGGCGACGCGGTCGATGACGCTATGTTCTACGGAAGAGGGGCAGGAGAGTTCCCGACGGCCAGTGCGGTCATGGGCGATGTCATAGATGTGGCAAGGGACATCCAGTACCACTGTACGGGCAGGATCAGCTGTACATGCTACAGGACGACGCCGATCAAGAAGTTCGATGATGTGAAAAATAAGTTTTTCCTGCGGATGCAGGTGGATAACAAGCCGGGAGTCCTGGCGGCGATTGCAAGCGTGTTCGGTGTCCACAAGGTAAGCATATCGAAAGTCGTACAGAAGATAATCAAGGGCGGGACAGCAGAGCTTGTCATCGTGACGGAAGCGGTGAAGGAATACCACATGCAGGATGCGCTGGAGCATTTGAAGGATATGGAGACGACTCGGGAAATCAGCAGTATTATCCGGGAGTATTAGGAGTAACGGAATAAATATGGAAGAATTAGTAAAACAAAATCCGCTGGCGGCTGAAAGAGTGGGCAGGCTGATAGCAAAATTTGCGGTTCCGGCAACTATTAGCATGCTTGTCAGTTCGCTTTACAATATAGTGGACCAGATCTTTATCGGACAAGGGGTAGGCATGCTCGGAAATGCGGCGACGAACATTGCATTTCCAGTGTCTATCATCTGTACGGCGACGGCGCTTCTGCTCGGTATCGGAAGCGCTTCTAATTATAACCTGGAGTCTGGTGCAGGAAATCCGGAACGTGCGGCCAGGATAGCTGGGACAGGTCTGTCCATGCTTGCGGTGAGCGGTGTGTTGATTGCCGTTATCGTGCTCGTATTCTTATATCCGCTTCTGCATCTGTTCGGGGTCACGCCGGACGTGCTGCCGTATGCCCTGGATTATACAGGGATAACGGCATTCGGCATCCCGTTCCTTGTCCTGACGACCGGAGGGAACCACCTCATCCGGGCGGACAGAAGTCCGACCTATTCCATGTCTTGTATGCTCACAGGAGCTATCATAAACACGATTCTTGACCCGCTTTTTATCTTCGGATTCCACTGGGGGATCAAAGGAGCAGCCTGGGCGACGATTATCGGGCAGATTATCTCCGGAATAATGGTGATCATCTATTTCATGAAGATCCGTCACATGGAGCTTACGGCATCCATGATGCGGCCGAAGGGGATTTACCTCAAGGCAATCATGTCGCTTGGGATGGCGGCGTGTATCAATCAGATTGCCATGGCTGCCGTACAGATTGTGATGAATAATACGCTGCGCCACTATGGAGCGTCTTCTATCTATGGTACGGACATTCCGCTCGCCTGCGTAGGGGTCATATCAAAGGTGAACATGGTCTTTATGGCTATCTGTATCGGAATCTCCCAGGGGTGCCAGCCAATCTGGGGATTCAACTATGGTGCGGGTAATTTCGGAAGGGTGAAGGAAACATATAAGAAGGCTGCGGTCATTTCTCTTGCGGTTGGAATCATATTTTTCGCAGCATTCCAGTTATTCCCGAGACAGATTGTCAGCATATTCGGCAGCGGCAGTGAAGAATATTTCCATTTTGCAGAACGCTATTTCTGCATCTTCATGCTAATGACATTTATAAACGGCTTGCAGCCGATGTCATCCGGATTCTTTACGTCTATCGGAAAGGCGAAGCTGGGCATCGTGGTGTCTCTTACGAGGCAGGTCATATTCCTGCTGCCGCTGATCGTGCTGTTCCCGCTGTTCATGGGGATAGACGGAGTCATGTTTGCGGGGCCGATTGCAGATGCGGCGGCCGCGGCAGTAGCGATTGCATATGCGTACCGTGAACTGAAAAAGTTTGGCCATTGCCTTGGGCGGGATAATGTGCTAGAATAGACAGGTAAAAATTAAATAAGAAAAGCAGAGTAGAGATATGTGCGTTAAGTGCCAGCCGGACGGGGAGTTGCCGGCAGGACGAAAAGCATGGGGCTTGCGGTACATATCTCGCATCCCGCTGCTACACATAGACAGAAGATACCTGCTGTGCGTAGCTTTAAGGAAAACTACTGCAAAGGAGGTATTTTTTATGAGAAAAATCAAGTCACTGTTCACGGACTCCTTTCACGAGTTGAGAAGCTTAAAGACATTGGCGATGTCTGCCATGCTGCTTGCGATTGCGGTCGTGCTGGGGTTCTACACGCTGCAGCTTACCGACTATATCAAGATCGGTTTCGCGTACATCGCAAACGAGCTTGCCGGTATGATGTTCGGGCCGGCCGTAGGAGGCGTGGTCGGAGGTCTCGCGGATCTGGTAAAGTATCTGGTGAAGCCCACGGGCCCTTTCTTTCCCGGATTCACTATCAGCGGACTGCTCGGCGGCATCATCTATGGAATCGTGCTCTATAAGAAGCCGCTCAGTATGAAGAGGATCATAGCTGCCAACGGGCTGGTGACGGTGCTCATCAACCTGCTGCTGAATACGTACTGGCTCACATTGCTGTACGGCAATACGTTTGTCGCGCTTCTGCCGGCCAGGGTTGTGAAGCAGATTATCATGCTGCCAATTGAGGTGGTTCTGTTCTATGCGGTAGCGAAGGTGCTCTCCAGGGCGCACCTGTTTGCAGGCGGAGGGAGAGTCGCGAAGCAGTAGGCGGCTAAGAATATGCGGGCCGGGAGGTCCGGCAAGTTAAGATGCAGGGCAAGTGTCGTGGCAGCCGTCGGACATTTGCCCTGTTGGTATGTTGCCCTGTTGTTATGTTAAGGAAGAGAAGATGGCGAGGAATAAAGGAGGAGACAAAAGATGCCGGTTGGAGTGATTGTGGACAGCGTATGCGTATTTGTGGGAGGGATAGCAGGAGCGCTTCTCGGGAAGCGGCTCGGCAAGAATCTGTGCAATACGCTGACGCTCGTATTTGGCGTGTGCAGCATGACATTGGGGATCATGAGCATCATAAAGATGGAACAGATGCCGGCCGTCATATTTGCCGTCATACTCGGGACGCTCGCCGGGGAGCTGCTGCGTCTGGAAGACAATATCGCATTGGCGGCAGAGAAGGTACAGGCACCGGTGGCGAGAGTCATGAAGACAGATACGAAGGACAGTAAAGACACGTTTATGGCAGAGTTCATCAGCATCCTCGTGCTGTTCTGCGCAAGCGGAACCGGGATATTTGGGGCCCTGCAGTCGGGCATCACAGGAGACCATACTATCCTCATATCAAAAGCCATACTAGATCTGTTTACGGCGGCGATATTCGCCGCAAGCCTCGGGTTTATCGTCTCGCTCGTAGCGGTCCCCCAGTTTGTCATATTGTTCCTGCTGTTTCTGTGCGCAGGGCTCATCATGCCGACGACGACAGACATGATGCTGGCAGACTTCACGGCCTGCGGAGGCATACTCATGCTGGCGACCGGTTTCCGGATAGCAGGGATCAAACGCTTTCCTGTCGCCAATATGCTGCCAGCCATGGCACTCGTCATGCCATTTTCATGGATATGGACGCAGATAATGTAAGCTGGAGCCGAGTTGGGGACGGGGGAAATCTCAATTTCCCCCGTCCCCAACTCGTTTTGTGGTGTCCCCAAATGGCTTGACATTTTGACGGAAGTATAGCATGCTATATATGGATACTGTCGTTATACTAAGGATAAGGGTGATGGCATGCAGGAAAGGCTACCGGTAGGTTTCGTATTTAAGCAGATCAACAATGTATATGAGAAGGAATTTAACAATTTGCTGCGGACGCTGGGCATTACGGCGTCACAGTGCGCGGTACTTGATTACCTGTTTTCCAGCAGGAAGGAAGAAGTGAACCAGAGGGATATCGAGAAGGCGCTCAGCCTTAAGAACCCAACGGTTACAGGGCTTTTGAAAAGGCTGGATGAAAAAGGGTTCATCCTGATCGTGCCGAGCAATAGAGATAAGAGATGCAAGATTGTATACCTGACGGAAAAGGCGTATGATATCCAGCGCAGGATGGAAGCAGACCGGAAGAAGATAGATAAAAAGCTTACGATCGGCATGACGAAGAAAGAGAAGGAAGCGCTTCAGAAGATGCTCGGGAAAGTGCTTTACAACATATCAGACCCGTAGGAGTTTCCAAAAGGGACAGGGCAAAGGCGAATTGGGGACGGAGGAAAACTCATTTTCCTCCGTCCCCAATTCGCCTTTGCCCTGTCCCTTTTGCATAATCGGAGTTTGATGAGAAAAGACTATCAATAATTACATTGCGCTTGCTATATAAAATTACTTGTGATATATTTGTTAATGCAAATGATAATCAATATCAATATAACAGTATAAGGAAAGGAATTTGATATGCCTGTAGAAGTTGTATCTTATATGATGACAGTTGAAGATGTGAAAAAGCGGCTGCAGTTCCAGCTCATCCTGCAGTGTGCCCCGTTCTTGAAAGGGATTAAGGTTGCATGTATCACGAACGTGGATAAGGATGTCTGTCAGGAACTCAGGATGGTGCTTGCGGGTACCGGAATCGAATATAGAATACTGGCTGTGAGAAAAGGCAGATGTCTTGTGTTCTTTTTCAGGCGGGCGGCATTTGAGAAATATCTCAACCGGAAGGATATCAGGGACTTTCTTTCTTTATATGGCTACGGATGTGCTGGCAAGGAAACGGACGTAGACGATATCCTGCAGAGGCTTTCCGCCAGAATCTGCTGCTATTCCAAGGAAGACATAGCGTTTCCACATGAGATAGGCGCTTTCCTGGACTATCCTCTTGAAGATGTGAAAGGGTTTATAGATAACGGCGGCAGGAACTGCCTGATTACCGGATACTGGAAAGTGTACGGTGACCCGGAGAAGGCGCAGATGATATTTCTTGCGTATGACAAGGCAAAGACAAGTGCCGTGAATGAATTCCTGGCAGGCAAGCACATCCGGGATATCGCGTGTGCGGCAGCATAGAAAAATCAGCAAGCTGGCAGGTATAAGGAGGAACAATCATGAACATACCAGTAGTATATTGGAGTGGAACCGGCAATACGGAGCAGATGGCAGAGGCTGTTGCGGAAGGAATCAAAGCCGCAGGGCAGGAGGCCGATCTGTGCAGGGTGGACAGAGCAGATGCCGACAGGATGGCAGAGCTTAGAGCTTTTGCACTTGGGTGTCCGTCCATGGGAGCGGAAGAGCTGGAAGAAAGCGAGATGGAGTCTTTTGTACAGGCATTAGAAGGAAGTCTGTCCGGTAAGACGCTTCTACTGTTCGGCTCTTATGGATGGGGCGACGGCGAATGGATGAGAACGTGGGAAGAGCGCATGAAGAACGCAGGAGCTGTACTGGTAAACGGAGAAGGCGTCATCGCAAATGAGACGCCGGACGATGCGGCAGTGAAAGCATGCGAGGAAGCCGGCAAAGCGCTGGCCGCAGCGGTGTAGGCTGATTTGACGAAAAAGGAGCGTGGCATAGATGAGTGTAGTGATTATAGGTGGTAATGAACGGATGGAGCAGCAGTATAAGCAGATCTGCAAACGTCATAAATATAAGGCAAAAGTATTTACGCGGATGTCCGGTAATCTAAAAACTCAGATAGGGCAGCCGGATCTGATCATACTGTTCACTTCTACGGTAGCGCATAAGATGGTCCACTGTGCGCTGAAAGAGGCGGAACGGTACAATATCCGGGTAGAGCGCTCCCACAGCAGCAGTGCGAACGCGCTGGACACTGTACTTCAGAACATAAAGCCGGCATAACATATGAAATCGGACATAATGGCACAAGACAGCGCAGACAGGTATCCGCGGCAGGAACCTGTCTGTTTTTTTGCCCTTTTACTCTCCGTAGAAAAGATTACATAAAAGGGAGAGCTATTTTCATGACAGAAGAGAGAGATCATGTTATCATAATGGATAGATTACGCAGGAGGTATGAGTGATGAGTTATGCAGATAAAGTGTTTATAGATATGTGCAGAGATATCATAGATAACGGCACGGATACAAAAGGAGAGAAAGTGCGCCCGGTGTGGGAAGACGGGACGCCCGCCTACACGGTCAAAAAGTTCGGCGTCGTCAACAGATACGACCTGTCAAAAGAATTCCCGGCACTGACGCTCCGGAGGACGGCCATAAAAAGCTGCACCGACGAGCTGCTCTGGATATGGCAGAAGAAGTCTAACAATATCCATGACCTGAACAGCCATATATGGGACAGCTGGGCAGATGAAGACGGCTCCATCGGCAAGGCTTACGGGTATCAGATGGGGGTCAGGCATCAGTATAAGGAAGGCATGTTCGACCAGATTGACCGTGTCATCTATGATCTGAAGCACAATCCATACAGCCGTAGGATCCTGACGAACCTCTACGTCCATCAGGATCTGCATGAGATGGCGCTGTATCCATGTGCGTACAGCATGACGTTCAATGTGACAAAAGAAAATGGCAGCGACAGGCTGACGCTGAACGGAATCCTGAACCAGCGTTCCCAGGACGTGCTGGCAGCCAACAACTGGAACGTATGCCAGTATTCCGTGCTACTCTACATGCTGGCACAGGTGTGCGGCATGAAGGCCGGAGAGTTCGTCCATGTCATCGCAGACGCGCATATATATGACAGGCATATCCCGCTGGTAGAAGAGCTGATAAGAAGAGAGCCGCTTCCGGCCCCTGTATTCTGGCTGAACCCGGAGGTGAAAGACTTCTACAGCTTTACGCGTGATGACGTGAAGCTGATAGACTACAATACACACGAACAGATAAAAAATATACCGGTAGCGATATAGGAGGAAGACGTATGAATCTGATAGTAGCGGTAGACAAGAACTGGGCGATAGGCCTGGGCAACAAGCTCCTTGTGAGCATTCCACAGGACATGAAGTTCTTCCGGGAGACGACGAAGGGCAAGGTGGTGGCTATGGGGCGCAAGACGCTGGAGAGCTTTCCGGGCGGACAGCCCCTGAAGAACAGGGTAAATGTCGTGCTGACGACGGATAAAAGCTACAGTACGAACGGAATCGTGCTTGTACATTCTATTAAGGAAATGCTGGACGAGCTTAAGAAATATCCGTCTGAGGACATCTATGTCATCGGCGGCGAGACGATATACCGCCAGCTCCTTCCCCATTGTGACCGGGCATATATTACCCGGATCGACCATGCATATGACGCAGACACATATTTCCCGAACCTGGATGAAGACCCGCAGTGGGAGATGACAAAGACGAGCGAGGAACAGACATATTTCGATCTGGAATATGTATTTACCATATACGAGAGGAAATCATGAACATTTTAAGCATTACGGCCCAGAAGCCGGAGAGTACAGGAAGCGGCATCTATCTGACAGAGCTTGTGAAGACATTTGCCGCCCAAGGACATAAGCAGGCGGTCATAGCCGGAATCTATGAGGACGACGGCCCTCAGTTCCCGGAGGGTACCGCCTTCTATCCGGTCTGTTTTTCAAGCGAAAGGCTCCCGTTCTATATCGTGGGCATGTCCGATGAGATGCCGTACAGAAGCACGCGTTACCGTGACATGACGGACGAGATGGCAGAGCAGTTCAAAGAGGCATTTCTGGAAGCGGTTGACAGGGCGGTAGAAGAGTTCCGGCCCGACCTCATACTCTGCCATCATCTGTACCTGCTCACTGCCCTCGTGAGGGAGCATCTTCCGGAACACAGAATCTACGGTTTCTGCCATAATACCGACTTGCGGCAGATGATGAAGACACCGCTGCGGCGCGGCTACATCGCAGAGCAGATCCGCAGGCTGGACGCGGTATTTGTGCCGCAGGCGGCCCAGGCAGAGGGCGTGGAACGGATATATGGGATGGAGACGGACAAGATACATATGTCCGGAACAGGTTATAACCAGGAGATTTTCTATCATAAGGAGTACAGCCCCAGAAGAGACGGCGTCCTGCGGCTCGCATATGCTGGAAAGATAGCGGAGAAGAAAGGTGTCATGAGCCTTATCCGATGCCTGAGCCGCCTGCCGTATGAGAGGGAATCCCTTGTCCTGTGCCTGGCGGGAGGGGCTGGAAATGAAGAAGAATACAGGGAGATTCAGCACCTGGCGGAAGAAGCGCCGTACGAGGTGGAATTCCTGGGAAAGCTACCGCAGCGAGAACTTGCCAAGGTATATAATGAAAGTGACATTTTTGTCCTGCCGTCCTTTTTTGACGGTCTGCCGCTGACGGTAATAGAAGCACTGGCCTGCGGCGATAAAGTCGTCGTGACAGATTTCCCCGGAATCCGGGACTGGCTTGGCAAGGAGGCGCCCGGCGCGCCGGTCCTCTATGTATCCATGCCCCGGATGCGCCATACGGACGAAGTAGTGCCTGAGTCGCTGGAAGCATTTGAGCGTGAGCTTGCGGCAAAGATAAAGGAATGTGCGGAACTTCCGGTGGCGGGCCGGACAGACATCACGCACCTGTCCTGGAAAAATATCTGCGAAAGAATATTGGAAATCAGTTGACATATGTGAGGCAAATCAACTATAATAGCATTAATTATCTGAGAAATGCTATGACAAGGAGGAGTACATAATCCCCTGATGCAAAGAGAGAAGATGGCTGGTGGGAATCTTCGTGACGGAATTATGGAAGTAGCCTTTGAGCAGTGAACCGAAAGGACAGGAAAAGGATGTCCCAGTAGACTTCAACGCATTCCCTGCGTTAACGGGGAACAATATCGGAGATGGAAAGAAAGGTTCAGAAGGCTCCTGTATTGGCTGAGTGCAGAGGGTGCAGCTCTCTGAAATTAGGTGGTAACACGGATGCAATATTCGCCCTAAGCCGGAATGGCTTAGGGCTTTTCTTTTCGTCCGGGAGATTAAGGAGGTAGTTTATGAAAAGAATCAGTGGGAACAAATTATTGGTAAAGGCGCTGAGAGAAGAAGGTGTAGATACCCTGTTCGGATATCCGGGCGCCTGTACGATCGACATCAGCGATGAGCTGTATAAACAGGATTATACGAAAGTAATCCTGCCGAGGCAGGAAGTGGCGCTCGTCCATGAGGCCGACGCATATGCCCGCTCTACCGGGAAAGTCGGCGTCTGCCTCGTCACAAGCGGACCTGGGGCTACGAACCTCGTGACCGGACTTGCGACGGCCAATTATGACAGCGTGCCGCTCGTATGCTTTACGGGACAGGTGGCGAGACATCTCATCGGCAACGATGCGTTCCAGGAAGTCGATATCGTGGGCATCACGAGAAGCATTACCAAATACGGGATAACCGTGCGGGACAGGGAAGACCTCGGACGTATCATTAAAGAAGCCTTTTATATCGCCCGTACAGGGAGGCCGGGTCCGGTACTCGTAGATCTGCCGAAAGATGTGATGGAAGAGCTCGGGCCTGCGGAATATCCGGAGGAAGTGAACATCCGCGGCTACAAGCCGAACACGCATGTCCATATCGGACAGCTCAAGCGGGCAATCAAAATGCTCGGAAAGGCCAGACGGCCAATCTATCTGGCAGGGGGCGGCATCAATATCGCCCGTGCCAATGAAGCGTTTACAAAGCTGGTGGAGAAGACGAATGTACCGGTCATCACGACAGTCATGGGGCGGGGAGCTATCCCGACCAACCACCCGCTCTACGTGGGCAATGTGGGGATGCATGGCGCATATGCGGCCAACATGTCCGTAAATGAATGCGACCTTTTATTTTCTATCGGGACACGGTTTAACGACCGTATCACCGGCAAGCTGCATTCCTTTGCGCCCCATGCGCAGATTGTACATATTGATATCGACACGGCAGCCATATCGAGGAACGTACAGGTGGATGTACCGATTGTTGCGGATGCCAAAGAGGCTGTAGAGAAGATGCTTGAGTATGTGGCGGAATGCGATACGCAGGAGTGGCTGGATGAGGTGAACGGGTGGAAAGCCGGACATCCGATGGCGATGAAGCAGAAGCCGGTCATGACGCCCCAGGATATCATAGAGAAGATCAACGAGCTGTTCGATGAGGCAATCATCGTTACAGACGTAGGGCAGCATCAGATGTTTGCGGCACAGTTCGTGGAACTGACGCAGAAGAAGCGCCTGCTCATGTCCGGAGGGCTCGGGACGATGGGATACGGCCTGCCGGGAGCGATAGGCGCCAAAATCGGCAATCCCGATACTCCTGTCATCTCCATCTCAGGCGACGGCGGCATGCAGATGAACATACAGGAGCTGGCCACAGCCGTGTTAGAAGAACTTCCAATCATCTCCTGTATCTTTAACAACAGCAATCTCGGCATGGTCCGGCAGTGGCAGAAGCTCTTCTACGGAAAACGGTATTCCATGACCTGCCTCCGCTCAGGGGCGGCCTGCAGGGGGAAATGCGGGGAAGTGGCATGTCCGGAATATACGCCTGACTTCATAAAGCTTGCAGAAAGCTATGGGGCCAGAGGAATCCGTGTGACAAAGAAAGAGGAGATAGCAGCCGCGTTTGAAGAGGCGAAGAAGAGCACGAAGACGCCGACCATCATAGAATTCACCATCGATCCGGAGGATCTGGTATATCCGATGATACAGCCGAGCGGAACGCTGGAAGACATGATTCTGGACTGTTAGAAAGGAGAGAGGGCAATGAGCAATGGAAATGGAATGAAGAAAAGATGGATATCCCTGTATGTGGAGAACCAGGTAGGTGTTCTCTCAAAGATTTCCGGCCTGTTTTCCGGAAAGTCCTACAACATGGACAGTCTCACCGTGGGCACGACAGAAGACCCGACAGTTTCCAGGATGACGATAGCGACGGTCAGCGATGACGAGACGTTTGAACAGATTAAGAAGCAGCTGAACCGGCTCGTGGAGGTCATAAAGGTCATAGACTTTACAGACATATTCGTAAGGATGAAAGAAATCCTGTATGTGAAGGTGCGGAAATGTACGCCGGAGGATAAGGTAGAGCTGTTCCAGATAGCAGAGACATTCAAGGCGAAAGTGATTGATTACGGCAAGGACAGCCTGCTTCTGGAGTTCGTCCAGACAGCAACGAAAAATGACGCGGTAATCAAGCTGATGAAAGAGGAGTTCCAAAGCATAGAGGTCGTGAGAGGCGGAAGCGTGGGAATTGAATCTATCAGCATGATGGAGAGGTAGGCGTTTGTTTTTTTAAAAAACAGAGCGCACTCTTGAATTCTGGCTGGTGCGGTATTATAATTAGAACAGATAAAAACAGAAGTTTTCCAGGACGGAGGAATGAGAACATGGATAAGAAAAATATAGACTGGACGAATCTGGGATTTGGGTATATCCCGACGGAAAAACGGTACGTTTCCAACTACAAAGACGGGGCGTGGGATGAAGGGACGATGACCTCCGATGCCAATGTAGTCATAAATGAATGTGCAGGGGTGCTCCAGTATGCGCAGACAATCTTCGAGGGGATGAAAGCGTATACGACAGAGGACGGACATATCGTAACATTCCGCCCTGACTTGAATGCGAAACGGATGGTCGATTCTGCAAAACGTCTTGAGATGCCGGCATTTCCGGAAGACAGGTTCGTGGAGGCGGTAAAGCAGGTCGTGGAGGCGAATGCGGCTTACGTGCCGCCTTACGGTTCAGGCGCAACCTTGTATATCAGGCCATATATGTTCGGATCCAATCCGGTTATCGGCGTAAAGCCGGCCGACGAATACCAGTTCCGGGTATTCTCCACTCCGGTAGGCCCGTATTTCAAAGGCGGGGCAAAGCCGATTACAATCCGCGTGTGTGATTTCGACAGAGCCGCGCCGCACGGGACGGGACACATCAAGGCAGGACTCAACTACGCCATGAGCCTTCATGCGATTATGAGCGCTCACGCAGAAGGTTATGACGAGAACATGTATCTGGACGCCGCCACGAGGACAAAAGTCGAAGAGACCGGCGGAGCCAACTTCATATTCGTGACGAAGGACAACAAAGTCGTAACACCGAAGTCTGACACGATACTGCCTTCCATCACAAGACGTTCCCTCATATACGTGGCCAAGGAGTATCTTGGACTGGAAGTAGAAGAAAGAGAAGTGTACCTCGACGAGGTGAAAGACTTTGCGGAATGCGGCCTCTGCGGAACAGCAGCCGTAATCTCGCCGGTAGGGAAAGTTGTCGACCACGGCAGAGAAATCTGCCTGCCCAGCGGTATGGAAGAGATGGGGCCGATAACAAAGAAGCTGTATGATACATTGACAGGAATCCAGATGGGACAGATAGAAGCACCCGAAGGTTGGATCTGTGAAATATGTTAAATAAATAACGGGGGACGTGATCTTTTTGAAAAAGATCACGTCCCCCGTTATTTATTTAACACGATGGCTCTGTATGATGAGGCGTACGGTCCGGTACAGGAACGGCTTATACTGTTCGATCGGCAGGGGCTCTTCAAACAGTATGGAATTGTAGCAGGTGGATCCTGCGAGCTCTACGATGGTGAACAGCATCACGTCTTCATCTTCGTAGGTATGGGCGTCGCTCTCCAGCAGCATCATATATTTGTCGAAGAATATGGCGTCCGAGCTTTCTCCGGAAAGCAGGGCGGAGCGCAGGGCGCCCATGACGAGGTTCTTCGATATGAAGTTGAGGAGGGCTTTGTTGCCGACCAGCTCGTTTACGATATGGTCGATGATGAATATGAGCTGTTCTTCCAACCCGCTTATTCTGGCCGCCTCCATCGCCGCACCTGCCTTAGTGAACAGCTCGTGTGTCTTGTGGGCTATGAGCTTGTTCTTGATATCATACTTGTCTTTAAAATACAGGTAGAACGTTCCTTTCGCCACGCCGGCCTTCTCCACGATATCTGATATGGAAGTGCCGTTGATTCCTTTTGTGACAAACAGCTCGTAGGCTGTGTTGAACAAGGCTTCCTTCTTCTTCTTTTTGTTTTCGTCGATTTTCCCCATAATGCTTTCTCCTTGATCCGTATAACTATACAAAATGAACTGCCCACATGCACAGTATCCAGTAGTTTTACATAGTATAACAGAAAAATGACCAAAAGTCAAAAATAGTATTGACTAATGGTCATTTTTGGTGTA
Organism: Extibacter muris; assembly: GCF_004345005.1. Lineage (GTDB taxonomy): Bacteria > Bacillota > Clostridia > Lachnospirales > Lachnospiraceae > Extibacter > Extibacter muris. The sequence goes on from NZ_SMMX01000001.1 coordinate 313,586, forward strand.
TAGTTTCAACTAAGTTAAATGACTGATGGTCATTATTGTACGGGCAGGAGGATGAAAGCAACATGATGGTGAAAATCGGTAAATGGATTGCAAAACATAAGAATATCATCTTGATACTCGGACTACTTCTGATTGTCCCGTCTATCATCGGGATGAACATGACGAGAATCAACTATGATGTACTAAGCTATCTTCCAGGCAGCCTTGAGACCGTAAAAGGGCAGGACACCCTGGTGGACGAATTCGGAATGGGCGCCTTTTCCATGGTTATCGTAGAAGGTATGGAAGAAAAAGATGTAGCCGCACTGAAGGAAGAGATGAAAGCAGTAGATCATGTGGCGGATGTCATCTGGTATGACGATCTCATGGATATCAGCGTTCCGATGGAGATGATTCCATCCAAGTATGAGAAGGTATTCAAAAACGGTGATTCCACCATGCTCGTCGCGCTGTTCGACAACACGACTTCTTCAGACGAGACGATGGATGCGGTGACGCAGCTTCGGAAAATAAGCGCGAAGCACTGCTTCGTAAGCGGAATGTCCGGTGTGGTGACGGACATCAAGTCGCTGGCTTTGGGCGAGATGCCGATCTACGTATTGATTGCGGTCGTGCTCTGCCTGATCATTCTGGCGCTCACGATGGATTCATGGATTACGCCGTTCATATTTATGCTCAGCATCGGTATCGCCATCCTGTACAACATGGGGACGAATATGTTCCTGTCCGACGTGTCGTATATTACGAAGGCGCTGGCCGCGGTGCTGCAGCTTGGCGTGACGCTGGACTATTCCATCTTCCTGCTGAACAGCTATGAGGAAAATAAAAAACGGTTTCCGGGCGAAAGGAACCGGGCGATGGCACATGCCATCTCCAATACGTTCAAGTCGGTCGTGGGAAGCTCTGTAACGACGATAGCCGGGTTTATAGCGCTCTGTTTTATGACCTTCAAGCTCGGCACGAATATCGGCATCGTCATGTCGAAAGGGGTCGCGATCGGTGTCGTGTGCTGTGTCACTCTGCTGCCGGCCATGGTGCTCACATTCGACAAGTGGATTGACAAGACGACGCACAAGCCGATACTGCCGGACCTGGGGAAGCTGTCCGCATTCATCACGCGGCACAATAAAATATGGCTGGCAGCGTTCCTGATTCTGCTCATACCGGCTATCTATGGCAATGCCCGCACGGATGTATACTACAATATCGACAAAGGGCTCCCGGATACGTTGAAAAGCTCTGTGGCCAATAAGAAGCTGGACGAAGATTTCCACATGAATAATGTCTACATGGTCATGCTGAAGAATGACGAGATGGATCAGAAGGAAAAAGCAGAGATGATGGAGCAGATAGAAGGGGTTGACGGCGTGAAATGGGCAATCGGCATGGAATCTGTCGTCGGTCCGGCTGTTCCGGAAGATTTTATTCCATCCGGAGTGAAATCAAAGCTGCAGAGCGACAATTATGAGATACAGTTCATCTGTTCGGACTATAAGACTGCCACCGATGAAGTCAATGAACAGGTCAAGTCGATTGACAAGATCGTGAAGAGCTACAACAAGGAGTCTATGGTGATTGGAGAAGCTCCGCTGACAAAGGATCTGACGGTAATCGCAGACAGCGACATGCGGAATGTAAATGTCATATCGACCATTGCTATATTTATCATCATCTGCCTTGTGTTCAAATCCATATCACTTCCGGTCATACTCGTCGCGATCATCGAGTTTGCCATCTGCGTCAACATGGCAGTCCCGTTTTATACGGGTACAGAGCTGCCGTTCGTGGCAAGCATCGTCATCGGGACGGTACAGCTTGGATCTACGGTCGACTATGCAATCCTCATGACGAGCCGGTACCAGAAGGAACGGAGCCGCGGACGCTCGAAGAAGGATGCCATCAGCCTGGCGCACCGGTCGTCCATGAAGTCGATCCTGATCAGCGGCGTCAGTTTCTTTGCCGCTACGTTCGGCGTGGGGCTGTACTCTAAGATAGATATGATAAGCTCGCTCTGCACGCTGCTGTCCAGGGGGGCAATCATCAGCACGGTTGTCGTTATCTGCGTACTGCCGGCGATGTTCATGGTATTTGATAAAGTAATCTGCAAAACAAGCAAAGGATTCTTGCCAAAACAGGCAGAATAAATCAGGGAGGTATCTATGATGAGAAAGAGTAGAAAGAATAAAATCATGGCAGGAAGCATGGCTCTTGTGATGGCTGTCTCCATGGCAGGCGTCTCCTGCTGGCACAATATGGCTGCGGTGGAAGTAAAAGCGGCGGACGAGGATGTGGAGACGCTGAAGAAGGCGGCATCCGAAGCGCTTGGCGATACAGACACGAAGACGGACGGGGTATACAAAGACGAGACCGTGTATGTGAAGGCAGATGCGGCAGGTAAAGTGACGGACACGACAGTTAGCGAATGGCTGAAGAATCCGGGCAGCGGCGTCTTAGAGGATACAACAGGCCTTAAAGATATCAAGAACGTAAAAGGCGACGAGACATTTACCGAGAAGGGGGAGGATGCCGTCACATGGGATGCGGAAGGAAACGATATCTATTACCAGGGCAGATCGGAAGAGCCCCTTCCGGTGGACGTCACTATAACATATAAGCTGGACGGAAAGAAAATATCAGCAAAGAAGCTGGAAGGAAAGTCCGGCAAGCTGGAAATCCACATCGATTATAAGAACCATTCCAGACAGACCGTGCAGGTGGACGGCAAAGATGTAGAGATGTACACGCCGTTCACGATGGTGACCGCGCTTCTGCTGCCCACGGACCAGTATAAGAATGTCACCGTGGACAGCGGAAAGATAGTATCCGACGCGGATAAAGATATTGTGCTCGGACTCGGATTCCCGGGCCTTACAGAGAATCTGAACCTTCAGGATGTGGATGTAGAGATACCGGAAAGCGTGACCATCACTGCGGATGTGAAGAAAGTATCTGTCGGCACGACGATTACGGTCGTATCCGCAGATCTGCTGGATAAATTCGGGCTTAACGATGTCAATGACTTTGACAGCTTCAGCGACTCTATCGACGAACTGTCCGACGCGGCCAGTCAGCTTAAGGACGGGAGCAGGACGCTTGCGGACGGAGTGAATACGCTGAACAGCAAGACGGGCGACTTGAAAAGCGGCGTAAACGAACTGGCTGACGGCGTGAATGCGTATGCAGGCGGCGTAAGCCAGCTTGCACATGGCAGTTCAGAGGTGGCGGCAGGCGCACAGAAGCTGAAAGACGGAGCCACGCAGGCACAGCAGGGGATCCATGATGCCAAGACGGGGGCGGATGCACTCGTTGCGGGATACGACGATCAGAGCACAGGTGCAGTCGTGGCAGCAAATGCACTGAGCAGCAATCTGAGCGCATTGAGCCAAAAGCTTGGAAGCGGAAGCATATCCGTCGAACTGACGGACGCGCAGAAAGCTGAGATAAGTGCTGCCGCCAATGCGATGGCGCAGGCAGCTGCACAAAATATCACTGACGATATGTTTACGACTATGGGTACGACGAGAGACGCCTATATCCAGAACCTGGCGGCAGCATTTGTGCCCGCCTTGACCGAGAAGATTACGGCCGTAGCACAAAATGCGGCTTCGACCACAAGCTCTGCAATCAAAGGTCCGGTAGACCAGCTGGCAGGAGTCGCACAGAAGCTTGCGGGCGGGGTAGGCGAACTGAGAAACGGCACGGCCAGCCTCCAGGCAGGCCTCGGCCGGCTCAGCGACGGCAGCGCCGAACTTGTGAACGGCACGGCAGACCTGTACGATGGTGCGGCTGCCCTCAAGCAGGGTGCGGCAGCCTTGAATGAGAAGAGCAGCCTGCTCATCACCGGCACGTCAAAGCTCAAGGACGGCAGCAGCCAGATGGGAACAGGCGTCAGCCAGCTGGCGGACGGAGCCGGTACGCTGGCAGACGGAATGTCAGAGTTCAAGGCAGATGGCATCGATAAGCTGACAGAAGTATTCAAAGGCGATATCGAAGGAGTGACGTCCCGGATCAATGCCATGATGACGCTAGGACAGAATTACAGATCCTTTGGCGGAATCAAGGACGGCATGGACGGATCTACAAAATTCATCATTGAGACAGAGGCGGCAGAATAGTATCAATCCTCCTTCACGGAGCAGGAGGACCCGGACAGCAGGCCGGAACATTCCCCTGTGTAAAAGAGGGTGAGCCGGTGCATGGCCCTCGTGCAGGCGATATAAAGCAGGTTACGGTCATGCTCGGAGAAGTAGGTTTCCCTATTGGCATGGGGAATGATGACTTCGTCAAATTCCAGCCCTTTCGACATTTTGACAGAAGTGACGGTGATACCGTTGTGAAACCTGCTGCTGTCCGGGGAAACGAGCTGCAGTCCATATTCCGGGGACAGAGCGTCAAAGAGTGCTTTGGCGCTCTTGTCTGTTTTGAGGATAATTCCAAGAGAGGCATTCACATTTCTGTTATATTCATCCATCGCTTTTCTGATTCGCAAAAGCTCATCCTGCCCGTCCCTGCAGCGGATTACCTCCGGGGCTTCGCCATGGCGCGCCACGGGCTCGAGCGCGGCAATATTCCGTATGCTTTTTGCAAAGGTCATAATCTCATATGTGGAGCGGTAGCTCTTGTTCAGCTCGGCAAACTGCGCGCCTTCATAGAGGGCAAGCAGATCATCAAGGGTATAGGCATGGTACGGATTCAGCGACTGGCCGAAATCCCCCAGAATCGTCTTCGGGCAAGGGAACAGCATGTTGAGCACGGCATACTGGATGGGAGCATAATCCTGCATCTCGTCAATGACAAGGTGCTTCGTAATCCTGCTCTGCGTCAGACCTTCATATGCTGCATAGAGATAGAGGAAAGGGTACACGTCTGTCCACTCCAGCGTATTCTTCTTGGGCATGACGAACAGCTCCGGATGGCCTGTCTTCCTATAGAAGCCCTTGTATAGGGCGAGCGGGCTTTTGCCCGTGAGCATAGCGGTGAGTGCTTTCACAACCGCCTGGAGCTTTGGCAGGTCATCCCCCATGAGGTTGTCGGACTCGAAACGGTGGAAGATATCCTTGGCCACCAGGGGCAGCCTTTTTCTCAGGGGATGGCTCTTATATGCAAGAAAGCGTTTCTGGATCCATTCGCCGGAGACAGAGAAACGGCCATAGGTGTAAGCTGCAGGAGCAAAGGCAGTATAAGGCAGTTCTGCTATATAACGGTCCATGAGCGAGACGAACTCCGGAGCAGACTTGTAGAGGATCCGCTCTGCCAGATTCACGTCCTCTGTCTCCGATGGATTCCTTTCGGGCTCAAAATGGATCACACGTTCCAGATGCATCTCTGCAATTTCTGCAAAGCTCAGCTCATAGACCGGCTCTTCTGCGAGTTCCGGAATCACGCCCGATATATAATCGGCGAATACCTTGTTTGGAGAGAGTATCGCCACATTCTCGGCAGTCAGCCTGTCTCTGAAACGGTAGAGCAGAAAGGCGATCCGATGCAGGGCCACAGAGGTCTTGCCCGAGCCTGCAACGCCTTGTATGACCATCGTCCCCGCATGGCCGCTGCGGATGATCTTATTCTGCTCCTTCTGTATCGTGGTGATGATAGATTTCATCCTTTCATCCGAAGTGTGGGACAGCTCTTTCTGCAGGATATCATCCTGGATGTGGGAGGAGCTTTCCAGGGCATACTCCATCGTGCCGTTCCGGATCTTGAACTGCCTTTTCCTCGTCAGCTCCCCTTCGATCCGCCCGGACGGCGTGTCATAGCCCGCAGGCCCTGGCTCATAGTCATAAAACATGCCGGACACAGGCGCACGCCAGTCATAGACCAGTATTTCATTGTCATGGCGGAAGGTGAAGCGGCCGATATAGAATGTTTCCGGGCTTTCGCTTCTGCCGCCGAAGTCGATTCTTGCAAAGTAGGGGGAGTCCTTCAGCTTTTCCAGCCTGTCCCGTATCCCTGCGGCGAAAGCCCCGGTATGGTCCGTCTGCCTGAGAAGCAGTTCATTCTGGAACATCTCATGCGGGTCAAGCTCTCCTCTGTATTCTGCCATATACCGCTTGGCGTCCCGGTATTCCCTGTCGATTCTGGAGACATCTCCGTCCGCCTGTGCCAGGGCCGCGTCCAGTTTCTTGTTCATCTCATCCAGATGTATCATTTCATCCGGGTAAGGGACCGGATTCGCAAGGATGAAACGCTGTGTGGGATAGCCAAATTCCTCCAGCAGCTCGCCTTCGGCAAATCCGAGCTCCTTCAGTTCTCTGCGCTGCCCGGTGTCCGCCCGGTCGCCGTCACGGTATGTCGTTATGCTGATTTCCCTTCCCTTCAGAAGTTCATGCATGACCTTGTTAAGCAATGCTCCCGGTACCCCCGCCTTCCGATACAGGGGATGGGTTCCCATAAAATCTATGCTGCCATTTCTGGCAGAAAACAGCATGATGCCGGCTGCCGTACTGCCGTCCTTCAGGATGAGGGCCTCTTGCCGCCGGATGCTCTCCTTCAGCGCTTGCATATATTCCTTTTCATCCAGGTGCGGATATCCGGCAACTACGAGCCTTACCAGTTCCATCCAGCAAGGGATATCTTCTTCGGATGCAAACGTGATATCCCATGCCGCGCCGCCTTGGTCCTCCAGCATCTTATAATCCCCTTCCAGATTGAACTTAAGCTGCAGCGGGTAGAAGCGTTCGGCTTCCCTGTATCGGTTCGGAGGCTGCTTATACATGGCGGTAAAGATATCTGTAAATGCCTGCTGGCTCTTATAGCCCGCCGCAAGTGCAATGTCCAGAATCGGCCTGTCTGAAAAGACGAGCAGCTTGGCAGCTTCTGTCAGCCGCCTGCGCACGATATATTCATGGATAGTGATACCGACGGCATCCGTAAAGATGCGGTGCAGATGATACTTGGAATAGTGGAGCGCTTCCGCGACGGCGTCTAAATCCGTCTTATCACTTAGATGCCCTTCCAGGTAGTCGATGACAGATATGACATGTTCAATATGTTTCATAGGCATAATTCGTACCCTCCTTCCAAATATCTATTATACAATCTAACTGCCCGGCCTGTTTCATCTTTCTTGCGGTTTGTGGAGGATTTATCTTCCAGCCGGGGCAGAGGGAGGCGTGCCGCTGTCTGAAACACCACTTTATAAAATGCCGGACGCGTGATATACTTATATACGTATGGACCAAGGAGGAAAAACATGGAAGCGTATACAAGTTTTGCTCATGTCTATGATACGTTTATGGATAATGTTCCATATGAAGAATGGACGGAGTATATAGTGGGAATCTTAAGAGAACATGGGATAGATGACGGGCTTGTACTGGAGCTAGGCTGTGGCACGGGCAGCATTACGGAGCGTCTGGCGGAGCAGGGCTACGACATGATCGGGGCCGACAACTCGGAGGACATGCTTCAGATTGCCATGGACAAGCGTTCCGCAAGCGGGCATTCCATCCTCTATCTGCTGCAGGATATGAGGGAATTCGAGCTGTACGGTACAGTGCGAGCAGTCGTAAGCGCCTGTGATTCCATCAACTATGTCACAGACCCGGAGGATCTGCTGGAGGTGTTCCGGCTCGTCAACAATTACCTGGATCCCCACGGCATCTTTATCTTTGACTTTAATACAGAGTATAAATACCGGGAGGTGCTCGGCAGCCAGTTCATAGCGGAAGACAGAGAAGAATGCAGCTTCATATGGGACAACTATTATGACAGCGAACAGCAGATTAACGAGTATGAGCTGACGTTTTTTGTCCGGGATGATGATAGCAGGCCCCTGTACCGGAAATATCAGGAGACGCACTACCAGAAAGGCTATACGCTCGGGCAGATACAGTCGCTGCTGAAAAGAGCGGGGCTGGCCTATCTGGCAGCTTATGACGCGTACACGAAGGATGCGCCGCTTCGTTCCAGCGAACGGATATGCGTCATCGCCCAGGAACAGGGAAAATAAAGGAAAGGAACAGAAGATAGATGAACGATTATATTGTTAGAGCGACAGCGGCTGACAGCCAGATAAGAGTATTTGCGGCGACAACCGCCGAGATGGTCGAGACGGCGAGGCAGCACCACAATACGAGCCCGGTCGCCACGGCGGCCCTCGGCAGGCTTTTGACGGCAGGAGCCATGATGGGGAGCATGATGAAGAACGATTCGGATGTACTTACGATACAGATTCGGGGAGACGGGCCGCTTGGAGGCATTACCGTGACCGCGGACAGCAGTGCCAATGTAAAGGGGTACGTCAACAATCCGGACGTCATGCTGCCTGCGAAGAACGGCAAGCTGGACGTGGGAGGAGCTGTCGGCATCGGCCTTCTGCAGGTGATTAAGGATATGGGGCTCAAAGAGCCATATGTGGGGCAGACGATTCTTGTAAGCAGCGAGATTGCGGAGGATCTGACGTACTATTTTGCAAACTCGGAACAGGTTCCGTCTTCCGTGGGCCTGGGCATCCTGATGAACCATGACAATACGGTGCGCCGCGCCGGAGGGTTTATCATACAGCTCATGCCTTTCGCGTCCGAGGATACGATAAGCCGGCTGGAGCAAAGCCTTAAGAACGTGACTTCGGTGACGGAGCTGCTTGACCGGGGCTATACGCCGGAACAGCTGCTTCAGGAGATTGTCGGAGATCTGGGCCTGGAGATTGCAGATACGGTTCCGGCAAAGTTCTACTGTGACTGCTCAAAGGAAAAGGTGGAAAAAGTAGTGGCCAGCATCGGGAAGAAGGATCTGCGGGAAATGATAGATGACGGGGAAGATATCGAAGTAAAATGTCATTTCTGTGATACAGCTTACAATTACACGGCAGAAGAGCTGAAAGAGATTATGAAACGAAGCAAATAGCAAATAAAGTATGGACGGAGGAAAATCATGAGACAGGGATTTGTAAAGGTGGCGGCGGCTACCCCTGATATACGGGTGGCAGACGTGGCGTATAACACGGAACAGATATGCCGGCTGATCGAGGAGACGGAAGAACAGGGGGCAAAGGTTATCGTGTTCCCGGAACTATGTATAACTGGTTACACGTGCGGTGACCTTTTTACCCAGGATATACTCTTATCGGATGCCAGGAGTGCGCTGCACCGGCTTGCAGGATTTACGGAAGACAAGGATGCGCTCATATTCATCGGACTGCCTCTTGTCGTGGACGGAGAGCTCTATAACGTGGCTGCTGCCCTGAACCGGGGAGTCGTGCTCGGGCTTACGACAAAGACATTTCTGCCTAATTACGGTGAGTTCTATGAGATGCGGCAGTTCTCCCAGGGGCCGGAAGAAGCCAGGGAGATATTGCTTGACGGACAGGTGGTTCCCTTCGGGCCGCAGCTTCTGTTCGAGTCTGCTGCCATGGACAGCCTCGTCGTATCGGCAGAAATCTGCGAGGACGTGTGGTCTCCGGTGCCTCCAAGCATCGAAGCGGCACGGGAGGGAGCGTCCATCATCGTGAACTGCTCGGCCAGCGATGAGACGGTTGGAAAAGCTGTCTACAGGAAAGGCCTGATAGAAGGACAGTCAGCCAGGCTGATCAGCGGGTATATATATGCCAATGCAGGAGAAGGAGAGTCTACGACAGACCTCGTATTCGGAGGACATAATATCATTGCCGAGAACGGGACCGTGCTCTGTACAGGCCGGCGCTTTGAAAATGGGGTCATCTATTCGGAGATTGACGTGAAGCGCATCATGAGCGAACGGAGGAAGAATACGACCTTCCAGAGCTCTAAAGAACGAAGGCTCCTCAGGATCCCGTTCTATATCGACGAGACCGGGACAGTCCTTACGAGGACTTTCGCGTCCAGGCCATTCGTACCGGCGGAAGGGAAAGAGCGGGAAGACCGGTGCGAGGAGATTCTTACCATCCAGGCCATGGGACTTAAGAAGCGTCTGGCGCATGCCAGGTGCAGGAGCGCTGTCGTTGGCATATCCGGAGGGCTCGATTCCACGCTTGCCCTGCTTGTGGCGGCCAAGGCGTTTGACGCACTTGAGCTGGACCGGAAAGGAATCACCGCCGTGACGATGCCATGCTTTGGCACGACGGACCGGACATACCAGAATGCGTGCAAGATGTCGGTGAAGCTCGGTGCCACGCTTCGTGAAGTCCCGATAGCAGCTGCGGTGAGGCAGCACTTTGAAGATATCGGCCATGACCCGGAGGACCATAGCGTGACGTATGAGAATGCCCAGGCGAGGGAGCGGACACAGGTGCTGATGGATATCGCCAACCAGACGGGAGGGCTCGTTATCGGTACCGGGGACATGTCTGAGCTGGCCCTTGGATGGGCGACGTATAACGGAGACCACATGTCCATGTACGGGGTGAATGCCTCCGTTCCAAAGACGCTCGTGCGGCATCTTGTCCATTATTATGCGGATACGTGTGGAGACTCTGAACTGAAAGAGGTACTGTATGATGTGCTGGACACGCCGGTGAGCCCGGAACTTCTGCCGCCGAAGGACGGAGAGATCGCCCAGAAGACGGAAGATCTCGTAGGCCCTTATGAGCTGCACGATTTCTTCCTCTACTATATGCTCCGTTTCGGATACGAGCCGTCGAAGATATACCGGATCGCCAAGCTGGCTTTTGCGGAAGAATATGACAATATCACGATATTGAAATGGCTGGAGACATTTTACCGGAGGTTTTTCAGCCAGCAGTTCAAGCGTTCCTGTCTGCCTGACGGGCCGAAAGTAGGAACGGTTGCTCTGTCTCCGAGGGGAGACTGGCGTATGCCGAGCGATGCGTGTGCGGCAGCCTGGCTGGAAGATCTGGCACATGTAAAGCTCGATTAAGGAGGGATATCATGAGGGCGGACAAGCATACGGCGGTTGAGAAATTCAGGAAGGATTATAACTGCTGCCAGGCAGTTGCCTGTGCGTATTGCGCAGAGCTGGGCATGAAAGAAGCAGATGTGTTCAGGATGGCGGAAGGATTCGGTTCCGGCATGGGAGGGCTTAAGGATACGTGCGGCGCGGCCGTGGGCATGTTCCTGATCATAAGCCTTGCCAACAGTGCGGGAGACATGGAGAACCCGAAGGCTACGAAGTCGGATACGTACGACAGGATACTTGAGGCTGCGCAAGAATTTAAAAAGAGGAACCATTCCCTCTACTGCAGGGAACTGAAGACAGAAGAGGGGAACCAGCCCCTTGCATGCTGTATAAAATGCGTGGAAGACGCGGCGGATATACTTGATGAATATTTCAGGCGGGACAGTTAAGTCCCGCCTGCTTCTTAAAATTTGATGTTCTTAAACAAGTCTCCAAGATTCGTGCCGATATTTTCTGATTTGGGGATATCAACCTTTTCCTCGGCTGCCTCTCTGGATTCTTCCAGCGCTTTCATGCTGAGGCTTATCTTGCCTTCCTTGAGGCCTATAATCTTAACGGTAACCTCATCACCGACGTTTAGCACGTCTTTTGGAGCTTTGACGCGCTTCTGGCTTATCTGTGATACGTGGACGAGTCCGGAGAGCCCGTCGTCCAGGCGCACGAACGCCCCGTAGTTCTGAAGGCTTTCGACCTTGCCTTTTACCACGCTGCCGATCTTAACGTTGGCGATCCTCTCTTCCTTTTCCTTCCGCTCCCGCTTCTTTAGTATCTCACGGGCAGATAATACGAGACGGTTGCTTGCCTGGTCCACATCAATGACCTGTACTTCGATATCTTTCAAAAGGTACGTTTCCAGATCCTCGATATAAGATAAAGAAAGCTTTGACGCGGGGATGAATCCGCGTAAGCCCTCCACCATCGCGATGGCGCCTCCGTTTACGATTCCTTCGATCTTCACCGGAAGGACAGTGCCTTTGTCCATATAGTCTTTTACGACATTCCACGGATTGGCATCATCGAAATGTCCTTCCAGGTCGGCCATCGTCTGTGGCTCGTTTGCTGCTTCTTCATGTAATAATTCTTCGCTCATAGTAAGATCCTTTCTAACATATAATATCCAGCCCCTGCCGGGGGCCGCACTGCCTGACATGTGACATTATTAACAGTATAACACAAAAGGCAAGGGATGTTCAAAGAAAAAAACATATATGTGGAAAAATTAGGTTGACGAACACTTGAAAAGATGGCACTCTTACTATTAGAGGTTAATTTGCAAGGAGTGAAACCATGGGAAAGAAAGCTGGAAAAGTGTATGTGGTCGGTCATAAGAATCCGGATACAGATTCGGTTTGTTCCGCCATCGCATATGCACATCTGAAGAAGGAGACTACCGGGGAGGAATATGTGGCCAGGAGGGCCGGACAGATCAACGAGGAGACACATTATGTGCTGGAGAAGTTCGGTGTCGAGCCGCCGTCCCTTCTGTCCAACGTAAAGCTCCAGGTCAAGGATATGGATATCCATAAGATAGACGGCGTGGCTCCGAACGTATCTATCAGAGATACGTGGGCAAAGATGAAAGAGAATAATGTCAAGACGATTCCGGTCTTAAAAGAAGACGAGCTTGTTGGCGTCATCTCAACCGGAGATATCGCGACTTCATATATGGAAGTGTACGACAGTACGATCTTGTCCAAGGCCAAGACCCAGTACAAGAATATCATAAGGACGCTGGACGGGACGCTGGTAACGGGCAACGAACACGGGTATTTTACAAAGGGGAAGGTGGCCATCGGCGCGTCCAACCCGGATCTGATGGCAGAATTTATCGAGAAGGACGATCTGGTGATACTTGGCAACCGGTATGAGTCGCAGGCGTGCGCCGTGGATGTGGACGCCAGCTGTATCGTAGTATGCCAGGGGGCAGAGGTGCCGGAGGAGCTTGTTCTGGAAGCGGAAGAGCAGAGCATCGTCATCATCAGCACGCCCCACGACACGTTTACCGCGGCAAGGCTTATCAACCAGAGCATTCCGGTCAAGCACTTCATGAGCCAGGGTCCTCTGACAACATTCCGCATGAGCGATTATGTGGAAGACATCAAAGAAGTGATGACGAAGAAGAAGTTCCGTGATTTCCCGATTCTGGACCGGCACGGAAGATTCAAAGGCTTCATATCGAGGCGCCGGTTCATGGATGTGAGCAAGAAGAAAGTGATCCTTGTAGACCACAACGAGAAGTCGCAGGCGGTGGACGGCATCGAAGAGGCGGAGATCGTAGAGATCATCGACCATCACAGGCTCGGCAACATAGAGACGATGGGGCCGGTATTTTTCCGCAATCAGCCGGTCGGCTGTACGGCGACGATTATCAGCCAGATGTATGAAGAAGCAGGCGTCAGGCCGGAACGTACGATGGCGGGGCTTCTCTGCTCCGCGATCATATCAGATACCCTTTTGTTCCGCTCGCCGACGTGCACGGCGCTGGATGAGCAGACAGCAGGGAAGCTGGCCAGGATTGCGGGTATCGATATGGAAGAGATGGCCAAGGAGATGTTCAATGCCGGAAGCAGCCTGAAGGGAAAGAGCGCGGATGACGTCTGCTTCCAGGATTTCAAACAGTTCACGGTCAACGATGCCGTATTCGGCGTAGGGCAGATCAATTCCATGAGCAAGGAAGAGCTGGCGGAAATCAAGGACGTGCTGAAAGGGCATCTTCCGAAGGTGCTGAAAGAGCACAACCTTCAGATGATCTACTTTATGCTGACAGATATATTGGATGAATCGACGGAGCTTATGTGCTGCGGCACAGGTGCCAAGGCATATGTGGCGGACGCTTTTGATCTGCCGGAAGACTCGGATAAAATCATACTGAAAGGCGTGGTATCCCGTAAGAAGCAGCTCATACCTGCGCTTGTGGGAGCACTGCAGCAGTAGGCCGCGCAGGGAAAGGGAAAGAGGATGGCAAAACAAATCTGGAAACCGGGCAATATGCTCTATCCGCTGCCGGCAGTCATGGTAAGCGCCGCCGGAAAAGACGGGGAGGCCAACATCATTACGGTGGCATGGACGGGCACCATATGTTCTGACCCGGCCATGCTGTACATCTCGGTGCGGCCGGAACGGTATACGTACCACATGATAAAGGAGACAGGAGAATTCGTGGTCAACCTGACGACGGAGAAGCTTGCCAGGGCTACAGACTGGTGCGGAGTGAGATCGGGCCGGGACGTGGACAAATGGAAAGAGATGCGCCTTACGAAGGGAAAGGCGGAGGAGCTTGCATATGCGCCGGTAATCAAGGAGAGCCCGGTCAATATCGAGTGCAGGGTGGCAGATGTAAAAGAACTGGGATCCCATCATATGTTCATCGCAGAAGTTGCCGCGGTTCAGGCGGATGAGAAGTACATGTCAAGAACCGGAAAGTTAGAACTGAATGCTACAGGCCTTCTGGCTTATTCACACGGAGAGTATATGACGCTCGGCAGAAAGCTTGGAAGGTTCGGCTGGAGCGTAAAAAAGAAGACGTAGAACGTATAGAGCTACAAGATAAGACGGGGAAAAAGCCATCGCTTTTTCCCCGTCTTATCTTGTAGCCTGCATGGCCGCAGCCTTATAGAGGCGGTGCTTCTCTATCCGTTCCCGAGCGGCTTCACCTTCAGCCGGTAGATCCTCTTGAGCAGAAGCGTAGAGAGGATGACAGATACGATCTCCGCTATCGGGATAGACCACCATACCATATGGAGCCCGAATACTGCCGCAAATATGTACGCAACAGGCAGGATGACGATAAGCTGCCTTGCCGCGGACACTATCAGGCTGTACATGCCGTTGCCGAGCGCCTGGAAGACAGAGCCTACGATAATGCAGTATCCGGCGAACAGGAAGCTTAAGCTTATGATGCGCAGTGCGGGCACGCCGATCGCGACCATATTGTCCGAAGCGTCGAACAGCGTCTTGAGCAGGAAACCGGATGACGTCTGGAAGATGAGGAATCCGGCCAGCATGATGGCTACCGCTATGAGGACGCTCAGCTTCGTCGTGTCTACGATCCGCTTTTTGTTTCTGGCGCCATAATTGTAGGCGATAACCGGTATCATCCCGTTGTTCAGCCCGAATATCGGCATGAAGACGAAGCTCTGGAGCTTGAAGTATACGCCGAACACGGCTGCTGCCGTAGAGGAGAACATGAGCAGGATCTTGTTCATTCCAAATGTCATGACCGAGCCGATTGCCTGCATGATGATTGAAGGGATGCCGACTTCGTAGATAATGGCAATCGTCCTTGCGTGGGGCCGGAATCCACGCATGTTGATGTTGATTTCCGGGTTCTTCTTCAGGTTGAAGAAGAAAGACATCGTTACCGCTACGATCTGGCCGATTACGGTGGCGATCGCCGCCCCCGCGACCTCAAGCCTCGGGAAGCCGAACAAGCCGAAGATAAGGATCGGATCCAGTACGATATTGATGATGGCGCCGGTCCCCTGGGTAATCATGTTATAGATAGTCTTGCCCGTGGACTGCAGCAGGCGCTCGAACGTTATCTGCAGGAAGATGCCGAAGGAGAGGACGGTTATGATCGTGAGATACTGCGTACCATATGTCACGATTATGTCGTTATCTGTCTGTATGGCGAAGAATAAATGTGAGCCGATTCCGCCGAGCAGCGCAAATACGATACAGCTGATGATACCGAGGAACAAGCCGTTTCTGGCGGCGTCGTTGGCTCCTTCAAAATTCTTCTCGCCCAGGTTGCGTGACAGCAGCGCGTTGATGCCGACTCCGGTTCCCGCGGCCACCGCTATCATCAGCGTCTGGATGGGGAAGGCGAGAGAAACTGCGGTAAGCGCGTCCTCGCTGAGCTGTGCGACGAACATGCTGTCCACGATATTATATAAAGCTTGCACGAGCATAGAAAGCATCATAGGCAGGGACATGGTAATCAGCAGTCTGGGAACAGGCATGACCCCCATCTTGTTTTCTTGCTTCTGTATATCTGGCATATGTAGCCCTCCTTCGTGTTATCGTACTGCTAGGTCAGTGACGGTGTACAGCTGGTACACCGACGCCTATTATAACACCATAAAAAATATAATGCAACCAGCCTCATACTAATTTCACGTGTTTCATATACATTAGAGAACATATAGGTCAGAAAGAAAGCAGAGGCTGTAACGTGGAGCATCATAATAATAGTCACGTCCTGCATGGCAGGACCGGCAGGCATAAGATACTGTTCTTTTGCGGTTTGGCGTATACGCTGTGCCTGTTCAGCATACTTGGCATATCAGTTGACATGAAGAACGGAAAAGGGGCAGAAGAATTAGGGCGGCTTAAGGAAGCGGCAGATTATGTGGATGCTTCGGTAGTCGAGGAGCCTTCGAAGATCGCGCTTACCTTTGACGACGGTCCGAACGCCCAGTGCACAGGCAGGCTGCTGGACGGGCTGAAGAAGAGGGGGGTAAAAGCGACCTTCTTCCTTATCGGAATGAATGCAGAAGACAACCCGGATCTGGTGAAACGATTATATGACGAGGGGCATCTTATCGGCAACCATACATACCATCACGTCGATATCACGAAAAAGTCCAACGAAGAAGCCAGGAAAGAGATAGAGGAAACCGACAGGGTCATATCTGCTATCACAGGTGAGCATGTAGCGTATATGCGCCCCCCTTTTGGAGTGTGGCAGAAGAACCTGGAACTGGAAATGGATGTGATGCCCGTGATGTGGTCCGTAGATCCCCTTGACTGGACGACAGAGAATACGGATGAAATTGTAAATAAGGTAGTGACGGAAACGGAAGAAAATGATATTATTCTATTGCATGACTGTTATGAATCCTCTGTGGATGCTGCGCTGAGAATCGTGGATATCCTGCAGAAGAAGGGGTTCGAGTTCGTGACAGTGGATGAACTGATTATAGAATAAGAAAGACGGACGATATATTATGATAAACGAATTTTCCAGGACAGAGCTGCTCATTGGAGCGGAAAAATTACAAAGATTAAGGGAATGCACGGTGATGGTGCTCGGCATCGGAGGGGTCGGTTCCCACTGCACGGAGGCTCTCGCCAGATGCGGCGTCGGACGGCTTGTCCTCGTGGATAATGACACTGTCTCCCTGACGAACATCAACCGCCAGTCCGTCGCGGCCCACAGTACGGTGGGACGCCTTAAGACAGACGTGATGCGGGAACGGATCAAAGATATCTGCCCGGATACAGAGGTGGTGACAAACGAGACCTTTGTCCTGCAGGACAATGTGGAAACACTGTTCGGGGAGCGGCCCGACTATATCATAGACGCCATTGATACGGTCACAGCTAAGATCGCGGTCGTCCAGAAAGCGGTGGAATATGGCATCCCCATTATCAGCAGCATGGGGACGGGCAACAAGCTGCACGCCGGACTGTTTGAGATCGCGGACATCAGCCGGACGTCTGTGTGCCCGCTCTGCAAGGTGATGAGGAAGGAGCTGAGGGCAAGAGGCATCCGGCATCTGAAAGTGCTATATTCCAAAGAGCAGCCGGTTGACATCTCAGCCAGAGAGACAGAAGAAGAGAAAGGCAGCAGGCGTTCCCTGCCCGGCAGCATCTCCTTCGTGCCGCCTGTGGCGGGGCTGCTCATCGCAGGAGAAGCGGTAAGAGACATGATTGCAGAGGGGCCAGACCCCGGGGGTGAATGATTATGGATTTGTTTGATTATGTGAGAGAGAAGAATATGGACAGCGAATCACCGCTGGCATCCCGGCTCCGGCCGGTGACGCTGGACGAGGTGGTGGGCCAGCAGCATATCATCGGGAAGGACAAGCTCCTGTACAGGGCCATCAAAGCGGACAAGCTGAGCTCCCTTATCTTCTACGGCCCTCCGGGGACGGGCAAGACGACGCTTGCCAAAGTGATAGCAAATACGACGAGCGCGGAATTCAAGCAGATCAACGCTACGGTGGCGGGCAAGAAGGATATGGAAGAAGTCGTGAAGCAGGCGAAAGAGCTGCAGGGGATGTACCAGAAGCGCGCCATCCTCTTTGTCGATGAGATACACCGGTTCAACAAAGGGCAGCAGGACTATCTGCTCCCCTTCGTGGAGGACGGGACGCTCATCCTCATCGGAGCGACGACCGAGAATCCGTATTTTGAAGTAAACGGGGCGCTCATATCGCGCTCCAGCATCTTCGAGCTGCATCCACTTGACAAAGAAGATATCAAGACGTTGCTTAAAAGGGCTGTCACCGACGTGGAAAAGGGGATGGGAAGCTATGGCGCGGTCATCGAAGAGGACGCCATGGAATTTCTGGCCGATATAGCGGGGGGAGATGCGAGGAATGCCCTGAACGCGGTGGAACTCGGCATCCTGACGACAGAGAGGAGCACAGACGGGAAGATCCACATCACGCTGGACGTGGCGTCCGAGTGTATCCAGAAAAGGGTCGTCCGCTACGATAAGACCGGGGATAACCATTATGACACGATATCCGCTTTTATAAAGAGCATGCGCGGCTCCGACCCGGATGCCGCGGTATATTATCTGGCCAAGATGCTATATGCAGGCGAAGACATCAAGTTTATCGCCAGAAGGATAATGATATGTGCCTCCGAAGACGTGGGAAACGCGGATCCGATGGCATTGAACGTGGCCGTGTCCGCAGCCCAGGCGGCAGAGCGCATCGGCATGCCGGAGGCGCAGATCATCCTGTCCCAGGCAGTGCTCTATGTGGCGACTGCGCCGAAGAGCAACTCGGCCGTCAACGCGATAGCTGCTGCGATGGAGAACGTGCGCCAGTATAAGACGACGGTTCCCCCTCATCTACAGGACTCCCATTACGGAGGGGCCAAGAAGATCGGGCACGGAATCGGATACAGATATGCCCATGATTATCCGCACCATTATGTAGAACAGCAGTATCTCCCGTCTGAAATCGCAGGGACGAAGTTCTATGAAGCAAGCCAGAACGGATATGAGAAAAAGATCAGCGACTGGATGGAATATATCAGGAACAGCAGATAGATAGAAGGAAAAGGCACGGCCGCCCCACTGTAAAGTGGAGCGGCCGTGCCTTCTGGCTTATTTGATATCGCGCTTCTTAAAGCTCACCATTCCGATGATGGCAGCCGCGGCCAGAAAGCATAAGGCAACCGTGATGCCCCGGATGGCGATGGTACGGGTAAGGCCGCCTGACACGGCAGCCATATTCGTGTCTATGAGATAGTTGGATAAGGTGACGGTATTGCCGGACAGCTTCTTGATGATGATCTCTCCAAGCATGACGAGAAGAGAGATAAATTCGAGAAAGCAGATATTTGCGGCAAGGGAACCGCCGTTCTGGCGGATGAGCATGCTGAACATGACGAATACGGATACGAACGCGCTTCCGAGCAGCAGCTCGATTCCAGCGGCCTTGAAAAAGTCCGGCCAGAATCCGGCGGAAATGTCGCCAAATCCCCAGAGCGCCGTCGCGGCCACGGTAGAGACAGCGGCATAGAGGAGGGTGAACACGACTCCTGTAATAACGCATACGATGAGCTTGGACAGATAGATGCTGTTGCGGCTGTAATTCCGGGAAGCGATATTTTTAATCGTGCCGTAGTTGAATTCACTTCCGACGAAGAGAGAGACGAGCACGGCAAGCAGGAGCGTCGTGTTGCCGGCAAAGAAAGAGAGCATCTGCCCTGAGGCGCTCAGTTCCTCATAGCTGCCGGGAACCCCCTGCATAGAGATATTGACTCCGTTTTCGTCCAG
The DNA here is from genome assembly GCF_004345005.1 of Extibacter muris. Classification (GTDB taxonomy): domain Bacteria; phylum Bacillota; class Clostridia; order Lachnospirales; family Lachnospiraceae; genus Extibacter; species Extibacter muris. The sequence continues at coordinate 333,159 of NZ_SMMX01000001.1, forward strand.
CGCTTTCTGCTGCTGCTCCATCTGCGCAGCCATCTGGTCTCCGCCGATCTTGTACGTAAAATCAAGAAGAAAGACAGAAGCTGCGGCGAGCACGACAGTAATGGCAAGGCACACCCAGAAGTACTTTGCCTTTCCTAATTTGTAAATATCATTTCTAAGTAGATTGATCATCTTACATCCCCCCTATCTTGTTCAAGAAATATTCTTCCAGATCCATCGCCGCTTGCGTGTCAGAGGCGTGGCAGCGCTCCCACAGCTCGTCCTCGGTAAATTCTTCAATCAGCCGGCCCTGGTGTATGATTCCGTATCTCGTGGCAAATTTGGACAGCTCCCCGAGGATGTGGCTTGATATGAGGACGGTGATGCCCTCTTCTTTATTGAGCTTAAGAATCAGTTCACGTATCTCTTTGATACCTTCCGGATCGAGGCCGTTCGTAGGCTCATCCAGGATGAGAAGCTCCGGGGTGCTTATCAAAGCGATGGCAATGGCGAGCCGCTGGCGCATGCCGAGCGAGAAGTTCTTCGCCTTTTTCTTCCCCGTGCCGTCCAGGCCGACGAGGGCCAGGATCTCATCCACCTGCGCGGAATCCTCCCCCTGCAGCCTGCACTGCGCGGTCAGATTCTCCCGGGCGGTCATTCCAGGATAGAACGCTGGCGATTCGATGACCGTTCCAATCTTCCTGCGTCCTTCCAGCAGGTCGGGCTTTCCGAACAAGAGCATATTTCCCTCGCTTGGGGCCGCAAGCCCGGTTATTATCCGGATAAGGGTCGTCTTGCCGGCTCCGTTCTTTCCGATGAAGCCATAGATATCCCCTTTATGTATCGTCATGGACAGGTCGCTGACTACAGGGCGGCTGCCGTACCGTTTGGTAACATGGTTGGTTCTCAGTATCACACTCATATCAATGCCTCCTTCATGTGATTTTCTATTGTACTATTAATTTAGTACAATAATATAATAATACAGAAAGAAAGTCAAGATTAATTTTAAAATGCGTCTGTCCCGATTGAGTTTTCAGGACAATAAGGGTATAATGACGCTATGTGAGTTCTAAATGAAAAGCAGGAGGATAAGAAGATGAAGATTTATGATTCAGTGAAGAAAGAAGAAGTAGAGATCGAGGGGACGAAAGGCCTCATTAATATCATGAAGGACGGACGCCAGGTCGACTTATATCTGAAGGAAAGGAAGACGGATGAGGACGGATACCTTACCTGGGACGTGGAGCACTGGTCAAGTGTCGACGGAAAGAGGTTCATCCGATGTTATTCGCTGGAAGGGAGAGTGCTGAGCGAGTCGACCGGACATAATATCTATGATCTGGAAAATGACTTCAAGCCGGAAGAGGCAGAGAAGATCGAGCTCAGTTAAGGCAGTACATACGGGATGAAGCATGGACGGATCCGGGGTGGAAAGCAGCCGCTTTCCGCCCCGGATATTATATTTTCAGAAGAAAGGTACAGCCGCCTCCGGGCGTGTCTGCCAGGGTCAGGCTCCCTCCGTGCAGATGAGCCAGTTCCTTAGCCACGCTTAGCCCAAGCCCGAAATGGGACTTGTCCTTGCGGGAGTGGTCGCTTCGGAAGAACCGGTCGAATGCCCGGGTCCTGTCTGCTTCGGCGATGCCAGGCCCGTGGTCTGCTACTGAGATGCACAGGTGGTGCCTGGTCTCCCAGGCAGAAAGTTCGATGGAGGGAGAGGCACACCGGCAGTCCTCCGGGAGGGCGTAGGCGATCGCATTGTCTATCAGTATCGCGAGTATCTGTTCCAGGCGCTCCCTATCTCCCAGGACAGGAGGCAGGGGAGTATCCGGCAGCGTAAGCTTCAGTATGGCATGTCTGGATGCGCAGAGCGGTTCGTAATGTTCGTAGACATCCAGGAGCAGGGTATCCATGTCTATCTGTTCGCGCGCAATCTGCCAGCCTTTCGTGTCGGCAGAGGCCAGCACGAGCATATCGTTGACAAGACGTCCCATCCTCTGGCATTCTTTCTGTATCACAGACAGGAACCCTTCCGCTTTCGAGAAATCCGTCAGGATCGCAGAGGAAGAAGCCTGGATGACCGCCAGCGGGGAACGCAGCTCGTGCGAGGCGGCGGCGATAAATTCATTCTGCCGTTCCCGGTTCCTGGCAAGCGGCTTCAATGAATGTCCGACAAACAGCCAGCTGACGAGAAAGATAGCCGCTATCCCGAAGAGGCCTGTAATGAGGAACAGTATACGTCCATTTGTAATCTGGGCCTTTGTCTGCCTGTTGTCATGCAGTACGACGAGGCTTTTAAAGCCTTCATTCCGGGTAGGGACGACCATCACATATGCAAGGTACGTGTCTTTGTGGGAGCCGGCAATGGATAGTATGCCTGTCTCTTGCAGCGAGGTGGAGACAGGCGGCATATCGACGTCCACCTGCTGGCTCCGGGCCATTTCTTTTGCCTGCTCTATCAGTCGTCCCCTGTCCGTCAAAGCGGCGTAAGAACCAGGGAATAAGAACGGTACGGCATTTTCTTCTATATGGATGATGAGCGCGTTTTCCGTTTCCTGGACGGCCAGCCACGCCTGGGAGATAGAGCTGCCGTTCTGCAGCTGTTCGCTCAGCTCTGCCACATTCTTCTTAAAGTTCTCTATATTGCGACCGGTTATGGACTTCTCGGTCGTATACAGGATGACCGAGAGGACGCAGGCGAGGACGATGCCGATAGTAACAGTGTAGGCGAGGGTGAGCTTTTTCCTTAACTTATGAATCATCTGCTTCCTCCATACGATATCCGACGCCGTGGACCGTTACGATCCTGGTCCGGCTGCCCAGCGCTTTTAGCCGTTTTCGCAGGAAGTGGATATAATTGTCCAGGTTCCCGTCCTCGACTTCCGTGTCCGGCCCCCAGACATGGGTCAGTATGAGTGGGCGGGGCAGCGTCTGTCCTGCATTCTTTATAAAGTATTCAAATAAGTCCGCTTCTCTCTTAGAGAGCGACAGCATCTGGCCGCGGCAGGAGATGCTGTGCTTTTCTTTACACAGCTTAAGGTCGCCGCAGGAGAAGCTGCGGCTTGGAATCAGTGCCGCCGGCCTTCGGGTGAGGGCGCGCACTCTTGCCATCAGCTCCAGCACGTCAAAAGGCTTTACGATATAATCATCTGCTCCGGCGTCCAGTCCGTCAATCCTGTCGGAGATATCATTCATGGCAGTAGCGAGTATGATGGGCGTCTGGATTCCGCTGCGTCTGATAGACTGCAGTATGGTCATGCCGTCAACGCCTGGCAGCATACGGTCCAGTATGATGGCATCATATGCCTGCTGGGAGGCGTAAAATAAAGCGTCCGTGCCAGTCGTGCATATATCCGCCTCATAATTATCCTTTATCAAGTGGCAACGCACAGCTTCGCACAGATCCAAATCATCTTCAATCAATAATATTCTCACGATACAGAATCCTTTCTTCTTTTTAGAAGCATCAGCAATCATTCGGTGGTTTCCATTAGTATATCAAATAATCCTCTAAAAAATCTTTAAAATCTGCCGGAATCCTTAAAAGATTTTTAGAGAAGCTTCTGTTAGACTTAAGGCAGAGCTCGAAGAGAACAAAATGGAAAAATGAAATGGAGGCTTACACAGTGAAAATAAAACGGATGATAGCGATACTGTTCGCAGTATCCCTCGTGACTACAGGGGCCGCAGGATGTTCGGCAAAGAAAGACGGAGACGGGAAAAAAGAGGCTATGGGGAGGTATGTGGAAAAGCAGGTCGAACTTCCTCTAAAGGAGGACGAGGAGGCGGTTGCGCTCACGGAAGACAGCGGGAACGGCGCTGTCCTTTACAGCCGGAACATGGAAGATGGAACATATAAGGCATACCGCTACGACGGGGGCAAATTTGAAGAGGAGGATGCTTCATGGCTGAACAGCGCCATCAAATCCGGAGGGACGCTCAGTAAAGTAGTGAAGGGAGACGACGGGAGCCTGTACGCGCTTTACGGTGATGAGAACGCTATGACCCATATAATAAGAAAAGACGGCAGCAGCAGCCAGGAGATCGGGATACCGGATCTGGCGGTCAAAGACAGCAACGGCATCTACCCGCTTATCAGCGGGATGCGTGTTGATAAGGAAGGAAACATCTTTCTGGCTGTTCCCATGAATGGGGAAGTGGTGATGTATGACAAGGGAACCGGGGGCAAGATCAGAAGCTTCCAGGGGAACCAGTTCTCCGGACTGATGGCGATGCCGATAGATGTGAGAGATAACAGGATCCTGCTGGCAGGCCCGGATGGAAGCGGCCTCGTATGCTATGATACGGGCAGCGGAGAAGTGGCAGAAGAGATCAAATATGCTGATATGGCCGAGGGCGGCATCCTCAGGCTCGGTGACAGCGATGACTGCATCTTAGCTGATTCCAAAGGGCTCCACCATCTGACGATGGGAGGAAGCATGGCAGAAGACCTGGTTGACAGCAGCACCTCCGCATTCGGCATACCGCAGACCAATATCATGGATCTGGCCCAGATGGGCAAGGGAGACTATACCGTGCTGCTGAGCGTACAGGAAACAAGCGGCCGCTCAACGCATGAAATGTACCGGTACGTCTACGACAAAGAGACGAAAGCCGAGCCATCCCATACGCTGAGAGTGTACGGACTGGAAGAAAGTGCCGCTGTCAGGCAGGCGATTGTCAAATACCAGCAGAAGCACCCCGACGTGGGGATTGAATATAAGACAGGTAATGCAGGAGAAGGGACCGGCACGAAAGCGGACAGCATCCGGGCGCTGAATACGGAACTGCTCAGCGGCAGCGGCGCCGACGTCATAATGCTGGACGGCCTGCCTGCGGATTCTTATATCGAAAAGGGGATCCTGGCGGACATAAGCGGTGTTCTGAAAGAAGCCGGGAAAGAGTCTGACATGAGAGATAACATAATAAAACCGTATAAGAAGGACGGGAAAATATACCAGATTCCTACGCGCTACGGGATTCCGCTCCTGATTGGCGCCAGCAGTACGACGGAGGCATTCAAATCAGCAGATGCCCTGGTGGATTACATGAAAGACCATGCATGGGATGACGTGATGAATCAGGTGGATAAAGAATCTTTGATGAAACTTCTGTTAAATATGTACTATGAGGATATCATTGACAAAAACAAGCAGATTGATACGAAACTGCTGGCACGGCTGATGGAGACTGTGGGAAAAGCAGAAGACAACGGGGATGGATCCGTAACCTCCAGCTCCGTATGGAGCTCGGATGAAGGACAGACGGAATCTGACTGGGATGTAGGCAAGTTCGGAAGCCCTGACAAAAAGGATACGTTGTCTTCCAAAGAGATGAAAGGAATCCAGGGAATGATGTTACCTTATCATTATCTGCGAAAGGAAGGCGCTTCCCCATCGGATGTAAATGGAATCTTTGTACCTCATGATATTGCAGGCATAAATAAAGCGTCCAAGAATACGGATTTGGCAGAAGATTTTGTCAAGATGCTGTTATCCGAAGAAGTGCAGTCCATAGACGTGGAAAATGGCTTTCCGGTGAATGAGCAGGCAATGGAAGCCTGGATCCAGAGTGTGGAAGAGACGCCGGATGAAGAGGGTGGCGGATTGTCGATAACCGTAGGAGAGGAGGTCATTACGTTTCCTCATCAAAGTGAAGTGAAATCCCTTGCTGAGATAGGCAAGAAACTTACGGTCCCTGTACAGAAGGACGACATAATAGGGGAGATGATACTGGATGGGGCAAAGACATATTTTGACGGCAGCAGATCGGCAGAAGAGGCGGCAGAGGACATTGCGGAAAAAGCAGACACTTACCTGGCGGAATAAAAGCAGACCATATCTTTTTCTTCTGCCAAGCATGACAGGAGTGGGAATTTTTATATTCTTCCCATTCCTGGATGTGCTCAGGCGTTCCTTTCTGGATGCCATGGGGGCAGACTATGTAGGTATGGAAAACTACCTGACCGTAATCGGGAAAAGCTCGTTCCAGCTGGCCGTCTGGAATACGGTACGTTTCATCGCGGTCTGTATCCCCCTGCTTATGGTGCTGTCCCTGGCGATAGCCGTCATGATAAACGGTATCACGAAGCTGAGGGAGCTGCTTAAGACCGTCTTTCTGTTCCCGATGGCGATTCCGGTTGCTTCCATCGTGGTATTATGGAGGCTCGTATTTGACAGCAGCGGATTTCTGAATCAATTTATCGATACGTTCCATATCAGCCCGGTTGACTGGATGAACGGCCCGTCTGCATTTTATGTCCTCGTATTCAGCTATCTGTGGAAGAACACCGGCTACGATATGGTCTTGTGGCTCGCCGGCCTGTATGCGGTTCCGGAGTCCCTTTATGAGGCGGCGCGGATAGACGGGGCAGGCAGAAAAGATTGCTTTATCCATATCACGCTGCCGATGCTCCGGCCTACGGCAGCCATGCTTGCAGTCCTGTCGCTTGTGAACTCCTTCAAAGTATTCCGGGAGGCATATCTGATAGCCGGGGACTATCCCCATAAGAGCATCTATATGCTTCAGCATCTTTTCAACAACTGGTTCGTGAAGCTCGACATACAGAAAATGAGCGCGGCCTCTGTCATGATGGCCTTGACAGTGGCATTGATTATGATAGGGGTGCATATGTCAAATGAAAAGAAAACATAATTGGACGGTGGCCGGCCTGGCCGTACTCAGCAGTGTGATATGGTTCCCGCTTTTTTATATGGCCGGCCAGTCGTTCATGGGGAACTGGGAGCTGATTCAGAACACCGGCGCAGTGCTGTCCGGGACAAAAGGCAGGGTGCATTTTGCCCTGCTGCCCCGATTTCCGACGCTGTCTCCGTATGTAGAGCTGCTTTTGGATTCGCCTGGATTTTTCGTCATGTTCTGGAATTCGTGCAAACAGGTATTTCCCATTCTCGCGGGCCAGCTTCTGCTTGGCATGCCGGCGGCATGGGCGCTCGGGCGATACAGGTTCCGTGGCAGGAGCTTTATAATGCTCCTGTATATGATATTGATGATCATGCCCTTCCAGGTCACGATGGTGTCGGGATATCTTGTATTGAAAAGGTTCCAGCTGCTGGATACGCATCTGGCGCTTATACTGCCCGGCATATTCAACACATTTCCGGTATTCATCATGACAAAAGCATTTGCGGGCATACCGGATTCCCTGATGGAGGCCGCGAGGATTGATGGTGCCGGGGAGTTCCGTATCTTCTTTTCCATCGGGATACCGATGGCGCTGCCTGGAATCATATCAGCCATGGTTCTTGGATTCCTGGAATACTGGAATGTCATCGAGCAGCCGATGACCTTTTTGAAAACAAAGAGCTTATGGCCGCTGTCGCTTTATCTTCCGAATATCACCTCGGATAAGATAAATGTCTCTTTTGCGGCGTCCATCGTGATGATGCTGCCGGCGGTATTGCTGTTCTTATGGGGGCAGAAGTATCTGGAACAGGGAATTGCGGCATCAGGGCTGAAAGAATAAATGCAAGGAGTGGCATAGCATGGTTCAATGGATAAGACATATCAATATCAAGGATAAGATGAAGAAAAAAACGTTCTGGGGCAAGCTTCTTGCAGCATTCTTTGTACTTATGGCACTGAGCACGGTCGTATCCAGGGCGGCGGATTCTGTAATCGTCCCGAGGGTGCGGCTTGAGAGGGCTTCTTCCGGTAGCCTGAATTACAGCTTCAAGGGCTCTGGAAGCATCATTGCTTCGGAAGGAAAACTTGTGACGCTGCCGGAGAAGCTGAGGGTCCGAGAGATTACAAAGCCGGGCACGACCGTAGAAGAAGGGGGCGTGCTCGCGCTGATAGATACGGATGAGCTGACGAAAGTGCTGGATGAGGAGAAGGCTGCGCTAGATAAGCTCCGCCTGCAGCTTCAGAAGGAACAGCTGGACGCGGTGCCGGATGCCATGACGCCGCAGGCATATTCCGCAGGAAAGAGCTTGGAGCTGGCCCGGAAACACTTTGACGAGGCGTCGGCTAAGCTTGATGAGGCGGCAAAGGCAGAGGAAACTGCGGCTGCAGAGAGGCAGAAGCAGCTGGATGAGAAGAAGAAAGCGGCCTACGATACATTTGTGAAGGAGGGCGGCGAGAGCAGCAGCGAGGCAAAAGCCGCGTATGAGGAGGCGGTCAGAAGTGCGGAAGAAGAGGCCAGGAACCTTAAAGCTGAGAAGGACGCGCAGATGGATGCCCTGATACAGAACCGGGACGCGATGAAGGATGCGTTGGAACAGGCCCAGGCCGCGTATGACGTCGCTCAGGCAGAAGACAAGAACGCAGCCGCCAACCGGCAGAAGGCCAGCCAGGGCTCAGGCATCATGCAGGAAGGGATGAAGATAGATATAGAACAGCAGCAGAAGAAGGTCGACAGGCTGCAGGAAGTCATGGACGCGGACGGAGTGGTCAAGTCGCCTGTGAAAGGCACTGTTACAGAAAACAGCCTGGCAGAAGGCATGGTGACCTCGGGACAGGAGTATATCAGAATAGGGACGGGAGGCTATGAATTCCGTGCCGCAGTTGAGAAAGATAATGCGATGAGGCTCAAGGCGGGAGATGCCATGGAAGTGGAATTCTCCGGTAGAAAAGACAGACAGATATTAGAGATTACAGATATCTGGGCGGAACAAAGCAGCGGCGGCCAGGACAGCGGCAGTGCGGACGGAACCGCCGGCGGCGGAGAAGCTGCCAAAGGGCAGGCCGGCAAGGAAAGCATCATGTATCTTACCGCAAAGCTTGACGGGGATGATTATGCAGCCGGAACGGAAGGCAGCTATACTATCGACAAAGAGTCGGATATACGGTATGACTGGATCCTGCCTGTGGAGGCGATACGTGAAGACCAGAGCGGAACATACTGCCTCATTTCCCGTAAGAAGGATACCATCCTCGGGGAGGAATACGTGGCAGAGAGGCTTAATCTGGTGAAAAAGGCAAAAGATGTAAACAAGGTAGCTGTAGAAGGCAATTTGGATAATAAGACAGATGTGATAATAGAAAGCAGCAAAGAAATTAATGAAGGAGACAGATTTCAAATTGAGGAAGAAGATTAGGCTGCGGCAGATGGCCCTGTTCCTGGCAGGCGGCGTACTCCTCGTGCTTTCTGCCGTACAGTATGCTTATATAGCCAAGACAGAGCATGTGGTACGGGCCAGATTTGAAGGGGGCACCGTGCGTGCAGCCCAGGTGGATGATTACTATGAACGGCACGGCAAGGCGGCGCAGGGCGGCAAAAAGCAGGACGGAGACATACCGTACGTGACGCTGTGGAACATGAAGGAAGGGATAGCGGTGGCTGCGGAAGGAAATGTCAGGGAAGAAAGTTTTTCCTTAATAGAAGGGTATGGAAATCTGGAGCAGATATTGCCGGGGCATAGGCTGGAGGGCATGTATCCTCCAAAAAGCGACACCGAAGGATGTGCGGTCAGTGACGCGGGCGCGAAAATGCTGTTCGGCAGCAGCCGTGTCCTGGGGAAAAAGCTGCATGTGGACGGCAGGGAATATATCATCAGGGGAATCATAGAAGACGGCAGAAATCTGCTCTGGATACAGAACCGGGAGGCAGGCGGGTTCCCTTATATGGAGATGGAATATCCGGACAGGACGTCTGCTTCCGCGGTAATGGAATGGCTGAGGCAGCAGGAATTTGGCGTCCCGGCCGTCATTCTGCCGGGCGGGGACTATTCGGCCTTTAACTTCTTGTTTCTGACGCTGCCGCTCTGGCTTGTCGCGCTCTGGCTCTATGCCGCCGTAAAAAGACGCATCCATGATGTAGAGAAGAAGTATGTGAGAGTGTTACTGGCGGCAGTGTGGGGCATAGGCCTCGTTGTACTCATCCTGGCAGGAGTAAGATACAGCTTCCGCTTCGGCCTGGACTATATCCCGCCGAAGTGGTCCGACTTCAGCTTCTACAGCCAGAAAGCTTCGGAACTGGCAGGCATGCACAAGAATCTGGCACAGATGAAGCCGCTGCCGGGCGACGCGCAGCTTCTGCAGCACAGCCGGTACAGCGCATACCTGGCATGGGGAAGCCTTTTGTTCACGGCGTGGGCAATCGTAAGCGGCAGACGGGACCGCCGCTGATTTTCATGTATTCTTAGATTCAGTATGGCATATATATGCCGTGCTGAATTTTTGCGTTTCAATCTAAAAAAAGTATAAACAGTGTTGACAAATAAAATCTATAGTGATACATTAATAATCGAAGATATTAGCACTCGGTTTAAAAGAGTGCTAACAGGTTGGAAATCCGGTAAAGGAGGCAAATAGATGGTATCAGAACACGGGCTGGATCAACGTAAGATGAAGATACTCCACGCGATCATCCAGAACTATTTGGAGACCGGAGAGCCGGTCGGCTCCAGAACCATTTCCAAGTATACAGACCTGAATCTAAGCTCTGCCACGATCAGGAACGAGATGTCTGATCTGGAAGAGATGGGATACATCTTGCAGCCCCATACATCGGCAGGGCGGATTCCTTCAGACAGGGGATACAGGCTGTATGTAGATATGCTGATGGAGGAAAAGGAGCAGGAGCTGAATGAGATGCAGGAGCAGATGCTTGACAAGGCAGACAAGATGGATCAGCTTCTGAAGCAGGCGGCAAAAGTGCTGGCAAGCAGTACGAACTATGCGACCATGGTATCCACGCCGCTCAACAGCGGCAATAAGATCAAGTTCCTTCAGCTCTCGCAGGTGGATGAGGAACAGATAATCGCAGTCATCGTTCTCGGAGGAAATGTCATCAAGAACAAGATCATCGACATGGAGGAGCCCGTCAGCAATGAAAATCTGCTGAAGCTGAACATGCTGCTGAATACGACGCTGAACGGCATGTCCATAGAAGATATCAACCTCGGCCTGATAGCAAGGCTGAAAGAGCAGGCCGGCATACACAGCGAGGTCATCGGACACGTGCTGGATGCGGTAGCTGACGTGATACAGGTGGATGACGAGATGCAGATATATACAAGCGGTGCCACAAATATATTCAAGTATCCGGAGCTCAGCGACAAGCAGAGCGCACAGGAGATCATCAGTGCTTTTGAAGAAAAGCAGCAGCTGACAGAGCTGGTAACCCAGACGCTGTCCAAGGAGGATAACACGGGCATACAGGTATATATAGGAGATGAGACGCCGGTACAGACGATGAAGGACTGCAGCGTAGTGACCGCTACCTATGAATTAGGTGAAGGGATGAAGGGAACGATAGGTATTATCGGACCGAAGCGGATGGATTATGAACATGTGCTAAAATCTATGAAGAAGCTGCAGAATGAGCTGGACCAGATGTTTCATAATAATGACTAGGAAAGGTGGAAGAACCCTTGGAAAATAATCAGGAAAACAAAAGTAAAGAAGAGATGGTAAAAGAGGCGGTAGAAGAAGCCAGGAAAGCGGCGTCCGAAGCGGCGGATGAACTGGCCGGGGATCAGGATAAGGCTGAGGCATCAGAAGACGGATACGGCGGGCCGGATGCAGCAGATACGGATTCTGCGGATACGGACGGTACAGACGGCAGTGCAGACAGCTCCATGGATGAGGATTCCGCCGAGGACGATAAGGCAGGCAAGAAGGTTAAGAAATTCGGCAAGAAGCCGAAGAAAGATAAAAAAGATGAAAAGATTGAAGAGCTGACGGACAGACTCACCCGTCAGATGGCAGAGTTTGATAACTTCCGCAAGCGTACGGATAAGGAGAAGTCCCAGATGTACGAGATAGGAGCGAAAGATATCATAGAAAAGATTCTTCCGGTTGTCGACAACTTCGAGCGCGGACTTGATGCGGCATCAGAGGAAGAGAAGGAAAATCCGTTCGTACAGGGGATGGATAAGATCTACAAACAGCTTATGACAACTCTGGAAGAGATAGGGGTGAAGCCGATCGAGGCCGTTGGCCAGGAGTTCAACCCGGATTTCCACAACGCAGTGATGCATGTGGACGACGAAGCGCTCGGCGAGAACATTATCGCAGAGGAATTCCAGAAAGGTTATATGTACCGTGACTCCGTAGTGAGGCACAGCATGGTTAAAGTAGCTAACTAACATTTTAATTGAAAATAAAAATCAGGAGGAAAAAATCATGGGCAAGATAATTGGTATCGACTTAGGAACGACAAACAGCTGTGTAGCTGTTATGGAAGGCGGTCAGCCGACCGTTATCGCAAATACAGAAGGAGCAAGAACGACTCCGTCTGTCGTGGCATTTACAAAGACAGGGGAACGTCTCGTAGGAGAGCCTGCAAAGCGTCAGGCGGTAACAAATGCCGAGAAGACGATTTCATCCATCAAAAGAGAGATGGGATCTGACTACAAAGTGACAATCGATGACAAGAAATTCTCACCGCAGGAGATATCCGCGATGATTCTTCAGAAGCTGAAATCAGATGCGGAAGGATATCTGGGCGAGAAAGTGACAGAAGCAGTTATCACGGTGCCGGCATACTTCAACGATGCCCAGCGCCAGGCTACAAAAGATGCAGGAAAGATTGCGGGACTTGACGTTAAGCGTATCATCAACGAGCCTACGGCAGCAGCGCTTGCCTACGGCCTCGACAATGAAAAAGAGCAGAAAATCATGGTATATGACCTTGGAGGCGGTACGTTCGACGTATCTATCATCGAGATTGGCGACGGTGTCATCGAAGTGTTATCTACGGCAGGCAACAACCGGCTTGGCGGCGACGACTTTGACCAGAAGATTACGGATTACATGCTGGCAGAGTTCAAGAAGAATGAAGGCGTCGACCTGTCTACAGACAAGATGGCGCTCCAGAGATTGAAAGAGGCGGCAGAGAAGGCGAAGAAAGAGCTGTCATCCGCTACAACGACGAACATCAACCTTCCGTTCATCACGGCCACATCTGAAGGACCGAAGCATTTTGACATGAACCTGACAAGAGCCAAGTTCGATGAACTGACACATGACCTTGTAGAGAAGACGGCTGAGCCGGTAAAAAGAGCACTCTCCGATGCAGGACTGAACTCTTCTGAACTTGGCCAGGTACTGCTTGTAGGTGGTTCTACCCGTATCCCGGCTGTCCAGGAAGAAGTGAAGCGGCTGACAGGCAAGGAGCCAAGCAAATCACTGAACCCGGATGAATGCGTGGCACTCGGCGCTTCCGTACAGGGCGGCAAGCTGGCAGGCGACGCAGGTGCAGGCGACGTACTTCTTCTCGATGTTACACCGCTGTCACTGTCGATCGAGACGATGGGCGGAGTGGCAACGAGGCTGATTGAGAGAAATACGACAATCCCGACAAAGAAGAGCCAGATCTTCTCTACGGCAGCAGACAACCAGACGGCTGTTGATATCAACGTCGTACAGGGTGAGAGACAGTTTGCCAAAGATAACAAGTCGCTCGGCCAGTTCAGACTGGACGGAATCCCGCCGGCTCCACGTGGAATCCCACAGATCGAGGTTACATTTGACATCGATGCGAACGGTATCGTGAATGTATCCGCAAAGGACCTCGGTACAGGAAAAGAGCAGCATATCACCATTACGGCCGGTTCCAACATGTCCGACAGCGATATCGACAAGGCGGTAAAAGAAGCAGCTGAATTTGAAGCACAGGACAAGAAACGTAAGGAAGGCATCGATGCCAAGAATGACGCAGACGCGCTCGTATTCCAGACTGAAAAGGCTATGGGCGAAGTAGGAGATAAGATTGACGCTGCGGACAAAGAAGCGGTGGAGGCAGACTGCAAGGCATTGAAAGAAGTCCTTGAAAAAGCAAATACAGAGACCCTTACAGACGCTCAGATTGCAGAAATCAAAGCGGGTAAGGAGAAGCTGATGGAAAGTGCCCAGAAATTGTTCACAAAAGTCTACGAACAGGCCGGTGCACAGGCAGGAGCAGGACAGCAGGGTCCGGGTCCTGACATGGGAGCAGGAGCAGGTCCGGCACCGGACGGCTTCGCAGGAGATGATGTGGTAGACGGAGATTACAAAGAAGTCTAGGAGCACTATGGCAATACGGTTATAGCCCAGTGCAAGAAGGCTGTTCCGGGGAACCTGGCGGTAGAAGCCTGGTCTCCCGGAACTTGTCTTTGTCGACTTCCATGAAAGAAAGGGATGAATGATGGCGGAATCAAAGAGAGATTACTATGAAGTGCTCGGTGTCAGCAAGGATGCTGACGATGCGACTTTAAAGAAGGCATACAGGCAGGTTGCCAAGAAATATCACCCTGATATGAACCCCGGAGACGCGGAGGCGGAGAAGAAGTTCAAGGAAGCTTCCGAAGCCTACGCTGTCTTAAGCGACCCGGAAAAGCGCCGCCAGTACGACCAGTTCGGACATGCGGCTTTTGAAGGCGGAGCAGGCGGGGCCGGAGGGTTCGGCGGCTTTGACTTTGGCGGAGCGGATTTCAGCGATATCTTCGGCGACATCTTCGGCGACCTGTTCGGCGGCAGCGGCAGGCGCGGCCGGGGCAGCCAGGGTCCGATGAAAGGCATGAATATCCGCAAGAGCGTCAGGATTACATTTGAAGAGGCCGTGTTCGGCTGTGAGAAAGAGATAGAAGTGGTGCTTAAAGACCCGTGTCCGAAATGTAGCGGCACAGGCGCCAAGCAGGGGACTTCACCGGAAACATGCTCCAAGTGCGGCGGCAAAGGCCAGGTGGTCTATACGCAGCAGTCGTTCTTCGGGACAGTGCAGAACGTGCAGACTTGCCCGGACTGCCACGGAACCGGCAAGATCATAAGGGAGAAATGTCCGGACTGTTCAGGTACAGGGTTCGTAGCTTCTAAGAAGAAGATAGCGTTGTCGATTCCGGCAGGCATCGACAACGGCCAGAGCGTGCGGATCCGCGAAAAGGGCGAGCCGGGGACGAACGGCGGGCCGAGGGGAGACCTTCTCGTGGAAGTGGCCGTCTCCAGGCATCCGATATTCCAGCGCCAGGATATGCATATATTCTCAACCGTTCCGATTTCATTTGCCCAGGCAGCCCTCGGCGCAGATGTGAAGATCAAGACGGTGGACGGCGATGTGCTCTACACGGTCAAGCCAGGGACGAAGACTGATACGAAAGTACGCCTGAAAGGAAAAGGTGTGCCTTCTATCCGCAACTCCCAGGTGCGGGGCGACCACTATGTCACTCTGATTATCCAGACGCCGGAACACTTAAGCTCCGAGGCGAAAGAGGCGCTGCGCAAGTTCGACGCCCTCGCCGGAAATACGCTGAATCAGAACAATGACGAAGGCACGAAAGGACCAAAAGGAAAAAAGAAAGGCTTTATGGGCAAGATGAAAGAAGCTTTTGACGATTAGAAGGCTGAATCCCGGAAAACGTTGGTTTTCCGGGTTTTTTTTGCGGCTGGCCTGCTTGTGCCTGCGGATATCGCTGAAGAGGCGGTCGCAAAAGGAACAGGCCATAGCCGAAAAAGCCGCCTCTGTAATGCTTTATCGAAATAATTCAATGCATGTCCCTTCGGTATCTGGTAAGATACCGATATCATATGACAAGGAGGAATAATAAATAAGTGACAACAGATTTTTATTGGAAGTATACGTGGGTGAAAATGGCAACTGGTTTGTCGGGAATGCGGATACTAACGTGCCGGTAACCGGCCCTCAAGGGCTGAACAGTGCAGACTTGATCTTTACCGGTACCGGACAGACGGTCGAAGAAGTCATCAATAGTATCAAATCATTAGAAGAAAAAACACTATCTGACTGTATTCAAATTACCAGCAGGATATGAACCGGCAAACACATATTTTAGCAGTTTACTAGGAGGAGATAGTTTTATTTCTATTAATACGGATGGGCACGTGCAGGCCCAAAGGGAATTAAGTGGCTGGATGACTTTATCTGCAACATATCTCTGCAAAAAATAATACAGCTAAAAAATGTAAAATACATAACTGTCCCTCCATATCCCGGCAATAGGCGGTAATATTCTAGTATCAAGAATAAGGAGGACAACTATATGAATGAAACGACGAGCTTCATACCGGAAATCTACATCGGTGAGAACGGGAACTGGTACATCAACGGCTACGACACAGGCGTCAGGGCAAGAGGAGAGGATGGCATCACGCCTCACATCGGAGCCAACGGCAACTGGTTCATAGGAGAGACGGACACTCAGGTAGCGGCAGCCGGTCCAAAAGGGGGGAAGGGTTACAGAGGCGATACCGGGCCGATGGGCCGGCAGGTCCGGTGAATATCGCGAACAATCCGGCACATCTATAACAACGGATGTTTTAAACATTGCAGGTAATGATGTAAATGTTACTGTAGAAACAACGATTATCTGTCAGAGACAATGATTAAATAATAGGATACCTGGAACCATTTATCCTTTTTGATAATGTCAGATAATATAAGCCTGCTTTCCTCTGTTTCAGAAGAAAGCAGGCTTCCTATGCATGCCATCCGGGTGCTTCTACAGTGCCACGAAGACCGCGCTGGAGCGTGCTCCGGCGAGAAATGCATCGCTTTCAAGGGCGGCGGGCGGGTGGTACATGGTTCGACCTGCATCTCCGGTATTGGCGGCCACGTGCCAGCAGAGATGGTCAGGCAGAGCGGGAAGGGTGATGGTTACAGATTCCCAGAACGCATTGACGGCAATGTAGATGATGTCATCTGTCCTGTTGATGTCGTCATAGCCGGCGTACATGATACCGATGACTTTCGTATCCGCGTTGTAAGAGGAATCCCACGGTGTCTCGCTGTGGAGGCTTACTTCCGGCAGGCCGTAGCGGTTCGGGCGGCATGTACCTCGGATGGAGGCATGCCGGCGGCGGAAATGGATCATAAAGCGGAAGAAGAGGTAGACATCCTGATTTTTCTCCAGCATATCCCAGTCGAGCCATGAGATCTCGTTGTCCTGGCAGTACGGGTTGTTGTTGCCATACTGGGTGTTGCAGAATTCATCTCCTGCAAGGAACATCGGTATGCCACGGCTGCACATGAGCACGAGACATGCATTCCGAATCATCCGCTTACGAAGCGTAATTATGGCCGGGTCGGCAGTATCCCCTTCCACGCCGCAGTTCCAGCTGCGGTTGTCATTGCTGCCGTCCGTATTGTTCCAGCCGTTTGCCTCGTTGTGCTTTGTATTGTAAGCATATAAGTCATAGAGCGTGAATCCGTCATGGCAGGTGATAAAGTTGACGGATGCGTTCTTGCCTCGCGTCTGCGGGTCATATAGGTCCGGCGATCCGATGATGCGCTGTGCCGCGGCTCCTGCACACCAGAGGCCGCCTTTCAGAAACTCCCGGATATCGTCCCGGTAGCGGCCATTCCATTCAGACCACCGCCTCAGGTCGGAGAAATCACCGACCTGGTACAGTCCGCCCGCGTCCCAGGCTTCGGCGATAAGTTTTGTATTGCCGAGGATCGGGTCAAAGGCAAGCGCTTTCACGAGCGGCGGATGTTCCATCGGGGAGCCGTCCTCGTTCCGTCCGAGGATGGACGCGAGGTCAAAGCGGAAGCCGTCGATGCGGTAGGTTTCTACCCAATAGCGGAGGCAGTCGACGATCATCCGCTGGACGATGGGATGGTTGCAGTTCATCGTATTGCCGCATCCGCTGAAGTTGTAATAATAACCTTCCGGTGTGAGCATGTAGTAGATATTGTTGTCAAACCCTTTGAAGGAGAAGACAGGGCCCTTTTCGTCACCCTCGGCGGTATGGTTGAAGACGACGTCCAGGATGACCTCCATACCGTTGTCGTGCAGTGCTTTGACGAGCTGTTTCAGTTCCAGCCCTTCCCGGTTATATTCTACGGCGGAGGAGTAGCTTGTGTTCGGCGCAAAGAAGCTGACCGTACTGTAGCCCCAGTAGTTGAGGAGCTTGCGTCCATCTACCGTGCGCCGGTCCATCAGTTCATCAAATTCAAAGATAGGCATCAGCTCTATGGCATTCACGCCCAGATCCTTCAGGTACGGGATCTTTTCCAGGATGCCCTTGAATGTGCCCGGCGCGGTTACGTCTCTTGCCATCTTCGTAAAGCCGCGGACGTGCATTTCATAGATGATGAGCTCGTCGAACGGCATCCTCGACGGCGATTCGGCGCCCCAATAGAAATTATTCCGTACGACCCGGGCCCGATAACCTTTGGAATTGGCACTCCTGCCCCATGTGCTCTGCCCGGTGATCGCTTTGGCGTAAGGGTCGATAAGGATATTGTCCTTGCGAAAAAGAAGCCCTTTTTCCGGATCATATGGTCCGTCGAGACGGAAAGCATATTCAAATTCCTCCACATCCAGGCCAAAGATGAAGATGGAAAATACATGGCCGATACGGTAACAGTCCGGTACGGGGATGACGGCATAGGGCTCCGTCTCCATACGGTGGTATAACAGTATCTCGCAGGATACGGCTCCCTGGGAGTGCACGGTGAAGCTGATCCCGTTCGGCAGCGCCCAGGCCCCGTTGTAGTCATAGAAGCCGGGACGCACCTTGAATCCATTTATCGTATCGAGTGGCTGCAGATGGTGGCAGAGTGGAGCGAGAGGCGAATCCAGTTCGAGCGTATCATTGTCTAAACCTGTCATGTCGGTACCTCCTTGAAGTGTATGATGCCTGG
This sequence comes from Extibacter muris, assembly GCF_004345005.1. Taxonomy (GTDB): domain Bacteria; phylum Bacillota; class Clostridia; order Lachnospirales; family Lachnospiraceae; genus Extibacter; species Extibacter muris. Next base: position 351,682 of record NZ_SMMX01000001.1, read on the forward strand.
CTACAGATGCTGGTAGTAAAAGACGGCCAGCTGTGTCCGGTCCCTGAGTTCCAGCTTTTCCAGGATGTTGCTCAGGTAATTACGTACCGTTCCCTCGCTCAGATACATCTTCTCGGCGATTTCCCTGTTGCTGTAGCCGTCCGCGACGAGGGTGATGAGCATGTATTCCTTTTCTCCGATATCATAAGATGCATAGTCGAACCCGTTTTTTGGCTGCAGCAGATCCGGAATCTTGGATATGATTTCCGTCCCGAATACGGTCTGGCCCATATATACGGCTTTGACGGCAGGGATGATGCTGTTGTAGTCCTGCTTGAGCAGATAACCCTTCACACCATATTTTAGTGCTTTCACGATATATTCATCGTCCGAGAACGTGGTCAGAAGAAGAATCCGGGCCTCCGGGTATGCAGCCAGTATGCGGCGGGACGCTTCGAGGCCGTTCAGATTTTTCATCCGGATATCCATCAGCAGCACGTCAGGTTTCAGTTCACTGTACAGCCGTACCGCGTCCTCTCCGTCCTCGCCTGAGCCCGTCACGTGGAGGGCATCATCAGATTCCAGTATTGTTTTCAGAGCATTGGAGACGAGCATGTCATCATCTACAACAAGTATATTCATAGCCGTTTATTCCTCCTTCTTAGGTATCGTGATAAAGATGCGGTATCCATTCTTAGTCTGTAGCTGCATGGTGCCGCTCAAAGCCTCTACACGGTCTTTCATGTTGGTAAGCCCAAGACCGTTTCCGCCGGTTTTGGCCGTGCCGTTATCCTCGATGATGAGCTGGTATAGTCCCGGATGTTCCCGTACGACGAGGTGTACATCGCTGGCATTGCTGTGGCGGATGATATTGTTCAGCGCTTCCTTGATGATGGTGATGAAGCTGTATTTGATGTCCCTCGGCACGTCATACCCCATGTCATAGTCCATATGAATCGGGCAGAATGTAAATGCATCTGTGAGACCTGTAAGCGCTTCTTTTAAATTTATGGATTCGTCATGCAGATCATGAACGCTTTCACGGACATTGGTCATAGCGGTATTCAGCGTCTCTTCCAGCTGCAGCAGCGAGGATTCCAGGGCGGGATTCTTGTTCACCATACGGATGGCGCCTGTCATCAGGATAGAGCGGGTGAGCATATGTCCTACATTGTCATGTATCTCCCTGGCAATGCGGTTGCGCTCTTTCAAGGTGGCAGTATATACTTCATAATCCTGCTTCTCAAGCAGTGCGTGATTCTTCTCTTTCAACAGCAGGTTCAGCTCCGTGCTGTCGTCCCTTGTCTTCTTAAACCGTAGTTCAAGCTGCTCATGCCGGTCGGTCTGGAAACAGAGTAGCAGCGAGATGCCGCTGCCGAGCACGAGGAGAAGGAAGAGGGGGGGGGAATCCGGCAGGATGCGGCAGATGGCCACGATGCAGAGAGCCGCCATGCCGATATGATTCTTATACCAGAGACAATTGTAAAGGACCGAAGGAAGGAAAGCAAGCAGCACAGGGAAAAAGACGGCCAGTACGATAAAAACGGCGGATGTTATCAGGTGGAAGCTCCGGGAGCCAATAAAATAATTAGCCGAGATGTATATCACGGCTATGAGAAAAGATATGACGAAAGCGGTATCCATCTGTGTCAGTAATACCGTCGTAAAGCTGAATATGAGAAGGACGAGCTGGTCAAGTATACGTTTCATATAGTTCTCCTTATATTGTGACAAATGTCATTTCAAGTGCTGACACGTGACACTTACATTATAAAGCGGCGGGGGCTATACTACAAGTAGAAATGGAGAAGGAGGTTTTGAAAACATGATTACGATACAAAATCTGGTAAAACGGTACGGCAGCCTGCTGGCGCTGGACCATCTGAACCTTGAGATACACGAAGGGGAGATATTCGGCCTGCTCGGACCGAACGGCTCCGGAAAGACGACGGCTATCAATTGCCTGCTGGCGCTTCTGAAATATGATAAAGGGACGATAACGGTCATGGGAAAAGAAATGAGGCCCGACAGATATGACATCAAGAAAGAGATTGGAGTGGTCATGCAGAACGTGGCTGTATTTGAGCAGATGAGCGTCCGTGAGAATATTGATTATTTCTGCGGCCTTTATATACGGGATAAGGGCAGGCGCAGAGAGCTGGTCGATGAAGCGATACGGTTCGTGGGGCTGGAGGACTATACGAAGATGCGTCCGAAAAAGCTGTCGGGCGGTCTACTTAGGCGGCTGAATATCGCCTGCGGCATCGTCCATAAGCCGAAGCTCATCATCATGGACGAACCTACGGTTGCGGTGGATCCGCAGAGCCGGAATAAGATTCTGGAAGGTATCATGGAGCTGAACCGGCAGGGATCTACGATTATCTACACGTCACATTATATGGAAGAGGTAGAGCAGATATGTTCCAGGATAGCTATCATCGACCATGGAAGGGTATTGGCCACCGGAACGAAGGAAGAGCTCAAGAGCATGATCAAGTTAGGCGAGACGATTACGATACAGGCGGTTGCTCTGGATGAAAAGCATTTGTTGCAGATAAGGGAGCTTCCTCATGTGTTCGACATTTCCTATGAGGAACAGATGCTGAAAATCAGGCTGAGCGGAGCCAAGCATAATCTCGTGAGAGTGCTGCATTACATGGAAGAACAGGATATTTCATTTGGCAGGGTATTTTCAGAGCTGCCTACGCTTAATGACGTATTCCTGGAGATTACCGGAACTGAGCTGAGGGATTAGGAGGAGATATTATGAGGCATCTGATTAAATATAGATTTATACAGACTGTCCGGGAGTGGAGCGTGATGTTCTGGGCACTTGCCTTTCCTATCATTCTCGGCACATTCTTTTTCGTCTCTTTTGGAAGCGGCGTTACGGGTGAGGAGATGGACGCCATCCGTGTGGCGGTCGTAGAGCAGGAGACGGATCAGCAGGAGGGCGGCGCATTTGGCGAGTTCCTGGAACAGATGGACGGTGATACGCTGGAGATTGAGAAGGTGGATGAGAAGCAGGCGTTGAAAGACCTGAAAGGGGATGAAATTACAGGTATCTACTATACTGGGGGGGGACCATCCCTTACGGTAGCAAAATCAGATTTGAACACAAGTATACTGAAAGCACTGCTGGACAGCTATAATAAGAATGCGCATATGATCATGAAGATCGCACAGGACCATCCGGAGCGACTTATGCAGGCTGTGGAGGCGCTTGACGGATGGCAGACGATGACAGAAGAAGTAAGTGTCGGAGGAAGGACGATGAACCCGAACGTGTCGTATTTCTTCGCCCTTATCGCCTATGCATGCCTGTCAGGAGCATTTCTCGGCGTGCAGGCAAGCCTTGACGGGCAGGCCAACCTGTCCGCGCTCGGAGCGAGAAGAAGCGTGACCCCAACCCATAAGCTGCGGCTCGTGCTTACGGATATGTCCGTTCTGTTCTTTATACAGTTCGTCAACATCATCATCCTGACAGTCGTCGTACGGTTCGCGTTCGGCATCGACCTTGGCGGCAATATAGGGCAGATTCTGCTCGTAGACCTGCTTGGCAGCATGATAGGAGTGTCCATGGGCATCATGATCGGATGTGTAGGCAAGCTGAGCGAGAGCATCAAGATGGGCCTGACCGTCGTGTTGACGCTGTTTCCGGGCTTCCTTGCCGGACTTATGTTCGGCAATATGAAAAATATCATTGAGCAGAATTGTCCGATTATCAACCGGATCAACCCGGCGGCTGTCTTAAGCGATACATTTTACTGCATGGGAGTGTTTGATGATGCGGAGAGATTCACAAGGAATCTGATGATACTCGGTCTTATGAGCGTATTATTCATAGGGATTGCATTCTTTGCGGTGAGGAGGGAACGTTATGACAGTATTTAGAGGATTTATGATAATGGTAAAGCGTAACCTCGGAATGATGTTCATGTATATAGCTATATTCATTACGATAGCGGTTATGGTCCAGACGATGACAGACGGAAAAGGGATGGAACACTTTGAAGAAGAGCGGCTGAAGGTTGCCGTCATCGACAGGGACCATGGAAAGCTGGCAGAAGGGCTTACAGATTATATCGGAAAGAAGCATGATCTGGTCAAGGTGGAGGATGACAAGAACGTGATACAGGAAAAGCTGTTCTACCGGGACATCTACTATGTAGTGACGATACCGGAAGATTTTGAACAGGTATGCCTGGAAGATGGCGAGAAGCTGCAGACGACAAAGCTTCCGGATACGATGAGCGCATTTTATGTGGATCAGCAGATATCCACATATCTCAACACCGTAAAAGTGCTCAAAAGCGCCGGATATTCGCTGGAGGAGGCAATCAGCGACGCGGCCGAAACCGGAGAGGCAGAGTCGGATGTCACGCTGATTGACAAGAATGGGAATGGTGGTGTTAAACTGCCGCATTCATTCCTGTTCCAGTATATGCCGTATATCATACTGGCGGTGTTGTGCTATACGATCGGTTATATCATGATAGCGTTCCGTAAGAAGGATGTGAGACGGCGGATGCTCTGCTCGTCCGTGTCAAGCCGGAGCCAGAATGTACAGATGGTAATCGGATTCGTCATTATGGGCGTGGGATTCTGGGCGATATGCATGCTGCTGCCGCTCATCATGTACCCGTCCCAGTTCCTGAACGACCCGAACAAAGTCTATTACATGCTTAATTCGTTTCTCGTCGTACTGGTGGGGATGGCCATAGCGTTCACAATCGGCGTGGTGGTCCAGAAGATAGAAGTGTTAAATGGTATCGTAAATGTGATAACGCTCGGAATGTGCTTCACATGCGGCGTGTTCGTTAGCATGGACGTACTCGGGAAGGGCGTGAAGATGTTCGCACAGTTCCTGCCGCTATACTGGTATGAGAAGGTCGTGGTCGTGCTGTCTGTCAACACAGAGTTTACGAAGGCACAGGCCGAGACAATCTACAAAGGATTCGGAATCCAGCTTCTGTTCGCAGTAGCCATCCTCTGCGTGGGACTCGTCATAAGCAAAAGCAAAGAACAAGAGTAGAGGGGACAGGGCAAATTTAATTGGGGACGGAGGAAAATGAGTTTTCCTCCGTCCCCAATTAAATTTGCCCTGTCCCCTATGGAAGAAATCAACTCGTTATGATACAATCGACTTTAGGTGAAGATGATTGAAGGAGGTATGAAAGATGCATAGTTTTGTTCAATATACGCCGACAGAGATTGTATTCGGCAAAGATGCGGAACGAGAGACCGGAAGGTTGGCTAAGAAATGGGGCGCAGCACGCGTGCTCATCGTGTACGGCGGAGGAAGTGCCGTACGCAGCGGGCTTCTGGATACGATAAAGATGGAGCTTGACGAGGAAGGCATCGGGTATGATGAACTGGCCGGTGTACAGCCCAACCCACGTGTCAGCCTGGCACGGGAGGGGGTCAGGAAGGCAATTGCCCTGGAAGCGGATCTGATTCTGGCCGTTGGGGGCGGAAGCGTGATTGATACGGCCAAGGCGGTCGCCATCGGTGCAGCCAATCCGGAGACGGACATCTGGGAGTTCTGGGAAGGCAGGAAGAAGGTGGAGAGATCCATGCCGGTCGGCACAGTGCTGACGATATCTGCTGCCGGCAGCGAGATGAGTGACTCCTCCGTGCTGACGAACGAAGAGACGGGGAGAAAATGTGGCGTTAGCTCGGATCTTAACCGGCCGAAATTTGCCGTCATGAACCCGGAGCTTACCTATTCGCTGCCGAAGTACCAGCTTGCGTGCGGTATCGTGGATATCTATATGCACACGCTGGAGCGGTATTTCACGCAGGTGGGCGGAAACCGCATGACGGACGAGATTGCGGAAGGGCTTCTGAGGACTGTTATCGAGTTCGGACAGAAAGCCTATGCCGACCAGACAGATTACGAGGCCATGAGTGAGATCATGTGGTGCGGCAGCCTGTCGCACAATGGTATCACAGGCCTTGGCAGACCAAGGGATTTCGCGAACCATAAGCTTGGGCATGAGCTGAGCGCCATGTTTGACGAGACCCACGGCGCCACGCTTTCCGCCGTCTGGGGAAGCTGGGCGCGGTATGTGTACCGGCTGGATGTGCCAAGATTTGCCCACTACGGAAAAGCAGTGTGGGGAATGGAATATGAAGAGGAGGAGGAAGCTGCGCTTGCGGCGATTGAGAAGACGGAAGAGTTCTTTCGGTCCCTACAGGTCGCAACATGTATCGGAGAGCTGAAAACCGGGGTCCTGCCGGATGAGACGCTTAAAAAGCTGGCACAGAATGCGACAAAAGGGAATACGATAAGGCTCGGAAGCTTTAAAGAGCTGGATGCGCACGACGCGTATGAAATATATAAAGCGGCAAACCACGGATAACTTGAATATAAACTGGAAGAGTTTCTACAGAAATGTCTTCGCACTAGTAATTCCGATGGCGTTACAGAATCTGATAAATGTAGGGGTTACTGCTGCGGACGTCATCATGCTCGGGAAAGTGGGCGAGAAGGTGCTCTCAGGCGCTTCCCTTGCGGGCCAGATTCAATTTATCATGACGCTTTTGTTCATGGGAATCACTTCAGGCGCTACGGTCCTGACCGCACAGTACTGGGGGAAAAAGGATACGAGGACGATTGAGAAGGTGCTTGGCATGGGACTTTCTGCCGGCATCGTGACCGCGGTCATGTTTGCCGCCGCCGCACTTATCATTCCGGATGCGCTGATGCACATCTATAGTTCAGACCCGGAGGTGATAGCAGAAGGGGTGAAATATCTGAGAATCGTCGGAAGCTCTTATCTGTTTATGGCAGTGACGCAGGTATACCTTAACATCATGCGGAGCATAGAGCGGGTACTCATAGCCACATTCGTATACTCCATATCATTGCTGGTCAATATCGCTGTAAATGCGCTGCTCATATTCGGGCTGATGGGCTTTCCTGTCATGGGGATACGCGGCGCCGCTGTCGGCACCTTGATTGCGCGTATAACAGAGATGGTTATCGTCCTCTTATATGCATTTATGAAAAATAAGATTGTCCGGATCCGATTCCGGGATCTGGTAAGGATAGATAAGGTCCTGTTCAGGGACTATATGACCTATGCGATGCCGGTCGTGCTGAACGAAGTGATGTGGGGGCTTGGAAGCTCGGCCAACACAGCCATCATCGGTCATCTTGGAAGTGCAGCCGTGGCGGCCAATTCTGTCGCCCAGGTGGCCCGGCAGCTGGCTACGGTGGTCGTATTCGGCATCGCCCACGCCGCGGCAATCTACCTTGGCAAGACGATCGGCGAACGTAGGCTTGACTATGCCAAGGCATATGCGAAACGCTTTATCTGGCTGAGCGTAATTATAGGTGCTCTGGGTGGTGCCATCATCCTCATCGCGGCACCGATAGCCAATGCGAGCCTGGCACTGACGGGACAGGCAAAGGGGTATCTTACATTCATGTTCTTCGTCATGTCATATTTTACAGTGGCCCAGTCGCTGAACGGTACGATGGTCATCGGAATCTTCCGTTCCGGCGGAGACACGAAATTCGGGCTTATCATGGATGTGTCCACGATGTGGGGATGCTCCATCATCATAGGGGCCGTGGCGGCGTTCGTGTTCCATGCCAGCGTGCCGGTCGTGTATGTCATACTGATGAGCGATGAGCTGATTAAGGTTCCGATGACCATAAAACGGTATGCGGGGTATAAGTGGCTGAAGGATGTCACGAGAGAAAAAGAAGAATTGGGAGGAGCTTAACAGATGATTATCTTAAGCAAAGAAGACATAGAAAAGCTGGTGGATCCAGATAAGATGATGGACCAGATTGAGGAGGCATACAAAATCTTTGGTTCCGGAGAATATTATATGCCTCCCAGGCCGTCCGTAGAGCATGACAATAAGACGCTCATGTACATGCCCTGTTATACGAAAGAGATAATCGGGACGAAGATGCTGACAATCTTTCCTGACAACGCGAAGCTCGGCCTTCCGTCCATCGACGGCATCATACTGCTGAACAATGCGGTGACCGGCGCGCCGGAGGCGGTCATGGACGGCCAGTCGGTTACCGCGTGGAGGACCGGGGCAGTGGGCGGCGTGGGAATACGCCATCTGTCCAGGAAGGACTGCCATACCGTGGGCATCGTCGGTGCAGGGGTCCAGGGGTTCCATCAGGCGATTTATGCGTGTGCGGCCAGAGATATACGTTCGATATACATATTCAACCACAGTGGACGTGACCTGGCCGATTATATGGACAGATTGGAAAAAGCTATTGATAACCCGGGCACTAAGGTAGTACAATGTAAGACAGTAGAAGAACTGACGGCCAAGAGCGATATCATCTGCACGACCACACCTTCTACCGAGCCGGTGCTGCCAGATGACAAAGAACTGCTTCGGGGCAAATGCATTATAGCCATCGGTTCCTATACGCCAAAGATGCGGGAAATTCCGGATGCAGTCTGGGATCTTGTAGATAAGGTATATATCGAACTTCCGTACGCATGCGAAGAGTGCGGGGATCTGAGCCAGCCCATCAAGGAGGGCCGTCTCACAAGTGACAAGATTGTGCTGATGAGCGATTACCTTGCATCAAAGGAAGAAGAGGCAGATACAGGAAAGACCACATACTTCAAGTCAGTAGGGATGGGGCTTTTCGATGTATGCATCGCACAAAAAATATTAGAAGAAGCAAAGGAGAGGTAGATTATGAAAGTAGTAGCAACAGAAAAGGCGCCAAAAGCATTGGGACCATATTCACAGGGGTATGTACACAACGGAATGTTCTATTCCGCAGGCCAGATTGGCGTGAATCCGGAAGTTGACGATGTAGAAGCAACGACAATCGAAGGCCAGACAGAACAGGTATGCAAGAACGTAGGTGAAGTGCTGAAAGCAGCAGGGACAGACTTCGACCATGTAATCAAGACGACATGCTTCCTGGCAGACATGGGCGACTTCGCCGCGTTCAATGAAGTGTACGCCAAATACTTTACATCCAAGCCGGCCAGAAGCTGCGTGGCAGTAAAGACACTGCCAAAGAATGTAAAATGCGAAGTGGAAGTCATCGCGGTAGTAGAATAGATTCAGAAAGATACAGAAGGGGACAGGCCCCGAAAAGGTCCGTCCCCTTTTGCATGTGTGAAAGGGGTCTGACCCCAAATCAAATTTGGAAAGAAGGGTATGTATTATGGCAGAACAACAAAACGGCTGTGCGCCGTCTGACTGTGCGGGCTGTGCCCATGCGGATTCCTGCAGCAGCAAGCCTCAGGACTTGAGCGCACCGGCCAATCCATTTTCACGTGTTAAGAAGGTCATCGCTGTTGTGAGCGGCAAAGGAGGAGTGGGGAAATCCATGGTGACTGCTTCTCTGGCCAGGATGATGAGGGAGCAGGGGTTCACTGTGGGAATCCTCGATGCGGATATCACCGGACCGTCGATTCCTAAGATGTACGGCCTGCACGAAAGTGCAAAGGGAAGTGACGAGGGAATGTTTCCGTGCGAGGCGAAAGACGGTACGAGAATCATGTCTGTCAATCTGCTTCTGGAGAATGAATCGGATCCGGTTATCTGGAGAGGCCCTGTCATCGCAGGTGTCGTGACGCAGTTCTGGTCTGATGTCATGTGGGGCGAACTGGACTATCTTTTCGTAGACATGCCGCCAGGAACCGGCGATGTGCCGCTTACCGTATTCCAGTCGCTGCCGGTGGACGGGGTGGTTATCGTCACGTCGCCGCAGGATCTTGTACAGATGATTGTCAAGAAGGCTTACAATATGGCGCGCCAGATGAACATTCCGGTTCTGGGGATTGTTGAAAACTATAGTTATCTGGCCTGTCCGGACTGCGGAAAAAAGATCTCTGTATTCGGAGAGAGCCATATCGACGAGATAGCGGCGGAGCTCGATATACCGGTGCTGGGCAAGATGCCTATAGACCCGAAGCTTTCCGAAGCAGTGGAAAATGAAAATTTTGCAGAGGTGAGCAATGAATATCTGCAGGCGGCGGTAAATAAGATGTAAGGCTGTATCGTGGACAGCTTACCAGTGCCCATAGCAGAATATGCGCTCTGTAGCCGCCACGAATATGGTGGTGGCGGTATCGACGCCGATAATCGTATAAAGCAGCCTTCTGGAATCGCCTGCGGACTTACGAAGCAGACCGTATTCAATAGACAGTTCCGCAGCTATGGTAAGCAGAAGATAGAAAGCGCCGACAGTATAAAAAGGGAGCGGCTCTGCATACATCAGGACAGACTGCCATGGATGCCCCGGTATATGGAAAACCGGGTCTAAGGCGGCTCCTATATACGGTATGCAGAAAGATATCAGGTTGCCCAGAAGCATGACAAGGAATACTTTCACAGAACGCCTTATATGGCAAATGTAGTTGACGGCCAGAGTCTCTGCTGCAGGTGTTATCGCTGCCATAAAAGGCAGTACGTCATAAGGGCGCGTCGTGGATATCCAGTACCAGGAGTTCTATATATCTAAGCAGCTGTATCGCCAATATGTGGACCGTCTGCTGGACTCGGCTTATGGCGTGTACATTGCCTCCGCGTTCGTAAGCATATACGAAGGAATATCGGGAAAGGGCTTTTATAACATGGTCAACCTCAGGCGGAGCCAGATTGGTGAGAACGGCGGTCTGCTGCATCTGCCGGACGGTACGGACAGGACCATATCTAAGGAGCTGGCCGGGATGCTGATTGCCACGTCAGAGGTGGGAATGATCCGCAAGGAAAAGACGGTCCGCTATGTGTCCTCTCTCTATCCGGATTCTGTCTGGAAGATACGGAAGAATGAGACAGTAAGGATACTTCAACAGGATTTATGATAAGGTTCTTGAGGACGGTACGGATATCCGCAAGTTAAAGCTGGGAACAGACAAGGAAGGAGTTCTGGAGAACCTGTCTTATGACAGATACTTTGAAAATTGGATACCGGCAATGCAGAGCTGATAAAGAGACGGCAGCTATTGGACATCGTGCATATTTGTACTGAGATAAGGTGCTATCAGGACGATATGCTTGAACGGTATGATATCTATTACAGGGAGAATGAGAACAATAGGCTTGCAAGAGTGCTGATGGAGGCAGGATAAGACAAGATTATATGTAAGAATGTAATGACCAGAACAAAAAGGGCAGACGCAGCGGGAGATACAGAGTATCCCTGATGCGTCTGCGTTTTTCTCAAGAGAGTATATGCCTCACTGGACTAAGGCAGAAGAAGCCTGTCTCAATTATAGATTCAAAAGCTTTCTCCATGTTGCCGGACCGACGATGCCATCGGGTGTAAGAGAGTGGTTCTTCTGAAAAGACTTTACTGCCTTCTGTGTCTCAGCGCCAAGTATGCCGTCGGCTCCAGTGGAACCACATGAATATCCAAGCGAGATCAGCCTCTCTTGCATCAGCTTTGTGATGCCCCCTGAGGCGTCGGGAGAAAGCATAGGGCAGCCCTTAAGTGTGTTGGGGCCGGCTATTCCGTCCACAGCCTGATGGCTGAAGCCCTGACGGTTACATTCGCTCTGCAGCCGGGCAATCCAGGATGCGCCGACATTCTGGGCGGGCTTATTTCCAGATGAAGAGACGGTGACGGTACCGGCAGCGGACGCCCCGGCTATTTCTGAGAATGGAAAATTAGTCCCTGGACAAGAAGTGGCACATACATCACAGTGCCGTTGTATTTTAGTGATTCCATACTTCCTTTTGAGGTAGGCGACTAAATTCTTTCCCGCATTTTTTTGTGGATCAGGCATTGTTTCTTTCATATAGGCCCCTTCAAAGCAGATACCCAGAGAATTGGAATTGCTTCCGGGTGCGTGGGCCCCGACGGCCCATTCAGGCCGTCCTCTTTCGATGGTTCCATTTTTCCTCACGACGAAATGGTAGCCGATACCGGCCCATCCGTTCGCTTTATGCCATTTGTGGATGACAGAGGCATCGCAGGAAGATGCTTCTGCATGGTGTAAGATGATACGGGATGTAGAATTCCTCCGGCTGAGTGACCCGAAGGACAGGTTCGTTTCTTTAATGCTTATGTTCATTTTATCACTCCTATTGGTGTTCATATGTTATTCGTCAGGTTTTATTGGCAGCTGCTTGATACATTTTCTGAATTTTTCGTCTCCGGTATGGTTGCCCCCAATCTCGTTATATACGGTATGGAGGCTGACAAATTCTTCATATTCGTCTTCAGGAATATAGCCCTTGTTAAGATAGACTTTATACTTCTGGTTTATTCTGTCGGATAAGATGACGCGGTTTGCGTCACAGAGCTTGTCAATATTATCAGCCTGCATATCCAGACGGCTGCTGATATCAGAGATCCTTTTTGACTCCTGCTCTCGTTTTAAGATACGCTTCGACGTGATGCCCAGATAGTTTAACAGCCAGTCAGCCGCAGAGATAACCTCTTTAAGCAAAAAGATTACCCCGAGCATATATATGAAAAATGTGGCAAAGGTCAGGGGATGGCTGACATTCATGAGATATTTTAAAAAATTCATATGGTTATTGCACCAGTCCTTTCTGTAAAAAGTATTTCATATAGAATTTTCTATTTTGTACGTTTCCAAAAGTAGCAGGTTATAAACGATTGCATATTATTATGTGCCTGTCCACCCCCTGTGTTATAGGTGCCTATTTCCGTCCAATGTGCATTGCCGTATCCGCCCCACCCAGACGCACCATTTGGAATTCCTGAAGATCCAGACCCACCTATTCCGCCAACAGTGAAAGTGAAGTTTTTATTTATTCCATGATTATGCGGAGGTAATTCATTAGAGGTTAACAAATGTTTATTTTCTCCGCCTTTTATTTCAGAAGAGGAAAATTCATTCGATTTTGGATCCACTCCGACTGGTACACGTCCCTCGCCCCAGAGTTCCCAGGTTCCGCCGTATAATTCACTCGGATTTAATCCAGTTATATCAATGATAATCCGTCCTACAGGATGGAACTTAAGCCATATAGCTTTGAATAGAACACTGTGTTCATCAACAATATCCTTATTTATGCTATCCAATTCCTCTAATATCAGCCGTTTCTTTCCTTTTGTATCGGTAGCCATGATGTCGGTGCCTACCTGGAAGTCTGCATTGCTGTTGACATCAGGAAGCATTCCTACGGTTACCTTTCCATTATCACATGGCATAAATATAGGGATACCTTTGTCAACCATAAAACTTTCCGTTATTGAAGTAATTCGGTCTGATATTACGAATTCAAAATTGTAGGATTTTTCTATTTCCAGATTTTTAATAAAAGGATCCGCTGCCGTGTTCTTAACAAAGGCAGCAAGCTGGTCGGAAGCTGATATGTCTTTGCTTGTAATACCTGTAACAGTTGTATAGGAATTCGTGAAAGCCTTACCGACTTCAGCATATCTGTATTTCATTGTTAAAGGGCTGTTTTTATTTATACTTCCTATCTTAAGCTTTGAATAAACCGTTGAAAAATCTATAATTATTTCTTTTTCAAATTCATTTATCCTGGCCAAAGCTATACTGACTGCAGGTCGGCTATATGGGAGAACATAAAAAGCTTTAGAAATTGTGGCAGATTTATTTCCTCTGGAGTCTATGGCATATATATTTATCTTATAATCACCTGCCTCAGACAAAGTGCCCAGATTGATCAAAGTATTATTAGTAGAAAATTCTGTAATAATCTGTTTTTTGATTTCGCCTTTTTCATTTGTCACAGTCGTAATATATCCTATGATTAAAGCCTGGTTTTTGGGGTGTGCCTGATTGGAAGGAGATATCTGGACTTGCATATTTCCATAGTTTTCAATTATATAAGATGAATTTTGAAGTACAGAGGATGTCGCGGCATCTATATTGCTATACATATAATTTGTAAATATAGGGTTGCTATCTACGATGTGTGCAGTTCCGTAGGAAATATTTTCATAAAAAGTTTTGTCAATCGTTGTGCCACATGATATCTTAAATCGCATTTCGTTTTTAGTTTTACAGTAACTAAACAATGTATCAGCGATATTCGACAGAGGAAGTGTTACATTTTGTACGTTTATTCCCGATGCGATGGACAGCAGGCCAGATGTCCAGGTATTGTCGTCACATTCTACATCGAATATTAGGGAAGAAGCATTTAAATTATAATCGATTAGCGTTAATGCTAAATTCTTCCCTATTTCAAATTCCAAGTTGGCATTTGAGATTGAAGCGATAGGCTGTGTCTTTACAGTAATAGCATTAGAGGTTGTCTCCAAGCCGGAATCTGTACGTTTTACTTTGATTTTGACAGAATAGGAGGTATTTGGTGCGAGGCTGGGGACTGTAAAAGTAGTGCCCGAAGTTCCAATCCACGGGCCATTTCCTATCATGTAATGAACCGCACTGCAGGCTGCATCCGCACTCCACTGGAAAGTGGCGCTTGTTTGTGTTACGGAAGTATTCTTCCAGATAGTAATATTGCATAACGTGGTATCTTATCAAGGGCCACACCATTAGATGTACTGGAACTGCCAAAAGAAGTGCCGCTGATACCGCCGCTGGCAGCGATGGTAGTGGATTTGCTTCCGTCATTGTCGTGGCCAACAGTTACTGTACGGCTTCCGACATTGACCCAACTATTGTTAGCATAAAGCGTAATATACTGTGATACGCCGCCTGCTGAACCATTGATGCTTATTGTACCGTTGAATGTACCATAAGTCGCGGCCGTCGAGCTGGATGATTTCATATAATCTAAATATGCAGTTACATTTGAACTATTTGCATTTGAACCATTAGACTGAGAAGACCAGCGGACACGTCCGGTGATATATTGATTGCTTGTATTAAAATTCCATGAACCACTTGCCATGAGTTTACCCTGTATGATATTTATTAAATATCATACTTTCCTTTCTTTTTGAATTTTGATGAATAATAGTTGCATTGAGGGTTTTATTATTCTTTAGTATAAAAGCGAAGGTAAGTAGAAAAAGCGGGCGATTTTTAATTATGTTGCATAAGTAAAATAAATCAATATATAAATCGGGCTGTGAAGATACAATAGATGTTACAAATGCGGATTTGTCTTTGACAAATAAAAGTTTCTCCACTTTATCGAGCAAAGTAGATGAAAATTGCAGTTTTGAACAGATTGGTAGTTGGCGTGTTTATAAATATGCATCTGGCAAAGCAGAAG
>NZ_SMMX01000020.1 GCF_004345005.1 Extibacter muris
GAGGGCCGACGAGGAACCGGTACCTGATGCAGTTCCAGAGCGACATCGCAGAGGCGGCGGTACAGGTGCCGGATTCGGAGGAGCTGTCGGGCATCGGCCCGGCGTACGCGGCAGGGCTTGCCCTCGGCGTGTGGGATGAAAGCATCTTTGACAGATTGAAACGGGTAAAATATGAGCCGCGTATGGACAGCGCAGTGAGGGATAGAAAGTACCAGGGCTGGAAATCAGCAGTCGGAACTATATTAACGAGGTAAGACACTTAATAAACCAAGAAAAGAGGTAGACAGCAATGGAAGGAAAAATGAAAGTATGTGTTTTGACAGGAAAGCAAAAGCTGGAATGGGTAGAGCGCGACGTACCGCAGCCGGGAAAGGGAGAGCTTCAGATCAAGCTTGAATATGTAGGCGTGTGCGGCTCTGACCTTCATTTCTATCAGGAGGGGCAGCTTGCGAACTGGGCGTTAGACGGCCCGCTAGCCCTCGGACATGAACCGGGCGGTGTGATTACCGGAATTGGAGAAGGAGTGGAGGGATTTGAAGTCGGTGACAAAGTGTCGATCGAGCCGGCAGTGCCATGTGGAAAATGCGAAGACTGCCGCAAAGGCAATTATAACCTGTGCCAGAATATAAAAATGCTTGCCATTCCGGGAGAGCGGGACGGTGTGAATGCGGAATACTGTACACATGACGCCAGCATGTGCTACAAGCTGCCTGAGAATATGTCAACTCTGGAAGGAGCTATGATAGAGCCCCTTGCAGTCGGTATGCACGCCACAGAACTGTCAGACGCCAGAATCGGCGAGGCGGCCATCGTCCTTGGAAGCGGCTGCATCGGACTGTGCACGGTCATGAGCCTGAAAGCCCGTGGAGTCAGCGAGATCTATGTGGCGGATGTGATGGACAAACGGCTCGAGAAGGCCATGGAAGTCGGAGCGACAAGAGTATTCAACAGCACAAGAGAGAGCATCGAAGAATTTGCCAAGACGTTACCGGGCGGCGGTGCGGACCAGGTATATGAGTGCGCGGGCAACCGCGTCACGACGCTCCAGTCGTGCAGGCTGATCAAACGTGCCGGAAAAGTGACACTCGTAGGCGTTTCGCCGGAGCCGGTCCTGGAGCTGGACATCGCGACGCTGAATGCGATGGAAGGTGTCGTCTATTCCGTATACCGCTATAGAAACTTGTGGCCCAAAGCAATTGCCGCTGTTTCATCAGGGGCGATTCCGGTAAAGGATATCGTATCCCATGATTTTGATTTCAAGGATTGTATCGAGGCCATCGAATACAGCCTGAACCACAAGGATGAGGTAATAAAATCAGTCGTCAAGTTTGTGTAAACTGTACATAAGAACGGTATAAAGGGAGAGAATTCGCTCATTCTTTATACGGGGGCAGTCTCTTTTTTGCATGGAGGAGTCTGTCCCCATTCACATTTTGGGAAAAACAGGAGTAGACATTATGAAAAAAACAGCAGTGCTATTGGCAGCATTTATAGCTGCAGCATCACTTGCAGGCTGCTCGGATAAACTGTCGGATGAATATGTAACCGTAAATGAATACAAAGGGATCGAAGTCGAAAAAGCGGAAGTTACAGAGACGACGGAGGAAGAGATAGATAAGGTGGTAGCAAGGATGATGGAAGGGTATGTGGCACAGCATGACCTTCCGGAAGACACGCAGATTACGGATGAGATTGTAAAGGAGACGCTTTCGGATACGGCAGAGACAGTAAAAGAGTACAGAGCAGACCTCCGCAGACAGATAGATGCGGCAAAAGAAGACGCTGCCCGGGAGAAAATAGAGACGAGGGCCTGGGAGCAGGTGATCGATAAAACGGAAGTCAAGAGCTATCCGAAAGACCGCATCAAAGAGGTGAAGAAGCATCTGGAAGGTCAGTATGAAGCGTATGCAAAAGAAGCGGGGATGGAATACGACGCATATATGGAAGCGCTTGGAATGACAGACAAAGAGCTGGACAAGGCGGCAAAGGCATCTGTAAAGCAGGAGCTTGCAGCAGATGTCATAGCTGACAGATACGGGCTGAAGCCAAATGAAGAAGAGTTCCAGAAGGCACTGGAAGAATACGCCAAAGAATACAAATTCGCCAATACGGATCTCCTTCTGGAAGCAGTATCTGAAGAAGAGATGCGCCTTCTCGTAACGCAGGATAATGTGAAATCCTGGATTGCTGACCGCTGTAAGCTTGTAGAAGCATCGGAAGAGACGACGGCGGAAGATAGGGAAGATGAGACGGCCGAAGCAGAGACGAAGGCAAATGAGGATGGAAAAGCTACAGCCCAATAGAAAGAGACGATGGAACTTATGAAGACAAAAGTAATCATGGTGCGCCATGGAGAGACCGAATGGAATGTACACTGCAAGTTTCTCGGAAGTGTAGATATTCCGTTAAATGAAAAAGGAAGAAGGCAGGCCGGATATGCGAAGGAAGCTTTGAAAGACGAACAGATAGACGTCATCTATACAAGCCCTATGAGGCGTGCCCTTGAGACAGGAGAAATCATACGGGGCAGCCGGACACTTCCCATACTGACGGACGAAGGGCTTCGGGAAATCTGCTGCGGCAAGTGGGAAGGGCTCGACGGCAGAGAAGTAGAAGAAAGATATCCGGGCCAGATGGCCCTGTGGAGAAAGCACCCTGAAAAGATTGTAATAGAAGGCGGCGACACGTTTCAGGAAGTGTCAGACCGCATAATCGAGGCATTCTGGAGAATCGTAGGCAGCAACAGGGGCAGGACCATCCTCATAACATCCCACATGATCTGCCTGACGCTTCTTCTGATGCATTTTGAAGGCAGGCAGATCAGTGAGATATGGGATGTAAAGCCCATAGGAAACGCTGCGCTTACTATCGTGGAAGTGTCTGACGATGATAAAGTTGAGATAATATCCTGGAGTGATGACAGCTTCGTTCCCGAAGAGGATAAAAAGGGCAGCGCACTCGTGGCAGGGAGACACCGCCCAGGTCAAGAATCAGATGAATGAAATATAAGAACAGCAGGCAGAACGGATAGCCGTTCTGCCTGCTGTCCTCCTCTGTGCATGAACAAGCCTGGCGTCAATTGGGTATCTGCATGGATAATTGCCAATATATGGAAATAATTTCCTCCGGCTGGCAGGCGTGAGATAATATATGCCAGACAGCATGAAAAGGAGGGCGCGAAATATTGCAAAAGTATGGTTATGTCAGGGTGTCAACAAAAGACCAGAATATTGACCGGCAGATGTCTGCATTGACGGCCGCCGGAATAGTAAAAGATAAGATTTATATAGACAAGATGTCGGGCAAAGATTTTAACCGTCCACAGTATAAAAAGCTTGTTAAGAGGCTCAAACCTGAAGATGAGCTATATGTAAAATCCATCGACAGACTTGGAAGGGATTATGATGAAATAATAGAACAATGGCGTTTCCTTACCAAAATAAAAGATGTAGATATCATTGTTCTTGACTTCCCGCTGCTTGATACGAGAAAGAAGGTGAATGGAATAACAGGCAAATTTATATCAGATCTTGTCCTCCAGATTCTTTCTTATGTGGCGCAGGTTGAAAGGGAAAATACATACCAGAGACAGATGGAAGGAATCAGGGAAGCAAAGTCCAAAGGTATCAGATTCGGCCGACCGAGAAGGAAGATTCCTGACAATTTTCCGGAAATAGCAGAGATGTGGAGAAATAATCTGATCAGCAAACGGCAGGCGGCGCGGATGCTGAATACGTCTCACAGCACGTTCAGCCGCTGGATATCATACGCTTCGATAGCAGATGACGAAAGGAAATGAACTGGATAATTTGGATTAATATGATAAAATATGGTTTGAAAGGTAGACTTTTTGTACAGGTGCTGATATAATAATTAAAATACAAAGACTAAGGGAGTATCAAACATAAAAGACCAAAAAAAAGCCGGACCAAAAAGTCTGGTTTTTAGTCCGTGCACTGTATCGGCTTGAGACGTCTTCAAAACAGCCGATCATAGGCATGTGAAAGATATGGGAAGGAGCGGCGGCCATGACGCAGGTGCCAGATCACAGAGAGATAACGAAGGAGCCGGAACTGGATATCGCTACGGCCGACGAAATACTTCAGAATGTATTCCGCGAAGCAGGCTGGAAGGAATCCAGCCTTTATGATGCTCTGGACCGGCTGGAGAAGAGGAAGGGCACGGGCGGGAAAGTATCCGGCGGTTCTGCAAACCAAATATGACTGGCTTACATTTTATTATAGTGATGTTCGATGGCAGCGGTCTCGGGATTGACGACGATTACTTCTTTCTTGAGGCCGACTGCTTTTTTTAATATCTCGGTTGACGTCTTGTTGTCTGTAATGATTGCATCAATCTGGTTCAGCGGGATAGAATTGCACAGGGATACGTGCTCTGCTTTCGTGTGGTCGATGAGGAGCACGGTTTTCCGAGCGATGGACACGAGGGCTTTTTTCGTCGCCACAAGAGGGTAGGTATGTTCAAACGCTCCTCCCGGAATGCGGAACGCCCGGGCGGATATGAACGCCACATCTGCGGGATGCTGTGTCAGAAGTTCCGGCGATTCTGTCATGATGGATTTCGTCCTGTGATACAGCATTCCCCCAATGACATAAGTCTGTATATTTTCCTTTTCTGACAGTTCTACGGCAGTCATCAGATTAGAAGTGATGACTGACAGGGGGATGTTGTCCGGCAGAAAACGGGATACGGTGTGGGCCGTAGTCCCGGAGTCGATGCATATGACGCTGTACGGATGTACAAACTGCAGGGCGGCTTTCGCTATGGCTTCTTTTTCGTATTGCTGTTCATCTATCTGCTCGAGGAAATAATTCGGCTTGGCAGCCTTTACGAGAAATGCACATCCGTGTTTTCTCCGTACGAGGTTCATCTCTTCCAATTCATTCAGATCTCTTCGTATCGTCATCTCGCTGCAGGCGAGCTCTTCCGACAGTTCTTTCGGAGTACATACCATATGGTTTTCCAGCAATTCAATAATCCGGGCATGGCGTTCCTTTTTCATTTTGAGGCTCCTTTCAAGATTGACGTCTATGTTTATTCTATATCATATTTTTCCGTATTACAACCAGTGCAGAATACCGAAGCGTTTATAAACGAACAATAATAAGCCTATTATGTTTTGATTCGAACATTATGAGGGGGCTCAACTGTTGATTAAGTCACTTTTTAAAAATATAATGAATAGGAAAGCAGACCGGCCCGGGCGGATTTTGAATGTTTTTAGAATTGCGGGTGCACATAGTGCGGAGCGATTCGCAGGTGTCAGGGAGCCAGATGCCTCTGGCCCCGATATGATGAATTTAGAATCTTAAAAAACAAGGAGAGTGCGTTATGCTGAAAATGCCTGAGAGAGAACGGGCGGTCGGTATGTATAAGGATATGTACCTGATACGCCAGTACGAGGAAACGATATATTATCTGTTCCTGGAAGGAATCATGCCGGGAACGATTCACCAGTCCCACGGACAGGAAGCCTGTGCGGTGGGGATGATATATGACCTGAGGAAAGAAGATTACATATTGACGACACACAGGCCGGCAGGACATGATCTTGCCAAAGGAGTGAGCTTACGTTCCATGATGTGTGAGATGTTCGGCAAGGCGGAAGGGTGCTGCAAAGGAAAAGGCGGCGCCATGCACACGGGAGACATATCTGTCGGAGCAGTCACGGCCAATGCCATCGTAGGAGGGAACCTGCCGATAGCCGCAGGAGTGGCGCTCCGGTGCAAGATGAGAAAGACGGGCCATGTGGCGGTCTGCTTTTTCGGAGACGGGGCAAGCAATGAGGGCGCCTTCCATGAAGCGCTCAATGCGGCGGCGGTATGGAAGCTGCCGGTAGTCTATGTGTGTGAGAATAACCTTTATTCTGCGACGACGTCTATTAAGCTGACGTGTAATCTTAAGAACGTGGCGGCGGACAGAGGGGCGGCCTATGGGATCCCGTCCGAAGTCGTGGACGGCAACGATGTGCTGGCCGTGAACGAAGCGGCTTCTCGGGCGATAGGACGGGCGAGAAGAGGAGAGGGGCCGACGATTCTGGAACTGAAGACTTACCGCATCGGCGGACATTCCAGAAACGATGCCTGCGGCTACCGTCCGGAAGAGGAAGAGAAGGAATGGTTCTTCAGAGACCCGGTGCGTTCTTTCAGGAAACGCCTGCTGGAGGAGAATATTATCGGTGAGGAAAAGCTGGTCCGGATAGAAGAAGGAATAGAGGCAGAGATAGAAGCAGAAGTGGAATATGCCAAGAACAGCAGGGATCCCGAACCAGAATCAGCGCTTCGGGATGTATACTGGGAAGGAGGAAATGCATAATGGCCGAGATGTCCATAGCGGATGCCTTAAAACAGGCGATTCAGGAAGAGATGAGAAGAGACGACACCGTCTTCTGCCTTGGGGAAGACGTAGATATAGAGGGAGGGATGGGTGGAGCGTTCACCGTTACGAAAGGGCTTATGGAAGAATTCGGGCCGGAGCGGGTCATCAACACGCCCATCGCCGAGATACTTATATCAGGCGTATGCGTGGGAGCCGGAATTACGGGCATGCGCCCGGTGGCAGACCTCCAGTATGGTGATTTCCTTTTCTGCATGATGGACCAGCTTGTGAACCAGGCGGCAAAGATGTGCTATATGTCCGGCGGTACGGTCCATGTGCCGATGGTAATGAGGGCGCCCTGCGGGGCCACGAACAGAGGCGCGCAGCATGCACAGAGCCTGGAGAGCTACTTTACACATGTGCCGGGGCTGAAAGTAATATGCCCGTCCACGCCGTACGATGCGAAAGGCATGATGAAGCAGGCAATCCGGGATGACAATCCGGTACTGGTATTTGAGCATAAGCTGCTGTACGGAGGAACGAGAAAAGAAAAAGATGCGATTAAGACGTCCGGAGAAGTACCGGAGGAGGACTATGCGATAGAATTCGGCAAGGCGGCCGTGCGAAGAGAAGGCAAGGATGTGACGATAGTCGCTAACCTGCTTATGAGCTACCGGGCACAGGAGGCTGCCAGGAAACTGGAGGAAGAAGGGATCAGCTGCGAGGTGATCGATCCGAGGTCGCTCGTGCCGTTCGACTATGAGACGGTGGCAGCGTCACTTAAGAAGACGGGCAGGCTTCTGATTGTCCATGAGGACCACAAGAATAACGGATGGGGGGCGCAGGTGGCAGCTTATATCGCTGAGAACCATATCTATGACCTGGATGCGCCCATAAAGATTGTGGCGGCATACGATACGCCGGTGCCATTTGCATCTCCGATGGAGAACTTCGTGATCCCGGATACCAGGCGCATTGCAGATGCGGCCCGGGAATTGGTCAAGGCATGAGCGTGCCGTTGCACTTATCGCATTTTAAGATGCCGGGGACCTTTTACCTCGGTATCATTTTAACGGACATAATATAGTATTCATAAAGGAGAATGAAATTATGAGCAGAATAGCAGCAAACGAACTACTTAAGCACGCCCAGGAACATAACTATGCAGTCGGATATTTCGAGAGCTGGGACCTGCAGTCTACGCTTGCCATGGTTAGGGCGGCCGAACATGTCAAATCACCTGTCATGATAGGCGTATGCGGAACCTACATCGGGGAGGCCAAGAGGCGCTACAGAGAAAGCCTTGACGTATACTATGCCATGCTGTCCCAGATAGCGGAAGAGGCAGGGGTTCCGGTGGCACTGCTTCTGAATGAGTCCGATGACGAGGACATGGTAATCAGGGCTGCGGAAATCGGATTCGACATGGTCATGTTCGCCCCCGTATTTGCCTCTGACGCGCTGCCCCTTCAGGAACTGACCGAGATTCAGAAGAGAATCGTGAATAAGGCACATGCATATGGCGTGGCGGTAGAAGGTGAAGTGGGCGAACTGCCGCTTTTCAACTCGGCCACGGGAGAGCTTCATGAAGGGGAGGACACCGACCCGGAGGTGTGCTGCCGGTTTGTCCGGGAGACGGGAATAGACGCAGTGGCTGTAGCGGTTGGAAACTGTCATCTGAAGGAGGACGGAAACGTTACGATTGATTACGATGCGCTTCAGACGCTTGCCAGAGCAATCGACATTCCGCTCGTGCTCCATGGCGGAACGAGCATCGCCCATGAAGATCTGTCCAAAGCTGCATCCATGGGCGTTGCAAAGGTGAACTTTGGCACGGGTATGAAACGTGCCGCCATCGATGCGGTGAAAGCGTATATGGCAGGACATGACGTGGATCAGATGGATCCCAACGATATCCTCGGAAGAGGCGCCGGAAAAGACATGATCGTAAAGGAGCAGGAGGCGGTCATGGCATATGTGGAAGAGAAGATTCGTGCGCTGAACGGAGAGAACAAAGCATTCTAAGGCAGGGGAAGATTATGATAAAAGAGATTACGATGCCGGCAGGCGGTCAGACGACGGACATGTCCACCATAGGCGCCTGGCTGGTAAAAACAGGTGATAAGGTCAAACGGGGAGACGAGCTGCTCACCGTTGAGACGGACAAAGCCACCCTCTCGGTAGAAAGCTTTACGATGGGCACCGTGCTTGCCATCCTGGCAGAAGAAGGGGATCAGGCGGCGGCCGGAGAGGTGATAGCCCTCATCGGGGATGAGAGTGACAGGCCGGAGGCGGAAGAAAGGCTTGGCGGCAGAAGCTCCGCCGGATTGGAAGCGGCCATGGCAGCAGTACATGTCCCGGCCGGGAAGGAAGAGGAAGAATATCAGCCGATAGACAAGTCGCAGCCGGTCCGCTTTGCGTGTGCACCGGAGAAGGAAAGGTTAGAATCGGTATGCGGCAAGATGGATATGGATCATATCAGGGCGATGCCAAATGCAAAACTGCTTGCGAGCGAACATGGGGTTTCCCTCCGTGATGTGGCAGCCTGCTTTGGGAAACATAACCTGAAACGTGAAGATGTGCAGAAATATATCGATGAGGCACCGTGTATGGATATATCCGGGACGGTGGAGACGATACATGAAAAAGCTTCCGTTACAGAAATTCCGCTCACCTCCATGCGCAGGACGATTGCCCGCAGGATGCTGGAGAGTTCCCGGAACATACCCGTATTCCGGGCATCGGTGGAAGTCGATATGGAGCCGTGCATTGCCTTCCGTACGAAGGTCAACAGCAATAAAACGGAATTTAAAATATCATACAACGACATTTTGTTCAAATGTATCGACGCGGCAGTCCGGAAATATCCGTATGTAAATGCATCCTATACGGAGGATGCCATCCTGCTGCATAAGCATGTGAATATCGGGCTGGCTGTCTCTCTGGAGGGAGGGCTTGTCGTCCCGGTAGTGGAAGGGGTGAATGAAAAGACCATCACAGAGATAGCGGAGGCGAACAAGTCCAACATCAGCCTGGCACGGGAAGGAAAGCTGGCGCCTGAAGATATGTCCGGGGGGACGATTACGCTGTCCAACCTAGGCATGTATCCTGTGGTACAGTTCGACGCTATCATCAACCCGCCTGAAGTGTGTATTCTGGCAGCAGGTACCGTGCACGATAAGCCGGTTCTTATGGACGGACAGTGGGTGGCGGTTCCGGTGATGACCCTAACGGGAAGTTTTGACCACCGGGTGGTAGATGGAGCATACGGAGCCCGGTTCCTGACGGAACTGAAAGCAGTGATAGAAGACCCGGCAATGGCTCTGCTGTAGGTAAGGAGGCGTAAAAAATGGAATGCGATACCATGAGAGAGGACTATGACCTGATTGTAATCGGCGGCGGGCCGGGCGGCTATCTGGCCGCCATAACCGCGGCAAAGGAAGGCTTGTCCGTGCTCTTGTTTGAAGGAGGCCGCATAGGCGGTACATGCCTGAATGTGGGCTGCATACCGACCAAGTATCTGCTTGACAAGGCGGCGGCTATGGAAAAGGTGCGGTCGCTTGTGGATCAGAAGATATTCAGGGAATGTGGACTGTTCAGCTTCAGGAAGATACAGGAAGGCAGGAACGAAGTAGTACATAAGCTCGTATCCGGTGTGGAGTATCTGCTGGAAGCTAACAAAGTGAGGGTGGTGCATGCCTATGCAGCGCTGGCAGGCCCCGGGGAAGTGGAGTGTGACGGCATCCGATACAGAGGGAAGGACATCTTGATTGCCACTGGTTCCGTTCCTTCTTTTATACCGATTGAGGGCGCGGAACATGCGATGACGAGCACCCAGGTGCTGGAGCTTGAAAAAGTACCGGGGCGTCTGGCGGTCATCGGCGGCGGGGTCATCGGCATGGAGCTGGCGAGCGCATATTGCTCCCTCGGGTCTGAAGTGACAGTGCTCGAGGTTCTGCCGGAACTGTTCCCGGCAGAAGACAGGAAGGCTGTGGCATATATGGCCCGCGCGCTTAAAAAGCGCGGGATACATATTTTCTGCGGGATGAAGGTGCAGAAGGTAGAGAAGTCGAAAACCGGACTGCGCGTCTGCTATGAGGGGGCTCAATCCGGCGTGGCGGAAGCGGACGTGGTGCTCATGGCCACCGGAAGGAAGCCGAACCTGAACGGGATTGACACCGAAGCAGCCGGAATTTCACTTACGCCAAGAGGTGAGATACAGGTTGATGCATACATGGAGACGAGCGTGCCGCATATCTATGCCATCGGCGATGCTGTGGGAGGATACCAGCTTGCCCACGCGGCATATGCGGAAGGAGAGGCGGCGGTCAGGAATATCATGGGCAGGAGTGAAGCCGTGGATCTGAGCATCATGCCGAGATGCATCTATACGATGCCTGCGTTTGCAGCAGTAGGGATCAGCGCCGTTAAGGCAGAAGAGATGGGGATAGCAGCGGTTACGGGGGAATTTGCCTACAGTGCGAACGGGATGGCTCTGGCGGAAGGGGCGGACGGCCTGGTACGTGTAGTGATGGACAAGGAGAGAGAGACGACGCTCGGCGTACATATCGTCGGTGAAAATGCCCCGGAGATGATTGCATTTGCTTCTGCGGCGGTCAGGGACAAGATGACGCTAGAAGAGTGGGAGAGGATGGTCGTGGCACATCCGTCGCTGTCCGAGATGATCAAAGAAGCGGCACTCGACTGCTTTGGGAAGAGCGTGCACAAAGCGGTATGATAAGGAGGTAGAATTACATGGGAACATATATGATAGGCCTTGACTATGGTACCGGAGGGGGCAAGGCATGTATTATTGACGGACACGCAGATGTGCTTGCGTATTCCTTTCAGGAATATCCCATCTATGTAGACAAGCCATCATGGTCTGAACATGATGCCGAACTCTACTGGACGCTGGCGTGTGAGACGATAAAGGACTGCATGAAGAAGGCGGGGGTAGCGCCGGAGGATATCAAGGGCATCGGCATATCTTCGGCGCAGCCGTGCCTCGTCATGGTGGATAGGGACGGCCGTCCGGTCAACCGTGCCTATAACCTCATGGACAGGCGGGCGGTGAAAGAGGTAGAGTGGCTGAGGGAACATGTAGGGGTGGACGAGATATTCCGAATCAACGGCAATCGGATTGAAGACTATCCGACCATGGTAAATATCATGTGGGAGAAGAACAACCGTCCGGAGGATTACAAGAAGATCTGGAAGACATTGACCATTGACGGCTTCGTAAGGCTCCGCATGACGGGGAAGGCTGCCATGAGCTATTCCCACGGGGGCTTCTGGGGTGTGGCGTATGATATCAGGAAGAAAGAGTTCAACAGGGAGCTGATGGATAAGCTCGGCATCGATATCGCGCTTATGCCGGACCTGTATCCGTGCGAGCATATTGTCGGGACGGTGACGGAGGAGGCCGCAGAGGAGCTTGGGCTTTCTGCAGGCATACCGGTCTGCGCCGGACAGGTAGACTGCAATGCGGGTTTTGTAGGCGGCGGTGCCATTACGCCGGGCGATGTACAGATCAACCTCGGCACATGCGGTGTCATGGGCGTGGTGAATGACAGCAGAGAGTTTATCGACCTTGTATGCAACGACGCCTATACGACGAACTCCTGCAACGACTTCATCTCCATCGCCGTCGTGCTGACAGGGGGCCAGGTGCTCAGATATATCAGGGACAATTTCTGCCAGATGGAGCATGCCACCGCACAGATGATGTCAGATATGGATGTCTATGATATTATGAATAAAGAGGCAGAAAAAGTGCCAGCCGGCAGCAAGGGGCTTATCGTGCTCCCCTACCTTATGGGTGAACGTACGGTGCTCTGGAACGCCTATGCGAGAGGGACGGTATTTGGCCTGTCGCTCCATCACACGAAGGGGCATCTCATACGTGCTATGATGGAAGGGGTGGCATATGCGCTGTATGACAACTACAGGCTTATGCTGGAGAAAGGGGTCAAGGCTAATGCGCCAATCATCCTGAATGAAGGCGGGGCAAAGAGCAAGCTGTGGAGAAGGATCATCACGGATGTATTCAACGTGCCGACGGCATTTGTGGAGAACCGTGTCGGGGCGCCTTATGGGGATGCCATTCTTGCGGGAGTATCTGTAGGGGTATTTGAAGACTTTGGGATTGCCAAGGATAAAGTCAACTACATCGATTATATGGAACCAGACCAGGAGGCACATGAGCGCTATATGGAGTATTTTGATATATACAGGAACCTGTATGCGCATCTGAAGGAAGATTTTACGGATTTATACCGGGTGGCGAAAAAGTATGAAGAATAATTACCTTGTTGTAAATAATTGTACCAATCCCTATTATAACCTTGCGCTGGAGGAATATCTCCTGACACATCATATGGAGGGTGCCATCGTCATGCTCTGGCAGAATGATAATGCTATCATAGTCGGCAGGCACCAGAACGCCATGGAGGAGGTCAACCAGCAATATGTAACAGAACACGGTATCCGGGTCGTCCGCAGGACGACCGGAGGCGGAACGGTGTACCATGACCTGGGCAATCTGAACTATTCCGTTATCGCGGACAGGGGGGAGGATGACCGGGATGAGATGAGATATTTTACCGGACCTGTCGTCGAAGTGCTGAGGGAACTGGGGGCCATGGCTATGTTCAGCGGCCGAAATGATATCATGATAGAAGGGAAGAAAGTATCCGGGACCGCGCAGAGAATCTATAAGAACCGGATACTCCACCATGGATGCCTGCTCTTTGACTCGGATCTGTCTGCCGTTTCAAAAAGCCTGCATGTAAGAAGCGAGAAGTTCAATTCCAAAGCGGTCAAGTCCGTAAAGAGCCGTGTCGGCAATATTAAGGATTACATGCCCGGAGAGGTTACGATCGAGGTGCTGAAGGAGCGTCTTGCCTGCAAGCTGCTTGAAGATGCCGGTTATGAGGCGCTTGCCCTGACGGAGGATGAGCTTGTCAGGATAGAGAAGCTGAAACGGGATAAATATGAGACGTGGGAGTGGAATTACGGACAGCCGATAAACTGCGCGATTCATAACTATAAAAAGTATGACGGCGGCACGGTGGAAGTGTATATGAACGTGCGGGAGGGCAGGATAGAGGAATGCCTGATGTACGGGGACTTCATGGCTTTGAGGCCGGCTTCGGAGGTGGCGGATGGGCTGACGGGATGCAGGTACCGGTACGGAGAGGTGCTGGAAGTGCTCCGGGAGTTCCGGATAAGGGATTACTTTGGAACCATCGGGGCGGATGAAGTTGCGGCGTGCATCTGCTGTGCCCCGGAATGATGCAGAGAGGAAGTACATGAGAATTGTTTGCTTAGGTGACAGTCTTACATATGGGTACGGCGTAAAGAGGGCATCCGCCCCTTTGTGGGTGTCCCTCTTCCTGTATATGAGCCGGGGCTTGCAAAAGAATGGACAGCATTTGCATCTGGAGAAAATGTCAAGAGGCAGCTTGGAAATTATCGGGAGTGGCTGCTGCGATTTGGCGAGAGCTTCCGTATACCTGTCGTTGACTTCTGGGAATGCGTTCCTGCCGATTCCGGCGGGATGGATGCATTTTATCTGGACGGCATCCATCCCGCAGAAGAGGGGCACAGGCGGATGGCTGCGCGATGGGTAGAGCACATTACTAAATCTACTTAATAATCAAAGGATAATTCCTATTATTTATTAAACATGATATAATGGACGAAAAGCGAGGTTGAGTGATGAGAAAGATAATCAATGATGAGGACAATGTAGTGCAGGAGATGATGGAAGGTTATATCAGTGCTTACAGCAGATATTACAGGAAACATCCGGAAGTGAACGGGGTCATATTAAAACAGAGGAGAAAAGACAAGGTGGCCCTTGTCATCGGCGGGGGCAGCGGACATGAGCCTATGTTCTCGGGATTTGTCGGGAAAGGGCTTGCAGATGCGGCCGCCTGCGGCAACATATTTGCGTCCCCGGACCCGAATACGGTATATGAGACGGCAAAAGCTGTCGATAACGGCAGGGGCGTGCTCTTCGTATATGGCTGCTATGCCGGGGATAACCTGAACTTTGACATGGGGGAAGAATTCCTGAACGACGACGGGATCAGGACAGCCCATGTGCGTGTGTGGGACGATGTGGCGAGCGCGCCCAGGGACAGGATATCGGACCGGCGTGGGATTGCCGGTGATGTGTATGTCGTCAAGACGGCTGGAGCGGCATGCGACGCCGGCCTTGATCTGGAAGAAGTGACAAGGGTAGCGGAAAAGGCGAGGGACCATACGAATACGATAGGCGTGGCGACTGCCCCGGCGCAGCTGCCGGGTGTGGATAAGCCGATATTTGAACTTGGAGAGGATGAGATCGAGTATGGAATGGGGCTGCACGGGGAGCGTGGCGTTCTACGGACCAAATGGCAGCCGGCAGACGTTCTCGCCGAGAAGATGTATGACCAGATCAAAGAGGACACGGGCCTGGCAGAAGGCGATGAGGTGTGCGTGCTTGTGAACGGGCTTGGCTCCACGACGATAACGGAACTTGCAATCGTGTTCCGCAAGGTGAAGGAGCTTCTGGACAGGGACGGCGTCAAGGTATACGATGCAGATCTGAACAATTATTGTACGAGCCAGGAGATGGGCGGATTCTCCATCACCCTGTTTCAGCTGGATGAGGAACTGAAGAAATATTACGACATGCCGTGCTGGTGCCCATATTACGCCAAAGGGGAGCTGACAGGCGGCTCTTATGTGCCGGTTACGGAAGAAGAGGCGGATAAGGAAGCACGTGGAGCAGAAGCGGCATCGGCTGCCGCACAAGATCTGGCGGAGCCGTACGTGTCCAGAAAGAGGGAAGGGACGCTCATGGAACTGACGGCGGAGGATGCAAGGGAGATGCTCATCTACATAGCGGACAAAGTGATCGCCAAGAAGCCCTATCTGACTGAGATTGACAGCGCTATCGGTGACGGCGACCACGGCATCGGGATGGCCGGCGGCATGAAGAAGGCAAAGGAGAAGCTGCTTAAGATGGAAGGCGAAGAGAACGCCTACGCCATATTCGAGGCAGCGGGAAAGGCGATGCTCATGTCCATGGGCGGCGCCTCCGGCGTCATCTTCGGAAGCCTGTACCTGGCAGGGGCGAAAGGCGCAGAGCCAAAAGCATCTATCACCCCGGAAGATCTGGCCGGGATGGAGCGGAAGAGCCTGGCGGCAATCCAGGAGCGCGGCAAAGCAGAAGTCGGGGACAAGACGATGGTAGACGCCCTGTCGCCCGCCGTAGACGCCATGGAGGCCAACAGCGCAAAGGGCCTGCTCGAAATGCTGAGGGCAGCAGAAGAAGCTGCAAGGCAGGGCGTCGAGGATACGAAGAACTATACAGCCAAGTTCGGCCGTGCCAAGTCGCTCATGGAACGGGCCATCGGATACCAGGATGCAGGAGCCACCTCCGTATGGCTCATCTTCCAGGGAATGCGAGAATTTGTAGAAGGATAAAGAGGGACACCCCAAAATAAATTAGGGACAGGGGAAAACGAATCGGGGACGGGGGAAAATTCATTTTCCCCCGTCCCCGATTCGTTTCAGGGTGTCCCTTTTACTTAGATTCAAAGGCTGTTTTTGCATCGCGGATTAACTTGTCGAATTTATCTGCCTGCCATGCAGCCCTTCCGGTGAACAGCCCGTCGACGGACGGCTGTACGATGAGCTCGCTGGCGTTGCCCGGATTGACGCTCCCGCCGTAGAGCACAGGGATGTCCGCCCCGGCATCTCCGAAGATGTCCAGCAATGTCTGCTTGATGACTTTGTGCATCTCTTCTGCATAGTCTGCAGTAGCCGGAGTTCCGTTTACGCCGATGGACCACACTGGTTCATATGCCACCCAGATATTCGGAATCTGTGATACCGGTATGTCGTGGAAACCGATTTTGAGCTGTGTGCGGAGAACCTCGGGGCTGATGCCGTAGTTCTTTTCTTCTGCCGTCTCTCCGATACAGAGCAAAGTCGTAAAGCCATGATTGAGCGCTGCCTTTACCTTCTTGTTTTCTTCAATGTCGGTCTCTCCGAATACGTGCCTTCTCTCGGAATGTCCAATCATGACAAGGTCAATCCCGATTTCCTTCAGCATGAGAGGTGAGATTTCTCCGGTAAACTGCCCTTCATCCTCCCAACACATGTTCTGCGCCCCGATCTTTACATATGTACGGTCTACATGTTTCGCTGCGCTCTCCAGCGTGGTGTAGGAAGGTATGATAAAAAGCTCGATTTCATCGCGGCTTAGATCCCTCGTGTACTCCACGAGATTCTGAAGGTATTCCACGGTGTCGTGTATGTTCTTGTACATCTTCAGGTTACTTCCAAAATACAATTTTTTCTGCATGACTGCCTCCTTATGGTAATCTGATATTGTTTCTGTTTTAATCTGAATCTATTATATATGATAAGCTGTCAAAACGCAACTTCAAAACCGTGAAAATATTAACAAAACGAAAAAACGAAATAAAACGAAAGAAAGCGATAAATAAACAGGTTAAAATGCACAAAACAAGAATAATAGAAATATGTAAATGTACTGAAATTACAAAAAACGGTTGCATAATGAAAGGAACACATATAAAATGAAACTACAAATAAAGAAAAACGAAAACAAAAACAGAAACATAAACGAAAGCAAACGAAAGGATGGAGAGAAGATGAGCGAGAAATTCAGACCAGTGACAGCGATTACCATGGGAGACCCTGCAGGTATCGGCCCGGAGATAGTAGTTGGCACGATATTGGATAAGGAAATCCATGAGTGCTGCAAGCCATTTGTAATCGGAAGCAAGGCAATCATGGAACGGGCGGCTAAGGTGCTTGGCAAGGAGCTGAAGTATAATCTTATAACGGAACCTTCAGAGGCAAAACATGAATATGGTACCGTAGATATTATGGAGACAGGAGACTATGACACGGACTCCATCGAATGGGGAAAAGAACAGAAGCTTGCCGGACAGATGGCAATTGACTGGATTATGAGATCCATTGAATTAGGAATGGATAAGAAGATCGACGCTGTCTCTACCTCGCCGATCCACAAAGGGGCAATCAAGCTTGTCGGAGTGAAAGAGCCCGGACATACGGAGATATATCAGAATGTTACCAATTCACCGTATGCACTGACCATGTTCTCCTGCCATAAGCTGAGAGTATTCTTTGTCAGCCGCCATATGTCTCTTGTAGACGCATGCCATTATGCAACCAAGGACGTTATATTAGACAATGTAATTAATATAGATAAAGAACTGCGCAAGGTCGGAATCGAGCATCCGCATATCGCAGTGGCGGGCCTGAATCCCCACAATGGAGACAACGGCCTGTTCGGAACAGAGGAGCTGACAGATATCGGACCGGCAGTAGAAGCGGCGAAGGAAAGAGGCATCAATGCAGTGGGACCCTGCCCGGCAGATTCTGTATTCCACATCGGCAAGTCGGGGAAATATGATGCAATCCTTTCTCTATATCATGACCAGGGCCACATCGCCTGCAAGACGCTGGATTTTGAAAAATCTGTAACGCTTACATTTGGCCTTCCGTTTATCAGAGGCTCTGTAGATCACGGGACAGCCTTTGATATCGCGGGAAAAGGCATCGCCGGCTCCATAAGCCTTATCGAATCTACAAAGGTAGTTGCCGAATATGCTGCGAAACAGCATGAAAGAGAAGAGAACTAAGAGACTGTGATATAGAAAGAGAGGGATAAAGATGCCTTTAATCGGTGCAGTAGCGGATGATTTGACAGGAGCCACCACGACAGGCGTGCTGCTGGCAAGGTCAAAAGCGAGGACGGCGGTATTTTTTAATGAGGAAGCGGCGGAAAAAGCAGAAGGGCTGGATGCACTGGACGCAGTGCTGATCAGCAGCAACAGCAGGGCACTTCCGGCAAATGAAGCTTACGAAAAGGTAAAGTCTGCGACACAGGCGCTGAAGCGGATGGGCGTCAGACACTTTACCAAACGTATCGATACGACACTTCGCGGCGGCGTGGGAATCGAAGTAGACGCGATGCTGGATATGGTCGGCGAAGATGCCGTGGCGGTAGTCGTACCTGCAATGCCACAGTCAAGAAGGATATTGGTGGGCGGCTATTCTGTTATCGACGGCGTGGCACTTATCAATACTCCGGTTGCGCAGGATGTGCGTACTCCGGTCAAGGAGAACTATATACCGAGGCTGCTCTCCTCGCAGACGAAACGTCAGGTGGGGCTCGTGGCTCTCGACAAGGTCCTGAAGGGGGCGGACACTGTCAGAGAAGCGCTGGAAGCAGAGCGCAGCGCAGGATGCAGCGTTATCGTAGTAGATGCGATTACCTTGGAGGATGTAGAGGAGATAGCAAAAGCCTGTATCGAACTTCGTTGGAACGTAGTATCCGTAGATCCGGGACCGTTCACGTCAAAGCTTGCCTATCACCGAGGGTTGATTGGCACGGAAGAGCCGAATGTTCCGCCGGAGGCAGATGAAGCAGGAAAGACGGTGCTCATTGCTGCAGGCAGTGCGACACCTGTCACGAAGAGGCAGATGGAAGTGCTCTGTGAAGATGACCGCCATGTCCGTATCAGCGTAGATCCGATTCCTCTTATCGAAGGTGGGGATGCTGCCATGGATGAGGCGTTCAAGGCGGTACATAAAGCAGTGGAACTGCTCGAATCTGACAGCCAGCCAAGAGCAATTCTCTTTGAGACTGCCCTGCACGGCGAATTGCTGAACCTGGATGAAGAAGATAACAAGAGGCATTATGCCGGCGGTATGAGCGCTGACAGAATTAATGCCGGCTTAGGCACGATTATTTCACAGGTGCTCGAGCAGATTGGAAGAGAAAAGATAGCGGGACTTTACACAACAGGCGGTGATACGATGGTCAACGTATGTTACCAGCTTGGTGTCGAGTGTATAGAAGTAATGGATTATGTAATACCGCAGACGGACGTTGGCCGTCTTGTGGGAAGCTACGACGGACTGCCGGTGGTAGGCAAAGGTGGTCTGACAGGCAACGACAATACGGCTTGTGACATTGTAAGCCGGCTGTTCCGTGAATCAGCAAGAAAACAATAATTATGGAGGAAGTGAGAAAATGGGAGAACAGAAAACAGAAGTAAAAAAGACGAAAGATCTTGACCTTTTGAACAAGATGAAAAAGCTGCCGGGCGGGCTTGTAATCATACCGCTTGTAATTGCAGTGCTAATCGCGACATTTGTGCCGCAGGCTTTTCAAATAGGTGGTTATGTAACGGCATTATTCTATGAAGGGAATTCAGCGATGATGGGATTTTTCCTCATCGTATGCGGTTCCACCATCAATATTAAACAGGTAGGTATGCCTTTATACAAGGGCGTTACGCTTACCGGCTTGAAGTTCATGCTTGGTGTGCTGTTCGGGCTCCTCGTCGGAAGAATCTGCGGACCGGACGGATTCCTCGGCATTACGCCGTTCGTCATGATTGCGGCTATTACCAACTCCAACGGTTCCCTGTACATATCCCTGTCCTCACAGTTTGGTAATGCTACAGATACGGGTGCGATCTCTATCCTGTCACTGAACGACGGACCGTTCTTTACGCTGGTTGCACTTGGAGCTACAGGGCTTGCCTCTATCCCGATCAACTCTCTGATTGCCACGCTGGTGCCGATTCTGATTGGATTTATCTGGGGCAACCTGGATGCAGGATTCCGTAAAGCATGTGCAACCGCACAGCCGATCGTAACCTTCTTCATGACGATTTCCATCGGCGCCAAGACGGATGTCAAGACCATCGTGACAGCAGGTGCGGCAGGTATCGTGCTCGGACTCATATCAGCAGTACTCGCAGTAGTATTCTTCTTCCTGTTCAACCTGCTGCTTCCGAAGAAGGAAAGAAACGCCATGGGAGCTGCTGTAGGTACGACAGCGCTCAACTCAGCGATGACACCGGCCGCTGTAGCCGAGGCCGACCCATCTATGGCCCAGTACACAGAGATGGCTACCGCACAATGCGCCACAGCTTCCATCATCACATTGTTCCTCTGCCCGTTCATCGTGGCATTCTTTGACAAGATGATGCAGAAGAAGCAGAAGGGTATCTACTCACCGGAAGGATGGGCACACTACAAGGTCACGGGCGAAGCGGCGCCGGCAGAAATGTAAATTAATCGCACCATATTGAACTGCTAATGTTCAATAAGTATACATAATTCATTACAGGAAAGTGAAAAAAGTCCTCTAATATGTTACAATGATTTCGTAATATATGAGAGGACTTTATTATAAGGAGCACAATCATGGAAGAGAAACTGTCGGTTCAGATGACAAAAGAAGCATTGTTTGATTTTCTTTTATACCATACATACTCTAAGTTTTCCGGTTTTCTGACGAATGTCCTGGGGGCGGCCGTTGGAATCATGGGGATTATCCTGCTGGCCACGGGAAGGATAAAGCCGGCGCATCTCGTGTTTTATCTTGCCGCTGCCGTTGCATTTATCGCGTTTACTCCATTACAGCTGAAGTACAGGGCTAAAAAGCAGATGGAACTTAACGAGGAATACCAGACAGAATGGGAATATACACTTAACGGGCATGGGATAACTGTCGTGCGCGGAGATAAAGCAGAAGAGGTGGCCTGGGAACAGATTGAGCGTGTGGCGACGACTCCCAAGACAATCGGGATATATTATGGAAAAGACCACGCATTTATCATTCCGAAGCAGGCCTTCGGCAGCCGCTTCGTGGCTGTCATGAAGATGATAGCACAACATATCGATCCACAGAAGGTAAGGCTGAGATAGAGAATCAATAATAGAGACAGAGGGTAGTAGAATGGAAGAACGCAGGCGTACGATACTGAGAGAACTGGACGAAAGAGGAAGGGTTCGGGTTGCAGATCTGAGCAGAGAACTGGGCTGTTCAGAGGTGACGATTCGGAACGATATCAAGAATATGGATATGGAAGGTCTGCTGCAGAGGGTTCACGGGGGTGCGATAAAGCGGGAGGAAAGTCCGGTGCGTAAATACTCGGCTGAAAGCATATACCGGCATACAGACAGGAAAAAGAAGATTGCGGCCTGTGCATATGAGTATATCGAAGACAGGGACACGATAATCATTGATGACGCATCCAGCAGCTTTTATCTCGCGGTCCATATTAAAAACCACCCCGAAAAGCGCGTAGCTGTCGTCACCAATTCCCTCCTTGTGGGCAATGAGCTGGCGGGCGCAAAGCATGTCGAACTCTATATGGTAGGCGGCCATGTGGGAGGGCATCTCGCTGCCACCATGGGCGATGCGGCGCTGGAGAACATGCGCAGCTTTCATGTGGACAAGGCATTTATCGGAGTCCACGGCATCAATTTTGAGGTGGGGCTTACTTCTATAGCCACGCCGCAGATGCAGGTGAAGCATGCGATCCTCAAAGCGGCAAAAGAAGTATACGTACTTGCGGACAGCAGCAAGTTCGGCGGCGGCTACCTGTCCATAATCTGCCCGATTACAGACGTACACCTGATAATTACAGACGATGAAGTAGCAAAAGAGAACATAAAAATAGCAAAAGAACTAGACGTACCACTTGTGATAGCATGAGGGACACCCTAAAACGAATTGGGGACGGGGTTTTTTGAAAAAAACCCCGTCCCCAATTCGTTTCGTTTTTTCTTGTGGAAAATGCAGAAATATAATGGAAAATGTAGAAATATATGATAGAATGAAGGTACAATAAAATGTTGAGGGAGGAACAGTATATGAGAAAAAGGATAGTAGTCATTGGTTTATTATTAATGCTTGTTTCAGCATCTGTTATAGGGTGTGGAGGCAAAGAAGAGAATTCAGCTAAAAAGGAAGAAAAAGAAGCTACGGCAGATGAAACGTTTATGAAAGATTTAGCAAAGGCGCTAGAAGCAAGATGGGCTTTATCAGATAAGTATGAGTCTATGGATAAATATGCGAATGCGGAAATGGGGAGTGAAGAGCATAAGGAATCATATGAAAAGTATGTTTCTGCGGAATTAGATATATTAGGAAAATATCAGACGGAAAAATTCAAAGATAGTAAACTTCAAGAAAAAGCGATTCAATATATAAATTTATTAAAACAGCAGAAGGAGGCTTGTGATTATATAACTGTCAACTATGAAAAATATGATGAACTATGGTACGATGCATATAACAAAAGAACCCAAATTATTGTTGAGTTCGTAAATGATTATAAACTTAAAGTGTCCGATAAATATGAGGATACACTAAAAGAGTTTACTCTAAATGCACAACAGGTTAATGAAGAAAACGAAAAAGAAGATAAAGTGCAGGCATTAATAGGTTCAATAGAGTTTACGCTGGCCGAAGATGATGGGTATGGATGGAAAACATATAATGCTGTTGTGGAGAATACTACAGATATGAATTTCTCTTACTTTGGGTTGGATATAAACCTTTTAGATCAAGACGATGTGATTCTCGAAACAACATATGCCAACGTAAGTAATTGGAACAGCGGACAAAAAGTGAAATTTGAATTCACTACGGAGAAGGAATTTGTTGCCACCCAGATTAGTGGAGAGTATACGGAGTAATCTCGTAACCAACAGGTAGAATAAAAATACATATAAAGGGAAGAAACTATGGCTAAGTATGAATGTGCAATGTGCGGGAAAACGTTAGGGCTGATGGAAACCATTAGCAGGGAATTTCAAGACGATAAAAACAGAGGTCTTTGTCCCAAATGTCATCGATACTTTGTTAATACTGTCAAAAAGCGGTTAGATGAAATGAATGATTCTATTGGCTACAACAGCGTGAAGCAGAGTATACTGGAACAGATAAGGGCAGAGAATGGCAACTCGGGGTATGAATATGTAGAAGATTACTTTAAGTATCAAGAAGCGCAGAATCTTAAAGAGGAAAACGCCAGATGGGAGGCGTGTCCGGTATGTGGTAAAATCAGAGACCCTCAGGAGGACATCTGTGGTACTTGCGGATATATTTATACAGATATAAAGGGCTTAAGCAATGAAGACTATGTCAAGGCAGCTAAAACCAGATTTGAACAATACCGAAGAAATCCATTGTACGAGTACAAAGTGGAGGTTGTTCAGGATTCTGCCCTGACAGGTGCTTTCAAAAAGACAGATATACAAAATGTTTTGGCTGTCTATGCGTTGGACGGATGGCGTCTTCATACTGCTGTTACAAATGAACTGGGTAAGATGGTTTTGTCTGCTGCAGGAATTGGGACTAATGCTACAGTAGACCAGATGATATTAATTTTTGAGCGATGTATCAAAGATAGGACCTTGGAATAATGGTATACATGAGGGGACACCCTAAAACGAATTGGGGACGGGGTTTTTTGAAAAAAACCCCGTCCCCAACCGCGTTTTAGGGTGTCCCCTATTTTTATTCTGCCAGAGGCAGATGGCATACGGCACCTTGATAATCTGGTTTCGTTGCCAGTATTTTATGTAGAATTTCTGCAGCCTTTTCCTTTTCTTCCAGGCCGATGTTACCAAGTGCCATGAGATACTGGCAGTATATATCATTGCGTTCTTTGATGTTTTCCGGGAACACTTCTATTTCTGGAAGCGATACGGCAAAATAATCATAAGTCACGTTGTCGAATATATGCTTTTCGCCAAATGCCAGGAGCTGATGATAGCATTTCCTTGCCGCAGCCCTGTTGCCAAGCTCCTCGTTTGCCAGTCCCTGATAGAGTATCGTGTCGGAGGGCTGGTCATTATAATACAGCACGCTGGACGGCTCCTCCAGGCCCGTGGACGCTTTCTCGAAGTATGACCGGGCGGTCGTGCTGTCACCCTTTGCCTTATAAGCCATGCCGAGATAATAGTCTGCCATGTTATCCTGGACGTTGGGAAGTTTCCCTTCTCCTAGATTCTCGGGATATGCTTTCGTCGCATCCAGCAGGCAGATTGCCTCGTCATAAGAAGCATCTGCCAGAAGCTTAAGCGCCTTCTGCGTGAGCGCGTAGCGGTACTGGGTGCTGACCTTGCCTTCACCGCCTTCCCACGGATGGAACTTGTGGCCGTTCAGGCAGTCGAGCGCCTTATCGTACTGGCCCGTATTGTTTAACAGCGTGATATACTCCACATAAAGTGCGTCACGGTATTCCACAAGCTCAAGGTGGGCACCAAGGAGCGCAAGCCTGTCTTCGGCAGATACCCCGGCCCTTGCCCGAAGCTGGTCATATTCCAGAAGGAAGCGGGAGCTGGAAGGATCTAGTGAGCATGCTTTCGCCATACATTCCAGTGCTTTCCCAATATCATTCTGCCTGTTGTAATATGCGATTGCAAGGTTCCGCCAGTTCATGCCGAAGCCTGGCGCCTTTTCGGCAGCAGATTCCCAATGGCTGACTGCTTTCTCGTACTGCTTCTTGTCATACAGGAGGCATCCAAGGTAATAGTGGGCAAAAGGTGCATCCTCAAGCAGGCGGACGGCGCTTTCCAGTATAAGCACTTCCTCAGGGCGGTTCGGGAAGCAGTAGCTGGAATCGGCAGCTTCGCCGAGCTGATGCATCCTGGCAGCCTCGCCCAT
The DNA here is from genome assembly GCF_004345005.1 of Extibacter muris. Classification (GTDB taxonomy): domain Bacteria; phylum Bacillota; class Clostridia; order Lachnospirales; family Lachnospiraceae; genus Extibacter; species Extibacter muris. The sequence continues at coordinate 24,875 of NZ_SMMX01000020.1, forward strand.
CTCTCCCTTCAGCTCATAGATGTATCCTTTATAATAAGGAAGCATCGGAGAGCTGTCGGCGCAGGAGTCCAGTATGGCAAAGGCATCTTCATAGAAACCGGCTTTCATATAATCGAGTGCCAGCTCCAGATAGTTATGGGCGGGCTCGCGCATCTTGGACTTCCACTCGGAAAGGTCATTGCGTCGCAGCGCACATTCGTACAGTGTTCCCATGTCCAGCGGGTCGATAGAACGGCTCTCCGCAATCAGCGGCTCATTGTCTTCAGACAGCATACGAAGGATTGCCGCCTTCAATGTACGGGCTTTCATATTGTGCCAGCCTCGGATGAGAGAATTATCGATAAATTCAAGCGCCTGCCGGTACTCGCCCTTGCGGCAGGAGAGGCAGGCCAGCCAGTAATAACCGGCTCCTTGTGTCTCATAGCTCCATGTGGATTTGTAGAAAGCATCATAAGCCGCCTGCACGTCGCCGGTCATGACAAGTGCCAGGCCGAGGTTGAAATAGCTCTCACCATAGTATGGATTCGGGTTCTTCCACGTCTGCTTCTCAATCGCCTTCTTAAAGCAACCGATACTTGCCGCAAAGCTGCCACGTCTGTACAGTAGAAGCCCATACCCATTGTTCAGACGCATATCAGACGGATCGCGTCTCAGCCCTTCTGCATAATAATCTTCCGGGGCGAGCGTGGCGTGGCGGTACTGTTCGAGATGGAGCGCCCCCAGATATAGCTCCTCCGTAGTCTTAAGCTCTTCCGGAGGAAGAAGAGGTTCCGCCGGCTCCGGCGTCGGCTCCAGCTCCTGCACTTCGTGGGTATGAGAGACAAGCTCATAACCTTCTGCGTCAGATAAGGTGACAGTTACCCCTTCGAGACTTTTAAGAGCTGTGTCAAAGGCCACGTCATAATACTGTGCCGGCGTGAAATCCGCCCTGTCGCTAAAAAGAGTCTCATCCTCCTTCTTAACAGAGACTACGGCATTTTCAAAGGTTCCTGAAGTGTAGGCTTTGAGCAGGCATTTGCCGTTATCAAGGTCGATGCTGACCGCTGCGTCTTTTGTGGCATTCTTTACGCGTCCCACATGCTTGTAAGGCATGAAATACTGGGTAAATGTCTTCTCTTCATATGGCTTCAGCCAGGTAAAATCAGGCTGGTTGTCGGCGTAGACACCTGTCATCAATTCAATATAAGGTCCGTCGGTCTCTGTCAGGCTGCGGTCCCATGCCTGGCCGAAGTCGCTGTTGCCCCATGTCCACTGCTTCTTACCTGGGGATATGTGATGGTCGGCTACGTGAAGCAGGCCGGCATCCACCTGTTCGTCAAAGTTTCCGATAAAATCATAGTCGGAATGTGCTGCCATATAAGAAGTAGGAACCTTTATATTGCGGTAGCAAGAGATATCGATTCCCTCAGAATAGTCGTATTTATAGTATTCGCCGGTCGCGACAGGGAAGGTGGACACCGCACGCTTGCCATGGTCCATGACGGCATGGACGTCCGGCGGGAATACAGAGTATGTATAATCATTCACAGGTACAGCGGGATTGGCCCACCAGAGAAAGGTCTGAGGCGTATCTGTCCGGTTGAACAGACGGCCTTTGATCTCGATATAAGCCTTGCCGGGACGGAGCGTAAAAGAAGCCATTCCCTTTGTCCCGTACATCTTGTCTATCTCGCTTACATATACAGTAGAAGAACCGTCGGCATTTTCTTCCCAGTGGCAGTCTGTAGGAGAATAGGTAGTAGGGCGGTGGTGCTGCGGCCAGTTGAACTCGATGCCTCCGGATATCCATGGTCCGGTCAGCCCCACAAGGGCCGGTTTGATCACATGGTTATAATATACGAAGTCATAGTTGTTCGTCTTGTCCAGTGCACGCTGGATACGGCCTCCAAGCTCAGGAAGCACCATGACGAGCAGATAGTCGTTCTCCAGATAGACGGCCCGGTATGCCACATCCTCCTTTTCATCAGATATCTTTTCCGTCACCGGGAGGGGATAGACCTTTCCCGTACTTCCCTGGTAAGCACGGTTTTCAATAAATAATGGACTTTTCTCTGCCGGATATACTTTGTAGGTGGGAATTGTCACCGTCTCTTCCCACACGTGGACCTTGTCAAACATCATTTTAATTCTCCTTTCATATAAATCAGTCGCAGGCTGCATGTTCCTTGTGTTTCTCTGTGTCCAGAGTATCATAACGTGCGGTGTGTTAAAATGACATAAATGATAAAAAGATGGACAATATTGTGCCGGGAGAATATAATGGAGCCAAATAATATGGCAAAAGCTATGTGTAAATGAGGAGGTTATAGGACAGGATGAATGATATATCCGGCAAAGCAGATGGATTTAAAGATGAAAAATATATTATCATTCCGACCGAATCTTTTGCTGACTATGCGGCGCATCCGCTCGTGCGCACGATATATCCGACGGATGTGGGATTCTTTCCGAGGGCGCGAGCCCATTACCGGGAACGTGAGGATGGGGCGGAACAGTATATCCTCATCTATTGTACAGAAGGCAAAGGGATAATAGAGGTGGAAGACCAGGTGTACCATATCGGCCATTCGGACGCATTCTGCATCCCCAAGGGCAGGCGGCACAGATATTATGCAGACCAGGAAGACCCGTGGAGCATACTGTGGGCCCACTTCAAGGGAGAGGATTCAGGATATTATCCCTTGGAGGAATGCCGGATCGTACATATGAATTCCAGACAGAGCGACAACCGTATGATGGTTCTGTTCAAGCTGCTGTTCCGTGTACTGGAGCGCAATTATACGATTGGCAACTTCATCTATATCTCACAGGTGCTATCCCTGATACTGTCTGAGATATATTACAGGGAAAAGACGGATGAGAGTACGGTGCAGGACCGGCATGTGACGATGGTTATCCGGTTCATGTACCAGAATCTGAGAAGAAGCCTGACGCTGGAAGAGATATCCGAAGAAGTGCAGTTGTCCAAAAGTTATCTGAATACGATATTCAAGACGCAGACAGGGCATTCGCCGGTGGAATTCTTCATCCATCTGAAGATGCAGGAGGCGTGCAAGCTGCTGAAGGCAACGGACATGTATATCTATGAGGTGGGATTGGAACTTGGATATGAAGACCAGTATTATTTTTCCAGGATATTTAAAAAAGTGGTGGGAATGTCGCCGAGAGATTATAAAAACGGGGATTACTTCTATTGCGAATAGGAAAGAAATAAACTGAATTGCCCTGTACTTAGACTTTGCCTCTGTATGACGAGGCAAAACGTATAGAATGATTGGAGAAGTGTAATATAGTCCATCAAAAGATAACATATGGAATTTTGCATGCGAAAGAATGATGTTATAATCCGTATAAGAACTTAAACGGATTGAACCGCTGATGTTCCATGGAGTACAGATGTGAGTAACATGATTCCGGTCGATGCAAAAACAGGAGGGAACGAAGATGAGTGAGAAGATTCCAGAAATGATGTCAGGGATGAAGCTTCCGGGCGGAGCTAAAGTACAGCCGGTCACATGTGATGTGCCAAAGCCGGGTCCGGGGCAGGTGCTTTTAAAGATGAAGGCTGCCAGCCTGTGTGGAAGTGATCTGAAGTATATCTATTTTGAACACACGGATAAGACCGGCGGCGCCAGATACGATGATGTCATCGCCGGACATGAGCCGAGCGGGCAGGTCGTGGCTGTCGGAGACAAGGTGGATGATTTTAAAGAAGGAGACCGCGTGGTCGTATACCACATCCAGGGCTGCGGATACTGTGACGAGTGCCGCAAAGGCTTCTATATCAACTGCCAGCAGCCGGAGAGAAGAGCGTACGGCTGGCAGAGGGACGGCGCGCTGGCGGAATATATGGTTGCAGATGCCGGCACATGCATCCACCTGCCGGATTTCCTGACTTATGAAGACGGTGCTATGATAGCTTGCGGATTTGGCACCGCTTACCAGGGACTCTTAAGAGCCAATGTATCCGGCAATGACAGGGTGCTTGTCATGGGGCTTGGCCCGGTAGGCCAGGCAGCCCTTATTCTGGCCAAGGCACTTGGGGCGCAGACGGTTGGCGTAGATATCTCGGAGGAACGGATGGAGATGGCCAGGGCAATCGGGGCAGATGAAGTCCTTCCGGGTGATGACGATGTGGTAGAAAACATTATGAAGCTCACCGGCGGCAAAGGTGTTGAGGTGGCGGTAGACTGCTCCGGCAGCAGCATCGGACGTCACAGATGCCTGGAGGCGGCCAGGATGTGGGGGAACGTCGTATTTCTCGGAGAGCAGGGAACCGTGACGTTTGAGCCAAGCCCGCTTCTGCTGCACAAGAATCTTACACTCCACGGCTCCTGGGTGACATCAGTAGGTAATATGGAGAAACTTGTAGAACTGCTCGACAGGAAGAAGATCCACCCGAGCCAGATTATCACGCACCGCTTCCCGCTGAAGGAGACAGACAAAGCGTTTGAAGTATTTGCGACTGGCAGGACAGGTAAAGTATGTATCAACCACGAGATGGAATAAAAGAGGGGCAGATTATGGAGGCAGTAGAACGGATCAGGAAATGGCTTGAAGAACACGAGTATGACGGTGTGCTTCTGAACCGGAGGGATAACTATGCCTGGGTCAGCAAAGGAGCCAAAAGCAATGTGGTGACCAACAGCGAAAATGGCGTAGCCTACTATGCCATAAGACGGGACGGCATCGACCTGCTGGCGGACAGCAGCGACCTTCACCGCATGGACACGGAGCAGAACCCGCTCGGGGCTGCCCCGGTACTTCTGCCATGGTATGAATCCGTGGAAACGCAGATAAAAGACTACATAGGCGGGAGACGGTTTGCTTCAGACACGGGTACAGCGGGTACGGCAAATGTACAGGAAGAGCTGGTAAAGCTGCGCCTGAGGCTCACGGAAGAGGAAGTGGGACGCTATGAAACGGCCGGCAGACTCTGCGCGGACATCGTCGAAGGAGTCTGCATGGATGCAAGGCCGGGCATGACGGAAAACGATGTGGCGGATCTGCTCAGATGCCGCTGCATCCGGCACGGAGTAAGCCCGGATTGTGTACTTGCTGGTGCCGATGAGCGCATCCTGACATACCGTCATCCGGTTCCGACCGGAAAGAAGATAGAGGATTGCCTGATGGTCGTCCTCGGTGGCGAAATATACGGCCTGAACACAAGCCTGACGAGGATGGTGTATTTTGTCCCGGTGCCGGCAGAGATAAAGGAGCGTTACGAAAAGACGCAGTATATCTTTGCATGCATGCAGACGATGATGCGGGACGGTATGCCTTATAAAGAATACTTTGAGAAAGTAAAGGCATTATACGCAGAGGCCGGGTATGACGGCGAGTGGAAGATGCATCATCAGGGAGGGCCCACCGGATATGCATGCCGGGAGTTCATCCCGGTCCCCCGCGATGAGCGGACAATCTATGAAGGCCAGGCTTACGCGTGGAATCCCACGATTCTCGGTACAAAGTGCGAGGAGACGACCTATCTCGGGCCTGATGGAATAAAGATACTGTCCAGGTCTTCTGACTGGCCACGAAGAACCATCGATACGCCACATGGAATGATAGAAGTGGCGGAAATACTGGAAAGATAGCCCGGTGATATGCCGGGCTATCTGGCAAATTCACCAAATTCTTTAGCTGTGTCGAAAATTATATGTTGACTTTTTCCTATAAAATGGTAATATTATACTTAATTAAGGACTTTATTAAATACTTTAATAAAGTTTTGGCGAAAAGGGCGCGTATAATAGAATATAGTGAAAAGGAGGGGTGGATGGTGATACAGAGAACAAACAACTCAGAGGTGAAAAAGCTGAACCGGAACCGCGTTTTTCGTTATATAAACAGTAAGAACAGAACTTCTATGCCGGATATTGCTGCCGCGCTTGACATGAGCGGACCTACAGTGCTGCAGATAGTGAAAGAGCTGAGGGAGGCACATGTCATATGCGAAGCCGGAGAATTTGAATCGACAGGCGGAAGGAAGGCGAAGGCGCTTGCAGCAGTGAGGGATGCCAGATATGCAGTGGGAATTGAGATAACCCGGAACCATATCGGGATGGTCCTGACGGATATGACCGAGACTGTGCTGAAGCATAATCGAATGCGGAAAGCTTTTACATATGAAGATGAGTATTTCAAGCAGCTTGGAGCGGCGCTGGAAGAGTTCCTCGGAGAGGACAAAGCGGTGCGGGATAAGATCGCAGGCGTGGGGATATCGGTCCCTTCCATCGTGGACAGCACCGAGAACCACATCACTTATTCGAGGGCGCTGGATCTGTATGATATAGACGGGGAGGTGTTCTCCCGCCATATTCCGTATCCGTGCGTGTTGATTAATGATGCCAATGCCGCGGCGGCGACTGAGTGTATTGCGGACAGGCAGCTGGAGAGCATGATATACCTGTCCCTGAGCAATACGGTGGGCGGTGCGGTCGTGTTCCGCCAGGAGAACGGACAGGAGGAGCCGGGCAGCCCTCTGGGCAGCGTGTTTGAGAATATGTATATCGGGAAGCACTGGCATAGCGGAGAATTCGGGCATATGATCATACATCCCGGAGGCAAGACATGCTACTGCGGCAAAAAGGGCTGTGTCGATGCATACTGTTCCGCGCTTTGTCTGGCGGAATATGCAGACGGATATCTGGAACGCTTTTTTGACAGGATGGAAGATGGGGATCTTGAACTTGTGAAAGTATGGGAAGATTATCTGGACGACCTGGCTATCACGGTCGATAACCTGAGGATGTGTTTTGACTGTGACATAGTGCTCGGCGGTTATGTCGGGAGCTTAATCGGCCCATATATCAAGGAGCTGCAGAAAAAGGTGGCGGAAAAGAATATCTTCGAGGGCGGCGGGGCTTATGTCCGTGCGTGCAGATATCAAAAAGCTGCATCCGCTTTGGGAGCAGCGGTCTATTACATTGAAAACTTTATAAATTCAATATAGATAAGGAAAAGGAGCAGAAGAAGATGGATGGAATGATGAAGGTTGCAGTAATGAATGGAATTGGTGAGATGGGCTACACCGAGCGCCCGATACCGCAGGCTAAAGAGGATGAAGTGCTTGTGAAGCTGGAGTATGTAGGAATCTGCGGCAGCGATATGCATTACTACGAGATGGGAAGAATCGGGGACTATATCGTAGAGCCTCCATTTGTCCTTGGACATGAACCGGGCGGAACCGTTGTCGAGGTGGGAAAGAACGTGACCCATCTGAAACCAGGCGACCGTGTGGCGCTGGAGCCGGGAAAGACATGCGGCAAATGCAGGTTCTGCAGAGAAGGGAAGTACAATCTCTGTCCGGATGTGGTGTTCTTCGCGACCCCTCCGATTGATGGCGTATTCCAGGAATATGTAGCGCATCCGGAAGATCTGTGCTTTAAGCTGCCGGAGAATGTCAGCACCCTTGAAGGTGCCCTGATCGAACCGCTGGCAGTAGGTTTCCATGCGGCTAAGCAGGGAGATGCCCATGCAGGACAGACGGCGGTCGTATTCGGAGCAGGCTGTATCGGCCTTGTGTCCATGATGGCATTAAAGGCATGCGGAGTGTCCAGAGTGTATGTGGTGGATGTGATGCAGAAGCGCCTCGACAAAGCGCTGGAGCTCGGGGCTGACGGCGTTATCAACGGGAAGGAAGATGACGTGCTGGCCATGGCAAAAGAGCTGACAGACGGAGAAGGCTTTGATCTGGCAATTGAGACCGCAGGAACAGAGATTACGACGAACCAGGCGATTCAGGCAGTACGAAAAGGGTCTAACATCGTCCTTGTCGGTTATGGCAAGACAGGCATGATGAATATGATGATGAGCCTTGCCCTCGACAAGGAAGTTACATTTAAGACCGTATTCCGTTACCGCCATATCTATCCGATGGCTATTGATGCGGTGGCACAGGGAAAGGTAGATTTAAAGGGAATCGCCACACATATCTTCGACTTTGACGACATACAGACGGCTATGGACAGAAGTGTGAACGAAAAGAGCGAGATAGTGAAAGCAGTAGTTAAAATCGCGGAATAGCCATAAGTTTGCTAAATAAATAACATTATGCAAATTACATGAAATTGCAAAAAAAATATTGTGTAACATTGCATATTGCACAATCATGTCATTTTGTTATATAATTATATAAATTAAATTTATAAAATAGATTTATAAAAGTGGCGTGTAAAAGAAAACTATACTTTTCTTTTCACAGTCAAATAACGGAAACAGGCATGAAAAAAACGCCTGATTCAGGCGTTTTCAATAAAAAAAGAGGCTGTTCAGAAAAGTATACTTTATGAACAGCGGCAACGCAATATTAAGCAGAACGGCTAGTAACCGGGAGGAGGACGAAATGGGAATTATTGAAAACATGAGACTGGACGGCAAAGCAATCTATGTGACAGGTGCTGCGAGCGGGATTGGAAAATGCGCTGCTACGGCATTTGCAGAAGCAGGTGCTGACGTGGCTGTCGTGGATATCAACCTGGAAGGCGCTGAGAAAGTTGCCAAAGAGATTGCAGAGGCTACAGGTTCCAAGACAATTGCAATCGAGTGTGATGTCACGGATAAGGATCAGGTTGAAGCAATGGTTGCAAAGGTTGTCGATACATATGGAAAGCTGGATGCCTGCTACAATAACGCCGGTATCGCAGTAAACGCTCCTGCAGAGGAGATGACCTTTGAACAGTGGCAGAAAGTAATCGATATCAATCTTACAGGCGTATTCCTCTGTGCTACCGCGGCTGGAAGAGTGATGCTGAAACAGGGACATGGATCCATCATCAATACGGCTTCCATGTCAGGGCATATCGTGAACGTACCGCAGCCACAGTGCGCATACAATGCTTCAAAAGCCGGTGTTAGCCAGCTGACCAAATCACTTGCAGTGGAGTGGGCCAAGAAGGGCGTGCGTGTAAACTGCATAAGCCCCGGATACATAGGAACTGAGCTGATTATGAATGCAGAGCACCTGAAACCATTGATTACACAGTGGAATGCAATGGCACCGATGGGAAGGCTAGGAAAGCCTGAGGAGCTCCAGTCGATCCTTGTATACCTTGCAGGGGACACGAGTACGTTTACAACAGGATCCGATATCATCGTAGACGGAGCATTTACCTGCTTCTAAAGGGATGCTTAACTGGATAGCTGATAGCAAAAGCTATAAAAATAATATATTTCAAGGAGGAAAACGTATTATGAGGAAAAAAGTGGTAAGCGTGATTCTTTGCGTGGCAATGATCGCGGCAATGGTTGTCGGATGTACAACCAAGTCACCGACTTCTGGCGGAGACGACAAGAAGGATGACGAGAAGAAAGACAGCTACAAGGTCGGCATCTCCATCCAGTCTTTGAAGAACGATTACTGGGCAGGCGTTATGGGTAAGCTGGAAGAACTCTTGAAAGACAAAGGATGGGACTACACATTGCAGGATTGCTCTAATAACTCTGCAACACAGATCAGCCAGGTCGAGAACTTTATCACATCAGGCTGTGACTTGATCATGGTCCACCCATCAGACGCAGATGCGCTTGAGACGGTATGCCAGCAGGCACTTGATGAAGGAATCAAAGTTATGTGCTGGGATGACCCGATGGAAAATACGACAGCAAACTGGATTCTTGACAACACGGCACTTGGAAATAAAATCGGTGCGACGGCAGCGGCATTTATCAATGAACACTATACGGCTGACAAGCCGGCAGAAGTTTGTGTTATCGGCAAACCTTCTACAAAGGTCCTGTTAGAGAGAGCAAACGGAATCAAAGAAGGGCTGGAAGAAAACTGTGACAAGGGCAACTACAAAGTGGTAGCTGAAGTTGACGGACTGGAAGCAAATGAAGCACAGACTAATGTTGAGACTGTTCTTCAGGCAAACCCAGACTGCTCTATCTTTGTAGGAGTTGGAGCAGGCGCTATGATCGGTTCTAACGAAGCATTGCTGCAGAAATTCGGCGGAGCCGGCAATATTCCGGAGAACTATGGCGTTATCACGACAGACGTAACTCCGCAGCAGTTAGAGTCTCTTCAGGCAGGAGACGAAGCGGTAAGAGCCATTATCGGATTTGAGGGATCGAGCCTTGATACGGCTACGGCTTGTATGGAAATGTACGAAAGAATTCTGGACGGAGAAGACTTCTCAGGTGACAAGCACAATGTTGAAAGACCAACGATGGAAATCAACCTGGACAACATTGAAGATATCATGAAGGGAATGTAACATCATAATATAGCTAGCAAGACGATAAGATAGAGGCGGGTTGCTCCGCCTCTATGTAATATCCGCTTGACTCAGGGGGAAATGAATATGAGCGAAGAATATGTACTGCAGTTAGAGCATATAAGAAAAGAATACCCGGGTGTTGTCGCACTGAAAGATGTTACGTTGGAACTGAAGAAAGGCGAGATACTTGCACTGATTGGAGAAAATGGGGCCGGGAAATCTACGCTGATCAAATGCTGTTCGGGAGCAGTTATCCCGACTTCCGGTAAGATTATCGTAAATGGCAAAGAATTCACCAGCATGACGCCTCAGCTTGCGGCTGAGAACGGAATTGCAATCATTTATCAGGAATTCAACAATGTTAAGGAACTGTCGGCGGCAGAGAATCTGTTTCTGGGAAGAGCTATCAGAAAAGGGCCTGTTATTGATAAGAAGGCAATGGAGAGGGAGGCTGCAAAAGCTTTTGAACAGCTCCAGATTAAGATCGACCCGAAGACTCTGATGAAAAACCTGACGGTCGGCTATCAGCAGATGGTTGAGATTGCCAAGGCGATCCAGCAGGATGCGAAGATATTGATTATGGATGAGCCTTCTGCACCTCTGACGAGCGCGGAAGTTGAAAGTATGTTCCGGGTAGTAGAAAGACTGCGCAAGGAAGGGATTTCTATTGTCTACATATCTCATAGATTGGATGAAATCTATCGTCTGTCAGATAGAATCCTCGTTTTACGTGACGGCGAATATGTCAAAACTTTGATTACGAAGGACAGCGAGGTCCAGGAACTGATCAAGCTGATGGTTGGCCGGGAGCTGACGGAAACCTATCCGCCGCGGGAGGACTGTGTCGATAAGAATGAAGTGGTTCTGGAACTGAAGGGAGTCACCGGCAATGGAGACAATGACATAAGCCTGAAGGTACATAAAGGTGAGATCGTAGGGCTTGGCGGGCTGGTCGGCGCGGGCCGCACCGAGCTGGCGGAAGTTATCTTCGGAGCTGCGCAGAAAACATCCGGGCAGGTGATATTTAAGGGCAGGGAAGTGAATCCGAAGAGCCCTCGGGAAGCCATTGACCTGGGAATCGCACTTGTGCCGGAGGACCGGAAACGGCACGGGGCCATGCTCGGGATATCAATCAAAAATAATATCAATATGCCGATTTATGAGAGGAATTCCCGTCTCAGCGTAATCAATTCCAAGCTGGAGCTGGAGACCGCCGAGAAATATCAGAAGAGCATGGCGATCAAGACACCGACGCTGCATCAGCTCGTGAAGAACTTAAGCGGCGGGAATCAGCAGAAGGTCATTCTGGCGAGATGGCTTGCGGCGGATTCCGAGCTGATCATATTTGATGAACCGACAAGAGGAATCGATGTCGGAGCAAAGTATGAGATTTACAAGCTGATGAATGATTTAGTTGAAAAAGAAGGAAAGGCAATTCTGATGATTTCTTCTGAGATGGAGGAACTGATGGGTATGTCGGACAGAATTGTAGTGCTGTCGGAAGGTGAGATGACCGGAGAGCTTGAAAAGAGCGAGTTCAATCAGGAAACCATTATGGCGTATGCGTCCGCAGCAAGAATGGAGGAGGGTCAGACTGTATGAAAAATAAAGTAGTATACCAATTAAAAGATAAAGCGATATGGGTAGTGTTTTTAGTTCTCGTCACTGCGTTTACCATTGCAAATCCGAGATTTATAAACCCGAGCAACATATTCTCGCTGCTCCGTCAGGTATCCATGTTCGGTATTGCCTCCATCGGTATGACATTTGTTATCTTACTTGGAGACATTGACCTGGCTACAGGTTCAATCATGTCATTTGTTAACATTATCTGTGCATATATGATGGTTCATATGGGTGTGAATATGTGGCTTGCCATTCTCCTAACTCTCATAGCGGCAACACTGATTGGCGTATTGAATGGTTTTATGGTTTCCACTATAGGAATCCCTGCCTTGATTGCTACCTTTGCGACCCAGACGGCATTTGCAGGACTTGCCTACATTGTGAGCGGCGGTCTTCCGATCAACGGTTTTACAGATAGATTCCGTATTATCGGTCAGGGATACATAAGTGTCGTTCCGGTTCCTGTTATCATCATGGCTGTCTGCTTTGCGGTCGGGTCTTTTATCCTGAACAAGACTTATTTTGGGCGTTATTTCTATGCAGTAGGCGGTAATATGGAGGCTGCAAAGCTGTCCGGTATCCGCGTTGGGAGAATCAAATATCTTGTTTTTGCCATATCCGGATTCTTTGCAGGGCTTGCCGGTATCGTCATGTTGTCCCGTACGAATTCTGGTATGCCTAATGCCGGACTTGGATATGAATTTAAAGTTATCACCTGTGTCGTATTAGGCGGCGTGTCTGTAACCGGCGGCTATGGAAAGATATCAGGTGTCGTTGCAGGTACATTTATTATTGGAGCTCTGACGAACGGCATGGTTCTGATGAACATCAATTCTTATGTACAGGACGTCGTATTGGGCGTCGTGCTTGCGCTTGCAGTTGGTTTTGACTGTATCCAGAAGAAAAAGCAGCAGAGTTAACGATGATACATTAATACAGTACAATTAAGTCAAAAATCCCGGTAAATGTCAATTTACTGGGATTTTAGAGAATATGAAGGGGTATGAAGGGCGATTGGGGGACTGTTTGTTGACATATGGCGCAATCGTAAGTAAAATGATGAGTATATAATTATAAGACAAGTGAAGGTAGCTAACATTGAATAAAAGTCAACAGATATATCATTATATACGGACGCACCAGTCAGTTTCCAAACAGGACATCGTTTTAGGGCTCAAGTTCAGCCTTCCGACGATTACGCAGAAGCTCCAGTATCTGGAGCAGAGGAATCTCATAGATACCTCCAGGAAGATACAGAATACCGGAGGGCGCAATGCGACGGCATATTCCTATGTGAAGAAGGCAAGGGCAGCCATCGGCGTCTACCTGACCGGGCATCACATCAACTGCGTGGCGGTAGATCTGTCGGGCGATGTCATTGACATGACAAAGGAGCGCATTACATTTAATTTAGAGGATGAAGAATATTTAAAGAAAATCGGTGAAGTGGTCGAGCGGATCAAGAATGAGGCAGAGATCAGCGACGAAGCGCTGCTTGGTGTCGGAATCGCGGTGCAGGGTCTTGTGTCTGAAGACGGTGAGATTGTAACCTATGGCCTTACCCTTAACTTTACCGGAAAGACAAGGGAAGAAATAGCGAGATATATTCCGTACAACAGCCGGCTGTTCCATGATTCCAGCGCGGCGGGCTATGCGGAGGTCTGGATTGACCATGATATATGCAATGCATTTTACATCAGCCTGAGCAACAGTGTCGGCGGGGCGGTCCTGGTCGACAACAACATATATGAAGGCAACACGCAGAAAAGCGGCGAGATCGGCCATATGACTGTGGTGCCGGAAGGCGGGGAGCTGTGCTACTGTGGGAGATACGGCTGCTTTGACACTGTCTGCCGTTCGACCAACCTGGACCAGTACACGGACGGGAACCTGGAGATGTTCTTTGCGCTTCTGCAGTCCAGGGACAGGGAAGCGGAAAGGCTCTGGGATAAATATCTAGATGACTTGTCGCTCGGCATCAACAACATACGTATGCTGTTCGATTCGGACATCATACTTGGCGGCTATGTCGGTGCATATATAGAGTCTTATATGGAGGAACTGTGCAGAAGAGTAGACGAGAGGACTTCCTTCAGCGACTTTGCCAAAGACTTTCTGTTCCCTTGCAAGTATAAGGTGGAATCTGCCGCGGCAGGTGCGGCAATCTGCTTTATCGATGAGTTTTTTGATACTATTTGACTGTAGTCATTAATGGAGGATTATAGATATGAAAGCTGCGGTATATTATGGAAAGCAGGATTTGAGAGTAGAAGAGGTACCCGAGAAGGAACTGAAAGATAATGAAGTCATGATCAAGGTGAAATACTGTGGGGTGTGTGGGACGGATATCCACATATTCAACGGTGACGGAGGCTCTTTTGCGGTTACGCCTCCGCTCATTCCGGGACATGAGTTCTCTGGCGTGGTAGCGAAAGCCGGAGCCGGCGTCACCTCGGTGAAGGTCGGCGACCGAGTAAGCGGCGACCCGAACGATATGTGTGGCGAATGCTATTACTGCAAGAATGCGATGCAGCATTTCTGTACGAACAATATCGGGCTTGGAACGACGGTAGACGGCGGCTTTGCCGAGTATGTCGTCATAAGGGAAAAGCAGGTGCACAAATTCTCAGATGAGCTGAGCTTTATTGAAGCCGCTATGGCGGAACCGATATCCTGCTGTCTGCATGGAATAGACCTGTGTAATATCAAGTCAGGGGACACGGTGCTTGTGATGGGCGGCGGTCCGATAGGAATGATCATGATGCAGCTGGCTAAAAATGCGGGGGCATCCAAAGTAATCCTGTCAGAGCCTGTTGAGGAGAAGAGGGAGCTGGCTGTGAAGCTCGGTGCGACAAAGACGATCAACCCGATAGAAGAGGATGTGCAGGCCGTGCTGGCTGATTACTGTGCCAACGTGGACGTAGTCATCGAATGTGTCGGCAACATACATACGCAGGAAGATGCCATCAAGTTCGCCGGAAAAGGTGCGACGGTTATGTATTTCGGCCTGGCAGCGCCGGACGAGAGCCTTCCTCTCAAACCGGATGACGTGTTCAAGAAAGAACTGAAAATCACTTCTTCGTTCATCAATCCATATACGTTTGAACGTGCAATCCAGGTGCTGGAATCCAAGGCAATCGACTTGGAAAGCCTGATAACAAATATCGTTCCGCTGGATGATATCGTGGATGTATTTACAAAACCGGAATACAGAAGGACCGGAAAGGTCATGATTCAGGTGTCAGAGTAGTAGGGGGTTATGTAATGTAGACGCCGATGGAGAGGTATGGCGCATCCGCTCTGATGCGTCCGGGAACTGCGACTATCACACAGATTCCTAAGCCAGTGGAGTGTTCGCCGATAGCGGCTCTCACCCCACTGGCAAAGGATTCTGGTGAGGATTCTCCGTCCCTACCGCTTATACCTTCGCATCTGCCCCATACCTCCCCATCGGCTATCTACTTTACTGCCACGGGCGAGGGCAGCTGTGTGACGTTACTACAAAAAGAGCCAGAACTAGGAAGGGGATGCTATTCCATATAACATCCCTGTACCTGGTTCCGGCTCTTCTTCATTATGTTATTGCCAACCAAGGTTTCCAACGATACTGACACAGCCAAAGCCTTTCCATCAGCTGGCAGCGTTACATTGCCGCTCTGGGTATATTTAGTACAATCGGTACATAAAGTATTGACGCAGAATTGGTATTGTATTACAATACCAATATAAGGAGGTGCGCGGCATATGAATTATTTTTTGGGTGTGGACATTGGGACGTCCAGCGTGAAATCACTGCTCATGGATGCGAAAGGGCATGTAGTCGGTAGTGCCCAGGTTGGATACGACATAATAAAAAGCAGGCCGGAATATGCGGAGCAGGATATGGAGATATTGTGGGAGGCTTCGCGGCAGACGATTGCAGACGTGGTGAAAAAGTACCCGCAAGAAGCGGCACGTATTCAGGGGATCAGCTATTCCGGGCAGATGCATGGTCTTGTCATGACAGACGCGCAAGGCCGTCTTATACGCAATGCAATCATATGGGCAGACCAGCGTTCGGAAGATGAGATCCACAGGATATACGATGTCGTGGGGGAGGACTCGTACCGCAGCGTAGCCTTGAATTCTCTCAGCACAGGATTTCTTATCTCTTCCCTGATGTGGGTGAAAGAACATGAGCCGGACAATTATGAGAAGATACGGCATGTCATGTTCCCGAAGGATTACATAAGATTTCGGATGTGCGGGGAATATGGCACGGACATGACAGATGCCTCAAGCGGCGCTATATTTGATACGAAGCGGCGCCGGTGGGCCTGGGAACTGATAGACAGGCTTGGCATAGACAGGGATATTTTCCCGGAGTGCCATGAGTCATGTGATGTGGTCGGAACAGTGACGAAGGAATGCGCGGAAATGACAGGACTGAAGCCTGGCATAAAGATTGCCTGCGGCGGTGGCGACACCTTGATGCAGGGCGTGGGCAACGGCATCATCGGACCTGGGACACTGGCAGCTAATATTGGGACTGCATGCCAGATATCGGGCGGATTTAATGAACCGCTGTATGATGAAAAGTATCGCACGAACACGTTCTGCCATGTAAAGGAAGACCTGTGGATGCTGATGGGAGCCCACTTGAGCGGTGGAGTTGCGCTGAAATGGCTTATGAACGAGATCCTGTATATGGATACGTTCGATGAGATGACAGCGATGGCGGCAGAGGCTCCGGCGGGCAGCGAAGGGCTCGTATTCCTTCCGTATCTGAGCGGAGAGAGGACGCCATACAATGACCCTGGTGCCAAAGGGATCTATTTCGGCATGACGCTCCGGCATGG
Source organism: Extibacter muris (assembly GCF_004345005.1). Classification (GTDB taxonomy): domain Bacteria; phylum Bacillota; class Clostridia; order Lachnospirales; family Lachnospiraceae; genus Extibacter; species Extibacter muris. The sequence continues at coordinate 41,559 of NZ_SMMX01000020.1, forward strand.
AAGGGAACATATGATTAGAAGCACGATGGAAGGAATCGTATTCGGCCTGCGCACATCCATCGAGATATTCAAAGGGCTTGGCATCGAGTACAGCAAGATTATCGCGTCTGGCGGCGGGGCAAGAGGACGGCTGTTCCTGGAGATGCAGGCGGACATATTCGACTGCGACATCTATACGAATGTTGGTAACGAACAGGCAGGAATAGGAGCAGCAATAACAGCGGCAGTCGCCAGCGGAGAATATGCGGACTACGAAGAGGCGTGTGCCCGGCTCGTGCATATGAAAGACACAGTCGTGACGCCGAACCGCGAGAACCAGAAATATTATGAAGAACAGTTCGCGGTTTACCGAGAACTGTACGGACATAACAAAGATCTGTTCCATATGTAAGGGAAGAAGCGGCGGAGATATGTGATGAAGATATTTCAAAAAGGATTCAACTATTCACAGGACGGGAGCGGCAACCGGCTTGTCTACCACCTCCAGGGCTGCAATATGAAATGCCCCTGGTGTGCCAATCCGGAAGGGATGGAGCCGGATGGCGTAATCATCGCGGACAGCGAATGGATACTGGAATCTGTCTGTCCCCACGGCGCCATTAAGGGGACGCATGTAGACAGGGATATGTGCCGCACATGCAAAAAGAAAGAGTGTATCACAGAACATGATACAAAGGGCATGTGCTTGTCTTACGAAGAAGAGACGCCGGAAGAAGTATTCCGCGAGGCATGTGCGAATGAAATGATGTTTTATGACGGTGGCGGGGTGACCTTTACCGGCGGAGAAGCAACCATGCAGTTCAAGGAACTAAAAGAGGTGCTTCACATGCTGAAAGACCACGGCATACACACTGCAATAGAGACGAACGGGACACATCACAGGCTGCCGGAGCTGTTTGCGCTTATTGACGAGCTCATCATAGACTGCAAGCATTGCAGTGCCGGAAAGCATGAACGGTACACGGGCGTCCCTTGCAGCGGTGTCTTGAGCAACATAAGGGAGGCAGCGGCCCGCCACCCGAAGCTCCATGTGCGCGTACCTCTGATTGGCGGGGTAAATGACGGTCCGGACGACCGGAAAGGATTCCTCACGTTTTTCGACGAGATCAAAGGAGATAACGTGACGTTTGAAGTACTGGCATATCACGAATTCGGCAGAAAAAAATGGGAAGAATGCGGATGGGAATATAAGATGGCCGCAGATGCATATGTGAAGGATGAGACACTCAAAGAATTCCGCGAATCAGTCGCTTTATTGGGTTGCCGTTATAGAAGAACGTGACCAGACCTTCACAGGTGCATGGAAAATCATATGATCCATATAAGGAGAGCAGCGGATATGAAGATTGAAAAGATATTAAGCGCCGGTGAGATTACGGACCTGGCGAAAAAAAGATTCCAGGAAGAGCGGGCGATAGACCATCTGGAAGGCTGGTTTCTTGCCAAAGAGATCATGCGGGAGTGCGACCGCGAATATAAAGAGGAGCCGGACTGCATACGGATTGCCAGGACGCTTGTCACGGTAGCGGAAAAGATTCCCCTCTGGCTCAGCGACTACCATGTGTTTGCGGGGACGCAGGACGATGCGTTTGCCAGGTCATATGCACTTATCAACCCGGCATTCTCCGTAGACTCTTTTACCGGTTACTGTGACCCGGCCGCTGTATTTGGGGATATCGAGCCTATCGGAGATATTACGCAGGAACGTATAGAAGACCTGAAAGGATATAATATTGATACGGAATTCTCCAGGGCACTCTGCGGCGCATACGATAAGGCCGGAGAGGATACGAGCGAAGCCATATTCTTTATCGAACAGGTGACGGGACATCTCATACCGGATATGCGTCCCGTACTGCGGATCGGGGTCGAGGGGCTCAAGCGGCAGATAAAGGAACGGCAGGAGGAGACGTGCGAAAAGAAGCGGGTGTACTATGAGGGGATAGACACTGCGCTTGACGCCGTAATCGTGTTAGCCGGCAGATATGCCCGGCTGGCGCAGGAGAAAGCAGAAGCGGCAGAAGGCAGAGACCGGGAACGGTTCGTAATCATGGCGGAGACGCTTGGAAAAGTACCGGCACATGGAGCGTGCAACCTCTACGAGGCTATACAGTCCTTCCTCCTCATGTGGCAGGTGATGTGCCTGGAGCAGACACCGAACCCATATGCGTTCTCCGTAGGGAATGCAGACCGCATATTTGAACCGTACCGGCTGGCAGAAGACACCGAGCGGGATATGGCGGCGGCGCTGCTGAAGCACCTCCTCGTCTTTTACAATGTGGCAGACCGGAGCTGGGCCATCTCGCAGAACCTGATTATCGGCGGACGGTCATTGGCGGGAGAAGATATGACGAACCTTACATCCTACGCGCTTCTGGATGCGTACTATGACATGAACCTGCCGCAGCCTATCCTGTCGGTGAAGCTGCATAAGAATACGCCGGATGAACTGTACGAAAGTCTCGGAAGGTTCTTGTTTACACCGGGCTGCCTGACCCCGTCTTTCTTTAATGACGATTCAGTATTTGAAATATTAACAGACAGGAACAAGGTAGATCCGGAGGATCTGGAGGACTATTCCGTGGCAGGCTGCCAGGAACCTCTCATTATGGGGAAAGATAACGGCAATACGACAAACAGCTGGCTGAATATGGCAAAGGTGCTGGAATTGTCCTTGAACGGCGGCGTCTCGACAATCTCCGGTAAGAAATTCGGCAGAAGCAATGAAGAAAACGGATATAGTACGGAGCTGGACTTGTTACGGAATATCCGTACTGTCTTCTACGAGAATCTGGAATGGTATGTAGATAAGATGACCATGTGCGCCAATGCGGCTTCGGAAGCGATCTCACTGCTGCAGGTGCCATTTCTGTCTTCCCTGATGGGCGGAATTGAAAGTGGAGTTGATGTGAGGGACACGAAGGTACAGGGGACGAAATATAACGGCAGCGGATGCTTGATTCACGGGCTATCTGTCGTGGCGGACTCTTTTGCGGCCATTGATACGCTGCTCGATGAGAGGCCTGAAGATGCAGGTAGGCTGTTGGAAGCGCTCCGGGATGATTTCAGACATGATCCGGAGATGCGGCAGTATCTGCTCAAGGCAGTGAAATACGGCAACAATATTGCGAAAGTGGATGACGAAGCGGCAGAAATAGCAGGGAGAGTCAGCGACCTTGTGGCCTCCAGGAAAAATTACCTTGGCAATCCATTCCGGGCAGACTGGGCTTCCCCGTCTACCCATCTGCTGTATGGATACTGGGTGGGAGCGACACCTGACGGACGCAAAGCCAGAGAGCAGCTCGGCTACGGGATCGATCCGCTGTACGGTGAAGCGCATTCAGGTCTCGGATTCAGGATGATGTCGAATATGAAGCTGCCATTTGACAAGATGAATGGAGGCTGCGCCTCCCACCTCGGTGTGAATCCGAATTATTTCAGGTCGGAGTCGTTTGAAGAAAAAGGGATCGAGTTCAAGAACAAGATCATAGCGCCGCTCTTTTATAACCCGAAGAAGGAAGGGATATCGCCGTTTTATCTGTACGTAAATGTTACAACGCCTGAGATGCTCAGAAAGGTGCTTGAGAATCCGAAGAAGTATGCGCCGGGCGGAGTCTATATCATGAGGATCCACGGTACATTTGTCAACTTCCTGGACCTGTCGCCGGATATTCAGGAGGATATCATCAAGCGTCTGGACATGGAATCCACGAGCATGTAAGATAGGTTTATTATGGTGAATGAAAATTTATATGAGATTGTAAAAAATAAAATCTGTGACGAGATATTCGAGGGGCATTATGAGGATGGCGACCGGATACCGCCTGAACGGGAGCTGGAAGAACTGCTCCATGTAAGCCGTGTCACGGTACGCAGATCTCTTGAGATTCTTGAGGAGGACGGACTGGTTGTGCGCGAAGTAGGAAGAGGAACGAAAATTACGCTTCGCAATGTAGGGAATAAAGGCGATCTGGATATGGTCGTGCTCATAGCCCCGGCCCGGAATCCATTCTTCTCGGAATTTATCGCCCGTTTCCAGAATCATGCTCAGGAAAAAGGAGCGCTTCTGCTCTATGTGGAAAAGCCGCGCGCGGAGGAACTGGAACGCTGCCTTTACAGGCTGTATAAAAGAGGTCTGCGCAATGTAGTCGTGTGGCTGGATGATATGACGGCAGATCCGGATAAGCTGAAGCGGCTGCGCGCCCTCGGCATGAACCTGGTGTTCTTTGATACGGACAAAGGGCTTCCCTATGCGGATTGTGTAGCGCTGGACAACAGCCTGGCGGTACAGACATTGTATGAAGTTCTTAAGCGGCGCGGATATAAGGATGTCGTTTATATAGGATGGAATCTGAAGGACGCGTACAGTATCCGCATGCGTGAACTGGCTTACAGGGAGATGGCCGGTCCTGCGGGGCAGCTTCTCATCCTGCCGTGGAAGGATGCGGAAAGAAGCGCGGCTATGCTAGATGAGCTCCTCGTGACGGGGGATGAGCGTCCGGCTGACGCAGTCATCTGCAGTGACAGAGAGAGCGGCGAACTGACGGCGGAGATATGTAAGAGATCAGGTTCCGGTGTTAAAATAGCTGCAGTAGATGAACTGTCAAGAACTGCCGGTACAGAAATCATCATGTACAAGCAGAACCTGAATGCGGCTGTCGAGCAGATTTTCACCTTGCTGCAGAACCAGTGCGGCATGGTGGGCAGCTGGATGGCGGACCTCTACCTCATGGAAGGGATGCTCGATGAGGGTCCGACGGCGTCAGATGGAACCGGAAGTGCGGGATAGGATGAAGAGCGGGGCAGCTGCCCCGCTCTTCATCCTATGTACACATACTGGTCCGCATCCATATCTTCCGTTACTGCAGAAGCATGTCCTTATTTTCGAGAATCTCTGCCACTATTACGCAGGCCGGGCAGTCGCAGTATGCTGCTCCGGCTGATTTGATCTCTTTGGCATGCGCCGCTACTTCTTTTGCCTTGTCAGCTCCGAATACCTGGGCGCCTCCCTCGGACTCTGCAAAACCAATCAAAGTATCAATCGGCATGATATCTTCTTCCAACTCGGCTACATAGCTTCTGGTCACTTCTGCTTCCTTTTCCGTACCGACAGCATTAAGCCACGCCTCGGCGGCTTCTTTCGTCTCTTTGCTGCATGTCGGTGCATTCATCAGTTCGTGCGATTTTTCCACAACATAGTCTAATACTTTTTTATCCATTATCGACACCCCTTTTCTTATGATTAGCTATATTTTACTATATCCGGCACATTTTTACAATCAGTTATTGTGAGCTTTCCGGCACTCTCTGCGACTGCTCTGCCTCGGAAAAATCAATTTTTAATTCCCCGCCGAATATCTTAACAGGTATGGATTCTCCGAGCCCGTAGATAACTGGTATCTCGTCCTCTTCAAAAAAATACGCGATGACCCGCGCCTTTTCCAGATCTACCATCCAATATTCCTGTACGCCTGCGTTGCGGTATTTTGTAAGTTTTAAGAACATATCCTTCTGCCTTGTCGCTGGTGACAGGATCTCCAGTATAAAATCCGGTGCCCCCATGATACAGCGGTCCGTCAGCTTATCCCTGTCACATACGATTACGATATCCGGCTCCACCATCGTGTGTTCGTCACAGTCGAGCTGCACATCTGCCGGGGCGGCAAGTACGACACAGTTTCCCTTCTGCCTTCGGATGAAATCCTTGATCTTATATGAGGCCTCCATGGATATCATCTGGTGCATCAGGGAGGGAGCGGCCATTGTAAATAACATCCCGTCAATCAATTCTGCCCTCTGGTCGTCCGGCAGGGCGTAGTAATCTTCGAGCGTATACTTGTCTTTCCCCGAATGGTACCAGACGGCCGGCTCACGGAGCATATCTGCCTCATCCCGGGGGGCCAGCACCTTTTCTAAAGCCACAAGAGTAGCATGCCTCGGGGACTTCGTCTCACCGCTGAATATTTTCTGTATCGTTCCAAGCGGCACGCCCGATAGTTCGGACAGCTGTGCATAAGAGTAGCCCTTCTTGTGTTTATAATATTTCATCTGCTGTAGATTCATCGTATCCCTCCCAGTTAAATAACGGTTATAAAACGGTTTCCTTTTATGTGTTATACCGTTTTATAACCGTTATTGCAATGGCTTTTAAAGTTCTGATATCGTCTTATCTCCAAATACGGATTTCCAGTCTGCGTCAAATGTATCGACCGCATTTATAATGTGTGGCTGCGTCAGTGCTGATTCCAGGATAGCGGGATCCATGGTGGCAGTGTGGGCGCCTGCAAGGAAGGCCCGGTCAACCTGGCCGGCATTCTTGAAGCTGGCCGCCAGAATCTGTGACGGATAGCTGTAACGGTCGATCATTTCCACCATAGATGCGATGACATCCTCGGCGTCCAGCCCCATATGTTCCATCCTGTTATAATAAGGGGCGATGTAATCCGTGCCGGCCTCCATGGCCAGGAACCCCTGCTGTCTGCTGTAGACCGCGGTGGCGGTCGTGCGGATATTGCGGGCTTTCATAAGCCGGATAGCTTTGATTCCCTCCATCGTGACCGGAACCTTGACATATACGTCCGCGTCTACTTTTTCCAGGATAGCATCCGCGTCCTTCAGCATCCCCTCCGCGTCAAGTGACGCTACCTGTATATGAAGCGGCTTCTCTCTGCCGATGATAGACCTGATCGCTCCCATGTGTGAAAAGAAGTCGATCTGACCTTCTCTTTTTACAATTGACGGGTTGGATGTAACGCCGGCTATGGGGAATATCTCACAGTAATGTGCGATATCCTTAAGGCTGGCGGTGTCTAATAGATATTTCATGATAACCTCCTGTTATAGCGCCGTGTATCCCCTTCGGACCGGAACGCCGGATTATGCGATTGTGACGATGATTCCCTGTTCTTCCAGATAATCGCGCTCCTCTGCCGGAATCTCTCCGTCCGTAATTACCTCATATACGTCTTTCAAGTCCAGAAAAGCGACAGAGCCGGGCTGGCTGAACTTTTCCGAGCCGGCAAGCACATACGTATGGTCTGCGGAACCGGTCATAGAGCTCAATGTATCGGACCGTATGAGATCGTCCCCGGTAAAGCCGGCCGTGCGGGAATAACCGTCTGTTCCCACGAATATCTTCTCGACGTGGAAAGCGCCCACGGCACTTTTCGTCAGCGGCCCTACAAGTGACTGGCCGTGGGGCTGGAGCGTCCCTCCCAGCACGATAAGCTGTATGTTCGTGTAACCTTTCAGGTAATTGGCCAGGTAGAAAGAGTTCGTGATGATAGTGACATTTTTCTTGGACTTTGCCAGTTCATCTGCAAACAGCGCACAGGTAGAGCCGGATTCGATAATGAGCGTCTCGCCGTCCTGCACGCAGGAAGCTGCCCTGCGGGCGATTCTCTGCTTGTTATTATAATGAAGCGCCATTCGGTAATTGATGTCGCCCGGATCGTTCGGGACAGCATAACCACGTTCCCGTTTCAGCATCCCCCGTTCTGCCAGGTAATCCAGGTCCTTGCGGACCGTTACCTTGGATGTGTGGAGATACGCGGCAAGTGTGTTCACCTCTGTCCTGCCGTGCTGTATGACATATTCCAGAAGCGCAGTGTGCCGTTCTTTCATTGATATCCCTCCTGACTACGTTCCTATTGCTATGTGAATCACTTGTATACTAGCACAGAAAATACTTTATGTCAAGATTGCCGATTTCGTACGAAAGTAAATATATTTCTTTAGTTTACTTTTTCCATATCGTATGCTATAATAATCGCAATGGGACAGGTGGACAAAAAAGCCAGGCCAGAGAAGGCGTTAATGGCTAAGAGAGGGAGAAGAAGATTGGATAAATACCTGATTGCCCATGATATGGGAACGTCAAGCGACAAAGCGTCTCTGTTTTCGACAGATGGCAGGCTGATAAAGAGTTACACCGTGCCCTATGATGTACATTTTTTCCATAAGAATTGTGCGGAACAGAATCCCCTTGACTGGTGGAACGCAGTCTGCACGGCCACAAGGAAGATAGTGGAAGGAATATGCCCCGCGGATGTACTCGGCATCTCATTTTCTTCGCAGATGCAGGCTTGTGTTATCGTGGACCGGCAGGGAAATGTACTGCGCCCGGCTATGATATGGGCTGACTTGCGGGCAGAAGAACAGGCACGTATGCTTGTGGGGCGCGTCGGCGGACAACGGATGTATGAACTGAACGGGCACAGGGCCAGCGCGAGCTACAGTATCGAGAAGCTGATGTGGATACGGGACAATGAGCCTGAACTGTATGGACGGACTTATAAGATGCTGCTGGCTAAGGATTACATCATCTGCAGGCTGACAGGAAGATTTGTGACCGATTATTCGGAAGCATCCGGTACAGATGCCTTTGACCTAAGGAGGATGGAGTGGTCGCAGGAGGTTCTTGAAGCCGCAGGGATAGAGGCGGAAAAGATGCCCGAACTACATGCGTCTACGGATGTAATCGGACAGTTGCTTCCGGAGGCGGCGGGGAGTTCTTATTCCTATATCAAGAAGGCACTGTGCCGGGAGGAGGAACAGCGTGCAGAGCAGGAAGGCGGATCCGTATATGATATATTGAACAGGCTTGTCATGCATTCCCCTGCCGGGGCTAAGGGACTTGTGTTTCTGCCTTATATGCTCGGGGAGCGGAGTCCGAGATGGAATCCGGATACTTCCGGAAGTTTTCTCGGAATCAAGATGGAGCATGAAAAATGCGATTATATCAGGGCGGTTCTGGAAGGCGTCGCAATGAACCTGGACTTGATACTGAAAGCACACAGAGAACATGCGCATGTTGGCGAGCTGGTGCTGACCGGAGGAGGGGCAAAGGGAGACGTTGTTGCCCAGATTCTCTCAGACGTGCTTGGGGTCACGCTGCACCGGCTTGACCATGTGGAGACGGCTACATCTGTTGCAGCAGCGGTTATTGCAGGTGTCGGTGTAGGTGCATTCAGAGACTTCTCGGTCATACACCAGTTTGTTAAGCCTGAACTTGCCTTTCATCCTAACATGGATAACAGAGTAACGTATGACAGGCAGAAAGCGCTGTTTGAAGAAGGGTACAGATGCCTCAGGGCTTATTATGAGCTGGAGTCAGACTTGGGGCGGTGAAGACATGGAATCAGAAAGCCTGCTAATAAAAAGTCAAGCACTTTTTGAAAAATTTTTGTGAAGTGATTTTATGGCACAACTCTAAGACCGCCTCATCAGCCGGTCAAAAAGAAAGTCGTAATAGATGGAATGATTATTCG